>NZ_MRTH01000040.1 GCF_001956045.1 Paenibacillus sp. FSL H7-0331 | reverse complement strand
CGGGCGCTGCGATCGTGAATACACCCATTACGTATGAAACTACCTATGACGATCCGGAAAGGGATGCGATGTACGCACCGGGAACGCAGTGGCACCTTGACCACGTAGATCCTGGCCGATTCCTAACCTACACCTGGGCACCTTATGATGCGAATTTCGGCTTATCTTCGATGCATGGTCAAACCGTGACCAATCCCGTTCCACAGTTCGATAAGGTAGGTTTATATAAGCTCAAATATCGCGTACCGGATAATCCAAGGCCTGACAATGCCGCTTTTGATTCGTATCGCAAATATTCGGAGGATTACGAGCAATATTTAATTGTGCATCGTATACCCGAAGCGCCATTTACCCTCCATATCGAACCGGATGGAACGGTAGGATGGACGGACCTGAGCTTTGATCCAGACCGCTGCTATGCACACGGCAATTGTCAGCCAGACTTTGCAGCCAACAACGGGATTTATGCCAAGAAGTTTTACTATATCACCCCATCCGGTGTGAAGAAGGATAGTAAGCTTGTCAGACCCTTAGAGGGTGGGGAATACACCGTTGCTATGGCTGTTCGAGACGAAAATAAAGCCTGGTCGGATTGGTACGTTCAGACCATCCAAATCGATCAGCCGGTAGCGCCGAATCATCCACCGACGGTATGGCTAACTTTCCCGAATGGAACCTACGCCGAGCCTTCACACGTTTCGCTGCAGCCTACCTTGACTTGGAATCAGGCCGATATCGATCCGAACACGATATTTTCTACATTCAATTTATGTGTATACGACGTATCGAACAATCCGGTAGAGTGCGTTACTAATCGTGACATGAGTACGCCCTTAACAAGCTGGGCATGGACGATGGAAACACCACTAGCGATGGGACAAAAATATTCTGTCCAGGTACAAATCAGCGATGGAGAATCGTGGTCCGATTGGAGTAACATCGGCTGGATGTCTACGAACAGTCCGCCTGTTGCCTATATGACCTTCCCTTACGGAACGCAAGCTGCTCCAAACATCGTGAATACGCTGCGGCCCGAGCTAACATGGCATCAAACCGATCCGGATATCGGGTACGTGCTGTATTGGTATGAGATCCAGATTACAAACGAGGCCAATGATGTGATGATTTACGATTCGGGGAAAACATGGCAGAATACGACCTCAACAACCGGGAGAATGACAGTTCCCGTTGATCTGCCAACCGGGCAAAAGATGCGGGTTAGAGTCAAGGTGTGGGATCAATATGGGGCTGAATCGAATTGGTCACCGCAAACATGGATGATGATCAATCGGCCGCCACATGCAGATTTCGATTGGACGCCTAAGCCAGCTTTTGAAGGGGATACCATTACACTGATCAACCAATCGACCGATCCTGATGGGGATCCGCTCACTTTTCAATGGCAGATCGAGGGACCTGATTACCATTCCATCCAAGTCACGACGAATGCGCTGATCCCAGCTTCTGTTACGGATTATCATCCCGGTGATTATGTGGTTACGCTGACAGCAACAGACCCATATGGTGCTTCCGATACGATGACCAAAATTGTGCAAGTGGGCGATTTGAGCGTGGAAGGATTTGTTCGTCATACCGCGCAATGGGACCTGAATCGCAAAGCCTATAACCGATTAAAATCAGGAGAGGATGAACGTCCTCGGCCAGTGGAGGTGTTTTGGTCAGGAGAGGCTTTTGTGCTGGAAGCCAAGACGAATGAAAAGGCATCGCAGGTTCATGCGTCCATGACCTATACAGAATTGCAAAGCGTGCTGACATCTACTAATTTAACCGATTGGACAGCACAAATGTATCGGAGTGATTTTGAAAGCTTACCTGATCAGGAATATACATTTCAATTCAGGGCGGTTTGGTCGAATGGACATGTGGAAACAGCAGCTCGTACAATCAGGGTAAGCAATCCATGGACGGAATTCACCAGCAGTGTGAGGAAAGAATAGACAATAAATGTTATTGTAGTCTGAAGTTCATTTTGTTGCGTTATACCGTATGAAATTGAAATGATGAAGCTTAGTTCCAGACTGGTGTATGGTGTATAATGGAAAGAGCGCAATTGACGGAGGGAAACAAGATGCCACTGCCTGCCCAAAGACACGTATACGAACAAGAATATGCTTTATCACGAGACAAAGTGTGGGAGCTGTTGAGCAACACAGAACATTTAAATCGGGTCATTGGACTCTTTCCGATTCGTTCTACCTCTTTTCATTTTCACAATACCGATTTTTTTCAGGAGCTGTCTGCCAAGGTAGCAGGGGTTGTCCCCACGCGCTGGAAGGAGCACCCATTTCAATGGGTGAAACATGTTCGTTACGATGTAGTTCGCGAATATCGCGGCGGGCCGCTAAAGCGTTTCTGGGGCGGTATTGAGCTGGAGGATGCGGATACTGTGCTGCCTGATGGCTCCAGGGCCACCAAGGTTAAGCTGTTTGCTGAATTTACACCTGCGAATGTGCTTGGACTTGCAGCTATACCGATTGTGGGAGTCAGCTCGATGCGCAAAACATTAAAATATTTACAAACCTACTTGCAGTTAAAGGAGCACGAAAAGGACCATTTGCTGCCCCAGCAAGCTGCAAGCTATAAGGTAAATACGGAAGAGCTTGATCGTCTGCTCACTGAGCTTCAGAAGGTATCAGGGGATTCCGGTATGAGTGAGCGCCTTCGGGAGCATTTGTTGATTAGCGGAGACGATCAGGTGATAGATATGCGTCCCTTCAAGCTGGCGAAGAGCTGGGATATGGAGCGGGAAGCGCTGCTGCGCATGTTTCTTTACGCGACGAAGCTTGGCATTACCAATCTAAGCTGGCACCTGATCTGTCCGAATTGCCGAGTATCCAAAGCTGGTGCAGAAACGATGTCAGGACTCAAGCCTCAATATCATTGCGATTTTTGTGGAATCAATTACGAGGTTAATTTTGACAAATATGTGGAGCTGTGCTTTTCCGTACATCCTAACCTGCGTCGTGCGTACAAACAAATATTTTGCGTTGGCGGTCCGTCGATTACGCCTCATATTCATGTACAGCTGGAAATAGCTGCTGATGAGGAAGCCGTGTTCGCTTTTCCTGAGGTACCTGAGCTGTTAAGACTGCGGGTTTTACGCTCGAATCAAATGGTCTCGATGGTTCGTCAGCAAGTGATATCACAAGTGAAGCAGAACAACATTGCCTATACAGAGTCTCATGAAAGTTGGAGGGAGCATCCAGCCGATCTGGCTAGCCGTCAAGTGGCTGCTGCTCGTACTGATGATGGACCTGTTCAATCGCCGCTGCAGATGGAGCTTCTATATGACGAACATGGTTGGGCGATTCCGACCATAAAGCAGCCGCTACCAGGTACTCCAATAAAGCTTATAAACCGCAGCGGCCAAAATGTGATCGTTGCGTTGGAAAAGGCTGATTGGGAGGACACTACAGTAACGGCATCCAAGGTGACGACCATGCACGAATTCCGCAGTATGTTTTCATCAGAGGTTTTGGCTCCTGGTCAGCAGGTCGGGATTGAAAATGTAACGATCTTGTTCAGCGACCTGCTGGGCTCAACGGCATTTTATGAGCAGGTCGGGGATGCGCATGCCTATGGACAGGTTAGAGATCATTTTGATTTTCTGATAAGCTGGGTCAATGAAAACAAGGGAACGCTCGTAAAAACGATTGGTGATGCAGTGATGGCTGTGTTCGAGTATCCGGAGAATGCCGTCAAGACGGCACTGGATGTCCAGACACATGTGGACGAATTTAACAGGAAGCACCCTTCGGAAACACCGATTATCATCAAGATGGGCTTATATCAAGGCCCGGCAATCGTCGTGAACTCCAACCAGCTACTTGATTATTTTGGTCGGACGGTCAATTTGGCAGCAAGAACTCAAGGCCTGAGCGTAGGGCGAGATGTCGTCATCAGCAAGGAATGCTCGGAGCGACCAGGTGTACAAGCGTTACTGTCATCTTATCAGGTTCAAATGGAGCAGTTCGAGCAAAAACTGAAAGGGATCGATGAAGTCATCCAGCTCACGCGTGTGCAAATTAAGGCAAAAGCGGTGGAGGTCTAGAGGCTTACGCTGAAGATGGAGCATACATACGTAATACCTTATATGGAGATAAAAGCTAAAAAAGTGAGTTGAATGTGATGTCCTTTGGCAAGCTAAAGCTATTGGCGATTATGGTGCCACCGTTAATTATCGGCAGCTTTGAATATATTCGTCATGATTTTTTATTGTCCGAATTATCGATGGAAGCGGGCAACTTATATATTACTTTCCTGACGCTGCTGCTATCCTATCTGTTCGCCACGTGGATGTTTCACCGTATTGACCGCACCAATGAGCGTCTGGCTGCAGAGCAATCGCGGCGGGCTGTTTATGAGGAGCGTGAGCGGCTTGCGGAAGAACTGCATGACAATATTGCGCAAATATTGTTTTTTCTGAACGTACAGCTGAAACAAGGCAATGTTCAGGAAGCACGATCAGCCGTCACGGAAATCGATCAGCATTTGCGTCAGGCTATTTACAATCTTCGTACGGCACCAGAGGAGGGGGCTACCTTCAGTCAGCGTTTGAGTACGTGGCTTGAAGAATGGAGTGCGCTGAGTGGTATCCCCGTGGAGCAGCATGTCGATATACAGGAGCAAAGTGTGCCCCCATCCGCGGAAGTGCAGCTGTTTGCGATCATCCGCGAAGCGTTTACGAATATTCGCAAGCATTCACAGGCTGATCATGTGGTGATCGATTTGCGAATGACGGGCCGCGAGCAAGGCTGGAAGCTGGAGATTCGAGACAATGGGATCGGAATCAATCAAAATTACGACGATACGGACAATCTGCAGCAGGAACAGAATCGTTATGGGATTAGCCTCATGCGTAAGCACGCTGGAGAGCTAAACGCGGAATTGAGCGTAAGGAAGTTGGAGCAGGGAGGAACGGAGCTGTGTGTCACCGGGCCTCGAAGACGTGGGGGTAAAGTTGAATGAACTATCGTGTAATGATTGCGGACGATCATCCGTTGGCGCGTAAAGCGATTCGTCTGCTGTTGGAGCAGGAAGCTGGCTTTGAGATTGTAGCCGAGGCATTGGACGGTGAACAAGCCATCGAAATGTGCAGTAAGCATCAGCCTGACCTTGTTCTGATGGATATTCGAATGCCCGTAATGAGCGGTTTGGAAGCAACCCGTAAAATCAAACAGCTGTATCCGCATACGCGAATTGTGATGCTGTCCGTTTCTGATGATGTTGCAGATCTATTCACGGCCATCCAGAATGGGGCGCAGGGCTATCTATTAAAAAATATGGACCCGGATGAATGGATGGTTTATTTGAAGGGGCTGTTGGATGACAATAGTGAAATTTCACGCGGGATGGCGGATCGGTTATTTCAATTGTTTCGTTCCTCCTCCAGACAGGCGGAATCCTTGGCTAAGCCAAGCGGCCTTTCTCCTCGGGAAGTAGAGATCTTGTCCTGCGTATCAAGTGGGCAGAGCAATAAGCAAATCGCCGAGCAGCTCATCATCACTGAAAATACAGTCAAAAATCATATCAAAAATATATTGGCCAAGCTGGAGCTGGACAACCGTGTACAGCTAACGGCGTATGCGATCAGGCACGGATTGACACATTTTAGCCAAAATAATGATAACAAATAGCCCAGTTGAGTCATACCCAGGATATCTTAGATAGATTACATTGATACTAAGACAAATGATGCCTGAGGGGACGAAACGAATGATGAAAAAATGGAATGTCATGCTATTAACCGGACTGTTAATCTCAATGCTGGGAGGCGGGGTTGCGAGCGCTCATGTAACCGTACAACCACCTACAGCCGTACAGGGCAGTTACGAAAAGTTTGCCGTGCGGGTACCTTCCGAGGATAAAGAATCGCCAACCACCAAGATTGAAGTCAAATTTTCGGTAGATGCGGTGTCGATCTCTCGATTTGAGCCAAAGCCTGGCTGGAAGTATGATTTGGCCAAGGATGCATCCGGCAAAATTACAGGCGTAACCTGGACGGCAACAGGAGATGGATTGTCTCCTACGGAATTTAGTGAATTTTATATGCAGGGTAAGGTAGCCGACAATGCGACCCAAATCGTATGGAAAGCCTATCAAACCTACAAAAACGGTACCGTTGTTGAATGGATAGGCGCTGAAGGTGCTGACAAACCGGCTTCGATCACCAAGGTTAGTGCCAAGCCGTCCGGAGCGGCTGCAGATAGTCATGGTAATACGACGGCAGCTCCTGCCGCGAATAGCACAGCGGCTCCTGCTGCTGCAAGTCCGGCTGCGGGAGCTTCACAAGCACCGCTGTATGTATCCATCGCAGCACTGGTGCTTGGACTTGTCGCATTGATTCTTGCCGTATCGAAAAGAAAAGCTTAAGTTTTTACAAATAAAAAGCGAATAATTAACAATTATATGTAAATAAACTCCTAAACCACAGAATAAGTGGTTTAGGAGTTTATTGTTTATGCGGCTGTGGACATATTCATCCTGAGTCTCTCTGAAGGGTCGCCTCAATCAGAGATTGCTCGACCTTCCACGAAAAATCAGTTATGATAAAGAAAAATGTCGTGGAATGAGGAATACGTGAATGGCATCCAAAATTATTAAAGAATTTAAAGAATTCGCTCTAAAAGGGAATATGATTGAACTGGCGATCGGGGTCATTATTGGGGGTGCCTTTGGTAAGGTAGTCACTTCCATTGTGAACGATATTGTCATGCCACCTATAGGACTTTTGCTTGGTAGAGTAAACTTTAGCGAATTGTTTATCAGCTTGAATGGCACTCATTATGAAAACTTGGCCAAGGCGAAGGAAGCGAGTGCACCTACTTTAAATTATGGACTTTTCATCAACAATGCACTTGATTTTCTGATCGTGGCAGCAGTGATTTTTATAGCTGTGAAGCAGTTAAACCGTCTTCGCAAAAAGCAGGAGAATCAGCCCGCACCGAAAAAGCAGACAAAGGATTGCCCTGAATGCTTATCGGAAATTCCCGAAAAGGCTGTTCGCTGTAAGTATTGTACGGCTAAACAGGAAGTACCTATGTCCGATAGGAGACCCGAGCTAACCAACTGATTGCGATCCCCTTTGAACTTCGATTCCTACAGGAGGAACGCGTAGAATGATTAGTTTAAGAGATTCTCAGCTGCAGCTGCTGTGGACGGCACGGATTGATTACGCCGAGGGCAGTCGGGTGGATGCTCATCAGCATGCGGATTATGAACAGTTGTTTATTGTACTTTCGGGAGCGGGAGTTGTCCAATCAGGTGCTGAAAGCAGCGTGATCAAGGAGGGTTCGGCTTTTTTGTTCAGGCGGGGCGTTTCGCACAGCTTTCAATTCACGGATGAGACCGTCACTCTCGACTTTAAATTCAGGCTGCTGGACCAGGCTATTCTAGATGCCTTAATGAATGTACAAGCTTGCTGCTTATGCCAGGGAACTCATTTGTCAGAGATCAAACAATGGTACAAAATGTCGCTGCAGCGGCTCAAATATCCGGATTCGGTACTGCCGCTGCGGATCGAAGCTGGTTTTAAGAGCACATTGGTGTCACTCCTATTGGGGAATGCAACGGCGCAATCTCTTGATTCAACAGTGCTGGCGAATATAGATGATGATGAACCAATAGCCGCTTATTTGCGATTAAACCTTGCCGAGAAAATAACGCTTGATCAGCTATCCCGGCGTTTTGGCTATAATCCGAATTATTTAATACGGATTTTCAGTGTCAAAACAGGTCTCACCCCGATCCAATATTTACAGGAAATTCGTTTGGAGAAAGCTACGGAATATTTGGAATTCACAGCGCTGCCGATAACCGAAATCGCCGAGAGGGTCGGCTGGTCGCTGCCTTATTTCAGTAAAATGATCAAACAACGCGTAGGACTTTCACCCTCACAATATCGCAGGTCCTTGTTGAATGAGGTAGGTAAGGATATTGTTCTGGAGCAGAATTTTGAAAATATTTGGCGAGTTGAACACTAATCATCGGTCCTTCCGTCTGAGACGGAAGGTTTTTTGTGCAAAAGTGAGGATTGTTATAAAACTGCTGAGGATCTGCCATATTCGATCTGAGTGGACTGCTCTATAATTTATAAGAGAAGTAGAGGTGAATCTGCAAGACAAAAGGAGAATGGGCAGATGGTTAGAAAAATGACGGTTCCACCGATGAAGCTGGTCGATTATGAAGGCGAGGGTACACAGCTGTGTGCTGTTGTGGAAGAGATCGGCAATATTACGCTAAAGAGAGCGTTGATCCCGGAGCCCGCAGAGGGTGAAGTCAGGGTTAAAGTGAAGTGGGTCGGGATTTGCGGTAGCGATGTGGAGGTGTTTCGCGGAGCCCGTGAGCCTGAATTTATATCGTATCCAACTCGTCTTGGTCATGAGGTTGCAGGCGTAATTGATAAGGTAGGCCCAAATGTAATCGGTCTCAAGGTTGGTGACCATGTAGCGCTGCGCTATATTTGGGGTGCTTTTGCAGAATATGTATGCTGCACGCCATTTTCGGTAAAATCGCTGCCCAAAGAGCTGCCGTTAATCGAAGGCTCTTTAATTGAAGTGCTGCCAGGCATCATTCACGCAGCAGAGCTTGGGGATATATCCCCGCATAAAAACGTATTGATCACCGGTCAAGGCGTCAGCGGCTTGGTAATGACACAAATCATCAGCTTATACAGTCCTCGTAATTTGGTCGTAACAGATCTGTTTGACGAAAAGCTGGCACTGGCGCGCAAGTATGGGGCGACTCACACGTACCGAATTCCTTCGCCGGATACGAATACAATGGATATTGTCGGCAAAGATTTCCCTGATGGCTTTGATGTTGTGATTCCTTGCCTGCTGGAGGGAGATGGGATGGTGGACGCCATTAACGCAGCAGGTCAGAACGGACGTATCGTGATGTATGGC
Organism: Paenibacillus sp. FSL H7-0331; assembly: GCF_001956045.1. The sequence goes on along the minus strand of NZ_MRTH01000040.1, from coordinate 64,431 downwards.
TGTATCGGTACGTGCCACAAGCCGGTCGACTTTTTCAAGGTTCACAAGAAGCGGTTGGACATCCTTTCGACCGAGCCTAAGCGGGATATCGATAACCGTAATTATTTTGACAGAGGCCTTCAGTTAGTGCTGGATGGATTGGTTAATACGGAGGAAATGATCACGCATGTCGTGAAGCTGGAAAATATAGCGGAGGCTTTCAAGCTGCGCAATGAGCATAAGGGCGATACGATTCATGTGATGATTGATTGTGAAACATCATCCCAGTAACAACGAGGTCGGATGGATGCTGAGATAGCTCATCTTATTTAATTACTAAGGAGTGAACAAATGCATGATGATAAATAAGTTAAGTGCTTCGGCTGCCACCCGCAGTGAGCGACTATCCCTGTTTGATCTTGGATGGATTACGCGGCATGCCGATCAATCTTTACAGGCTGACCCGATTCATCTTACAGCTGCTGTTGCCGAGAAGAGTGAGGGCAGCATTCATGATTATTATTCGAATGGCGACTATTGGTGGCCAAACCCTGAGACTGCGAATGGGCTCCCTTACATACGACGTGACGGAGAGAGCAACCCGGATAATTTTGATGCGCATCGGTTGTTACTGCGTCAGATGAGAACCCATACTGCCAATTTGGCTGCAGCCTACGCGGTGACGGGTAACGAAGCTTACGCAGCGAAGGCCGTTCAATTTCTTAAGGAATTTTTTCTCGATGAAGCTACACGTATGAACCCGAATCTCTTGTATGCACAGGCAATTCCCGGGATTTGTTCAGGTCGAGGAGTGGGGATTATTGATACCTTGCATATCATCGATATTCCGCCTGCGATCGAAGTATTGAAAGCAGCACCCGCAATGACGGAATCCATCTACGAAGGTTTGAAACAGTGGTTCGCGGATTATTTGGCCTGGATGACCACACATGAGAACGGGATTCAGGAAATGAATGCAGATAATAATCACGCGGTTTGCTGGTTTGTACAGGCAGCGGCTTTCGCATGGTTTACCCACAATGAAGAAGTGCTGAGCTTTTGCAGACAAAGGTTCAAGGAATCGCTGCTTCCCGATCAGATGGCGCCAGATGGGAGCTTTCCGCGCGAATTGGCCAGGACGAAGCCTTATGGATATGCGATTTTTGTGCTGGATAACCTCGTAACTCTGTGCCATATTCTTTCGACACCGTCAGATAACCTGTGGTCCTTTAAGTTATCTGACGGACGTGGTATCAGCAAAGGATTGGCCTACTTATATCCGTATCTGAATGACAAGGCATCCTGGCCGTATCCTCCAGATGTCGAGCACTTCGAAGGCTGGCCAGCCAAGGTCTCATCGCTTTTGTTCGCTGGACTTGCGCTTCATGAGCCCGCATATATTCAGCTGTGGGATCGTTTTGATCCCGATCCAACCGACATGGAGATCCGTCGTAATATTGCGATTCGCCAGCCGCTGCTATGGTTAATATGATGAACATGTGTCTGTAATTAGGTGTGTATATGGGTTGAATATAACCTCTAAATATGTACGAATAGCGATCCTTGCAGCCACTTTGGCTCAGGGTTCGCTTTTTTGTGACAAATTTATTATTTATAGCAGAAAATATAAACTTTTTTTCGAGTTCATTCGTCATATGTAGGGATCTCATTATGGCCGATGAACGGTTGAAGGAAGGTTTATTAGAATGGCAGTGTCGATTTTTAAGGAACGCAAGCAGCAGTGGATTGTCGGCATATCTTTTTGTAGTATGGTCAGTATGGCTCTTATTAATTTTACCGTAACCGGCAGTGTGCTGCCGATGCCTGAGAAGAACAAAATGAATCAGGTGGAAGAGGCGTCCGAAGCTCATTTGAAGGCGCAGCAGTCGTCATTATCCTACGATCAACCGAAAACGGCTAACGAACAGCCGGCAGTTATTACAGTTCAACAACCAACACCACTCGTGAGTCAAGCGACATTACCTGCCAGTGATCAGCCATTACGGACAGAATCGAAGAATCCGCTTCCCGCTATCCAGCAGAAGCCGCAGCCAGACAACAAGCCAGAGCCTGCCGCAGCGGCCGCTCCCAAAACGGACCCGGTTACATCCAAACGAATAGCACTTACTTTTGATGACGGACCAGACGAGCTGTACACGCCGCGTATTCTGGATATATTGAAGGAGAATCAAGTCAAAGCGACGTTTTTTGTTGTAGGCATTCAAACCGCCAAATATCCGCAAATTCTAAAACGGATCCACGAAGAAGGACATGCGATCGGCAATCATTCCTGGGATCATGCTGATTTATCCAAGCTCTCTCTGGAGCGTATTCAACAGGAAATCAAAGATACGGATGTGTTGATCGAAAAAACTATCGGGGTCCAATCGACGATGGTTAGAGCACCCTATGGTGCCGTATCGGACAAGCTGAAGAAGCTGCTGGCACAATCCAATCGACCTTTAGTTGGCTGGAGCATCGATCCCAAGGATTGGGCAGGAACCAGTGCAGCCCATATTTTGCAAAATGTAAAATCGCATACGAAGCCAGGTGCGATCGTGTTAATGCACAGCTTTGGCGGTAAAAACGGTAATCTGGATAATACAGTTGAAGCACTTCCTGAGATGATAGCCCAATTGAAGCTGGATGGCTACCAAATGGTAACTGTACCGCAGCTGAACGAGGCTCGTTGAAGAAATCCTTTTCCATTTGCCCACAAAACTGTAAACTGATAATAAGAGTGGACGTCGGGATGCTTCACTAGGAACCGAACGGTGAGAGCAGATCGTCTAATAATTGAGGTGGCAGTAGTGGATTCCAAAATGAATTTCGAATACTTAAAATATTTGTCCGAAAGCTCGGATAAAAAAGCGATTTTGGAAGAACTGATGACGGCATATGGTAAAGATGTATGGAATTATGCTTTCAGTATGACCCGGCAATGGGACCAGGCAGACGATATTACACAGGAAGTATTTATTAAGGTATATCGTAATTTGTGTACATTTCGCAGTGAGGCATCCGTTAAAACCTGGATACTCACGATAACCCGCAATATGACTTTGGATTTCAGACGAGCAGCCTTTTATCGCAGGGTGACCTTAATGGAATTTATTCCATCAAAGGGGGAACAGCCTTCTACAGAACAGATTGTTATCGACAAGCTGGCGACCAGCGATATGTGGAAGCTGGTGCTCAGATTGCCTGTCAAGTACCGTGAGGTGCTGCTCCTGTTTGCTCATCATCAACTTTCGATGAAGGAAATGGCACATATTCTCGGGGTAAGCGAAGGAACGGTAAAGTCAAGATTGTTTCATGCCCGCAATAAAATATCCAAGTTAAAGGAGACTTTAGAGCCATGAATCCGATTGATGACGAGTTGAAAAAAAGCTTGGCTGACGGACCGCTCATCAGGAATGGGTTCTCCGATAAGTTGCAAAAGCGTATTGTGGATCGCCTGGAGCAAAAGAATAGCAATGCGAAAAAATCGATGCTGGTATTCGGATGCGTGAGTACGGTGCTTATTGCTGCTTCTATTTTATTAACAGTGGATGGTGTGCCGTCTGTCGGGCACGATGAGATCGTTGTACATAAGAACGAGATGACAGTCTTTGACGCAGAAGCTGCACAGCCCTATTACAAGGATCAAGCTGAGCATGAAGTCCGTTCAGCCGTTCTGATTGGTCTTCGCGAGGATCATCCGGCGGCCGGGAGCAGCCCTGCTCACAGTACTTACCGTACGCTGCTGCTTGCGCCGGAGGATGGGGAGCTGCGGACTGCTGCTGAAGGTGACGGAATATTAATGCCCTACAAGACAGGTTTCATGAGGATTGCATCCGTCAGCCCGCTGAACGCTAATGAAGAATCGCAGACGCTTCAGGCCGTGACTGCAGATGGGGCGATGCCCTTAACGCAGCCAGCCTCCTATAACAAGTCATTGAGAGTGGCGGAGAAGCTTCATTTTGCAGGTAATCGTTATGTGGCGTTATCACAAACCATTCGGCAGCTGGATCAGAATAAACCTTCTGTCTATGAATATACCTGGGTTAAGGAAGTAGAGGAATTAGCTTCCTCCTCAATAAATAGTACGGGCATCATACGCCCTGTGCAAGATCCGCACACGACCTTGAAGCGATTATATGGGGAGTCGGTACAGCCTTCACTAAAATCACTTAATACCAAAGTCCCTCAGAACCCGGGCTCACGTCTTACTGCTGCCGAACCCGTGGATGATAATGGAGAAAGCTGGACGATTGCCCGCAAGAACGGCGAATGGACTCCACAGATCGCTTCATATAGTGAACGTGGAGCAGATAGTAGTTATGGATATCAGCTGAAGGCGCTTCCTTACAAGCTTCCCCAGTCCGTAGTTAGCTACGACTTGCTCCCGCTGAGCTGGGATGAAATTCGCAAGCTGCAGCCAAATGCCAAGGATGCATTCTCTTCACCAAATAAAGAAATCGTGGGTGTGGTATCTAACGACAACATTGTCGTATTTCCGTTTGAAGGCAGATTGATTCCGAGACCGCTGTTGAAAATTAAGCTGGCACCGGATGAGTCGATCGTCATGCTGCAGTGGGCAGTGAATGAACCCTATATTGAACAGTGGAAGCAAAAAGGCAAGCTGCTGCTTGGAGAAAGCTGAATTTCCACTCTTATTAAAATGACAAATCATACACATGTGACTTGCTGCTCTTCTTCCCAGTAAGACGGAGAAGGGCAGTAACTTCACAGACAAATGTTTACAACAAAAAAGTTGCCAAATGATAGTTTGTACGGTATAATAATTTCGAATAGGTAAGCGCTTACCCGATGTTTTTAAATTATTTGAAAATAAATTGAATCTTTTTTTTAAAGTTGATTAGAAAGCGCTTTCCAGTTTGTTTGCATCCTCATCTTAAGCTCCCGATTACCGAGAGATAATGAGCACAACAGCAAATACATAATCAGGAGGTGAGCGAGTGAGCTATACAATCATTGATGTTGCCCAAATCGCCAACGTGTCCAAATCTACCGTTTCACGTGTTATTTCAGGTAAAGGCTATACGAGTCCCGAAACCCGGGAGAAAGTCATGAATGCCATACAGGAATTGAAGTACAAACCGAATGCTGTGGCCAGAGCAATGGTATCGCATCGAACGTACAATATTGGAGTCATTATTTATCGAAAGGATTTCCCGATTGTATCGCATCCGATTTATGGTAAAATACTGGATGCAATATTGGCAGCCGCGGAAAGCCTGAACTATTCGGTATTCGTCTCGACGGATAAAGAGATGTCGCTCCGTTCTGCTGATTACATGCTGGAAAAGAGAGTTGACGGACTTGTGTTAGTCAGCCGGCTGAGCCAGGAAATGATCGGATACATTGACAGCTTCGATATTCCTTATCTGATGGTTAACGGTACTGCTGAAAACAATCAAGTGATTCAAATTGTGAATGATGATCGAAAAGGTGGAAGGCTCGCTGCAGATCATTTATACAAATTAGGCCACAGACAGATTGGTGTAATTGCCGGGCCGCAGGAGCACAGGAGTCATCATCTAAGATATGAAGGCTTTTATCAACGTTTGGTTGAGCTGGGCTGTGAAATTCAGGAGAAGAATATGTATTTTTCGCCTACATCCTTATTTAATGATGGCTGCGTTGGCTGTTTATCTATATGGGAACGTTCCCATAATACTGATCAAGGTTTCCCTACAGCAATCTTCGCTACGAACGATATGCTGGCTTTGGGAGCTATGCGCGTAATGGTCGAGCAAGGCTTGTCGATACCGCAGGACGTATCTATCATCGGATCTGACAATATTGATTTTGCCAATCTTTCCAATCCACCCTTGACTACAGTCCATACGGAGAAAGAGAAGATGGGCCAAGATGCGGTTTTCATGTTGAACCGATTGATACAAAAATTAGAGTTGAATCCAATGAAGGTGGAGTATGAGCCTAAGCTTATCGTACGTGGGACAACAGGTCCGGTAAGCAGCAGGTCACAACAGTAAACCTAAGGAAGCTTTATACGATAAAAAGGAGATAAGTCATTATGCGAAGTCAAACGTATCGGCATAAAAACAGTTCAATGATCTGGTATTTGTTCCTGCTGCCTACCTTTCTTGGAATTTTGTTATTTATGGTATACCCCGTTTTTGAATCGTTTCGACTAAGTCTTTATGTGTCCAGAGGCGCGATAGAAACATGGGCGGGAATTGAAAATTATAAAACTGTATTATCTTCCAATGTTTTCTGGAAAGCGGTATACAACACCTTTTATATGGGATTTTTTCAGCTTCTTTTGACGATCCCCTTTGGATTCATACTCGCCTCGCTGATCACAGAGCTTAAATGGGGCAAGAACTTGTTTAAGATTCTGCTGTTCATTCCCTACATCACATCCGTTGTAGCGGCCTCCATGCTGTTTTTGTTCGTGCTGCATCCTGAATTTGGACTGTTGAATTATTTTCTCTCGATGCTTGGACTACCTACCTCCGTGTGGCTGGCTGAACCATCCAGTGCGCGATGGGGAGCTATACTGCTCGGTTCGTGGCATTGGTTAGGCTTTGTGGTCATCATATTCCTCGCAAATTTGCAGGCGATCTCGGAGGATATTTATGAGGCAGGAGCCATAGATGGGGCAACCGGCATTCAAAAATGGTTATATATTACAATTCCTAACATGTACGGAACCTTCTCCTTTCTTATCGTAATCGGCTGGATCTCTGGTCTGCAGCGGTTTACCGACGTTTATTTGCTGGGTGGACTTCAGGGCAGCCCTGCACGCTCCCTGCATACGATTGTCGGGTTTATTTACGAAAGAGGCTTCGGCGGTACCGAGTACGGCGTTGCTTCGGCAGCAGCCTACGTATTGTTTGCGATCATTCTGTTCTTTACAGCACTGAATCTTAGAATTACCAAGATGAAAATATAACTGAAAGGAACATGTCATGAAAACATCGAGCATCTTTTCAAGAAAACCATCACTAATTGAAAGCGTTATCTTCTTGGCTCTGCTTGTCTTGAGCGGGATTATGATTTCTCCATTCCTATGGATGCTCAGCATCGGCCTCGAGCGTACGGCTAATTTGCAGCCACCTTTTCCGCCAACATTTTTTCCGAAGCAGCCCTCTTTTTTCAACTTTGAGCTAGTTATGGAAAATGCGACTCTGTTTTATTCCTATTTGAATTCGGGATTCGTAGCCGTCTGTGCCGTATGCCTTAGTGTATCCAGCTCGCTTCTGGCGGGTTACGCGTTCTCAAAAGGTCAATTTCGCGGCAAAAAAATATTGTTTATGATCGTGCTGGGGACGATGATGATTCCGATGGAAACCAGACTGATTCCCTTATTCACGATGTTCAATAAATTTGGCTTGATTAACACATACGTTCCGTTGATTGCACCAGCGATCCTGTATGGCTTCGGCATTTTGTTATCCAAACAGTATTTTGACCAGCTGCCAGACAGCTTGCGAGAGGCTGCACAGATTGACGGTTCGAGCGAAAAGAGAACTTTTTTCCAAATCTATTTGCCGCTTACTGGACCGATCACTGCGACATTGGCCATTCTGTCCTTTCTCGATAGCTGGAACGCCTTCCTTTGGCCGCTTGTTGTCATTAACGATCATGCACTAAGGACAATTCCGCTATTTCTCGCCAGCTTCTCGTTTGAAAACGGGACGCGTTTGGGCGGTTTAACCATGGCACTTGCGACAGCGAGTATTATACCGATCGTTGTTGTGTTTCTCTTTTTGCAAAAATATATCATCCGAAGCATCGCTTTAAGCGGACTGAAGGGAGAGTGAGCTGGAAGAACTATTGAAGGTAGAAGATGGTTATACAGGGTTCAATCGTTTGACAAAAAAACGTATCCTGAGAGGGTGTCATGTATGGTTAACAAGAGGACGAAAAAAGGTTTGGTGGCAGGTGTACTGCTGTCCGTATTCGCGATGCAGGTATTGGCAGGCTGCAGCAGCAAGACGGAAACGAAGCCCGTTCAGGCTAATGAATCGACAGCTAAGGTGTCGGATAAGAAATGGTCCGGTACACTGAAAGTACAGCTTATCGGGGATTTCAGCATAGAGGACAAAACAAATCCGATTTCCGGTAAAAAAGTCAAGGGTGTATCGGTACTGAAAAAAGAATTTGAACGGCTCTATCCAGGGGCTACGGTGGAATTCATACTGCTGGGCTGGGATGGCTACGTCCAAAAAACGGATGCGATGCTGAATTCGAAAGGTGCGGATGTGTTTCAGGTACCGGGAATCGCCAATCTGGCCAGTCAGGACTTATTAGAGCCTCTGGCGCCTTATATTGAAAAGGACAAATTTGATCTTGGTGTGTTTATCAACAATCAGGTTGAAGGCTGGAAGGCAATGGGTCCTAAAGATACGGAGCTGCAAATTTACGGACTTCCTTTTATCGGAGACACTAGGGTTATCGCCTACGACAAAAAGATGTTCAAGGATTGGGGCGTAGAGGAGCTTTCCAAAAATCCGACTCCTGAGGAAATCTTGGAGAAGGCTAAGAAAATGACAGGAACGAATCCAAAGACCGGGAAACAAAATTATGGTGCTTTTTACGCAGGCGCTGACGCCGCAGATTCGGTTATCAATGCAGCAGAAGCATACGGCGGTTCCTGGGGCAAAGGATTTTTATTCAAAGGCATGGAGGTCAACTTTAATTCTCCACAGATGCTCAAGGGTCTGAAGTGGTTGAGTGATTTGAATGCCTATGCGCCAAAAGGAGCACTGGTCAAACAGGGCGGCGAAAAGTGGGGAACGGCCAACAATGATATTGCCATTCATATTCGTGTACAGCCGATTTTTGTTGATACGATTTATGCCGCAGGGCTGCAGGATCAGTTTGGCGTTGCTCCATTGTTTGTTAATAAAGACAAGAATATGGGTGGAATGTTCGCAGGCAGCCCTTACTCAATCGCCAAAAGCAGCGCAAACAAGGAGCTGGCTTGGGAGTTTCTGAAATTTAGCGTGAGCGATTTCTTCCAGAAATATATGTGGGATGAGCAAAGCTCTCAGTTCCTTCCTGTTACGAAGTCGGCAATGAAGTGGGAACAAATTCAAAAAAATCCACATGCGATGATTGAGCTGGAATCGATGGGTAAGCTATGGGCGCCACGGTATCCGTACCGCTCCGGTCAACCTCGATATATTTTGTCAGAGTCAGTGGAAGAAGGATTGCTTGGGAAATCGACACTTGAAGCCGCATTAGAGAAAGCGCAAAAAGAATCGACAGCCTGGCTTGCAGCACAAAAATAAAGCACGAACAAAGGTGGAATTATGAATCTATTACTTGAAGTTGAGGAGAAACTGGCGATTGCCCAGACTCAGACCCATATCACTTATTCATTTGCCGTTTCCGATTCATGCCGCAAGCTGAACATAGATTTTAACTATTCTCCCAAAACGCTGGACAACGAAGTTTTATCCAAGGAGATCATCGAACATAGCTTGCGGAAATATAATGACGGTAACGATCCGATTATGGAGGAAAGCTGGACTAGATTTCTTCCATTGAAAAATTTAATTACAGTTTCGGTCGACGATCCGTTCGGTTTCAGAGGGGCATGTCACAGGCATGATTCAGAACATCATTTGTTTCTAGCTGTCGGTTCGGCTTCCCCAGGTCTTATGCCGGGACTATTGATTCAAGGGAATTGGTCAGTTACACTAAGCTTACACGCGATCGTCACCGAAGTGTGCAGCTTTGAGCTGCGGGTATGGGAAGGGGAGGATGCTTCATGAGACAATGGTTTCCTTATGAGCTGCACACCCATACGTTTCACAGTGATGGCGAGCATTCACTGCGCGAGCTTGCAAACAGCGCCAAGGAACTTGGTTTGTTCGGAATTGCAATGACCGATCACAACACGATGTCGCCTCTATTGGAGAGGGAGCAGATCCAGTCGGAAACGGAGCTGCAAATCATACGAGGTATGGAGTGGACCACGTTCTTCGGGCATATGCTGGCGATTGGCATCGTTGACTATGTAGATTGGAGAGATCTCGGCGTTAAAGATATTCATAGAGGAATTGAAAGAGTCCATCGTCAAGGCGGAGTCGTCGGCATTGCCCATCCGTTCCGGGTTGGAAGTCCTCTATGCACGGGCTGCTACTGGGAATATGAGATATCGGATTGGAAGGACATCGATTATATTGAGGTCTGGTCCTATACCTTTCCTTCGATTATGAACAGTAACCAAAGAGCTTTCCAGCTGTGGACAGACATGTTGAACCAAGGATATCGGATATCCGGGGTATGTGGACGGGACTGGCATGTATCCTCCAAGAAAGTAACGGAACCGATTGCTGTTACATATTTGGACTTGGCAAACAGCGGAACCTTGGGTCCAGAACAAACGGATTTGGAAAAGGCAGCTGTCGTTGCGCTCAGAAAAGGTTCAATCAGTGTAACGATGGGACCCTTGCTGCAATGTACGGTTCAACTAGACCCGTCAGATTCTGTATACGGTATCGGAGAAGAAGTAAGGGTGGACGGAACTGCAAACACAGCACAGGTGCAGATTGAGGTAGACTTTACCGCAAGGGAAGAGCATTGGCAGCTGGCTGACCAGGAGCTCAGAGTTGTACTTATGAGTAATAAAGGGCAGATTTCCGAGCTTAACGTATCACGGAACGCTCCAACAGCTTCCTGTTGGGTTGAGATTAAGGAGCTCATTTGGCTCCGGGCAGAGCTTCATGGAGCTTTTCATAACTGCATCACGATGATTGCTTTTACGAACCCGATCTATTTTGCACATCATAAATAATGGTTGGAGGGAATGAAGATGGAGGAACCATCGTTTCCAAAAATTGCTGCACATACCGGGTGCGGAAATGCGCCGGACAATACTATGGAGTCCTTTATGGAAGGAATTCAATCGGGTGCGGATATTGTAGAGGTCGATTTGCGTGTTGCAGGAGACGGTACTGTCATTTTACTTCATGACGATTCCCCCTATCTACGTGAATGTACCTATGAGCAGCTGAATCAATATGAAATCAGAACGAAGCTCAGCTCTGTGTATGAAAATTATGAAATTGTAAAGCTGGCGGATATCCTGCAAATTGCCAAGCTGCATGATGTCCAATTAAATTTGGATATTAAGACTGTGGATACGATTGAGCCTGTCATACAACTGGTGAGGGAATACAACATGGTTGATCGAGTTTATATTACAGGCTGCAGTGAGAATATTACTAACCGTTATCATGATATTCAGGTTGTGTTCAACACGCCAAAGAAATTTACTCCTGAAGAGAGTGACAACTATTCGTTATATGCGGTTAAAGTATGCGAGGAGGCCGTGCTCCGTTCTTATTATGGTTTGAATATGGATTATGCAACATGCCGTCAAGAAATCGTGGAGCTTGCTCATGCTTCTGGTCTTGCGGTATGGGTATACACTGTGAACGATTCGGAGGCCATGCAAAGCTTTATCCAGATGGGGGTAGATGCCATTACCACCAGAGAGGTCACCAAGCTGACAGAGCTGCAAAAGCAAGGTGAATCTAAACTATAGAATTGATAGGCTGCTGCCGTAAGTAAGGGTTGTGTTAGAGCGGCTGTGTGCTGTATGAAATATGTATCGTTGAAGTATGAGTTACGTACGGTTGAGGATTCAGTTATATTCAGGACTTATCGGTGATGTCACGCCGAAAGTCCTTTTTACTTTTCTACACGCTTGTTCACGTATGCAAGAAGCCTATAACCGGGTTAGCTGCCTATACAATTGATGTGAGTTTCCCTTGATCGTAACGATGAAGCAAACGGTAAGCCCATTTTTCCGCGCCACTGCACCATTAATTGCTGTACTTCATAAACTAACTTGACTGTATCCCTACACCTTGTAATGATACAAAAACCCAAGCAAGGAGGGGTGACACTTTGAAGGGCAGCGACCACAAAAGTAAGTTTTTGTTAACCAATCGTGAACGCGAAGTTTTCGAACTGTTAGTGCAGGACAAAACAACCAAGGATATCGCGCAGCAGCTGTTTATTAGCGAGAAAACGGTGCGTAATCATATATCCAATGTCATGCAAAAACTAAATGTAAAAGGTCGTTCACAAGCAGTAGTTGAGCTGATCAAGCTTGGGGAAATCACGATTTGATCGGTTTACCGTTTTCGATTCACACTGTCTGATCCTGTAAAGCCTTCTAATGCGCTTTTTCCTTTTGGGGAATAAGCCAGAGAGGGCTCTTTGGTTTTACATGGCCTTCGTGAGAACGACTTTTTATTTGTCTCATGAATGTGTAATGATTGAATGTACCCATTATGGGTCACAGAAAGAGAGACCTTTTTCAATTTATAGTTACCTTATTTTGGTTAATCATCAGATCTGTGAGGCAATGCTTAATTAAGAGGGGTCATGTTCAGAATATGCTCAGAATATGCTCAGAATCAGATGGTATAATATGTAGCAGGATACTGTTTTATTTATTCTTTCTCGACATGTAATTTAAATACGTTAGATTTTGGGAGTTATATATATCCGGTTTTTGTTATATTTCTGCTGAGGGTGTCGAGCCATGTAGTTTATTAAATAAATTTAATGAAATTTTTAGTGTTATGTATCCTTGCCAATATGTGATAAATGTTATAATTAAACAATCAAATATATGTTATTTTGTTGTTATAGATGTAAAAATATGAGAGAAGTAATCAAATACTAATTAATAACAAAGTAAGACTATTAATTAAGGAGAGCTTATGCAGATCAGTATTATTATATTGGCGCAGCAAGAAGAACTGTTAAAGCAATGTTTGTCCAGAATCCGTTTGTATACGGAAGGGTCCTATGAACTAATTGTGATCAACGATGGAGCCTCCGAGGAAATTACCCGGTGGGTGGGGTTGAGCAATGATATTAAGACCATTACGAATGCACAATTTGTTGGGGTAGCCAAGGGCTACAACCAAGGCGCAGCGATAGCAACCGGAGACAGGTTAGTGTTCATCCGTGATCATATGGCCGTTTCGGAGAGATGGTTGGCCAACCTTAATGCTTGCTTGGATAAGTATGGTGATAATGCGATTGCAGGTCCTGTGAGCAATGATATCAGTGGTACGCAAAGAGTATCATTTGATTGTGATAATATGGAGCAATTGAATAATGCCTCCAAAGGTTTGAGTATCATTAAAAAAGGTCGGTACCAAAGTGTAACCAGAATAATAAGCAATCTTTTTATTATAAATAATGAGTGTTTTCGTAAACTGGAGGGATTTGACGAACGATTTTTGCTTGAAAGCTATGAGGACGATGATTTTTGTTATCGAGCGCTTCAAGCAGGCTGCAGCTTGTATGTGACTGAAGATTGTTTTGTCCGTTATGTGGCACCACCCTCTTTATTTCCCGAAATACCCAACTGGTATTTTCTACAGCTGGAACATAACAAAGCAGTTGCAAGGGAGAAATGGGGATTTGACCTTACAGCAGCACTATTAAATTGGAAACAGCCTGTTACGGTTAGCTTATGTATGGTCGTTAAGAATAACGAAGCAACGTTAGAGGAATGCCTGTTAAGTGTTAGTAAATGGGTTGATGAAATTGTTATTGTCGATATCGGATCTACAGACCGTACCAAAGAGATTGCGTTAAAATTTACAGGCTTTGTTGTGGATTATGAAGGGACCCATGATCTGGTCAAAGCGAGAAACTTATGCTTCAGCTTGGCTACTCAGAAATACATACTATGGCTGGAAGCAGAAGATGTTGTACTTCCAAAGGATGCAGAGAAATTTAAATACATGTTGGCTCATATGGGTTGGAATACAGATTCCGTAGCGATGTATGACCATTACAGCTTTGGAGAGAACAGTAATATGGCACCTACCTCACGTACGAATCGTCTGGTTAAGCGTGAGCGAGATTATAAGTGGGTAGGCGCAGTCAATCAATATTTGGATATACAAGGAAACATTGTGCAAGCTGATATTTGCATTACACATAACAAAAAGTAGGGAAATTAAACGGCTGTCCCTCAGCCAGAACCAGTGATCAAGGTCTCACATTAATCCAGTACATTTACTTTTCAATATGGAGGCTGCAATGAAGACGAGTATTATATTGTTGGCTCAACATATTAGCATGGTTAAACAATGTCTTGCAAGCATTCGGCGATCTACCGCTGGCACCTACGAATTAATTGTGATCAATGATGGTGGCTCGGATGAAATTGACAGATTGCTGAGTATGGACAAAAAGGGCATGATAACGCTTACCTCTCAAGAGCGAATCGGTGTTGCTGCGGGTTATAACCTTGGAGCAGCCCAGGCGACAGGCGATTTGCTTGTGTTTCTGCGCGATCATATGACCCTGTCCAAGGGCTGGTTGAAGTCATTGACTAGCTGTTTGAAGCACTGCCCTGATGCAGCAATGGTTGGCCCTGTGAGTAATGGCGTCAGTGGAGCCCAGCATGTATCGATTCCCGTACCTATCAACAGCATCGAGCAGTTAAGTGTTATTGCTCGTGCATTCATTGCGGAGCATGCAGGCCAGACCCAAAGAGTGACACGGCTTCTTAGCCAAATGCTGGCTGTCCGTAAGAGTGCATACGACAAACTAGGCGGCTTTGATGAACGGTTCGGCTTGGAATCATTCGAGGATGATGATTTTTGTTATCGTGCCATGCAGGCTGGTTATGGTTTGTATATAGCCAAGGATTGCTTTGTCCGCTATCTTCAGCCTCCAGATTTGTTTCCGGATGATGCTTACTGGTACGGTAAGCTTCTTCATGCGAATAAAGTGAAAGCAGCTGAAAAATGGGGCTTGGACATTTCACAGGCTTTGCTTAGATGGAAGAATAAGATAACGGTAAGCCTTTGTATGATTGTCAAAAATGAAGAGCAAACTCTTGATCGTTGTTTGTCCAGCGTCAGTGATTTGGTTGATGAAATTATTATAGTGGATACGGGCTCGGATGACCAAACGAAGCAGATCGCACGAAAATACACAGACCGTGTATTTGAATTTGTTTGGGTTAACGATTTTTCCAAAGCACGAAATTATGCCTTCAGCCAAGCTACACAGGAATATATATTATGGCTGGACGCAGATGATGTGATTTTGCCTACGGATGCTGAGAAATTTAAAGAGCTTCTTGCCGGACTTGAATGGACTGTTGATTCCGTTTCCATGAACTATATTCTTGCTCGCGATGAATATGGAAATGTGATGACTAGCCTGCGTAGAAATCGTTTGGTCAAGCGCGAGAAACGTTTTCAATGGATCGGGTTTGTACACGAATATTTACAAGTAGCGGGAAACATACATTATGCAGATATTAATATTACCCATGACAGGCTGCACGGCAACTCCGATCGCAATTTGCATATTTATGAGAACCACGAAGCAACGGGGGAGTTGTTCTCGTCGCGTGATCTGTTCTATTACGGGAATGAGCTTGCTGACCACGGGCTGTGGGAGCGTGCGTTGGAGAAATATGATCAGTTCTTGCAGCGTCCTGACGGCTGGGTGGAGGACCGGATAAGAGCCTGCGGCCGTGCAGCAGATTGTGCAGCAGAGCTGGGGGGCATAAGTGAAGCAAAAGCCAAGGCACTGCAATCGTTTGTATACGCGTTACCGCGTGCGGAAATCTGCTGTCGGCTTGGACATCTTCATATAAAAGAAGAAAAATTTGAAGACGCCATATTTTGGTACAAGCTGGCGACGGAGCTCAAGAAACCGACGGATAGCTTTGCGATTTTGCAGCATTCCAACTGGACTTGGGTGCCACATTTACAGCTTTGTGTTTGCTACGACAGGCTGGGGCAGCGAGAACTGGCTTTCCGGCATAATGAAATTGCGGCTGGATTTGTTCCAAATGAGCCGAGCGTGGTCGGGAACCGTGCCTATTTCAAAGGCTTGGGTTTGGCATAGGAAGATTTCATATTGGAGAGGGGTGATTTGAGTTTTCTCTAATAGCAGTAGGCACCAAGTGGACGGATATTTCGCTGCTACGGCTGGAAAGTTGGTAGAGTTGATGTAAAGAGTAGGACAGTTTAAATGGTCCGGGAAACCTTTATCCCATTTGAACCGATTAATATTTAGAGGCTATTAACTATATTGGAGGATGAGAAATGAGTAATCACAAAGATGTTGAAAAATCAATCCGCAAAGCAATGAAGCAATACAAAAAGGAAAATAGGGACAAAAGCTTAAAACACAAAGTCGTACAGGTTTCGACAGTAGCTCTTGCAGGCAATCTGGTGGCAGGTGCCATTACGGATGTTCAGCTTATTGCAACAGGAATTGCCCATGCAGCAACCGCGGGTACGTCCTTTAATGATGTGGATACAAGTTCATGGTCTTACAAATATATAACGAAGGTTGCAGCTTTGGGATTTACAGTTGGCGATGATATTGGGAAATTCAATCCTGATAGCCCAGTGAGCCATCAAGAGGCTGTGTCAATGGCAATCCGTTTTCTAGGTATTGAGAACCCTTCAGTCCAGGCAGGAAACTTGACACTAACCACAGATGCTTGGGCGCGCGATTGGGTGCTGCTGGCTATCGATAAAGGTTTGATTGTACCTAGCGAAGAGAACGGAACGGCTAATGGATCGTGGGGGGCGGCAACTGCAACGCGCGAGTGGGTCACCAAGCTGCTTGTCCGCACATTAGGGAAACAATTTGATGCAACAGCCCTTTCCACTACCAAATCGATATTCGCAGATGATGCTAACATTTCGCCAGCTGTGCTTGGATATGTAAATGCTGGTGTAAAGTTGAACATTATTAATGGTTTTCCCGATAATACCTTCAAACCGAAGGACACACTTACTCGTGCCCAGGTAGCAACGATCCTAGCAAAGATGGAAATGCTTCTAGGGGACAAAACGGATCGTATCATGAAGGGGAATGTGGTCAGCTTATCCAGCAGCAGCATTAGCCTTGTAAACAAAAGTGGCGTGACCCAGCAGCTTACTCTGGATCCTAAAGCTGTAGTATTTGGCTCAAGTGGACCGGGTTCAACCATTAAGGCAGGGCAGGACGTTACGGTCGTATACAGTGGAACTACCGCTTATTTCGTAGAGGTGACGGAAGTTCCTTCGCCTCCCGGTTCAGTAGCTGTGCCAACGGAACCGGCTAAAAATGGAGAAGCAGGTCTTAAAGGCGACAAAGGCGATAAAGGTGATCCAGGCGAAAAGGGAGAAAAGGGAGAAAAGGGTGATACAGGGGCTTCTGGATCTTCAGGTTCAAGAGGAAGCGATGGAGCTGTTGGACCGACTGGGGCAACGGGAGCAGCTGGTGTTGATTTAGGAGGGATTGTCGCATATGATTCTGCAGCAGCTTCAGGCTATGCCGTAGGACAAACCGTATCATATCAAGGCAGCACGTACATTGTGAAAGCAGTGCCGACAGGTCTGCCCAACGTGGATACGGCAAGCTATACGTTGATAGCTTCGGCTGGCGCACAGGGAGACGCGGGAGCGACAGGAGCAACAGGCGCAACAGGAGCAACAGGAGCGACAGGAGCTGGAGTGACCGGGGCGACAGGAGCAACGGGAGCGGCCGGAGCAATGGGTGCAACAGGCCCAGGAGTGGGCGCAACAGGAGCCACAGGAGTAACGGGAGCTACAGGAGCCACAGGAGCCACAGGAGCCGGAGTGACCGGGGCGACAGGAGCAGTGGGTCCGACGGGCCCCGGAGTAGGTGCAACAGGAGCCACAGGAGCCACAGGAGCCACAGGTGCAGCCGGCGCAATCGGAGCTATAGGAGCAGATGGCGTAACCGGAGCTACAGGAGCAACCGGCGCTGGCGTAACCGGAGCCACAGGCGTGACCGGAGCTACAGGTGCATCCGGCATGACCGGAGCCACAGGTGCATTCGGCGTAACCGGAGCTACAGGAGCAGCGGGAGCTACAGGAGCAACTGGCGTAACTGGCGTAACTGGAGCCACAGGCGCTGGAGTGACTGGAGCTACAGGTGCAACAGGAGCTACAGGAGCCGCAGGAGCGGGAGCGATTATTCCTTACGCGTCTGGAAAGCCAGTATCATTAACAACAACGCTAGGTGGATTGCTTAACCAAAGCAGCCTTCTCGGGTTTGGAGGTTCTGTTAGTGGAGTAACTATTACTGGAGGAACTATTGATCTCACTGGCGGACCAGGAACCGATTTAAACTATTCCTTCTCGGCGCCTCGTACCGGAACTATTACATCCATTTCTGGTTATTTTAGTACTACTGCAGCACAATCTCTTGTGGGATCGACGATAACCATCACTGGACAATTGTTTGTATCAACGACACCAAACAATTCCTTTACTGCCGTGCCAGGCGCTACGGTTACCTTGGCCCCCCCTTTAACAGGTGTTCTAGCCATAGGTACTATTTCTAAGGGAACTACTACTGGATTATCGATCCCTGTAGCACCAGGAAGTCGTTACTTGATGGTGTATTCAGCTACAGTAACTGCAGGACTTGACACTGCACAAAATATTTCTGGATATGTCAGCGGCGGTCTTACTATTCAATAGCCGAAACCATAAAGTGCTGCCGGATGTAGAACATCATGCGGGATGTGCCGTTATTGTCCTATATCCGGCCTATATAGAACGCTGGATGGCCTAAGAAAGATGTCAAAATTATGGGGGATTGTATTATCGATGAAAAAACGCGCAACGCTTTTTGCACTTTTTGTTACATTTAATTTATTCACTCCTGTTTTATTCGTCACTCAAGCGGCAGAAAACACAAGCTTGAACGGGGGAACATCAGCGAATAACGCGGGTGCAGTTAGCTATAATGTATACAATGCTGCTGCAGGCAATAGCGGAGTAGTAAATAATGTTTATGTCCCTTCTTCTCCAGCGCCAACCCCTGTGCCGGTTGCGCCAATTACCCCCGTCGTTACCGTACCAGTAGTACCAGTAGTACCAGTAGTACCGGTCGTACCAATAGTCATTCCACCGGTTATTGATACAGTGCCTCCAAGCTCACCTGTCTTATCCTTAGCAAGCAGTACAGCAGACAGCGCAAGCCTTGCATGGTCCAAGGCAACGGATAACATAGCTGTAACGGAGTATCAACTGTATAAAGGTGCAGATTTGGTAACCAGTGTAACGTATGGAATATTGAATCATACTGTCACAGGGTTGCTTCCGGGAACACCGTATAGTTTCACGGTGAAAGCCAAGGACGCGGCAGGAAACGTATCAGCAGCAAGCAACGAGATAACAGTAAACAGCCTTGCAGCTTCACTATCCTTAAAATCCACAATCTCCATGGGGAATTTCAGTTCCTACCATACATTAGCAACTAAGAAAGATGGGACGGTATGGGCATGGGGGAATAACGAGAAGGGCACCTTGGGCGACAAAGCTACCCAAAATCGTTCGTTACCCAAGCAGGTAGCCGGCTTGACCTCGGTAAGCTCCGTATCCGCTGGGCAGAATCATTCCCTTGCTCTTCTACAAGATGGAACCGTGTGGGCATGGGGCAGCAATGAGGCTGGGCAATTAGGCGATGGAACGACCGAGAAGAAGCCTGTTCCAACAAAAATTTCAGCATTAAGCAATATCGTTTCGATAGAAGCGGGAGAGCAGCATTCCCTGGCTTTAAAAAGTGATGGAACCGTATGGGCATGGGGGAATAATGATTTCGGTCAACTGGGTGACGGGACGACCAAGAAACAGTTGTCACCCTTGCAAGTAGCCAATTTAAGCTCTGTTACATCGATCTCAGCAGGGGCATTCCACAATGTGGCAATTAAAAGCGATGGATCTGTATGGGCCTGGGGGCTTAATGCCTTTGGTCAATTGGGTGATGGAACGAAAGTAAACAAGCTAATGCCCCAGAAAATAACTGGTTTAAGTGGAATTGCAGCTGTATCCCGTGGTCAATACCATGTACTGGCTTTAAAAAATGATGGTACCGTATGGGCATGGGGATATAACGGTGAAGGAGAATTGGGCGATGGAACAACTACAGATCGTTTAATTCCTGTGTTGCTAACAGGCTTAGAGTCAATCACCAAAATAGCAAGTGGTTCCATTCACAGCATGGCTTTAAACAGTGATGGGACCTTGTGGGTGTGGGGCAATAATAAATTTGGACAACTCGGGGATGGAACTCGGGTATCCAAGGTGCTGCCAACTAAAGTTGGTGGGGATAGACAATTCGAATCGATCTCGGCTGGATATCTGAACAGCAGCGCTATAAGCCGTGAAGGCAAATATTTCACATGGGGTTACAATGGTCATGGACAATTGGGCAATGGTACGATCGTTGACACGACCAGTCCTGCTGAAATCAGTTTAGTGCTTCATCCTGAACCAGACACAGCTAAGTAATCTCGCTTTGAATATTGACCTGTAAGCTAAGCTTCGTATGTATGATCAGATAACACAGCAATCGGCTTACTCCAAATAAACTCTTAATCCCTTCAGTGATCTAAGGGATTAGGAGTTTATTTAATACTTAGGAGTAGATCCTTTTATTTATGTCCCCTGTGGGAACAATTGATAGCTAAGTTTATATGTATAGTTAGGCTTAAACCTGTTACATTTAAAAGGTACATTATGAGGCTAGATTTATAATTATTTGAATTGAAACAGATATCGCAAGGGAGAGAAGCCAACTATGCGTCAACAATTCAGAAATGCGAAATTTCTGTGCGTCATGTTCGCAATGCTTTTTATAGTGGAAGCTACGGTCATGTTTCCTAGAAACACCTATGCCAATAATAGTAGCGAATTAGCCATTCAATCATTATCTACCGGATACAGAGAATCGAAAGTAGTTAAACAGGACGGCACCGTGTGGGCATGGGGGGGCAATGAGGATGGCCGATTAGGCGATGGAACAACGGATAACAAGTTGTATCCTATGCAGTTGAAAGGTGTTACAGATACAGTGGAGGTAACGAGCGGTCAGTCCTTCACAGTAGCTCTGCATAAAGATGGTACGGTATGGTCATGGGGCTGGAATATATACGGACAATTGGGAGATGGAACTACGGAAAATAAATCAAGTCCCATACAAGTAAAAGGTCTATCGGATGTAACTGCTATTTCCAGCGGTGCTGCACACACCTTGGCTCTAAAAAGTGATGGTACCGTATGGGCGTGGGGCTGGAACCAATATGGTCAGTTAGGTGTGAATATAACCGACAGTAAGCTGATACCTGTGCAAGTGGAGGGTCTAACGGATGTAACTGCTATTTCGAGTGGTCTTAGTGACGGTGCAGCCGTTAGAAGAGATGGCACTGTATGGGTATGGGGAAATAACCGTTCTGCTGAATCGAGCATTGGTACATTGGGAAGCGAAGAATGGAAATCAGTTCCGGTGCAATTGAGTGGACTGACGAATGTTGTGGCAGTAGCTGAGGGGAAATATACAACAGCTGTCAAAAGGGATGGAACTGTATGGGCGTGGCGTTGGAATCAAAACGGGAAAAATGAGAACAAAACAGCTCCGTTTCAAGTAAAAGGCTTGAAGGATATTATTTCGGTTTCAGGTGGCAGAGGCCATAATCTGGCATTAAACAAGGATGGAACCGTATGGGCTTGGGGAGGCAACTTTACAGGCCAGTTGGGTGACGGGACTACTGATGAAAGAATAGATCCCATTCGGGTTAGCGATCTTACGGATATTATAGCCGTCACTGCCAGCTCCGCGGACCATAATCTTGCTTTAAGAAAAGATGGAACCGTATGGGCATGGGGGGCAAACGAGGCTGGTCAGTTGGGTGATGGGAGCATGGAGAGCCAACGTTATCCTGTTCAGGTCAACTTTGCCGGGGTTGATGGAAAGCCTGCTCTAATCGGAGGAGCGACATTTAATGATGTTACTGGGCACTGGGCAGAAAGCATGATTTCATGGGCATATGATAATAAGGTCGTCGATGGATACCAGGATGGCAGCTTTAAACCAGATAACAACGTATCGGAAGCGGAGTTTCTGGCGATTTTCCTGAAAATGTTTGGTGTTCAAGCTGCTGTTTCCAATAACCATTGGGCTGATGCCTTTTACACGTTTGGTGAAGCCCATCATTTTCCGATTCATGGAATCGGGAATGCTGTAGAATTAAGAAGTGCTTTTATCAATCGTGAGACAGTGGCAGGTATCATCGCAGCAGCAGATGGCACTCATTTGCTAAAGGACGAGGCCATTCAGTATCTATTGGATAAAGGTTATTCAAGCGGTAAAACGTCAGCTACCGTGGTTGGATACAAAGGAAGGGATCTACTTACCCGTGCGGAAGCGATTCAGTTCGTAAAAAATGTCAAGGACAAAGGAATGACATTGAAATGAACAAAGTTTTGATTGGCAGTCCTATCAGGCAGACTCCTGCTATTTTAGAGCAATTTCTGTTATCGCTTACTGGTTTGACAAAAAGCTCAACGACCGTTGACTATATATTTGTTGATGATAATGTCGACCCGTTGTCATCCGTGATGCTTAACGATTTCAGCGAGGCAAATGGACGAAGCGTTATTATACGACCTGCTATACAAACCAATGAGGAGTACAAACGCAGCGAGTTCACACACTACTGGAAAGAAAGTCAGATTTGGAAAGTCGCTGCTATGAAGGACGACATTATAGAACGAGCACGTAATGCCGAATATGATGGTTTGTTTCTAGTCGATTCCGATCTTGTGCTGCATCCGCGAACCTTGGAGCAGCTGATTCAAGCCGATAAACCGATTGTTTCCTGCATTTTCTGGACGAGCTGGCAGCCGGATACGCTTGAAATGCCACAGGTTTGGCTTCAGGACGAATATACCCAATACCGAAAGGATCGTAGAGAAGATGTGGATGGTCAGGAACAATTTCTGCGAATGAAGCGATTTTTTGCTCAACTGCGAATGCCGGGTTTATATGAAGTTGGGGGACTTGGTGCTTGTACATTGATAAATAAACAAGCACTTCAGGCAGGGGTAAGCTTTGCGGAAATTAAAAGCATTTCTTTTTGGGGCGAGGATCGACATTTTTGTATCCGTGCTGATGCTCTGGGCCTAGGGATGTTTGTGGAAACCACTTATCCTGCTTATCATATTTACCGCGATTCGGATTTAGCGGGTGTAGCAGCCTATAAGCAGCTTTGTCTGAAACCGGACCACTCATCGCTTTTTGCTGGTTCAATAAAGGAACTAAACGCTGAGCAGTTGTTTCACAATGCTACATGCATGCATAATTATCATTATGAGGAAGCAGCCCTTGAGTATTATTTGAGCTTTTTAGAAACTGGCGAAGGCGAACAAGAACAGCGTGTGGAGGCTATTGTGTATGCAGCAGACTGCTACAATTTATTGGGAAAGTCGGTGCAGTCGAAAAATCTTCTGGAAACCTATGTCAACCGGATTCCCTCTGCCGAAATATACTGCAAGCTGGCATTTATGATTATGAATTTGGAGCAATGGGAGGAAGCCATTCTTTTATATAAGCAAGCGATCAAATTGGCAAGACCGGCCGACCTGAGTGCATCTCCCGATCCAAGCGCTTGGACATGGCAGCCGCATTTGCAGCTTTGCGTTTGCTACGACCGTCTTGGCCAACATATACGCGCAATGGAGCATAATGAGATTGGATTGTCGTATGATCCCCATCACCCTAGCATGTTGCTGAATAAGCAGTATTTGACTGGGGTCCTTAATCAGTCGTAAGCATCATGATTTATGCATTAGCAGAAGTCACAGTGGCTATAACCATATATAAATAAGAGAAATGGGGAAAAACTTTGATCCATGCTGTAGATTGCATTTCCAGATTTATTACGTATGGGGATGCTAAGGAAACACATATTGTCTATGATTTGCCTGAAGCATGGTGGAGTCGGCATTATGAATATGTTTGGGCGGGTAGGTTCGCGACAAGCTCGGACGTTGTCCTTGATGTTGCCTGCGGTGTTTGTCATCCTTTTAAATTTTATCTCGGTACAATAGCCAAGGAGGTTTATGCCTGCGATAGCGACCCGCGAATCGTATCAAAAAATGAAATTATTCAAGATATTAAAGATTCGATTGGCGAGAAGGTCTACTCAGAATTCGATGATTCATTATTCGATAATGTTCAGTTGGCACTATGCGATATGACCCAGATGCCCTATGCCGACAATAGGTTTGACAAAGTGTACTGCATATCTGTGCTGGAACATGTGGACGAGCTTGTGCAATTAAAAGCTTTATTGGAGTTTTCAAGGGTACTTAAGGATGACGGGCTTATTGTGCTCACTGTGGATTACCCCAATGTACATATGGATAGTCTGATGGAGCTGATGAAGAAAGCCAATCTGAAGTTCTATGGAGACTATGATTTCTCGGTACCTGATAATGCCATTTCGACGACGATGTGGGGACCGGAATTGAAGTGTATCCGATTACTGCTATGTAAAATGGTTTAAAGCTATCCAATAAAACTTGCTTGCAGTGGTTTCAATAGTTTGTTGCTAATATAAAGACATGATTAGGCAGTATTTACAGCTTGACAACACAATATGGAGCCATCAGCAGTTCTTATCCAAATATCTGTAGATGGCTCCTCCTGGCTTCTCAATCTACCCATTCAATCAAATGCGGATTGCTATCGATGATAGATAGATATTGCTCCTTCAGTCCGTAAACTGCATCCGGATCGAGCAGCGTATATCGATTGAATTTTTGCAAACGATCTGCAACATTTGCCCAGCCAAAATGCTTCAGCCGCAAATTGGAAAGTTCATTGGGCTGCTGGTAAATGTTTTCCGGAAATCTCCCGCAATGCTGTGGCGTTTCTTTCCACACATAGGGGAAATCGGGATTGTAGCGGAGCAGGAACGGTCGGTAAAATAGATGCGCTTGCCAGTTGCTATCCTCCCTGTAGGCCGAATTCGTCCAAAAATCATACAACCGGAAGCTGATAACATGGGTGTTCGATTGATCGAGAAGCTGGCGGATCTCTGTGGTGAATCGATCCTCGAACCATTCGTCGGCATCAAGATTAAGAATCCATTGCGGATTGACGCTTAATGTTTCTTCCCATTGCTGCTTGCGCAACGTTATTTCGTTGCTGAACTTCGACACTTCATTTCTGATTAATTTAACGGGTATCCCGTCCAGAGCCTGTAAGCAAATGTCTATGGTATCGTCCGTGCTCCCGTCATCAATAATAACTGCATCGTCGATATACAGGCGATGTCGTTCCAGTGCCTGTTTTAAATAACGTCCGCTTTCGTTTTTTACTATCATTGACAACGTTATTCTGGTTTTCTGCCCAACTTGTGGTTGGTTAGGGATTTGTTGCTCGGCGTCAGTTTGTGCCGGTGTAACTGTATTGGTATTTGAAGAGGTTGGATCCAAGTGATTGGCCAAATACGCTCGGTTTGCCCGTACCCTGTTGTGATCCGGTATAAAAGCAGCTGCAATTTCATTGTATCGGTATGCTAGCTGGTATTGGCCAAGCTGGATATAACAAGCACACAACTGCAAGTAGGGTAGCCAGTTCCAGCATTCCTGCCTTACAATAACTTTAGGCTCCACGGGTTTAGTCAGCTCAGTAGCAATCTTGTACCACCAGGCAGCACTTGTAAAGTCATGTTCTTTCATATAAAGCATGCCAAGTCGACAGCAGTTTTCCGCACGCGGCAGCGCGTAAGAAAATGACTGCAAAACTTTGTTTTTCGCATCATGCATCCGGTTCAGATGGGAGTAGCAATCGGCCAAACGTCCGTAAATGGCAATACGATCCTCAATGCCGCCTTCTTCATGTCCCAGAAAACGCTCATAGTATTCAGCAGCCCGTTCCCATTGCCAATCATCGGCCAATTCATTGGCAAAACGATACAGATCGTGTGGAGTGAGAGCTTCACCCGACTCCACCATATGTTCAAACATAACCAAGCCTGGCGTTTTTATGGCATATTGTGCTTCTGCCAAATCAAATCCCCATTTGTTTAATGCCTTCATTCGGTTCATTACGATCTGCCGCTGATACCAGTCAGGATCCTCGGGAAACAGCTGTGGCGGATAGGTATAATGGACGAAGCAATCATAGGCAATATGCAGGGTGTAGCCTGCTTGAAGGGCACGGTAACACAGGTCATCGTCCTCGTAGGTTTCCAGGGCAAACCGCTCATCGAAGCCGCCCAAGCTGTCGAATGTATCCTTGCGCATCAGCAGAAGAAAACTAAGCAGTCGAGTGGCACGGCGTGCCGAGCTGTAGCCAAAGGATAGTAGATCTTGTGCTGAAGCAGCATCCATCGATAACGTCTCGCGGCTGGGGATAGGAGAATTTTGCAAGCCGCTGACCTTATTGCTAAGCGGTCCTACCATGGCAGCCTTGGGATTGGCTTGCATGCAATCAGTAAGAGCTTCAAGCCAATGCTTAGTAACTGTAACATGATCCCGGATGAAGACGATGCTTTCGCCTCGCGAATGAGAGGCTCCAAGATTGTAGCCGGCTGCAACGCCCAGCAGTTGTGCAGTGGACAGTAAGATCGCATCTGGGGCGTGCTGCTCCAGCCATTCGCTAATTTCCGGTGCGCCTCCATCATTAATGACGATCAACTCATAAGAGTCTGCTGTATGGAGCTGTATACTGGCTAGGCATTGCTTAAACAGCTGGAAATGCTGGGAAAGTAGTACAATGCTGATTGTCGTCATAACTTGTCTCCTATGGGTTAGTCAAATTGAGCACTGCAGTGCATGATGTTAATATAGCTTGACGACTGGAGATATCATCTTTATCATCGCAGTATATGTCATATTTTCGTGAAGAAGAGTCCATATTCCTGCAAGCACGCGGGAGTATTTGTCGGGAGGAGACTTTGTTTGCTGAACTACACAAGAATGGCTGCCTTTCTATTAACTATTACCATTACCTTAAGTATTATAGGATTTACCATTCCGAACGTACTCTCCAACGTGAAGCTGGGTCTCGATTTGAAGGGCGGCTTTGAAGTGTTATATGAAGCATCGTCCTTTGAGGAAAATGGAGCCATTACGCTGGATTCCTTAAGGCAAACGGCAAAAAGTTTGGAAAAACGCATTAATGCTTTAGGTACTACGGAACCGGAAATTTGGACGGAGGGATCCAATCGAATCCGGGTTCGGCTGGCAGGGGTAGCGGATGAGCAGAAGGTCAGAGAAATTCTCAAAAAGCCAGCTCAGCTGACTGTCCGAGGCCCGGACGGTGCGATCGAATTAAACGGCAGCGATTTTCTGGAGGGTGCGTCGAGCATCGTGTACGGGGAATTGCAAAAACCGCTTATACGTGTTGAGGTCAAGGATAAACAGAAGCTGTTAGAGATTTCAACCAGGCTGCTTCATCAAAAGATAACGTTTCAACTGGATGAAACGGTTCTGGTGGAGCCTGTCATACTAGTCGTTCTTACCGAGGGGATTTCAACCTTAACCGGTAATTACACTTACGACCAAGCCAAGGAAATTGTGGATACTATCAATCTTGGCGCGATTCCGCTAAAGCTTACAGAAAAATACGCACAATCTGTCGGAGCTTCATTGGGCCAGCTCTCACTTGAGCAGACTGTAATGGCGGGAGCTTATGCCTCCATTATTATTTTGTTATTTATGCTTGTTCTGTACCGTATCCCAGGATTTATTGCCAGCTTTACGCTAATTACGTATTCATGGCTGCTACTCGGGATCATGAATTGGCTGGGAGCGACGCTGACGTTGCCAGGAATTGCCGCTTTTGTACTCGGCATTGGGATGGCTGTAGATGCTAATGTTATTACCTATGAACGACTTAAGGATGAAATGCGCACGGGACTTAGCTTACTGTCGGCACTGCGCAAAGGCTATAAAAATTCTTTCCGTACGATTATGGATTCACATGTCACAACGATTATTGCCGCTGTTGTCTTATTTTATGTCGGAACAGGCGCGATTAAAGGCTTTGCGCTTACACTCGTGCTTAGTATTGGACTAAGTATCCTGACCAATGTTTACTTCTCTCAATGGCTGCTGAGAATGCTGGCCAAAACAGATGTTTTTAACAATCCGCTGTTTTTTGGGGTTTCGCGAAAACAGGTAGTTGCCATTGACAAGAATGAACCGATGCCACTTGTGCACAGGGCTTTTGACTTTGTTAAACATAGAAAACTGTATTTCTTTATTTCTATTCTAGTTACTGTCATTGGAATTGGCAGCTTGCTGGTGCATGGTTTAAACTACGGCGTAGATTTTAAGGCAGGTACAACCATAGACGTTGCCCTGGGCAAACCAATTGAAAAAAATAAAGCGGAAGAAATCGTTCGGAAAGCCGGATTTGATCCATCTGTTGTTACTGTAGGCGGAGGCCAGCAGGATCGGGTGACCGTGCGGTTTGATCGGGTGCTCAATGCGGATATTGGTGAATCCGACCGCATCCTGTCAGCTTTTGCTGGCGAATATGGAAACGGCATCGGTAAGGAGGAAAACACGGTTGATCCGGGCATCGCCAAGGAGTTGGCCTTTCAGGCTATCGTCGCTGTAGCTGTTGCCAGCATTGGCATTATGCTGTATGTCACCATACGGTTCGAATGGGGCTTTGCTGTCGCAGCTATCATCGCCCTGGTGCACGATGTTTTTTTCGTGATCAGCGTATTTTCCATCCTAAAGTTGGAAGTCAATCTGCCATTTATTGCCGCGATTCTGACGATTGTGGGCTACTCCATTAATGACACCGTCGTTATCTTTGACCGAATACGTGAAAATCTTCGATTTGCCCGAGCAAAAACCTGGGGGGATTTAACAAGCCTTGTGAATCTGAGTATCAATCAAACGCTGGTACGTTCCGTTAATACAGCTGTTACCGTCCTGATTGCTTCAATTGCTTTGTTGGTTTGGGGCAGTGATTCCATTAATCTGTTTTCCTTGGCAATGACGGTAGGTTTGGTTGTCGGAATGTATTCCTCGATTTACATCGCCAGTCAGGTATGGCTGACCCTGAAATTCAAATCGATACAGCGTCTGGAAAGGCGTGCCCTTTATTTGAAAAATAATCCGCCGCCGCCCCCATCCCCATTACCACCTGAAGAGGTATTTGAAAGCTACGAGCATACGTATGAAAAATAAAGAAGAATTATAGGAAAACGTATTTGTGTGTTGCCTATCATTGTATGAAACCGTCTTAGGGATAATTCCTGCTGGCGGTTTTGTTGTTTTTTAGGTAATTAATTTCAACATTTTATCGGTTAAAATTTCTATGATTTTACAAATTTTTCATATATAATTTATATATAACAAAAAAGGGAGTGTGTTCGTTGAAATCCAAACTTCGCATCATTTTACTAGGAACAGCTATTTTATTAACAACGCAAGGCAACGCATTGGCATCTGACCTGCAGCAAGTAAAGGTGGATTTAAATCTAGTCAAGATTAATGTTAATGATATCCTTATAAAAACAAACACGATTCTTTATGAAGGTACTGTATACATATCCATTAGAGACGTAGCATCAACACTCAAATTACCAGCCAATTACCATCAAAAAAACCAAACCGTTTATATTGGGCAGCTTGGAGAAATTTCAAATGCAGATCCTGAAGTTAAAATATGGGATGTAGTTACCCCTGCACTGCCAAGCAATGATCCTATCTCACCACAAAAAGTAGATACTATAAACGTTAATTTAAATGAGGTTAAAGTGAAAGTTAATGGTAAGGCATTGTCTGCTGATACAATTTTCTATAATGGCACTACCTACGTTTCTATGAGAGCTGTAGCTGAATCTCTTGGTCTGCCTGTTGAATATGATCAAAATAGCAGCATTGCCTATATAGGAAATCATAAAGCAGTTGTGCCGACTGCAGCAGAAGTTAAAAGCAAGCTTTATGACGTTCCAGCGGATGGTAAGATGAAGGGATGGCAAGTTCTTAAAGGGCATGAGTATGAAGCCGATATCAAAATATATTTTCAAACAATCGGAAAAGAAGGTTACAGCCTACAGATTGAGGATGTGCGAGAGTATGATCCCAATCAAATTATTGAATGGACGGATACTAAAGGGGTTGTAAAACATAACAAGGTTTCCGACATTTATGAAGTTTTCAAGGATTACAACAGAAACCCCCTATTGCGAAAGTATCTTAAAGATACGTTCGGAGATCTTTATTTGAATTGGTTGAGCGTACGGGCCATACCTGCTGATCAATTGCTCGAACGATATTTGCGTGAAAGTGGACAACTGAATACAGTGAAAAATAATGTAACTTTAACCCCAGACGCAGTTATTCAAATTGAGCCTAAGAAGGAGCCGAAATCTGACGCGGATGCGATCAGAAAAAGAATCAACAGCAGTTTAGTAGATGAAATTGAACCAACTTCAGGCAATAACCCATTTGTTTACGATTGAGACCGTGATGCCCTAAGTTAGAGACTTAAAATAGCTGGTACATTCAGGCCATAACCTTATTTGTATTCCGGGTATGGCTTTTTCCAGTAGGGCTAAAATTCGCCTTGTCGGTCGCGTGGAACGAAGTGTTTAAGTGTCTGTTTTTTTCTTTCATTTGGGGGGATGAAGTTGAACAATAATCAGCCATTAAGAAAAAAAAGACGAGTTCGTTTGACAATTGCATATATCTATTTACTAACTTGGGTTATAGGTACCCTTCTATTTACTACTTTACTTGGGCATCCATTTCTTTTACTTCCTTGGCTAGTAATTTATCCGCCACTTGGAATAATTCCATGGGTTGTTTTACTTATTCCTTCGATCCGGAACATGTATAAAGAGGAGAAATTAGCAGCTATTATGGTTTTGTGCCCGTTATTGTTTGTTATTGGAGTCTTCACATGGATATATTATATTACGAATTCTGCAGCTGGAGCTTGAGTTGATATATTTTAATGAATAAAACTGGGGGAGATTTATGGAAATATCTGACAATCAACCGACAAGAAAGAAACGTAGAATTAGATTGATGATTTCTTATATTTTCCTTACCGTATGGATCACAGGGATTTTATTTTTATACCATAACCCATTCATAATATGGTGGATAATATATTCTGGATTTGCAGCTATATTATTAATAGTTTCTTTATATATACCATCGTTCAAAAAAATGTTTTTGGAAGAAAAGGTGGTCATATATTTCTTGCTTTCGCCCATTATACTTATTATATTAATTGGTATTCTTACTATAGTACTTGGTCAGATAGGTAAAATGCAACATGCTTTCTGAGGTCATATTCTTGTGATTTCCATCTCTATTTCGCTGAACTACGTTCTGTCGATTACTATTGGAGGAGTCGGATCATATAATTTATCGAAACTCAGTCCACAACCACCAAGGCAGCTACCTCAATAGCTGCCTTGTAGTCGTTCTCCAGACCTATGCGTATTCCCCGCATCTCCTTCCATACACCGATCTCACCCACTGGCAAAAGCTTTGTGATTCTTACGACGGTAGACTACACCAGAGAGCACGATACTGATCTCATACAATAAAACAAGTGGAACAAAGACCATAAGATGAGAAATAATTTCTGGAGGTGAGATCAAGCTGGCCGTAATGACCAGAATCAGATAAGCATGCCGACGTAAAGCATTCAGCCGTTTAGGATTCAACACTCCCAGCTTGGTCAGAAACATCACGATGATGGGAAGCTCAAACGCAAGGGAAACAGGCAGAATGATATTAAACATAAAAGAAAAGTATTGATAAACACCGTAGGTTTCAGAGAACCCCAGGTTTTTGGTAATGCTTGTGGTGAAGGCAAGGCTCATCGGAAACACAATAAAATACGAAAAGCTAAGCCCAATAATAAAAGAGATAAATGCAAAAGGTATGTATAAAAATGCCGCATCCTGCTCAACGGGCCTTAAACCCTTTTTGACGAAAGCCCAAATTTGATAAAGGATATAAGGCAATGAAACGACAATGGAGAAGGCCAGTGCTACGCTCATATAAATTTTTGCGCTATCCCACGGAGAGAACACATTCCAGACCATGTCGGAGGCGGGGGGCATGCTTTTTAAAAAATGTAAAATTTGCGGAGCTATGAATAAGCCGGCTATCATCGCTATAACGACTACAGCTAAAACAAGAATGATTCGTTTGCGCAGTTCTCCTACATGTCCGAGGAATGTCATTGCGTTAGGCTCGTTCATCAGATATCTCCCTTTCTTATTCAGCTGTATTTGAGTTTCAACCGGCCTTTTGCAGCCAACTGTCTGATTTCGAAAGTATTAAAGCCTTCCATCATCTTCTGCTGTATTTCCTTAATCCTCTCCACATCCTCGAACGAGTATTTGCGGGTGCGTCCCTGAGTTCGGTCAGGACTAATCAGCTGCCTTTCCTCATAATACCGAATTTGCCGTTCGGAAAGTCCTGTTAATTCACATACCACTCCAATTCCCATCACTTTTTCCTTCACACTAACAACCTCCAAACCATGTAATATTTACGTCACATTAAACATTTGTTTTGCATGAAGTAATAAATGAAAAGGGTTGCATTGGCACTAAACTTACATCATTTCCAACATGATATCAAGTATGAATTCTTTTTTCATGGTAAAAACTACCTAATTTTGATAGTGAGCCAAAAAAACTATGTTAGATTTACTAACATAAATTAATACACATGTTTTAAAATTTGGTATGGTTATTTTCAGATTCAATGATAGCTGAACAGGAGAGTGTTAAGATGGAAAACAAAGGACCAAATGAGATTACACGAAGACAGTTCTTGACTACTGTCGGTAAAATCGGAGGATCAGCTGCCTTATTCAGTGTAATGGGTACCATGGGATTATTTTCTCCCGAAACAATGAAAGCAGCGGAGTACACGCCACCGAGTAGAAACGATTTATCCTTAACGAATCGTAACGGCAAGCGGGTCATCATTCTTGGTGGTGGGATTGCCGGGATGACAGCAGCTTATGAGCTGGAGGAGGCAGGGTACGATTGTACGATTCTTGAAGCGCGTTCTCGCTCTGGGGGGAGAATCTGGTCTGTAAGGAAAGGTACAACGGTTACGGAGATTGGCGGTGTGAAGCAGGTTGCACGTTTTGATAGCGGAGAGCACATGTACCTGAATGCAGGGCCCATGCGTATCCCGCAGTTCCATGTAACGATGGAGTACATACGTAAATTCGGCATTCCCATAGAACCATTTAATAATGTTAACGATCACGGTTATTACTATAGCGAAAATGTTGGTGCATTATCCGGGCAAAAAATTAGAAAGCGTGCAGTAAAAGCAGACGTTAGAGGTTATGTCTCTGAGATGCTGGCCAAAGCAGTCAACCAGAATGCACTTGATTTGCCGTTGAATGCTGAGGAAAAAGAGAAACTGGTTGCGTATTTGAAGCGCGAAGGCGACCTCAATGCGGACCTGTTCTACAAAGGCTCCTCCCGGGGAGGCTATCAATCAGAACCGGGCGGCAAGCTCGATGCCGGAGTCATCCGTGACCCGTTCGATGTGAACGCGATCATTAGCTCGGGCTTTGGCAACTTCTTCTCCAGCGAGTATGGGTATGACCAACAAATGATGATGTTCCATCCGGTTGGCGGCATGGACAAAATCCCGCAAGCATTCGAGAAGCGAGTTGGCCATAATATGGTATTCCACGCTGAGGTTAGTGAAATCCGTCAGGACGATAGCGGAGTCCGGGTTGTTTACAAGAATAGAGACACCGGGGCAATAAAAGAAATCACTGGTGATTTCTGTATTTGCACGATTCCATTGCCAGTGCTTCGCAATATCCCGGCTGACTTCTCACCGGAAATGCAGAAAGCGATCTCCAGTATCAATTATGCCTCTGCAGGTAAGCTGGGCATCCAGTTCAAACGTCGCTTCTGGGAAACGGATGAGCAGCTATATGGGGGTACTACGGTAACCAATACCGATGTGGCCTCGATCTACTATCCTCCAACCGGATACAACGCTCAGAAGGGAATTTTGCTTGCCTACTATGCAAACGGAGCTGCTGCAGACCGATTAGGTGCAATGACTCTTGCGCAGCGTGAGCAATATGCACTAAGCACAGGCGCCAAAATTCACCCGCAATTTTATAAAGAGTTCGAAACCTCGTTCTCCATCCATTGGAAAAATATTAAGTACAACCAGGGTGGATGGGCTGCTTATACGGAAGAGGATCGGAAAACCCATTATCAGACGCTGTGCAAGCCAGACGGCAGGATTTATCTGGCCGGGGAGCACATGAGCTACATTACAGCTTGGATGGCTGGCGGAATTGAGTCGGCGCGTAAAGTTGTCACCGAGCTCCACCAGCGTGTATTGAAGGCTTAATAGCTCATTATCGAACAGAAGAGGAGACCTGTGAACTTATGCTAAAGAAAAATATGAAATCTATGCTGCTGCTTGCTGTTATGTCTGGTGCGATCAGTATCACGGCTTTTGCAGCAGACGAGCCGGACAAGCCGAATAAAATAAATGCGGAGCCGATTTATGAGTCTGAATTTTATGGAAGCGCAACGTCGACAATTTCCAGTGGAGTTTCTGTCCCTGCCGGCGCTGCTTACCTGTATACCAGCGGCACCGTTCCTCCTTTATTAAATAAAGATGGAGCAACCGTATATGAGCGTTATGGCGATACGAAGACACAAGCAATTGGGGTATTCAAAAATTTTGAGAAGCAGCTCGCGGAGAAAGGCTTGACCATGAACGATGTGATTTACCTCCGCGCTTATTTAACGGCTGATAAGAGCAAAGATAACAAATTTGATTACGCGGGCTGGAATGAAGCCTATGCCGAGTATTTCAATAAACCGGACAATCCGGTAAAAACCGCACGCTCAACGGTCGGTGTTGCGAGCCTTGTTAATGATGATTGGTTAATTGAAGTTGAAGCAGTCGCTGTATATCCTAAAAAACATAATCAAAATTAATCTATCCATTATATAGGGAGTGATGTCATATGTTGCAAAATATTGGTATTCCAGGACTTATCATGATTCTTGTTGTCATACTCATTTTATTCGGACCTTCCAAATTGCCGGAGCTGGGTCGGGCTGTCGGTCGTACACTTCATGAATTTAAAGCATCAGCCAGAGAGTTAGTATCCGAAACTAAAGAAGAACCAGAGCCAAAAGCAGAGAAGGATTTGTCGGCTAAGCCGCTTTAATCTAAACGAAACAGGTTGGTACAACATGTCGTTCACAATAAGCCTTCTTATGTGCTATTCCTCTAGAGGAATGAGCCAGAGAGGGCTCTTTGGTTTGTGGTAAGTGTACCAGGTGTTATTTTCTTCTTTCATTGTCATTTATATAGTGTCCTGAATAAAATGAAACAGCTATAGCCTAATGGTACGACAAAAATTATTTAAAGAAGAAAGGACGAAGGAGCATACAATGAAAAAAACTTATAAGCTTTCTGAGATCGCCAATAAACTTGGGAAAACGCGTACTGCTGTTACTGGTTGGTCAAACCAATATCGCGAATATTTTCCGACTGTAGTTATGAATGGTTCCCTCAGATACACAGAAGAAGCACTAAATATTTTCGAGATCATTTCCAAGATGAGGGATGCCAATAAATCAATTAAGCATATAAAAGACCATTTACAGGAAATGCGCCAACAGGCTGTTACCGAAATGAATGAAAGCGAAACGCCTGAAACCTCTGAAACACCTAATATTCATAACCTCGAGATTCCGTTTAGTAAGGAGACGACGGAACTACGGAATGTTGTCGAGATACTTAAACAAAAATTAGAAGCTAACAGACAACCCAAGGATGTTAAAGACCATTTACAGGATATGATTCAAAAGGTTACTATAGCGTCTAAGGAGTACGGCACGCTTTTGTCGCCAATTATAGATAGCTCAAACGTTCAGTTAAGTAAAGAAGTCATTGAGCTGCGTAATATTCTCCAAGTACTCACGGGAAAAATACATGAAGTTTTACAACAAGATGTTACAAATGAAATTACTTCCAAAGTTGAATTACTAAATACAAGATATGGTGGTGTGTCAGAAGAAGTCGCAGAACTTCGCAATGTGATACAGACACTTACAGAAAACGTAACCGAAATTGTTGAACAAGACATCAAAAGTGAATTAATTGCCGTTGCAGAATCTCAGGACACACGATATGACGGTGTATCCGTTAAAGTAACCGTACTAGGTAATGTTATGCAGACACTTACCACACGGTATGAGAGCGTATCTGATGAAGTCACAGAACTGCGCAGTGACATAAAGACACTCACAAAAAATGTAACGGACATTGTACAGCAGGATATCAAAAGTGAATTAATAACCACAGCAGAATCGCTGAACAAACGGTATGACGGTATGTCTGAAGAAGTTACAGAACTGCGCAGCGAGATAAAGACACTTGCAGAAAATGTAACGGAAATTGTAGAGCAGGATATCAAAAATGAATTATTGGCCACAGCAGAATCGCTGAACACACGGTATGACGGTATGTCTGAAGAAGTGACGGATTTGCGCAGCGAGATACAGACACTTACAGAAAAAGTAACGGATATTGTTGAGCAAGACATCAAAAGTGAATTAATAGCCACGGCAGAATCGCTGAACGCACATTATGACGGTATGTCTGAAGAAGTTACAGAACTACGCAGTGAGCTACAGACACTCACAGAAAACGTAACCGAAATTGTAGAGCAAGACATCAAAAGTGAATTAATAGCCACGGCAGAATCGTTGAACGCACGTTATGACGGTATGTTTGAAGAAGTTACAGAACTGCGCAGTGAGCTACAGACACTTACAGAAAGTGTAACCGAAATTGTAGAGCAAGACATCAAGAGTGAATTAATAGCCACGGTAGAATCAGTGAACACACGGTTTGGTGATATGTCAGAAGAAGTTACGGAACTGCGCAGCGAGATGCAGACACTAACAGAAAAAGTAACGGATATTGTAGAGCAAGACATCAAAAGTGAATTAATAGCCACGGTAGAAACAGTAAACACACGGTTTGATGATATGTCTGAAGAAGTTACGGAACTGCGTAGCGAGCTACAAACACTCACAGAAAAAGTAACGGATATTGAAGAGCGAGACATTAAAAGTGAATTAATAGCCACGGTAGAATCAGTGAACACACGGTTTGATGGTATGTCTGAAGAAGTTACGGAACTGCGCAGCGAGCTACAAACACTCACAGAAAATGTAACCGAAATTGTAGAGCAGGATATCAAAAATGAATTAATAGCCACAGCAGAATCAGTGAACACACGGTTTGATGATATGTCTGAAGAAGTTACGGAACTGCGCAGCGTGATAAAGACATTCGCAGAAAATGTAACCGAAATGGTAGAGCAGGACATCAAAAATGAATTATTGACCACAGCAGAATCGCTGAACGCACGTTATGATGGTATGTCTGAAGAAGTTACAGAGCTGCGCAGTGCGGTGCAGACACTCACAGAAAAAGTAACGGATATTGAAGAGCAAGACATCAAAAGAGAAGAAATGCGTAACAAACAATATGACGAAATTTATCAAATGATGATTTCACAGCAAGAACTGGTAGCCAGAATTGCAAAACTATTAGGATTTCCTCCACAATATACTTCATAAACCATATATCTTAACTCAGGATTATCTGTTTTATCGAGGTGGGGAGAACCATCATCTAATTCATTAATGAATATGTGTATGTATTTGTGAGTACTAACAGAAAAAAGATTGGACAATTATCCAATCTTTTTTTGCATACGGACGTGCATGATACCAGCGTCTTCAAAGGGTTGCTCCGAAACCGTGCTATATCCAAGCTGGGAATAAAACGACTCGGCATGACATTGACTGTCCAATATACACCATGTATACCCTGCCAATTTCGCATGCTTTTCCAGTCCTTGAAGCAATACCTTGCCGAGTCCCTTACCACGAAATTCGGATAATACAGCAACACGTTGGATTTTGGCCGTCTGTTGGTTATAGGCTATCCAACGTCCAGTTCCTGCCGGGACTCCGTTATACGTCAATAATATATGGTCACAAGCATCTGGTGATGCATCGTACTCATCGTTTTCCAGCTCCTGTGGAACCTTCTGTTCCTCGACAAAAACTTGATTTCGAATCTCAAGACACTGGGCTAATTGTGCAACTGAATCTACCTTTGTGATTTCCACCAATAATGCCTCCTAATACGGCCTCGGCGCAGCCAGACTATCTGTTATTGTATCATTGGTGCTGGGCATAATCTACGGAAAAAGCTGGATCGCTGCACTATAGATTTTCAATATCAGATGGATAAGGAACGCCTCCAAACCAGTTGCGAAAGCAGAAGAAATTATGATCTAGCACCACAAACATAACACATAAGCAACTCATTTAACAGAAAAGTAGCGACAAAACCTCACATGAAAACGTCGTAATTTATATTTTAAATCAATTAATACTATTTTTATCCTTTTTAATGTTAAATAAAATTACATAAATATAACGTAAAACATACTAAAAACCTATTGACAAAATGTAACCGTTCACATTATAATCCAGTTAAGATACTTTGTTAATCATTTTAACTAATTAAGGAGGTGAACTATTCAATTGATTGGTCGCGGTCAAACGGGTAACACCAAGTTGGTTAAACAAATCAATCGCGAAGGCATACTTCATCAGTTAAAAGAAGGAACACGGATGTCGCGGGCTGACTTAGCCAAGCTGACGGAGTTAAGTCGACCTTGTGTTTCAGCATTGGTTGATGAAATGATTCAAGAAAAATTAATTCGTGAAGTTGGGGTCGGGGAGTCTAAAGGCGGCAGGAAGCCAATTTTGTTGGAATACAATTTCCAGGCTTACGGTGTAGTAGGTGCTGTATTTGAAGGAAGTATCCTCCATTTAGCGATTGCCGATTTAAAAGGGGAATTGTTATTTCAATACACAGCACGCTTATCTCAACCCAAGGATGGGGAAGGAGCCATTCAAAGTGTTGAGAGAGGACTTGCGACCGTACTGGCCCAAAGTGGATTTGATAAAAGCAGGCTGCTGGGTATCGGTTTGGGTTTGCCGGGGATTACAAAGCGTAGAGAAGGCACGGTTAGCTATTCACCAAGCACAGGGTGGATGGGCTTGCCTGTACAGAAGGAAATCGAAGATAGGCTGGGTTTGCCCGTTATTATAGATAACGATGTTAACTTAATGACCATGGGCGAGTTCCATAAAGGTGTAGGTAAAGGTGCTTCCGATCTGGTTTATATGTATGTGGGTACGGGTATCGGTGCCGGAATCGTCATTGATGGTCAATTATTTCGCGGTACCCGAGAAGCAAGCGGGGAAATTGGCTTTATGCTAATTGGTCCTGTTGGCAATCGGTGTCATGAGGAATATGGGGTATTTGAGAACAACTATTCAGTACCTGCTATTCGTGAGAAGGCCAGAACCATTCTCCCTTCTATTGAAGAAGGCACAAGTATTATCAAGCAGATTGTGGATCAAGCGAATACGGGAGTCGTTGAGGCGGGATTGCTTCTAGATGACATTTATAAACATTGGGCCTATGGAATTGCCAATATAGCAAGTGTGATGGATCCAGAACTATTGATACTTAGTGGGGAAATGATACATATCGGTGAAAATGGCGTACAGAGGATTCAACAAATGTTAACCGATTGGGTGCCTTATGTTCCACGGCTTGAACTAGCTTCTTTAGGCGATCAAGCCGGGATCATAGGGGCGATCCACAGTGTATTGGAAGCTTTCCCATCCACACTTAAATCCAGAGGGTAAAATTAAAGAGGAGGAATTAAAACATGAAGAAATCCACAAAAAAAAGCTCGACATGGTTGACAGGACTGGTACTTAGCATCTCGATGCTGGCGGTATCAGCTTGTAGTACGACAGCACCAGCCAGTACGACGAAACCGGCAGATCCGGTTAAGCCGGCGGCAGAAGCACCAAAACCTGCACAGAAGCAAAAGCTTGTCATTTATACGGCCAGAGATAAGAATGTGGTTGATGAAATTATGCCTAAATTTAAGGAAAAGAACCCGGAAGTTGAAGTAGAGGTTCTTACGATGGGCGCCCAGCAGGTGTTGGAGCGTGTACGTGGGGAAAAAGCGAACCCGCAAGCCGATTTTTGGTGGGGTGGTACGCAATCAGGACTTATGACAGCAGCGAATGAAGGTCTTTTGGAATCAGTAAAACCAAGCTTTGCCGATAAAGTACCTGCTTTGTACAAAGATGCGCAGGACCGTTGGTATGGTGAAATGCTGCTGCCGGAAGTTATCATGTACAATTCCAAAGCGTTGAAGAAGGAAGATGCGCCTAAGGATTGGGATGATTTATTGGATGCGAAATATAAAAATAAAATCATTATCCGCGGTGTATTGGCTTCCGGTACGATGAGAACGATCTATTCCGCGATGATTTACCGTCAAGACGCTGCAGATCCGAAAAAAGGCTACGATTGGCTGAAGAAGCTTGATGCCAACACGAAGGAGTACGCGCAAGATCCAACGAACCTGTATCTGAAGTTAGCTCGTGAAGAAGGTACGTTATCCCTATGGAATTTACAGGATATCATGATCCAGAAAGAACTGCAGAAACAACCATTTGACTTTATTTATCCAACAAGCGGCGCTCCTATTCTGGTAGATGGCGTGGGTGTAGTCAAAGGCGCAAAGAACATGGATGCTGCCAAAAAGTTTTATGAATTCCTCTTTGATTCCAAGCTGAGAGTGGAATTAGCGGAGAAATTGTACCAAATTCCAACCCGTACGGATATTAGCAAAGATTCTCTTCCTGCTTGGTTGAAAGGAATCGAATTGAAGCCACTGACACTGGATTGGACTGTAATGGCGAATAAAGAAAAAGATTGGATGCAGTACTGGGATGAAAGCATCAAAGGAAAAGGCTCGAAATAATTTCATCCGGGCGGAGGTGCTTCTCCGTCCGGAATTCCATCGAAGGGGGAACCGAGTTTGATTGATGTAACTTTGGATCATGTAAGCAAACAGTTCGGAAATGTAAAGGGAGTTGCTGACGTCCATATTGAGATTAAACCAGGAGAGTTTTTTACTTTTTTGGGGCCGAGCGGGTGCGGGAAAACAACGACACTGCGCATGATAGCCGGATTTTATTTTCCGAGTGCCGGACGTATACTTTTTGGCAATCAGGATGTAACGAACCTGCCTCCCAATAAACGAAATACCGGGATGGTTTTTCAGAACTATGCGTTATTTCCCCATATGACCGTTTTTGAGAATATTGCTTTTGGTCTCCAGGTAAGGAAAACTTCCAAATCGGAAATTGTTCAAAGAGTGGAGCGCGCACAAAAACAAGTCCATTTGGACGGGTACGGAAATCGTCGCATCGATCAATTGTCAGGCGGACAGCAGCAGCGGGTCGCTTTGGCAAGAGCGCTTGTCATTGAGCCGCAAATTTTGCTGCTGGATGAACCGTTATCGAATTTAGACGCCAAGTTAAGAGAAGAGACCAGATTGGAAATCAAGAGACTTCAACTGGAGCTCGGTATAACTACGATCTACGTTACTCACGATCAGGCCGAGGCAATGTCCATGTCTGACCGGATTATGGTTATGCAGGGAGGCGTCGTTCAACAAATAGGAACTCCTGAACAAATATACAATCGTCCTGTGAACCGCTTCGTCGCTTCGTTTATTGGTGAATCCAATCTATGGGAGGGAACGGTAGAACGTATAGAGGGCGATGAGGTCGTAGTACGTTTTGCGCCGGATTTAATATTACGTGGTTTGGTTCACCATTCATCGCCAGCATGCAAGCTTGAGGTAGGTGCCAGCATCACGGCATCCATACGCCCGGAATCGGTTCTTGAAGTGCGTTCCGAGGAACTGCAGCAGGAAAATGTGGTTAAGGGAAATGTGACGATTTCTGAATTCACGGGCATAAGTGTAAATTATATGACTCAAATCGGTACGATGCAATTGAAAGCGATGTTTGTTAATCAAGGACATCGGATTCGCCAACGTGGAGAAGAGATCGCTTTTTTCATTCCGAAAGAAAGTATCTATTTTGTAGGATAGATGGGAGGCGAATGATGAAACCAACACTGAAATCACCGTCACCCAAGCCTGTTCTCTCTTGGACA
Organism: Paenibacillus sp. FSL H7-0331; assembly: GCF_001956045.1. The sequence continues at coordinate 22,492 of NZ_MRTH01000040.1, read as the reverse complement.
GCTATAACCACATCACGGCATTTTGTGTATGTTCTGGTTGCTCCTTTGTTTCTAGTGCTTTTAGCTTATGTGGTGTATCCTTTGTTCCAAACGTTTCTCCAAAGTATACAGCTGGAAGATCAGTTTTCGTTAAAGAACTACATTAAATTTTTTAGTTTAGAGCATACCTCCAATCTCGAAGCCTTGTGGACTAGTATCTATATATCCGTTTTAAGTGTAATCACGTGTGCGATCGTAGGTGTCGCCATGGCTTTCTTACTGGAACGTTACGAATTTCCGGGGAGGAAAATCCTCGCAGTACTGGTGATGGTTCCGATGGCACTGCCGCCTTTGGTCGGTGTCTTGTCCTTTACTTTTCTGTACGGGGAAAGCGGCATTATCCCTCGGTCGTTAAAGCTGTTATTTGATCTGGATCAGGTTCCTTTTTCCTTAAAAGGCATTTGGGGCGTGCTCATGGTACATACCTTTACGATGTACACTTATTTTTATATGACGGCTTCGTCCGCGATCAAAGGGCTTGATCCTTCATTAGAGGAAGCTGCATCCAGTCTTGGGGCTGGCCGGATATATGTATGGCGGCGAATCATTCTGCCCATGCTGACACCTGCTTTAATAGCTTCGTCTTTGCTTGTATTCATGGTTGCGATGGCTTCTTATACGGCTCCGCTTATTTTTGGAATCGAGCGAACGATGACGATGCAAATTTACTTGTCCAGAACGAATGGGAATTTAGATATGGCAGCTTCACAATCGACCATTCTATCCGTAGTTTCCATCGTGTTCCTGATGATCATGCGTTGGTATCAAGGCTTGCGCAATTATCAGAACTTGAGCAAAGGGGTAAGTGTTCACCGAACAGAAGTGAAGAGCGCTGTAGGCAAATACGTAGCGATGATTCTTTCGTTCCTTGGCGTTATTGTGTTACTTCTGCCCATTCTTGTGTTGGTTCTCATATCCTTCTCCACAGACGGAACCTGGACCACACAAATTCTTCCTCCTGAGTATACATGGAAGCACTATGTGCAGCTGTTTACGGATAGTAAGACCTGGCGCCCGATTGCCAACAGCTTTAAGATGAGCTCGATCGCAACGATCGGAAATATCATCTTTGGTGTGGCAGCTGCTTATGCCATGGTCCGCATGAAGTTCAAGGGGAAATCGTTGCTGGATGTGCTCATTATGCTTCCTTGGGCTTTGCCTGGAACGGTGGTCGGTGTGAACTTGATCACGGCGTTTAGCGAGCCCACGATATTCAGCTTTAATCAGGTATTAATCGGCAGCTTCTGGATGCTTCCGCTTGCTTATTTCGTTCGTCATTTACCGTTAGTGTTCCGCTCCACATCAGCCACCTTAATGCAGATGGATGGCTCTATAGAAGAGGCGGCCCGCAATTTAGGCGCTTCATGGTGGTATAGCTTCCGCCGAGTTGTATTTCCGATGGCTCTAAGTGGAATTCTTGCCGGAGCGCTGCTGGCGTTTGTGCAAGGAATTGGTGAATTTGTCGCTTCAATTCTTTTATTTACTGGTAAAACGACTCCGATTTCAGTTGAAATTTTTCAGCGAATGTATTCCTTTGAATTTGGTACTGCTTGTGCGTACGGTGTACTGCAAATCATCCTCATCATCATTGTTCTCTTCATTTCAAGGAAAATCGCAGGAGATAAGGCAGGTACAGCCTTGTAATGTTGGTCATATCGTGGGAACACTGAAGAGTTTGCGTCAGCAAACTTTCTGCGTAAGCCTGGGCTAAAGTGTTCGCTACCACGTGATGATATAGCGGAGGAAATGACGATTTCCTGCGTTGAAGAAAATTGGATGACACAAGGAGGAGTAAGATTGAGAAAACGGAAGTCTGTCTCAAAATGGTTTGCGACTATCACGAGTGTGGCGATGGCTGGAAGTCTACTGCTCTCATTTGCAGCGACTCAGCCTGCACACGCAGACCGGGGAATAGCCGATCTATGGAAATCAATCAAACCGCTTACGACCATTGCAAGTGCCATGAATACGGGCGCCCATCCGGACGACGAGCATAGCGCTACGCTTGCGTACCTCACTCTGGGAAAAGGAGTGAACACGTCCAGCATTATTGCGAATCGAGGGGAAGGCGGGCAAAACGAAATTGGCAGCGAGTTAGGTAATGCCCTGGGTATTATTAGATCCCGTGAATTGCAAGAAGCTTCCAAAGTCACCAATGTTACTCTCGGGATGCTGAGTGAAGGCATCAACGACGCGATTTTTGACTTCGGTTTTTCCAAAAGTCCAGATGAGACTTTAGAAAAATGGGGAGATTCCGTGGTGTATGAAAGATTGATTCGCAAAATACGTGAATTGCGCCCGGATGTCATCATCCCATCATTTTTAAATGAGAACTCAACGCATGGACATCATAGAGCAATCAATGTGATTACGGTTCGAGCTTTTAAAGATGCTGCAAACCCGGATATATACCCAGAGCACCTGAAAAAAGGATTGCAGCCATGGCAGGTAAAGAAAATGTATTTGCCCGCTAATTCCAAGGATTATAGCGTAATTGTGCCTATAGGCGATTATGATGAAATCTATGGGGCTTCTTATTTACAGCTTGGGGAAGAGTCGCGGTTCATGCACAAAAGCCAAGGCATGGGCAAGAACTATGATGAAGGTCCTGTGAAACCGGATTTATTCAGTAATTACTACAAGCTGGAAGCAGCTACTGTTAAGTCCAAGGATAAAGAAGACAACTTCTTCGATGGGATTGCTTATTCCTTTGAGGATTTGGCCAAAGAAATTGAATCCGTGGATAAGGACAAAAAAGTGACCAAGGGTTTGCGCGTGCTTCAACAAGATGCGGATAAGGTGATTGCAGCCTATCCAACCTTTGCCAAGGTTGTTCGCGAAGTGCATGAAATGAAAGCAGATGTTCAAAATGTTTTAAATGATGTAAATGCATCTGACCTGAACAAAGCAACCAAAGAGGACTTATTATATCGACTTCATGTTAAAGAAGGACAATTGAATAAAGCCAGTATGGAAGCAGCATCTGTAGTTGCCAAGGTGACGCCAGCTACAGGTGAGCTGGTAGCGGGCCAAACGACTAAAGTCGTGGTTTCTGCCTTTAATGGCGGTTCCGTGGAATTGACTAAAATCCGCTTAGGTTTGAATGTTCCTGAAGGCTGGACAGCGACACCAGCGGGAGCAGATAGCTTTGATCGTATTAGCTACAACCAGACGGTTTCGACTACATTTGATGTGACTATACCTAAAAACGCAGCAGAGTTTAAGCCGTATGACGCTTCTATTCTTAATGCCGATGTAGCCTATCAAGCGTTTGATACGGTGAGTAAGTTAAAAGTGACTCCGCAGAATGCAGTTGCTATTTTACCTCCGTATTCAATGTCACTCAGTCCAAGCGCGACGGTATTAAATACATTGAAGACGGAAGAACCGATTCCGGTGAAAGTAACGGTACGCAATTATACACCAGGTGCATCCAAGACAGCTATTTCATTAAATGTACCGGAAGGATGGACGGTTGAGCCAGCAGTAGAAGAAGTAAACTTTGCATCCAAGGGCGAAACCAAATCGGTTGCCTTTTCGGTTAAAGCCTCTTCTCATGTAGAAACAGGCAAATACTCGATAATGGCAGTCGCTAAGAGTGGGGATGTTGAAAGCACACGAGGCGCTCAAGTGATCGAATATCCACATATCGGCAAAACATACCTGATTCAGCCTGCGGAGCTCAAAATCGAGGCTTTCGATCTGGCAGTTCCTCAAAACCTGAAAGTGGGTTATGTATCCAGTGGATTTGACAATATTGATCAGTATTTGCGTCAATTGGGTGTTGATGTCGTGAAGCTGGAAGCGAAGGATATTCAATTTGGGGACTTATCCCAATACAATACGATCGTTCTTGGCATTCGTGCATACGCATTCCGTCCGGAATTAATTCCAAGCAATCAGCGGTTATTGGATTATGCGAAAAACGGGGGGAACCTTGTTGTTCAATACCATAAGCCGGAAGACAAATGGAAGCCGGAACTCGCACCTTATCCGATCAAGATCGGGGAGCCGCTTATACAATGGCGAGTCACTGATGAGAGTTCTAAAGTGACGATGCTGGCGCCGGATCATTCGATGTTTAATTATCCGAACAAAATTGAGGCAGCAGATTGGAACAATTGGATTCAAGATCGTTCCGCCTACAATCCTTCAGAATGGGGCAAGGAGTATACCGAGTTGATTTCTAACGGAGATCCGGGAGAAAAGGAATTTACGGGCACCTTCTTAACTGCACCATACGGAAAAGGCATATACACATACAGCACGTTGGTTTGGTATCGCGAAATTCCATCGCTGGTTCCAGGCTCGATCCGAATGTTCGTCAATATGATTAGCCAAAAGCAATAATCAAGTTTTCATTTGGAGGGCCTGCTGCAGGTCCCTCCAAATGTACCAAGATGCGGAGGTTTAAGGGGAATATGAATGTAATAAACGTTCACGGGCGAGAGATCAGTCGGGTAATGGAAGGGGTACAATTTGCGGTGGTTCCTTTAGGATCTGTGGAATATCATGGTCCGCACTCCCCACTCGGAACCGATATTATTTTGGCAAAGGGTTTTGGGGAGCGGATTGATCCTGCGCTGGGGCCTTTAATCTATCCGACGATCCCCTTCACTTCTTGTCCCGGGAAAACCCAACACTATTCAGGTACGGTATCTGTTCGTCCATCTGTCTTCATAGACTATTTATCAGACATCGTAGAAGGAATTTGTCAGTTGGGCATACGCAATATCGTTTTGTTAAATGCTCATGATGCCAATATGGGACCTTCCCGAACGGTTGCAGAGTCAGTTACAGGTAAATATAGAGATGCAAGCTTTCTCTTAATCAACTGGTGGCAGATGGCAACTATTCAATTTACGGAGCAAATGGGTATTTTTCAAGGAACCGCGGGGAGGGGGCATGGTGGTCCCTACGAAATGTCTGCCGTCAAAGCCTTTTGTCCTGAATTGGTTTCCGTACAGGAATCGGATTTGGAATTAGATTCATGCCCTCCTTTATCCTCCTTACCTTATGTATTAGTGGAAGGAACGCCACAAGGCTGGGATGGCTATACAGGGAGAATTCAGCAAACATCCCTGGAGGCTGGCCAATTCATTGTGGATGAAGCAGCCCAAAATATGAATAAGCTTATCAAAAAATGGTTGGAAATGAGAAATGGAACAAACGGAGAGGAAGATCAGCATGGGATATCGTGAAAAATTAATGAATACGGAAGGAACCTCCTTTCCTGGGAAGACGTATACAGAAGTCGTATTGGAGCCAGCATTTAACGAGGCCAAGGAGCATTTATTAGGCCCCATGATGGCAATCAATAAAGCACATTTAATTATGCTCCAGGAGCAAGGATTGATCACTGAAGACGACTCGCAGCAAATAGCCAAAGCTATCCAAAAGGTTGATTTGGAGGCTCTGCGGACCTCCAGCTATACGGGCGAATTCGAGGATCTATTCTTCCAAGTGGAGGATCAACTGCTGCAGCTAGCAGGTGATGTTGCTGGCAATCTGCATCTTGCCAAAAGTCGCAATGATATGGGCATCTCCATTTACCGGATGGTCCTGAGAGAGAAATTACTGATCACTCTTTCCTCTGCCCTTCATTTAAAGGAACATCTGCTTTTGTTTGCTCAGGATCATGTGGAAACGATCATGATTGGTTATACCCATACGCAGCAAGCGCAGCCTACGACACTCGCTCATTACATCATGGCGGTAGTCGATTCATTGAACCGAGACATTCGCCGTATGATGGCGGCCTATGCCAATTGTAATCGGAGCAGCATGGGAGCAGCAGCATTGACCACATCCGGTTTTGCTGTTAGCCGGGACAAGATGATGGAATTATTGGCCTTTGATGAGCTTATCGAAAACTCGTATGATGCGATTAGCGGAGCTGATTATTTAGGTGAAGTTGCAACGACCATTCAACTGGCGGCGATCAATTTGGGGCGGGTCGTACAGGATCTTTTATTATGGTGTACCCAAGAGTTTGCTGTGTTAAAGGTAGCGGCTCCTTATGTCCAAATCAGCTCGATCATGCCGCAAAAGCGGAACCCGGTTTCATTGGAACATATGCGTGCTTTATTATCCAGCTGCGTGGGAAATACGAACACGGTCTTGACGATGATTCATAATACACCATTCGGTGATATTGTAGATACAGAAGACGATATGCAGCCTTATGCATGGAAAAGTATGGATATTATGGATAAAATGTATCGTTTATTGGCGGCTGTGATCGGAACGATGGAAGTAAACAAAGAGGTACTTCTCAAGCGTACACAAAAAAGCTTTGCAACTGTCACAGAACTGGCTGACACCTTGGTCAGAACGGATGGTTTATCTTTTAGAAAAGCTCATCATATTGTCAGTGGCGTTGTGAAAAAGGCACTATCTGACGGGCTGGCAGCTAATGAGATTACATTGCCTTTGGTTAACGAAATCGCTCAGCAGGTGATCGGGCGCGATGTGTCATTACAAGTGGATACGTTACGCAAGGCATTGGACCCTATCCATTTTGTGGAAATCCGTTCTTTACCGGGTGGCCCAAGTCCAAAGGAAATGAAGCGAATGATCGAAGAGCGGAAAACCCAGCAATCGTCTCATCTTCAATGGCTGCAAGAAACCCGGGGGAACAATGAGCGTGCCCTTCAACATCTGGACCAAGTGATTCATGGGTGGAGTGAAGCCTGATGGGGAAATTGATAATTCCTCTACTTGCCATTGATGGGGGAGGAACGAAGTGTCTTGTCGTATTCATGGATGCAATGGGCAATACGTTGGGACAGGGAAAGGCAGGTTCTTGTAATTATCAAGGGATTGGCAGGGACGCTGTCGTGCTGGAATTAATCAGCGGCATACAGGAAGCAATAGTGGATTTAAGAAAAGGCGCTGGAGCTTCCGTGAATGATTCGGAAATCGAAATCGAATGTGCAGTGTTTGGATTGGCAGGGCTGGATACGGCCTATGACAGGCAAATTATTATGGGCATGGTGCAAGAAGTTCTGAAGCACCTGCATATTCAGGTTAAGCATTTAGTCGTAGAAAATGATGGATTTGCGGCATTGTTAGGGGCGACAGCGGGACAACCGGGAATACTTGTCATCGCTGGTACTGGATCGATTGTGTTCGGTATCAATGAACGCGGTGAAACCTCGAGAGCCGGCGGATGGGGTCATCGGGTGGGAGATGAAGGCAGCGGCTATTGGATAGGTAAACAAGCGGTCAAAGCTATTCTTAAAGCTCATGACGGAAGAGGGGAGGCGACAAGACTCGGAGAATGGATTTTCCCTCATTTGGGCATGAGCGATGCAGAGGACTTATTTAACTGGGTGTACAGCTCGGATTATTCAGTAGAAAAATTAGGAGAACTGTCCCGTTTGGTAAGCCTGGCCTCGTCCGCGGGTGATCAGGAAGCTGTGAATATTTTGACTGATGCCGGTCATGAATTATTTCTCGGAGTCCGTGCAGTCATTAAGCAATTGCAATTAATGGATAAACCGTTTACGATGATCTTACAGGGTGGCGTCTTGCAAAACGAAAACCTCGTTGGTGATATTTTAATCCACAAGCTTAAAGAATTTGCTCCGTTGGCTCAGCTGGATACGGCAAAGAAAGACCCTATTTACGGTGTTATGGCGATGGGATTATCTTATCTGAAGTCCACATTCCATCAATCAGAAACATAGGCAAGGAGTTGAAGGAATTGAAGAACCATTCGCAACAAAAATTGCTGTTTATATTTCCTCATCCAGATGATGAATCTTTTGCGGCTGGAGGTACCATAGCCAAGGTTCATCACCTTGGACATGAGGTTACCTTGCTATGCGCCACATCGGGATGTAAGGGCAAATCAGGGGAGTTCCAATTTGCCACTCGAGAGCAGTTGGCCCTACACCGCGAAGAAGAATTGCAAAAGGCTTGTTCGATTCTGGGAGTTACCCAATTAATTTTATATCGTTATCCCGATGGAAGTTTAATCGAACAGGATATGGATCAGCTGGTTGATCGAATCCGCACAACGATCATAGAGCTGGAACCCGACGTCATCGTGACGTTCCCGCCGGATGGTGTCACTGGACATGCAGATCACATTACGATTTCACTGGCAACGGAGAAAGCCGTCATTTTAGCAGAACAGCAGTATCCTGCTTCCAAGCTTCCGAGACTTTTGTATACATCAATACCGCACTATTATGATCATTGTCAGGACTCGGGACCGTCAAACAAGTGCCTCATAACGAGTAAAGTCGATATTAGCGACTATCGCATCCACAAGGGTCAGGCGCTACAAGCTCACAAAAGTCAGGTGTATTCGGTAAATCGTGCTTATCCCGGTGTTATGGAGTCTGACTTTACAGTTATCGGTAATTATGAATATTACACATTGGTTCGTGACAATGGGCAAGCTATAGATCCGCCAGTAAAGTCTGTAAATGAATTGCCGACGATTGATTTAGTATAAAGCAAGGTGAGACGGCTTGAGGAAACCTGATTCGTCAGCTTCATCACATACTTATCTTGACTTTATGAATGGTATAATAGTAGAAAAGACATTTTTTCATAACAACTCAGGACAAATAAGCCGTTTGTTAGCAATAGCTAACAGAACGGCTGTTTCTAGATGGCATTCACTGCTGGTTATTCTTAGTCTCTCACTGTAGTTTCAACCCGAATTTATCCGAGTACCAAAACGGGGTTCTTTCCAGCAGTCCACTGAGCGGCTTTAAGCCATGGGCTGTGATAGCCCGAGCTGCAGCACATTCTGGGTCGGCTGCGCTATCTGCGCCCGTACTTCGCCTCACTCCCCGGACTCGACAAGCCCCTGGCTTGCCTGTTCGCGGTACTCCTTCGGCAATATGCCGCTGTAGCGCATGAACAGGCGGGACAGGGCATCTGTGTTGCATCCTACCAATTCGGCTACCTCCTTAATCCGCATATCCGGATTTTCCCGAATCATCTGACGCGCCTTGCCGTAGCGGTATTCGCTGATATAATCCTTGAAGTTGCAGCCGGTGGCACTTTTGAACAGCGTCGAGACGTAGTTGCGCGACAGGTTCAAGTAATCCGCCAGATCGAACAGCGTAATTTCGTGCATGTAATGCTCGTGCACGTAAGCGAGCATCTTATCAGCGAGACCGCTGTTCGACTTTTCCTGCTCCGAGGCGAACCGGGAGGCAAGCACGTCGAAGAGATGCTGAGCCTGCTGCTTCAACTCCTCATAGGTGCGGCAGGAGCGGAACGAGAGCTCGACCGCGGGAAGCTGCTCATGCGTCAGCTCCAGTCCGGCCGCGCCCGAGCCGTCGAGCAACCGGTTCAGCGTTCCTTCGAACATGAGGGCTACCGAGGAGACGGCGGCATTCCGTTCGACCCGGTTCGTCTCGATAATTTCATTGACAGCCGACTGCCAGGCGCCGGTTTTACCGTGGATGACGGAATTAATCAGGTTTTGCTCGACCTGTAACGGAAAATATACGGTGCTTTTCATCGGCGTCCGAGCTTCCTCCCAATGGACCACCTTGCTGTTGGACCCGGCGTATTCCCGGGCTTCCACCATTTTCATGCTTTTGCGGTAAGCGGCGGGCAAATTTTTTAGCCCTTCGCACGGGGGAGGGATGAAGGCGCTAATATCCAGGCCGTATTCCGGCTCGACGCTGATGATCGTATTTTTCAGCCCCTCGGTCATGCTCTCCGTCCAATCCGCTTGCAGCAGCAAAACCTGGGTTTCAAAGCTCATCTCCACCACACGGAAAAAGGAGCAGGCCGCAAAATGCTGCTGCAAGGCATTGGCCAGCCGCTGTCTGGCCTCACCGGTGACGCCGTGATGGAAGCCTCCGGCAAACGGAGCGGTGGGTGCGTACCGCAGCAGGACGAGCACCAGAAGTCCTTCCGCCGGAAGCTCGGGAAATGGCCCCAGCGCCTCCCCAGCCTGTTCGGGGGGAATAACGCCGGTCAGCAGATCGTGAAGGACGCTGCTTTCCTGGGCGGCTTTGTGCTGCGCCAGTGCTTGGGCCATTTCCTCGACATCCGTATGCAGATTGACGATTGTGTCGCGGATATGCGCCATTTCGTCTCCGGCGGTAAATTGGCCGGTTGTCATCAGCACCCCGCGAATCGGCTGATACATCCTTGCGGTAATCAGTCCCATGATGCCGAGACTGGCGGCCAGCGCGGCCAGACCTACGCCGAACATCCAGAGCAGCGCGGGAGTGAAAATACGCTGAGGCTCGGCCAAATAAACGTAGCGGAAGCCCGAAACCGAGGACGAGGCGTGGCGAATGTCCAATCCCGCGTAGTTGGTGCCGTTTTGCAGCCGCGTCGTCAACTGCTCTACATTCAGCTTGCCTGCGGCGGCAGCGAGACGGTTATTGTAATAAACGGCCAATGTGCCATCTGAGAGGGCATTCATATGAAACAGCTGCTGCGTTGTGTAAGAGTTGAATATGTACAGCGGCTGCGGAAGCCCTACCCATTGGCAGAAGGCGAGCACATACAGGCGTTCTCCCCCGTCGTCCTGGACATTCAAAATTTGGAGCGTGTCGCTTTTATTTTCATTGAATTGCTCGATAGTGCGGGTCAGGAGCTCTTCGGGAATATGGAAGCTGGCGCGGAAGAAGTCCAGATTTCCGGTGCTATTGTTCATGATGACATAATCGTCGTCGTAACGAGTAACGGCTGTTCCCTGCTTCAGCGTGGGGACGGTGCCTGAGAGAAGACTGACAAACCGGGCAAACCGCAACCGTTCATAGCCGTTTAAGCTGCCTATCAAATACGCTCTCGTGTAGTCCGACAAATTCATCATGACCCCGGTCTCCTGAAGCGAGCGCAGGCGCAAATCGGTATATTCGCTTGCCTGTCGGGCCGTCTGTTCCAAATTCACGGAGAACTGCTTCCTCGACGGAATCCAGTACAGGCTGACGAAAATTGCCTCCAGCAATAACGTAAAGACCAGCGCGACACTGGCAAAAGCGAAAAACATTTTCCGGTAATAGCGCATACCGGTCCCCCCTTCATCGCCTTCGGCAAAAAACCTTTCCTTCCGCTTCGGCTTTGCCTACCGACAGGTAAGCGTTTACAATGGCAGCTTAGCGCTTATATCTCTATGCTTCTAAATACTACATCTAAACATCCAAAAAATGAACTCCCATCACCTTAAAATGTTCCAATTTCCAAAATTGTAACAAATTCGGCCGCCGATCGGAAGTTTTTCGGCCTATCCAACAAAGAAAGGGTTTTCAGTCCGCAACCCAAGTGCTACAGTTCAAGTGTGAAGTTCACCGGTGAACGACATAACAAGCGAGAAGAAGCGTGACTTCCGGGATAGGCATGGAGAAGCATGGCGCGATAATAGGAGGATCAAATGTCCCCGTTGCTTCCATTGGGAGCCCGATTCTACTCCAACTGCCCTGCCGATACGACAGCACGCGCTTCAGGCTCGAAAGGAGGAACAATGTTGAAGCTGGCCGCCAAATCCCGTTCGCTTCCGCAAGCAGGTCCGCAGAGCCGTGCGGCGGAATGGCTGGTGTGCCTGCACAGAGACAGGCTGCTGTATCTGATGCTGGCTCCGTTTGTCATCTATTATATTATATTTTATTACCTGCCCTTCGGCGGCTTGCGTATGGCCTTTATGGACTATAAGCCGTTTCTCGGGTATGCGAGGAGCCCGTGGGTCGGGTTCGAGAAATTCCAGGAGTTTTTTACCGGCCCTTATTTCTGGCGAATTATCCGCAACACGCTGACGATCAGCCTGATGAATTTGGCCTTTGGGTTTCCGATTCCGATCGTGCTGGCGATTTTGTTCAATGAGGTTCGCAGCAAAATGTTCCGTACGGCAGTACAGACGATCTCGTACATGCCACACTTTATTTCCACGGTCGTCATTGCCGGACTGGTAGTTAACTTTTTGTCGCCATCGATTGGGATTGTGAACATCTTACTGCAAAAGCTTGGTTTTGAAAGCGCATACTTCTTGACAAAACCGGAATTTTTTAAGCCGATTTACGTGCTTCAGGGTATTTGGGCCAATGCCGGTTTTGCTTCCATTATATATTTTTCCTCTCTGATGTCCATCGATTCGTCACTTTACGAAGCTGCGACTATTGACGGGGCTGGGCGCTGGAAGCAAATCAAGCATGTGACACTGCCCGGGCTGCTGCCAACGATCGGGATTATGCTGCTCCTGCAAATCGGACATTTCATGCAGATCGGCTATGAGATGATTATTTTGCTGTACCAGCCGATTACTTATGAAACCGCCGACGTGATCGGCACCTTCGTCTACCGGGTAGGCATTCAAAATTCGGATTATTCGATGTCGACAGCCGTCGGATTGTTTAACGGTTTCGTCTCGCTGGTTCTCGTCCTGAGCGCCAACAGGCTGTCCAAAAAAATAAGCGACGTATCCATTATGTAACGCTTCGCTACCGGGAGGAACAAAAAGGTGAGTCGAACAACCGGCGAAAAAATATTCGGCGCGTTCAATACGTTGCTTATGCTGCTGCTCGTGTTTGTGACCCTGTATCCGCTATATTACGTCATCATTTCCGCGTTCTCCGAGCCGATGGCGGTGGCGACCGGAGCGGTGACGCTGCTGCCCGTGGGCTTCGAGTTGGCCTCGTTCTATAAGGTGATCGGGATGGAGAACATCTGGACCGCCTACGGCAACACGATTTTTTACGCTGTATTTGGCACGCTGGTCAGCATGGTGCTGACGATTCTTGGCGCTTATCCGTTGTCCAAGCGGCGGATGAAGGGTAGGAAGGTCATTACGTTTTTTGTGCTGGCGACGATGTGGTTCAGCGCGGGCATGATACCCGTTTACCAAAATTTTCAAAACTTGCATTTGCTGGACTCGCGTCTCGGCATCCTGCTCTGCTTTGCCGTCGACACATTCAATGTCATTTTATTGCGCACGTTTTTTGAAAATGTGCCGGATTCCATGGAGGAATCCGCGAAGATGGACGGCGCAAGCGACTGGGTCATTCTGACCCGCATCTATTTGCCGCTGTCCGTCTCGGCACTGGCTACCATTACGATGTATTACTTTGTCGCCCGCTGGAACGCCTACTTCTGGTCGATGCTGCTGCTGAAGGACCAGAGCCTGGTCCCGCTGCAGGTGCTGCTCAAAAAGCTCATCGTCGAGGTGTCCTACAACGTGAACGAGGCGATCGATTTCAGCGCCAACGTCATGACCGAGCAGACCATCGTTTATGCGACGATCGTCATTGCGGTGATTCCAATGCTCGTGCTGTATCCGTTCATTCAGCGATTTTTTGTCAAAGGCATTATGGTGGGTGCGATTAAGGGTTGATAACTGTTTCATTCAACACATTTTGGGAGGTCTGGTTACAGATGAGAAAAAAATATGCGGTGCTGACGCTGCTCATGACCATAGTTCCGGCGCTGCTCGCCGGCTGTCAAAGCGACGGGGAGCAGGGGCCGGCTACGTCGACACAGGAATCAAGCGCGGGATCGGGCTACAATGGCAAGGATCAGCTCAAAATTACCGACAAGCCCATCACGGTGACGCTGTTCTACGCCTTCGGCGGGAACGGTGCGCCCAAGGGCGACATGCCCGCCTGGAGGGAAACGGCCAAAATCACGAATGTGGCGATGAAGAACGTCGCCAACGAATCGATTACCGAAGAGAAGCAGGCGTTTAATACTATGCTTTCCTCCGGAGATTTGCCGGATCTGATCCATGGGCAGCGTGATACGATCAACCCGATCATCAGCCAAGGGGCGTTGATCCCGCTTGACGATTTGATTGCAAAGCAGGCGCCCAACATCCAGAAGTTTTTAGCCGATTACCCGGAGGCCCGCCGCGCGGGCGCGGGACCGGACGGCAAGCTGTATACGCTCACCGGCACGCTGGGCGGAGAGCCGGGCAAAGCGCTGCCTTCGATGGGCTTCTTTATCCGGCAGGATTGGCTCAATAAGCTCGGACTGAAAGCGCCGACGACGCTGGACGAATACAAGAAGGCGCTGTACGCGTTCCGCCAGCAGGACCCGAACGGCAACGGGAAGCAGGACGAGGTTCCTTATTTCTACCGGGATAAAGGCATTAGGCCGCTGCTCCAGCTATGGGGTGCGAACCACGAATGGTACGTCGGCAAGGACGACAAGGTGCATCACGGCAAGGCCGAGCCGGAATACAGGGCTGCGCTGAAGGAACTGTCCCAATGGTATAAGGACGGCATTATCGATCCGGAAATTTTCACCCGCGGCTCTCAGGCGCGCCAATTTTTGCTCGGTAACAATTTGGGCGGCGCGACGATTGACTGGTTTGGCTCCACAGCGGCGGTGAACGATGCGGTGAAGGCTCAGGTGCCGGCGATCAATTTTGTGGCGATGGCGCCGCCCGCGGACGTCACGGGCAAGGTGAAATTCAATCATACCCGCGAGCCGATCCATTCGTACGCGTGGGGCATTTCCGCGCAGGCGAAGGACCCTGTCACCGTTATCCGGTATATGGACTTTTTCTTTAGCCCGACAGGAGAACGGCTGATGAACTTCGGTCTGGAGGGCACGCATTACGAGCTGGTGAACAACGAGCCCGTTCCGAAGCCTGTGGCCTTGTCCCACTCCGGTGGATTTCCGAACTTTCTGCGGAGCATTGGGGCAGGTTACGAAATCGGCCGCCGTGGCTCGCTGGCGGGCGAGCTGAATTCGATGAACGACATCGGCAAGAACGGCTTTACGATGTACCAAAAAAGCAACTGGCTGGCGAAGCCGTTCCCCGTGCTCACCTTTACCGCCGAGGAGAAAAAGACGATCGACAACGCGATGGTCAACCTAACACCGTTCCTCGACGAATATGAGCAGAAAGGACTGATGGGCGCTCAGGACGTCGATGCTACGTGGGATAAGCATCTGGAGGAAATGAACAAGATGAACCTGCAAAAGGTGCTCGACGCGTATAACAGTGCTTATGCGCGGTATAAGGCGGAAAGCAAATAATTCAGGCATCGCTAATCGGAGGAGAAGAGTATGCAATTATCGATTTGCCTCGTCGGCTGTGGCCACATCGCGGAGTCCGTCCACGGCCCCGCTTACCGCAGGCTGGCCCAGGCCTATCCCGGCCTGCGGCTCGCCGCCTGCTGCGACAAGGAGGAGGGCAAGGCGGCCTACTTTGCCGCCAAGTTCGGCTTCGGCAGGCATTATACCGACCTGATGGCCATGCTGGAGGCGGAGAGGCCGGATGTCGTCTGCCTCCTCGTGCCCGGCCATCTGACCGCCCGACTGGCCGTTGCCATTCTGGAGCAGGGGTACCCGCTGCTGGTGGAGAAGCCGCCTGGTCTGAACCGCGAGGAGACGGAGGCGATTGTCCGAGCGGCGGAGCGCAGCGGGGCCGCGAACCGGGTGGCGTTCAATCGCAGGTATATGCCAGTGATGATGGAACTGAAGCAGCTGCTGGAGCAAGCGCACCGGCCGGAGGACATCCACTCGATCCGGTACGATATGTATCGTCACAATCGGCGGGACGAGGATTTTGCCGAAACGGCCATTCACGGCATCGATGCCGTGCAGTTTATCGCCGGTTCGGACTATGAGCATGTTGTGTTTGCTTATCAGGAGCTACCCGAGCTCGGACCCGGCGTAGCGAATGTGTTTTTGCACGCCCGCATGTTTTCGGGCGCGTCGGCGCGGCTCAGCTTTTGTCCGGCGGAGGGCCTTATTATGGAGCGGGCGTCGGTCAGCCTGCTGAACAAGACCTATTTTGTCGAGCTGCCGGTCTGGCACTCCGTCGACTGGCCGGGCCGGATCAGGCGGTTTACAGGCGGCAGGGAGGAGCAGGAAATTCGCGGCGACGCGCTTGGCCCGGCCGATGACATGTCGGTGACCAACGGCTTCTATCAGGAGAACGAATCGTTCCTGCTGGCGCTGGCGACCGGAAGAAAGCCCGAAGGGGAGGTGGTGTCCGCGCTGCAATCCGTGGAGATTGCGGACTGCATTCGCAAGCGGCGCAGCGAATACCGGAGGCAGGGGTAGAGTCCGGCCTCCAGCCCGCTCTGCAGCCGTGAAGGAAAATAAACGATTTTAAGGAGGATTTGCTGATGAACAAGCGTGCAAGACGCATGCTAGCGGCGCTGCTTTGCTGCTGCCTGCTCGTTCAATGTGGTATTTTCGCTTTCCTGCCGACACCGTCAGCGCACGCCGACGAAGGAAGCTACGCATTGAATACGACGATCGAGCTGGAAAATACGGCGTTTGCGTCCAATTTTACGGTGAAGGAAAATGTATACGCTTCCGGAGGTAAATATATTTCGGATACGGTGTCGAGCGGTAACTTGACCGATCCCGACGGCAAGACACCGGAGATTTCGCTGCCCTTTACGATCAGCGCTGCAGGCGTCTATTACGTATGGCTTCGGGCCAATGCCGCGGGCAGCGGCTCGGACACGTTCCATATCGGCTTCAACAACGAAACGTTAAACAGCAGCCCGTACGGCACCGGCTTCCCGATTCGCGAGGACGGCAGCTTTGTCTGGGTTCGGGTCAAAACGGCTTCGCTCAGCGTGGGCACGAATACGCTGAAGCTGTACCACCGCGAGAAGGGGCTCAAAATGGACGCAATTTATGTGACGTCCAACGTGCTGTATGACCCCGGCGCTACCGCGCCGCCGCCAACGTACGCCCTGGATACGAAAATCGAGCTGGAGGATACGCCGTTTCAAGGAAACTTCACGGTGAATGAGAGTGTATACGCTTCCGGCGGCAAATATATATCGGACACACTGTCGAGCGGTAATTTGACCGATCCCGACGGCAAAACGCCGGAGATTGTGCTGCCCTTCACGATAAGCACGGCTGGCGTCTATTACGTGTGGCTTCGGGCCAACGCCGCGGGCAGCGGCTCGGACACGTTCTATATCGGCTTCAACAACGAAACGTTAAACAGCAGCCCGTTCGGCACCGGCTTTCCGATTCGCGAGGACGGAAGCTTTATCTGGGTTCGGGTCAAAACGGCGGCACTCAGCGTGGGCACGAATACGCTGAAGCTGTACCACCGCGAGAAGGGGCTCAAAATGGACGCAATTTATGTGACATCCAACGTGCTGTACGACCCAGGCGCCACCGCGCCACTGCCAACGTACGCGCTGGATACGAAAATCGAGCTGGAGGATACGCCGTTTCAAGGAAACTTCACGATGAAAGAAAGTGTATATGCTTCCGGCGGCAAATATATTTCGGATACGGTGTCGAGCGGCAATCTGACCGATCCCGATAGCAAAATGCCGGAAATCGTGCTGCCGTTCAAGATGAGCGCTGCGGGTACGTACTACGTTTGGCTCCGGGGTAATGCGGAGAGGGACTCCGCCGATTCGTTCTATATCGGCTTCAACGACGAGGCGCTGAACAGCGCGCTCTACGGCACCAGCTTCCCGGTCCGCGAGGACGGCGGCTTTATCTGGGTGCGAGTCAAAACGACGGCGCTCGGCGCAGGCACGAATGCGCTGAAGTTGTACCACCGCGAGGGCGCTTTGAAGATGGACGCGCTCTACGTCACCGCGGATGTGCTTTATAACCCCGGCGGCGACGAGTACGTCGAGCCAGCTTACCCGATGCCGACGCAATTTGCGCCGCCGGCGGGGCATCCGCGGATTTATTTCAGAAGCTCGGACATTCCAGGCATACTCGCGAACAGCGTCAAGCCGCAAAATGTGAACGCGCTGGTCAAGCACCAGACGAATTTGCTTTCGACCGTGGACGGCAGCCTGCCCGCTACCTCGGCAAGCACCAACTTTAGCGCCGCGACGCTCAGCGTCATCGAGAGCCGCGCGTTCGAATACGCGATGCGTGGCGATTCGCAGGTGGGTCTGAGCGCGATCACCGCGATGCGCAATTTTATGACGACGGTCAAGTTCACCTCAGGCGATTATAACGGACAGGGGCAGACCGTATTTGTCGCCGCGGAGGTGTACGACTGGTGCTATCCGCTGCTGACGCGCGAGGATCAGACGCTGTTCGCCAATTTCGTGACGTCTGCGGCGTCGCTCATGGAGATCGGCTGGCCGCCGATCAATCAGGGGGCCGTCGTTGGTCATGGGGTGGAAGGCCAACTCATGCGCGATCTCGCTGCTGCGGGCATTGCGATGTATGATGAGCGACCCGATATTTTTCAGAATACGGTCGGACGTTTTTTTGCGGAATATATTGAGCCGAAATTATTTATGTACCCGGCGCACATGCACAATCAGGGCGAGCATTATATGCAGTACCGCTTTCAGTGGGAAATATTGGCGACCTGGCTTTACGACCGGGCCGGGCATCCCGAGGTTTTTGGCCCCGATCAGCAATATGCGCTGTACTGGCCGCTCTACGCCAGACGTCCCGATGGCCAATTGCTGCGCGATGGAGACGGCAGCCGTAACAACAACGCGGTCGGCGTGTACGACGCTTCGTTCTATCGCTCGATGCTGCTGACCGGCAATTACTTCGGCGATCCGTATTTGAAAGAGGAAGGGATGCGCGAGCTGCCATATTTAAAGCTGCCGTCTCCGACAAGCAATCAGTCGCTTAATCCGGTTGAATTTCTTGTTTTTAACGATCCGGATTTGGGCGGACGCCCGGTCAGCGAGCTGCCTCTGACGATGTATTATCCATCACCGAAGGGCGGCATGATCGCCCGCACCGGCTGGCAGGACGGCGTGGACGCACCCGCGGTCGTAGCGGAAATGGAGGTGAACGAATGGTGGTTTGCCAACCATCAGCATCTGGATGCGGGGTCCTTCCAAATTTATTATAAAGGCGCGCTCGCGACCGATTCCGGCTACTATCAGGCTGCGCTGAAGACGGTGTCCAGCCAGACCAATAATGGCAGCACGGGATACGGAAGCCCGCACGACCTGGATTACAATAAGCGTTCGATTGCGCACAACACCATACTCGTCTACGATCCGAACGAAACGTTCGTTCGTTCGGGCAACAACCGCGCCAATGACGGCGGGCAACGCATTCCGAACAACGGCAAGGAACCGAAGACGCTGGAGGAACTGCAAAACACGGCGAACGGTTACCGAACGGCCGGGATTATGGGGCATGAATACGGTGAGGACCCGATAAAGCCGAACTATTCTTACCTGAAGGGCGATTTGACCCAGGCGTACTCGAATAAAATATCCGATTACGAACGAAGCTTCATGTTCCTGAATTTGCAGGACGACGCACATCCGGCGGCGATGGTGGTGTTCGACCGCGTCGTGTCCGTGAACCCGAATTTTAAGAAAACGTGGCTGCTGCACGGTCTGGAGGAGCCTGAAATTAACGGCAACCGGACAGTGTTCAAAAACGAGCGGTACGATTACAACGGCAAGCTGACGGTCGATACGATGCTGCCTCAGGCGGGCGACGCCCAAATTCAGAAGATCGGCGGCCCGGGCCAGGAGTTTATGGTGGACGGCGTCAACTACGACGCGCTGACGGTTGCCGGCGGCAACAACGAAGGGGGCGGCTGGCGAATGGAGCTTTCCCCACAAACGGCCAAAGCTGAGGATTATTTCCTGAACGTGCTTCAGGTGGGCGACGCCAGCCCGGACACGGCGTCGCTGCCGGTATCCCTGATTGAGACGGCGAACGTCGCAGGGGCCGTCGTCGCGGACCGCGTCGTCGTCTTCGGCAAAGCGAAGGGCCGAACCTCCGCCGATGTGGCTTTCTCCTTTAGCGGCAGTGGCTCGTACGAAATGACCGTGGCTGATCTGGCCGCAGGCACCTGGACGATCCAGCGGAACGGGATTAACAGTGGCGAAGCGATCGTGACGGAAGCCGGAGGCGTTGCCGTGTTCCGTGGGGAGGCGGGCGCTTACACGCTGACCTACAAAAATGCCAACGCCGTCCGTCCGGTTATCCCGGTTGAGCCGCCTGTGAACGACGAGATGTACATCCGCGTAAACAATCGGTTCGTCTATTCGGAGACCGGGGCAAGGCTTCAGAACGGGAAGCTGCTGCTTCCTGCTCAGCCTGTTCTGAGCAAGCTTGGCGTGGATTGGGCCTGGGACGACCAGACCGATACGATGACAGCGGAAAAAGACGGGCACACGCTGAGCATTGCTAACGGCGCTTCGACAGCGTACTGGGACAATGCGCCCGTCGCGATGACCGTCGCTGCGTCGGTGTATGGCGAGACACTGCTCGTTCCGGCGACGGTGCTGTCGGATACGTATTTTGCAGCGATCTCCAGGGATACGTTCGCGAACGTAATTTACGTGCAGCCGGGGACGCCTCCGGCGCCCGCCAAGGATTATATTCCGATTACAGTAAGCACAAGCAGCGGCTATTTCGAGGATACTACGCCGGATAGAAGCATCGATGGCAACGTGGAGACGTTATGGTCGGTGGAAGGCACGAATCACTGGGTCATTTACGATCTCGGGTCGGTCAAGACCGTATCCGACATGGAGATTATGTTCAATAAGGGCAACGAGCGAAAAGCGTATTTTGGTATCGATGTATCCGAGGATGGCGAGAATTGGACGCCCGTCATTCAGAATGGCGAGGGCAGCGGCCTAGCCGCCTTCGTCTACGAAACGTTCAGCTTCCCAACGAATACGAAGGCCCGCTATATTCGCTATAACGCGAAGGGCAATTCCAACAGCAACTGGAACGCTATTATCGAAATCAAATTCGCAAGGCCTGCGCAGGCTGGGCAGTAAAGCAAACGGTGAGCCCATTAAGGGACGCATCGGCGGTAGCCAGCCCGGACAGCTAAGAATCGCTGTATATTATATTGAAATGGCAGACAAGGAATGTGAAAGCAGAGGGAACCCGGGGCGCATGCTAAGCAGCTGTACCCCGGATCGGATGCCCTCTTCTCGTATCAGTCGTCATCGAAGGGCGCCATCGACAGTCCGGCAGCGAATATCGCGGCTAAAAAAGGGACTATCACAGGATATGCCTGGGTAAGAGCATCTCGTAAAGCATACAAATGAACCTTCAAAACCACGTTATTTAGTGGAATTGAAGATTCATATTGTTTGGGAGCAAACCCCTCGCGAGTAGCTGTTCGTTAATCTATAAATTGCACGAATTGCAGCATGTGCTTCAATATCGTCGCGCTTTGATAAAGTTCTTGTTATTTTGTTATCAAGTTCTTGTATTGCGAACTGTATTCAGAAGGACTACTGGTTTATACATTCGGTTCTAAAAAAGTCGCCCCCGCAGCGGAGACGACTTTTTTTGTATGTTTCTATTGTTCAATTAAATTGTGCAGAGGGACCGTACATTCCTTCTCAGGCTCGTCAAGCGTATAGATTCTAGCCATTTCCGTCTGTTCATCAACGTTTTGAATATAGATCTGAACCCCTGATAGGTCACGTTAACCATGGTGGGCGAAGCGATAATTTCTTGTGCTCTTTGAATGTTCATGTAATAGCCTCCACATTTTTGAGTGACAACATTATAGTATTGCACCAAAATCTAAAGCTATTCTAAGAGAAGCTACAGCTGCTGCTGGAGGGGGATTTTTTTGGATTTTGACCATCCCAAGCACACCAGAAGTCCTTCAACCTTGTTATGTGATTACAATTCCAAAATAGGTTTGCAATGCCTTGGCATACTCTTCTTGTGTTTGTGGTATGTATATTTGAACACCGTTTTCAGA
This sequence comes from Paenibacillus sp. FSL H7-0331, assembly GCF_001956045.1. The sequence continues at coordinate 852 of NZ_MRTH01000040.1, read as the reverse complement.
AAAACTGCGAAATTCTGATCCAGCTAGTGTATGACGGCCAGCTGCTGTACGCATGGCGGCTTTTGCCTCCTTGGTGAAGGGAGAATCAGGGGCATTCTCGCACCAGTAAGATGCCATCAGGTAATCCTTGGGCAGCTGGGGTTCTTCAGTGAACGTATAGATACGTCTCCATTGATCGCCTTTTTGTTCGCACAGCTCCCAGCCATAATACGCATCACGTTGCAGCTGATAACACTCATAACCTTGCTGATGCTCCAAATTTTCTGTCATTTGGATCAGTCGGCAGGGAACGGCTCCACCAACTCCTACATCGCATAGATAGCGACTTTCCGCAACATCTACTTGAAGGACATGGTGTCTGCGTTTGGGCGGCTCATTCGGTTCATCACGCCAGAAACGGGCAAAGTAATCGGTCACGGAATAGCCAAGCTCGCGTAATAGCCATCCAAACAGTGCATTAAGCTCAAAACAGTAGCCGCCGCGATGGCGAACTACGATCTTGTCATACAGATCAGGAATCGCAAGTGAAAGGGGGAGATGGTTCACAATATCCAAATTTTCATAAGGCACCGTATGAAGATGACACTCCTGTAGCTGGGATAGCATAGTCAGACTTGTATCCATCGGGCCGTTGTACCCAATTCGATCTAGATAAGCCAATACCTCAGATGATAGAGCATTAGATTGTTTGTGCACCTCTATCGACTCCTTCTATAGTGGATGGAAGATTACAGCGGATTTTGCATATATAGTAACATGCCGCCAGATGATATACTATATAGAATGAACTCGTGTTTTAAACAACCGACCAATTCGGGTAATGATGTAGAAAAGACCGAAAAGGAAGGGATC
>NZ_MRTH01000003.1 GCF_001956045.1 Paenibacillus sp. FSL H7-0331 | reverse complement strand
TTGGCATGTTCATTTTTAGTATAGCACGTAAATTAGAAGTTTTTTAGAGAAAAATCTTGACAACTATTAGCTGGTTTAGTTTAGTTATAACGCCAGATAACTTCTCATTCGGATGCTTCCTTAAATCATTTTGCTATACAGCAAAGTGATGGTTAGATTCAGGACACATGGAGGTGTAATAAAGAAGAGTGCAATCAAGAATGCTCTTTACTATCTGGTGATGAGTCATTATTAAGGAATATTGGCTGTACATATTGTCTCGATATTAAAACCGTTTGGGAAGTTAGAGAAAGGCTCCTACTTTATATAAATGATCAAGAATTAAAGAAAATCGTAAATATTTATCATCTACAGAAATTACATCTAATGTATTATGAAATGATACTGTTTATATGTGATGATGTTATTAAGCAAGCTTATTTTTTGTTTTCTAATATTAAATTTGCTGGTTGTTATCATAATAACTGCGATACGATCAGAGTATAGATGAAAAAACTGGACTAAGAATATATAGAGGTTTTCATCGATCAAAAGTTGCTTAAATAATGGGTATTGAAATTCCTATCAAACTTGTAACAAGTAAAAGTTATGATCTTGAAAGATTAAATAAAACTCATATTTTACTTGGAAAATAAAAAGCTGCCAATGGCAGCCCTTAATCTACTTTAAAAATATCGAACCTATTGTCTTTTAATCCGGTGGTTAGACCAAATTTACTATTAAAATGCCAAGTCATTGGATAGTATGTTACATCATTATAAACTAAAAATGGATATTCTTCATTCCCATTATCCACCCATACATCATTGATAAAAATATTGAATGTTGGAAGGTGTGCATACATGTTTGTAGGCTGAGTAGAGGATCCCTCAATGCGTTGGAAACGCACACCCTCCCCAATCTCTGTGTCAGTTTTTTTTAATGATAAACCCACTTCACTTGACCAATTGTTTTCAATCGTAAGAGTTGAACACATATCATAATTCAACGGTGCGTAGATGATATCATTATACAAAAAAAGTGGGTATTTTAAAGTAGAGTTTTGAGCGTCTGAAGCTCCAGTTTTATAGTTAATATAAACCTTAAATGACGGAAGAGTAACTTTAACATGTCCAGCTGGAATAACTTCTTCAACATCAGATGTGGAAGGCGTAGGTTTATTCGTTGGGATTTCGCCTATGAAAAAGCCACCTTTATGATAGTGATACTCACCATCCTTTAAACCCCATTTTGCACAATTAGTCCAGCAAGTATGACCACCTTTAGAATCAGTCTTTCCCGGATGGGCACTTGAAAATGATGCAAAAGATAGACTGAGTAGTGCAATAGTAAGAATTGTCTTTTTGAAAATCAAATGGTACGACCTCCTAGTATGATTCAAATTACCCAGTAGATATTACCATGGAAATTAAATTACAGCAATTATATTTTCATATTAAAAGATGCATTTTAAAAGAAAGGGGGTTGGTCAAATGGAATGAACAAGCAGTCAACGTTGGGTCGTATTTCAAGCAATTGAAGAGAAATTTTTCAAGCAATTCCATCATATTCGAGACTTAGAAAAGTTAGAGCAAACAAAAGAAATATTTCAAATAGTAATTTTTTTGAGTCAATAATGTCTTAAAGGCGGCTTTCATAGGAAAACTTACAAATAATAGGGGTCTGTCAAATCTTTTGTGTAAACTCATTTTAAAAGACTTCTCCCCGAGGGGAGAAAAAAATTCAGCGTAGATGTTGGCCGATACGATCTGGATAATGTTGACGGAATGCCAACGTATCAGGAACATGTTCTTTTTCAACTAGTACAAATTGAGCATTCAACTCCCTAAAAGTTACTACAACAGGCTGCTCGTAGTACCTAACTGTGAGCGGATCAATCTCAAGAAAGTAATAAAACAAACACTCTCCCCATAAAGATTCATAGCTAATACTACGATTCATTTTACGACTGGGAATTGAACCAATAATGTGTTTATGCTCCCTACTTCCTTTGTTATTTACTTTCCGTTTGGGCGAGTACATTGCATCTTCTTGAACCCAAGACCTCTTACTTTTCCAATCCAAATAACTTCCTCCTTAAAAGCGTCAAATTATCGTCAAAAATTGATTTACATACATATTCCAATTATTCCACTAAATGAAAAGGTTTAAACTAATCAAAAAACAAATACAATAAGCAAAAAGCCTGAACCTCGTAGGTTCAGGCTTATCTAAAGCGACATATCATGTTCAAAGCACACGACATATGATCTTCCAACTACCGACATAATTAATTACAGCTTACACTACCACACCTTTTATCCTAATACAAACCTATATACTCAATTACATCTCCCATACCCGCAGTTGCTGCAATTTTTGCAGCCTTCACTATTAATCAGTGAAGCTGAGCCGCATGATGGACATAAATCCAGCGAGATTGCTGAGTTCCGATTGACTGCATACTGTGCGGTTGTCTCCATAATGACTTCCTGCGTTGCCGTTACATAAGCATCGGCTTCGTTCGGGGCACTTCCGTGTATTTCCAATGCCTGAGCCACTGCATCAGCAATAGATTCCACTCGATTAGGGCCAAAGCCGATTGCACCTGATCCACCTATACCCTTCAGATGCTTCGTTAACAACTGCACTTTATTTCCGTGATCACCATAGCGCAGGAATAGCGAGCAGACTCGTCCAAGAGCCTCGGACATCGCAAATACGTCGGACCCCGCCTTCCCAACGTTCAGGAATACCTCGCTCGGTGAGCCATTCATCTCGTTAATCGTAATGTAAGCCATGCCGAATGGAGTATTGAACTTATAGGTTGCGCCGCGCAGCACCTGCGGACGGCTTTTATACTGCTTATCCACAACCCCACTGCTCGTGATTGGTGCGTATGTCACTTGGGACTTCTCAACCTCGATAGAACCTCCAGCCGCCGCCGCTTTGTCTTTCTCTTGCTGTCTTGTTGGTTCTGGTTGAACTTTATCTGGCTGCGCTTGTTCTGCATTTGCTTGTTCTCCCTGCACAACCGCTTCCTTCTCTCCCTGCGCTACCTTGCTCTCTTCTTTCTTATCTGTTGAAAGCACCTGTACGTCACGACTTCCATCACGATATATCGTTACACCCTTGCAGCCCAAATCAAAGGCCAGCTCATAAAGTCGTTTCGTTTCCTCTAGCGTAAAGTCCGCCGGACAATTTGCTGTTTTGGAAATCGAGCTGTCCACCCACTTCTGAATCGCGGCCTGTACCCTTATATGATCTTCAGCTGACAAATCCATGGAGGTTACAAAATAATCCGGAAGATCCTCTTCGGCATGCGCATCTTTCCAATCCTGTGCTATCGGTACCAATTGCTTGTCAAAGCCAAGCCGGCTTTGCCTGTAGTATTCGAATGCAAAATAGGGCTCGATTCCGGTCGAAGTGCCAACCATTGTACCTGTACTTCCTGTTGGGGCCTGCGTAATCACGGTCACATTGCGCATCCCTTTTTGTTGAATCGCCGCTCCCACCTCGGGGTAAACGCTCGTCATCGTCTTCATGAACCCGCTTTGCAGAAAGGGCTCGGCCTCGAAGCGCTCGAAGCTACCCTTTTCCGCAGCAATGTCGGCTGAAGCCAAATAGGCTTCCTTGGCCATAAAACCGTACAGCTGATCCAGAAACAGCAATGATTCCGGACTTCCATAACGAATTTGCAGCTTGATCATCAATTCAGCTAAACCCATCGTACCCAAACCTACACGACGTTCTCCCTGCTGATTAATTCGATTTTCTTCAAAGTGATAAGGGGTCTTATCGATGACATTGTCGAGGAATCGTGTGGAATGACGCACGACTCTACCCAGGTCAGCCCAATCGACATCCTGCTTCTGCTCATCATAAAACTTGGAAAGATTGATTGCTGACAGATTGCATACACCCCAGGCTGGCAGCCCTTGCTCACCGCATGGATTTGTACAAATGATCGGATTAAAATACCAGCTGTTCGACATCTGGTTGTAATATTCCATGAAAACAACACCTGGCTCTGCCGACTTCCAGGCGGATTCCATGATAGTGTGCCATATTTCACGCGCTTTGACCGTACGCTGCACATGAACCTGCTTACCGAGCTTTTTCCATTTATCCAGATCGCCATTCCAGACGGTATCGTAATCAGGGTCATTCGTGTCTGGGTAAACCAACTGCCAATCCAGATCCTCCTTAACGGCCTTCATAAAACCGTTGCTGACGCATACGGATAGATTGGCGTTCGTAATCTGCCCCATCGTCTGTTTCACCGTAATAAAATCGACTACATCCGGATGCCAATCATTCATCATCAGCATTAAAGCCCCTCTACGACTGCCTCCCTGCTCGATGAGACCCGTAGCATAACTAAATAATCCTCCCCAAGAGACGGCTCCGCTCGATGATCCGTTGACACCTTTGACGATCGCACGTCGTGGACGCAATGACGACAAATTAATTCCGACCCCCCCGCCTCGTGCCATGATTTCAGTCATCTCCGATAACGTAGCCATAATACCGCCCCGGCTGTCATGGGGAGAAGGTATGACATAGCAATTAAACAAGGTAAGCTCATCACTGGCATCAGCACCGGCAGCAATACGTCCACCGGGAACTAGCTTCCAATCGTCCAATAAAGCTCTGAATTTCTCTGTCCACTCAGTCTTTTTTTCGGGAGTTGCTTCTACAGAAGCCATTGCCGATGCGAGACGGTCCCACATTTGCTCCGGCGTTTTCTCAATAGTTAAGGTAAGCTTTTCTACAGTCGAATCGACCAGTTCTCCATTACGGAGCTTCACTTTTACCTGGCTACCATTCCTGCTAACGATCTCACCAACTTCCTTTGCTGGAAATTTGGGATCGTCCTTGGTCAGAACCAGCACGGTATCACCGACTTGAGTCATACTCGTATCCGCATTTTTCAAGGCATAGCGGTCAAGAAAGATTTTTTCACTTAAACCATGGAGTCTGGAGCTTTCGATTTTATTCAAAGTAATAACCTCCCGAGGAATTAGATGCAATTAAAACACAATATGTAGTATGTATGAATCATTATAGTTCACTATATGTAGTTTTTCTAATAGGGTGATGACGAAATACAGCAGTTAGGACAAGATGCGGCGGCTTTTGCTTAATTTTTCTCTTTCTATCGAGGTTTTTCATTCGTTGACTTCTGCCTATCTCCTTGATACCCTATTCATAAGGATAATTTCGGTTATTCCGTTGCGGTAAGGGTTATTTCTAATTTAACATATTACGCCCAGATAATCAAACACATGTTCCCATTTGCTAGGAGGCATTCAATTGTATTTATATCAACATCAATTTGTACCAAAAGAAGAAGTAGCCATATCGCCTGATGATCGCGGATACTACTTTGGAGATGGAATCTATGAGGTATTCCGCGTATATAACGGAGAGTTGTTTGAAGCCGAGGGGCATTACCGCAGACTGGAAAAAAGCGCAGCAGATGTCCGTATTTGCCTGCCATACAGCATCAAGGAGCTTCATGAAAGGCTGATCGAGCTCATTCAACTTAACCATCTGCAGGAAGGTACTGTCTATATACAAGTAACACGAGGCAGTGCCCTGCGCTCACATCCTTTTCCGAGTCAACCCGAGCCTGTCCTGATGGCGTTCACCACTGAGATGCAGCGCCCTATACATAAGATGGATCAAGGGATAACCGCCGTAACTGCTGACGATATTCGCTGGCTTCGCTGTGATCTGAAGACGTTGAATTTACTACCCAATGTAATGGCCAAGCAGGATGCACTGGACCGTGGAGCCGACGATGTTATTTGGCATCGGAATGGAACCATTACGGAATGCAGCGCCTCCAACTTCATGCTCATTAAGAATGGAGAGCTGTGGACCCATCCGGCGAACAACCTGATCCTGCATGGGATTACACGCGATGTCGTCCTTAAGCTGGCCCGACAGCTTCAACTGGAGGTACACGAAACTCCATTCCTATTAGATGAATTAAAGCTCGCAGAGGAAGCTTTCATAACCGGAACCACCGTTGAAATCACCCCTGTGATATCCATTGATAATGTCCCTATTGCTCAAGGCTTTCCTGGACCGATCACGCGTCAACTGCAGCAAGCTTTCAGAAAGCACATCGGACTGGCTTAGGATTTTAATAACTTCTAATCTTGTATTTACCCTGAACTTTGTATATTTAAAACAGCTTTTGCTAGAAAAAACACAAAAAAACCTCCGAAGCATATTATCTCCGGAGGTTCCATGTTTCATTAGCGTATTTATCTGCCATTAGCTGCTCGGCCAATGCTATCTCGTAATCCGTTAACCCCTCTTCCACCAGCTCAACTCCCAAGCCTTCGGCCAAACCGATTCGAAAAGCATCCTCCACTTCAGGCAATGCTACAACAGCCCTTCCAAGATCGCGACACAGATCATTGATCGCTACCGCTTTATGTACAAATTGCTGCCGCAGCCGCTCCTGCAATCGCTCGCTTCTGAATAACAGCACCCGAAATAGCTGATCCACATCCATATCCAGCAAAATAGACCCATGCTGCAGCACCACCTGCTTTTGCCTCGTTTGCGCGCTGCCTGCGATTTTACGTCCCTCGACAACCAGCTCGTACCAGGATGGAGAATCAAAACAAGCCGCTGACCCCATCGACTCATATTTGCGCTTATCGTCTTCACTTGCCAGCTGTACCATTTCGGCATCCAGTCCCAGCTTGCGAAAACCAAGCACAAGCCCTTCACTCAGAACCCGGTAGGCCTCAGTCACACTCCGTGGAATTCCCGGGTAATTCTCAGCCACAATAATACTATAAGTCAACTCCTGATCATGCAGCACCGCGCGCCCTCCCGTCGGACGTCTAACGAATCCCAAACCTTCCTGCTTTAATTGCTCAAAATTGATTTCCTCGGCTGCCCGTTGGAAGTAACCAATCGACAGCGTAGCCGGATCCCAGCCATAGAATCGTACCGTTGGCGGCACCTTACCTTCACTATGAGCCGTCAATATTGCTTCATCCACTGCCATATTATAAGCAGGATGCTGCCTGCCTGATGAAAGAAACCGCCATTGCTTAGTCATATTCCTGCCTCCTCTTGAGCTTTATTTAGTGCTACCCACTATCATAATGCATCCGAACTAGTTATGAAAGTGCTTCTTTTCGTCCATACTACTACGTAATGCTAGCCTTCTACCAAGGTTCTTCCGAACGAGAAGCATGAAAGGAGACACTACCTGTGCAACCATCCGGCCCTAACGAATATATACGTCCCTTTAACGACCATGTCCAGCTGCATTTTGGACGTGACTGGTTTGAAGAACTGCACACGAAAGCGATGCGCAACGGGCCATGGGATGATTGGACTCTGTACCAGCTTGCCTATGAAGCTGAACAGGCCAGCCTGATTTCGAGCTTTGACGAGCTGCAATGCCTTGTGCACATTCAGAATGTGACTCCAATGAGCCATCAAATCGATACCGCAAAAAAAGTACTGACCGAGATGCGTGGCCGTGCGATTCTTGCCGATGAGGTCGGATTGGGTAAAACCATCGAAGCTGGTCTCATTTTAAAAGAGTATATCATCAGAGGTCTCGTCAAAAAAGTGCTCATTCTGGTACCAGCCTCTCTCGTACTGCAATGGGTTCGTGAACTGAACCAGAAATTTGCAATCCCTGCGGTTGCCCACAAAAAAGCCTACATGTGGGAGCAGGCCGACATTGTCGTCGCATCGATGGACACCGCCAAACGGGACCCGCATCGGGACATCGTACTCGGTCTCGAATACGACATGCTCATAATTGATGAAGCTCACAAGCTTAAGAACAAAAAGACGACCAATTACCAGTTCGTTACCGAGCTGCGCAAAAAATATTGTCTGCTGCTGACGGCAACTCCCGTGCAAAACGATCTGAAGGAGCTCTACAACCTCATCACCCTGCTAAAGCCAGGTCAATTAGGCGGACAAAGCAGCTTTCAGAGCAATTACGTAGTCGATAAACGCATTCCCAAAAACGAAGATCAGCTTCAGCATGAGCTGTCCAAGGTAATGATCCGCAATCGCCGCAGTGACGGCAATATTCATTTTACAAAACGAGTTGTCCGGAACCTGACATTAAAGCTGTCACCGCAGGAGCAAGCGCTTTACGAGGGCGTGACTGCATTCGTAAAAGGGCGGTTTGAGGATTCAGGCGGCGACTTCAGCAGTGCTTTATCACTGGTAACGCTTCAAAGGGAAGTGTGCAGCAGTCGTGATGCCGTATTCCTTACACTTGTGAACATGTTCAAAAAAACACCTGAGGATTCCCCATCACGGCCCCGCATTTGGGAGCTGATCGAGCTGATCCGCAGCATCAAGGCAAATACGAAGGCAGAGGCCGTTATCGAGCTCATCAAGGAGATCAACGATAAGGTCATTATTTTCACCGAGTATCGCGCTTCACAAGAATATTTGATGCACTATTTAAAGGAGCACGGATTCTCTGCAGTACCTTACAGAGGCGGCATGAATCGCGGCAAAAAGGATTGGATGATGGATCTGTTTCGCAATCGGGCACAGGTGCTTGTTGCTACGGAGGCTGGCGGTGAAGGGATCAATCTACAGTTTTGCCACAACATGATCAACTTTGATTTGCCATGGAATCCAATGCGGGTGGAGCAGCGAATTGGACGTGTGCATCGGCTTGGGCAGACACATGATGTGCATATCTACAATTTGGCCACAGAAGGAACGATAGAACAATATATTTTGTCGCTGCTTCATGAAAAAATCAACATGTTCGAGCTCGTAATCGGTGAGCTGGATACGATATTGGAACGCTTTGACAAAACGCAAACGCTAGAAACCCATCTAGCCAAAATGATATTAACCTCCCGCAGCGATGAGGAGATTCGTCGTAACATAGACGAACTGGGACACTCGATCTCGTCTATTCGTAATGAAGCCCTTCAGCAGGTGCAGGATGCAGCTCCGCTCACCTTGATCCTAGATGCCTTAGGACAACCGATCATCCACGACACGGAGGTGCTCCCATGAAACCTGAGCAGATTGAACGGTTCGTTATGCGTTTCCTGCAAGCCGAGAAGTGCGATATTATCGAAAAGCATCCAGCTTATGTCACCGCCAAGCTTTCCCCTTCGGCCGATAAGGAGCTTACCTTCCGCCCTTATTATTGGAGCTTTGTGGAGCGAACCGGAGTTGTACCAGAGACCATGACTTGCACCTTTATCTTTGAACCCGATGCGCACAACGCAGTAACCCAGTCTGCACAACCAGCTGCGAATCAACAACCGCAGGCCGTTGCCGGATATGTTACTTCTGGTGGGGTATCCCTACCCGCCGCAGCTGCGGTACCATCAACTGGCAATCCCGTATCACCACAACCGCAGCCGGACAGCATCCTTGGACGATATTTTGGATTTGTCCCCACACAGATCACCGCAAGGATTCCTAAGGATGAGGTCACCTTCGGGAGCCGTCGCTTGCTGCAGCTTTTTGATGTTGTCCGCAGTAAAGGTAAATTTGTTCACTTGTATGAGCAGTTCATACCGGATCAACCCAAATCACGTACCACCTCCGCCTATGAGAACTGGCTGCAAGTTAATTTCAAGGTAGAATTGGCCTGTGATATGAAGCGAAGCGAGATCCATTCACTGGGCATTCATTTGGGTACTGGCGAAATTCGCAGACAATTTCAAGAGCTGCTGCTAACCAGGCAGCTAACACCTCGTTTGCCTGCACACGTATTTCTGAATCCGGATACCATTACATTGGCACGCGCTGTCCTGTATCTGGAGCAGCACCTGGAACAGCTGCTGCGAGGATATGATCATCGATGGGCAGAAGAAGCAGGCAGCCGCTTGCAGGAGGAAATAGACCGGATTGACAGCTACTACAAGCCCTTAATACAGAGTACTGAGCTGGAGCACAAGTCAGATATTGAACAGCAGTATACGAACCGGAGACAGGAAATCGAATGGCAGTATCGGCCGCGCATCATGATATCCGTCATCAACTGCGGTCTTTTTCATTTACAAACAGTGGGTATACACAGTAGATGACGTATTGTGCTACGTGACAGCAAAATAAGTAACAAACTTTGTTTATTTGAGATACAGGTTGTAACAAAATAATTAACACATATTCAGTACAATAGATGCATAGCGAAGCAACAGGAGATGTCGAATATCACGTGGACATCTAGAAAGCAGGTGAATTTATGGATAAAGCAAAACTATGGGTCATTTCGTTACTGCTATGGACAAGCCTTTCACTCCCATCTTCACTCTCTTCGGCCGCATTGCCGCTAGCTGCCCAGACCGTGCCTGTACCCGCTGCCATGCAGACCCCGCCTGATTCCAATAGTATTGTGCAGGCACCTTCCTTCATGGAAGCTGTCCAGCAATGGATGAAGCAGTTGTCAGCTGAACCAGGCTACAGCGCGTGGAAGCAAGCAACCTGGTCGGGCTACTCACTCGGACCCGGAACACACGGCTGGATTGTCCTCATACAATCTGATGGTCGTGATGCTGGCTATATGGTCATTCACGCTGCCGATCCAGCTAATCCCAACAAGTACCAGCTTACCGAATACGGCAGCGGCGGGAAGCCGCTGTTCAGCCTGCAAACTCTGTACCGTTCACTGGTACAGCTCGAACTTATACATAGCTCTTATACAGTTCAGCCTTGGTACGTGAATCCTCTATATGCCCTGTGGATTGTAGAATCTGGTGGTACTTATTATTATCTGGATGCCATCACCGGAGAATCCTTGCCCATTGGTCAGCTTGACCTGCTTCAGAAAAATACCGATCAAGCAAACGCTGCTGACACTTCCTTACTTTCCGAACATACGATAAAGCAGAGACAGGCAATTCCTTCCTTTGACCCTTATGAGAAGCTTCCGTGGATACAAGGTGTACCTGCCAGCTTCACATCCTTTACTGAGCTTCAAGGTGAGCTTCAGCAGCAGCGAAGGTTAATCTACACGGCAGAGCTTTACCAAACCAAAACACGCATGGTAGTCGCAGTTATCGGCTTCCATCAATGGTCCAATGATGAAGCATTTCTACTGCTGGAACAGGATGGGCATCGTGCGATTCCCTACTCCTTCTTATCCCAATCTGGAAACCTTTTCCGATCCTCCCCTTAGGTTGTTCTCCTCCTTATATAGAAAAGCTTCCTACCTGCTGTAATCGACTTCCCAGTCGATCAGGATGGCAAGAAGCTTTTCATTTTTTATAATATCAGAATGTATAAGTTTTCAGCAGAGCTGAATATTCTGATATTGCAAGAAAAGCTACATTTAAAACACGGATGTATCTTCCTCGAATAGGCTTCGATCAGAAGCTTTTCTTATTAAGCAGCCCTTTAAGCCACATTGCTATTGCATAAGGTACCATTCCAAACCAACGATACGGCCAAGGCTCACGTACCTTTCGGTGAATAGCTCTTGTTTGCTTGCGAATTTTTCTTGGGGTTTCCACATAATCCAGCAGCTTCTCTGTAACGTATGTGACCCATTCTTCACCCTGTGCCAAACCTCAGTCACCCCCGTATTTCAAGTGTAACCGGGATCGTCTGTTTACAAACCTCTCAAGAAAGGGAACATCCTGATATAAGTCTCCATCACTGCATGGATTTGCTGACATCCTAAAGCTGCCAGAATAAAGAGCCTGCAAGGAGTGACAATGACGTTTACTTCATCATCTTATCCCTCTGCAGGCTCTCACCAACACATGTATCCATCTACTTTTTCATTACTGCGTACTGAATTACATTTTTTCCGGTGCTTTCAACCCAATTAAAGTTAGCCCGTTGCGAATCGTAATTTGTGTGCATCTTACCAAAGCCAATCTTGCTTGTCGAAGAGCTGCATCCTCAATCAGTATCGGGCTATCATGGTAGAATCGGTTAAAGCTTTGCGCCAAATCAACCAAATAACGGCTGACTACAGAAGGCTCCAGCTTCTGCGCCGATTGCTCCAGACGTTCCTTGAATACATACAACTGTTTCAACAGGGCTTGCTCGGAGGCGTTAACCAGCAGGTCGGCAGCATGATTCTCCAGCTTCAATGGAAGCTCCTCGCCAACTGCTCGCTCTCCAGCTTTGCGCAGCACACTGCTCGCTCTGGCATGGGTATACTGGACATAGGGTCCAGTCTCACCCTCAAAATTCAATGCTTCCTCCCATGAGAAGACAATATCCTTGATCCGGTTATTACTTAAATCGCTAAAAATAATGGCACCCACGCCTACTTCCTGGGCGATCGCAGCTTTATTGTCCAGATCCGGGTTCTTTTGCTCAATGATTTCACTCGTTTTTTCAATAGCCTGCGTAAGCAGCTCTTCCAGTCGAATCACATTGCCCTTACGCGTAGAGAGCTTCGCACCTTCAAGACTAACCTTGCCGAAAGGCACATGCACAAGACGATTATGCCAATCGTAGCCCATCAGCTCGATGACCTTGAACCACTGCTGGAAGTGAAGACTTTGCCCGGCGTCAGTCACATAAATACATTTTTCAAAATCATAGGTGGCCTGGCGATAGACAGCCGCGGTCACATCACGAGTATGATACAAGGTACCGCCATCTTTTTTGATCATCAAGGCTGGTGGCATATTGTAGTCATCCAAACGCACCAATTGCGCGCCTTCATCCTCTTCAAGCAAGTTCTTAACCTTCAGCTCCTCAACAATAGCAGCCATTTTATCATTATAAAAGCTTTCGCCCGTGTACGCATCAAACTTCACGCCGAGCAGCTCATACATTTTTTCGAATTCCTTAAGACTGATCTCCACAAACCATTTCCATAGCTTAATCGCTTCCTCATCACCTTGCTCCAACCGAACAAAGCACAGACGCGCCTCATTTTCCAGCTCAGGATTCTGCTCCGCTTCATCATGGAACTTGATGTACAAACGCTGAAGCTCTCCAATGCCTTCTGCTTCAACGGTAGCCTGTTCTCCCCATAGCTTGTACGCGACAATCAGCTTGCCGAACTGCGTACCCCAATCACCCAAATGATTAATTCCCACACAATGATAACCAAGAAATTCATGAATCTTATAGATTGCATTGCCGATCATCGTTGAACGCAGATGTCCAATATGAAACGTCTTTGCAATATTAGGTGATGAAAAATCGATGACGATATTACGGCCCTGTCCGATATTTTGCGATCCGTAGCGATCCTGCTGCTCCAGAATCTCACCAATTACACTGGATGCCAGATGCCCAGGCTGTAAAAATACATTGAAGTACCCTGCAACCGCTTCTACCCGCTGAACGGCCGGATGCTCCTTCCAGCTTGTTGCCAGCTCTTCAGCTATCGCTTGCGGCGCTCTGCGCAGCAGCTTGCTGAACTTGAAGCATGGCATCGACAAATCCCCCATTTGAGGATTCGGTGGGTATTCGATCAGTTCCATGATCGTCGCTTCATCTACGCCCTCTAATTGTGAGCCTAATTGTGTTGCTAACAAATGCTTATAATCCATGAATGATATGCCCCTCTCTACAACAACTGCTTGTCCAACGATGAAACTGCCTTGTATGCAATAAAGCACCCCGGGACGGGGTGCTTGTTAGACTTCAGTCCCAAAATACCGTTAATTGTCTATGAACATTATAGCTATCCGCAAAAATCGAGTCAAGCAGCAAAGTAACAAGAACCCTTTAAGCCTTAATCGGCCAAACGAGCAGTGAACATCGATTTGGCCATACGGGATCCATCACAGTAGATTTCAACCTCGATCTTGCAGTATCTTCGACTAAGCTCAATAATGTTAGGAACCAGATCGATTACACTATCGATGGGGATAGGCAACAGAAAAAAGTTCGATGAGCTGTCCAATATCAGGTTTCCCCTCTTCTCTTCTTTAACTATACGCATGGCAGCCTGACTCATCAAAGTTGTCATTAATCCTTCTGATACCATACCGACATGATTGGTCATTTGTGCTGATATCGTTCGGCGATAGAACAATTGTCCGTTCTTGTCACGCATTTTCTCCACACTGGACCAGAGCTGATCTTCAAAGGTTTCCCCGTTTTGCGGTTGCGTCTGTGCAAACTGAAGCGCCTTTAATACATCTTTACGGCTGATGACACCAATCATTCTACGGTCTTTTCCAACTACTGGCAGCAGCTCTATCCCTTCCCACACCATCGTGTGGCTGACATAAGCAACAGAGGCTTGCGACTCGATCGTCAGCGGATTTTTAGTCATGAATTGATCGACCGTTTGATCTGGCTCTGAGCCCCAGACATCTCTCGTCGTAATCATCCCAATGGGTCTATATTGCTCGTCAACTACCGGGAAACGGGTATGACCCGACTCTTCTATTAATTGCTGCACATCCGATACCTTATCTTTGGCATGGAGGACATACACTTGAGTATCTGGATCCGTTCTGAGTATGTCTTGAACCAGCATGATTTTCTTTTTAATCATTCTATCGTCAATGGCCCGATTGATCATGGTAGCCACTGTAAAAGTATCATAACTAGTAACGATTATAGGAAGTTCCAGCTCATCTGCCAGCTCTTTGGCTTCATCCAAGGGATGGAACCCCCCCGTAATCAGCACGCCTGCCCCCTGCCCCAATGCATACACATGAGCCTGCGTTCTGTTACCGACAATCAACAAATTATCCGGATCGATATAGCGTTTCATCGCTTCGAGCTGCATCGCTCCAATGACGAACTTATGTAACGATTTATGCAGTCCCTTGGCTCCACCAATGACTTCGCCATCCACAATATTCACGACCTCGGCAAACGTCAGTTTATCGATCTTCAAATACTCTTTTTTCTCCACGCGAACCGTACCGATCCGATCCTTCGTGCTGACGATACCTAAGCTTTCCGCTTCTTTAATAGCCCGATATGCAGTTCCCTCGCTTACTTCAAGCGTTTGAGCGACCTTTCTAACCGAAATGCGCGTGCCAACACTTAATTCTTCTATATATTGAACAATTTGTTGATGTTTAGTGAGAAACTCCTGATTATCCTCGTTCATGCTTTTTCACCTCACGCTACCGCTGTATCACTCTGTTTTTATATTATACGATAACAGCACAAAAAAACAGTTCCTTTCCACATTCGGAAAAAGAACTGCCTTCAACATCAATCATGACCGTCCCTTCATTATTCCTTCACTGCTGGGTAATTAAGGGTCAAATAGACCGGTGATAACGGATAAAAGGTAGTTTCTGTGCACGCATAACATACGGTGTAATAACAGTCAGCGAGCTCTTCCAGCTTCTCCCCGCATTTCGAGCAGCATTTATCAGGAAGCGATTCATAAAAAGTGCTTGAACTAACCAACATCCATCCCATCTCCCTAATAAATAGTCATTGATCCTACAAGCTAATACTGTATTAACACAGTTTATATTTTATTTTTTTATTGTATAACAAAAGCTCGAACTGTACAATACTGTTTTACATATATTTTTTTGTTGTATAACAATGTAAAAAGGACAGATCGAATGTACTCATTCGTCTGCCTTTTTAATTTCGAATATGAATCAAGTGAAGTATGTGCATGCTGAAACAACAAAAAAACCTTCAAAATGAATTGAAGGTTTTTCAGTACATATGATGCGGTCAAGAGGACTCGAACCTCCACGGGGGGTTAGCCCACACGGACCTGAACCGTGCGCGTCTGCCAATTCCGCCATGACCGCTTGTAGCGACAAGAGATAATATATCACGATATATTACTGATGTCAACGTTGTTTTTATTTTTTTTGTAAACAGGTTCATTTACACCAAATCCACACTAACCATCCAGCAACAATCCAGATAGGAAGCGTGAACAAAAGTCCGAATATGGTTCCTTTTAACGCTGAGCCATTGTCCGACATGCCCCCCACCTCCCTGTTTCCATATAGAGCATCATACCGCATTCCATACATTGTTGATGTATCCTATGCAGGCTTTTAATTTCGTATGACACATTCATCATGTTTGCATACAGGCTCCATATAATAGTCAAGAAGGGGGCGAATATATATGGTACTGCTTCAACTGATGATCGGCATTACTGCTGCTTTATTTATATGGGGCTTTATTCGGATGTCGTTTCACAGTTTGTTATGGGTCATCGGTATTACTTTGGTAGTTAGCTTGCTAATACCCGGAGCTTTTGCCTTCATTAGCGGAATTTTGCTCATTTTCATCGGCATGCTGGCCGCGCTAGGTGTGCTGTTTATTATCGGGTCCTTTAAGAATTAGAACATCGGACCGTTATGACTCAGATTAGACGACGTATCTAAAGCCATTCGTTATAGCGATCCTCCGTGTAGGGCTGATAATGATATTTACGATTCAGCTTCACGACATTACGATTCTGCTTACGGATGGCCACAGTTTCGTCATCCCAGGCGACCACGATCCCCCGAACATCATTCTTCGGATCAGCATCCCTGACCACGCGAAGCTTTGTGCCGTCTATGCGGTATTGATCCAACTGCTCTTCACTAATCATGATTTGTACGCCTCCCTTACATCCGTCATTAAGTATAGAATACACCAATCCGAGCACACAATAAACAGGACACGCTACATGAACCCATCAAAGGAGATTGTTGACTTGGACAAAAAAAACTATTATGTGACCGTTGGCTCCAGCGAGATATTAGAACCACAAGAAACCATCGGTAATTTTGATTTTGAGATATTGGCCACCGAAGAGGAGATCGACCAACTGCAAGAGCTATTCGAAGAATCCGAGGACGCACAAGACGATACTTTTTTCAGGGCACACATCCCTATCCGGTTGTACCATAATGACAAAGAAAATGACGCGGCTGATTATTATCTCTCTCAGATCTACAGCAAGCTGTATGAGCTCGGTACAGATGAAACCAAAGCCCATATCAAGAACATGAACATTCTGCCTCTACAATAACCAGTATGCTGATACAACAAAAAACCTATTCCCACCAAGGAGAATAGGTTTCCCTACTATGGATCGTACCCAAATACGATTAGCTGACATGTTCTTTGGAATCATTGGTTTCAAACCAGTAATCCAATACCTTGCTCGACATTACGCGCTTGCTGATGTAATCAACTTGCTGTTCGGAAAAATTCTGCTGCCACTCTACCCCAAGCTCATTGCACAACTTCACGATGGTCAACAGCTCGGACCATGCCACATATCTTTTGTACCAAAAAAATTGAGGATGTTCAATCATATAGGGATACAGATCATCAAATTCTGTATGTTTACAATCGAGGGCACGTTCAAAGTGAATTTTCGCTTCGCTTAACTTGGTCATGAAAAAATCGTTTGGAATTTCATTCCCCATAGCAAATGCCTCCTCTCTTATGCATAATAGTATTATAAATGAAAATGCGTTCAGATGGAAGGCTTTCCAACTTTGAAAATTATTCATCCCAACACGAAAATTATTCAAAAATAATGTTTCCATGCTCCATTGAAGAGATGCTTACCAGCGATTCAACTCTGATTCCCGACTCCCTGATTGTTCGTCCGCCAGCCTGGAACGTTTTCTCAACAGCAATACCTACCCCTACCAAATGGGCTCCTGATCTGCGAATAATACGGATCAGCCCTCTCGCCGCGTCTCCATTCGCAATAAAATCATCGATCAACAGGATACGATCCTCTGCAGATAAAAACTCGCGAGCTACCATAATATCGGTAACAAAGCCTTTGGTAAAAGACGGAACACGCTCACTGTAAATTTCGGTCGTGTCTGAGCTGACCGGTTTTTTACGACGGGCAAACACCATAGGTACATTCAAAATCTGTGCTGCCGCAAAAGCAATGGGAATCCCTGACGATTCAATCGTCAATATTTTCGTTACACCCTCTTCGGCAAATATAGTGGCAAATTCCTTACCCATCGCTGTTGTGAGCACAGGGTCCACCGCATGATTCAATATGGCATCCAGCTTGATCACTTCATTGGAAAGAACTTGGCCAACCTCTCGTATACGCTGCTTTAATAATTCCATCTCATATCCTCCATCCGAAAAATCCTTACTCGTTAACTTATCATAATGATATTCCGCGTTTCAAGTCCCACATCAATAAACTTTTGTAAGTTTCGAAACTTTCTGAGGGGGTAATACGTCAGATACAGTATATAGTGCCACAAAACAGCAGTTTTTTTCCAAATTGTCTGGAATTGGTCAAATTTACGCTTTGTTCTGGTCCCCTGTACAGAGTATGATTAGATTGGTTTTACATCTTAATGGAAGGCAGGATGCAGATGACAACGAAATCCAAATTACATACCTTGTCGCCAGCTACTATCGTCCTCATCTTACTATTATCAGGCTGCACCTATCCGACATCCGAGTCCGCAAATCAGCATCAACCCGGTACGCAGGATATGACACCTCAGCCCTTAACACTTGCAGAGCCTACACCTACTTCTCCATCGTCGCCTGCGGCTATTTACGAACCAGCACCTGCTACGCCTCCTGCAGCGGCCAACGCCAGTGACAAAGTATCCTTGGCAAGCGTGGAGCCTGCGGTCAAGTCGGAGCCATCGGTTAGCGAGGTCAAACCTGCACCTGCTAAGCCTAAGATCGACATTCGTGACCCCTACAATCAGGCAAAGCCAACGCTGCTCGGATTAACCTTGAATAGCTCGAAGGAAGGCGTCACGACTCGTTATGGCAAACCCTCTGAGCAATTCGTGATGGATGAGGATACGGATCCGATAACTGTACTTGATTACAAGGACTTTCTAGTCGGATTTAACAAAAAGAATCAACTAACCTTCATCGACATTCGTAGCGCCGAAATCAATCCTGGATTGAATGGGCTGAAATTAGGGCAATCGACAAGCCAGGTCTATGAAGCTTTAGGTAAGCCCGATACCAATACTAGCTTTGTTTTAACCTACAAATCGACAGGTGCCGTTCTCAAGCTTGATATCGATCCCAAAACTGATAAAGTGAACTCGATCAAGTTGTTCACCCTTCAAGAGTAACACAAAGAAAAAGCCTTAATCGGGTTTCTCCGGTCTAGGCTTTTTCTTTATGTTACTTGGTGAGAGATTTGGTTTTCCGGACACGCCAATAAATAATTAGCCCCACAACGACTACTACGGCAATGATAATACCGGTAATCCCCAAATAATGATGAACGACCCCCATAATTCTCGGCGCGTTCACACCAATAAAATGCCCCAAGGTCAAAAATGTCATACACCATATGAGCGCTCCGCATCCGGCAAACAACAGATAACGCCATAATTTTACACCACTTACACCTGCCCAATAGCAAGTAAAGTGCCGTATACCCGGTATATAGTAACCGAACACAACCGTCCACAGACCGTATTTTTTAAACCAGCTTTCGACAAGATCCAGCCTTTCAGGCGTCAACTTCACCCATTTTCCGTATTTATATAAAAAGGGCTTGCCAACAGTATTTCCCAAGTAGTAGCTGACTATCATTCCAACCATCGTACCCGCAAAGCTGGCCAAAAGTGATTTTCCAAAAGAAAGCGGCCCGTCAATCGTAGTCAAAGAACCCACAGTCGTCATAAGAATTTCATCAGGAATAGGTATACCCACAATCCCAACAGCCAGTAAACCAAATAGAGCGATATACCCATAACTTTCAATTAGTAGTAAGATTTCATCCAGCACCAGGACACGCTCCAGCATAAGATATGGTATAACGAATAAATTGGCATTCATAATCAAGTGGACATCATCTATTTTAACAGAAGTGCGCCAATTACCCAAATTCATGTCATGATATCATCCGGTCATTCATACCTTGTACTGTTCTGCATAGAACAAGCTGTATGAAGGGTGGACATCATTGCATGAGAAAGCTTGGACGCATCATACAAGTTGGTTTTACTTACGCCGGTACAGTTGTGGGTGCCGGATTTGCAACGGGGCAGGAAATATTGCAGTTTTTCACCAGATACGGTTGGCCTGCTACCCTAAGTATCTGCCTGTCTACTTTATTGTTTGTTACTCTCGGGATCAAGCTGATGCTGCTTGCACATGACCTTAAAGCCCGTTCCTATGAGGATATGAATACCTTCTTATTCGGGCGTTCTATCGGCAGGTGGACCAATCTGTTTACACTTTTTACGATGCTGGGCGTCTCCTCTGTCATGCTTGCGGGTGCCGGCTCGGTATTTGAAGAACAGTTCCATTTGCCTTATCAGTGGGGGTTGTTCATTACGTTGTGTTTATCCTATTTGATTTTGACTAAAGGTATGCAAGCCATTATGGCCGTGAACTCTGTTGTCGTACCGCTCATGCTCTGTTTTATCGGAATGGTGGTTTGGCACACTTGGAGCTTACCCGGCTCTGGTAACTGGCTGGAGCTTACCTCTGACTTCAGCCTCGGACAAACCGGCCTTTCTCCCCTGCTGTACGCTGCTTTTAATCTATCGATGGCACAGGGAGTGCTCGTCCCTCTCGGTGGCCAAATTCAGGATCGTCATACGCTATATTGGGGCGGAGTAACGGGAGGACTGATCATCGGACTGATGCTCTTGGCTGGACACTTCGCCTTATCAGCTCAAATGCCTGGCATTGCTCAATTCGATATACCGATGGGACAGCTCATTTCCAGTATAGGGTGGGTATGGCAGCTGCTTTTTGCATGCGTCATCTACGGTGAAATCTTCACTACCTATATTGCTGATTTGTTTGGTATATCCAGACAAATGGAGCAGCATCTCCAAATTCCACGCGTATGGATCGTGCTTTCTCTATTATTATTTACCTATATAATCAGTCAGTTTGGGTTTAAATCGCTCCTCGCCACCTTGTATCCGCTCTTCGGGCTGTTCAGCCTTGCCTGGATGTTCATGCTTCTCTGGCCCAGAAAGCGTGGATTCCACACGAACTAATGAGAGGACAAGGGATAACCTCAGCACCATAAACAGCATCCCAAAAAGCATGAATACAAAGCCGCATACCAGATATCCGTAATGGTACAAAGGGTAGCTCTGGGCATCACGTATCACGGCCAGCACATCAGCTAAAAGAAACAAGCTTCCAATCGTAAAAACACCAATTAAAGCGTAATCAAAATAAGTCCACCTCAGTAAATGCCGAAAGCTGCCATCCAGAAGTTTGCCATTCACCGTCTCTTGCTTGCGTCTTTCCTGAAGCTGATTCATGGTGAGCCAAGCCATCAGCACCGCAGATCCGGTTACCAATAGCCCAATCAACCCGGCTATTATGGCCAATGTCTGGTTCATTTCCTAAACACCTCTCTATCTTCATTCACTGTGACTGCATAGATAATACATGTATAAGCCATAAGGTGCAAGTAAAAGTTAAAATTGGAAATATCCATAATAGCGCCAGCATGATACCCATAGGGTATGTGCCGGCGTGACCCCACACAAATGCTTTATTAAAGCGGTGCACCCACGGGATTTCCGCTGATGGCTCAGCCGCATGCCTTGTATACGAAGTAATAACTCCCCGTTTCCAGCCAATGTGGTAGGTGATTTCCCTTTCTCTGTGCTGCTTCGGCTCCATCATTGCGCCCCCGTTCGAATTCCTATATACTATAGTATTTAGTTACACCCAAAAAAGCAATCAGTTTATGAGAAAGTTTTCAATTTACGAGGAGCGTTGTGTCATGTGGTTTGTGTTTGCAGCCGCTTCAGCGGTCTGCTTCGGTTTGAGAGGCATCTTGTATCAATGGACATCGCAGCGTCCCATTGACCGTAATTTACTGCTGCTGGGCGTTTATTTGTCTGGATCGATCATCGCATTCACCGCTAACCTGATCGTAGGGCAGCCTGGGTCATTAGGAGCTTGGGTAGGCGTCCTTATGGGCTTGTTCTCCTTTATATCCAATGCCTCCATGTACCGCGGCTTTGCTGTAGGCAAGGCATCGCTGGTGGCCATGTTTACCGGACTCCCCCCCGTTGTAGTCGTGATAGCAGCCTACCTGGTATGGGGGGAAAAGCTGAGTCTTTGGCAATCGCTCTCCTTTGTTATTATCGTTTTGGGTCTGTTATTAATCCGTTATTCCAATGATATATCGTGGAGAAATCTCAAAGGTGCTGGCTGGGGAGCTCTAGCCATGCTTGGCTTCGGGTTAACCGATTTATTTTCCAAGCAAGCTACCCTGCTCGGCGCAGAAATTCTGCCCACCCTGATCGCCATGTATGTAACCGGCACAATCCTGTTCGGTATTGCATGGCTGCTTAACAAGCGAAGGCTGTCGGTTATCCAGAGAGAAACGGCGGCGGCTGTTGAAGCGAATCCTTCAGGTAAGGACCCGGCTGAGGTCTCACATTTCAGTCAAGCAGCAGCGGAGCTTAACACTCCAGTCTTGTGGAGCACAGCCAAGACCTTATTGTGGGGCCTTGTCATTGGCCTGACCAATATATCCGGCATGATGCTGGTCATGCCTGCCTTTAAGCTGGGGGTAACCGGACTTGTATCTGCAGTAATTGCGATGAACGTCATTCTCGTATTGTTATACGCTCGATTTGGACTTAAGGAACGTTTTAGTCCGTTGGAGACATGCGGTCTATCTCTTGCTCTGATCGGCATTATCGTGCTCCGTTTGGCTGGCTAATGGTACAAGGGACAGTGAATTCATTTATCCAGGGCTAACGTTATCGACACGACAAATAAACTGCATCCTGGTGATGGCAGTTTATTTGTCATGTCGATAGTAAGCGACTATTCTTCTTTTCGGTAGCTCCTGTAAACCGTCTTCAGCTGTTGAACCACACGAGACATGGAATACGTATTTTTGGCTTTATCCCATGCGATACGGCTTAGATTGTAGCGATATGTTGGATCACCTGTCACCTTTTCCAGAGCATTCGTTAGTGCAGCCACATCGTCGACAGGTACAAGCAGACCATTTTGCCCGTGATTGATTTGCTCAGGAATACCGCCAACATCGGTCCCGATTAAGGCAAGCCCGCACAACGCAGCCTCGGCAAAAACCGAACCGAAGGACTCCGCACGGGAGGGCAGGACGAACACGTCAAAAAACGGCATAAAGTCCTCGGGATGCAGCATATAGCCATAAAAAATAATTTCCTCGTAAATATTCAGTTCAATGGCCATCTGTTCAAGCTCAGGTCGAATCGGTCCATCGCCAATGAGATGCAGAACAAAAGCTTGCCCGCTCTTTTTCAGTTCTGCACAGGCAAGCAGCAATATATCTATGCCTTTGGCCGGAACTAAACGGCATACCGTAATCAGCTGGGGGATTTTGTTTTCATGAGGAACCGGACGAAACCGTTTTTCGTCAAATCCGTTAGGTATGACACCTATACGCTCGGGTTCCTGTACAAATTCACCCAAATATTGCTTGAAGGAATTCGACACGGTGAGCAGTTGATCCACCCTATCTTCCAGCTCACAGTAGATCGAGGTCAGGAATGCATGCTCAACTCCATTTGGCTCTATTTTACCATTAAGGATAAGCTCCTTCTCATAACTGGAATGCACCGTCATAATGACCGGAGTGTCCGGATACAGCTGCTTCATCACGAGTCCTACAATAGGATGGTGAGCATGAATCACATCATAGGATTTGGTAATCCGAAGCTTCGTCCACCATACATAATCCTTATAGGTTTGAATATATTTATCGACAATCGGATTGCCCGCGTACATTTCCCAATCGAAGGTTGCAAATTTTACCGGCTCAGTTCCCTTGCCTCGTACCCGTTTCGGAAGTGAAAAGAGCTCCATCTCCCAACCACGCTTGTTAAATCGGTCCAGAATGAAAGGAATCATGGAAGATACGCCACCCGGCTGCTCTGGCGGAAAAAATAATGCTTGTAATATATTCATGAGTGCCCTCCGTAGTATCACATCTTAATTTTAAATTTTATGACATATGCCTGCATCAATGATATCGTATCAGGTATGTATGACCACTACAAGCGTATTCGCGAAAAGAAGAATGTTGACCAAAACGAATGTACGTTTCTATAATAAAGGATATCTCTCCATGAATGCGAGGCTTATATCACTAATGAATGCGCTAAATTTATCAGATTTGTGGATCGGGACTTTGGGAACCATTATTTCTTACACGATTATTGTCGTTATCCTGCTGCTGACCCTGCTCGTTTCCTTTCGGTTGCTGGTCAATCGCAGAAAGATCGGTTATCTTTCCATGATGTTGTCATTAGTTATTCTGATCGCACAGTATGGGCAGCTAATTCAGTTTCAATTGTATCCGACCCCGAATGAGACGGCGGTATTCATTGCACTCATTTTGAAAGCATCGGCTTTTTTATTGGTCAATATCGGTATTTTTCAGCTTTACAATCCTACAAAGGCCAAAGATGGAATCATCATTGGAGTCATCTGTGGTATCATGGCACTTGTTGCAGCTACTTACTGGTATATTCCTGGCAGCTTTGAGGGCAGTCCAGAGCAGATTAAACAGCTTCAGCCGCTCGGTCTGGAACTATTCATGTTCGTGATCATTTTTGTCAGCTTCATGCTCGTTAATCCACGAATTGGGCAAAATGGCAAGTTCCAGCTTATGCTGACTCTTTACTTTTGCTCACATATGATTTACATGACGAACAAGTATTTGTTTAACGGGACCCAGGGGGTTCTCACCAAGCTTGAACAATTGTTTCCCATGGCCTTTCATATTGTGCTGTTCCTGTTTATTTTCGAACGTATTATTGAAATGATGCAGGCGATTTATAATTCTTCGATCCGTGATGGATTGACGGGACTTTATAATCGCAAATTTTATTACAATCGTGTGAACCAGCATCTGGCGCAGCATATTAAGGTATCCGTCATTTTCAGTGATATCGATAACTTCAAAAAGCTTAATGATACCAAGGGGCACCATATGGGCGATCAGGTGCTCAAGCAGGTGGCTCAGATCGCCAAGGAGGTTGCTGAACCCGATGGAATTTGCGGCCGTTATGGCGGTGAAGAAATTGTGGTGATGGTTATTGGCGACAAAGATGAAACGTCTGAAATAGCTGAAAAAATTCGGGCGCGGGTGGAAGCTGAGACGATCGTAACCGTGAGTGTAGGCTTTAGCTGTTACAGTAAGGGCATCGGTGCTGACGAGCTCATCAAGCAAGCGGATGAGGCGATGTATAAAGCCAAAACGACCGGTAAAAACAAAGTCATTGCTTACGCATGACAACAAACAAAAGGGCGAGGATGCATGGTCATGCACCTTCGCCCTTTTGTTTATTTACAATTATCCGGATGTACTGGATACCTTGCCGTTACGGAACGTTACTTTAATAGAAGTTCCTTCTTTAGTCTTGTACTCATAGGTTTGTATTTTGTTAACGCCGCCATCGTCCTGCGATTCGCTAATCAATTTCCCCATTTGACCCATGACTTTAGCTGCCTCATCATATGTCATTCCAAATTCGACTTTTTCTAATTGACTCAATGTAGCAGTGGGCTGCTCCTTTGCCCCATCTGGTCTCGGAACCTCAGGTGCAGCTGGCGTAGTTCCAGCTGGTGGAGTTGTAGCAGGAGGTGTCGTTGTACCTGCCGCAGGTGGCGTTGCTGTGCTTGGTGCTGGTGTCGTCGTTGTAGGAGCCGGTGTCGGTGCGGGCACTGGTGTAGTAGGTGTCGTAACCTCTCCTGGTTTTGCTGCTGGTGTCGTGTCTTTCGTGCATCCGGAAAGGATGATGGTCAAAGCAGCGACTAGTATAATAAGTTGGCGCAAAGAATATCTCCTCCCTTTCTTCTAAGTTGTCAGGAATATGATTCCCAGAGGTTATATTTTTCAAACCTCGTACCTATTATAACGCAATATGATTAGAGATGCGAATTCCACCAGCCGCTTCACTATGCCAGCTCATTGATTTACTGTTCAATGACAAACAATGCATCGAGTGGCTGCTCCAGCAGCTCACTGAGCTTCTTGGCCGTACCGGGACCAACTGACTTCACAGAACGCTCCAAAAGGCTAATATAAGAAGGACTCAGACCCGACTGCTTGGCCAGCTCTCGTTGGGACAAGCCTTTGAATACTCGGGCTCTCACAAAAGCATTGGTATTGGTACGAATTCTTTTCATCTGTAAGTAGTCACTCCCCCTCTTTTCCTTCTATTCCCCATTTTATCATTATATTTTACTTTTGGAAATATTTTATTTACTTTTGAATACATTTGTGTGAGCGTTGAAATTACAGAAGTTTACTGATATTATATCAATGTTAACCATTGTTTACTTATGAAAATGCAGGTGTCCCTTATGAATTTTTATGAGCAGCTGCGCGATATGCGCAAATTGAAAGGTTTTACTATTCGCGAATTGGCGGATCGCTCCGGCGTGTCTTCAGCATACATTTCCCAAATGGAAAATGGCAATCGTGGAGTGCCTTCTCCGGATGTATTGATGAAGCTATCAGAGGGTTTGAATACCCCCTACTCCAATTTGATGGAGATCGCCGGTTATCTGGAGCAGCCCCAAGATAGTGAGCGCAGCAAGGATTATGTAAAACCTCGTGTGAACCTGAGACGATTTTTACGTGATAATGAATTGAGCTTTGATGGTGTTGAACTCACCGAGCAGGATAAGGAATGGATAGAACGGATGTTGACCGTCTTGTTTTGGAAAGACAAAAAGAAAGATGAGAAAACTGAAGTCTAAGCAGTCGTTCCCCTTTGATTATCAATTAAGCAAACCAGCCCGAAGGCGCAGATTAAGGCTCTTACAGTCCTTAATCCGGAACCCTCGGGCTGGTTGTAATTTTGCAAACTAGTGAACCCAATCTGCTTAATAATTGATTTCTTCAAATGGTTGATTTTGATACAGCATAATGAGATTGAAGGATTCAAAATCTTTTTCCTTGTCCATTTCCTGCATCATCAGCTTCGCAATCGACTCGCGATCCACGGAATCTCCCGGCTCACGAAAATCGATAAATCCTTGCAGCTGACGATAGCTGGCATCAATCGTAGCTCTCCCGATTGGCAAACCCCCGTGTGACTGCTGGTAAATTTCGAAGATATACGTGTCGCCATTGCCTTTGGTACGAACCACCGTATAATCTCGTTCTTCCTCATCGACTAACGCTGCCGAAGCCGAAGGTGCCGAATATCGTTCAACAGCAGCTTCTTCGTCATGAATTGAACCTTCTAAGCCCATCACATATTCATTTTGTTCTTCGGCATTTTCATCCTCAAAGCGTTCGTATTCCATCCAATCATAGTCGTAGTCATAATCTTCTTCAACGTCGACCCAGTCTGATTTCTCCATGCTTGCAAAAAAGAGTGGATCAAGCTCGCTGTAAGATACAGTTACCTCACAAGTTCGGGCACCTAATGCATAGGTTAAGGACTCCAGGTGCGCTTGTACAAAGGTAATTACCTGCTGTCTGGCATGTTCGGGATATACCGCTTGCTCCAATTGGACGGCCCCGGTAATCCGGTCTGCCTCACGATAAACGAGCGTCATAATTCCGATACATTGATGTTTCCACATAATGTCGTTTACTTCTCCACTCGCTGTCTTCAAATCGGTTCTAAGCCAAACATCGGTCATCCAAGCTCGCCTCCAATGGACTTGATATGTGTGGTTGCCAGATGTCAGAAACCATCAATGATTAGCGTGTCCCATCCCGCCCAAAATATGAATCATCAGGATAAATGTCCATGCCAAGCATGATCTTTGTCATATTTATAATGTACCCAATTGTTGACTGGTCAATATGGAGTATGGGAGGAATCAGCATGTCTGCAATCGGAGGTTTGCACACGAGTACTGGTGCTATTCTTGTATTATACATCTTGTTAGTCATCATTCTCAGCGCTGGTTGGCTGTAAGCCCGCTCAAAAAAAGACCGATATGCTGTGCAATCACAGTCATTCGGTCTTTTTGCCTTTATACGTGGGCAAGCTGTAATTGGGCAAGCTCGATCTCCGTCAATTCGCGATAAGCGCCGGGCGCCAAGTACTCATCCAGCAGCAGCGTTCCCATGGAAATTCTTTTGAGAAACACTACCCGTTTGCCAACAGCTTCAAACATCCGTTTCACTTGATGAAATTTACCTTCCTGAATCGTCAGCTCGATTTTGGCAACGGCACCTTTATCAGGATCACCGGCTTCCAAAATATTCAACTGGGCCGGCATGGTGAGGTATCCATCATCCAGAGTCACTCCGCTTTGGAAAATCTCCTGGTCCTTCACCGTTACCAAACCATCCACCTCGGCAAAATACATTTTGGCCACATGCTTGCGGGGTGAAAGTAAATTATGCGCAAGCTTACCATCATTGGTCAGCAGCAGCAAGCCCTCTGTATCCTTGTCCAGGCGCCCAACAGGAAATAACTCATAATGGGCATACGATTCATCCAGCAGATCCAGTACGGTTCGCTCGCGGCTATCCTCTGTCGCTGATATGACGCCTTGCGGCTTGTTCAGCATCAGATACATAAACTCACGGTAACGTACGATTTGTCCGTCCACAGTGATCCGATCCTGCTCCGGATGAACCTGCATCCCTCCATCCTTGATCGGACGGTCATTGACTTGAATAAGACCATTCTTGACCATTCGTTTGATTTCACTTCGTGTGCCATGGCCAGCATGAGCCAACAGCTTTTCCAGACGCATTGTTTGCTTCAACTATGTCCACCTCCAACCTGGGGGATATTCATTCTTCAATATACCATCCTGCCATTTGCCCCAGCCTACAGGAAAACCATCGATAAGAACGAGGCAATAACCTTTGAATGCAATGTCATGATTACGCCTCTGAATGGCAGATTCGGCCACCTCCAGCGTCTCTCCCCTCAAATATCGGGCTGCGGCAGCAGATGTGGCTTCCAGTTCAATCGTACGAACGGCATCCTCTTTACTGAGTCCCATAGCCATCGCATGGGAGGGTTCAAATCGCTGTTTTTTTAAGGTACCGATGTACCATCCAGGACGAATGATGCGAATGCCACTTAGATCTGGTAATCCGATCGGTGATGCATAAACATGCTCGCCATGCAGCGTTACTTGTGAAATCCCTACTTCCGGAGCATGTTCAGTCATGAAACGATACAACAGCTGCAAATCAACCTCAGGCTGCTGCTTGCCAGCTGACTGTAAGCTTGGAGAATGCTTTCCCTTTAACGACCTGGCAGACTTGTTCGGTTTCATGGTCGGACGAGCCGCCGCGGACTGGAGATTCGCTTCTGGTTGAGCAGTGGCGCTGGCAATTCCATTATGCAGCAGTACAGCCACAAAATGCCCTTCGCCTTCCAGCTGATGAGGCCACAGTCTTACCGTCCCTTTTACAGCCTCTCTCGCACGATCTGAGAAGCTATTAAGCTGTCCGGATAGTTCTGTGTCATATCCCTGAGATAATCCATCCACAGCCGCCACAGGCACTACCATGAATTCGGGGTGCTTATCCAGAAATTCAGCGATCATCGCCTCATTTTCCTCCAATGAAAACGTACAGGTAGAATAGACCATACGACCTCCCGATCGCAGCATAGAAGCCGCTTGGTCCAACAGCTCTCTCTGCATAACGGCGTAACGTTCTACCCAATCAGGCTCCCAGGCTTTGGCCATATCCGCTTCCTTACGGAACATCCCCTCACCAGAGCAGGGTGCATCAATTAATATTTTATCAAAAAAATGCGCAAAGCTATGCTTAAGCTTTTCTGGCTGCTCGTTCAATACGACGGCGTTCCGTACTCCGGACAGCTCAATATTTTTGACCAGTGCCTTCACACGATCCGAATGAATATCGTTCGTCACCAGCATACCTTGACCCGCAAGCTTAGTTGCGATTTGTGTAGACTTCCCTCCAGGCGCTGCGCATAAATCAAGTACCCGTTCACCAGGCTGAACGTCCAGAAGCTCTACTGGCGCCATTGCACTGGGTTCCTGAATATAATATAAACCAGTGTGGTAGTGGGGATGCTTGCCCGGTCTGCTGTCCTCTTCATAATAAAAACCACTGGATGCCCACGAAATCGATCTTAGCTGTAATGAAGTCAGCTTTAAGAACAGCTCCGTAGTACACTTCAAGGTATTAATCCTGAGTCCATACACTCTGGGTTTGTCATAGGAAGCAATGAACGCCGGGTACTGCTCTCCCAACAGCGAGCTCATTCTAGCCACAAATTCCGCAGGTAAATACCTGCCTTGTATTCCATCACTTTCTGTCAATAGGTGTCCAACTTTCCTTAGTATCATAGATGAATGCAGCCGAGCTCGTGAACTGTACCTATTATATTTCTTATAGCTGGATGCTGCAACATGTCATAATTCATTCATTTTTGAAGGAAACAGCAGCAGGAAATCACGATCCTTTTATCGAAATCCTTGGATAGCCAAATGATTTATCATATAATGATAGAATTCACAAGTAGAGAGGATTATACCTGAATGAAAAAGATTGCGATTTACTTATCCATCATTGTTGTACTTTTCGCAGGGTTATATGTCGTGAACCAACAATCGGACAAAGCCAAGAATAGCAAATTCGCCAACAATGTATACGGCATGGCACCCGACAAAATGAATCCTGAAACCGTCAAGCAGCTTGATGATCCCAATTATCAGAATATCATTTTGCCGGCAGAGCTAGATAAAAAGATGAACGCCAAAGAAGACTTTTTTGTATATTACTTTGCCTCTACCTGCCCGCACTGCAAAAGAACAACTCCTGTTCTGGCCCCGCTGAGCAAGGAATTAGGAATCGATGTCAAACAGTTTAATCTTGAAGAATTCAAAGATGGCTGGAGCAAATACAATATTCAATCTACACCTACTCTGATCTATTATAAAGCAGGTAAAGAAGTGGAACGGATGGTTGGCGGTATCGCTGAAGCCGGTCAGCAGGGTTACAATTCGGACTCCTTCAAACAATTTTTGCAAAAGTACAAAGCCAAATAGAGCAGATGAGCGAAAGCTCCTGCTCTATTTTTTTATAATTAGGTCTGGACAGTACGCTATGGACAGCATCAATGCTCTTCTTCCTCAACACCAGGTATTGGCGGATTGGCTATAAGAACCCCTACCGCTTCGTCCAAATTCGGATCGATGACCCTAATGTTCAAGTCATAGAATGTGAACGGCTGTTCAGCCATTCGTTCCAGCTGCTGCAAGTAACGCTGACTATCCGCGACCAACAGAGCCAGGTCGATCCCCATTACCTCCGCTTGGCGACCTGCCAGCTTCTCCAGTGCCGCTGTGAATAGCTTGATCGCTCCACTCACATTTCCATTCCGATGATGATACAAACCAACGGCTACCTGAAGCAGTCCTTGATATAAAGGAGCCCTTCCTTCCTCAAGCCAGAGCTCTTCCATCACCTCATGACACTCAAAATAATCGCGTTCCACATTAAAATAATAGATGAATTTCACGTACAATCGGTCATATTCCGGCCTCGCAGTCAATGGAAGCACCTCCATTTCTTATGAAGCTGCTATCCTTTTTTGGCACGAGTGATAGCATCATCAATCTCCATGGACAGCTCCCTCAAATATCTGATATCCTCAGTCTCCCAATGCTCGTTAAACCGAAATTGAAATTGTACGGCTTCACGAACCCGATGGTAAAAATACAGCTCCTGTATCCCGTTGAGTATTCGCGATACAATATTCGAATTATCCTCGAACAGCTGCTGCGCTTCCATAATCTCATCACGGATGCTGCTCATCTCCTGATCCAGCAAATAGGCTGCCTCGGCAGCTTTACTGAGTCGTTTGATAACCTCCGGTGGCAAACTCTCCCGGTATTTATAGTTCAGAGAATGCTCGATAGTGGCCCAGAAATTCATAGCCAATGTACGGATCTGAACCTCAGCCAGCACCCTTTTCATCCCAAGCGCCGTTTGTACGGGATATTCCAATATCATATGGTAGCTGCGATAGCCGCTTGGTTTCTTGTTCAGTACATAATCCTTTTCATACAATAACGTCATATCCTGCCGGACGCGAATCAAATTAGCCAGCCGCTCGATATCCTCCACAAACTGGCACATGATGCGAATGCCGGCAATGTCTTCAATCCCAGTTTCCAGCTGCTCCATAGGAACATTCAATCGCTTGGCCTTGTCTAGGATGCTTGATATTTTCTTGACTCTGCCGGTCACAAATTCGATTGGTGAATATTCATCACGGCTTTTTAATTCACCGCGTAACGTTTTGAATTTGACCTTTAATTCTTCAACAGCCTGGTCATAAGGCATGAGAAACTTTTTCCAATCACGTCCATCCATCCATACCCCTCCATTTTACCGATGCCGATGTGCTGAACCGACCGCTTCCGTAATGTTAGCAAATCCGTCCCTATGCAGCAATTGTTGCAAACCCTCATTCAATCGCCTTACCAGTGAGGGGCCCTCATAAATCAAAGCCGTATAGATTTCTACCAGACTGGCTCCCGCACATATTTTGTCATACGCATGTTGGGCTGTAAATACACCACCAGAGCCAATAATCGGCATTTTGCCTTCCGTAAGCTCATATAAAGTATGAATAAGCTGTGTGGAACGTTCGGTTAACGGCTTACCGCTGAGTCCACCAGCTTCTCCCTTATGACGATGGGTCAGACCTTCTCTGGAAATCGTCGTGTTCGAGGCAATGATCCCGGATACCCCGCTTGCTACAATCGTTTGCACCATATAAGTAATTTCATCAGTCCCAAGATCCGGTGCTATTTTGACCAAAACCGGCTTCGCGGCTCCTCCATGCTTTTGATGCTGGAGCTTCATCTCGTCTTGAACGGCAGCCAGCAATCGAGATAAATCGTCACCATGCTGAAGGCTGCGCAAATCCGGTGTATTGGGCGAACTGATATTCACTACAAAAAAATCTCCGTACGTATACAATCTGGTAATACAAGCACGATAGTCGTCTTCTGCGTGTTCGTTTGGTGTCAGCTTATTTTTGCCGATATTCACTGCAACCGGGATCGTACGTTTGGCAGTCTGCTCCAAATGCTTGGCCATCACATCAATTCCTACATTATTAAACCCCATGCGGTTAATTAATGCGGTGTCCTCAGGAAGTCTGAACAACCGCGGCAGCTCATTCCCAGCCTGAGGTTTGGGTGTAACGGTGCCAACTTCCATAAATCCAAAACCAAGATTAGAAAACCCGGCGACTGCTTTCGCATTCTTGTCGAGCCCTGCGGCCAGTCCTATCGGATTGGCAAAATGAATTCCCCATAACGTTGATTCCAATGCTGCCGTTTGCTTGACCCCATACAATCCTTCAAGCAAGCTATTAACTCCTGGAATCGTCGAAGCCGTATGAAGCCCATCTATAGTAAGATGATGTGCCTTCTCCGCATCCATTCGAAAAAGCAGCGGTTTTAACATATTTCTGTATAACATTCCTATTGTCTCTCCCTTAAACAAACGATAACTTATTCTCTTTGAACAGTTTATCGTTTTATGCAAGAAAAATAAAGAGCAGAGGCTATACAAAATCTTGTTTGTTCGCTGCTACAGTATGATAAAATATTCATAAATCCATCAAAAAGGCAGGGCGACTCCTATGCAACGAAAAAAACCAACTTATTTACGACAACGTAAACCTCAGGATACCGTCAACAAAAAACGAATCATAATAGTATGCTCCGTTTTTGCTGCCCTGATCATTGCCATGGCTCTATTACTTCTATTGCGTTAGGAAAGCGTTTTATTTTTATCTACATCAAGCTAATCAAGCCATTTGTACACTTTCCCCGGATTGGTTTCATTGCTGGTCAGGGGAAGTGTAAAGACGGGCTCCCCACGCTTTATCTCTGAAGGCAGCAAGCCCTTGCCAATCGTAACCGGTGTCCCGATCGGTGCCATATCGAACAATTCCTCGATATCTTCCTTCAACATACGTACGCAGCCCAATGACTCATCCTTGCCTATGCTGTTAGGTTTATTCGTTCCGTGAATAGCGTATAAAGGGTTGGAAAGCCCCATGCCTCTGCTGCCAAAATCACCGTTCGATTTTCCATTCGGATTTCTTACTTTCTCTGCTATTTCAAAAGTTCCCTCAGGGGTACGATCTGCACCCAAACCAACGGGATAACTCCTGACGATAATCGTTCCACTAACCAAAGCCAGTCGATGGTTAGTCTTATCCACAATAATCCGCAGTGGATCTTTAAGAGGCTTCTGAAGTCCAGACGCTGACGCCTCTTGACCATTCCCGGAAGAGCCAGAACCTTGACTTGGCGGTACCGTTGTTGGCGTTCCTGATGCTGATGGGCTCCCCTGAGGAGTAACCGTGTCCGTTAATTGGGCTTTATCCTGCTCATATAGCTGCTCCATGAAGGGAGTAACCCCGGGAAGTATATTTTGCGGATGCGGCTGGTTCAAAGCCTGCAGATTCTCAGGAAGCTTTCCATTCATACGACGGTATGCATCTATAGCTGAACGAAGTACGACTTCCTGCTCACGCTGCCCCATCCAGGACTGATAGATAGATTTGGGCTTCGAATCCTCTGTCGGCACGCATTGACAGCTTTCTGCGTCGTGATATTGGATTTGCTGCTGGGCAGCATCCTGCTTGCCTTCGACGGAAAGCAGAATGTCGGGAGGCTGCAGCCAGGATATCCATTTGCCGTCTTCTGTCAGTTTACCCGATGCCAGTATAGCGTAGCTGTTTATCCGTTCCTTAATCAGCATCTCCTGTAAAGCCGCCCCTACCCGCTCCTTCGTTTTCGCACCCGCTATGTAATACACCTTGGTTTGCTGCACCTGTTCCAGGCTTACATCCTTTGGTAATGCCGGAAGAGCAGTCTGCGTCTCGGGCTCAGGTGCAGGGGCAAATGCAGGAAGGTACGCGATCCCGAATACTATCATGGCCAGCAAAACTGCCAGCCGCGCACGACTCAGCCATCGTCTCCGTTTGCCCCGCCGATCCAATTGCTCCAGTGCCTCCTGGGATTCAAGAGATACTGTAATCGTTTGGTTTTCAAAGGCCTCATAAATCTCACCAGCTTGTCCATAACAGTACAAGGCTTTTCCGCGTTTGCCCTGTCCATCATATTCCCTTCCCAGCAGGTACCAGGCCATTTTATTAGTAGGATGCTCACGCACGTATTTTTTCAGCAGCATTTGATCATCCAAGGTATTGTTATTGAAAAATTGCCTCAGCTGTTCCTCATGATCCTTTGGTTTCACGGTATCCCTTCTTTCAACCTACTTACTGCAACCTTCTCACTGTAATATCGGCACCATCCTTCATTTTGTAAAGAGTCGAGGATAAACGGCTACGCCGTCCTTCATGGACGAGTGCGTTTACCCAGAAATATATGCATTTTATAGAGTGAATCATATAAATTCTTATATTTTGAAAAAAACACCTCCGCTCCATAGTTGAAGTGAGGTGCTTGCGGTTGTTATTCAAATATATAAGGGGGATCGATTTCCCCACCCTTTAAGTAATTCCGCGTTTGCATCACATTTTTAAAAGCCTCAACGGCCACAGGGTCAAAATGCGAGCCCTTGCAGCGCACAATTTCTTCCACACCTTCCTGGCAGCTGATTCCTTTGGAATAAGGACGATCGGTAGTCATTGCATCAAAAGCATCGGCAACTGCGACAATACGCGCATAAAAGGGAATACTTTCACCCTTGAGTCCTTCCGGATAGCCGCTTCCATCCATTTTTTCATGATGGTACTTCGCAACCTCCGTCGCTTGAATCATCCGTTCCACAGGCTCTACCTTCGACAGAATACGTGCACCTATCAGGGTATGAGAAATCATACTTTGAAACTCTTCGTCATTCAGGCTTTCTGCTTTCAATAACACCCGATCTGGCACGCCAATCTTGCCAATATCATGCATCAAGGCAGAACGATAAAAATGTTTGCATTCTTCTTCAGATATACCAAGCTCCCTTGCTATCCACAAAGAATAAAGGGCTACACGCGATGAATGTCCCGACGTGTAGGGATCTCTGGAATCCAAGGCAAAAACCAATGAATGTATCACACTTATCGGAAAAGGGTGGTCCATCGATGTCAAACCGCTTTTTAATTCTAATGCCGACTCCAGCAACAGGGTAAGATCTCGATTACGTTGTTCCAACTGTTCCAGTTTGTCTTTGAGCTGCTGAATATCGGACACGGTTATGCCTCCAACTGAATCGCTTTTTCTCATCATAATCGAAAAGACCTACTATGTGAAGTGAAGAATGCATCTTCTCTGCACACAATAGGTCTTTGGAATGAAGCTTTTAACGGGTAATCGTTGATTTAGTTCTTAAAATCGCTGTTCGGGCTGCATCATTCCACTGAACATCCAAACCAATTTCCTCTGCAAAAAAACGAACTGGAACATATGTGTGATCTTCTTTGATGTAAGGTGCGACATCCGTTTCCTTTACAGCCGAATCCTTACCCTGCACGATACGTTTAACGCCTGTCTTATCAATGTACAATTCGATGGTAACACCATCTTTGGCCAATTGTACACTTCGGTTCGCATCGTTAAAGGTAACAGTATAACCAAGTGCTTCCGTTATGGCACGAACCGGTACCATCGTTCTTCCGTTGTCAATTTCCGGTTGTACATCGAACTGAATCCACTGAGGTCCATACACTACTTTTACGTTAGCATCCTTGGGCAAATTAGCTGGGAGCTGGTAGGCGCTTATTTTACGTATTTTATTGTTGTAGGCATCTGCGATGATGATATTGCCATCGGATGTGATCGCAACATCAACAGGGTTTTTGAATGCAGCACTGCGTTCAACACCGTCAGTTTCGCCACCGCGTAAACTGGCAGCCCCAGCTAGTGTTGTGACTTGGCCTTTATCCAAATAACGGATGGAGTGATTCAACGAATCTGCAATGACCAAGCCGCCATCTGCAGTAACAGCAAGTCCTCTTGGAGAATTGAATAGAGCTTTATTGGCCGGACCATCCGCATAATCACCAGGCGCGTAAAGAGCCGTTTTCGAATACACAGTGCCTTTATCATCAATCGTACTGCTGCCTGCAACCGTTGTTACCGTGTTCTGTTTGAGGTCAATATAACGAATTCTTTGGTTCCCTGTGTCACTTACATACAAGTTCCCCTTGCTGTCTAGGGCCAGTCCTGTTGGCTCGTTGAACTTTGCCATTTGCAGGGATCCATCCAAATAATCGCCTGCTTGAACGACCTGACCAGGTGTCACTTCAATTAAACGTCCTGATAAAGCATTCAATGACTTGACCTCGCCGCTTGGGCTGATACTCCGAATCAGATGATTAAGCGTATCCGCTACATACAGGGTTCCATCTGCAGCAGCTACGACATCTGACGGACGATTGAAGGTAGCAGTGCTACCCGTTCCGTCCTTCATTCCAACCTCACCGTTACCAGCAATTGTAGTCACGTTACCTTCGCTGTCTATTTTCCGTATCGCATGATTTCCTGCATCTGCTATAAGGAGGTTTCCTTTGCTGTCCAAGGAAAGTCCCATCGGTTCTTGAAAAAAGGAAGCATCTGTCTTTCCATCATAACGTCCGCCGACCGGAAAGCCCTTTGCGTCTTTGAGAAGATTCAGTCCGGCAAATGTAGTAACCTGTCCGTCTTTCAGCTTCCGAATGACATGATTACGAGTATCAGAGATAAGGATCGAACCATCCGACAAAGTAATCACGCCGGACGGGTTTCGAAACGAGGTTGAAGCCGAGGCTCCATTCTCATTTCCGAAATCACCGATACCGGCCAAGGATGTAACATCGGTTAATATTTGATCGTTGCTTCCTTTTAAGCTATCCACCGAGAATGAAGCGCCCCATACAGTCGATGTGCCCATCAATAAGGATGATATAAAGGCCGTGGCAACGATTTTGCTAACTTTTTTCATAGTTTTCCCCTTCCCGGATCATTCCTTACCTTGTAGTAACACTTATAGATTTGGGTGCGTTCGGCAAGCTTGATCCCAATTCATACACCGTAGCTCCTGTTTTATTAACAATTTTCACATAAACCAGATCTACCACAGCCGTATTGGAAGCAGTGCTGTTTACGGTCAACGGAATCGTTACTAGCAGCTTCTGCCCACTTACAGAAAGATTATTGATGGTTCCGGTCGTTGCAGTTGTTTCGAATTGTGAAGCTGCATAAATGAGTTCGTTTTGTGTGGAACCTGCATGCTGTGTTAACGTTTCTGCCATATTCGAACCATCGAAAACGGTGCCTTGAACGTCAGCTATAGCCGATGTACCCGTATAGCTCAAGGAATTGTTATAAACCAGATGTGCTTCCACCGCATAAAATTGGCTGGCATCCACAAAGTCATTTAAGTTCAGGTTAAGATTGATGATATTGCCGCTCGGTCCACCTGCCTGAGAAATCGTGATATTAGCAGGACTAGCAGGACTGCTGCCAACTGTAATTTGTGGAATCGGTACTGCCATACTAACTTTACCTGCACGCTCAGTTTGAGCCGTTAAGTTGTATATCCCTTTTGCTAAAGAAATATTGAAAACGACATCCGTTTCCCCTTGTCCAGGTGCACTTGCAAGTAGGGTAGTACCATTCATGATTTGAATCGTTGATGTCGTGGCAGCCCTCAATTTCAGCTCGATATTGCCATTCGCACTCGTTATCGCTTGCGTAGGACTGATCAGTGCAGGGACCTGCGGAACCGAGTTGCTGTTGTTATTGTTAGTACTTCCACCCGTGCTTCCTCCGGTACTTCCGCCTGTGCCCCCTCCTGTATTTCCACTTGTTCCGCTTCCTGTTTGTGGAGGTGTGGTAGACGTATTGTTTGATTTGTTCTGTTCGTACGCTGCCCTCTCAGCAGCAGACAACTGCTTGAGGTATTCTGCTTCCGCGAGCTTTGCAGCCTCTTCTTCTGCTTTTTTGTTAGCTTCTTGCAAACGTTGCTTCTCTTTGGCTAGCGCGTCCAGAATCGCTTTATATTTATCAAGCTTCTCCTGTTCAAGCCTTTTCTGTTCAGCAAGCTTACGCTCTTTTTCTGCTTTCAACTTTTCTAACTCGGCCTGTTTTTGTTTTTCTTTTTCCGGATCCAAGCCTGCAGTGCGGTCAAGAGGTTCAACTTTATTCAAATCGATCTTTTTGTCAATATCAATAATCTTGGCATTAGCATCAGCCACGATTTGATTCATTTTATCTGGATCGATTTTCTTTTGATCTAACGCTGTCTTGACAATGTTGCCAATAATGTTATCCAAGTTTTTGCTAATCTTGTTCAAAGTCTCAATGTCGTTGATCGTCAATGCCGAATTGCCTGTGTCCGCTTTATTTTTTTCAGCAATTTCAGCTTTTTTCTTTTCAATAAACTCCGCGTTTTCTTTATCGATTTCCGCTTTGTTCTTGATGATAGCTTCCAATAATTCAGGAGAGGATCTTTCTACCAATTGAAAAATATCAATAATCTCCGTCTTCGTAGCCACATCTGTAATTTCGTCACGACCTGTTAAGTTGATTTGCTGTGTAGGCAATAGCAATGTCGTATTGGTATTCTGCGGATTGCTGGTATCCGGTTGTTGGTACGTAGTTGTTGTCGTCAGAACGGCACCCGCTCCAACCACGACAAAAGTCTCACCCGTTACCGGATTAACACCTGTGTAAAATTGCGTACCTTTGACCCCCATCGTTGCCGTAGGTGTCTCAACTTCGAACTCATCCTCTGCACCAACCAATGATTTAACCTTTACCCACATGGAACCCGCCCAAGAGGATACCTTGGACTGCTTGCCGCTGCCCTCGTTAGCCAAGTCAGTAACACTCACCTCGGCATTATCTCCAATAGTAATTTCATCATCATGGTCAGCTATTCTTACAACAGCTGAAGAGCTTGCTCCCGTAGAAATAACATCCCCTTGATTCAAAGTCATGTCACCATAGGCCGTGTAAGACTTGGAGCCTCCTGATTTTTTAACGGTTACATTACCTTTAACATTAACAATTATAGCGGTCCGTGTGCTCTTGGCCTGGATGGGCTCAGATAATACGACAGACAGCAGGGAAAATATCATACTAAATGCTACAAATAAAGACAAAAATGATTTGCTGCTACCCATCCTTATCCTGTTCCAATATCCCACAATGAATCTCCTCTCATCTTCTATCTGACTATGTTTGAATAATCTGACTCTCTCTACCAATTGTAATTTGAGAGACTTCAAATGGCAATGCAAAATTTGACACATTATGAGACCTTGTCCTGCTTTTTCCCCTCTACAGGAGTCCCTGTTATACGGACTACTTCAAACAGTTTGAGTGGAGTACTTTTCCCCTTCATCAGCTTCTCCCCAGCGAATTCATATTCGAAATAATCCTTCGTTAAATCGTAGGTAGATTCAGAAACCCAAACCTTGTTTGGACGCGCATTGGATTCAATTCTCGCGGCTGTATTTACATTGTCTCCGATGGCCGTGTAGTCCACACGAAGATAAGAACCGATATTGCCAACAACAACATCACCGGTATTGATCCCGATCCGAATGCTCAAGGTAACACCATATTTGGCTTCAACATCTCTGCGGATCTGCTCCATCCCCTCCTGAATTTCAAAGCCGGTTTTGACTGCGTAGTAAGCATGATCGGGCACATCCAACGGTGCATTGTATAGGATCATTGCAGCATCACCGATAAACTTGTCAATAGTCCCCCGGTTCTGCAGGGTAACCTCGGTAATCAGGTTAAACATCATATTCAGAAAGTCGACGACCTCTTCCGGCTTCAGCTTCTCTGATAGCGGTGTAAACCCGCTGACATCCAGAAACAACAAGGACAATTCCCTTTTGATACCGCCAAGCTGAATTTCCGAGTCACTTTTAGCAATTTCTTTAACCAGATCAGGCGAAATATAGCGTCCAAATTGCTTGGTGATGTAATTTTTTTGCTTCGTCTCAAAATAGGTTTTCATCGCGATATTGCCAATGTAGGAAATTAATCCGCTTAAAACAGCTCCAATAGTGTCCAGATATTGATCGTTGTATGTGAAAGTTATGTATTGCAGTGCCAAAAGACCCAAGGATACACCAAATACCAATACGATGCTTGTAATCGGTTTAAGTCTCCATGTGAGGAAACCGAACAGCAAGATCATCAGAGCGGACATCGCCAACGTAATCGCACCACTGACAGGAACTATGACCTTTTGATTCAAAACTTGATTCAGGATGTTCGCATGCGCATAAACCAGATGCATGTGACGTTCAATAGGCGTGATCCCTTCATCGGAACCAGGTGCCGTATACC
This sequence comes from Paenibacillus sp. FSL H7-0331, assembly GCF_001956045.1. Next base: position 421,058 of record NZ_MRTH01000003.1, on the reverse strand, counting down.
CAACCAGAATAATACGATCCTTGAACACCTGTGGAGGAATTTCCCCCTTCAGTACCTTGGCGAATGGAATGGTCTCAAAATCAAACTCCTTCCCTTCCCATTTGATCAGCATTTCTGACTTGGGGCGATTTTGAAGCACGGGGAGGTTCAAATACTTCGTTACATCAACTCCAGCCACCTGTGCCAATGCCAGACCGAGCGTCGGAAAAATGCCATCAGGTGTATTGATTTGCATCCAGTTAGTGCGAATAACTCCGTCCGTGTCAAAGGCCGCATTGATGTGTGCCTTGTTAACTGATTTTTGAATCATCGGAATCGGTTGATCTGTTTTGCGGGCCATAATCAGCTCGCCTTCCTTAACCTTGCTTGATCGGTCAAAGTCACCCTCCAAATCGGCGTGGGAAGGAAAAATAATATTTTTGTGCTTGGTCAGCTCATCTGCAAGCAGAATATCGCTTTCCGGGAAGTTGCTCTCGGTATAGAGCTCAATATCAAAGCCGATCGCTTTGGCACCAGCCGCTTCAAGCCGACTGATCAACTGAGCATACACTTTACGATCCCACGGATATGGGCCGACTTCTTTAATAGAGGTGGTGTCGATCCCGATTACCAGAATATCTTCATGTGGAGCCCCGGACATCGATTGTTTCATATTGATGTCGAAAACTTGGTCAGACAGTACCTTCCACAGTCCGAATACGAGAAAAACTAGACAAATAAATACAACAAGTGCATTACCTATAATTATGACGGCAGATTTGCTGACACCTTTTTTCATTTTTAGCCCCCCTACCCAAAGATTCGCTCTAATATTACCATACTTTTTTCCCTAAACACATAAATTTCGCATAACTTCACAAAAAAAAAGACCTTTCTCCCAGGGCTTAGCTCCCTGTAGAAAAAGGCTTTGGTAAAAACTAATGTGAGATGTTCAAAAATCTCTCTTGAACACGTTCTACTTAGTTGAATGGTGTATCTGCAACTTTGATTGAATCTGTAGGGCAGCCATCTTGAGCATCCTGCAAATCATCATACAAATCATCCGGAATTTCGGTTACACCTTTGTTGCCATCATTGTCGAAAATGACTTCCGCCAATCCTTCATCATCGTAATCATAAATGTCTGGTGCTGTAGCACCACAAGCGCCACAGGCGATACAGGTGTCTTTTTCTACCCACGTATATTTTGCCATTGCTAGTTTCCCTCCTAAATTGTAAGCTCATCCTAGAATATAATATAAAACAAGCAAAAGTTCAATTAAAAAAGTAAATTAAGCTCACATACGACCTTGAATCCAACCTGCTATGGAAGCCAAATCATCAGGATCAAAAAAAGGCACTCCTTCAATACTATATGCTTTAAGAACCTCAGGAGCTACAACAGCAATAGGCACATGATTCAATTCAGTGAGAATATCTGCCTGCTCCTTATCGCGAAACAATGCGACTTGATCATGATTCCCCTTTTTGAACCCTTCTATTAGGATCAGGTCAAATCCTTCTGCTTGCAGCCTTGTCAGCATGGCCTCCAGCGTGATGGGCTCTCTTTGAATCATAACATAAGAATCAGGGGAAATAATAGCCGTTGCAGCTGCGCCAGCCTCTATAAATTGAGCGGAATCAGCTCCAGACGCTTCTGTATAATGTCCATGAGCATCATGCTTCACTACTGCACATCGAATGTTCAAGTGAGTATAGTAGCTGACGAGTCCTGAAATCAGCCTTGTTTTGCCGCTGTTGGAAAAACCTGCGAAACCAATCACTGCCGCCATACCTATTATTCCTCCTCGAAATGCCGCTGCTTTAAGTGGTCCATCTGCAAGGAAGTCCCTCTCAGCTTGTGATTACGAATTAAAGCAGATGGATCGTCACCCAGCATTCCCGCAGTTAAAACTGCATTTTCTCCGAACTTGTCGCGCAGGGCGTCCAGGGTTTGGACCAGCTTATCCTTCATCGGCTGCTTCTGGTAGTCGAACAAATCCAATTGAACAGCAGCTTCTTTTTTGTCCAGCAAGTTTTGTAGGGTAATACCCAGTAAGCGAACCGGCTTTCCTTGTTGCCAATGCTCATCGAACAGCTTACACGCTGTCCTGTAAATATCTTCACGAATTTCGGTAGGGGTTGACAGCGTGGCAGCCCTTGTTATCGTTCGCATATCCGGATCACGAATCGTGATTGAAATCGTTTGAGACAACAGCTGCTGCCTGCGCAATCGACGTCCCACCTGATCCGCCAAATTAAGAAATACTCTAAAAATTGCCGTTCGGTCTGTAAAATTAGTTGGCAATGTCGTTGTATGTCCAATGGATTTGCTCTGCTCTCGCTCTGAGTGAACCTCTGAAGCATCCTCTCCATTGGCAGCGTTCTTCAATATGGCTCCCATAATACCAAAGTGCTCAGAAAGCAAGTGATCATCAGCCTTGGCGAGCTGGCCTAAAGTCTGAATATTCAACTGCCTCAGCTTGTCCGCAGTTTTACTTCCAATCCCGTAAAGCTGATTGCAGGGCTTGTCCCACAATATTTTGGAAACATCCCTTTTACGCAGAATTGTAATTCCATTGGGCTTTTTCATATCCGAGGCCATTTTGGCCAGCAGTTTGTTGGGCGCTATTCCAATTGAACAAGGGAGTAATAATTCCCTACGAATCCGGGACTGGAGCTGCTCTGCAATTTCAATCGGTGTCCCAAATTGCTTGGAGCCGGTAATATCGATATAGCACTCATCAATGGACATCGCCTCAATCAGAGGAGAATAGTCATAGGCCATTTTCATAAACCGTCTCGAAAATTCACGGTACAAATCAAAGTCAGGACGAATAAGTATCAGGTCAGGACATTGCTTAAGCGCTTGCCCCACCTGCATACCAGTCTTGACACCTTTGGCCCGAGCAGCATAGGAGCAGGTTACGACAATACCTTTCCGAAGCTCTACACTCCCGGCTACTGCTGTAGGCTTATTACGATAAAGCTCAGGGTCTACAGCCTCGTGTACCGAGCAGTAGAAAGCATTCATATCGATATGCAAAATAACTCTCCCGTTGATCGGGTAAGCTTCATGATTTGCCTTATTCATATTCTGTACGAACGGTTCAACAATTTAAATTCTACAAGGGACGAGCTTTGAATATGTTTAAATATGATCGCTCTGGTTGCTTGAGTAGACAACAGTCATGCACCCCCATGAGTCAGCATTACTTATTAAAATTAAAAAGCGTTTCACTCACAAGCATACCTTTCCAAGGTTATGAGGTCAACTCCCTAAACCACCTATTTTGTGAAAACAATACCTTATCGATATTTGTTGTGGTATAATACTACATTATATTTCGTGAAAGCGTTCCAGGATCAGGAGGACTATTTATGGCTAATTTCGTGAAAATTTTTGATACTACTTTAAGAGATGGCACCCAAGGTGAAGGGATTAGCTTATCGGTCGAGGACAAGATGAAAATCGCCCGTAAACTGGACTCGCTCGGTGTTCACTATATAGAGGGTGGATGGCCAGGCAGCAACAACAAGGACATTGAGTTTTTTATGCGCGTGCATGAGCTTGAATTAAAAAATGCCAAAATCACCGCGTTCGGAAGCACACGTCGTAAAGGTATCCTTCCCGAAGATGATGTGAACCTGAATAGAATTTTAGAGGTCGGTGTTCCTGTCGCGACGATTTTCGGGAAATCATGGGACTTCCATGTTCATCATGCCATCCAAACGACACTTGAAGAAAATCTTGCGATGATTTACGATTCCGTTCACTACTTAAAAAGCAAAGGCCTTGAAGTCATCTATGACGCCGAGCACTTCTTTGACGGCTATAAAAATAATACCGAATACGCGCTACAAACCATCAAGCAGGCTGAGAAAGCCGGAGCTGATTGGATTGTATTGTGCGATACCAACGGCGGCTCACTGCCCCATGAGGTCACGGAAATTGTCACAGAGGTCAGAAAAGCTCTTTCAATCCCAATCGGGATTCATGCCCATAATGATTGTGAGGTTGGCGTAGCCAACAGCCTGGCTGCTGTGATGGCAGGAGCAACGCAAGTACAAGGTACAATCAATGGCTTTGGTGAGCGCTGCGGCAACGCTAATTTGTGCTCGATCATTCCCAATCTGCAGTTAAAGCTGAACTATTCCTGTATCAGCGCTTCACAGCTTGAAAGCCTGACAAGCGTAGCCAAATATGTCAGTGAGATTGCTAACATGCATTTGCCTGTCAATCAAGCTTATATCGGCTCTGCAGCTTTTGCCCATAAAGGCGGTATTCACGTCTCAGCGATTATGCGCAACGCAAGCACCTATGAACACATCACACCTGAGCTCGTCGGAAACAAACAGCGTGTTCTTGTATCCGAATTGGCAGGTCAGAGTAATCTGATGTTCAAGGCACAAGAGCTTGGCATTGACTTTAACAGCAGCAATCAGGAGTCCCGTCAGCTTATTGAGCAAATCAAAGAAATGGAGCATCAAGGCTACCAATTCGAAGGTGCCGATGCTTCTCTGGAGCTTCTGATTCGTGATGCCTACGGAAATTCCGAGGAAGTTTTTGTGCTCGAATCATTCAAGATTATGGTTGTGAAGACGATCAACCAGCCGGTTGTGACTGAAGCTATCGTGAAGCTGAAGGTCAATGGCGAGTCCGTCTATAATGCCGCAGAGGGCAATGGTCCCGTGAATGCTCTGGATAACGCATTGCGCAAATGTTTGTTGCAATATTATCCTGCTCTGGAGAATATTCATCTAAGCGACTACAAGGTCCGCGTTCTGGATGAAAAAGATAATACAGCGGGTAAAGTCCGCGTCCTGATAGAATCTTCTGACTTTGACAACACCTGGAGCACGATTGGTGTTTCTGCCAATATTATCGAAGCCAGCTGGCAGGCATTAACCGACAGTATTCGTTACGCATTAATCGGTAAACCAAGAACACAAGTACAGCCAGAGGAACAAAAAGAACGTTTGGGACTCGTTAATCACTAAGTTGCAGCCATTCATATGTATTCAAAGAACCGCCCTTGTGATGCGTTCCATCACAAGGGCGGTTTTTGGTCTTTATCGAGCAGTAGTCTGATTTTGGCCTCTAATGCTTTTGCTGGTAGTACATGAATGACATCGACCAGAACACCCTCTTTATTTATTAGAAAGCTCGTAGGCACAACCTGTAACCGATAGCGTTCTGCTGTAAGTCCCTTCGAATCCAATAGCACCGGAAAAGTCAGCCCGTATTGCTTCACAAAACCTTGCACATCCTGTAAACGATCTCCCTTCGTCACATTAACCGCATAAATATCTAACTCATCCTTATAGGCTTCATACATACGTTTTAAATCAGGGGCTTCTTCATGACAAGGACCACACCATGAGGCCCAGAAATTGATTATAAGCGGCTTATCCCTTGCCCCTCCTACATGATAACTCTTACCGTCCAAGCCTTGTAAATCAAATTCGGGGGCCGGCTGATTACGTGCTGCGGCCGGAACGAACCTTGCTGCTGCCAAAGATTTGTGGGCATTCAGCTTGTCCAAACTCACCATTTCCCCCATCAGCATCAAAGCAATCATCACTGCAATTGTTGTTAGCTTCACTGCCCTACTCCCTTTCCGAAATCAGGATATACCGTTATTATGGCCCAAAACCGCGAAAAGAATGACTTTATAGGTAATGGGGTACTTTAGTGGTATCAAACCTTATAAGGGAGATTGACGGATGGAACAAACAAAAAAAAGAAAGCTTGGCATATCCTTCGAAAACAGCAAGACGCCTGACTCCCAAAGCTCCAAAGGCCACGGTCGGGAGTTCACAGCCATTGCAAGTGTTCCTATCGTGCTTGTACTTGGCAATTCCATGCTCGTTCCTATATTACCTGATTTACAGGAAAAGCTTGGGGTGAGCCAATTTCAAAGCAGTCTTGTGATTTCCTTATTTTCGGTAACGGCTGGACTCATCATCCCGATCTCGGGATATTTATCGGATCGTTTCTCCAGGAAAGCGATTATGATCCCATCTTTGATTATATACGGCGCCGCTGGTGTCTTGGCAGGTTTGGGAGCCGTCTGGAACTCTTACAGCATTCTCATTATAGCAAGAGCAATTCAGGGTTTGGGAGCTGCGGGGACAGCCCCCATAGCCATGGCCTTGGCAGGTGATTTATTCAAAGGAGCCACAGAAAGCAAGGTGCTTGGCTTAACCGAAGCTTCCAATGGATTTGGTAAAGTGGTTAGCCCTATTCTCGGCTCACTGTTGGCACTAATCGTTTGGTATGCAGCATTTTTTGCCTTTCCAGTATTTTGCTTGCTGTCCTTGTTGGCTGTTATTTTTTTTCTGAAAGAACCGGCCAAAGAAAAGCAGCCACCGAAGCTCAAGCCTTATTTGAAAAGCATTGGCGCTATTTTACACGAAAAGGGACGCTGGCTCATCACTTCATTTTTTGCAGGATCACTTGCCTTGTTCGTCTTATTTGGCGTGCTTTTTTATTTATCCGACTTGCTTGAGAAACCACCCTATCTGATCGATGGCGTCAAAAAAGGGTTTGTGTTAGCCATTCCTTTATTGGGTCTGGTCATTACTTCCTATACAACAGGAACGTTGATCAAGAAAAACGGAACCCTTATGCGCTGGCTGATGAACATCGGCCTTTCCTTAATGACCCTTTCACTTGGTGCCTGCATTCTGCTGCACGATAAAAATTTACCGCTCCTGATCGGATTGCTTACCCTCAGCAGTGTTGGTACTGGCCTTTTGCTGCCTTGTCTGAACACCATGATTACCGGCTCTGTCGAGCGGGAGCAGCGCGGTATGATCACATCGATCTATAGCAGCTTGCGTTTTCTTGGAGTCGCTATGGGACCGCCCTTGTTCAGCTGGATGATGGATATTTCACACCGAATTATATTTATATCTGTGACCTCACTATGCCTGATAGCTCTAGCCTTTGTCTTTTTTCTTGTTAAGCCGGAAGGCACCATTAGCTAACAGTTTTCTTTCTAACCTTAACTCATTCAGTTATACTGAGAGTCATACGTCACTGCCTAAGGATGTTGACTCTCATGTATACATCAATCCAATTAACAAGCTCCGTCCGGGAGACAGTCATCAGTCATTGTATAGCAAATAAGCCGATGGAAGCATGCGGCTTTCTGTTGGGATGTATCGATGTCACTCAGATCCGTATTACCTCTTTTGTACCTGTTGCTAATGCTTCCAGGAGTCCTGAGAGACAATTTTCCATGCACGCTTCGGATATGATCCCCGTTATATTAAATAACACCTTCACTATTGTGGGGATTCTTCATTCCCATCCAAACGCCGCGGCCACTCCCTCTTCAGAGGATCTGTCAACAACCTGGTATGATATCCCGTCTCATTGGATCGTATCGCTGCAGCAGTCCACGATCGAAATCGCCGCCTACCAGTACACGCACAATTATCTAAGCCCAAATAGCTTTACAGAAACACAAACTACCAAATTTCCCAAGAAGCAGGCTCAATATCATCCTATCCCGATCATTTTAATAGAAGATGAATGACGAGCTGCGTTTCAAGCAATAAAACACCCCCCATCCGGTCTATACAAGACCCGTGGAAGATGTTTAATGGTTACCAAGATGCGTATATAAATCACCCAGTGAATGAATGTCTCTGGACCTGATCTCATTCATGTAGCTGCTCCATAGCTTAGCGGTCATTAAAGCATCCTCTAAAGCATGGTGACGCAACGAAATATCAATACCGTAAAATTGCAGCAGCGTATCCAAATCATATTTACCCAGCTTCGGATTCAACCACTTACCGATCATCATCGTATCAATCATCCGGTGTGACAGACTTACCTTTGATGTTTTCCATAATGCCGAGTTTAAGAAATGCTTATCATGACCCGTTCCATGAGCTACCAGCACCTTCTGCTGTACAAATTCCAGAAAAGCTCTCAGTCCCTGGTACAAATCTGGCGCTTGATCAACCATCTCGTTCGTAATTCCTGTCAGCTCGATCACCTGTTCGGGAATCAACCGTTTCGGATTGACAAGACTATAAAAGCTCTGATCCTCCATTATGGCGTCACCGTTGACAGCCACTGCACCTACAGAGATAATCTCATCACCATTGTAAGGCGAAAATCCAGTCGTTTCCAGATCAAACACGACCAATTCTACCGTATCCAGAGGGATATCATAAAGTGAATTTTTCCTCTGTTCCTTCATCATCGACCGCATGAAAGCCATCTGTTGAGCACTCTGGACATCAAACATTGAAGTAAGGGCAGGTGTAATCCCCCCCATTTTATATAAATGCCACATCCTGCCTGCAGGTCTCATATCCTTCATAGTGAGGTTCACCTAACCTTTATCCAGCTCTTTGGATATCATCTTTTTCACATATTTTTGCAAATCATTGCCAATTCGCAAGCACAGCTTTAATTCATTAATCCGTTGTTTGGTAAGTCCTTCCGCGGTCAGCTTGCCTCTGGACGTGTATTGGTTTTCCTCTAATTGAAAAGGAGTTAAAGAACGCAGCTTCAAAGCAATCGATAATGCCTCAAGCCAATCATAGGCTATTTCCTCTTCTACATGCCCATACTGCTGCAGCTTTAAAATTCTTTGCTCAGTTGAAGATTCATTCACGTCAGCCTGTATAGCTAATAAACGGACTCCATTAACAATAGGGATGTAAGCACCGTACTTGATATCCACGCCTCCTGCATCCTCACCATATCTCTCTTTAATCAATTGTCCGAACAAACCAAGTGAAATTTTATGATGAAGCGTATTGTGCAGCATGTGTTCCAGCATAATAGGATGCTTGTCGATATAAGCAAACAACTCATCCATGAGATCATTAACCAAACCTTCGTCTCCATAAATAAATCGCATGTCCGCCAAAATAAGCAAGTAACGAACATTTTCCCAATGTGGGTCTTGCAGCCATTCATGAAGCATCGCTTGATAGCCGCTGTAGGTATTTCTCCATCGATCATTCGTACAGATCACATCGCCCGAGCAAGGAGGATAACCCAACTCAATCAGCATGCTGCTAATGCGCTGCGTCAATATTTTAAAATATAAATCTGCCTGCTTCGAGGCTGTTTCGTCTGCAGGCTCTGCATAGATCAAACCATTATCCTGATCACTCCACAACGTCTGCTCACGTCGGCCTCCACTGCCAAAAAGCACAAAGGCATAAGGCTCCGGAGAAGCGCCATGCTCAGCATGAACAACGGCTTGTGCAAGCTCAATCGTATGATGGATCAACCAGTCATGGACCTGATTCAATTCACGGTTCCAATCCAGTGAATGAGAAAGAAGGAGACGTTGCTCGAATTCCTCATGCAGCTGATCCCGTAAATGTCGAAGCTGCACCATATCGCCAGCTTTCTCGATTTCAATACGAATCATATCCAATGAGAGAGGTTTCATGCGCGTCTCCTTCAATCCACAAGTTATTTAATTAAGTGTTTCACAAATTCAAGCTTTATGCAGACGTTGTACCCGCTTGAACCGCTTTTTTCATTTGCTCCGGATAGCCATAAGTCCCATGCTCGGATAGATCCAGACCAATAATTTCTTCTTCTTCAGTAACTCGCAAGCCGATAGTTGCTTTCAAAATACCAAGAATAATGAAGGAAAGTACAAGTACGAACAAGAAAGCACCGAATACGCCGAGAGCTTGAATACCTAATTGGTGGAATCCACCGCCGTACAACAATCCAGCTCCACCTACACCAACTGATTCCGCCAATTGTGGTGTAGCAAAAATTCCTGTTGACAATGTTCCCCAAATCCCTGCGATACCATGAACCGAGAAAGCATAGATCGGATCATCGACACCCATCTTTTCAAACCATTGAGCCGTAAAGAATGTAATAATACCGGAAATCGCACCGATGATGATAGCATCACGAGGAGTTACGAATGCGCAAGCTGCTGTAATCGCTACAAGCGCGGCAAGTACACCGTTCAACATGCTAGGAATGTCCGCTTTACCAAAGTACATCCATGATACCACCAGCGCTGCTACTGCACCAGCTGCTGCTGCAAGGTTCGTCGTCAAGGCTACATAACCGAAGAAACCATCGCCAGTTGCACTTAGCGTAGAGCCAGCGTTAAATCCAAACCAGCCGATCCAGAGAATAATAACACCAAGGACCGATAATACTTGGTTATGTCCGGGAATCAGATTAGGCGTTTTATCTTTATTATACTTGCCAATCCGTGGTTTAAGCAGGATAGTGGCTACCAATGCTGCTGTAGCGCCTTGTAAGTGAACAACTGTCGAGCCTGCAAAGTCCTGCATACCCAACGCGCCAAGCCAGCCGCCGCCCCATACCCAGTGAGCAACCACAGGATAAATCAGCACAGTGAACAATATACCGAAAATGAAGTAAACAGGAAGCTTACCACGTTCTGCAAAGCCACCCCAAGCAATTGCAAGTGACACTCCAGCAAAAGCTAATTGGAACAAGAACAGAATACTGATTGGAATCGGAGATCCAGCAAACACACTGATTGAAGCTGCTGTTTGCTCAGCCGTTCCATCCAGGAAGAACCCGCCAGTACCTACAAAGGCGTTACCATCTCCGAAAGCTAAACCGAACCCTACCGCCCAGAACGCGATCGCACAAAGACCGAAGGTTAAAATTGTTTTACCGGCGACATGACCAGCATTTTTCATTCGTGTCGAACCTGCTTCCAGCAATGCAAAACCTGCTTGCATGAAGATAACCAGTATGGCACCTAACATGACCCAAACGGAGTCAATCGCAGCCGCTAGCTGTGCAGGTGTTTTATCATCTGCAGCAAAAGCGAGGGTGGGTACTAGCAGCGACATGGCGCCAGTGGAGAATATTAACTTCTTTAACATGGTCGACACTTCCTTTTTAATGTTAGTTTATATAACATGTTCTGCAACTCTTATTGCCATTATAACCAGCTTTGTTGGATTTGACAATAGGATTTTATTGAATAAATAGTTAAAAACGAAAAATAACCTGACATGAATTAAGCATAATTCGGTTTTTCTAGTAATATGATAGCAAATTCCAAGCAAAATCAGCTTTATATATGACACGAACCCATTAATTTATCGGATATTTTGTATTTGTTTAGCTCACTTGATGTCAGGTTTGTTCATCATCAGCTCTTTCTTTTTCCAAAATAGCATAACGTTTGACTGTATGGTTTGCTTTCAGGTATCATAAATACTAAAGAACGACATGATTACATACTTTAATGTAAGTCCTTCTATTATAGAGGGGCTTGCCGTTATTGAATTTCATTAGGGGTGATGTGAATGGGGATATGAAATTGTATAGAATCGGTGAGCTGGCACGCTTATCTGAAGTCAGCCCCAGAACAATCGACTATTACACCAAAATCGGGTTGATCGATCCTGAGACGAGATCCGATACCAACTATCGCTTGTATAGCGATGAAACGTTAATGCGTCTTAAACGTATTGAAATTATGAAAAAGGACAAATATACTTTGGAAGAAATCAAGGCAAGCTTATTATCCTGGACCAAGGTGAGCCACAATGAGCTTGTAACGGATAAGCTAACTTCTATCCAGGTTCATCTTCAACAGCTGCAGCGGGAAGTTCAAGAGATTCGTCCTATTATAGATAAGATGAAGCCTGCGCAGATGAAAAAAATGAACAAGGTACTCACTCCTCACACGGTGGCCTGCATCGAAGCCTTGCTCTTACTTCTGGGTAAAAGTCCCCTATCTTAAAGATACTGGAGGTCTAGCAGCATGTTTTTTCACCCTTTGGATTATTTGATCATCGTTGCTTTCATCCTTTCCTTATGGGCCCAATTTAGAGTAAAAGGAACTTTCAATAAATGGTCTCAGGTTCATGCATCTGCAGGGCTCACAGGAGCCGAAGCAGCCCGCCGCATGCTCGATGCCAACGGTTTGTATGATATACCTGTCGAGCCCGTTCAAGGCAGTCTTACCGACCACTACGATCCAAGCCATCGTGTCGTGCGTTTATCGGAGCCGGTGTATTATGAAACGTCCATTTCAGCCATATCGGTCGCTTGTCACGAGGTCGGTCATGCCATTCAGCACAAACTGAGCTATCCCATGCTTTCATTCCGGCACTTTATGTTTCCCGCCGTTAACTTCGCATCTGGCATTGCTCCATTTCTCATCATGGCAGGATTGTTTTTTCAGCAATTTAATTTCCTGCTCGGTATTGGCATCATTTTCTTTTCCGCAGCAGTTGCCTTTCAACTCGTAACGCTTCCGGTGGAGTTCAATGCAAGCAATCGTGCCAAAGAGCTCATGATTTCCCAAGGCTTTATTCGTAATGACGAGAAAAAAGGGGTTTCCAAGGTACTCAACGCTGCTGCACTTACTTATGTAGCCGCTGCACTGATTTCTCTACTTCAGCTTCTCAAGTACATCATGATTTTCAACAACCGCAGGGATTAAAAAAAAGCTGGTCCTCCAACGCTCAAACGAGCAGGAAGGCCAGCTTTTTCAGTTTTCTAGTTCTCTTGAAAATGATCAAATAAAAAATGCTGAAACATTTCAGCAACAAGCGGCAGCTTGTCCCCGGTTCTTTGAATTAATCCTACACTACGAGTCACCAGCGGTTCAATAACCCTCACCTTGGCCGGCTGCAACTGGCTAATTTCAGTCAAGGCCATCTCTGGCAGCAGACTTACCCCCACACCCGCAGCCACTAATCCACGGATCGTATCCGTCTCTTCGCCCTCAAAACCGATCCGCGGGACAAAACCCGCCTTTGCACAAGCTTCCAATACAATATTTCGAAGTGAATACTCATCACTAAACATAACAAACGATTCTTCCCTGAGCTGCTCAAGCCTGATGGTCTCATTGTCTGCCAGTTTATGTCCTTGCGGCAATATAGCATACAACTCCTCCTGCAAAAGCAGTCTGCCGCTTACATAAAGATGCTTTTCAGGAAAAGGAGAAATAAAAGATAAATCAATCTCTCCCTTCATCACATCACGAATGAGACTGTTATACGTTCCCTGTCGCAGCCTGAATTTCACATTGGGATGCGATTGACGAAAGCTCGCAACTACAGTCGGTAGCAAGTAGATCCCCAGGCTATGCGGGAAACCAATACGAATCTCCCCCGCCTCAGGGTCCAGAAATTCCCTAACCTCACTGACCGCACGCTCCATATCAGCCAAGACCACTTCGATGCGTTCAAGAAACAGCTTACCCACTGAAGTGAGCTGCAGATTGCGTCCTTTACGTACAAACAGAGGGACCCCCAATTCTTCCTCAAGCTGATGAATTTGTCGGCTAATCGCTGATTGTGCAACGTGTAGCTCTTCTGCGGCATTGGTTACATGCTGTTTTCTTGCCACTTTCACAAAATATTGAAGCTGCCTTAACTCCACACGATTGATCTCCCTTCGATTGGACAAATTCCTTTTAAAAAGTTTATAATAAAACTTGGTGAAATACCAATCATTCTCATAAGATAATAAGGAGGCCCAATTAACATGGCACAAGAGCGTACAGGTGTAGCAACCCTGAAAGGCAATCCGATAACTTTAGTTGGCAATGAAGTTAAGGTAGGCGACAAAGCTCCAGATTTCACTGTTAACAAAAATTTGTTGGAGCAAGCAACACTGGCTGACTATGCAGGCAAAGTCAAGCTGATCAGCGTGGTCCCTTCTCTTGACACAGGCGTTTGTGACGCTCAAACTCGCCGATTCAATGAAGAAGCAGCTAAATTGGGCGATAATGTAGTCGTATTGACAATCAGCGTTGACCTTCCTTTTGCACAAGCCCGCTGGTGCGGAGCAGCCGGTATCGATAAAGTTATTACACTTTCCGATTACAAAAACCATTCCTTCGGATTAGCATATGGCGTATTGATCAAGGAGATTCATTTATTGATGAGATCTATCTTTGTTCTTGATGCGAACGATAACGTACAATATGTTGAATACTTAGGCGAAATGACAGAACATCCTAATTATGAAAATGCCATCGAAGCTGTTAAAAAGCTCGTATAATTCAATTTAGTGGAAAGTCTAACATTCCATGACATAAAAACAGCGGGAGAAGCCAAGCTTCCCCCGCTGTTTTTATGTAAACCTACATTAGATAGCCTTACAAACCTTGCAATCAACTTGCCTACTTTTTCAATTAATCCTCTTTGTAAGCGGCAAGCCTTTTGTCTAGCTGTTTGTATATTTCCAGGATGGTGCGGTAATTGGATCCAAGGTCCCCGAGCGACCCTCGAGAAGCCGAATAAATATCGATAGCTGTTTTTAGTGGGTTTATCCCGAATAAGGTTAATGTAATATCTTGCGTCCGACCTGTAACTGTCTTTTTCTCTACAACGATTTCCCCTACATTTCTTACCTCATGGAGAAGCTTGTACCCATTCATTTTCTTAAACATATTGGTAACTTCATCCCAAACTTGATCCATAGAAAGCTTATAATACCGGGTCTTTAATGCCGGATCCTTGGCTTTCTCTCCTGTCCCATCGTGACTGCGAATTAGGCCGATTAAGGTTCGCTTTAACAAAGCTTTCCCCCCTCATGAGAAGTGCAAAATATAATCTGTAAACACTATCTTTAATCATACCATTGTTTGTTCGGTTGAGAAAGTATTATTTCACACTTTAGACAAACTATGTGATTCATATTAAAATTCTTTACAATTTTATGACAGTTATTCTATTTGTATGGCACATGGAGCAGGATTTCATAAATTCATTGCGAATATATGTATAGAATCATTTGTTTATTAAATAAACAAAGTTCCTATATTACATTTCGAGGTGAACCCCATTGACTTACTTTTTAGGTATTGATTTAGGAACATCAGCAGTCAAATGTATTTTGGTTGATGATCAGGGAAAGGTCAAAGCAAGCCATAGCGAGGAATATCCACTTCTGCAGCCTGAACCCGGCTGGGCCGAGCAGCACCCCGAGGATTGGTGGAAAGGTACAGTGGCAAGTGTAGTGGCCTTACTAGCAAAGGCATCGGTTGCGGGCGACGAGGTCGCAGGCATCGGATTATCAGGCCAAATGCATGGCTCCGTATTCCTTGATTCCGAGCTGCAGGTCGTACGTCCTGCCTTATTATGGTGCGACCAGCGTACAGCAGCAGAATGCGACTTCATCGAGCAGGCAGTCGGAGGTCAGGCTGAGTTAGGCCGATTAACAGGCAACAAGGCACTAACCGGCTTCACAGCACCCAAGGTGATTTGGCTTCGAAATCATGAGCCTGAGCACTATCGTCAAACTCAACATTTATTGCTGCCAAAAGACTATGTACGTTTACAGCTGACAGGGGCTCTTGGTATGGACGTAGCCGATGCCAGTGGTACTTTATTGCTGGATGTTGCCGAGCGCAAGTGGTCTGAGGATGTCGTCAATCGTCTCGATATTCCGATGGAGTGGTTGCCTCCCTTATTCGAGAGCAATGAAGTAGCAGGCTATCTACTCGCTGAGATTGCCCAGCTGACAGGGCTCAAGACCGGTACACCCGTCGTGGCGGGTGGTGGAGACCAAGCATGCGGTGCGGTAGGTGTTGGTGTTGTACGCGAAGGAATAGCTTCCGTAGCTCTCGGTACTTCCGGTGTTGTGTTCGTTCATGATGACAGCTATCAGATGGATCCCGCTTGCAGGCTTCACTCCTTTTGCCATGGGGTTCCAGGAAAATGGCATCGGATGGGTGTCATGCTTGCTGCCGGAGGATCATTTCAATGGTGGAAAAACCATTTTGCATTTGAAGAGCTGCAGCAGGCAGAGGCTGAAGGACGCGATGTTTATGAGTTTTTAACAGCACTTGCCGAAAGTGCTCCTTTGGGTAGCGAGGGACTGCTCTTTATGCCATATTTGACGGGAGAGCGCACACCTCATCCCGATCCTAAGGCCCGTGGAGGCTTCATAGGCCTGAATCTTCGACATGGTAAGGCTCATTTAACAAGAGCTGTGCTCGAAGGCATTACATTTGGGCTGAGAGATTCTATGGAGCTCATCAAAGCCTCAGGCATTGAGATCAAGGAGCTGCGTGTAAGCGGCGGTGGTGCGCGCAGCTTATTTTGGAGACAGATGATTGCTGATATATTTGGTTATCCAGTGATTACAGTTAATTCAACGGACGGACCCGCTTATGGCGCTGCAGTCATGGCCGCCTCAGGCGTGCTTCAACAAGAGATTAGCGACCTCTGCGAACGTTGGATCGAGACCGTAGAACGGGTTGATCCAAATCCGCAGCGGCAGGCTCAATACGAGAAATATTATGAGGTTTATCAGACGTTGTATCCCACATTAAAAAACACGATGCATCAACTCAATGATCTCGTTTCCTCATAATCTCAACATTCTTACTGTTACTCCATTTCCAAACAAACAAAAACCAGTCACAACACGAGAATTCAGTGTTGGACTGGTTTTTGTTTGCTCTGTCATTTTAAAATACCAGGATATCGAATCTTGCGTTTAAAGCTAGCAATAATTTCCGAGGAAATAATATGCACTTGGAATATATGGCTGAATTATATGTCTCCATTAATAGGACGCAAAAAAACCCGCAAATGCCGTCCGGTTTAGCGCTTCAAACCCGCTCTCGCAGGTGGGTGTCCGCAAAACCACTTTTGAGGTCCCTTTTCGAGGGCATGTCAGCCATGGTTTGATGTAGGTCTCCCAAGAAACAGTCATTGGTTCAAAACAACTTAAAACCGTAACGAACATCGCAGGATTTTTTTGTACCCTTATTATATGATTTTGAGGCATAATTGTAAACCTCAGCGCTCGCATTGATTATATCCAGGTCAGGGTAGTTATGGTTTATCCGTTTTGTTTTCTTCTTCCGAATCTTTTTTGTCCAGGTTTATCGTCGGCAGTAAACGGCTATCCTGATCATTTTCTGATGTTCCCAGTGATTCAACACCCGACTCAGCTTTCGCTTTACGAGCAGCCTCCTCGGCCTCCTCAGCAGCTTTCTCCTCCATGGCCTGCTGCTTGGTCTGCAGCTTGCCGAATATGAGATTAAAGTGCCAAAACGAAATAACCGCGATTAGACTTCCCATAAAGAATGGGATTAAAAAAGTAAATTGTGTAAAGCTGATATACACCACAAATCCGTTACAAATGATCATCGACAAGGAACGAATCGGATGCCCGATCGAAATCAATATCGCATTTTTCAGGACTTGAAAAAATTTCATGTGCAAATGGCTAATGATCGAAAAGAAATGGAAGAACGAAACTCCAATTAAAGCTGTAAGCGTCAACACTAAAAACTTTAAAACACCAAAGGTTCCTGTTTGACTCCCGTAAAATTTAAAGTTCGTATACAGGATGACAGCGATTAAAGCATACACAATACCACCAAGCATGCTCTGTACGAAGTTATCTTTGTAACCTCTGAAAAAGGTTTTTAATAAAGGTGCATCCTCTTCACCAGTCAACCATTTCCGAGCAACGGCAAACATCGCAGCGGTCGAAGGAAACAAGGTAAACGGCGATACAATGGCAATTAGAATCAAAGTCGACATCAACTGATCCAACGATTCCGTTTGCAATAAAAGCAGACCTAACAGGAAGAAGGGAAGCGCACATATTACCCATAATACGTTAATAACAGATAACCGCATAATCCATTCCGATATACGGTAAAACCCTCCCATGATACCTCTAAATTCCAAAACAATGCCCTCCTCGTTCATATGCGTAACTGAAAAATTCGTATATCGTATATTATAGCTTATTTTAGCATTGGAAGGTAGCAAAACAAAAGGTGAAGCTTGAAACGCAAGCTTCACCTCGAGAGCATTAGTTTTTCACAAGATCTTCATTGGGACGAGCAGATGTGGTGCGGTTAAAACCACGATCCCGACCGTAATCACGGCCTTCATTGCGATTGCTGCTGCCACGGTTGTCGCGACCTTCACGTGAGGAGTAGTCACGGCTTCCACCGCCGCTGCTGCCACTGCGTGGAGGTCTCGAACCACCACTACTGGAACCAGAAGAACGATCATAAGGTCTGCCGCTGCCACCGCTGCGAGCGCCTGCTGCTGTACCGTAGCTGCCAGTCGGCTTGCGTCCGGAGCTGCGTACATCTTGTCTTCTCTTCTTGGCACGTAACGGCTCTTCAGGAGTCAATTCAATATTAACTTCTTTCTTGTCGCCAGTTAACAATTTCAATGCTGCAGCCAACAGGTGAACGGAATCATGCTGCTCCAGCAATTGAATAGCCAGGCCTTTATATTCATTGTGATCGTCTTTGTCCAACAGATCCAGGATACGCTCAGCTGTCATTTTTTGCTTGCCTTCGATGGCTTCAGCAATACTTGGCATTGGCTTCTTGGCGATCTTTTGACGAGTCAACTTCTCGATAAAATTCAGGTGATCGATTTCTCTTGGTGTAACGAAGGTGTAAGCTGCGCCTTCTTTACCTGCACGGCCTGTACGACCGATACGGTGAACATAGCTTTCAGGATCCTGCGGCAAATCGAAGTTGATTACATGAGTAACACCGGAAACGTCCAGACCACGAGCTGCAACGTCGGTAGCTACCAATACATCAATACTTCCGTCACGGAATTTACGCATTACGTTATCGCGCTGATTTTGTGACAAGTCACCGTGTAAACCTTCTGCTGTATAGCCGCGTTTTTGCAAGCCTTCTGCCAATTCGTCAACCCGGCGTTTTGTACGTCCAAATATGATGGCCAATTCCGGTGAGTCCATGTCAATCAAACGACACAAAGTATCGAATTTTTGTCTTTCCTGCAATTCAATGTACGATTGATCGATCAAAGGTGCACTCATTTGCTTAGGAATTACAGATACATGCTCTGGATTGCGTAAAAATTGTTGTGCCAATCTTTGGATGTTGGTTGGCATTGTTGCTGAGAACAGCATCGTTTGACGTTCCGAAGGAACCAGCTTCAAGATGGACTGGATGTCCTCCATGAAACCCATGTCCAGCATTTCGTCTGCTTCATCAAGGATAACCGTTTGTACGTCATCCAGCTTGATTGTTTTTCTGTTGATGTGATCAAGTAACCGTCCAGGTGTACCGATAATGATTTGCGGTCTTTTTTTCAAAGCACGAATTTGCTTCACGATATCTTGACCGCCATAGATTGGCAAAGAGCGAATGCCCTTAAATCTGCCGAGCTTTTCGATTTCTTCTGCAACCTGTATGGCCAGCTCACGAGTCGGGCACATAATCAAAGCGACGATTCTGTCTTCTTTAACGTCGATTTTGTTTACTAATGGAATACCGAATGCCGCCGTTTTCCCTGTACCGGTTTGCGCTTGGCCGATTAAATCGCGATTGTCCATTGCGATAGGCATAGCTTTTTCTTGAATCGGTGTCGATTCCTCAAAGCCCATCTCTGTAATGGCACGCAATACCGTTGGGTCCAAGCCGAATTCACTAAAATTTTTCAAATGTTTTCATTCTCCTTTTAGGGTGTTGTTTGTATATACCCTTAAGTGCGACTCCTATATCCTTTTTTGTATCTATAAAATGCGTCCGAAGCATTCGTAATTACATACGCAAGGCCGTACTTAAGAATATCTTTAGTATTGTACCATAAACTCTAAAAATATTCCAGAAATTTCAGATGACTAAGAATAATAATAACCCGTTTGAAACCTGCACTACCTCTTAGTCGTATATATTAGTTATAATGTTTGTTAAGTCGTTATTTATTCAAGGTTGTATAAAGGAGAAATTGCCCATGTCGATTTGGAAAAGAGTCGGCTCTATTCTGAAGAGCCAAAAGGAACAACCTCCTGTGCAGGCATCCAATCCGATGGAGGACACTGTGGTTGGTGACATTGTGAATGTTGACCTTGAGGAGTATATTGTATCAGGAAAGCAAATTTATTTTGACCGCGGCTTCCCTCCCCATCGGATAGCTTATTATTTGCAAAATGGTAACACCATTTCCTGCCTGTTGGTCGAGAAAGGCCGCACGTATGAATGCTTTATTTGCGAATTCGTTGAAGGAGCTCTGGACAGTCCGAATGATGTTCCAACCTCCTTGGAAGTTAATGGGGGTATTACTTATACTCTGGAAAGCCAGCGCAGTGATATGGTTCGAATTGAGGGGAACACTGATTTCCGCGGCAGTGAAGATGTTATGCTCTGGCGATACTTTGGTCCGGATGGACAATATTTCTTCCTGCAATGGCAGGATGGTAAATTTGTTGCGATGGAAGGCACCAAGACACCTGCAGGTCAAATTAAATTTATGAAAGGCGGCCGTTAGTATACAGTTCACAATACGGTTAAATGCCGTATGGAGGTGATTCAATTTGAATAAAAAGATGGTTTCGTGGATAGCCGTCACTATCGTTTTTGTACTTATATTTTCTATGATTGCAGGTTGTAGCGATGCGGGTAATTATGTAAAAGATAATTATTCGCTTGTTGATGTTCAAGGACAAGGAAAAACTACAGCCAAGGTTTATTCCGTAGAAGGCAAGGACGTTCCTACGGTATCTAACGAGATAGCAGCCAATGAAAAACCAAAGGAAATGAGCAAGGAATCATTAGATCAAATGTTCCTTGTTTATAATAGTAGAATTATCAATGTACAAAAGGATCCTGACAAAGAAAATAATACTTTAGTTGAAATCGACAGCATTGAATACGCCAAAGAAAACTATGATTCATCCTTTCTTCAGGGGTACGTAGCGGCTTCGGTGCTGCAATCATTACTTGGAAGCAGTTGGTTTAACGGAAATCGCTCAGGTTCTGATTACAAGGGTTACCGAACGACCCAGCGTTATGATGATTATGGCAAATATCAACAACCAGCAGCCAAGCCGCAGGCACCAGCCAAATCGACACCTGCACCAACGACGACAGATCGCAAAGGAAGCTTTGGAACTACACCTGCGACGCCGGCTCCATCTTCCAACAATAGCTCGAACAGCAGCTCGAAGCCAACAACGCCTGAACCGGGTAAATCGGCTACACCATCTGTATCGGATAGCAAGGGCAGCTTTACAAGCCCATCATCTTCATCGAAGCCATCTGGTTCGACATCAACAAAACCGTCTACATCATCGAATAGTAGCAGCTCATCCAGCAATATCAGGAAAAATGACGGCTCTACTTCGTCCAACAAATCTTCAAGCAGCTCAAAACCCAGTACGAGCACACGCTCGGGGTCTTTTAAAAAGAAGTAATTTTAACCATTTCTATTTAGTCTCCTTGTGCTATAATAAAAGAGTAATCTCATTCATATCTTCAGCTTTACCTTTGTTCATCGTAAGTCAAACCTGATCTTCTCAAATAAGACGAGGAAGGGTGTTGCTTGTGGAAACAGTGAAGTTATCGACGATCGTGATGAGATTGACTCCCGAGTTGTATCCTTTCCTGACAAGGTCCGAGCTCGAATTTGAGATTGTACTTAGGAACGGGATTGAAGCGTTGGAAGCGGGAGATGCTATGGAAATCATTCAACACAGTATTTCGGAACAACAAAAAGACGCCTTTCTCCATTAAGGGGGCGTCTTTATTTGGGACCATGCAAAAATTGTTATGGTTTCGTAATAAATGACTGCTATGCTATAATAAAAACATGTTATGATAGGTTTGTTAAACAAAATCGGAGGTGTATTACGTGGGAGCTTTATCTCCATGGCATATCATATTAATCGCACTTGTTGCACTGCTGCTGTTCGGACCCAATAAATTGCCTGAATTAGGTCGCGGCTTCGGAAAGATGTTTCGCGAATTCAAAGAGGCAACTTCCGGTAACGGGTCTTCCTCAGATGAAACGACACCAACCCCGAAAAAAGAACTGCATGAGGTTACCCAGGATTCTAGCAATCAGCATACCAAATAATTACGAATTGAATTAGAAAAAGCTTCGTTGAACGTTCAACGAAAACTTATACGACCAGCTGATTTCAAGGAATCAGTTGGTTTTTTTTGCTCTCA
Source organism: Paenibacillus sp. FSL H7-0331 (assembly GCF_001956045.1). The sequence continues at coordinate 399,141 of NZ_MRTH01000003.1, read as the reverse complement.
GCGTAAGAATGTGAGTCCCAAGGAAAAGTACTGCAGCTAATGCCGTCATACAAGCACCCAGTAAATACATCCACTGTCCACCCCACAGATCCTTGATATAACCACCTACGAAACCTCCCGTAATACCCGCCAATCCTAAAAAAACTGCTGAAAAAAGGGCTAATCCCGTGGAACGCATCTCTTCCGGTACCAATCGAACTGCATACTGCAGCGCCACGATCCAAAAAATCGCGAAAGTAAAGGAATGCATCATCTGCATAAACATCAGAGCTGTTGGATCTGTAATCCAGCCGTACAGCAGCCAGCGTATGGTATACAGAATGGATACAACGCCGAGCAGCGCCATTTCGTGATAGCGATTCATATATCTGCTCAGCAGGGCAAATGCGGGTATCTCGCCAACAGCAGCTATAGCCCATCCCCACCCCGCCATCGAGTCGCTCCCCCCAAGATCCTTCAAATAAAGCACAAATAGTCCGTCATTCATCCGGTGAGGAACCATCAATATGAAAATCAGCAGTAAAAACCAGAGAAAGGGACGATTATTCACGATGCTGCCGACTTCTTTTAACGAAATTTTTTTGCCGCTTGTTTTGTCGTCTTTCAAAAACAACAGCAAAATCAACGGTAATATCCAGGCAGTCCAATAAAGCCAGGCGATATGCTGCACCCCACCCAGTGCTTCAAGAATAAAGCCGGATATAACTGCCGCTGCCGTAAAACCAATAGAGCCCCACAGTCTTACTGATCCGTACGACTTCCCACTTTGGGCAGCCCCCTTGATTGTAATACTGTCGAGCAGCGGCACTGCTGACAGCATAAAGAAATAAAGCATCAACATAAAAACAAACGCCCAAACATAAGCGTCCGTCTGAAAAATCCCTACACTAGAAGCAACGGTCAAGGCCCATAACCCGAAAATAATAAATTTGAGTGTGTTATAGCGGTCACTTAAATAACCCCACAACGGCTGCGCGAATATGGCCACGAAAGGACCTACCATCATAAGCAAACCGATTTGTGATGAAGAATAACCTTTTAAGCCAAAATAAAGAGGGAGAAAAGGCATCAGGACAGCTGAAGTTGCATAGTAGGTTAAGTTAAGGCCGCGCAGTGTCCAAATTTGTTTATTCATAACACCTATCCTTTGGGTAATATGTCACTATATCCGAAAATTCAACACAATCCGTTATTTTTCCCTATGATGCACCAAGCTTCTCTATTATAATAGAAAATATCATTCTGGCAAGGAGAGATTAGGCAACTATGGAATTATTACTAGCTTCATTATTAATGATGATGAGTCAAACTGGTGCAGATCATCCGGATGTAAGCTTTGATCAGCTCGTTCAGGCATCACTAGACTCGAAAAATGCGGTTGTGCAGCAAGTTTCACCACAGGCATCAGCAAATGCAAACACGACAGCTGACCGTTTGCGCCCTGTGAACAAGATAGACCCGCAAAAGGAAGCCCCGAAGGTAAAAGGCGTATATGTTACAGCTCATAGTGCTGCCGGTGCGCGGATGAGCACACTTCTGAAGCTGATGGATGACACTGAACTGAACTCGATGGTCATAGATATTAAAGACGATTGGGGATATATTACCTATCCGACAGGAAATCCCGAACTTGAAGCTTTGGAATCCACTCAAAAAATTATTGCGGATATGCCGAAGCTCATGAGCACACTGCAAGAGCATCAAATCTATCCAATTGCTAGAATCGTAGTATTCAAGGACACGGTACTCGCCAAAAAACGACCTGAGCTTTCATTTGTAAACCCTGACGGCACCCTATGGAGTAATGGTAAGGAAAGCTTTGTTAACCCGTATAGCAAAGAAGTCTGGGATTATAATATTAACATTGCCAAAGAAGCGGCTAAAGCGGGTTTTAAAGAAATTCAATTTGATTACGTACGTTTCCCCGAGGGCTTCGAAAAACGTGCCGACATCTTAAAGTATGATAAGGATGAGCGTTCAAGAATCGATGCTGTATCCGAATTCGTTAAATATGCCAGAGAACAGCTATCTCCTCTTGGCGTGAGAGTATCCGTTGATATTTTTGGCTACGCGGCAGCCGTTCCAGCCGCTGAAGGTATCGGTCAGGATTTTGAGAAAATCTCGGAAAATGTAGACGTGATAAGTCCGATGATTTATCCAAGTCATTACAGTACCGGATGGTACGGCTCCAATGTGCCTGATGCTGCACCTTACCAAACGATTAATGGAGCCATGAAGGATACAACCAAGAAATTGGAGCCGATCCAGTCATTGAATTTAAAGCCTATTGTCAGACCATGGATTCAGGACTTCACAGCGTCTTGGGTAAAAGGTTATGTAAAATACGGCAAGCATGAGCTGGATGATCAAATTAGAGCGTTAAAGGATAACGGCGTGGAAGAATATTTATTATGGAATGCAGTCAATACGTATACGGGAGATGTCAACTACTTGGGTGGATAACCCTCCCAAACCCTCCCTGCTAGGGAGGGCCCCAAAGGGCGTTGCCCTCTGGACTCCCATGGGTGGGACGCGGAGTTTTGTGTTCTCGGGGCGCTTATCGTCCCTGTGGGACACGCTTGACTTTGGGTGCGATGGATGGGGCGCTGACTTTGGTGTTCTCGGGGCGCTTTGGCCCCTCCGGGACAAGCTTGACTTTGGGATGCGATGGCTGGAGCGCTGACTTTGGTGTTCTCGGGGCGCGCTTGACTTTGGGTGCTATGGCTGGAGCGCGGACTTTGGTGTTTTCGGGGCGCTTTGGCCCCTCCGGGACAAGCTTGACTTTGGGTGGGATGGTTTTAGTTCGGATTGAAAAGTATGCAAAAGAAGGCCTTGCCGACGCAAGGCCTTCTTTTCTTTTGTAGATGAGGTTATGGTGGATTATATTTTAATAAAATTATAAGTTCGGCAGCTGCCAATTGATTTCACTCTGACCTATACTTCGCAGAAAATCATTGGTTTGCGAATAGGGCTTGCTTCCATAAAAACCTCTGTGTACGGACAAAGGACTTGGGTGTACCGAACGCAGTATGCAATGATGCTCATTGGTAATGAGCTGAGTCTTTTGCTGAGCATTACTGCCCCACAGGATAAATACCAGCGGCTGCTCACGCTCGTTAAGCTTGCGTATAATTTGATCCGTGAAGCGTTCCCAGCCTTTGCCTTTATGCGAATTGGCCTCTCCCTCCCGTACAGTCAACACCGTGTTAAGCAGCAATACCCCCTGCTCGGCCCAAGGCACTAAATATCCATTGTTCGGTATCGTGCAGCCAATATCGTCACGCAGCTCTTTAAGCATATTTTGCAGCGATGGCGGTTGTCTCACCCCCGGTTTCACTGAGAAGCTTAGCCCGTGAGCCTGTCCAGGTCCATGGTAAGGGTCTTGGCCGAGAATAACTACCTTGGCTTTCGCATAAGGCGTATAGTGCAACGCATTAAAAATATCATGCATATTCGGATAAATCGTTCGTGTGCTGTACTCCTGCTTCAAAAATTGGCGCAGCTCCAGGTAATACGGTTGTTCAAATTCAATTGCAAGCTGCTCGGCCCAGTCATTGTTTAAAATTGTCATTAGCTGATTTCACCCCAAGCTTGAGTTATTGCTTGATCGAACTGAAAGTCTCGACCATTTTCACAAAATATTGGAGCGTATGTAATACACGTTCACGCGTTTTCTGATTGGCCGGTTCACCTTCAGGCGTAAAGATCCGGTTCTCTCCACCAATCGAAATCCATTCCGGGCAGTTGATACCATGTACATTACGAACGATCGTTTGCAGTTGCTGCAAGGAGCTTACTCCTACCGGACCACCAGTCGAGCTCGCCGATAGCACCACTTTCCCGTCAAATTGGGCAAACCCTGTATAATCCAACGCATTTTTTAACACACCGGATGGTGCACCGTGGTATTCAGGTGTTGCCAAAATAATGCCGTCCGCTTCATTCAGACCATTCTTGAATATGGCAAGATTCGCATCATCGCATTCGACATCCGGTGAATAGAGCGGTAACGGTAAGCTGTACAAATCCAGAAAAATAACCTGACATCCTTTATTCACTAACACTTGTTCCAAATGTCGGCATAGCTGTGCAGTTGTTGCCTGTTTACGATTACTTCCGCAAATGATAGCAATTTTTGTCATGTTATGATATCTCCCTTAATCATCTAGTTTTCATACATTTTAGTACACTCAAATAACGAGGTCAATCTTTGGATGCTTATTCGGGCTCAAAACTTGCATGTCATTTCTGTTTATCGTTACAATAGCAGAAGATCTACTTAAAGGAGATGAAGCTCCATGCTGGCAATTGGACAACAAGCACCGTCTTTTAACGCTGAGAGTACACAAGGTCCGTTGCACCTGAGCGATTATTTTGGCAAACAGCCTGTCGTGCTGATTTTTTACCCTAAGGATGAGACACCGATTTGCACCAAACAATTGTGTGCTGTTCGCGATTCCAAAACCGAGTATGCCGTGTACAATGCATTGGTAGTGGGCGTAAACCCCGGTTCACTAGCTGAGCACAAACAATTTTCTCAAAAGTTTCGATATGATTTTCCGTTAATTAGCGATCAGGGAGACCAAGTGCGTCATTTGTATGATGTCGGTAAAATGTTTCTTCTTGGCCAGCAGCGCTGTGTTTTTGTAATCGATAAGGATGGAATCATTGTGTATGCCAAAAAAGGAAATCGGCCGACAGCGGAAATTTTGAATGCGCTGAAGCTGCAGCAAACCAAATAGATAACACAAATTGACATATCGTTCATCAAACAAACAAGGCAGTCCTCTTCTTTTGAAGAGAACTGCCTTGTTTGACGTATAGATTATTGGGACAAGCGCTTAGCCAGCTCGTACAGCTCCATATTGAACTGTTTTTTGGTATTAACGACTTTTTCGATATCAGTAATCGTAAGCTCACCCTTGATAATTCCGCAGCCTTTGCCGGACTCACCCTCGATTAACATTCTTACTGCAAAATCTCCAAGGCTACTAGCCAGGATACGGTCATTATGCGTAGGCGCTCCCCCACGTTGAATATGGCCAAGTACGGTTACACGCGGTTCAATCGAATCCTTGCGCCTGGAAATCTCATTAGCAATATCTTCGCCTTTACATACGCCTTCGGCAACAATAATGATACTGTGACGTTTGCCCAATTTGAAGTTCGTTTCCATCCGATCCGAGATTTCATCCAAATCAAATGGAACTTCCGGCACCAGTATCGTTTCTGCACCGCTTGCCAGACCGGCATACAAAGCAATATCTCCACAATAACGTCCCATAACCTCGACTATCGAAGAACGTTCATGAGAGCTCATCGTATCACGCAGCTTGTTAATCGCATCTACGACAATACTAACCGCTGTATCGAATCCGATTGTATAATCGGTAAAAGGAATATCGTTATCAATCGTTCCTGGAAGACCCATTGTTTTAATTCCAAGCTTGCTCAGCTTATTCGCACCTTGATAAGAGCCATCGCCGCCAATGACGACAAGACCGTCAATTCCTCTTTTCATTAGGTTGTCGGCACCCATCTGCTGACCTTCAGGTGTTATAAACTCTTTACATCGAGCCGTTTGCAGTATTGTTCCGCCGCGTTGAATAATATCTCCTACGCTTCTAAGATCCATTTGACGAATATCATCATTGATCAAGCCGGCATAACCCCGTTGGACTGCATATACCTCCAATCCATGATAAAGCCCGCTGCGCACGACCGCACGGACCGCTGCATTCATACCTTGTGAATCTCCACCGCTTGTAAGCACTGCTATTTTTTTGACTGTCATGTATGGTTTCCTCCCTAGGAAATGAACAATTAGTATCTTTTACGAACCAGTATGCTGTTTGCAAAGAAGAAGAGCCTCGTCCAAGGACTTCCCTTCATTAATTTTCGCGATATTGCCTTCACCTGTCTCTGTTTACTAACCTTCGGATCTGACAAATAGAGCGCGAGCAGTCCCTCAATAATCATCTGATGAAAGGCCGGGTTGACCAGCCGTTTAGTTCTCATTCTGGCTTCAATAACAAACGAAGCTATACGTTCTACGGTTTGCTCCATATCCGTATAATAGCTGCAAAAGTTCAGATCGCCTCCAAGCTGATCCTCCTGCTGGTCAATCAAATAATCAAGTAAAATGTGTAAGCCGCAAATATAAGGAAAATAGACTTCCTGGATAATGTCAACGAACCGGAGCGTTAAGGATGATTCTGAGGCTGCCACAAACATCATAAACACACCTAAAGTGGAACCTGTTGCCGCAGCAAACTCATTCCAGCTAATGTCCTTATGGCTGCTCTCATACTGCTCCCACCATTCCGCCAGCGCTTGCTCCCTGAGGTCCTGCCGAATATGCTTGTACACCTGTAAATCACAATACAATCCAACCCATTTCAGCACCGAATCAGTGACCAGCGCATAGGAGGGAAGCATGCGAATACTTGCCTGGCATGTTTTGACAAGCTCATTTAAATAACCGCCATCTTCTTGTTCCGTTCGATATGCATAATAGTCATGGAGTGGCTGAGCCGGATTAATAGCATCAAGCATCGATTGATGGAGCCTGCGAAAATCCTGAGGGTCCAGCGAGGTGCTTCGATCACACAAATTATCCAGATAGTCACTGATCGTCTGAAACGCAATAATCAACGGAATTAATACATGACGCATAGGCAAATTAGCAGTCGCATATACCGCTCCGCCTTGACAATGAAATTGTTTACTTGTCAAGCTGTCAAGTGCTTGCTTCTTTAACTCTTGGTCTGGCATAGCTTCCGCCTTATTACGCCAATACCGAAGCTGCTCCTGAACCTCCGGAAGCACATAGCGATACATACGCAGCATCAACTGCATGGGATGGCGTGGGGCGAGCCGTGTGCGGCCAGCTTCAAAAATCAAAAGCTGTTCCTCCACTCTTATCATAGCAATATTGCAGCAGGAGCTTGATTTCAATCCATTGGATATGCTGCAAAAGCTGTTCAGCATTGTCATCCCTTGCAACCGTTACCTGCTGCTGAACCAGATCGACGAAACCGTAAGGGTCCCATGACGAGCTCGAAACGAGTTTGTCCAGTCGGCCCTTCAGGTTATCGCTGCTAATGGATTCATACTCTGCATGGGATTGTCGGTAAATCTCTTTCACTTGTTGAAGTAATAGAGTAAATACAGGGTGATCCCCTACCTGACGAAACCAATATTTCGAGTTGCTGTAGTCGCCCTCCATCCGATGCATGATCCCATGCCAATAGCTCCCTGTGGTATTGTGAATATCCTGCGAGAGCGTGTGTGACTTGTCCAAGCTTTCATTCAACAAGTGCAAACCCGACTGAACGGCATGTACGTAAGTTAATTGATCCGTGTTCGTGCCTTCCTTCGACAGCTTCGCAATTTTGATATCCAGCAGATCATCCCACTCCTCCGTAGGATAGAGCGAAGGCCGATGTTCTTTTAACACAAGCCACAATCTACTTACTCCTTCTGTCCACGACAAAACATTTCCACCTTCCTTAACTTGATTCCAGTCGAAACCCATACCCTACATTATAATATAAAGAATCGGCAATGCCCACCATAAATAAACCGAATCGGCAAAATGAATCCTATTTACCTGCCTTCAATGATGCACAGCGGAGGTCGCAACGTCCTGATTGACTCTAAACCATAGGTTCAATTCATTAATTGTACCCGCCAACTCGGCAATTTCGGAGTTTAGCTGACATGACAGCTTAAAGTTATCCTCTACATTCAGTTGATTTTGCTTCTTAATGATGATTTGCTCCAGCTTTTTTATATGATCAGGTATCGTACCGCGAATTTCTTCCCAGCGCAGTAAAATAATCGAACGTTCTTCTTCCGAATAGTCTTCCCAATCGTTATCAAAGTGTGGCAGCGGGATGCCGAGACGTTCATCGGTTACGAAGCTCCAAGCCATACGGCACAACACCTTTCCATGCAATAGAGATGTTTTGTATGTACACTAATGTACCATGAACCCCTTTCCTTCTGCCAGAGGCAATAGACAAATTTTCGCATTGAGTTATCGTAAAGTGTGCTATACTGGGAGGAATGATTTTGAGAATGGGTTCAAGTAGGAGATCCTTATATGAGTAACGATCCAGAAACTAAAGTGTCCTTTCGACAGCTATTATCTTTTTTTATCCCGCTTGGTATTTCCGCAAGTTTGATAACAATCTCTCATTTGATCATTAACAGTACGCTAGCAAGGTCCGCACATCCTGAAATTATTATTGCCAGCTATGCGCTACCCTTCAGTATTTTGGCTATTACCGAGCGACCTGCGATTTTGCTAAGACAAACCTGCTCTGCTCTCGTCAGGGATCGTGTCTCGTTCAGGGCCGTATCCATCGTGAGCCTATATATCTTCTCCAGTATCCTGCTCATGGGCGCTCTCATCTCCTATACGCCTATTGGCAAATGGGTTTTTTTCTATTTGTTCGGTGTTGATGACGACATGCTTGGACCGATGATTGATGTGTACCGGGTATTGATGTTTGTGAGCATTTTTTCCGGCCTGCGCTGTTTATTTCAAGGTGTCATTATATTTAACATGCGTACGAAATGGCTGACCATAGGCATGATCGTGCGTCTGCTCGTGATGTATCTGGTTTCTTTATATTTCATTAAGACCAATGGCGTAACCAGCGGGCAGGTAGGTGCGATTATTTTCTTATCGGGAATGATGGTTGAAGCGCTGATGAGCTTCCTCGAAGGACGCGTGCTTCTGAAAAAAATTCCCGAGAAAGCTCCTGAGCATACGATTGAGCGTCCAGGTCAAATTTTTCAATTTTACAAGCCCTTGCTCTACTCTTCCATTATTGCGGTCATTATTGGCCCGGCGATCAATTCCTTTATGGGCAAAACGTCCGACTTTCAGCTATCTGTCGCATCGTTTACGATCGCTGCAGGTTTGACTCAGCTTGTACAAAGCTTTTTCTCGTATATTCACCAGATAGTGTTGAACTTCTATAACAAGGATGCCAAGGCTGTCCTTCGATTTACGATTGTGTTGTCCTGTATACCCGTTCTGCTGCTGACAATCTTGTGCTACACCCCTCTTGGCATGTGGTTTATGGAGCACGTCATGGGTGTAAACGAACGATTGATGCATGCAAGCTTAAATACATTGAAGATGTTTATGATTATGGTGTTGGTCTTTCCTTGGCTCGATTATGGTAATGGACTGATCATGCTGCGTGGTGAAACGAAGGTCATGGTATGGTCGCAATCGGCAAATGTGCTCATTACGCTAATCACGTTGACCTTGTGCATTGCTGTAAGTCCAGGAATGAACGGAATGATCGGGGCCTTTGCCCAGTCGCTCGGTATGGTAGCCGAGGCTGTCGTCGTGGGGCTCGTACTGAGAAATATACGCAAATCGGGAGACCGCTCTCCCTTCCATATGAAACTTAATTCGAGAAACGAGTGATAGGTTTGAACGAAGCTTTACCGCACCAGCAGCCGAGGTATGCCATCCTGCGTGGCTTCAGCTTTTCTTCTTACATGACCATGGCGGTCATCGTCTCTTACTTTCCTTTGTACTTCAAATCCATGGGCTATTCCACAGTGCAGATCGGTTTGCTGTACTCAATTGGACCGATGATCGGCATTTTTTCCAATTTGTTCTGGGGCTTGATCAGTGACAAATACCGAACGGTTAAAAAGATATTAATCGTCGTTCTGATCGGGCAGTGGATTATGGCGCTATGTGTATTTCAAAGTTCTCAATTCGGCGTGCTGCTGCTGCTCATGGCCGTTTTTTTTCTTTTTCCAGTCCCCGATCAATTCGCTGTGTGACAGCTTGACGCTATTGACGATTCAGGGCTCTACCAAAAGCTTCGCATCCTTTCGGGTATGGGGTTCTATCGGTTTTGCTGTAGCTTCCCTGGCATTCGGTATGGTGTTGAAGCAGTATGGTGCGGATCTGACGATTTATTTGTGCTTGGGGACCATTGGCTTGTCACTAATCATATCGACAGGTCTGACAGACGGTCGAAGAACATCACACAAAAAGCTCGTATTTGCCGATTTGGCCAAGGTCATTCGCTCCAATGGTTTCCTGATGTTCATGTTTATTGTGCTGATCGCCTCAGTGGCCCACCGCTTTAACGATGGATTTCTGGCTTTGTTTCTGCAGCAATTGGGCGCGGATCAAACCATTATCGGCTGGTCCTGGTTGGTATCGGCGTTAAGCGAGGTTCCTATATTTTTTCTGCTCAGCAAATATGGGCATCGCTACAAGGAGCTGCCACTGCTCGTCGTTAGCTCCTTTGTTTATGTGATTCGTTTCCTATTCATGAGTCAGGTGGAAAATCCGTTGTGGGTCATCGCGATTCAAGCTATGCACAGTATTTCCTTCGGCATCTTCCTGTTCACCGTTATCCGCTATATTCAGGGTATGATTCCTGATGAATATCGGGCAACCGGACAAGCCTTGTTCGCGGTGACCTGGTCAGGGCTTGCCGGCTTATTCAGCGGTGCCTTGGGCGGTTGGTTGTTCCGTGATTGGGGACCTCATGTCATGTATGGAGTGGGCGCTTGCCTGTCAGCCGTAGCGATGGCCAGCTTTTTCGTGCTGCATTTACGTTCCCGGGATGTCGAATAAACCTGTTTTTTTCAAAAAACAACAATTTCTGCAACACAATGGCCGATTCGTTCGTCTTACTATTGTACATACAAAGTCGATAGTAACGGAATTGGCTTCCTACGGAAGCTTAGTCAATGCTTACGAAGTAGTTTTGCTACGCAAAACTCAGAGCTTAGGCTTACGAAGTTAGCTTCCTACGGAAGCTTTTAGGAGGAATCACGTGCTTGCAGTAGAAAATCTGTCTCACCGTTTCAATAATGGCGCTGAAGAAACGCCAGTACTCAACGATATTCATTTTGTCATTAATAAAGGAGAAATAGTAGCACTGCTTGGCAGCTCGGGCTCCGGTAAGTCTACCCTGCTCAATTTGATGGCGGGGCTCATGAAGCCTACCCAAGGAAGCATCCTCATTAATGGTCATCCTATTGAGAAAATGTCGGAAAATCAGCTCGCCGAGTTCCGTAGAACACAAATCGGTTTTATTTTCCAATCCTATGAGCTTATCCCCCACCTCACTGTTCGCGAGAATGTAGAGCTGCCCTTGATATTTCAAGGTATCAAAGCCAAGATCCGCAAGGAAAAAGCAATCGCTTTATTAACAAAGGTAGGATTGGAAGAAAAAGGCGATATGTTTCCCTCCCAGCTATCAGGCGGACAGCAGCAGCGAGTCAGTATCGCACGGTCTCTGATCACCTCCCCCGCTATCGTTTTTGCAGATGAACCGACTGGTAATCTCGATACGAAAACCGAAAAGGAAATTATCGATCTGCTGATCGAATTAAATGAAACCTTGTCCATCACCTTTGTCATTGTGACTCACGAGCTGGAAGTGGCCAGACGCACACAAAGAGTGATTCAGCTGCGCGATGGTTTTTTGGTTGAAGGGGAGCCCTGGGTCGGTGAAGACGAATGAATATATTTGATTATTTGCGACTCGCCTGGGACCAGCTGAAACGGCGGGTCGTGGTTACGGCGTTATGTACGATGGGAATCGCAATCGGATCGGCCTCTATTATCGTTGCGCTGTCGTTCGGCGAGTCCATTAACCATTACAGCCGTGTGCAGATGAGCCAATTTATGAAGACAGACGAAATCACTATACATAGCGGAAACCCACCATCAAGCACAAGCAGCAGAGATCCGAATGAAACCAAGGCTTATGAGATAACCAAGTCCAAAATTGATATCATGCGAACCTTTCCTAATGTCAAAGCCATTGCGACTTACCAAACACTGAATTCAATGCAATTTGAGGTTGATCACAAATCCGGTTACATTAACAACTTATTTGCTACGGAACTGGATACATTGAGCGACTTCGGCTTCGAATTTCAGCAGGGCGGGCCTACGGATCAAGAAAACACAATTATTTTGAGCTATGGAGCGACGATGGGACTTTTTGATGAACAGCTCTCACGCTCCAATCAGCAGGCCATTCGCAATAACTCGGATTATGATGGAGGCAGTGGCGACAGAAATATCCAAACGCGTTTAATCGCTTATCCTTTGTATCAAAAACAGGTGATATTGAAGCCTAATCTCTATGGTCCAAGTGGAATGACGTCAACTAATATTCAATTTCCACTTCGCGTGATCGGAATATTAAAAAAGCCGGAAGGCATGTCTGACCAAAATGCAAGTAATATGAAAACGGCATTCATCTCCCCGTCTTTAGGGAAGAAACTACAGGAAGCGATCACGAATGCAGCTAATGCCAATGTTAATGGAAGCAATCAGGAACAACAGCCAGTACCTGAGTTCAACGAAGTCAAAATTAAAGTAACGGATAGTACGCATGTGAAGAATATCGAAGATGGGGTCAAGAAGCTGAAGCTCTCGTCCCAAACCAACCTTCATTATGAAGAGCAAATGCAGGGACAGTTAGTTATTTTACGGTTTATATTTGGCGGCGTCGGCTTATTCATCCTGTTCGTGGCCTCGATATCTATTATCGTTGCCATGACCATGTCCACCCACCAGCGACGCAGACAGATTGGTATTATGAAGGTGCTCGGAGCCAACCTCAGTCAGATTCGGAATATGTTTATTGCAGAATCCGCGATGCTGGGGCTCTTAGGAGGCGCCTGCGGCATTTTATTATCGTATTGGGTCATCTGGGGCATTAATCTGGCTGTCATTCAATTTTCCCCTTCCCAGTCAGGCAGCGATCTGGAAATTTTATTTATCAGCACGTGGATTTTACCTGTCGGTTTATTTTTTGCCGTCATGACCGGAGTACTTTCAGGCATTTATCCGGCTATTAAAGCATCCCGAACCGATGCCTTAACCGCAATCAAACGAGACTAGGAGAATCTGAGCATGAAAAAGAAAACATGGCTGCTCGCAGCAGCCGGAGTATTCATAATAGGGACAACCGTTGCGTTGTATGTTCTGAGTCACACTCCCAAGCAAACTCAGCAAAATGGATCAAAAGGTATGTCCAGCCTGACCTTTAAGGTGACCCGTGAGGATTTGGTCAGCTCCGTAGAAGTCAAAGGGAAATCATCCTATCAAAAGGAAACCTATGTCAATGCACCCTTTTCAGCCGATGTGAAGGTATGGAAAGTAAACGAAGGCTTGCAGGTAGCCAAAGGAGACCTTTTGTTTCAACTGGACGATTCCTTACTAAGTGATGAAATCGCACAGATCGAATCCAATCAAAAGAAAACCGAGATGGATATCCGTTTAAGTCAGTTTCAACAGGAGAACCTTAATGGAGTGGACCTTCAAACTGCCGGTATCTCCGAAACAGAAGCGAAACAAAAGTATGCGCAAACTCAAAGCAGAAAAATGCAGGAGGACATCCATCGGCTTAATCTGGAGCATATGCAAACGCAATTAGCTCAAAAACAGGAAAAGCGCAAAGCTGCACAATTTACCTCTCCCGAGAATGGCATCTTTTTGTTCGAAAGCACCAAGGAGCCGCAGTCATTAAAAGAAAATGAACGTGTCGGCAAAATCGTTGACCTCACCAAGCTGCAACTAATCTGCCTCGTCGGCGAATACGATCTATTTCGCATTAAAGTAGGCATGCCAGCAGAAATCAAGGTCGATGCCCTTAGAAATACCGTGCTGCAGGGTAAGGTCGAAAAACTTTCCAAATTTGCAAAGAGCAGCACCTCCAATTCAAGCAGCACCGCAGCCGCACAATTCGAGGTTATCATTTCCCTGGAGCCCAATGATCAATTAATAGCCGATCTCAGCCTGACGGCAACCATACACGCAGATAAAAAGCCCAATACCTTGTTAGTCCATACACTTGCTGTTCAACGCGACAAGGATAAGTATTATGTGATGAAGGATAATGGACAAGGCGCACCGGTTCGGCAAGACATCACGATCGGCTTGGAAACACCAGAGAAGACAGAAATTCTGAGCGGGTTGAATGAAGGAGATACCGTCGTACTGGAGTAACCTACAGGTACAGCCATGCTTGCCATTCTTCTTGGTTGTCTTCCAGCATGAAAACCGTTATAATCATCGGTAGATCTTAGTACCAAGTCATAATTAATGCAGGAAAGTTTAAGGGGATGAACCAATCATGCAATATGAAGATTTCAAAACAATACTCATGGAACGAAGAAGCATTCGCCGTTTTACAGAGCAGGATGTCTCTATTCAGGATATCAAGGAATTAATCGACTGCGCGCGTTATGCCCCAAGTGATACAAATTCGCAAACATGGCAATTCATTGCCGTTGTCAATCGCGAAAAAATTAAAGAAATCGAGCAAATGACTTGGGACCAGCTGCATAAAAAAGCGGCTGAGGCCGAGACGCGCGGATTGAGCCGTGAAGCTCGTATGCTGGTAAAGTCATTCGGTCCTTATGCTACCGCATTCGCCGATGCACCTGTGTTGATCATCTGTTTGGCAACACCGTATGCATCGAAATTCCGTGATAAAATCTTCGATCCCATCCAGCTTGTCCCTGACTCCGTATGGGATGAGGAAGGAATTAAAAGCAGCTGTCTCGCTGCACAAAATTTGATGCTCGCTGCTCATGCGCGTGGTTTGGCCACCTGTCCGATGACAGGCCCGGTCCTGCTTGCTGCCGAGCAGATGCGTACTTATCTGGACATCCCTGCGGAGTGCCAGATCAATATGGTCATTTCCTTGGGCTATCCCATCGATCGGCCAGGACTGATGGCGCGTAAGGAAGTAGACGATATCTTAAGAATTGTTGACTAGACCGGGATAACAAATCAGAAGTCAGTAAAATTAAGCATATATAATCTTAAAAAAGGATGTACGGAGCAGCTCCTGAGTTGAGCTTGTCCGTACATCCTTTTTGCTTCGTACTTGTACTTGTGTGATAGGCATCTGCTATCCAGCCTGAAAATTCGATAAGGTTAACCGATACGGGACATTTCTTCCTCTTCGATTTCGTAGTTGGAGTACACATCCTGTACATCATCCAGATCATCGAACGAATCCATCATTTTGATCAGCTTCTCAGCATTTTCGCCTTCGACCTTGATCGTATTTTGCGGTGTCCAGCTTACCGAAGCCTCGGTGAATGCCAGCCCTTGCTTTTCCAGCTCGGTTTTCACCTTTTCAAACTCATGTGGATGCGTTATGATCTCGAAGCTTTCTTCCTCGGTCCTCACATCTTCAGCTCCAGCTTCCAATGCTTGCATTAACAGCTCGTCCTCATCCAGCGGATGCTCCTCGCGGTCAATGGTAAGCAGCCCCTTCTCGTCAAACATATACGATACACAACCGGACTCTCCCATATTACCACCGCGTTTGTTGAAAACCGCACGAACATCAGCAGCAGTCCGATTACGATTGTCTGTTAGGCATTTAACCATAATAGCGACCCCACCGGGTCCGTAGCCTTCGTACATGATGACTTCATACTCCACGTTGTCGCCATCGCCTGTCGCCTTCTTGATGGCACGCTCGATGTTGTCCTTGGGCATATCGATCCGTCGTGCGCTCTCGATGGCTACCTTCAAAGCAAAATTGCTATCAGGATTCGGACCACCTGCACGAGCCGCCACGAAAATTTCCCTTCCTAATCGAACAAACTGATTATTTTTCGCTTGGTCTGCTTTACCTTTGCGATCTTTAAATAACTTAAATTTCATAATATAGCGCTCCCTATGGAAAAAGTATCAAAGGTATCTTACCATTTTGCAAGGGTACGGGTCAAAGAAAATGATAAAAACAGCTGGAGAAAACCGAAGTTTTCATCAGCTGTTTGAGGTTTACTAGCTATCGAGAAAAGCCTGGATCTTATAATTTAACGACGTTAGCTGCTTGAGGACCACGGTTACCTTGAGTGATTTCGAACTCAACGGATTGGCCTTCATCAAGTGTTTTAAAGCCTTCGCCTTGAATTGCGGAAAAATGAACAAATACGTCTTCGCCGCCATCAACCTGAAGGAATCCGTAACCCTTTTCTGCGTTAAACCATTTAACTGTACCTGTCATCAAAAACTACCTCCTAGAAATATCGCCATTCGAGAGCGAATAGGATAATTATAGCATCGTAAATGGCATAAATCAATCTGTAAAGTAGCTCCCCACGCCTCTTTACAGCTTATTTCGTTATGCATAACAGCTCCGAGGAGCCGGGGATAAACGGAAGCTCAGACGGTACAAGCTCAGTGAGGAAGCCTTGTTTTTCAAGCGCTGCCCTTAACTGCTCCAAGTGCGGGTATACATCCCATTGCAGCGAACGAAGCGGATAAATCCGAACCTGTCCGCCAACACGGCACACACGCAGCAATTCTTCAACAGCACTGAGGTGGAATTCGTAATCGAACTGTTCGTGATATAGAAATAAAAAGTGGCTGCACAGCACAACTGAAAATGCCTCATCATCAAAAGGCAGCTGCGGAAGTCGCGCCGAGTTATAACGCCCTGTTCCTTCCTGCAAGCGGTAATCATCTATGAATTTCTGAAGAGATTGCTCCCTCTGTTTCCTATGATTGTCCAGACTACCATAATAAGTCCAGTCAAAGGAGCCTTCCAAGCGTGACAGCTTCTCGGTCGAGGCTGCAATTTCCTGTGTTCCGTGCTCGTAGATCGATTCAGGGTTCATATCATACAGCGGGTCTACGGCCTGCGCCTGTATGCCCCTCGCGCATGCCTCTGCAACAAAGGATGACGCGCCTCCAGCAACATCCAGCACAGGACCATCCTGCAGGGATAATTGCCTGAGCACAAACATGCTCTCATACTCCGCAAACGATCTGCACGTCATGGCTACACCGATTTGTTCATACCTCTGATTACTCATTTCTCATCTCTCCTCAGCTATACTCAACTTGGCTTGGCTTTAAAGCCACAGCCCGCCTATGCGAGCTTAATGGAGATTTTAACACACCTAATTCATACAAACAATACCATTTTATACAGCAAGCCCTCACTCCTTCGGGAATGGGGCTCAGCTCGTTATAGTGCTGGTGTATGCTTAAACTAGAGGTTGCTGGATTAGAGTAGCGAAATTCAATTGATGTAAATGACCATCGTTAAGTGTAGTCATTCCTTTTACGAAGTGAACATGTTTACCGTTGCCAACAGGAATTGCAAGTCCGGTTCTGATTCTTTTGAGATTATGAAAATGGTTCAAGAAATCGGTATGAGTGAGATCTATTTCATGAACATGACTGTTACCTACGCGAATCACTTGCCCCGTAACTCCTGCAAAACGATGATTATGTCTATCCGCACCTTGTTCTGCTAGTTTGGTACTTCCTTCAAATTCATGGACATGTGTCTGTCTCGACCTTTTCACTAATCTTTTTACCGATTTCTGCTTATTCATACGAGCTTTGCCTCCTCTTGACTATAAATTCAGTGTATACTATGTATAAATGGGAAGAATTTGTGTTAGGCATGAGCCGGAATTTTCCTTGGACGAGCAGGAGAATGCAGGTTATTAGAAGCTCTATTAAGCGTATACCTTCTTTGAGGATTCTGTCAGCTACCAGGGAATTTACAGTTTAGAATGGAAACCTGTTAATTTTGATGAAGGGCAATTGAAATCGAGCAAGCTTTGATATACACTAAAACAACGAAAAAAGAATTGGCCATCAAGGCAGTGAAAACATTCGATGATATGTTTCGTCTGTCCCCAGTTCGTACCCAAAAAAATTGAAGTGAGGGAAAAGACTTGTCTAACCACGGATTCAAGAAGCATACGATATACAAAACGGATAAATGGAACATGATGACGGTTGAGGTACAAGGGAAAACATTGATTTTGCGAGAAATATCCGATCAATGGGGCGAGGAAAGCCATACCTTTTTAAGCCGACCTGAGATGATGCATTGGGCCGAGAATCGTTTCTCCGAGGAGAAATATGCAGATCGTTCAGAAGAACGGGAAGCGATACTCGCTGCCTTCAAGGAAATCTAAGCTGCCATAAGCTGGACTTGACTTGGTGCTTGTCCTTCTATTATACTAAAGTCAATTACATAAGGATTTCCTCCAAAGGGGAGTAGCTGTCACAGTAAAGTCGTCATTACGGGTGTAAACCCCGGCTTTATTGGCAACGTAACGTTGTTAGCAAGACCTTTGCCTATTAGGTAAAGGTCTTTTATGTTTGAAATGACCTTTACCATTACGGTAGAGGTCATTTTTTATGTAATCAAACCTTATTGAGGAGATGATTCGAATGGAATGGTTGGATGCAGCTTTTTTCACGGCACTACTAAGTATTATCCTTATTGATTTGGTGCTTGCAGGTGACAATGCAATCGTGATTGGAATGGCCGCGAGGAATTTACCCAAAGAACATCAAAAGAAGGCTATTCTCTGGGGGACTGTCGGGGCGATTGGCATTCGTATCGCTGCTACCTTGGTGGTCGTTTGGCTGCTGGAGCTGCCTGCCCTCTTATTATTCGGTGGTCTTGTTCTCGTGTGGATAGCATATAAGCTGTTAACAGATAAAAAAGATCACAATATCCAGGCTAAATCTCGACTGTGGCCAGCGATTCAAACCATCGTGGTTGCTGATGCGGTCATGGGATTCGATAATGTGATCGCCGTAGCCGGTGCCTCCCATGGTAATTTTCTGCTGGTCGTCCTGGGACTCCTGATCTCCATCCCTATTGTGGTCTGGGGAAGCACTTTATTCATCTACTGGATGGACAAATTTCCTTGGATCATGTATATCGGTGCAGGCGTGCTTGCGTTTACAGCAGGTAAAATGTTGACAGGAGATCCGTTGGTAAGCGTATGGTTCGCCGACAACCCTGTCATGAAATGGACGGTTCTCCTTGTGATTACTGGTGGCGTACTACTTGCTGGTATGTTCAAAAAAATGCAAAGAGCTTTTGTTTCCATCAATGAAAGCGGACATTTAGCCATCCCACAGGAGCTCGTTGTGGAAGCTGGGATAGCTCAGGATGATAGCTTCAAAGCTAGTCGTGATGAAAACGGCAAGCTGGTGCTTATCAAAATGAACAGCTAAAAACAAGGAGTTTGGGACAGCACGGCGAAACCATTAGGAGAGCATCAGCCGATATCACAGACGGTGCATGCGATTCCATCGTAAGAAGAGGTGTTTTTTTAGGTGAGCAATTCCGCTTCCATCCTTACTTTTATTATTGTTGCATTTTGTTTCGCCTTGATCCTGATATTAAAAAAAGATTCGTTACCAAGCGGCGTCAAGCGCCCTCTTGCCATTATGGCTCTGGTCATGGTCGCCTTTGCTTTCACCTTGATCGTGTACAGTTTCTTCTCATTGCAGTGAGAAGAAGTGATGAGAGTGTCGCGGTCGCTCACCTTTGTTTTACTTCGATACAGGCTTCTCTTTATGATAGGAGCGTTACTTCCAGTTATGGCTTCGTGTATCAGCAAGAGAATTTACCGCTAAACCGCGGTCGCTCACCCAAGTTTTACTTCGATAATAAATTCTCTTATAATTAACTTACAATCGGGTCATACTAGGGGAAAATTGCAGGGAGCGTGAGCATAATGCGTTTTTTCCCCATAGTCATGACAGGTATTCTGCTTACAGGTACGATTCTTTCATCCCCCGTAACGGCGGACGGCAATACCAAACCATCCAAATTATCGAGGAGGGCTCCCATGAGTCAAGTTGTTAAACGTACGGATGTTCCTGTAGAACAGCGCTGGAAGCTGGAAGATCTTTTTCCTAATCAGCAAGCATGGGACACGGAATACAAGGAAGTTAAAGAAGCTTTGCAGCAAATCAGCGAATTTCAAGGCAAGCTGAACAAGCCTGCTGCGATCAAGCAATGTTTTGAATTGGAAGACAAAATTTCTGTACATATGGAACGTCTATACGTATACGCCAACATGAAGCATCATGAAGATACAGCCGAACCAACTTACCAGGCATTGTCCGATAAAGCCAAGAAGCTCAGCGTGGAATCAGGCGAAGCCTTATCCTTCATTTCTCCGGAAATCTTAAGTCTGTCGGACGACGAACTGCAAAAGCTGGTGAGTCATCCCGAACTTAGCTTTTATAAGCGTACCTTGACCGAAATGATTCGTGAAAAACAGCATATCCTTTCCAAATCGGAAGAAGCACTGCTAGCTCAGGTAGGCAATCTCTCACAAGCTCCGAGTACTATTTTCAGTATGCTGAACAATGCCGATCTGAAATTCCCCAAGGTGAAAAATGAGCACGGTGAAGAAATTGAGCTGACACAAGGGCGTTATATTCAATTCCTTGAAAGCCGTAACCGGGAAGTTCGTAAAAATGCATTCAAGACGATGTATGACACTTATTCCAAAAATAAAAATACGATCGGCGCTACACTATCTGCTAATATTTCAAAAGATATTTTTTATTCCAAGGTTCGTAAATACCCTTCAGCCCTGGAAGCATCCCTGTATGGGGACAATATTAATAAAGAAGTGTATACCAATCTGATCGATACGATCCATGAGTCATTGCCGTTGATGCATCGTTATATGGAGCTCCGCAAAAAGCTGCTGAAAGTCGATGAGCTTCATATGTATGATCTGTTCGCACCGCTTGTAGATGAATACAAGATGGATATTACGTATGAGCAGGCTCAGGGAATGGTCAAGGAAAGCTTGAAGCCACTCGGTCAGGATTATTTGAACATTTTGCAAGAAGGCTTTGACAAGCACTGGATTGACATTTATGAAAATGAAGGCAAACGGAGCGGTGCCTATAGCTGGGGCGCTTATGGAACACATCCTTACGTGCTGCTGAACCACAAAGATAATTTGAACAGCATGTTCACCCTCACTCACGAGATGGGCCACGCTATTCATTCCTATTTATCGGATGAAAATCAGGAATATCGCTATGCGCAGTATACGATCTTCCTGGCAGAAGTAGCCTCCACATTGAATGAAGCGTTGCTTATGGACTACATGCTCAAAAAATCAACAGATCCTAAGGAAAAAATGTATTTGTTGACCTACTACATGGATCAGTTCCGTACGACAGTGTTCCGCCAAACGATGTTCGCCGAATTCGAAAAAATCACTCATGAAAAAGCAGAACAAGGCGAAGCACTCACTCCTCAGGAGCTCAGCAAAATTTATTACGATTTGAACCTGAAGTACTACGGTAAGGATATGGTTGTGGATCAGGATATCGAAATCGAATGGGCGCGCATTCCACATTTTTATAACAGCTTCTATGTTTATAAATATGCGACTGGGTTCTCCGCGGCAACCAGCTTTGCCAAACAAATTCTTGAAGAAGGTCAGCCTGCCGTCGACCGCTATCTTGGTTTCCTGAAAAGCGGCGGAAGCGACTATTCGATCAATATATTGCAGCGCGCAGGTGTGGATATGTCGACACCGGAACCTATCAAGCAAGCGATGGATGTATTCAAAAGCCTCCTGGACCAAATGGAGCAATTAACCAAGTAGTAGAATCAACAAGGCTGCTAACGTTCACCATGTTCGCAGTCTTGTTGGTTATTTGGCACCTAAGGAGGATAGCTTAGCATGAAGACCCAATGGATATTTATCAGTATTTTATTTTTTGGATTGCTGACTGCCATTTTTGCTGCAATCAATACGGAACCGGTTAATGTGCATCTCATTTTTACTGATATGCAGCTGCCCCTGATTATTATCATTCTCAGCTCAACACTACTCGGCGGATTGATCCTCGGATTGATTGGCATGAGCAAGCAGTACAAATTAAAACGGACCATCAAGCAGCTCGAGAAGCAGCTCAATGAGGCACAAATGGCACATGCGATTCCATCGTCAGCAACTCCCACTGATACTGCCCCTCTTCCTTTAACCTATGCAGCATCGGAGAAATTGCCTTCTTCGGAAATATAAATATGTGCCTAAAGTAGTCGCGTCAATTCTGGTCACTTGAGCCGTTCCCTACCATGGGACGGTTTTTTTGATTTGGGCAAATTTTAATTGATGGTCATTGGAACATATTCCCTCTTGGTTACGTTAGAGCTTGTAAGAAGTACAGGAATGAAAGCATTTACGAGGAGGGAAAAAAATGAAAAAAGCATTAACGTTGGTGTGCCTTCTGGCAACTACAGTTTTCTCGTACGGGGTCGCGGCACCACCTGCAGCTACAGAAAGTGGCACAGCTATCGGCTTACAAGTAAACGGGAGCAATGTCTCCTTCAGCTCTATGCCGCTTTTGATCGACAATACTCTCATGGTCCCTTTACGAGATTTATCTGAATCTCTGGGTGTGCAGCTAGAATGGGATGAAAGCTCCCAGACTGCAGCAGCTGTTAAGGGATTACACAGTATTAAATTGACAATCGATAACAAACAAGCCTTTCGCGGGGAAACACCCGTAAATCTGGAAGCAGCGCCTCGTATGCACAATGGCAAGCTGTTCGTTCCATTGCGTTTTTTTAGTGAATCGTTCGACTTTAATGTATATTGGGATGGAATGAATAAGTCAGTCGCTATTGTCGATGCTGATAAAAGCCTGCCTACAATCGGCTCTGCAGACCATATGCTGGAGCTGTTCAAAGATTATTCAGGTGCAGGTGGCGGCTACGGAGGCAGCGTGAGCCTGATGACGAAATCAGATATGGCTACAACGGCCGTGATACAGGAACAATCGACCTCCAAAGAAAAATCATCGAGCAGTGCTCCTGCAGCAGCCCCCGCTCCTCAAGCAGCAGCGGCGGAATCCAAACCGGATTATTCAGGTACCAACGTTCAGGTTGAAGGCGTTGACGAAGCTGATATTATTAAAACAGACGGCTCTTATATTTATCAGGTTAATCGTAACCGTGTCATCATTGCTGCAGCTTACCCTGCTGACCAAATGAAGGTCACACAAACCTTGACATTTGAAGATCAAAACTTCAGAGCCAAGGAGCTATACATCGATGATAAGCATATGGTGGTCATCGGTACGACATTCTACAGAACTATCGATCCCGTTGTACCTATGGAGGGTCAAACGGCTCCTGCCATGCCCGTATCCGGACCTGCGGTCCAGCAGTCTTCTTCTTCAAAGTCGGCAGCTCCGCCCCTTTCCGTTTCACCTGTACCTGCTCCTGTTTCAGCAGAAAATATAAAGATCGTATCCTTACCTGGTGTTAATCTTTCACGAAATACAACCAAAGCAATCGTTTACGAACTAGGGGATCGCACTCAGGTGAAGAAGCTTCGTGAGGTCGAGCTCGATGGCAATTATGTTTCTTCGCGCAAGGTTGGCTCCTCACTATATCTCGTCTCCAATAAAGGCTTCAATGTATATCCGCTGCTGCGCGGCGATGTGTCATCAACTGATAAAGCAGTAGCATTGAAAAACTCAGCTCCTTCTTACAGGGACTCTGCTGCGGGTGACGCCTTCATTAGCATTGGCTATGAGGACGTTCGTTACTTTCCCAACTCGGTGCAGCCAAACTATTTGTTAATCGGCGGCTTCAACCTGAACCAGCCCGAGCAAAAGCTGAACGTCTCAAGCTACCTCGGCTCCGGTCAGCAAGTATATGCATCAGAAGCCAATTTGTTCGTTACGACCAATGAATACACACCTGCTGCCGTACAGCCCAATACAGGTGAGGACCCACTGGCAAAACGACGCATAGTAGCGGGAGAAACAAACAGCGTTATTTACAAATTTGCTATGGATCAAGGCTCCATCCGATATACGGGCCGCGGCAAGGTTCCAGGGCGGGCCATCAACCAGTTTGCGATGGATGAAATGAATGGCAGCTTTCGAATCGCTACGACAACCGGTTTTGCAGGACGTGATGATGATATGACATCCAAAAATCATATGTATGTGCTGAACGAATCGATGAATGTGATTGGACAAATTAATGATATTGCACCCGGTGAACAGATTTATTCGGTCCGCTATGCAGGCAATCGTGCCTATATGGTTACTTTCAAGACCGTTGATCCTTTATTTGTCATTGATCTGCAGGAGCCGCAGGCACCCAAAATTCTTGGCAAGCTCAAGATACCGGGCTACAGCAACTACCTGCATCCTTATGATGATACCCATCTGATCGGCTTCGGTAAGGACGCGGTCGAGGTCTCAAGCAATAATGGATCTATTGGCTCTACACAAACGACTGCTTATTATCAGGGAATGAAGATGGCGATGTTTGATGTAAGTGATGTGGCTAATCCAAAGGAGCTGTTCTCGGAAAACATCGGAGACCGCGGTACGGATTCCGAGCTGCTTCGTAACCATAAGGCGCTGTTGTTCTCCAAGGAGAAGAACCTGCTCGCTTTCCCCGTCACGCTGATGGAGACCAAAAGCAATGCATCTTCAAGCTCAAACCCGGCAGCGGCCATAAATACGGTTCCAAGCTACGGCGAATTTGCGTTTCAAGGTGCTTATGTATACCAAGTTGATGTGGCAGCCGGCTTTAAGCTCAAAGGAAAAATCACCCATTTAACCAGTGACGATTACTTGAAAGCCGGACATGTCGCTTACAATGGCAAACGCAATATCCAACGGATTCTATATATTGGAGATGCGCTGTATACATCATCAGAGCAAATATTAAAAGCAACCGATATCTCTTCCATGAATGACTTAAAGTCAATTACTTTACCTTAGTTAGTGCAAAAAAAACCGTTCTTCCCATCTGGCGAATTACATATATTCGCTGATGGAAGAACGGTTTTCATTTAGGGAACTCATCCATTTTCAGATATACAAGTAAAGGAATCCTGCACTTACAGCACCGCCAATTCCTGAGCTGATAATATTGACCGTATCATTCGTCATCCATGAAGCTCCGCGAATACGAATTGCCTGTGTATCGTTGCAATGACGTTTTTTTTCTATTTCCTTACCGCAGACCGGACAGCGATACATGACCTGCCATACCGCTCCCAGCCAGGAGTCCGACAGCGAGCCTGCCATACCACCAAGAGCACCTGATAAGAGCAGTCCTATAACACCTACAGCCGAAGTAACGACGATGGAAGAAGCAGCATCGGCCCCACTGATAGGCTGTCCCCAACCCGTACTTGTGAAAGCCCAGCCCGCCACACCGATCAGCAGCCCACCGGATAAAGATGCGGCAAGTCCCGCAGCTGTTATTCCGCCGGAGGTGCCAGTTGGAACTCTTCGCCCGCTCACTATGGAACGTGGCAGCGAACGGCTTAAACCGCCGATTTCTGTTGCCCATGTATCTGCATTGACTGCAGCCATAATGCCCATGAAAGCAGCCCACCACAGCGAGTGCGGCCATATGCTGTTACCCAAGCAAAGCAGCGTTCCCAAGCCTCCGTTGGCTGCTACCTGTCCGGCATCCCTCCTGCCAGACTTTGCATAGTTGCTCTCAACGACGGCTTTACGCTTATGCTTCCACTTCGTGAGCAAGGTGGAGGTAAGGAAAAAGACCATAAGAGTCCCATACCACGGCAGTCCTCCAAGCGCATACAACAAGGTCCCTACGATTACCGCAGCGATAGCTCCAGAGACAGATAAAGATTGTTTGCGCCAAGCTGCCCATGCAATGAATGAACTGCACGCCAAACCGATCAACCAGTCCAACATGAATTGTTTTCCTCCATTATTCGATAAAATTCTACAATATATATTTACAGAACTATTGCATTATAATATGATTTTCTTAGTTGAAAAAACGCAAAACCCCAGGGAGGGTATTAACGTGCATGAAGCTGATCCGTTTGGGACACTCAAAATAAAGAAAAATCTCGAGCCCGAAGAAATGCTTCTCGTTATTTTTGATTATGCAGCCAAAATAGCGAACGAGCGACGACTGGATCATTTGATTATGCTAATGGCTGATATGGGCCGCGAGATGGTTGTTTCAGATCGATGTACGGTATGGCTTATAGATAAACAAAATAATGAATTATATTCCACAGTTGCGCATGGCGTTCCCCAACTCAGACTTCCCCGAGATGCAGGCTTGGTCGGGCACTCAATAACGACAGGACAACCTATTTTCATAGAGGATGCCTACGTAAATACCGAGTTCAAGGATGTATTGGAAAGTGGCGCAATTGCCATGGATCTCAAAACCGGTTATCGCACCAAAGCATTGATGGTCATTCCGTTCCGTAATAATGAGGGCGAAATAATGGGAGCTTATCAGGCTGTAAATAAGCTCACCGCCGAGGAGCAATTTTCCAAAAAGGATTTAGAGCATCTCACCTTGGCCGCCTCCTATGCAGGAAAATCTCTGGAATCCGCCCTGCTCTCCAATGAAATTGAAGAAACCCAAAAAGAAATCATCTTCACAATGGGAGAGATCGGCGAGAGCCGTTCCAAGGAAACTGGCAATCATGTCAAACGTGTAGCTGAATACTCTTACATCCTGGCCAAACAACTAGGTATGAGCCACGAGGAAGCCGAGTTATTGAAAATCGCTTCGCCTATGCACGACATCGGCAAGGTCGCCATTCCCGACTCCGTACTAAAGAAGCCCGGCAAGCTGACAGATGAAGAATTCGATATCATGAAAGCGCACACCAATATCGGGTATGGGTTATTGAAAAATTCAAGTCGCCGCATCTTGAAAACAGCTGCTATCGTCGCTCATCAGCATCACGAGAAATGGAATGGCCGTGGCTACCCACAAGGAATCCAAGGTGAGGAAATCCATATCTATGGACGTATTACCGCTATTGCCGACGTATTTGATGCACTTGGCAGTGAGCGGGTGTATAAGCAGGCTTGGGAGTTGGATCGTATTCTCAATCTGTTCAAGGAAGAACGAGGCCAGCATTTCGATCCAATGGTCGTCGATGCCTTTATGGCACAGCTGCCAGAGATTCTCAAGGTACGTGAGCTGTATTCGGATGCTGCCTTGGCTGAAAAGGACAAAGGAGGAATCGCTTAACAGAGCGATCCTCCTTATTGGTCTTATTACGTTAATCCGATTGTAAACTCGCCCATAGCCTCTGATCCCCACAGCAGCTCGAATTTGTCACCAGAGCTGACAGCACCGACACCAGCAGGAGTACCCGTATAAATAATATCTCCTTTACCTAAACCATAATGCTCGGCAATATAATCAACAATGACCTGAAGATTAAAAATCATATCATTCACATTACCCCGTTGAGCCTCAGTACCATTAATTCGCAATGAAAACTCCGTTTGTCTTACTTCCTCATAACCTTTGAACGGACGGAATACCGTTAAGGCAGCCGAATTCAAAAAACCTTTGGCCGGAAGCCATGGTTGGCCCTTTTTCTTAATCACAGACTGTACATCACGCAGTGTAAAATCAATTCCAAGCGCCATCGTATCGATCAAGCTGTCTATGGACATACCAGCCTCGTAATTGTGTCCAATATGCACAACCAGCTCGGTTTCAAAATGGACCTCTCCTTTATCCCCGGGAAGCGTGATCGTCTGCCCATGGATTGGGGTAAGTGCATGGGTCGGTTTCATGAAAATCATCGGTTCATCAGGGATGTCATTCCCAAGCTCCGCAGCATGTAAGCCATAATTGCGTCCAACACAATAAATATTGCGAATCAACTCCATGATCCAACACTTCCTTCGCTCTTATCTAATCGGATACCTACGACTCAAATTATAGAACAGACGCCCCCAATACTCAAATAGATATCATAATCTATCGGCTCTTCACAAATACCTATCGCAATTATAGGCTTTATCTCTTGGACAGCTGTTTACTTGTAGCGTAAAGTAAAAAGTACAGTCTGTATGTGAAGGGGCTTTCATCATGCTGCAAACATTTTTTTCTACCATATATCATGTATTTCTACCGATTTCATTACCTGTGATTGGCGGTATGCTGCTCAGACGCTACCGTGGACTGGACACGAAGGCCATATCCACGCTCTCCTTGTATGTGCTGAGCCCGGCATTAATCTTCGATACGCTGACAAAGGCACAGCTGTCATTTGATGATGTCTACAAAACAGTCGCCTTCAGTGTCCTCAACTTGCTGCTGCTATGGGGAATTGCAAGTATACTCGGACGTGTGCTCAAGCTTCCGCCAGCAGAACGTGCAGGTTTAACCATGGTCTCCACGTTCACGAACAGTGTTAATTATGGCTTGCCGCTGGTGCTGCTGGCATTTGGTCAGCTTGGTCTGGAAAAGGCTTCTGTGTATGTAATCGGGCAAATTTTTATCGTGAATACCATTGGTGTATATTTCGCTGCTCGGTCCCACTTTTCCGTTCGTCAGGCCATGAAGTCTATTCTTACCCTTCCCTCCATCTATGCAGCTGCGCTGGCCGTGATCGTTCGCAGCCTTCACATCGGTATTCCCGAAGGTTTGGATAAGGGGATCATGATGCTATCCACTGCGTACGCTCCAGTCGTACTGACCGTCCTGGGCGCACAAATGGTGAACAGCCGCTCGGCAGCCTGGAAGCCAGGCCTGCAGAAGGCACTGTGGACCGGCATCTCGATTCGGCTTCTGCTCTCGCCTCTTCTGGCGCTGCTCGTGTTGGCCATACTGCATATCGACGGAACTTTATTTTCGGTGCTCTTCATCCTGGCTTCAATGCCTGCTGCCGTTAATGCCTTTATGCTGGCTGAGCAATTCGACGCTTCCCCCCAGTTCGTTGCACGCTGCATTCTGTGGACTACATTAGCTTCATTCCTCGTATTGCCTTTTGTGATTGCTCTGATTCAATAAGGAGCAGCCGCCCTGGGGTTACCACTGCGATATTTGTGGCGAAACTCCCTTGGCGGCATCCCGATCTGCTGCTTGAACAACTTATTATAATAGCTCACATCCCCCACACCTACCCGCTCCGCTACGCGAATAACAGGTTCATCCGTCTCCCTCAACCATTTTAAAGAAGCTTGAATGCGAACCTCATTGCGGTATTCGGTAAATGTTTTGCCGATAGTCTGCTTGAACTTATGAGTAAAGCTGGTTTTACTCATTCCGCACATCTGACAAATTTCCTCCAATTGAAACGGCTCCGCATAATGCAGCTCCAGAAATGCACAAAGCTCGCGTATCCCTGAATGCTCAGGGCGAAACCAGGTCTGTACCAACCGCTCTTCGTAGCAGCGACTCAGCCAAACCAGCAGCTCTATCAGCAACGCTTTTATCGAAATCCGATAGCCCAGTGCCTTATGGTCAAATTCCTCAATGATCCGCTCCAGACGCAGTTGAACCTCCTGAGCTTCGGGAAGTGACAGTTTCAGATGGGATTCGAAATCGGCCTTTTGCCTGAGGAAGGGCTCCACATAAAAAAAGTTCATAAACGAGGAGACCTTCGACAAAGCCTGCAGCTCAGCCTCAAGAAACGACGAGATGAATAAAATATTATAAACCTTGAGCGGAGCCGTTCCGATGACTCGGTAGTCATGCTCCACATCCGGCGGTATGACGAAAATATCCCCTTTGGATATCGGATAGGAGTGCCCCTTGTACAAGTGCTCGCCAAAGCCATCGGCCACATAGACCAGCTCAATAAAATCGTGGGTGTGCGGATTCATCACTCTCTCTGGCAAGGTTGGATAAGGGAATGCTGCGAATGGAAATTCCTCGCTCTCCAGGTATTTTTCCTTCGGATAGAGCATGTGCGATCCTCCTTAAAAATCCGGCGAATTAGTCCGCTATCCGACTAATCATTGTACCGGAATATGCTTTCACAAAATTATTTGTCCGCTTTGCTCATTATTGTAGACGAGCGGCCTGGGCATAACAAGTCCTCCTTTTGCCAAAAGAGATCACAAGCGGTCAATTCTCCGGGTTTATAGGTAGATATTCCAAGAAATTCTCACTAAAGTTTCCTATACTTATAGGGGGAGATACGGAGTCATAATCTCTACAAATCGAATACGCAAAGGAGTCTAGGTATGAACAAGCAATGGGAAGCTGAGTGGATTGCGGATGCTGCTTTTATCGGTCTGCAGCCGATCGATTTGTTTCATAAAGAAATGGAGCTGAAGGATCTGCCCGATCATCGAGAGGATCTCAAAAATCTGCATATGCTGGCGAGAAAGACTTGGAGGCTGGAGGAGACTTTCACGGATGCCATACTTGA
The DNA here is from genome assembly GCF_001956045.1 of Paenibacillus sp. FSL H7-0331. The sequence continues at coordinate 369,141 of NZ_MRTH01000003.1, read as the reverse complement.
TATTACAGCTGACGATTACTATAAAGTATATATAAACGGACAATTCGTAGGACAGGGCCCTGCTCAAGGTAATTATTTTCATTATTATTATAATCGCTTCGATATCACGCCCTATTTGCAAAAAGGTAACAATGTTATTGCCGTTCATGTCTATTATCAGGGCTTGATCTGTCGTTCCTATAACAGCGGGGATTATCGTCAAGGCTTAATAGCCGAAGTGTCGGTCGATGGACAGCTTGTAGCGAAAACCGATGAGACCTGGAAGGTAACCCGAAATAAAGCTTACGTTAGCGACGATATTATTGGCTATAACACCCAGTACCTGGAGCATATCGATAATCGCCTTCAACCTGTTGGATGGCAGGAGCTCGACTATCAGGCAGCAGACTGGACTCACGCTTCTGTCCATGCTGCAGATGATCACCAGCTGCAGCGGCAGCCTACTCCACCACTTGCTGTCTACACGGTCAAGCCAGTAAAGATAACCTCGCTTGCAGAGGGAAGTTATGTACTCGATTTTGGCGGGGAATTAACCGGACAGTTCCAGATGCGCGCTCAGGGCAAGGAAGGACAGCAGATCGAGCTTCGCTGTGGTGAGGAGTTGCTGGACAATGAGCGTGTTCGTTACGAGATGCGATGCAACTGTACCTATCAGGAGCATTGGACCTTGTCAGGCGGTAATGATGTGTTAGATATGTATGACTACAAAGCTTTTCGGTATGTTGAGGTACTCGCCGAATCCGGTGTTCACATTGATACAGATAGCTTTGCAGCTGTTGTCAGGCACTACCCGCTCGATGAGGAAGCTTGTCTTTTTGAATCGTCAGATTCCATGCTGAACGCAATTTGGGAGATTTGCACAAATGGTCTGAAATTTGGCTCACAGGAAAATTATGTGGATTGCCCTTCCCGGGAAAAGGGACAATATCTCGGTGACAATACGGTCATTACTCACGCCCATACTTATGTATCCGGCGATTTACGGCTGTTCCGAAAATCACTTGTGGATTTTGCCTTATTGTCCTCGCATGTGTGTCCGGGTATTATGGCTGTAGCTCCGGGCCACTTTATGCAGGAGATAGCCGATTTTTCGTTCCAATGGCCGATTCAACTGCTTGAATATTATAAGCAGAGCGGTGACGAAGCCTTTTTGCGTGAAATGTATCCTGTAGCTGAGGGGATGCTGCGGCATTTTGTAGCTTACCAGCGGGAAGACGGATTGCTCGCCCATGTAACCGACAAGTGGAATCTGGTGGATTGGCCGGAGGGTATGCGTGACGAATATGACTTTCCATTGACTAGACCGGTTGGTGAAGGCTGCCATAATGTAGTTAATGCATTTTTTTATGGAGCACGGGTTGCCGTGAGGCAAATTCGCAGTATCCTACAAGTGGAGGAGACTGACGATTTAGACAGCTTCAAACAGTCGTTCCGACAGGTGTTCTGGAATGAGCAGACGAGGCTGTTCGTGGATGCAGAGGGATCGAAGCATTCTTCCCTGCATGCGAATGCACTGCCGTTATTGTTCGGTCTGGTCGATACTGAGGAGAATCAGGCTGTAGTCGAATTACTGCGGAGCAAGCGTTTGAACTGCGGCGTATATATGGCATATTTTTTATTAAAAGCTTTGGCTGCTGCCGGAGAGCATGCGCTTGTGTATGACCTGATCCGCTCGGAGGAGCTGCATTCGTGGGGCAATATGGTCAAAGAAGGCGCAACAACCTGCTTCGAGGCATGGTCGAAGGATTTGAAATGGAATACCAGCTTATGCCATCCATGGGCTAGTGCGCCTATACCTCTGCTGATTGAAGAGATTATCGGGCTTAAGCCTGCTGCTCCGGGATGGAAGGAAGTCAGCTTTAACCCTCACATACCGGATACGCTGGAATGGCTCCATATTTCGTTTGAAGTGCCTGCGGGTACGATTCGATTCGAGCACAAACTCGGGCATTCGAAGCTTATACTTCCTGAGGGTGTTAGCTTGAGACCAAATTGAACGCTTTGACCAACTGAACATTTTCTGTTACAGTTTAACCTAGAGGTGAAGAAAATGATCAAGCTTGGTATTTTGGATCAGTCCCATATAGGTGAAGGTAAAACTGCTTCAGACGCACTGAGAGAAACAACGCTGCTGGCTCAAGAGGCTGATAAGCTCGGCTACTCCCGTTACTGGGTATCGGAGCATCATGCGTCCAAGGCACTCGCGCATTCAAGCCCGGAAATTCTGATCGCACATCTTGCTGCAGCAACGGCAAAGATTCGGCTGGGTTCCGGGGGCATTATGCTTCCGCATTACAGCGCCTATAAGGTCGCGGAAAATTTCAGACTGCTCGAAGCTCTGCATCCAGGGCGGATCGATCTGGGTTTGGGGCGCGCTCCTGGCGGCATGCCACTCGCTACAAGAGCTCTTCAGGAAAATAAATTTGTGGATATTAACCAATACCCGCAGCAGGTTAGAGATTTGACGGGCTATTTGCATCAAGCAATGCCTCCTGAGCATCCGTTTGCCAGACTGCATGCGTCCCCTTCTATTCCGACCGCACCCGAGCTATGGCTGCTGGGTTCCAGTGATGAGAGCGCCAAGATTGCTGCAAGACAAGGTGCTGCTTATGCATTTGCTCAGTTTTTTGGTGTACCCGGAGGTGAGTCTGCGATGCAATATTATCATGAGCATTTTCAGCCGTCCATCTTAAACGATCGCCCACGAACTCTTGCCGCTGTTCTGGCCATATGTGCAGATAGCGAGGAAGAAGCCAATATGCTGGCAACCAGTACAGACTTGTTTTTCCTTCGCCTGGAGTTGGGTTTGGAGCTCAATACTTTTCCTTCCGTCGAAAGCGCCATGGATTATCCGTACACCGAAGCAGATCTGGAGCGCATACGGATACGTCGTCAGCGGCGCATCGTAGGCACTCCAGGGCAGGTAAAGAGCAAGCTGCTGGAAATTAGTGAGCTGTATAAAACCGATGAATTGCTTGTAGTCACTCCAACACATGATTTCGAAGCCCGGTTAAAATCTTACAGACTTCTTGCGACAGAATTCGGATTGTATAGTTAGTTAGATTAGAGGTTTTAAGGCTAAGGATTCACCGCTCCAGATTGCGACGGCTTGGTCGTTCCTGGAGCGGTATTTGGTTTGGGAGTCTGTGCAGGCTGCTGTGTCGATGGCTTGGCCGGCTGTACAGGTTTAGTCTCTCCTGTCTTCTTGTCTGCCGGTTTATCTGCAGCAGGTGGTTTGGCTGGAGCCACAATATCTGATATCGGCTGCTTGGTTGGGCCTGCAGTAATTTTGCCATCGTTCGCTACGACAGCATTAAAGGATATACGCGACATCCGTTCAAACAGCTTTAATCCTTCTGCCTCCGGCATACGGACGGGCTGGGCGCCTTTGGTCAGTACAGGCAGCATCTGCAAATTGCACTTGCGATCCTTCGTACATTCCGCATCAAGCACCATCGTCTCCCAGGTCATCGGCTCCGCATTGGTCGTGAAGATGAAGTTACCCAGGCTGTAGGCAATCCATTTTCCATTATACTGCTCAAAGCCCTGAAGCACATGCGGATGGCTGGCTACAACCAAATCGGCACCCTGATCAATATATTTGTGCGCGAGATCGGTCTGTTCCTTGGCTGCAACGTCCTGACGTTCAATACCCCAATGAGTGATGACTACAACGAGATCAGCCACCTCGCGAGCATTCGCAATGGCCTCCAAGGGGAGCTTCGTTGAATAAGTTTCGGCTACGCCAGGTTTCTGCTTGCCTGCATACCATCCGGCATCAGGCGCATTACGGCTGAATCCGAGAAAAGCAATCTTGATGCCATTACGCTCCATAATAACCGGCTTGTAGGCTTCGTCAATATTGCGCCCCGTACCTACCCGCTTGATATCCACTTTGTCCAACGCATCCATTGTGTCCAACAGCGCATCCGTTCCATAATCAAGAATATGGTTGTTAGCTGTATTGACGAGATCGATACCGGCATCTTTTAGTGCAGGCAATGCTTCAGGTGATGAACGATATATGTAATCCTTGCTTTGTGCCGTTCCCCGTGACGAGATCGGTGTTTCCAGATTGGCTACGGTAATATCAGCTTTCTCAAGATATTCCTTCATGTACCGATAAGGATAATCCCAACCGTTCTTGATTAATAATTGTTCTACATTGCCTGCAAACATCACATCGCCGACAAACGTAAGCTTAACGCTTGAACGATTCGTACTCGTACTGCCGCTCGAATTAGCCGCAGGCTTGGTACCAGGTACTTGACCGTTGAGATTGCTGCTATCGCTTGGCTTGTCCGTCGTTCCATTGCTGCTTGTGCCATTCCCAGCGTTACCACTCGCTGCAGCATTTGATGGCTTAGCGACTTCCGTTTTACTTGTAGTGCCACCTGATGCCACTGCAGGTGCCGTTGACGCTGCCGGAGCTGGCAGCGCCTTATCAGAATCCTTGCCAAACAACCAAATTAACAAATAACTAAAACATGCTATCGTTACTAATCCTATGATTCCGAGAGTTATCCACGTATTTCTCTTGATCTTATTGACATCGCGATGTTTGACAGCTCGAGTTTCTATGACGATCTTCTCCTTCTGTAACCGGTTCATTGAGTTTGCAAACAGAAACACCTTGCTAGTATACCAAATTTTCATTCATAGAGCATGAATCAAAACTCACAAAAAAACAGTTGCCAAAGTCAACCCAAATTTGCTATTATGGTTGTCCGTCCTCTTTGCACCCTTACATAACAACCCTCTTGTTAGTATCTTCAACAGCTGTACTCACCCTTTACGCACGTGTCTCAGAACTACCCTTTTCAAACAGAAAGTCATCGATGTGCTTGCTGCCGTTACCAGCAGGTGCGACAACTTCATTACAGGAGGTGTGTATGCTTTTTACCGTTTTAATAAAAAAAGCGTATGACCGCAACTTGCAGTACCGAGCCTCGCATGCAATCAATACGGTTGCCAGTGCGATCTTCGGGCTTATTTACGTCTCTATTTGGAAAGGCGTAGGGACAACTGGTGGTGCAAGCGGTTATACACTGGAAACTGTCATTCATTATGTAGCATTTAATCAGGTCTGTTTATGGATTACAGTTTTTATGACCAAAGGACTCGGTATTGACCAATCCGTACGTACCGGACAAATCGCGCTTGATCTCATGCGGCCTGTTCACCTTTTTTATCATTTAATGTGCCGGGAATGGGGGCAAATCGCCTACCAGCTTCTCTATAAATCATTACCTATCTATCTGCTCTATGTGTGGACATTGGACTTACCGGTTCCGCGAAGCGCTTCCACATGGGCTTTAACTATCACAGCACTCATTTTGGCCGCCTATATGAGCATTTGCATCAACTATATGATAGGTGTAGCTGCGTTATGGACGACTGAATCGCAATGGCTGTTCTGGGTACATATCTCACTCTCCTCCGTTTTATCCGGCTTCCTGATCCCGAATGACTGGCTGCCCGTCTGGCTGCAAGGTATAGCGAGAATGACTCCTTATCCGTATTTGCAGTATGTGCCTACCAAGCTTTATCTCGGTATGGAAGGTGCACCCATTCTCCTGGGAAGCCTGATCTGGTCCTTATTTCTGACCTTGCTATGCTTTGCCGCTACAGCGATCGTTCGCCATAAAGTGGAGGTGCAAGGAGGATGAATGCGTTTCGTATGTACGCCCTTCTGATCCGTGCCAGTATCGTCAGTAAGATGCAGTACAAATTTAATTTTTGGTTCTCGACGGTGCTTGCTTTTGTGGTCAATACGATGGAATTTTTGCTAATCTCCATCATTTTATGGAAATTCGGTAGTATCAAGGGCTGGAGCTTATATGAAGTGGGATACTTGTATGGCACTATTCTGCTGTCCAAAGCGATTTACCGAACATTGGCCAGTGATGTCCATCATCTGGAAAAATACCTGGTTTCCGGTGATCTCGACCAGCTGCTTATCCGTCCCATCCCGCTGCTGCTGGCGCTCATGACTCAAAATTTCCGAATTATGATGGCGGAATACATTCAAGGCGGCATCATCCTGACGGTTTGTGTACACGAGATGTTGCAATCTGGACAGATTGAGCTTTGGGCCATTCCGCAAACAGCTGTCGTTATTATAATCGGAGCCGTCATTTTGTTCGCAATCGGGCTTGGTACGGCCACCTTCGGCTTTTGGATTACAAGGGTCAGCGATTTGCAAAATGTAACTGAAGACGCGGCTCGCACAGCTGTACAGTATCCGATGAGTTTATATCCAAAGTGGCTTCAAGGTATTTTACTGACCGTGATTCCTGTCGGAGCTGCCAATTATTTACCCGCCCTGTACGTGCTTCGCCATGAATTCGGGTTTTGGCTGATCCCGGCTATCGGCTTGTTCGCCGCTCTATTCCTGTTCGCTATGCTGCAGTTCTGGAAGCTCGGTATGTCTAGATATCAAAGCACGGGAAGCTGAACCCTATATAAATAAACGATCTATCAAAGGAGCTGTTCCATGATTGAGGTATCAGGTTTAAGTAAATCATTTCGGATTCCGCTTGTTGGTCAAGGACGCTGGCAGCGGATTCGATCTTATATTAGCGGGGCTCATCAGGAAAAAATCGCGGTCAACGACATTAGTTTTATCGTCGAACGCGGCGAGTTTGTCGGCTATATCGGCCCGAATGGTGCTGGCAAATCGACCACGATCAAAATGCTGACCGGCATTCTGCACCCCTCCTCAGGTGAGGTGTTAATCGGTGGGTACAGCCCACACAAATTCAGGCGGCAGGTCGTACGCAAGCTTGGAGTCGTGTTCGGACAGCGCAGCCAGCTATGGTGGGATCTGCCCGTGAAGGATTCCTATGATATATTGGCTGCGATGTACGGAATCGAAAGAACGCAAAAGGAACGTACACTGGCTGAGCTAAGCGAGCTGCTCCAGCTTAAGGAATTTATCGATACGCCTGTACGTAAGCTATCGCTTGGGCAGCGTATGCGCGCCGATCTGGCTGCATCGATGCTGCATAACCCGGATATTTTGTTTTTGGATGAGCCCACCATTGGACTGGATGTCGTAGCCAAAAAATCAATTCGCAAGCTGCTTAAAGCCATGAACCGGGATTTTGGAAAAACGGTGCTGCTGACCACTCATGATATGGATGATATCGAGCAGCTATGTGAACGTGTAATGGTCATTAACCACGGGCACCTTGCTTATGACGGAACCATTGATGGTTTGAGAGAGAAAATCGGATTGCCCACATTAATGAGAATCAGCTTTGCCGAACCAATCCACGTGCCTCCTGAATGGAGCGGTGCTTTTCTGATTGTCGGCCAAACCGATAATGAGCTCACTGTTCAGTGCAATCGTAGGACTATTCAGGCAATGGATGTATTGAGGCAAATCGAGGAGTGGGGTACGATCTCCGATGTTCATATGGAGGAGCCCGATTTCGAGGAAGTCATTCATCGAATCTATTAGAATTTCATGCCTATACGGGAGATACTCGAGTCTGAGTATCTCTTTAAGCTGCTTGATGAGTTGGAGCAATCGAGTCTGATTATGTTATACTTCAACGTACATAGCAGGAAAAGAGGAGAACGGCCGTGGCACGTTGGAAGGTTAATCTAGCTGTATTATGTATAGGCCAGTTTTTGGTAATGAGTGGAATGACGATGATTACCCCCTTTTTACCGTTATACATACAAGAAATGGGTGTTACGGATCCTCATCACATTGCACTTTGGTCAGGATTTATTTTTGCAGGAAATTTTGTTACCTCATTTTTTTTCCAGCCGCTCTGGGGACGTTTGTCGGATCGATATGGACGCAAGGTGATGCTGCTTCGCTCCTCATTCGGAATGGCCGTCGTCATGACATTAATGGGTTTTGCCCACGATCCGACACAGCTGCTGCTGCTCAGGATTCTCAATGGTGTCATCTCTGGATTCATGCCGGCAGCGGTGGCCTTGATCTCAACCAATACACCCCGCGAGAAAAGTGGCTTCGCCATGGGTATGCTGCAATCGGGTGGAGTTGCAGGCTCGATTCTCGGTCCATTCATTGGTGGCTTGATGGCGGAATGGCTCGGATTTCGTTCTATTTTTTATGTGACCGGTGCTTTGTTATTCGGTGCCTCAATGGTGGCGCTGTTTCTCGTTAAAGAAAAATTCGATTTGGCCGAGGCCAAGAAGAAAACGAATATTACGATTGTAGAAGGCTTCCGCGTGTTAATGAAGGTGAAGCAGCTGCCAGCGCTGTATGGAGTCACTTTTGTTATTCAGTTCTCGATGCTTGCTGCCATGCCCCTTATCCCCCTCTTCGTTCAGGATCTGCATGGGAAAGGCGAGCTGCTTGCTTTTTACGCGGGGCTTGTCGGATCGGTGACCGGCTTCTCCAATATGATAGCGTCTCCACTGCTCGGCAGATGGAGTGATCGAATCGGATCTGTTAAGATCTTGGCGGTTTGCTTGATTGGAGCAGGGCTATGCTATATTCCACAAGCACTCGTAACGAACATATGGCAGCTGTTTGCTGCGAGGTTTATGCTTGGTGTGTTTATGGGCGGTATGCTTCCCTCGGTACAAACACTAATTCGCAGCTACACCCCTAATGGTATGGAGAGTCGCTCCTACGGCTTCAACTCCAGCGCGCTCAGTCTTGGTAACATGATGGGACCGATTATTGGTGGAGCTTTGTCCGGTTGGGTGAGCATTCGTGGGATTTTCATCATGTCCTGTATTATGCTGCTCGGCAACGCACTGTGGGTTCGTCGGACTTTGAGTGATCCACAGCTTCCAAAACAGACAATCCAAAAAGCCGGAAGCGCCTCTCACTCTGGAGACGATACCTAATACGGCCCGCATGACTTAGCTCAAACCGACATATCCTTACTAAGTAAAGCAGATTTAGTGCACTTACAAGCAAACTGTTTTCTGTCATACGGAATAACCCAACCTATGCAATACCTACAACAACAGCTTGCCACAGCAAGCTATTAGGAGGTTCTCGCCCTGCATGAAGCTGGACATTAAAAAAATCCTGTTTATTATCGTTTGTGCCGAGCTACTGCTCTGGTATCGTTCTGTGATCGAGGTAAGGAATACGCACTATGAGATTGTGTACCATAATAATGAAGCTTATCATTGGAAGACACCCCAACCTGCAAGCAATCCGGCCGTATCCTTAAAACAAGCATCATAAGTCAGCTGGTAGAGGTTGTTCAAAAAGCCCGTTTAGCACATTAAGGTTGACGTTATAGTTAATATGGATTCAAAGAGCATATTATTGGTATAACCCTCCTATAGGAAATAATAGGAGGGTTATTTTTTAAAAATATAGTGTCTACGACTGGCTGGTGCCCTCCGACATATCCGGCTCTTTCTGTCTCATGATCGGAATCATTACAAACGCTCCGAGAATGAACAGGATACCTGCGCCAGTATAGATCGTTACGAGCGGGTAGGCGTCTTTCAGCGTGCCGGCGAATGACATGGAGATGACCATCGTGCCAATGAACATCGGGGACAGAACACCATTGACCCGGCCCACGATAGATTGGTGTGACCATTTCAGGATCATCGTACTGATCCCGATATGGATGCACGGGAACACGAGTCCGTTCACAAACTGCACAATCAACGTTAATGGTACACTCGTTGAGTAACCAACGATGACCGTACATATGGCCCCCACCAGCATACCGACAGCCAGCAACAATTGTGGTGCGACCTTCTTTGCAAACACGGCAACGATGCCGCCTCCGATCAGCATTGCGGCACCATTTACCATGAGGATGTACTGCAGGAATTCCTTCGGCTGGCCGAGTCGCTCAGTTACGATGAACAGGCCGAGCGCTTGGGCGATGCCCACGGCGAGTCCTGCCAAAATGAATACCGCCCCCAGTGTCCGAAGCACTGGACTTTGCCAGACGTAACGGAAGCCCTCGTTGAACTCCTTACGGAATTGGCCTTTCATTACTTCCGGCCGCTGCTCCTCCTTATCCTTGGGCAGTCGTACCAGTATGAGCGCGGACAGCAGGAACGCAACCCCCATAACTGCAATTGATGTCTTTAGACCGAACGTGCTGTAAGTGAATGTACCAAGCATCGGCCCAAGCACCATGAAGATCGCCATCAACGACTGGAACAGCGCCATCCCCTGTTGCAATTGTTCTTCTGCAACATGCTGCTTGAACAACCGCATACTCGAAGGCTGTGAGAACTGTGAGAGAATTGCTGAAATGAAAGTGACTAGGAAGACGGACTGCCATGAGCCGAACTGAATCATCAGCAACACGACGAACACCGAAACTGCAGACAACAAGTCACACCAGATCATTGTTCGCTTCGGCCGCCAACGATCGGCGAATGTTCCGCCTATAAACGAGAACACGAAAATCGGCGCGAATTCGGCGACGCTAATCAATGATATGGCATACGGATTGTTATTTGTTTTATCCGCGATATAGAGCAGAATGGAAAAATTCCTCACCCAGATACCGATTTGCAGCAAGACGTTAGACAATAGTACAGTCTGGAGGAAACGGTTACCGAAAAGGCTCGGGGCTTTGTCGGTGTTTTGATGCATAGCCAATTTTTAACACTCCTTTTGTTATGCTACAACAAGATAGCAACAAGTATAATTTAGCGGCGCGATGCTTCGCAGCCGTGCCTAAGAAATCTTTCGTGTTTATTCTAGCATATAACAAATGTGATGGATTCTTTTTAATTGCTATTTTCGGGTACCAAATTGAGGCAATTATACAACGAAGCTAAGTGTTCAGTCAGTGCGTATACGGTAACATGTGACGCATAGCTGCCCCTTCACAGGTGAACTAAAACCGGATGCCGAAGTAACGCTTTGCATTACCTTATTCGTTAGTCCAATTAACTATCTCACGGCTTCCAGCCTCAATTTGTTGTTCTGGCTTGCTCTTGCCCCAGTTTGTCGTAGCCAACGACCGTTATTTCATCAGCAGCGAGGGAAGAGTTTAAACTAACTATTCCAAGGAAATCCTGTCCCTCAGCCACTATTTTTTCTACAGATTCTTGCGCATTCTTTATAATCAACTTATGAATCTGAGAACCTTTTCTTACTCCAACTATAACCTCCTTGTTCCCAACGAATGTTTTCACTTGAATCAGGTTTTTGGAATGGCTAGCTGAATTAAATTTGTACCTATCTTTCTTTGCAATAGGTGAAAATGCAGCGATCCCAAATTCCCCTTCATATGGGTGCACTTCAAATAAAGTATAGATTTGCTGTTCTTGGGTCAATGTCTTCAAAACACTAGTCCCCTTGCCTATGCTCAAATCGGTGGCGATTTGGATCTCCGATTCGTCCGCAGAAATATCGTGTACATTAAACGAGCCGCTTCCATCATCAGTAACATGATATAAAATAACAATACTTAAGAAAAACAAGGCAGTAACCAATACCAGGGCAGTTACAATTCTTTTCATCATACACCTCCAAAATCTATAGACGGACGAATATTAGAAAAGGTTTCCATTAATGTTCTATTGGTGACATGAAAATAGTTTGGGGGAACAGCAGCGGATTGATATTACAGCCGGGGAATTCAGAAAAAATGCTTCTTGGGGCAAGATATCATCAATGAGGGTATAAAAAAGCTGAAGTTCGAACGGATGCCGAACAGTTTTGGAAGAATAATCCTGTACTGTGGATAAACAGGGTACCCTGATAAAAGAACTACAATCGGGGATCTTGAACAATGGTATTACAAGGGTATTGGAGGAATCGAGTATTCCCGCTATCTTTACTTCAAAGACGGCTTATTTTATAAATAATACGATGATCTACTAAGAAGTACATAATCAAATTTGCAGTTCAACAATGAAGCGGACCCTTTACATTTTATTACTAAAAACTGTAAAGGGTTGCCCCCCATATGTTTAGAACCCTTCCCATTCACAACGGCCGAGCAATGCTCAAGAACCCTCACTTACAATTTTTTTACTCGTTTAAAAAGGTTGTCGCCTTGTTCTGAATTAGCTTGGCTACTTCCTCCGCAGACTTTTGTTCGCTAAAGAATGATCTGGACTCATCTCCTATTATGGAAATCACTTTACCATCCGCGTTCGAATAGTTATTCGCTGTACTAATGAACTGTTTGAACTGGGTAAATTCTTCGTCAGACACCTTGGGGGCTTTTCCGTCTGGAAGTTTGTACTTTCCGCTTTTAACTTGATTCTGAATGTCGTTCAGCTGCTTCTCATTCACAGATTTAAGCAGTGAAAATCCTTGCCTTCCTTGCAGGGATTGTCCTTCTTCGGATAACAAGAAGGCAATAACCTTCCAAGCCTCCTCTTTAACCGAAGATTTGGCTTGAATGGCGAACTGGGAATCGGTGATAATCCTCGCTCCTCCTGCTTGTTCTGGTTTTTGCAGCAACTTCGGATTTGAGAAAAATTGGTGCTGACCATTAATTAAGTCTGCTGGTGATTGCAACAGGGCAGAATAGAACATCTGCTTGCCTATATCCGCTGGTTCTGAAGTCATGACTTTATCATCGTACATTTTCTTAATTTGTTGCATCATTCCCACGAAAAAGGGAGAGTCGAACTTTGCCTTTTTCGTTGAATGATCAACGAACTCTGCGTATTTATCTACAACCAATTCTTGAAGGAGGAGTTCCGGTGGGTCATTCGCTAAAGCGTAGCGGCGCTCCTTGCCGCTCTCTCCCAGTTTTTTCGAAATCTTTTCAAACTCCTTCCAGGTCCATTTCTTATCGTCGACATTCGTGTTCTTAAGTATGTCGCCATCGCCTATGAACGCACGGAGGGAGAATCCTAAAGGCATAGCATATAAACCGCCATTCTGCTTCAAAACATCCAAAATGTTCGTTTGCAAATCGTTTGTATTCAGCGATTTGTCTTTCATCATGGTCTCATCCAAGTTCAGGAGAAGCTTTTTGCTCACATAATCGTCGATAGGTAAACTGCTTATTTCGAAGATATCCGGGCCTTTCCCTGAAAGCAAGGCTGTATTCATCGTTTTTTTGTACTTTTCATAATCCTCTGAAATTTGAATTTGCAGATCGATGTCTGGATTCTTTTCTTCAAACTTTTTCTCTACCGTCTTAAAAAATGCGTTCGATTCTTGCATAGCCGTAGGCCATACTTGCATCGCCAAAGTAACGACCTTTTTCCCTTCATTGATTACCGGCTTCTCCGTATTTGTCAGTTCCTTGCTGCCTTCAGAACTGCATGCGGCCATAGACGTTGTTAAAATACCAATAGACATGATACACTGCCACTTTTTCATCGAACGAATACCTCCTGGAGTTTTTTGTCAAAAACGAACACGATTTCCTTCTTGTAAAGGCTCACTGCTTTCCATAATAATCAGGTCGTCCTTATAGAGGCTTTCCGCTTTAATCATTGTTTCTTTTCCATTCGTTTCACTGGACTGAATTCGGACTTTATGAGTAACAAAGATATTGCCTAATGCCCCCCTCTGCTCGTCAATTTTGTAAACGAACAGGCCGTCGCGGTCTTGATGAATCGCCGCATTGGATATGACTAGCCCTTCTTGGTTTGAGCGTTTCTCCAATTTGAACTCTGCCTTCTCACCCCCTCTCAGATCGGAATCAATGACCTTTATGCGAAGTGTCTTCTGTGCAATCGTTTGGGTAGGCCCTGCTTCTTCTACAGATGTGCTCTGGGTACGAGGTTGTGTATTCGCCACTTCATCAATCGTGCCGTCGATCATACGGATTTGTTGTTGGTCTCTTTCTGCTACTGTATGTACCTTGACCTCTATCTTCTCTCCGATCGAAATCCCCAAGCTGGAAAGTATCGTTGAATCAACAGAAATATCCAAACGATAGCCCAAGCTGCTATTCGAGATAAGAACGTCCGGTTCCCCCGCTGTTATTACCCCTTCAATGGCATTCAATTTATTAATAATGCCATCGAACGGAGCGTTCATTTCCTGTTGGCTTGTCAGACGGTCTCTCAGCTCGTTAATTTTACGTTCCTGCATGCCGAGATCAAGTTTACGTGTTTCAATATTGCGGCTTGCAGCCCGAATCTTGAATTCGTCCCCTTCCGTCGTTGACAGAATGAACTGATCTTGAACATTCTGCAGCTCGACTTTCTGCTTGTCCAAGTTTGTTATTTCATTCTCCAATTCACGTTCAGCAGATTTGCTGTCATAGATGATTAGCTTTTGCCCCTTCTTCACACGATCTCCTTCTTTTACAAGAATCGTTTGGACCTTCCAACCAGCAGGGTTCGATAATCTCGTTTCGACGAACGGTTGCACCATACCGTTGCCTTCAAGCGTAAATAAAAGACTTCCGTTAACCAGCTTTTCTGTTCTCACTTTCGGTAAGGTCAGTGACTGCAGCGTGTTGCTGAACAACGTAAAAAATATTAACAATCCCATAAAAACAATGAACACGACTTGAATGCTCCGTTTGCGCCTACGATCACCCAGTTCTTTTTCTAACTCCATATTCCGTCTTTCTCCTCCTAAGAAACTTTCCGTTGGAAAGTTTTCTTCTTAAGCATTGTCTGAGTTTTACATTGGCAAAACTTGCATGGTAAGCATTAGCTTTACAAAAATTACCCCTTGATGCCAGACAATTGAATGCCTTCAATGAAATACGTTTCCGCATACAGAAACAGCAGCACCATCGGAGCCATGTAGAGTACGGATGCAGCGAAAGCAATCCCCAGCTCGCCATTGATCTTCGATAAATAAACGGATAACGGCTGCTTGAATGGATCGTCCAGAAAAATAAGCGGCTGCTCCACCATGTTCCAATAATCGACGAACAATAAAATAACGAGTGCAGCCAAACCCGGTTTGATCATCGGAATAATAATCTTGTAGAAGATTCGTAGATGTCCGGCTCCATCCATCTTGGCCGCCTCGATGTAGGCATATGGAATATCCAGCATGAACTGCCTAAGCATAAACACACCGAAAGCTGCGAATATTCCAGGCAATATAATAGCGTTGGAACTATTCAGCAGACCAAGCTTATCCGACATAATATAATTAGGAATTAGCGTTACTTGGAATGGCATGAGCATCGTCAAGACATAAACGAGAAACAAGTGTTCCCGACCGCGAAATTGCAGCTTCGAAAAGGCGTACGCAGCAAGTGCTGCTACGAGGCTTTGTCCTGCGATGATCGGCACTACCATATATACCGAATTCCAAAACATCGTCAGATATCTCGGACTGCCCACCAACACCTTGCCATACTGCTCCAAGGACACTTGATCCGGCAGCAATTTTAAATTCACAAAAGGATTTGCTTTTCCTGCAGTCGCTTGGTTCATCTGCCCAATGGGTCCATAATTGATGCCAATTTCTAGTTCTGTCATGAGCGAATTGGTGAAGGTGATCGCAATCGGGAATAATAACAGGACTCCTATTGCACCCATGAAGACCGTTAACGCACTTTTTTGTAATAGTTTGGCAACTTGCACGTTCTTCCTTCCCCCTATTCCATGAACTGCCGATATCGGCGTTCAAGAGCAAACAAGCCCATGACAATCAGAAGAATACAGATGACCATCAAGGTCGCCGCGGCAGTCAGCTTCTGAATATTGAGCGACGTGAACATGTTGTTCATATAGTGCTGCATCATGTAGATACTGTCATGCGGATAATCGCCTGCGATCAAATACGTTTCCCGAAAAACTTTAAACGAATTAATGATCGACATGATGACGACAAAGAACATCGTGGACGTTAAATAAACAAGTGTAATACTGCCAAACTGGCGTAAACGCCCTGCCCCTTCAATTTGGGCGGTTTCGTAATAATCCTTCGGGATTTGCTGTAGTCCCGCCAAAAATAAAATTACGTTATAGCCGATGTTCTTCCATACATAAACGACAATGATTACATTTCGGGCCGCATCGGTCTTCATCCAATCCACACGTTCGATTCCGAAGCCGTTCAGCCAGGCGTTCAAGGAGCCGTTCCAATCGAACAGCATTTGCCAGATCAGAATAATCGAGGCGACGGGAACGACAAGCGGCAGCACATATGCAGTCCGCAGCCATTTGCGCAGATATATATTTTTACTCAATAGCATCGCTAGACCTAACGACAGCGCAAGTAAAAGCGGAACACAAACCGCGCTAAAATAAAATGTATTGGATGACGCTTTTCGGAAGGAATTGCTCGCAAGCAGCTCGCGATAATTATCCAAGCCAACGAATTGGCCGTCGATCGTTCTATCCATGAAGGAGTAGAACAACCCCATGACAAACGGAATAAGGTAGAACAATGCAAATCCAACACCGCTTGGTGCGAGAAATATCCATGCAGCCGCTGAATCCTTGTGAATCCTTTTTTTTATTTTCTTCATAATGAAGCCATGCCAAAAACCCCACTTGTTCATTCACAGTTTCCTCCTCCCCATTCATATATTTAGAATAGGGCAGGCTGTTAAATAAAAAAGTGGGGTAAATATAAAATTTTCCTTAAATGATTGGCACAAAAGTTAGTCGAGTGCCTCAGATGCCATTTTTTTCGGGAAACGGACCTCAAAAAGCGTACGAATTAAACTGCTTTGGGCCGAAATTGTGCCTTGATGCTGCGCTACAATGTTTTTCGCAATAGACAAGCCAAGACCGGTACTCCCCTCACGATGAATCCGTGCTTGATCGCCGGTAAAAAACATATCGAAGATATGCGGTAGCTCTTCCGGAGGTATGCAATCCCCATAATTGACCACTTGAATCACCATATCTTCTGCGTCAATATGGCAATTAATATCAATAAACTGACCATCTTTTCCATAGCGAATGGCATTCGTCAGCAGATTTTCAAAAACACGTGCCAATAGCTCTCCGTCACCCCAAATAGTCAAATGCGGATTCACATTCAATCGAGTTGTTAGGTTGTTTTTCTCAAAGGCAGGGTATAGCTCCTCATTTAACTGGATGAGAAGCTCGCTCAGATCGATTGGTTGTTTTTCAAGGGTAAGCTTGCCATAGTTCATTCGTGTTATTTCGAATAGCTCGTCAATGAGCTTTTCTAAGCGTTGAGATTTGGTATAAGCAATGCTCGTATAGTGCTTGATTTGTTCGGCAGTCAGCTGATCGTCCTGAAGAATGAAATCCAAATAACCTAAAATCGAAGTCAGCGGCGTACGCAAATCGTGAGCCAAATTGAGGACCAATTGTTCCTTGCTGTTTTCTGCAAGGTCTCCTCTCTCCAAAGCTTGCTGCAATTTTTGACTGGCTAGATTGATGTCTCTCGCAATATCCCCGAATTCATCTTTGGATGGAATACGTATACGACTGTTGAAATCACCATTCGCAAGCTGATTAATGCCGCTGGATATTTCTTGAAAATAACCAACATATCTTTTGGTGAGGAGAAAGAAAAACAAAATCGAGAGAGGAATGAAAATAAGCAAAAAGAAGTTAACATCACCAATATCTCTCACAAAATAACGAAATTTTGTCAATGGATTTTCGAACATGGTCGTATAATAAAAGAGTTGGAGAATCTTATAGATGATATAGGTAATAACAGCGGAAAAAAGCATACTTGAACCAAACAGTTGAATCATTTTAAAGCGAAAGCTCCGGGTCATTATAGCCATTAAAAGCATATATCATATGGGCCTCCCTTTTGTTTGGAGTGTAGTTGCCATAAACTTAGCGCATACTTTGCAAGCGATGAAGCCAATCAAGCCTCCACTGGAATTTAGTATAAGATCATCGACGTCAAAACTTCCAATAGAGAATAAGGCCTGCGCACTTTCCAAGATTAGACTTAAACCTAAAGAAAGTGTGAACGCGCCTATCAAAGATATTTTTTTGTTTCTTAACATGAAACCAAGAAAAATACCGAATGGCATGAATATCGCAATATTCCCAATCATGTTAATTAGATCATGAATCGATAAAACATGAATCGATCTGGATATTTCTTTAAAGGGGATCAGATTACCTTTTTGCAATCGCACGGTGATATCATCCGGGTTTCCCAGACTCTGCTTAAGTTGCTGCCTGAGAAATGTCATATCGATCGCACCGAACTTAAACAGAATAAATTTGAATAATGCGTACACATATAAGACAAACAGTGCATGGATTTTCAAATTATTCAACGTTCTCTTACGTTTCATTCCCATCTCACCTTCTTGAGTCTCCTGATCCCCAAAAAAAAACCATTTCTTCATCCTTAGTTTCCTCCTAACCATTCGTACACTTTTAGGATAAAAAAAACTATTTAAAAAGAAATGGGGTTAAAAATAAAATTTTTCTTAAACTTCTACATCTATTTAGGTTCAATTGATGGAAATATGATGTGGTAAGTGTCATTTTATTCTAGCGCATTTACTTTTCACAATTAAAAATCACTTTAGTGACGTCGGGCCATTTGCATGTCAAGAACGCGATCCCGAGTATCTGCTGGACGGTACTGCTTCAAATCACCTTGTTCATATATGAAAAAAGCATAGGCATCGTTATTGCCGATTTGAATCAGGTGCTGTCCATTCTCAATAAAAAGGGATGAGTAAGAAGGTGTCTCGTCAGCCATATCCGGGAACAGACTGCTCGATTGCAGAACGGTCGATTCGAAGCGCTCATGCTCTGTGACCCACCGATGGATCTCCAGAGCGGGAGGCACCCAGTCCGTCTGGTTGCCGATCCATTCAGGGACACCATCGCTGTCAAGATCCATTGGAATCACGGTATGCCCTTGAAAATCGACTACATTCCAAGAATCGGTATCGTGGTGATAAGTCAGCAGCCCCTTTTTTGCACCAATCGAGCCAAAAGGGATTTCAATAACGGCACCGGAAACTTCCCCAGTCAAAAAGCTTAAAGGATGGATCCAGGCTTGATTCTCATCAAAATTGGACATGTCGCCCAACTTCCATTTCGAATTCCTACCCTTGAGATATCCGGTTAAACCTAAGGAGGCATCCTCATTTGTATATACAAGAACTTCCGCCTCAGACCCCGGAAGAACAAAGCTTTGGATAAGCTTCGACCCGATTGGAGGAATGCCCTTCTCTAAGGGTTGTCCCAAACTTTCTTCAAAGGGAATAACTACATGCTCAGGAAACAGGTCAGGACTATAGACCGGATGTTGATCACTTTGTTCAGACATTGTTGTCGACATACCGTTGTATTGCATGACTTGATCATTACTGCACGCGAGAGTGCTAAGCAGTATCAGCATCATTATGCCTGCACGCTGGATTGTGTTCGTCAATATGTAATCCCTCACTTCTTGTAGACATATCTAAACATTCTGCCATCCTGTTTTCTGTCTCATTTACAAATAACTCCATATGTTAAACGTAAAAAGCAATGCATTTGTTTCGTTATCCCTTTCTGTCAGCAAAATAAAGGGCTACCGATTTTCACCACAGTAATCTTGTTGCCCTGATCGTTCACTTCTCCTTATCCATAAGCTTAAAGAAGTGTCGTAATAATAGCTTCCATCATTTTAAGTCCCCAACAAAAAGACCATGCTCTCGACAGCCAATAATGATGGCTTGTGAGGACATGGTCTTTTTTAATGGAGCTGTCTGCTAGCGTACACGAGCAATAGCCAATCCGTCATATGCCGGTAGAACAACGCCCTCCAGTCGTGGATCACTTGCCATGCTTTGATTGAACTGACGCATCTTGGTCACTGCATTCCCGTTCTGCTCAGGATCCATAGCTCGACCATGCATCAGCGCATTGTCCCCCATAATAATGGCTCCTGGGTTGGCCAACTTGATCGCCCATTCCAGGTAGTTCGGATAGTTCCCCTTATCCGCATCGATAAAAAAAACATCAAACTTCTGTCCTTCATCTGCAAGCTGCTGTAAATGATGCAGAGCCTCTCCCACCCGATACTCGACCTTGTCCCCAAGTCCAGCCTCATTGAGATGCTGCTGAGCAACATCGGCATATTCCTGCTTAAGCTCCAGCGAAATCAGCTTACCTTGATCACCCAAGCCACGAGTTAAACAAATTCCACTATATCCGCCCAGAGCACCAATTTCCAAAATACGCTGAGCTCCAGTCATTTTGACCAGTAAAGTCAACAGCTTGCCATAACCGGGAGCTATGGAAATCTCCGGCATGCTGCGGCTCCGTATCCCTTCCTTTACTTGTTCCAATTGCTCGTCGCGAGTCAACAATGATTCCACATATTCCTCAGCAGATAACTGCGTCATCCTATAATTCCCCCTTATATTGTATAAACCAACCTTATCACCTATAATATCAGAAGCATATGTTTTAACCGGAGGTTAAGCGGACTGATATTTCAAGGAAACATACCTTTGTAACGCGGTCGCCCACCCTTGATTGACTTCGATCCTTGTTTACTTATAATATCAGAAGCATATGTTTTAACCGATGGTGTTTATAACAACATTGTATGGCTTTTCCAATAAGAGTTCAACTGGAGTGTGTAAGATGTCTGAAATTCAATTAATCGCCACTTGTCCTATGGGTCTTGAGGCTATTCTAGCTCGCGAGATACGCGATTTGGGCTATGAAAATACAACTGTCGAAAATGGTCGGGTTAACTTCACAGGTGACGAGCTGGCGATATGTCGTGCCAATTTATGGCTGCGCACAGCGGATCGCGTGCTTGTCAAAATGGGCCAGTTTGAAGCCCGCACCTTCGATGAGCTATTCGAGGGCACCAAGGCGCTGCCATGGGCAGACTGGATTCCCGAAGATGCCGAATTCCCTGCGCAAGGACGCTCTCACAAGTCTCAGCTATCCAGCGTCCCTGCCTGTCAAGGTATCGTAAAAAAAGCCGTCGTCGAAAGCCTGAAGCAGCACTATCATACCGAATGGTTTCCCGAGACGGGAGCTCGCTTCGTAATGGAAGTCTCGCTATTGAACGATATCGCTACGCTGACGCTTGATACAACGGGTCCAAGCTTACACAAGCGTGGCTATCGCAAAATCGCAACTGAAGCGCCGCTAAAAGAAACGATGGCCGCAGCTATCGTACTGCTCAGCCGTTGGCGAGTGGAGCGTCCACTGTACGATCCATTCTGCGGCTCGGGAACCATCCCTATCGAGGCTGCTATGATCGGCTGGAACATCGCTCCGGGGCAACGACGCTCTTTTGCTGCTGAGGCGTGGCCGATAATTCCCGCATCACTATGGGACCAAGCCAGGGATGAGGCTTATGATCTGGTAAAAGACGATGTGCCGCTCGAAATTATCGGCTCGGATATTGATAAGGATGCGATTGACATCGCACTCGCCGCGGCCAAGTCAGCCGGACTTGCGCGTGAATTAAGATTCCAGGTGCTTCCAGTGGCCAAAGCCAAACCACAAGGGGATTACGGCTGTATCATTACCAATCCTCCATATGGAGAGCGTCTGGGAGATCTGAAAGAAGTGGACAAGGTTCTCCGTGACCTTGGCTTGCTCGCCCTTCATCTGCCAACATGGTCCAGCTTTATTTTGAATCCGAACAAGCAGGTTGAGCACTTCATGAGCCGACCTGCTGACAAAAAGCGCAAGTTGTATAATGGACGGATTGAGTGCCATTTGTTTCAGTATTTTGCTCCGGGTGGATTGTACGGGCCACGTCGGGAATCTTAAGAATACAATCACCCTGATGCTTTGACATCAGGGTTTTATTATGAGGTGATTGATCTGAGTCGTATCCATTGGAAACCTATCAAGCTAAGCCCTCAACAAACACTTGCCTTGGGGTTTGCGGTCATAATCATCCTGGGCTCGTTCTTGCTGTGGATGCCAGCTGCTTCTGTCGAAGGAAGTTCGCTCAGCTATATTGATGCGTTATTTATGGCGACCTCGGCAACCTGTGTAACCGGTTTGATTCTGGTCGATACGGCAACCCATTTCACTCATTTCGGACAAATTGTCCTGCTAGTCATGGTGCAGCTGGGCGGATTGGGATTCATGACCATGACCACCTGGTTCGCGATCGTCGTCAGAAAACGAATCTCCTTGAGGGAACGACTTGTCCTGAAGGAATCGTTGAACCAAATATCGATCGAAGGCATCGTCCGACTCATCAAAAATGTGGTGGTCTATTCCTTAGTTGTAGAAAGTATAGCCGCCTGCATTTTTGCGATCCGCTGGTCCTTTGAAATGCCCTTGGGCAAAGCCATATACTATGGAGTGTTCCATGCTGTGTCATTGTTCAATAACGCCGGATTCGAGCTAGTTGGTGGTTACAGGAACCTGACGCCATATGTTGACGATTTTGTGATTAATGCGGTATCGATGATCCTCGTCATTTTGGGCGGAATCGGCTTTATCGTGATGTCCGAGCTCATTGATTACCCCAAAACACGGCAGCTTTCCCTTCATAGTAAAATTGTGCTTTCCGTTTCAGGCTTTTTGGTCGTTTTTGGGGCGCTTGTCATATTTATTTTTGAATTTTCCAACACCCATACGCTGGGTCCCTTACCTTTATTTGATAAAATTCTCGCTGCTTTTTTTCAATCAGTCAGTACAAGATCCTCAGGAACCAACACGGTAGACATAACGAGCTTGAGGCAGGCTACCCAGTTTTTCATGATCCTCCTGATGTTTATCGGTGCAGCTCCTGGATCAACGGGCGGTGGAATTAAAGTAACTACCTTTGCCATACTGATTGGAGCCATGATTACGATGATCCGGCGAAAAGAAGATGTCGTGCTGTTTCGATACCGTTTGGCGCAAGAGTACACACATCGTGCTCTTACCGTAACCTTCCTTTCCCTGCTGCTCATCTTCATTGTTACCATGCTGCTGCTTGCTACACACGACTATTCTTTTTTAATGATCTTGTTTGAAACCACCTCTGCTTTTGGAACGGTTGGACTGAGTATGGGACTCACTCCGCATTTAACATTCACTGGAAAAATAGTGATAATTCTGATGATGTATGCCGGAAGATTAGGACCCGTCACGCTCTCCTACGCCTTGCAGCCCAAAAACAAAAAGGAACTGTACCACTATCCTGAAGGTAAAATCACAATTGGATAAACGCAGCAAAAAAAGAATCAGGCTCACGGAACAGCGCAACCAAACGGCGCAGCTCCGGTACCTGATTCTTTATGCGTTTAATGCTAATTCTAACTACATTATCCGTTCTGCTTCATCGTTTCAACCAGCTCATGCAGCACCTTGCCGGCATCATCATAAGGGACTTGGCACGTTCCTGCCGCCTTATGCCCGCCGCCGCCATTCGCAAGCATCAAAGCGCCTACGTCGGTGTTGGAGGTACGATTGATAATGCTGTGACCGCAGGCAAACACACAATTTTGCTTGTTTCGGCCATCGACGATCCAGATCGAAATATTTTGTTCCGGATACAAGGCGTACACCATAAATCGATTGCCCGGATAAATCGTTTCCACGTTGCGCAGATCGGTGACAATCACATTGCCGTCTGCATATGTATGCTGCTTTAACATCGCTTTATAGTCGACGTCCAATTCAAAATAACGCTTTGTCCGCTCTACAACATCCGGCAGCTGCATAATCTCGTCAACCGTCATCGTCGCACAGTGATCGACCAAATCCTCCATCAGCTGATAATTGCTGATTCTATAATCCCGGTAGCGTCCTAATCCAGTGCGGGCATCCATGATAAAGGACAATAAATCCCAGCCTGAAGGATTCAAAATATCATCTGCAGAAAACTGCGCGGAATCCGCTTTATCCACACCCTGCATAATGTTATCGATATCACCAAAACGTTCCTTGCCGCCATAGTAATCATATACAACACGGGCAGCGCTTGGTGCGACACGGGTCTCGCCTTTATATACGATTTCTGGGCCTGTCCGCTCCAACTCACTCGAATGGTGGTCAAACCATAAACCGCAGCCGGGTACATACGGGACATTCGCCAAAATATCATTTTCATTGACTTCAACCAATCCATCCTGCATATCCTTCGGATGAACGAATTTCATTTCGTCGATCATTCCCATTTTTTTAAAGAGCATTGCACATACCAAGCCATCAAAGTCGGATCGTGTAATTAAACGCATGGTCTTTCCTCCTATATAGTCCCGTTGAACTATAGTAATCTATCTATTATTATAAACAATGGACCTAATAGAGACAATAGCTGGAAGCAGAAAAAAGCATACCTTTGGCCGTGTCAGCTCCAAGATATACCTGCATAATCTCCTAAATATAACCAGATTCCATTTTATTTATCTACATCGCATGTCAATATTATTTCCATTCTCTACTTAGGCGAGACTCTGCTCATTAGTACGAAAGCTTAAATAGTGATATAAGCTGACAAATAAGTCATTTTCCAGATCACAGCGAATCGACAGCTTGACCTCTCCGCGCCAGTAGAATGTTATCAGATGTCCGGTTTTCCCCATCACCATTTCTACATCCCACCATGGATTCCGCAAATCAAATATCTCACGGTTAATAAACATCTTGGGGCCATCATTCGACAAATAAATGCCGATCATGTCAGGGCCAACCTTGGTATAAAACCCGGTTCTTGTCATCAGATTTCTATTTTCGTTCATCTATGATCCACCTCTCTTATCTCAAACAAAAAGACTCCTGATCCATTGGTCGGGAGTCGCAGTTATATGCGCATCACAGTACCTTCGGCAGCTGGCTGGCTGGGTGCATCTTGCTTTGCACCGTAAGCCCCTATAGTTTTGCGTCACAAGCTTTCACTTGCTTTGCTATTATCGAGAATTGAGCTATCATTATTCGACAACTTTAGCATATAAGATAAGAAGAACATTATAAATGAATCTGTAGACCCAATTAATCATATTATACAAGTCTAATTACCTAAACTTTCATTAATTATAAATGACACTATGATATTACAAGGTCACTATCGTACCCTTTGTTGTCATCCTGAGAAGTAACTGAACATGAAAATATACATTTTCCTAACACAAAAGAGGGCTTTCGCCCCCTTCATGTAAAACCACATATAATTATTTTACATATTTCTTAACCTTTTCAATTGCCTCGTCCTCAGTAGCCCCAGTCACATAACGCCCATTAATATATATAAAAGCAAATCGTGAGCAGGGACCGCAATAAGATTTGCAGGCTACTTTGATGTCAGCGTCCGGGGCCAGCTTTTGCAGCTTGGAAACGGCCGTCTTCATCTTCATATGCTTGCACTTATCACAGACGCGAATATCGTTTGCCATAACTTACAAATCCTCTCATATCCCATGAATGCACAGCCTAGTGATCGCCGTGATTCCCTTTACCCGGATTGGTGACTGCAAAGCCTTCCTCCGGTGTGTAGAAATAATCGATGCGGATTCCATCCAGTAAAGGCTCGTCCTTCTTTAAAACCACATCAATTCCTTTATCGGTGCTAACTACAACGTCATCTTCAGTCGGCTTGTCCATCCCCATACCATAATGCGCATGGTCACCATGGCTATGCGTAATATAGATGCGAACCTTTAAATCTTTGTCTTCTTCTTTTTCCAGCTCAGCCAATAAGACTTTCGCTGCATTACGTGAAATTTTAACGTTCATTTCCTCTGCCCACTCCCTGTATGCTTTTCTCCCTATTGTAAAGAAACCACTCTCGGAAATCAACCCATTATATAGCTATTTGACGGTTATTACAGTTCTGTAATATATCGGCGCACCTCGTCCAGACTCAGATCGGGTGTATGCAGGATGGAAGGAGCTGCTTCTGAAGATACCAAGGTACCTTTATACAATGCCTCTATCGCCTCCGTATCCTTCAAAATATGTCCGGTAAGCAGACACACCACTGTGCATTCCTTATCGATAATACCGGCAGCAGCAAGCTTTTTCAGCCCTGCTACTGAAGCTGCAGATGCAGGCTCACAGCCGATACCGCTGCGGTCGATTCGACCTTTGGCCAGCATGATTTCCTCGTCAGTCACCGATACGGTCACACCTTTCGTATACTTGATGGCATACTGCAGTGCCTTCTTCCAGCTGGGCGGATTCCCGATATTCATTGCCGTTGCCCGTGTATAAGGATTCCGTACAGGCTTAAGCTGGGCATCTCCTTGAACAACCATCCGGTGAAACGGACTGGCCCCCTCCGCCTGAACAACGGCAACGCGTGGCAGCTTATCAATCATTCCGAGCTCCTTCAGCTCGTACAAACCCTTGCCCAATGCAGTTGCATTGCTTAATGCGCCTCCCGGAACTACGATCCAATCCGGCATTTGCCAACGCAGCTGCTGGGCAATTTCAAATACAATGCTCTTCTGACCTTCGATTCGGAACGGATTGATCGAATTGCATACATATAAGCCGAGCTGCTCACTATGAAGCTCGCTAAAACAGATTCCATCATCATAAGTACCCTCAAACGATATCACCTGTGCGCCATAGGCGAGCGTCTGCAAAACTTTATTCATCGAAATATGGTGTTTGGGAAGAAAAACATACGAAGAGCAGCCCGCCCATGCAGCATACATAGCGAGTGAGGACGACGTATTTCCCGTAGATGTGCAGGTAAACCGTGTATAGCCCAACGAACGGCCATGGGAAACCGCAACCGCCATGCCGTTATCCTTAAACGAGCCGCTCGGATTCTCGCTCTGTGCCTTCAACATCAGCCCGCGTACACCGGCAAATTCAGCCAAGGTCGCTGACGGATATAGGCCTGTATTCCCTTCATATCTGCTCGTTATATACTCATCCGGCAAATCTGGAACAATCAATTCCTTATACCTCCACACACCACTTGCCCATGATGACATTCGATCGGCCAATCTTTTGTCGAACTCCAGCTTTAACCTTTCCCCATCTACACCCCGATAATCTTGCCTGACCTCCAGCAAGCCCCCGCAATCACATAAAAAAGGGTTCCTTCTTTCCTCCAGCCTATAAGCCCTTTCGCAATCCAAACAAACAAATTTCATCGGATACACCGTCCCCTTCTATGAAGTGATGCCAGCCCTTGCAGCACGGCTGCTTATCTCTTACAATAGAAAAAAACAACTCATAAATAAAATATTTAATTTTGATGAATATATCAATTATATTGATGAATCGCATGTAATGGTAGGAAGGGAGGACCCACCCAGGATGAATCTGCATGCATTAAGGCTTTTTTATGAGGTTGCTTCCCGAGGCAGTGTCACCAAGGCTGCTGAAGCTATGCATATCAGCCAACCAGCCGTAACTGCACAAATCCGCAATCTGGAGCAGGAGCTTGCCCTTACCCTATTGTCACCACAAGGGAGAGGTGTTTGTTTGAGTGAAGCCGGAGAGCTCGTATATACTCACGCAGCAAAACTATTTGCTTTAGAGCTGGAAATGACCCGACAGTTTACCGCGTATCGGGACGGTTCACTGGGTAAGCTGCGATTAGCCGCAACCTATCTTCCTGCCAATCATTTATTGCCAGCCTGGATGGCAGCTTTCAAGAGCAGTCACGAGCAAATAGAGCTGTCCTTAACTACCTCAAACTCGCGCGCTGCGTTTAACAAGCTGCTTCACTATGAGGCGGATTTGGCCTTCATTGGAGGCAGCAAAGAAGCTCCCGCAGGCTTGCTGCGCGAGGAGCTTCTGATGGATGAGCTATGGTTCGTCGTTCCGGGCCATCACCCGCTTGCAGGCAAGACGGTTGCTTTGGCTGAGATGCTGCAGCAGCCATTCGTGCTGCGTGAGGAAGGCAGTTCCTCACGGGAAACGTTGTTCGCAATTTGTCGGCAATATCAAGTTCAGTTCCCACAGATTGGCTTACAATTCAATGGCCAACACGAAACGATGCGTGCGGTTATGTCAGGCTACGGAGCCAGCTTCATATCCGCTCTGGAAGCAGCTGAATACATCCATCAGCAAGCATTGGCAAGAGTATATGTAGAAGGTATCCATGCGCCCAATCCGATTGCCGTTTACCGCAGGTCTGATGAAGATCTCTCCCCTGCATGTGAGCAGTTTCTGGCGCATGTGCATGCACACATCTGCTGAATTTCAATTCTTAATCATTTTCTTATTTTTTTCGATAATCGCTTGGAGAAATCCCGATCAATTTCTTAAAGGCACGAATAAAGGTAAAATAATGCACATAGCCAATTTGAACAGCGATATCCTGAATGGGCAGCTGTGTATCCTCAAGCATTTTCTTGGCGTGCTGAATGCGGATACCAGCCAAATAATCCACGAAGTTCTCACCAAATTCATCCTTGAAAATTCGGCTTACATAGCTTTTGTTCATTCCAAATTGTTCGCTTAACAATTGCAGTGACATATCGGAGTTCGCATAATTATCCTCAATATACTGCCTCACCTGATAAATAAGATGACGGTTATTTCGGCTCTCACGAATCCCTTTCCAGTTCTCCTCCACCTGAATCAATACAGCCAAATAGGTTTGTTTGATTTCTTCTGCCGTTTCATAAATTTGGAGCGCTTCGGTCATCGGGCCAAGCGCTGTTTGTTTCCACATCTCCACATATTCTGCCGGAAAATCGGAAAGCTCCTTCGTAAAGGTAAAACACATATAATTGATTAAATTAATGATTTCCTTCGAGGTATGTCCGCCTTTGCCCAGTACCGAAAAAAAATAATCGAACTGCTTGCGCCAATCCTCATTCCCACTTTTATACAGCTGCGTGATGGACCTCGTAAGCTCCAATAGATCAAATAGCTCAGCTTCCGTTTGACGAACTGTTTCTTTATAGATGATGACACGGTTGTTCCCAATTGATGTTTTAAGCTGCAGCGCCTCCTTGGCCTGCTGAAATGATTTACGAATACCCGACAGCTGCTCAAGAGTTGTACCGACGCCGATCGTTACCGTGAATTTCAGATTGGTCTCCACCCATGCCCTCAGTTGCTCCCCAATCGCGATCATTTGCGCCGACTGAGCCTCCTCGAAACGGCTCTCCGAGCTAAACATGACTCCCAGCGTTTCCGCAGACATCCATTCACTCCATACCTTCAAATCCTGCTCGGCAGCCAGCTCATCCCATACATTCGTAATGACAAACTTCAATAAATATTGGTCTCTGTACGTGTAGTTTTGCGAAAAATCGCTCATACGATCAATTTCCACAAGGATAACGGCAAAATCCACACCATCCGTCTGCAGGCCGAAGCTCTTCATTTCCTCACGATATTCAACCTTGTCAATTTCCCGATCCCCATCCAACAGCTCATGAAAAAAATGCTTCTTCCTGTACAGCAGATTGGTGTCGCTTTGACTCTGATATCGATTCGCATAATCGATGATTTGATCCACAGCGGAATCTACAAAATGCAAAAGCTCCCGGCTCGTATTATCGATTTGCTGTTTACTGAAAAAGTCCGAAATTCGGTTAACGCTGGCATCAATCGGTCTGGCGTATCTTTTGGATAAATAGATGGTGCTAATTGTCGCCAGCAGCACGAGAATCATGCCAGCAATGATCCAATTTGAATACAACTCAGATAGCAGCCCATATTCGTAGCCGTCCTTCAACCCGCTGCGGATCTCCAGATTGGAGACGCTTGAACGAAGCGAATACAAATCTCGTCCCCTTGCCTCATTGCTTGAAGCCAACAGATTTTCTTGCTTATCAAACAGCTTCACGTAGCTGACAGTTTGCTTGGACATATCCTGCAAAAGCGCTTGGAACGCATTGATATCGATATTAATGACTAACATGCCGTAAGGATTGGTGAACATGGGCAGCTTTTTGACCAGTGAAAGCACGGGAACTGCCGAGGCTTGAGTTTCAAATTCCTTATATTGTCTCTTATCTGTCCAGTAGCTGGAAAAAGGCTTTTCGAGTTCCTTAGTAATAAAATCGCGATCGGGAAAACGATCCAGCGTATGCATCGATTCGAGACTTAATATGCTTTGATCAGATATCCGGTAAAAATAAATCGAATGAATCATCGGAAAGCTCATTTTGATTTTACTGAAGCGATTGGAGATCGCGCTATTCAATAAGTAAGGACTCGCATCGTCGTACTTTTGAAACATATAGTTTTGCAGTTCTTTATCGCTGTTAATCTCGGTGATGGTAATTTGGTCAATATTTTCAAGTAAGGAATCCAGCCGCTGGGTTACGTACTTCGTGAAAGCCTCGTTGGACTTTACGGTTTGTTTATTGGACAGATCGCTAAGCGTCATGAAAAACAGGAAGCTAAGTGTGAGCACAACCACATAAAGGATCGGCAGGTAAGTCGTGATCAGCTTAAAAAACCAAGGATTTTTTGTCCTCATGGGGTGCCTCCTAAAAGTTTTCGTAGAAAACTTACTTCGTAAGCGTAGGCTTTGTTTTCGAAGAAAACTTACTTCGTAAGCATAAGCTTTGTTTTCGGAGAAAACCGAAAAAAGCGAACAGAAGCTGCCGACCGTATATCCTGTCGACAGCCATGTGACTTCGTAACGC
This sequence comes from Paenibacillus sp. FSL H7-0331, assembly GCF_001956045.1. The sequence goes on along the minus strand of NZ_MRTH01000003.1, from coordinate 338,830 downwards.
TTCAATAAACTAAAGAGCGTTTTCCAAACGAATCATTTGAAATTCATATCCAGCAAATCCTTTGGCGTAACCAATTGATCTTTATTTTTGCTGTACCAATCCTGATACCATTTCTCCAGCTTATCGCCATCTGATTTTTTCCACAGCGATTTGGCTTCCTGATCGGCCTGTTCAACGCTGTATCCGCTTCCGCTGACAATCGCTTTATTGTATAAGTCCTTAATCGGATTCGTCGTGTCGTTTAACGTTTTATTAATAAAATCCATATCGGAAGGCAGCTGCGGCATGTAGCTCCCCAAGGTGATGTTGGCTAGAGGACGATCTTTAGTAATATTAATCTTGTACATCTCATTCATCAGATCAACAAATTCTTTTTCCATAGGCTTGCTTGTATCGAAGGATTTGATTTGCGTATCAAACTCGTTATACAAATATTGTCCACCGATCATCCGCAAATCGCTGAGCCAATCAACTTCTTTTTTATTTTTATCGGCATTGATGATCGTTTCTTTACCGTTCTCAACCTTATAATGCACACCCTCCTGACCAAAATAAGAAGCCTTAATCATCTCAGGCGAGCTCAGGAAATCAACCAGCTTCATCACACCCTCCTGATCCTTCGTATCGGTGTTGACGACCGAGGTCATTTGCACGGGAGGATTAAACGGCGGAGTGAATTGGCCAAATGAGCTTTTCGGGAGCGGAATAACGATCAGCTTCGCGTCAGGCACATTTTTTTTCAACGTTTCGTAAGCACTGCTGTAAAAGCCACGAATACCTCCACCGGTGCCATAAATGCCTGTTTTACCTTGTACAAAGTCCTGTTGTGCCTTTTTGCCGTTTTTATCGGTTAAAAAGTCTTTGTCAATGATCCCCTCATCGAACAGCTTTTTCTTAAACTCGGTTGCTGCCTTAAGACGGTCCCAATCCTTGACCCATTTGCCATCCTGCAAAATCCATGTTGTATTCTGGAATATATAATCAACCCACAGATCATTGCCGGGATTCGTTGTGCTTAAGTTCAAGCCGTATGTATCTTTTTTGCCGTTGCCGTCCGGGTCCTGATTAGCGAATGCTTTGGCGATTTGATACAGATCCTCGGTCGTTTCTGGCGCCTTCAGATTCAGTTTTTTCAGCCAATCCTCGCGTACAAGCACATAATGATAAGGTACATAACCGAGCACGCGGCCGAACTCATACAGCTTTCCGTCTTCCTTCATGCCCAATTTCTTGAGCAGTGGAAACTTGGTCAATTGTTCCTTATATACGGTGCTGTATTTATTGATCATATCATCAATCGGCATAATTTGCTTTTGATTATAGAGCTGATTTCGGAACACACCATCATACTCCTGAATCAGATTGGGAGCGGAGCCCGATGCAAACAACGTATTAAATTTTTGCACGGATTCCCCCCGCGGCACGGGCGAGAACGTAATGTTCATGTTCGTTTTTTCCTGTATCCATTTGGTCCACAGGTTATTTTCAATCGTTCCCACATCAGGTGGTATATTACCACGATCATACATGGACAGGCTGACGGTTTTTTTGGCTTTGGACGCGTCTCCGCTTGCCGTACCCGCTGATGGCTTGCTCTCGGAACAGCCGGCTAACGCCGTAGTCAGAGATAAGCTGATAATCGAAGCGACATAGATGGTTTTTTTGTTCATGAATAGTTGCCTCCTCATTTTTCTGATGCCTGTGATCTACCCTTTCACCGATCCGATCAATACCCCTTTAACGAAATATTTTTGCAAAAACGGATACACAATTAACATGGGTACGGTCATTACGAATACACCGGCCGCTTTGATCGATTCTTCTGTAACCGAATTCAAATCCTCAGGCGATTGATTCGCTACATCCTGAAGCACCGTCTGGCTTTGTATCATTTGCTGCACCAATACGGCAACGTTGTATTTGGCGGTCGAATTAATATAAATCATCACGTTAAAGAACGAATTCCAATGCGATACCGCATAAAATAAGACTAACGCTGCCATGACCGGCATCGATAATGGCAATATAATCCGCAGCAGCAGGCCCACCTCGCTGCAGCCATCCATCCGCGCCGCTTCCTCAATTTCCTCCGGCAAGCCCATAAAAAACGAACGCATAACGAGCATATTGTACACACTGACCAGTGCCGGAAGCCAGAGCGCCCCGTAGGTATCAATTAACCCCAGCGATTTAACGACCAGATATGAAGGAATCAAGCCTCCACTAAACAGCATCGTGAAGATGATCGCCAGCGTGAAAAACTTGCGGCCATACATAAATTTTCTGGACAACGGATAAGCACAGCAAATCGTAAAAATCATGTTGAGTACCGTACCGACAATGGTGATAACCAAGCTGTTCTGAAAGCCGCTCAAGATCCGGGTACCGAAAAAAAGCTTATCATAAGATTCAATGTTCCAGCCAATGGGCCAAAGCGTCACACTGCCGGACACAATAGCCGCGTTGTTGCTGAGCGATAATGCGAACAAGTGCACCAAAGGCAGCAAGCAGCTTAACCCGATTATAGACAAAATGACATAGTTAAACGCGTAAAACCACTTTTCACCTAAAGTATCCTTCACGATACCACCCCTTTACCACAGTCCTTGATCGAATCGTCTAGCAATACGGTTGGCCATAACCACGAGGAACAAGCCTACAAAGGATTCAAAAAAACCCATCGCCGCAGCTAAGCTGAAACGTCCACCATTGATGCCGACCTTGAAATTCCATGTGGAAATAACCTCGGACACGTTGGAAACCACTGAATTTTGCAGCACATACACTTGGTCAAACCCAACCTCCATGACATGACCTACAGATAGAATAAACATAATGATAATGGTCGGTCTGATTGATGGAAGCGTAATATGCCATATCTTTCGCATTTTCCCTGCTCCATCCATAGAAGCCGATTCGTATAGCGCCGGATCAATTGCAGCTAGAGCAGCTAAATAAATGATTGCGTTCCAGCCTGCGCTTTTCCAAATACCTGAACCTACAAAGATCGTGATCCATGAAGTTGGGTTATACAGAAATGGAAATGCACTTCCAAGCAGCGGCGCTAGCCAGTGATTCACAATCCCTTTTTCCTGTGAAAAAATAAGGATAATCAAGCCCCCGATAATAACCCAATGCAAAAAATGAGGTAAATACACAACCGTTTGAACGATACGTTTGAACCACATCTTTCTGGCTTCATTCAGAAAAATAGCGAGCAGGATCGGAAACGGAAATCCGACAATCACCTGCAGAAAGCTTAATACAAATGTATTGCGAATGATCTCAATCATCTTCGGTTGGGTAAATAACAGTCGGAAGTTATCCAGTCCTACCCAGGGGCTTCCCCAAATGCCATCATGAAAGTTATAGTTCTTGAAGGCTATAACAAGCCCTGCCATAGGTGCATAACGAAAGATGAGAAAATAAAGGACAACCGGTGCAAACATAAGCAGGATCGGTATATTTTGCCGGAATCTCTTTTTATCCCATTTCCTTGAGCTGGAACGCACTTTGATCGATTCTGATTGTACTTGTGATTGGATGACTTCCACACTCCTTCCTGTGGGATCGTGTTGAATCGGCTGCAGCCTATCTTCAAGTTAGCGGAACAGCTTCATTTATTCAATTCACCATTTTCCATATGCCACACATATCTTTACTGAAGCCTTATGGAGCGCATAATCACCTATTTTGCACACCACACGTTTCTTGCCTAGAGGGCATAACAAAAAGAGAGTACCCTATCATGTACCCTCTGAGAGTAAGCTTATTATCAAGTTATACGGCTGTAAGTAAAGGCTTTATGTATCACGTGCGCCTTGTTATGACGAGTAATCATCCGTGCTATACACATAAAACCCTGACACTCTATTCACGGCTACACCTGCCCAGCTGTGGAACAGATGGCTGTCAAAAGGGTGTCCTACGAGCCATGGAGCCGCTGCGATCTGCAAGATTAAGCCAGAACCCAACATGAGCCAAACCAGCAGAACTTGGTTGGCCTCTGTAATCTCAGCTGGTTTACGAACAAATCTGTAATAAGCTGCAGAACCAAACCCATATAATAGAACAGCCAGCACAGCAAAGGGTATCGTGTAGGTTGAGGACGAATGTCGTCCTGTCTCTCCCCATAAACTATCGTTATAATAACTCCAAATAGAACATAAACTCAGGCCGATGAATAGCAGTGATTGTGCAGACAGGGTTGCCTTCAGCTTGTAGGCGATAGGATTGCTCATCTCCCGCACTCCTTTATACATTTCGATGAAAGTAAACTTTCCATCTCTTGTGTATAATCATAGCTTCCTTAACTGAAAGCCTTCTGAATGTGGACTGAATATGCAATGAGAGTTTGCCGTTAAGCTACAAGAGCGCCCCTTGATCATAAGCCAGCACAAACGATTCGTATCTTCGTGGCTCAGGACAAACGGTCAAATCGCCAAAATGACGATGTATAGCCAGAATTTGCGATTGATGCGCCCGCAGCGCTTCAGCCTTCATTGCCCAATGAGGCAAAGTATCGATAATCAAAGAAGGCTTATAGCCATCCTCGGCCAATTTTGCCGTAAAATAATAATACAGCTGTTCCACGGAAGGACATCTTCCGCTTAATACTGCCGCAGTCGTTATTTGGGAAATAGCGACATGATCCGGGTGGTAGTTACCACCGTCCTCAGGAAAGCTGACAACGACCTTTAGCTGATGCTTGTTAATAAAATCAACAACCGCGTCAACGAATGGAGCGGTCTCCACTTCCTTTAGCTTCCCATCCGGATAACCCAAATGCTCGACAACAGCCAACCCAAGAATTTGTGCGGCACGCTCCATTTCCTGCGTTCTTATTTCCGCAAGCTCTTCATTCGTCGAATGTTCGAAGGCCCCGTTTTTCTTACCTGCATCCCCTTTGGTTGCCAGCAGCAGTACAGGCTCCTCTCCACGATCTGCCAGCTCTTGGATTAGACAAGCACTCAAAAAAGTTTCATCATCCGGATGTGCATATATAAAACCGACCTTGTGCCATGATTCCATAGACATCTTCCCTTCTCTCATACATCTGCTCCCTTTACTGTTGTAAATTGATCAAACAAATGCAGACCCAGTATATCAATCTTTGGATCGACTTGCCAGAGGGTCGGATTCGTCCTTTATTCAGTCACATCCTCACCGAATTCCAGCTTGATAACCAACACTTCATCTGTGATCTCGTTAATTGGCAGATTACAGATACGCAAATAAGCACGTTCCTGCCAATACCATGGTAGCAGCTCCACGCTCGACTCGAGTTCTTGACCATTATTGAGCAGTATAGCCCGCTTAGGAAGCACATCGAGCGGCTTCAAGATCACCGTATTGCTCTGAAGATCGCGATAAGCATGAACATAAACGGTATTGCCCTTGCGCGTCAACAAGACGTGATCCCGGAACACACGGTTCTTCACTTCATTAGCTGACTCGATTTCATCCTTGCCTCCCATATACGAAGCCGATATAGTTCCCTCAAAGGATTCCCGAATCTTCTTGTACCATCGCCCGATTCGTCGAAGCGTGTTTGCGTTCTCACTAGTGATCGTACCGTCTGGCATGGGTCCCACGTTCAGTAAATAATTGCCTCCCATAGCCAAAATTTTGTCAACACTCTGCATCAGAAATTTGTCAGAGTAATAGTCCTCGTTCTCGCGATAACCCCAGCTTTCTCGTCCAATCGATTGGCAAGCTTCGGTAGGAGTAAGGAAAGAACCTCCTTTGGGAACATGACGCTCAGGAGTACTGTAATCGCCTTCATCAGGACCGCGGTTATTAATCAAAATACCCGGCTGTAGAGATCGAACCAGCTCATTCAGTGAAGGATTATGGTATTCAGCGACGTTAACGTCCCAGAACAGCTGGTATATAGGCCCATAGTTCGTTAAAAGCTCCCGTAATTGCTTGGTCACATATTCGTAATATTGATTGATATCGGGCTCATCTCCCGGACGGGGACCGAACATCTCGTGATGTCTGCCCATATTCGGATAATTGGGATGATGCCAGTCCGGGCAAGAATAGTAAAGACTTAACGGAAAATTACGTTTTCGGCAGGCTTCTGCCAGCATCGCTAATACATCCTTACCATAAGGTGTATGGGTAATCTTATAATCCGTATGTGAGGTGTCCCACATGCAGAAGCCATCATGATGTTTGGTGGTAAAGCACAGGTACTGCATCCCTGCCTCTTGGGCCAGATCAAGCCATGCCTCTGGATCAAACTCGATTGGGTTGAATTCATGAATCAGCTTTTCATAATCATTCCGCTTCACATTACCTCTCCACAATATTTGTTCGTGCCAGGCAGGAATAGCATATAAGCCCCAGTGGATGAATAAACCAAAGCGCATATCGAAAAATCTGTCGCGTGCATCGTTAAATCTTGAGATCATCGTCCATCCTCCTCAAATCGAAATAGTAGCTCCGTTCACCTTTATCATAATCGTTCCATTTACAATGAACATCTTGTTTGTTAACCTATTTGTAGTAAATAGTAACTATCATTTCACTAAAGGTAGGTACAATCCATGCACAATCCATCAAATGATTCCCTACGGACTTTACTATCCAACCTCCAGGTAGATGTCATTATCGCAAATGTTCAAACGGTGGATATGGACTGGAAGCGGGAAAACTATGTGCACAGTTTTAACCGATTGTATTTCATTATCGAAGGGGAGGGCCAGATTGAGGTCGATGGTATTGTCTACTATCCTAAGCCTGGCCAGATTGTTGTTATGCCTTGCCATGTTTTGCAGTCCTATTCGACTATTAATGACCATCCGTTTCATAAATATTGGTGCCATTTCACAGCGCGTGTAGGCAACAGGGATTTATTGGAGATGTACCGTTTTCCCGTGTGCATTGACGTCCTCTCAAGCTCCGAGGTTGAGAGCTGGTTCAGCCGAATGATCAACGAAATGAAGAAACAGACGCCCTCATCTATTCTTAATATCCAGGCTTCGATGCTTCAATTGATAGGTTTGTTCATTGATCATGGCTTTGAACAAACGGCAATCCCTTCATCGACCACGCAAAAGTTGAGCCGCGTGTTTCAATTTATCGAACAAAATCTGGAACATAAAATAACGATCGAGCAGCTTGCCAGCTTGGTCCATTATCATCCGAATTATTTCATACGGGCATTTCATTCCGTGATGGGCTGCTCTCCCATCCAATACATCAACCGGATGAGGCTTGACAAGGCCAGGCAAATGCTATCTACCGACATGACCATTGGAAGCATCGCCCGTGCGGTAGGTATCGAGCAGCATAACTTTTCGACGATGTTCAAGAGCTACACCGGATTTTCACCCAGAGACTTCAGACAACTGCTCATGCGATAGCTCGTATAGGGAACTGTGGTACCATCCGTACGGGAATTTACACACAACGCAAAAAGAGGACATGGAAAATGACAAATTCCATGTCCTTCTTCAGAATGAATTTCAGGCCCAACCTCAAATTAGCGGTTGACATAATCCCTACAACAACTGGCGTTAAACGTTTATCGCCGATACCTTTAAAGCATCCAGTGACACCTTGTCACCTCGTGGATCACTAATATGAACCGTTGCCTGCTCACCAGGCAGCAGGTCAAAGAAATTGTCGCTGAAGCGGACGTTGCCCTGCGGCAGATCGAGCTTCACCATTCGGGCCAGTGAGCCTTCTGCTGTAATTGTCACGGTCTGCTCCTTCGCGTCGACTTCAACCTTAAGCACAGCCGCGGACAGATTCAGATCCTTTTGGTCACGCAGATAGTGCAGATTGTCTGGAGCCTCGAAGTCTACTGCTGTAAGCTTGACGACAACCTCTTCTGCAGCTCTGCCGTTCAATATCTCAGCCTCGGTCAAATTTCCCAATTGGACAGCCCCGTTGCTTGGCACATCAGCTTGTAATAAGGTGCTGTACACTTCACTACCGTTGAAATCATAGACAGCTACCCGAACTTGTCCTTTAAAGGCTTCAACACGGTCATTTACAACCCATATATGCAACGATTGTCCAGGCTCATGATCAACCGAGAGCAGTAGTGGATGATAAAATTTCTTCGCATAATAGAAGGATGCCTTAGGAAGCAATTCATAATCAATCAGCGACCAGCTTGTACCCGGCCAGCTGTCGTTGTGCTGCCATACGAGCGAACCGCTGATCCGCTTCTTGTTGCGGCGATAATGCTCAATCCCGTATTTCAAGCCCTCGGCTTGCGTCAGCATCGAGAAATTCATATATTCCTCAATATTTTGCGGAATGCCTGTGTAGCCTTCCATCAGCAGGATGCCTTTTTGATGATTCGTATCCTTGTTGCGGTAAGCCATTTCCACGCTGCCCCAGTAGAACTGTCCAGCCGGGATATTTTTCTCCAATGTGTAACGGTTGGCTGACGCATGCATACCAAATTCACTGCTGAATAAAGTGAAGTCCTTTTTGTAATTCTTGAACGTAACGCCTTCGATGCTGTAATCAAGCAGCGGCACGTCTCCAAACTTACGCGGATATACCGAGCCATGCCATACCTGCCAGTTGTGCCGATCCCCGACATCTGGATCATTGGCATCATTACCGCCATAAGGTGATGAAGGCCAGTAAGGACGATTGTCATCCAATGCCTCCAACACTTCAGGAATCAGCTCATGATAAATCTGTTCACCGTAAAATGGTGAAGTAATGTCACCGGCAGCGGATTTCATATCATACAGCCAGTCGATTTCATTATTACCGCACCAGAGTGCTAGCGATGCGTGGTTACGAAGTCTTTTGACGTTATACATGACTTCCTCGCGCACGTTATTCATAAAGTTCTTGTTGAATTCAGGGAACAGCGCATTGGCAAAAGCAAAATCCTGCCACACCAGCACGCCGCGGCGGTCACATTCCTCATAAAACACATCTTTTTCATAAATACCGCCAGCCCAGACACGCAGCATATTCATATTCGAATCCACAGAAAGAGCGATCAAGTCGCGATAGCGCTGATCCGGAATCGCACCAATGAAATTATCCGCTGGTATCCAGTTCGAGCCTTTGGCGAACAGCTTGACTCCATTGATGATAAAAGCAAAAGCATGCTGATCGGCTTCATCCTTCAGCTGCAGCTCAATGGTACGAATACCGAAAGGCTTGCGATAACGGTCTACCCGCTCATCATTGGCTATCAGAACAACCTCCAGCTCGTACAAATAAGGCTCGCCCAAGTCATGCGTCCACCATAGCTCTGGGGATAAGACAACCAGTTCCACAGAGCCTTTATTTTGCTTAATTTCAAGCTGCTCGGATACCGCCGTATGCCCATCCTTCGTCAACAGCTTCACTTCACACAACAAGTCCTGGTCCTTCGCATAAGGCGTCACTTCCGCATCAATACGAATGATGGCTTCTCCCTCATCAACGGATATCGTACGCGCATATACACTTTCCAGCTTCGCCATGCGATTGCTCTCCAGACGTACCTTGCCCCAGATTCCGACCGTCACCATTCGCGGACCCCAATCCCAGCCGAAATTCATCGCTGCTTTGCGAAGCCATGGACGTTCCTTTGTATAGGATGACCATTGAAACTGCTCTTTGTCCCGATTGTGCAAATAGAGCGGATCGAACTTGACGGCAATGCTGTTTCTTCCATCACGCAATATTTTCGTGACATCAAACGTATGCGCCATCAGCATATTGTCTGTCGTACCGATCTCAAGCCCATTCACATAAACTGTTGCAAATGTATCCAAGCCTTCAAATATCAATTGGTGCCGTTCATCACTGTTTGCTTGCTTCACATAATCGAACTGCGTGCGGTACCACCATTCCTTTTGCTCAATCCACAAGCTCTTGGCATCGTTATGTCCGAAATAGGGATTATCGATAATATTTCTTTCAATTAATGCCGAATGCACGTCGCCCGGCACTTGAGCCGTAATCCAGAACCGATCGTCCAGATTAGGCGAAGCCATCTCCATCGGTCTCTTCTGCCCCACATCAAAATGCTGAATTCTCCATACGCCGTTTATTTCCATGACAAGGTTCCTCTTTTCCTCTATCCATTATTGACAGCTGTCTCACGAAATTCGCTCGGTGTTTTGCCCGTGTACTTTTTGAAAATTTGGCTAAAATACTTAACATCCTCGTAACCGACCCGAGCCGCAACCTCGCTGATTTTGGCTGGTGAAATCGTTAATATTTCCATCGCCCGTTGTATCTTTTGCCTGGTCACGTAATCACCGAAGGTAATTCCGGTCTCCTTCTTAAATACCTCGCTCAGGTGGTTCGGATGCAAATGCACGTGCCTCGCAACCTGCTGCAATCCCACATCACTGCCCAGATGCTCCTCTATGTAAGCCATTGCCTTCTGCGCATGCGTCGCTTGTCCCTCACCCAGACGGTTGTGATACAGCTTCATCACGGAATTCAAATATTGAAACAGCGTGTCCTTTGGCGTAACACTAAGCTTAAGCTGAAAATGCTTCGGGCTCTCCTCCATTGTACTCTCGCGTCCGGTTGCCGTCTTAACCCGCTCCAGCCAGCGATGAGCCGAAATCGCAACCGAATGAACCAGAGCCTCCAGCGATTCGAGTGTCACCTGCGGATCCTCCAGCTGTACCTGAATAAACCGCTGCACCCAGCCCTTCAGGGCCACCGAATCATCTTCCAGCAAAATAGAAGACAGCTCCAGCTCCTCCTCGTGAGTACAGACCGTTTTACCCCCCTTGCGTTTGACAATATCCTCGTACAGCCAAATGCTCTCATTAATTAAAGTTTTATAGTTAAAAGCATCGCTAGCCGTTGTATACGATTCATGCATATGCTCAGGCTGCTGAACGGGGGTACCAAAAGCCGCATACAGCTTGCATTTCAACAGCCGCTCTATCTTTTGAAAAATAAACCGGAGGTGCTGCATCCCGTTATCACTGCCATTACCCAAACGGATCGCTGCAATCACCCTTTTTTTCTCCAGCAGTGACTCGCAGTTCAACAAATCCTGCAGCATATTGTCAACTGCAAACAAAAGCAGAGACGCTGATGAAGGTGAATCCTCCCAGCCCTCTGCCGTTACAATGAACACCTGAAGCTCGCTTCCGGGCGTATCACTTTCACCGAACAGTCCGGGTAAGTAGGTATGGAGTAAATGACGGTCAATCGGTCCCGCTTCCCCACTCCTAATCCAACGTTCAAAGGTACGATTACGCGCTTCCTTATTCTTGTAATGATCTTGACTATGCGCAGCCCATTTATCTTCAATTCGTTGTCTGGCCTTTAACACGGTCTTGATGATTTCCTCCGGCCTGCTCGTTTTCAACAAATAATCGCTTACGCCTTGCCGGATGGCCTGCTGCGTATAGGCAAAATCGTCGTACCCCGAGAGTACAATGACTTCCAGATCCGGGATGATCTGAATCGCTTCTTCAGCAAGCTGGAGCCCTGTCTTGCCCGTCATCCGGATATCGGTCAGCAGCACATTGGGACGCTCAAGCGGGATTCGTTCAAGCGCTTCCTCTGCTGAGGATGCTGGCTCCAGCAGCTCCATGCCGAGCTCGTCCCATTTAATCACTTTAGCCAGTCCGGTTCTGATGATGACCTCGTCATCGACGATCATAATTTTCATGTTGTCCCTCCAAAACCGGGATCGAGAATGAAATGCGTGTACCCGCGTTCAGTCGACTTTCAATAATCAGACCTGCATCCAGCCCATAATGAAGCTGCAGCCGTTCATTCACGTTTCTTAATCCGTAGCTTACATCCGGATATAGCTCCCCATCCGGCGGATTCAGATTGTTTGTGATCAACTCCAATTGCTCCTCAGTCATGCCTACTCCGTCATCAAGCACCAGAAAGCTCATCCGATTGGCCTTGTGCTCTACGTACACCGATATCATCCCCTTTCCCTCTTTTTTTTGGATACCATGAAGCATTGCGTTCTCGACCAGCGGCTGCAGCAGCAGCTTGAGCATATAACGGTCCTGCAGCTCAGGATCTACCACGATATCCATATCAAATTTGTCCGGATAACGAATCGATTGAACCTGCGCATAGTTTTTGATATGGGCAAGCTCCTGATGAACCGGGCAAAATTCCTTGCCTTTATTCAGACTGAATCGCAGGAAATCGCTCAAGGCCCCAACCATATCCGCAATCCGTTTCTCCTCATTCATCAGTGCAATCCAATGAATCGAGGAGAGGGTATTATACAGAAAATGCGGATTAATCTGGGCCTGGAGCGCCCTCATATCCGCTTCCTTCTTATGTGCTTCGTTGCGAATCACTTGTTTCTTCAGCTTCTCGATATGCTTGCCCAGCATGTTATAGCTCTCCGCGAGCTTGCCAATCTCGTCTGATGAAGCAACTGAATACAGCGGCAGCGGTTCTTCCGGATTGACCTTGGCGATTAACCGGGTCAACACACGCAGCGGATTCGTGATCCGTTGAATGAGGAACAGAATCAGACCTGCTGTAGCCACAATGGAGAGTGCGACCGCGACACCGGTGAGCTGTAAAATATATCGGTTTTGCGCACTGTACAGATCAAACGGAATCACGCCTACAAGCACCCATCCGACTAGTGGTTCGCGGAAATACAAGATCGTCTTTTTGACCCGACCTTCGCCATGATTCACAACGCCAAACAAAGCAGGATTTAATTCAGGCAACAGACCTGGCATCAGGACATCTAAGGACTGGGAAAGCCAGCTTTTATCCGTGGCTGATAGAACGATCCCCTGTTCGTTAAGAAGCGCGACGCTCCCCTTCCCATCACCAAGGTTAGGCTCTGACCAATACCTGGAGATTACCTTCTCATCCAATGAAATCGTCAGCCAGCCGAGATTCCGATAATTATCAATGCTGCGCAAAGGACGAATGAACGAGATCACTCTCTGGTTGCCGGCATAATTCTGCACATTATACAGGGTGGTCCACATCTTGCCTGTCACCTCACGCACATTAACAAGACGGTCCAGATCAGATTGATACAGGTTGGTCGTAGACAACGGCGGATTGGAGTTGGCCGGAATAATCTCAACATTCGAAATGTATTCCTTGGAGCTGATTAAATTGGTCATAAAGCTGCGAATACGTGTCTGCGACCCTACATCATCATCCAGACTGTTAACATATTGCTGAACATTGCTCTGACCAATCAAAAAAATGGACATGTTCTCCACGTCCTTAATAATAAAGCGCAAATTCCCATCCATCTGACGAAGGGTATCAATGCCCGCCTGTTCGGTTTTTTCTTCCGTAATTTTTGATGAAATGACATAGGCAAATCCCCCTAGCAGCATAAGGGGAATCAGTGTGGTTATGAGCATAATAACAGTCAGCTTGCGCCCTAAAGAATTTCCCATCCATCGCCACACCGGCATTGATCACACCCCCTGCTGCATCGTCCTAAGAACACTAGCGAGAAACGGCTTAGCCTTTGACTGCACCGGCCGTCATGCCCTTCATTACCTGCTCCTGAAACACCAAATATACGAGGATCGTGGGAACTACAGCGATCGTCATGGCAGCCAGCGTCAGACTATAATCCGTTTGAAAGCCGTCCGCGAAGGTAGCGATACTGAGCGGCAAGGTTTTGAGTGTTGATTTGCTAATAAACACGAGAGCAAAGGAAAAATCGTTCCAGAAGTGCAAAAAGCTTAAAATCGTTACTGTTGACAGAGCTGGTGTCGAGATGGGCAGCATAATTTTCAGAAATACACCCCAAAGCCCTGTTCCATCAATAAAAGCCGCTTCCTCTATTTCCTTGGGTACCGAAGATAAATAAGCAACCAATACGAATATAGCTGTAGGCAGAGCAAAAGCCGTGTAAGGCAAAATAAGTGCCCAGTACGTATTTAATAAGGAAAGCTGCTTCATTAAAATAAATAACGGCACCAAGGTGCTATGAATCGGAATGAGCATGCCAACTACGAAGAAGCCTAGTATCCAGCCCTTGAACCTGAACTGCAATCTGGCCAATACGAAGGAGGACAAAGCAGACACGAATAAGGTGATGGCCAATGAAGCCAAGGATACGATCACCGAATTCACAAAAGCCGTACCCATCTTGGACGTACTCCAGGCTTTGACAAAGTTATCGATCTGCCACGTTAACGGCAAGCTAAAAGGACGGTTCAGAAACTCGGCGTTCGTTTTGAAGGCACTGATGAACAGCCAGAATAAAGGGTACAACGTTAAAATACCATAAACCGTCATGAGAGTCCAAAAAATAGCGGGCCTCCATTTTTTCGCGGAAAATCCGGACTTGGCTGGAGCTGCTTGTGAGTATGGAGCCATAGTTTTGTTCATATGAATGGACCTCCTTTCTATGCGTTCTTTGACTTTCTGCTTGTCAGCCATTGGCTGGTTCCGATAAAGAGCAGACTCAGAATAATAATCGAGGTGGAGATTGCACTTCCGTATCCATAACGATAGGAGGAAAAGGTCGAGTTATACATATAAGTAGCCAGCAGCTCCGTGGCATGTGCCGGTCCGCCTTTGGTCATCACATACACAAGGTCAAACGACTTCAGGCTTCCTGAGATACATAGCACGATAGCAACCTGTATCGTTGTCCAAACCATTGGCAGCGTAACGGAAATCATTTTGCGAGCGCCTGTGGCACCGTCTATGAGGGCTGCGTCATGAATTTCACCGGGTATATTTTGCAAAGCCGAAATGAAAATAATTAAGTATAAACCGACAAAGCTCCAGGTGAGCGGAGGAATTAGCGCGTAGATCGCAATATTGCTGTCGGAAAGCCACTGCATTTTCCAGCTGCTTAATCCCAAATAATCGAGCAGGAAGTTAAGAATACCGATTTGCGGGTGGTAAATATATTGCCAGATCATCCCGATAACGACCGAGGACATGACCATGGGCATAAACACGGCGGATCGCAAAAACCGCTGCAGCGCATTGTTTTTGAACAGCACAATCGCCAAAATCAAAGCGAGCGGCAGCTGACCGAATACCGAGGCAAGTACAAATATAATATTGTTTTTGAGTGCACGCCAAAATATAGTATCGTGAATAACTTCCACGTAGTTTTTCAAGCCGATAAATTTGGCTTCGCCAATGCCCTTCCATTCAAAGAAACCGTAATAGGCAGACCAAATCACAGGTACAAATACGAATAAGGTATAAATAAGTATCGATGGCAGTAAGCCCATTACGATAAATCTACGCATGTTTAGTGTCTTCATCTCTCTCACTTCCTTTCCAAATAATCAGCCCTCCACAAGGGAGGGCTGATTCGTACCGATGTTCGTTGTGCTCAAATATCTGATTGGTTTGATGAACTTATTGTGCTTGATTGTACTTATTGTCCTTATTTACCAAGTGCGCCTGCTTGCGCATCCTGTACTTTTTTGGCAACGACTTCTGGGCTTGTACCCATCAGCAATTCCTGAAGTCCGTTGTTGATTACTTCAACTGCAGCAGAGCTTAATTTGGAATCATAAACCGGGCTGATCTTCACATTTTTCATCAATTCATTCAGCTCAACGAATAATGGATGTGCTTTGCTTTTATCTACATCAATTTTGTAGCTGACCAATGTGCTGCTGCCCAGCGTCGCTTTTTGACCTTCAGGACCGGACAAAGCGTAGAATAACTGCATAGCTGCATCTTTTCTGGCTCCAGTCAGCTTCTTGCTTACGCCGAGGCCTGTTCCAACTACACCCGCTGTGGATTGCGCATCGCCTTTACCACCATCAATCGCAGGCAAAATCGTAATATGTGTTGTGTCCAAAACTTCCTTAGGTGCATTGTTCACCAGGTTCGCTGCTGCCCAACCGCCGTCCATAAACATTGCGGACTTGCCTTGGAAGAATAATTGCATCATTTGATTCTCATCAATACCATTAAAGCCATCCTGGAACGCCTTGGATTTGCCCAAATCCTGAAGAACCGTCAAAGCTTTAATAAATTCAGGATCGGTAAACTTGGCGCCATTTTGAGCGGAGGCTTTTAAGAACCAGTCCGTACCCGTTACACGATCACCGATTGTACTGAAAATGGTCGATTGAACTACCCAATTTGCTTTGTTACCTAATGCCATAGGAATAATGTTATTTTTATTAAATGTATCAATCGCTGTTTTCAATTCATCCCACGTTTTTGGTACCTTAACGTTGTATTTGTCGAAGATAGCCTGATTGTAGTAAATGAATGAGCTCGGAGCCAGGTTCATAGGAACAGAGTAAATCTTGCTATCCACCGTGTAGCCATCCAGAGCATTCGGGATGAAATTGTTTTTCCATTCCGGTTTGCTGTTCAAAAATTCATCGACAGGCTGCAGCAGCTTGCCATTCACGAATTCCTTGGTCATCGCATCCGGCCACATTACGAACAAGTCCGGCATTTCATCAGCAGCCGCTACTGTACGCAAACGGGTTTTCAAGCCGTCTGTCGGCAATCCCTCTGCTTCGAGCTCAATCTCGGGATGCTGCGTTTTGAAATCATCGAGGATTTTACGCATGGCAATACCTTTGGCGTCCTGGCCTGTCCAGTTATGCCAAATCGACAGCTTTACTTTTTCTTTATTAGCCCCACCGGCCGCCGCACCTTTATCTTCAGTTGTTTGTCCCCCTGCACATCCGGCAAGCATGGACGCTGATACCATCGTAGTTAGAGCAATCTTGGTTATTTTTTTCATTTGTGTGATTCTCCCCTCTCGTTCTATTGTTCATTCTACAAGCTCCAATCTCATTCGGTAAGGGGAATATCATAAGCACAGGGGTAGAATAATATCAGGTTGGTCATACGTGACCCTGAACAAAAAATAGGATGAGGCCCCGAGAGCCTCACCCTATATGTAAATAGAATTGCCTGTCAAGCTGGAATTCATTCCATTTGAGCGACTAAAGACGGCTGCTGCTCCAGCCACTTCAGCACATCGCAGGTAACCTCTTCACGGTTAATTTCATTCAGCATTTCATGCCTGCCATCCGGATACAGCTTGCAGGTAACCCGCTTGATGCCAAGTTGGTCATACATCCCCATCAGTTGAGGAATTCCTTTGCCCATACCTCCAACCGGATCCCGATCACCGGCAAATATGTAAATTGGCAGCTGCTTGGGGATGCGTTCCATGTTGCTCAGAAGGTGAATATCAACTAATCCACGGAAGAAGTCCCTGAAAAACCCTGCGGTAAAAATACCTCCACAATATGGATCTGCTATATAACGATCAACCTCCGCTTCATCGCGGCTCAGCCAATCGCAACCCGTCCGGTTGGGGCGAAATGGCTTGTTATAGCTGCCCAGCGACAGCTTCATCAAAAGTGGACTTCGATGGTCACTGCCTTGCAGGGAAGCCAGCAATTGTGCAAGCATGATCCCTACTCTAAGGGTCGGTGGATGCTTGCCGTTTGTTCCTGACAGGATAACGCCCCTAACCTTATCGCTGTATGTATACATATATTGCTGCGCCAGAAACGAGCCCATACTGTGACCAAGCAAATAGACAGGCACACCTGGATGCCTTTTTGCAATAATGTCAGTCAGCTGCGCCATCGCCTCCGTCATTTTGGCAAATCCCTCGGTACCCGTAATGCCCACCTGATTCGGATGTCCCGCTGTAAGCCCATGTCCCCTATGATCATTGGCATATACTTCGTAGCCCGCTTGTACTAATGATCGAGCAAATCTCTCGTAACGTGCTGCCGTCTCCGCCATGCCATGAGCAATTTGAATAATGGCCCGGGGCTCTTGTCGATCTTCAAGGCTCCAATGATAGACGAATATCTCCAACTGATCGATATCCTTAAAAGTGAAAGTTTCCGTGTGCACAAATCATGCCCCCGCTCTTACTTCAGCTGCTGCTGTTCGATTAAGTTCATTATAAAGGAACCTACTTATATTTGCCTTATCCTATTAAAAGAAATCGTTATTCACATCAAAATAACTGATTTGTCAGACAGGTAAGGCTAATGATAAGGTTTACTAATATTATCCTACTATGCACAGTGGAAAATAAGGAATATATACAAGGAGGAAGTCTACCTATGTCTCGAATTGCTAAAAACTTAACGGACTTGATTGGTAACACCCCTTTGCTTGAGCTGTCGAATTATAACAAACATCAACAGCTTAAGGCGATACTTATAGCCAAGTTGGAGTATCTCAATCCAGCAGGCAGTGTCAAAGACCGGATCGGCTATGCGATGATTCAGGCTGCAGAGGAGCAAGGCCTTCTAAATAAAAATTCAGTCATCATCGAAGCAACCAGCGGCAATGCGGGAATTGCACTCGCCTTCGTAGCTGCTGCCAAGGGATACAGGTTAATTATTGCTTTGCCGGAAACGTTCAGTCTGGAGCGAAGGAAGCTATTGACGGCTCTGGGTGCGGAACTGGTGTTGACTTCAGGATCGGAGGGTATGCCAGGAGCGATGCGAAAAGCTGCAGAATTGGCTGCCCAAACACCGGATTCCTTCATGCCTCAGCAATTTGATAATCCGGCTAATCCACAAATTCATCGTGTAACAACAGCAGAGGAAATTTGGCGGGATACCGAAGGCTCTGTAGATATTTTTGTCTGTGGGGTGGGGACAGGAGGTACGATTACAGGTGTTGGCGAGGTGCTGAAATCCAAAAAGCCATCCGTGCAAATCATCGCAGTCGAGCCTTTTGATTCCCCTGTTCTATCTGGCGGTACCAAAGGCGCGCATAAGCTCCAAGGGCTTGGAGCTGGTTTTGTCCCTTCGATATACAATCCATCGGTCATTGATGAGATCATGACAATCAAAAGTGAAGATGCCTTCCAAACAGCACGTTTATTGGCCAAAGCAGAAGGACTCGTTGTCGGAATTTCCTCCGGAGCTGCGGTTTACGCGGCTACCCAGATTGCCAGACGTCCTGAGCATACAGGCAAAACGATTGTAGCCTTACTCCCGGATTCCGGAGAGCGCTATTTATCCACAAGTTTATTTCAAGAAAAATAGTACGGACTTGGCTCATCTCCCCACCATTCCCGAGACAACCTGTCAGCGTCCCGAATACTGTGATGGTAGATTCATATATCCATACGCATACGAACTTGGGTTCCATCCCGTATTTCTGATATGATAGATGTCGGAGGTCGACATACGGATGGAATATCAAACAATCGATTATTGGGACGAACAAATTTGGAACCAGGCGGCACCGATTTACAGACAAGGCTTTGACCCCGACAACAGCAAACCGACAACAATTATTCGCCGCTCCCTCGAGAGAAAGCTGTGCCAGCTGCATATCGCCAGCAATCAGTCTGATATCATCGCTATGGCGTTAACGGGCAAGCTGGAAGGCATCAACGGACTGCTTATCGATTATATGGCCGTTCGTGAGGATTCGCGAGGCCAGGGCATAGGCAAAATGTTTTTGGATTATATCATCGGGTGGTCCAGGTCTGCGCTGCAAAGTACAGGTGCTGTTATTGAAATCGAGTCCGAAGATAATGCTACCAATTTACAACGTCTTCACTTCTGGCAGCAATACGGGTTTACACTAACCAGCTATGTTCACACCTACATTTGGGTTCCGGAGAAATATCAGGCCTTGTACCTGATTTGGCAGCCAGACAGCCAGGTTCCCCAAGACGGAGAGATACTATTCGAGCATATCTCACATTTTCACAATAGGGCCTATGCCAAGAAATAAGGCAGCTCATGTGCCCAAATTACTTGTTCATTTGATCAGCATACAAGTAAAAAATATAGTCAGTGGGTACGCCCTTATGACCTAACTGGCGCAGCATCGCCGTTATATTGCCACGATGATACGTTCCATGATTGACAACATGCTGAATCAGCTCTACAAGCGGGACATTCAGCTTACCGTATGCAGGATGCTCACAGGAAATCAGCTTGTCCAAATCCTCCTGCCCGGCAAAAAAAGCACGGTATTGTTCAGTCATATTGAGATACATAGCTTCCATATCCTCGATGCTTCTGTTCTTGATGGCTTTCCGGAGCGGGGTGATAACGCCCACGATTTCCTGAAAGCTGTCATTGCGAATAACGCCCAGCCAGGTTGTATCCATCAAATAAATATGGCCGACCACTTCAGAGATCGAAGGAAATACACTTTGTACTACGGTGTTGTACACTGTACACCTCATCTGGTAGACTTTGCAGATGGTTTATTAAGAATGTATTCGCCCAAACATGATAGTCATATAATTGTATGGCATGATGTGTCATTTGTTAGCACCCTCTCATCATTCGTTTGAATCATTGACCTCTATTCGAATTTACAGCAGTCTCCCTATCAGCTACCATTTTCAATGCTTCTTATGACAAGTATACCCGATCTTGACTGACATTTACGGTCAGTGAAGTCAGGATTATTCCATATAAAAACCAATTCAGCTGCTTGCTGGCATACCCAAGAAGGGTTACAGAATCTGGAGGAGCGCCCATCATGCAAGAACTCATCTTCACACCGATTGCCGAAGAGCATTTGCAGGAAATCATGGAAATTTACAATCATTTTGTCGCCAATACGACCGTCTCCTTCCATACGGAGCTGCAGACACTCGATCAAATGAGAGCTGCGGTAGTCCACTCCAACCCGCGTTTTCGCTCCTTTGCCATTTTGGAGGATCAGCTTGTCAAAGGCTATGTGCTCATCACCCAGCACAAAAGCAAGCAAGCCTATGATATAACCGGTGAAGTTACGATTTATTTGAATCCGGCATTTGTAGGTCAAGGCATTGGCAGTAAAGCGCTGTATTTTATTGAAGAGATTGCACGTACCGAACGGTTTCACAGCTTGGTCGCTACTATCTGCTCCGAGAATGTCAGCAGCGCAGGCTTATTTAACAAGCATGGGTATACTCAGGCTGCCTATTTCAAAGAGGTGGGCATTAAATTTGACAGAAAATTGGATATTGTTGTACTCCAAAAAATGTTGAATTTGTAACCAGCTATGCTAGCTTTGATAATAGTTCAGCAAATCCGCTGCGATCGCCGCCAATCTTTCTTTAAGAATCGGGGGCTCCAGTACCTGTAACGATTTCCCGAAAGGAAGCAAAAGTGGGCCGCATACGTTAATATCGCCTGCTCATGAAGCTTCAGATGTACCAGATTGTCGGAACGCTCGACAAGCATATGTCCAAGCAGCCAATGTGTACATACATCGTTAATGGCCTGTGGCGTTCCATGGATTCTTATCGAAATGAGCTTGTCCTTTTGTTCGGTGTCAGGCAGCAGGCTTTTCAGGAAAACTGGCTGGCTGAGAACTGAAATGCCTTTTAAATACGGCTGTTGTGCGTGTCAAGCTCTGGATGCGATCCACCCGAAAACAGCGGACCTCTGTCCTCAGATGACAGTACCCGACGATATACCATTTGCCTAACCAGTACACAAGTCCGTACGGATCAAGCTGACGCGACTGGGAGGAGGTATTATTCCCTGTACGATAGTCCATTAGCAGTCGATATTCATGGGCAACGGACACCTCAAGCTCTTGCAGAACTGGCTTCAAGGCGGGATGAGAGATCGAGGCAATGACGTCAAAGCCATCTTCGTGACGAGTAATCGTGCGTAATTGATCTTCATTGGTATACAGCTTGAGCTTGGCAATCGCCCGCTTTAAACATCATCAAACGTATACACTGCCTGCTGCGCGAACATGGCCGCCTGTGTCAGGGCTTTTTGTTCATGGATATCGAACATCAGCGGCGCTTCCGTGAATTCAGTGAGCAAGCTGTAGCCACCGTTATGTCCGGAATCGGCAATAATCGGTACACCGCTCGCACACAAGGCATCAATATAACGGTATACCGTCCGAATATGAATCTCCAGGGTATCGGCCAGCTGCCTGGCGGTTATTCGTTCGCCTGCTTTGAGCATCCACAATATGGACAGCATATGATCGGATTGGGACATGAATCGATATTCCCTTCACTTGAATAAGCAGTGTAGTAAATTTTCTTAATGCTCTACTTCCATCTGGATCGTACGATATTCAGATGGCGTCATACCAATCATTTTACGAAACACCTGTGTAAAATATTTGGCGTCCTGATAACCTACCAGGGGCGCTATCTGGTATACCTTGACATCCGTATTACGCAGGATCGAGCAGGCCCGTTCAATTCGCAGCTTGGTCACATATTCGAGAAACGTAACTCCACTCTCCTTCTTAAATAACACGCAAAAGTGGCTGCAGCTGAGTCCGATGAACTCGGAAACCTCATCAATACTCAGATCATGATGAAACCGTCCGGATATATATTCGATGGCTTTCTGGATAGTACGAACTTCATCCTCACGAGCGGACACCCTCAGGGTTCGACCCGTATGCTCCAGCAATGATTGTTTGAGCAGCAGCTCCAATTCATCGAGTGTCCCACAAAGAGGAATATGTGAAATCAATTCCTTGATACTCATCAAGGGCTCCTCGCTCAAATCGCTCAATCGCCGGGAGATGCCAACAACGAGCTCTATCATCATTGCTGCGGCATCCTCCTGACCTTTGCTCTTATTACGAAGCTCGTTAATCAGCTTCTCCAGCAGCATGGAAATTCTGCTGCGATCAAAGCCGGCAACCGCTTCGGTCAAACGCTGCTCCCAATGCAATAACGCAGCGGAGGCTGACCGATCAGCAGAGGTCCCCCCGGCCTCCGCTTCCTGTAACCATGCGGAGGCCGATGCCATGTCGGCGTCCACATACACCCGCTCCCGGCCTCCGGTAAATCGGGCTAACAGCGCCTGCTGTGCGCTGCGATAACAAGCAAACAACGCATCCAGTCCCGAATGCTGTCTGCTGATTCCGACCGAGCAGGACAGCTTCGTGCATATTTTCACCAGCGTGATGATTTCTCCCGCGGTTTGCTCGGTTTCCTGCATATTGCTGTTTTGCAGCAGCAGGACCCATTCTCCGCTTCGAAACGGAAATACAGTCAAGGCACCACGCTTGCCTCCGTATTCGCTCAGCACATTGCCAACTGCAAAAAACCACAATCTGCGGTCCTCCTGGCTCCAGCGGTTCACTTCCAGTGTATCATCAAAGCCAACTACAAGCATCACATACGGATGCTCCAAATCCCAGCCCTGCAGCCAGTAAGACGGATTATACGGCTTGTTGTTTCCCTCCAGCATGCTGCTGATCAGCCGTTCCCTGAGCAAGCTGGATAAAGCCTGTGCAGAGCGGGTCAAGTAATCTTTCTCCGATTGGCGTTCAGCCTCCTGCTCCAGCCTGCTCCTGGCCTCACGCATAACGGTCTCAAGCTCTTCATGATCGACAGGCTTAAGCAAATAATCTGATGCACCATATCGAAGCGCTTCTCTAGCATATTCGAATTCCCCATATCCACTAAGCAGGACGAAAACTAATGAGGGCTGCTGATGCAATGCTTCTTTCATCATCGAAATCCCATCCATAACCGGCATTCGAATGTCGCTGATCACAATGTCCGGCTTGTGAGCTTGAATCAGCTGCAATCCCTGCTCACCATTTGCTGCTTCTCCCACGATTTGCATCTGCATTTCCTCCCAAGGCAAAGCTACCTTCAAGCTGCGCAGAATAATCGGCTCGTCATCGACAAGAACTACCTTATAGATGCTGGACAATGGAAAACACCTCCTTTGGACACACTCTTGTTATGGACTCCGTATCGCTGCATGCTTCCTAATGGCTTATCGCAGGTTAGACGCAAATGATCGTTATTTGCCAATCAGCTCATAGTACTGCTGCAGATGGGCTTCCAGACTTTGCAGCGCTTCCCGTGCCGATACATTGCCTGCAATCAGCTGCTCGGCGACCTGAAAGAACGGCTCCTGCAAAGCAGGTGGCAGCGCATTATCATACGGAACAAAGGCTGTAGGCGATGCCTCCAGCAAATCGACAATTTGTTTGAATACCGGTCCTGTCCGGTGATAATCAACCGCTATTTTCATAGCTGGCAGCCGGAAGCTTTCATATACAATTCGCCTCTGCACATCCGGAGCATAAATGGCCTTCACCAAATCGAGTGCAGCTCGGCGTCGTTCACCCTCAAGATTGGCCGACAAGCCCAGACCGAAGGTGTAGCCTCTGGCCAGACCAATCGATGCCTCCTTCGGTCCCGACAATACAGGGAAATTGAATACCCCTACCTTGTCGGCAAACCCTGGTGTGGAATTTTCACCCTGAAATAAATTAAGCTCCCAGCTGCCGCTCAGGAACATTCCGGCCTTGCCATCCAAAAACAGGTTCTCGGCATAAGCAATACTTCGTGTATCCGACATCGTCGGGAATGGATTCAGCTTGGCGAATTCAAGAAAACGCTCTGTCGCCTGCTCATAGTCGGCATTCATGAAGCTGCCTTTTCCTTTCACAATCTGGTCTATCACTGCAGAACCTGCAAATCGCTGCAGGAAATAATGATAATGCATGGCCCCCGGCCAGCGCTCCTGATTTCCTAACGAGAATGGAACCAACCCTGCTGCTTTGAGTTTGGTGATCACCTGCACGAGCTGGTCCCAATTGGTGGGAACAGACAGGCCAAGCTCGGCAAACAACTGCTTGTTATAATAAACGGGCTCAACAAAACCTTCGATCGGGAGACCGTACACCCCACTGCCGAACTTCCAAAGGCTCAGATCGTAAAAGCCATCGTCCATGCTGTTCTCTTTCAGAAAACCCGACAAATCCAGCAGCCGCCCTGCACGTGCGTAAGGTTCGATTTCAGCGCCGCTAAACAACACGAAAATATCCGGTGGGTTGCCTGTCACCATCTCACTCTTCAAGCGCTGCTCGCGGTGAACGGTTTGATCCAATCCTTCAAAGTCAACACGCACGTTCGGATGGTCCAGCTCGAATTGCTTGATGACTTCAGATACGATCTTTAACATCTGGGCGTTGTGCTCCTGAATCCAGACATGACGAAAGCTCAGCTTGATCTTCTCTGTCGCCTGAGGCTGTGATTCAGAGGAACAGCCCGCACCTAGAGCGACCAGTATGCTAATAAGTATTCCAGCCAGCAGCGAGCGCGTCCTTCCTCTCTTAGAAGAGCCGTTCCACAGCCCACAACGCTTGTTGTCAAGGGACTTGTTCATTGGCCTGCACCTCCCTGGCTGTCCGCTAATATCCGCGGCATCCGAATCCTTACAATCGTGCCTTCACCACGAGTCGAGCAGACCATAATCCCATAGCTGCCGCCAAAGCGAATCCGCAGTCGATCATGCACATTTTTCATGCCTACGCCACGATGTCTGGTCTTGTTCGTGCTCTGCTGCCGTCCGGCAAACAGCTCCTCCAGCCTGCTTGGTTCAATCCCGTGTCCGTTATCCGCCACTTCCACAACAAGATCGGTTCCCACCTCCATGACACGGATACGAATAAGCCCTTGCTCCTGCATCGGTTCGATTCCGTGATAGAGCGCATTTTCCACAATGGGCTGGACGATCAGCTTCAGCGTCAGGTGTCTTTTCCATGTGTCCGGCAGCTCCATTTCATAATTCAGCTTATCGCCAAAGCGGCACATCTGGATAAACAAGTAATGCTTGACATGCTCCAGCTCGGTAGCAATCGGAACCAGCTCCTGGGTTTCACTGATACTGATCCGCAGCAGCTTGCCGAGTGAAATCACCAGTCTGCTGATTTCCTTATTACCTTGAAGCACGGCCATTGAATTGATCGTTTCCAGCGAATTATATATAAAATGCGGATTGATCTGTGCCACAAGCGCTTGCATCTCCGCTTCCTTCTTCCTCTCCTGCTCTACTTCGACCCGCCGGATCAGCTCCTGAATTTGACCGCTCATCCGGTTAAAGCCCCGCACCAATAGCCCTGATTCGTCACGGTACACCTCACTGCCTTGCCTGACCTCCGTAAATTTGCCCGATTCTGCCAATCGCAGCGCTTTCACAACTGAAATTATCGAATGCACCAGCTTGCGAATGAACAGGACATCAAACAATATCACACTGAGCAGGGCAAAGACGAGCAGACCGAGCGCCAAATTACGGATCCCAGCGGTTTCCGCGTACATTTGATTAAGTGGTGTCAGCGCAACCAAATACCACCCGGAAATTTGTGAGGGATAATAGGTGATAAAGGTTTGCTCTCCTTCATAAGTGTCCACATAAGCATGGCGCTCCTCATGAGACTGTAGAAATGGAAAAGAAAGCTGTTTCCCCAGATGCTGGCCCGACTTACTGAACAGCACCAAGCCCTGATGGTTCACAACCATCATCTCGCCTTCCTTAATCGTCCCCGCTTCCCAGAAAACATGATCGACTGCATCCGTCTTCACCGTCAATACGAGGGTTCCGATGTCATCCAGCGAATAATAATCCTTAATCGTACGTACATGGGTAAGCTGCTGATCGGAGGCTGTTGAATTTTCAAAAGGACCGAGCCATAAAGGCCGTCCATTCAAAGCTCTCATCTGCCCATACCACGGCTGCTGCTTCAGCATCTCATAGGTTGCCGCCGGAGCCGCTCTGGAGCTGTGAACCAGCTCATTTTGATTATATAAGGTCAAAGACGTTATTTTCGGATGGGATAAAAGCAGATTGTTCAACTCAGTAAGCAATTGACGACTGGCAGCTCCTTCACTCTCCCGAAGCTCTCCCGAATACTTGCGCTTCAAAAATTGCTGAATAACCGGTTGGGTAATACTCAAGTCCGAGATCACATTCATTTCGTTCAGCGCATACTGGATTTTGCGGTCCGTTTCCAGCAGGCTGTTAGCGTAAAAATTCTCCGTTTGCTTTTCGATAGCACCGTTAAACAGCTTGTAGGTAATGCTGCCCATCAACACAATCGGAATAAACACAAGCAATATAACACCCAGCATAATTTTATGGCGCAGCGACATAACGAGTCCTCCAGAGTTGTAGCATACCGTACTTACACATTCTCACCGGAGGGGGGATTATCCTGCTGCGCCGCTTGTGAACATTTCAGCTTTTTACAGCTCCTGAGGTTAACCCCGATATAAACCAGCGGCTAAATAGCGCAAATACGATTAATAAAGGAAGTGTTGCGAAGAAAGTAGCTGACATAATCATGCCATAGTCGATCGAATCGTTGCGGCTGAACAGCTGCTGCAGCGCAATCTGAATCGTAAAATTCTCATTGTTCTTGAGTACAACCAACGGCCAGAAAAAGTCATTCCACGTATTTAAAAAAGTGAAAATACCAAGTGTCGCCAACGCGGGTACGATGATCGGCAGCACGATCCGCCAATACGTATTGAAATATCCGCTGCCATCGATCCGGCTTGCTTCCAGAAGCTCCGTGTGAATACTCGATATAATATATTGTCGCATCCAGAAAATACCAAATGCTGAAACCATACTTGGCACAATAATTGCTTTATACGAATCAATCCACGACAGCTTCGCCATCAAAATATAGTTCGGCAGCACACTCAGCTGCTGAGGGACAAGCAGAGTCCCAAGGACGAGCACAAACAGCAGCTTTTTACCTGGAAATTCAAATTTGGCAAATGCAAAGCCCGCCAGTGAACAAAAGAACAGTACGGAAACGGTTGTCGCACCTGATACGATAAACGAGTTCCAGAGCGCCCTGAAAAATATAATCCGCTCCAGCGCATGTGTGAAATTGGCGATAAGCTCCGGTCCGGGTATAATAGCGGGCGGGATTTGGTACACTGCATCTCTCGTCCGGGTTGAGATCACCAGCATCCAATAAAAGGGATAAGCCGAAGCAAACGCTCCTGCAGCCAGCAGGATATAAATAATGATTCGTGAAATGACGTTTTGTTTTTCTCCTACCGGCATTACGCTTCCCCTCCCATTCTTTTGGACAGCCAAGTGTTCAGCAATGAAAAAATCACGGTGAACATGAATAAGATGACAGCCGTTGCAGCGGCAGTGCCAAAGAACGAATTACGGAATGCTTCTGTATACAAATAAATCACCATCGTAATGCCCTCCGCGCGGGTAGATCCTGAGCCTCCCTGACTTAAGAACACATAGGGCTCGGTGAATAGCTGAATACTGCCAATCGTTGAAATCAGCACGGTAAATAAAATAAACGGTTTGAGCAGCGGGACTGTGATATGTGTAAACAGTTGACGACGGTTGGCTCCATCGATACGTGCGGCTTCGTATAAATCGCCGGGGATACTTTGCAAGCCCGCTAGAAATATAATTGCGTTATAGCCGGTCCAGCGCCATATGACCATCGTCGCGATCGCCGTCTTCAGCGGCCAGTTCTGAATATTCCATGCATAAGGTCCCATTTCCAGAAAAGAAACCAAATAATTGGCCATGCCTTTATTGGCAAATGCTGCGCTAAAAATCATCGTAACCGCAACAATGGAAGTCACATTTGGTAAAAAATAAATAGCTCTCAGCAGCTTCGTTCCTTTAATAAAAGCGGAATTCAAGGCCACAGCAAGAATGAGTGCCAGAATGAGCTGTGGAATCGTACCCATGCCACCCATAATAAACGTATTGCCGACTGAGGTCCAAAAGGTCGGGTCGGTCAAAACAAGCTCAAAATTTTTCAAGCCGACAAACTTCATATCCCCCATACCGTTCCATTTGTACATCGACAAATAAAAAGTAAAAAAGATCGGATAAATCCCAAATATAGCGAACAGCACAAAAAATGGTGATATAAACAGATAAGCCGCCAATCGGCTTCTTCGCCGCTCGGTGAGCCAAGGACGCGCCGCAGCTCCGGCGGTGGGTGCAACAGCATGGATGTTCATTTGATCACTCCTATAAGGGAGCAAATTCACCATACACGATGAACCTGCACCCTCCAGATATTCGTCCAGCAATTAACTGCGTTTATTCAATTCTTTGATCTTCTTAATCGCACTATCCCACTCTGCTTGCGGATCGCTGCCTTTTTGCTGGACATTGCTCAAACTTTCTTTGAAAATGCTGTCTGTTGCATCATGCAGCTTGCCATAGCGGATCGGTTTGACACTTTTCGTAGCTTTGGCAAATTCAACGGAAATCGCTTGATTGTTGTAGAAGGAATCTGTAAGCTCTTTAAACTTGGCCTCTTCATAAACTGCAGGAATCGATGGCATCAGACCATTCGAGATATACGATTTAAGCTGTCCATCCTTACTGTCCATCCATGATATGAATTCGTAGGCTTCCTTGGCATTTTTCGATTCCTTGGGAATACTCAGGAACGAACCGCCCCAGTTGCCAGCGCCTTCAGGCATTTGCGTAATCATCCATTTACCCGTTGCATCCTTGGCATTTCCTTTAATAACGCCACTCATCCATGCCGGAGCCAGCATGACAGCAAATCCACCATCATTCGTTTCTTTCGCCCATTCCGGTGTCCAGAGCACGTTTTTGCCAACCCAGCCTTCTTTAATCCCTTTTACCGTAAAGTCATAGGCTTTTTTCACTTGCGGGTTTTTATCGCCAATGAATTCATCATTATTGTTGTAAAAGATTTCGTTGCCTTGATCCCGCAGACCATTAAACAGCAATCCAGGTATATCTACAAACGTTTTTCCTGTTTTTTGCTTAAACTTGTTTGCAGTTTCAGCGAATTTATCCCAGGTTGCAATCTCTTTATAAAATTCTTCGGGTTTGCTCGCAATACCCGCTTGCTCCAGCAAGTCGGTACGATAATAAACGACAGTTGGACCTACGTCCGTTGGCAAGCCAAGCTGGAATTTACCGTCCGTGGAGGAAGCCTGCTTCCATTTCCAATCCAGATAATTTCCTTTCAGGCTGCTTGCGCCAAGATCATTCAAATTATTGAACTTATCCTTCGCCTCCATGAATTTTTCCAGGAAAGCAATTTCGACCATGAAAATATCCGGTGCACCCTTATTCGCAGACAGCGCCGTTAACATATTATTGTGATGAGCCGTTTGGTCGGCTGTGTTTTGAATTTTGATCGTGACGTTAGGCTTAACTGCCTTATACTCCTCAGCCAGCTTCTCGTAGCCGTTAGTGCCCAAAGACCAAAATGTAAGCTCCACAGGTTTGTCTGTTTTGGCTTCGGTCTTGGCGTCTGTGGCACCTGTGGATTTGGCTGGCTCGGCGGCAGGCGTAACACCGCTGCTGCAGGCGGCCATCGAAGCGGCAAGAAGCAGCGCTACCCCTGCTGTTGACATTTTTGTTGCTAATTTCATTCGAATATTCCCCTTTCAATCTAGTGATCATCTTGACCTCTTTATCGTAAGGGATGCGCGATTATTTGCCGAGGTGGCAATCCTTCGATCTTAGGTTGAAATTAAGATGATGGGAAATAGGGATTCGGACATCACATTAAAAAGAACCAGCGTTCCACCTCAATAAAGGGGAAACACTGGTCCTTGATAACTTAACGTCAGAAATACATAATCAATTGACTCTGGTTAGCATGATTTTATCATTAGCCAAAGTATAATTACCGCTGCTTGGATCTTTACCTGTAACTTGAAATTTAAACTGCTTGTTTCCTGCTGAGCTGAACGTCACATTGCCTAATCCAACGACCGAATAGCCCGGAACACTTTGATACTGATCTACAGGATTGCCCTGTGCGGTACCGTCGATATACAATTGCGCGGTGCCGCGGTCGGGATGCTTTTTAACCCGCGCACTAACTGTGTAGGTTCCAGCTGTTGGAACATTGACCGTGTATTCCACCCAGTCTCCCACTGCGTTAAAGTTGCCGTAGCTTAATGCACCCCCGCTGGCGGCGGAATCGCTGCCAATTGCCGTGGTATCTCCTGCTGATACGGTTGTGGTCAAGCTCTCGAATTCATAATTAAGCGGTTCCTTGGTAAGCGAAATATAGTCGGTTGCCAGGGTATAGCTGGCACTGCTGGCGTTCTTGCCTGTGACCTGAAATTTGAACTGCTTGTTTCCTGCTGAGCTGAACGTCACATTGCCCAGATCCACTGTGACATAGCCCTGCGCACTCTGGTATTCATCAATCGGCGTACCCTGTGCAGTACCGTCGATGTACAGCTGTGCCGTACCCCTGTCGGGATGTTTTTTGACCTGCACTCTCACCCTGTATGTTCCGGATGCAGGAACATTCACCGTATACTGTACCCAACCTCCCACTGCATTGGCATTCGCATAGCTCAATCCGCCATTGCTGGCTGCCGAATCTGCTCCATAAGTAACCGTTGCACCGGTTGATGCCGTCGTGGTCAAGCTCTCTGCTTCATATTTGACTGCTTCCGGTACCGCTGGCGGAAGGATAACATCAGGTGATTTATAGGTAAGCCTTATCGTATCCGTAGCCAAGATATAAGAGCTGCTGCTGGCATTTTTCCCTGTGATCTGGAATTTGAATAGTTTATTGCCAGCTGTTGTAAAAGCGATATTGCCAAGATCGACCTCGACATAACCTTGAGCACTCTGATACTCGTCAATAGGCGAGCCTTGTGCTACGCCGTCTATATACAGTTGTGCCGTACCTCTGCTTGGGTGCTTCTTAACCTGAACCTTTACATTGTAGGTGCCCGGGCTTGCCACGTTTGCCGTGTATTGGACCCAGTCGCCCACTCCATTCAGATTCCCGTAGCTGAGCGAGCCATTGCTGGCTGCTGTGTCGGCTCCATTCGCAACGTTCGAACCTGATGATGCCGCTGCTGTCAGACTCTCTGCTTCAAGCAAAATGCCGGAACCGAGCGTAACGCTGCCTGTACCGCCTGTGCCAATGACGACGTCGCTGGTAATGGATTTATTGGCGGTCCGGTCAAATACAACCACCTTACCCGTGGTTCCTGCAGTTCCGGTAACATTGACCGTCAGGCTCGATGTGCCGGAAGTTTGCGTGAAGGATGCAATCTTCTCATCTGCATATAGCACCTGCATGGCTGCCGCATTATCCTCCTGAATCCAGAACGCCTTGCCCTTGGATGTGTTATCGGCCAGGTTCACCGGTAGCCCTGGTGATTTCAGCTGACTGCCTGTGAATTTGCCTTTATAGCTGTAGGAGCTGACACCGCTATCGTTCATCGTGATATCCTCAACCAGATAAGTCTTATTACTGTCAAGCCATCTGAGATTTAGCGTCAGATCGTCTGGAACAGCCGTTACATTCGCAGCTGTGGCGATGACCAGCGCCTTGCTTTTATCTTCAGACGCATACATCCATGCGTAGGAGCCTGACGTATCAAAATCCGGACCGGCATA
Source organism: Paenibacillus sp. FSL H7-0331 (assembly GCF_001956045.1). The sequence goes on along the minus strand of NZ_MRTH01000003.1, from coordinate 306,770 downwards.
AAGCGGCCTTGTCGTTTGCTCCGTTAATGCCTTGATTCTCGGACTCTTCCGCCAGTTGTTGAATTTTTTCAGAGAATCCATACCTGCATTCGTCCAACCGGAAGGGTCTGTATTGAATTTGATCACTCTTGCCAGCATATAGGAATAGTAGTCCTCGACTTTGCCTGACGGGTTACCGCCGTAATAAACGGAATTCATAGGCAAATAGCCAAAGCTGTCCATGCCGATTTTCATGCTGGTGCCCACTCCGCCGTTAGCGGATAGAAATCCGTTATCAGAGATATGCAGCAGTCCGTTGTTTCTGTCACCCTGAGTAGGATATATATCCACTTCGCTGGTCAGCTTGCCAATGAAGTCCGGGTGTCGTGACGTCAGATCGTTCATATAGTTTTTCACCAATACGTTTTTTCGATAAACGCTGTCGCTTGGATGCGAGGTTGAGGTCGCCGCCGTATTGGGCCAAAATTCGGTCAAATCAATCATTTGATGCGATAAATGATATTGAGGAATCATCGTATCCTCAACCTGACTTCTTTTGAACTCAATGTTGGCAGGATCAGCCAAATCCCTTCCTACATTATGGTTGTCGCCTGTCATGCTGAACCATAATCCGAAGCGTAGGCCTTGTCCTACAATATAATCGGTCAGGGATGCCATATTACTTGTAAAGCTGGTCTTCGCAGTCGTGGTATCTCGGGTCGTATTCCATAAATCGTCGATCATTACCATATCCAGACCTGCCTGTACAGCCTTCGGTACGACTGTATTTCTGAAAAATGCATCCGTGCGTTTCCCTATATAGTCCCAGTCGTTGGTAAGAAACAGGGAAGTCACGTCATGATATTTGAAGCGCTTTCTAAAATGCTCCTCGACTGCCATTTTTCCATCAAGGATATCCCCCTTGAATACCGTCATATTCACTGAAATATACTCGAATTCCTCATTAGGGAACAACACCAATTGCAGTGCATCGGTATTGGTGGATACTTTGACATTCGTGATACCGCTCCAGGCATTAATGCTGGCAAAGGGCGGCAGCATGCCAGAGGTTCCCTCGGTCTTCCAGTTCATTTCCGGCTGCAGGCCCCATCCATCACCCGTATTATAGACCGTTATCGCATTTTTCCCTGCATTCGGAGCCAGCGAGCCCGAGGTACTGTACCAGGCCATATTCGGCACATAATACAGCGTATGTGCATCATTGGGCAGGTTCAGCGAGATGATGTCCGAGTTCGTAATCGTCTTCTGGGCAGCCGTATTATTTTTAATGGAGTTGCTATACTTCAATCCGGATTTCCCGTTATAAATTTCAAATTTCAGATTAATAGTTACATTTTGCGGGGAAGTTCGGGTTACCGGGATGGTAAGCTGCTTACCCCAATTGGTGCCGAATTTGGTAATGTCGGTAATCGTGGCGGTGCCCAGCGTCCATCCTCCATCATTCGCATAGATGTCGCTTCCACCATAGTTATAGTAAAACAAATATTGGCTTCCACTCCCGGTGAGATACTCCTTTCCGGCCTCTTTGTTGTAATAGCTTGTCATTTGAATACTTCCACTTGCAAAGGACACGACTGACTTCATCACATCATTTTCCAGTGTCCACACATCGCCACTTCTGACTACGCTCGAATTAGCCGCATACGCTGTCTGAATGCCACTTGTTGGAATAAACGGAATGCTTGAAAACAACATACCGAGTACGAGGACGAAACACACGATCCCCCGAGCCATACTGCGAGCTTTACCTTTACCCATTATTAATCACCATCCTTTAAATATGTATGTAAAAAGGTGATATTCGGAAAATTCCCATATCACCTCTACACCCTTCACTTATCCGGTTTTATTTACCTGCCTTATTCATGTAGTCTACATATTCCTTTTCGGCATCGGCTGTAGCCGGATTCCATTCCTTCTCCAGGAAGTCCTTGAACTGCTGCAGGGTTATGCTGCCCAGAATAAACTTCAATTCCTGGTCGTCCTTTTTCTTGACCATATCGGGAATCGTACTGTTCAAATTCAGAATTTTGGGGGACCTGACAGCAGGAACATTAGTAACGGTCATCTGCTTTAATGCGCCATCCAGCTGAGACTTGTAAGCATTAAGTCTATCCAGGGTATCTGCACCTTCAATGATGGCAGCGTTTCCATCTATCGCATTAGCAAGCGTCATGTATGTGCTTGTTACGGATGCAAGCTTGGTAGCCTGATCTGCAGTTCGGGTTATATTTTTCGTAGCCGGATCATAATTGTCGTAAGTCACGCCTTTGATGCCAAGCTGGAACAAGGTATTCGCTTCCGTTGTATTGCCCCAATCCAGAAATTTCAGCACGCTGTCGATATTTTTAGAATTTTTGGCAATCATCCAGCCGCCCCACGTTGCAGGTGTCACCCAATCAGAGGCAACGCCCTTGCCGTTTTTTAACACAGCCTGATAGGTGTACTTTTTATCCGATTCCTTATCCTTTGCCAGATTGGCCATAACCGCGTATTGATGTGCGTAGATGATACCGATCCGGTTCTGGTTCATTTTTTCCTGATCTACATAGATCTTGTTAATCAGGAACTCGGGATCAATCAGCTTCTCATCATTTAACTGCTTCAGATAGGTCAAGTAAGGAATATAGCCCGACATTTTTTCTCTTATTTTATACGTTCCGTCTGTATCCTTGGCTCCATTTACGATAGGAAGATCAAATGCGGAGGCAAGAAAATTGGAGGCATTCCAGATTGTATTGGCACCCAGCGTCGGATTGGAAAAGCTTAGGCAATACGTATCCGGCTTTCCGTTTCCGTCAGGATCGTTATTAGTAAAGGCTTTGCATACATTCGTGAACTCGTCCAGGGTTGTAGGCGCTTTGAGATTAAGCTTGTTCAGCCATTGCTGGTTGATCATATAGCCCCAGTGGTTGACTACATTCGTTCTTGGAATGATATAGGTCTTTCCATCATTAACAGATTTGACCCCATCCCACATTTCTTTCGTAATATTTTTTGTCAGATTCGGATAATTTTTAATTTTGTCGTCCAATGGGGCAATCAGATCATTCTGCGCCCACTTTTCCATATTGGCATCTGCGCCACCCCAATTGTAGATGAGGTCTGGCAGGTCTCCCGAGGCCATAAGCACCTGGAGCTTATCCACATAGTTATTGATGGGAGGAGCTTCAACCGATAGCTTAACATTGGCCAGCTTTTCAACCTCTGCAATAACCGGATTATTTTCTACAACGACCGCTGCATTCACTCTGTTAAACATCTTGATTGTGGCAGGTGCTGCTTTGGCTGGGGCTGGCGCCGTGGTACCGGGTGTTGGCTTGGTGGTGGCTGCTTCTTTGTTGTCAGTATTCGGACTGCATCCCACCACGATGGAGGAAAGCAGCGCAATGCTCACTGAGGAACTGACCAGCGTTTTGACGGACCCTTTCAATATAAACATCTCCTTTTTAATTACCATTTATTAAAACTGCAAACAACTGCAGATTTTAATCGTACGGATGAAAGCAACCAGCCATCACCCCTTGACCGAGCCTACCAGCACACCCTTCATAAAATACTTTTGCAGGAAGGGATAAACGAGCAGAATAGGTAATGTTGCAAAAATAATGATCGCCATTTTAATCGTAAACACGGTAACCCCCGTATTGTTCATGTCCATCGCATCCTTGGTAATGCCTCCATCATCAACAACCATTTCGCGTAAGATCAGCATAAGCGGCCAGAGGCTTCTTTTCGACGTGTAGATAATGGCCGAAAAAAACGTGTTCCATTGGGTTACCGCATGAAAGATGACAAAGGTGGCTATCGCCGGCTTACACAGGGGAACGATGATCCGAAACAGTACCTTGATTTCATTGGCCCCATCGATAAAAGCCGATTCTTCCAGACTTTCGGGTATCGCGCTGACAAAGTTTTTCATCAGGATCAGGTTATAGGCCCCAAGGGCACCAGGTAAAATCATCGCCCACAGCGTGTTATAAATATCCAGTGTTTTAATAAGATAAAAATTTGGTATTAAACCGCCGTTGAAAAACATCGTGAACGTGATTAGTACCATGATCACATTTCTGCCCTTTAGATCCTTCTTAGAGAGCGGATAAGCCGAAATGATCAGCAAAAAGATATTTATTGCGACTCCGGCAACCGTGATGATGATCGTATTTTTATATCCGGTCCACATCAACGGCATCTGAAGAATCTGCTTATAGGCAGACAGCTCGATTTGACTCGGGATGAGCTTCAATGGATTTTGCAAATATTCCGAATAAGGGGTCACAGAAAAGGATGCCACATAAAAAAACGGGAATAAACAAGCTAGTGCGAACAAGGTGACGACTGTATAATTGAAAACGTCAAACAATTTATCTCCGAATGATCTGATACTCAAGCTCTGCTGCCTCCCTTTACCATATCCCGTCCTCTTTCATCCATTTGGCAATCTGATTGCTTGCCAGCAGGAAAATCAATCCGATCACTGAGGTGAACAATCCAACCGTAGTTCCGAAGGAAAACCGGCCACCAATCAAACCGACACGGTATACGTAGGTTTCAAACACCTCGGAAACACCCAGATTCAAAGGATTCTGGAGCACAAAAATTTGTTCAAAGCCGTTGCCCATAATTTGACCGAGTCGCAAAATAAGTAAAATCACGATCGTTGATTTGATACCAGGCATCGTCACGTACCGCATTTTCTGTAATCGGTTGGCGCCATCGATACTAGCAGCCTCGTATAATTCGGTATTGATGCTAACCATGGCGGCCAGGTAAAGAATGCTTTCCCATCCGGATTCCTTCCAGATACTGCTAATAATAACCAAGGGTCGGAAATAATTATTGTCCGCAAGAAAGAAAATAGGGTCCATTCCGATTTGTTTAAGGAAAATATTTACAATCCCCCAGGAGGGTGACAGGAAATTGACCAGAATACCTCCAATGACAACCCAGGATATAAAGTGAGGCAGGTAGATAATGGTCTGCGTTACCCTTTGGTATGTGCGGTTTCGCATTTCATTTAAAAGCAGGGCCAACAGGATCGGAAAAGGAAATCCGAAAACCAGCCTCAACATACTTAGGTAAAGCGAGTTCCAGAACACCGTGTAGAAATCACTTAGCCCAAACATGTATCTGAAATTGTCTAAACCGATCCAGGGACTCCCTACAATACCTTTGGCAAAATTAAAATCCTTAAAAGCTATGATGACGCCATACATCGGAAAATAATTAAATATTAAAAAATAGATCACACAAGGGATTAACAAGATATACAAATATTTTTTCTTGTTCAAATAGCGCAAGGCATCCTTTGTAGTTTTGGCCCGTACGGTCCCCATCCGATTTATTCACCACCTGATTATCAAATTCTGACTCTTATTTGGTTTGAAGCGCACGCTGCTCTTTGAAAATATCGTAAATATCGTTAGTCCAAATCGTTTTGTCCTTATCATTGGCATAGAAGCTCCTGTACCAATCGTCAACCTGCTTGCCTCCGGCTTTTTGCCATGCTGCGATTGCATCCTGTTTGGCCATCTCCGGGCTATAGCCAGGCGTCAATATCGACTTTATCCAGATATCGCCCTCGCCGACACCGACCTGCTTCGTCGTGTTGGTCAGAATCTGCTGAAGCTCCTTCGGCAGCTGAGGCATCTGTTCTGAATGAGTCGGTCCCGCTACCGGTAGATCAAAACGAATAAAGGACGAATTCGCTTCAAACATCTTTTTCACCTGATTTTGAAGGACATCCCGGGCATCAAGCTTTTCCGTACCAAAATAGCATTTACCCGCTAATGTCGGAGAAGCCAGCATAGCAAAATCGCCGGAACCGAAATTAAATTCGGTTTTCCATTTATCCAGATTGATCACCTGCGGACATGTACCCGGCTCCGACTTGCTGTGCACGCCTTCAAAGCCGTAATACATCGTTTTCATAAAAGTATCGGATGCGGCAAAATCAACGTATTTCATCACCGCTTCCGGATCTTTGACTTGAGCATTGACAACGGCCGTCATCTGGATCGGATTAACAAAAATCGGATTAAATTGCCCCACCGGAGTTACCGGATACGGAATGACTGTAACTTCAGCACTCGGAACATTTTTTTTCAATTTCACATAATAATCGTTATAAAAAACAATCGGAACGTTAAATTGCTCCATATATATCCCGATTTTACCGTTCAGGAAATCCTGCTTCGCTTTTGAGCCATTCTTGTCGTTCAAATAGTCCTTATCAACCAGACCTTCACTATAGAGCCTTTTTTTAAACGCCGTAACCGCCTTAATGTGATCCCAGCCATGAATAAGCTCGTTGTTTTGCACAATGAAGCCCGGGTAGGTGACGCCAAACATTTCATCCAGAATAGCTCCGGAGCTATAGGACATCGCGATACCGTAAGTGTCCTTCCTGCCGTTTCCGTCCGGGTCCTGCTCCGTGAAAGCTTTGGCTACCTGATACAGCTCCTCAGTCGTTTTCGGGATGTTCAGGTTCAGCTTTTGCAGCCAATCGGTACGGATAAACAATCCGCGCTGCGGAATCGTTTCATTGATACGCCCGAACTGATACAGCTTGCCATCAGTTCCTGTTCCTGCTTTCCTGAGCGATGGATATTTCTGCAAAAGCGCTTTATATTCCTTACTATACTTGTCGATCATGTCGTCAATCGGACGAAGCTGCTTTTGGTCGATCAGCGGATTTTTGATCTGCGGCGCATATTCCAAAATCAGGTCTGGTGCTCCCCCGCCTGCGAATAACGTGTTCAGCTTTTGCTCTGATTGTGTCCGGGGTACAGCTATGAATTTGACTTGTACCGGACCTGTTTCGTTAATCCATTTGGTGATTTTATTGTTTTCAATCGTGCCTTCACTGGATGGAATATTGCCACGGTCATAGATGGTTGCCGTAATCATCCTACGCTGATCGGACTTAGACACACTACTATCACCATTCCCGTCGATCACGGTCGTACAGCCTGTTATCACGAATATCCAAGCTGCGGAAGCCAGCATCGGAAGGACTACTCTTGCTATTGGATTAGACATTGTTGTTCCCCCTGTTCATTTACAATGTCTATCATACCATCTTCATCTCACCGCACCTTCTATATCTTGTTGTTTGTCTATATACCTAATTGTAGGGAAATAGGGAGAGGGCAACATCTACGATTTATGGGGAAAAAGATAAAATTTTTAGATCAATTGGAAATCGATAAATGAACGAACCACCGCAAAATGCCAATACCAGGTTGGGTAGCCATAACTTCCTGCTCAGCCCATTTTCGTGTCCATCATTGACATGAAGCTTTTCTATGTGTTACTGTATTAATTAAATAATACAGTAATACAGATTTTGGTCGATGGAGGAAGCGATGGAATTTAATCAGAAAGAACCGATTTACTCCCAAATTATCGACGAATTTCGTATGAAATTCATCCAAGGCACCTATACACTGGGGCAAGAGATCCCTTCGCGGCGTGAGCTTGCCAAAACGTTGGGAGTCAATCCCAATACCATTCAAAGGGCATACAGGGAAATGGAGGACATGAATTTGATTATTACCGTCAGGGGTCAGGGAAGCTTTATGACGAGCGATCGGGATATGCTGGAGTCGATTCGGAAAGAGGCGTTGAACGAGACAGTCGGGCAAAGCGTAGAATTGCTGCGGTCTTTCGGTAAATCCGACCAAGACATTTTGGACACGGTGAAAAAGTATTTGGAAAGGGGAAAAACGCCATGATCAATGTGGAGCATGCCGTAAAAACGTTTGGCCGTAAAAAGGCGTTGGACGATATTACGTTTACTGCGGATGAGGGACAAATTATCGGATTGTTGGGAACGAACGGAGCAGGGAAGTCGACGGTCCTTAAGGCGATAGCAGGCCTTTTACGATTGGATGGCGGCCAAATCATGATTGACGGGAAATCGCCATGCCTATCGACCAGGGGCATGATGACCTTCCTTCCTGATGTGAACGTTTGGTACCCTTGGATGAAACTATCCGACAGCATGAGGTATATGAAAGACATGTACTGGGACTGGGACGATAATAAAGCACGGCATTTGCTCGATTTTTTCGAATTATCGGCAGATTCGTTGATTCATCAGGCATCGAAAGGAACGCGGGCCAAGATGAAATTACTGCTCGCTCTAAGCCGGCAGGCAAAGTATATGCTGCTGGACGAACCTTTTTCCGGCATAGATCCTTTCGCAAGACAACAGATTGCCCAAGCGATCATAGAAGATTTCATGGAAGAAGGGCAGACGATCCTCGTTACGACGCATGAAATATCGGAGGTCGAAGTGATGCTGGATGAGATACGTTTTATTCACGAGGGAAAGCTTCTGCTGGCTGGTAATGTCGAGATGCTAAAACTGGAACGAAACCAATCTTTGATGGAAATGTTGAAAGAGGTGTATGATCATGCACGCGTTTAGGCGATTATTCTTGACCGATCTGCGAAATCGAAGGAATACACTGCTCGCTACGTTGGCAACAACCGTTCTTTTGAATGCGGCGCTTTCCATCCTCATCTTTTATTTGCACCTGCCTCAGGAAGGACTTGGTCTGATTACGATGCTTGATGTCATAATTTTTGCCGGCCTGCTGTTGATGACGTTTCTTCACTGCTTCTCTACATGGCAAGAGGAGTGGAAGCAACAAGCGATTACCCATTTGTTATCCCTTCCGGTACCTAGAACTTATATGCTGATGTCCAAATATATTGTGATTTTATTGGAGGCACTGCTGATAACGGTGGTTATGATTGTGGGTATGTGGGTACAACTGGGGATGAGCAACGGACAATTGTTTCGAGTCGAACCTTTGCTTTTATTCGATTGGTCGAAAGTGTTGCTCATCGTGAAATGGCTTTTCTCTGCGACTGGGCTTATATTTCTATGTTTTACGAGCATATTTCTTGGAAAATGCAGCCGTAGTCATTTTATGCTGATCACTTTTTTAAGCTTTACTGCGGGACTGCTCGTTTGGATCGTAGCCTTTGCCAATTTCCCGTCCTTTCTCACATTGCTCATCTTTTGTCTGGCATATTTTTCAGCAAGCTGCTATTTGCTGGATAAGAAAGTAGGAATCGAATGAAACAGCCGTCGATTTTCGGACAGTTTATACGCCATTCCGGTCAGGTAGGCAGTTTGGTTCCCAGCTCGGTTTTTTTAACCCGCAAAATGCTTCCGCCCTCCTTGCCATGGCACAAGATGGCCCAAATCGCGGAGTTGGGCCCCGGCACCGGTGTATTTACCCGGTATATCAAACGACATATGGATCCTCGAAGCCGGTTATTTTTGTTCGAACAAAATGATTCTTTTCGTGAAAATTTGAATATTCAATTCCCTGATCTCCCCATTCTGAACGATGCATTGAGATTGGGGGAAATCGTTAATGAAACGGGCAGACCGTTCGACTTGATCGTTTCGGGTCTTCCTTTTGCTAATTTTTCTTCCGAACTGAAAGAAAGACTATTTCTATCCATTGAGAACGCATTGGCAAGCAATGGAACGTTTATTGCGTTCCAATATACACTGCTGCTCAAAAAAGACTTTCAGACTCACTTCCCATCTATCGAAACGGGGCATACATGGATGAACGTACCACCAGCTTGGGTGTTTAAATGCAAAAAAGTGAGGGGAAAGCATGACCCAGTCTGATAAAGATCCGATTGAGTCATAACAGCAATCTCTGCGTCCATATGCTGGCTCTGCTGCTTTAACAACTTTAACCAAGTGGCTAACAGTGCTGAAAGGAGACGTGTATAACGCACGTCCCTAACTCCCCTAACCATTCAATTATTATAACCATTACAGATCAAGGAGCACACGTTATTTTAACTCTGATAAAGCTTGCGGTAATCTTTAGGGGATAGTCCCGTGGATTGCTTGAACAGCTTGGCAAAATAATTCGGTAAATCGTAGCCGATTGTGCCGGATACCTCCGTAATTTTCATATCCGTATTGCACAGCAGCTGCTTGGCTTTCTCCATACGCAGCTCGATTAAATAATCGATAAAGCTGCGTCCTGTTTCTTTCTTGAACAAATGGCTGAAATAGGCCGCATTCAAATGCACCTGCGAGGCTACCTGCTGTAACGGCAGCGGCTCGGAGTAATGCTCCTCCATGTAGCGTGCCGCCTTTAAAATCGCATTCTCGCTGTATTTTTCCTGCCATTTCGTGAAGTTATGGAAAAAACGCTCCTTTTCCGTCTGCATCCAGCTATAGATCTCGTCCTTGTTGCTGCATTCATGCAGCTTGCTGATGCGATCCGTCAAGGTTCGAGGCTCATATATCTGCTCAAACTGTTTACGAGCCGTATCCTGAAGCGCAAAACTCAGCGATAATGCCTCCATTTTCCCGTTTTCCAGAGACCTTCCGCTAGCTTCTTTCATGAAATGCTCCAGATACTGCTTCAAAGCTTCCATCTGGCCAGATACGATAAAAGCGACCGTCTGCGCACTGATCAGCTGCTGACGCGCCCGATTCATTGGCAGCGTGCCCTCCGTTTCCGTCCCTTTATCCGTACGCTCAGCTATTCTTGCTCCTTCCATACCGGTTTCATAGAGATCGGCGAGCTGCGTCAGGCTGTGGGCCAGGCCGGCATGATGCGTTGAAACCGATAAGCCCAGCAGACGAGGAACCGTTTCACATACCGCAACACATAAAGCCTGTACCTCGGCAGCATCATCCACGAGCAGAGCATACCGGCCGTATTCAATAAGCAGCAGCTTGCCTGCTATCCCGTGTGTATCCAGCAATTCACTAATAATGTTTAAAACGGCAAACTGCAGTAACGGAACATCTCTCCTCGTATATTGCTTATGAGCAGGGTAATAATTAGTAATTCGAAACAAGATGAGCTTGCACCCATGTAGCCCTTGCTCCAGTTCTGCTACTGCCTCCGTATGATAAGGAAACCTCAGAAAAATCGCCCTTAATGTATTTTCCAGCAGCAGCTGATGCTCTGTTTCCTCTTTTCTGAGCCTAGCCTGTTTGTCCAGAACAAGCTCATTCACTTTATCCAGCGCGTCATATACATCCTGTTTACTGCAGGGCTTGATAAGCAAATCGAGTGCACCATAACGAAGTGCAGTCTGAGCATATTGGAAGTCCTGAAAGCCCGTTATAACGATAAACTCAATATCCGGGAACCTGCTTTTTACACGCTTCAACAGCTCAAGGCCATTCAATAACGGCATTCGAATATCCGTGATCACGAGGTCAGGCAGCAGTTCCGCTATCAAGCTCTCCGCCTCTTGTCCATTCTCCGCTTCCCCACATACGCTCCAGTTGGTCGTGGAACCGGTGATCATTTTCGCAAGACCTTTCCTGAATAAAGGTTCATCCTCAACCAGAAGCAGCCGATTCATCTGCTGCACCTCCTTTCATAGGCTGGTAAGCTTCACACGGCAAAATTAAACGCATCATCGTTCCCTGCTGCAGCCGCTGGATATCCAGCCTGTACGGCTCGCCATGCACAAGGTAAATACGTCGTGTAACGTTGCGAACACCGAGGCTCTCCCGTTCTCCATGCTGATCGTGGACGGAGCGATCCTTCATAATGTGACGGATTGTATCTGCATCCATCCCGCACCCGTTATCCTCGATTTCAATATGCATTTCCGTATGCTGTCGAAAAGCTCGAATGGACAGGCGCTTATTAGAAGTCTGATCGCGAAACGCATGAACAAATACGTTTTCAACCAAAGGCTGCAGCAGCAGCCTTTGCATGCCACAGCCTTTCAGTTCCTCCTCGGCTTCAATACTGACATGCAGATCTTCGCCATGCCGTGCTTCCTGTATCGTAATATAATTACGGATTTGCGCAAGCTCATCCTGTAAGGTGCTTGGGGTCGACACGGGTGCCAAGGAATACCGGAGCAGCTCCGACAAGCTCGTTACGAGAGAAGCCGTTTCCTCATCCTCGTAAAGCAGCATGATTTTCCAATAAATAGAGTTAAGCGCATTATGCAAGAAGTGGGGATTCAGCTGCGCCTGAAGCGCCTTCAATTCAGCCTCCTTCTCACTCAGCTTGCTTACATACACTTCCTGAATCAAGGATTGAATATCGGCTGCCATCGTATTGAAGCTCTCCGCCAAAAAAGCAAATTCATCATTCGACGTTTTGGCGATTTTCACACGCAAATTTCCCTTTCGTAGCTGCTGCATAGCCGCTACCAATCCTTGCAGTGGCTGAAGCAGTCTGCCGCTGAAGAAGGAAACACAAACCGCCATAAGCATCACACTGACCAGACCGGAAATTAAGGCTACCTGGTAAACACGCCGTCCTTTTGCCTCGATATCCACCAGTGAAATGCCGCTTACCAGGGTGAACGATCGCGGCTCAAAGACACTTTTGACAAATAAATAATCATTGCCGTCCTCCGTACGCTGGGTAAAAATCCCCTTTTTCTTTTCCCAATCCGGTACGAATCCGATACTGCCTTCTGGCTCCCGGCTATAAAGGATACGGTTATATTGATCGTAGAGATAGGCCCCTGTAGTTCGACCTGCCATCAACGATTCGAGAGGGGTAGCCAGAAACGATTCGTCAATGATCATAATAATCATGCCATATACCGTTTGCTGTTTGGTTGATTTCAGCAGCCTCGCGGCTACAAGATGGCTCTTCTCACCGGAAGGATCCGAAGAATCCTGAATAAGCATCCGCTGCCACACCAGCTCAGCGGACTCGCTTTTCAAACCACCTTTGACCCTATTATAGAATTCCGGAAATTCGATCTGCAGCGAAGGGCTCATATGACTGAAGTAGTTGTTAGTACCCTGCAAATCAACGATATACAAGGCGCGAATTTGCGGTGTTTCATTTTTTACAGGAAGCAAAATATCTGCCAAATCCCTTTCCAGTATAAAACTGCGATACTCCGTGCTTTCTCCTTCCGCAGGCTCGGCATGCATGTTTTGGACGATTTGCTCTACAAGCGGATGAAAAAAAATAAAGTCAGTGATCCGGTACATATCCTGAATTTTGAAGCCAATCTGCTCAATCGTTTGTTCGCTCGTATTGAGGTACTGCTTGCTGATTTCGCTCTCAAACAGGTTCAAATAAATTCTGTAGGAAACATAGCCGGTAACCATGGAACACACAATGATGATCACGGAAAGGATCAATATTAATTTCACTTTAAAATGTTGATTAATGTATTGGAGAACATGTCTATGCTTCATCGCGATGAACTCCTTCTGTATTCAATGCTGCCACTATAAGTAAATACAAATAAAGTAGAGAAGCTGCTGTTACACAGAGCCTCCCTACACCATACGAATCATACGTAAACAATGAATGCCTATAGTTACTTGTTTAAGCACAACTGAATTAAATCGTCAACATGAGCAGTCGCCAAACATTCCACCGTATCTGCCGCCCCATAATAGATTTTCACCTCACCATCGTCCTCCAATATCATTCCCCCGGGGAAAATGACATCGTTACGGAAGCCGCCATCCGTTTCGTAGCTCACTTCCGGAGCCAGCAAGGGCTCTTGACACATACCGATGATCTTGTACGGATTATCCAAATCCAACAGCATGATCCCGGCTGAATAACGCTTCTTCCAATACGGCTCCCATCCGTTTCGACCACGGGAAGGATCTATATCTACCGCATGAAACAGAGTCAGCCAACCCTTGGAGGTTTTTATCGGAGGCGCTGCCGGTCCAAGCTTATCATTGGCGTACGGTACCTGCTCCAAACCCAACAGTAATTCCGTATTCCCCCAATATTTCAAATCAGGAGAATCAGAAATCCAAATATCAAAGCTGTCTTTGCCCCCTTTACCGTAGACGGGAAAAGGCCGCTCCAACCGTATATATTTGCCTCCGATTCGCTCAGGGAACAACACCATGTTGCGATTATCCGGTGCGGACATGCTTAGAACTTCGAAGCTTGAGAAATCGTCCGTAACGGCTACACCGCCCCTTACGCCATGCTTTGTATCAACAGCAAAACAAACATAACAGCGTCCATCAATGACGGTCAGCCGCGGGTCGTAGGTGCGAATAATCTCCTCGCTCTCCATGCCAAAGCAGGGCTTATCCTGCACATTCCAATGAATGCCATCCTGACTGTACGCAAGCCCCAAATTGGTCGTATGAATAGGCAGCAGCGTTTCATTCTCGATGTCGCCATAATCGTTGCGGAACATCATGACATACTGTTCTTCATATTTAGTAACACCCGCATTAAAAACAAGAGCAGGCTTATAAGGCACATCGCTTGCAGTCAGAACCGGATTATTCGGGTGACGCGTAATTATTGGACTGGATTTAAGAATTCCACTCATTGACATCGAAGATTTCCTCCATAATATACAATATTTCCAACCTTTTCGCTCCATTTTTTAATCACTCAGCAGCGACCGGCTCGAATCCTCACACAGCCAGTGTAAACCATCCGTACTTATCCAACATCTATAAATCATTGAAAAACAGATATAATTTTTAGAAGTCCGGTAAATCAGTCTCACTGCGCGGCGAATTAACGCAAAAAAAACTGCTGTCAAGAAACGAAGCCTCACAGCTCCGTATCCTGCAGCAGCAGCGAATACAGTGTCATTATTCATGTAGGGAACGCTTATTCAAAATGAATCGATATCCCTGTCTTGTCATCGGATATTTTAAACCGCGGATACCTTTGGCAGTCCTTATCCTCCGACTCCAGTTTAAACAGCCAATCCGCATAGGCGGTTAAAGAATCACTTTGAATCCGCGCAGTTAACTGATGAATCATATCCTCTGGTTCTCTGCCGCTCTCCGTATGCGGGAACAATCCGTCCGTGACAAGCAGCAGCGACATTAATTGGATTCGGTTTATTCTACCATACTCAATAAAATCAGCCAGCTCCGGTTCACCGCTCAAAATCGAGTAACCTTCCATCGTGTTCATTTTGGATTTATTACCCAAAATCACCGGCTTCACAAGCTCCCATAGCTCCTCGCGTTTGGAGATTCCGCGGCCAATGGCCTCTTCCCAGATCGCCTTGGATTGCTGATCGATATGAGCCACCTGATCACGGGAAACGGTACGGATCGTATCATCCTTATACACAGCCGCGATCATGCAGTCTCCTACCTGGGCGTAGTCCACATAATGGTCTGTAATACGAATGAGAGCCAATGCACTGGTCCATAATGCCGTCTTGTCTGAAAGCTGAATTCCGGCCTCAACCATTTTGTCACGCAATCGAATATTCGCCTGAATGACCAACTGCTTCAAATTAGTGTCTCTGACATCCTCCTCTGCCAATGATTCAAAATATTGTTTAATAATTTGTGAGGCCAGATAACCTCCGGTTTCGTTATTTGGACCGCGGTAAGGATGCAAGGAGGTAGCTCCGTCCAAAACTCCGAATAGCTGTAAAGGCTCATTGATAATCAGTGCATCCTCATTCCACTCCGTAGTCCCCTGCCGCGATAACATCTCCAACTTCATGTTTCCCTTCCTCCTTCTCAACTCATCTGCATCTATATACGGCACGTATCCTGCTTTATTTTCCGTTATGGCTTCCATAAATCTCCTCTATTTTCTTATTCAGATTAACGTCCTTATTTTGCTCCAATTGTTCAACAAGGGTTGTCATGCTTACCCATCGTTCATAGTCATCTGCTGAAGGTGGCTTCACTGCCAGCATACGGGCCGAATCCAGAATCATTTTTTGCCGTTGACTCCATACATCCTCTTCCTGCAGCTTAACCATCACATCAGATCGTGACGGAATGAGACCTTTGCTGCGCCATAATGATGCTTGTGTCTGCTCAAGAAGCAAATAAGCTATAAAGCTTTGGGCAGCCTGCACCTTGGCCGGAGCTGCTTGCATAAGAGCCATGCCATGAATTTCGGGAACGATCCCCTGCTGTGCGAGGGTCGGTATACGTCCTGCATCAAATTGAAACTTGCCTCCTATATATCTTTCCACAGTAGGCAGCATTTCGGAGGAGCTGAGGAATACGCCGATTTTTCCATTAATGAAATCACTGGCAGCCCTACGGTGAACAAGCGGCTTCATAATCCCTGAGAGATGAATCCAGTCACTCCATGCAGACAATGCTGAATATACGCGGCTGCTTTTAACAGAGGAATCCTTTTCACCAGCAGAGTCAGATGTGAATGAAAGATTATCGACAAACCAGGGCAGCTCATTATCAATAGCCAGACCCCAGTGTCCATTGCCACCGAGCTCGGAGCCTTCGGATAACGGTTGTTGGGCCGCTTGAACGATCTGATCCCAGCTGGTAAAGGCCTTTTCCTGCGGATGCTTTAACAGCTCCTGACGGTAATAAATCAACGGTAATCCGCCGCCGAAAGGAACAGCCCAGTCGTTACCTTCGTAATGAAAGGGAGCAGTGAATGTTGGATGCAGTTGGTTCCCACCCTCTATCAGGGCGTGTTCAACGGGAATAACAGCTTTGGTATCCACGAGCTGTGACAGGCCATAATAGCTGTGCAGCTCGGCTATTTGCGGTGCCGCGTTGGCAGAAATAGAGGCTGTCAGTTCCGTAAATAACTGCTCGCTTGAACGAAAGTTGCGTACATCTACATCTATATTAGGATGAAGCTGTTTGAATTCATTTACATACGTTTCCCAGCCTTCGCTGTACAGCCAGATCGAGATCGCTGTTGTACGATCAGACTCGCTGTTCACACCGCTGGCTTGATTCATATTCATGCTATAAAAAGCCCCAACCGTAAATATTAACAGAGCGGCTATGCCCCATAATGTCCATTGCTTTAATCCCATATATCCTCCCGACAGGTCTGCCTCGCCATATCTATATATTCCTATACTAACATTGCAGCATGGCTTTTCCTATATAGCAGAGTGGCGCGGCAGCCGACCGAGATTAAGAGAGGAACTTATCAAGCATCCTCCTTAAGCTGTTACAGCTGAAGTCCCTTTTTACTCAGTTTGTTGGCAACTATCAAAGAGATCAGTGTGGTAATCGACAAAATGGAAGCAAGTGCTGCGCCCGTACCGTAGTTGGCCGTAAATACTTCGCTGTATATCGTAACCGAGATCGTCGCTGTGGAGCCGTAGTAGAGGACAATGGTGGAGCTTAACTCATTAATGGTCGTAATCCAGCTTAGAATCGCACCGGACAGCACACCGGGACCCATCAGGCGCCCTGTTGTTTTGAAAAAGGTTTTCATCGGTGGTACTCCAAGACTGATAGAAGCCTCCTCCACACTGCGATCCAATTGATATAAAATCGCTGTGCTCGAACGAATGGTATAGGGCAGCTTGCGCACCACATAAGCAATGACAAGAATAACCCACGTGCCTGTCAGCACGACCGGCGGTTTATTGAACGCAATGATCATACTGATCCCGAGCACCGTACCCGGCATAACATAAGGAATCATGATCAACCCGTCCAGCATCGCGGTCAGCTTCGATTTTCTACGGACGAGCACGTAAGCAATCAGCATTCCCATGACAACCATGATCACTATCGAGATCAATGAAAAGCTGTACGTATTCAAGATAGCTTTGGGCACACGAAACAATATCTCCTTGTAGCTGTTCAAGCTGAAGCCTGGATGAAATACAGGCCCCTTCGTTTTAATAAAGGAAGTGACAATAACCGTCGCTTGCGGAATAATCGATACACAAGCCACCAGCAAAGCTCCAGCAGTTAACAACCATTTGGCAAGCGGCCTTAGCGTCTGAATCTTCGGTGTACGCATCCCCGTCATGGTGTAATTTTTACGGGCGACAAAGAAGCGCTGCAGGAACAAAATACTTGTCGAGCATATGATCAGGATAACGCTGAGCGTACTGGCCATAGCCGGATTGCCGCCCATTTCACTAATAAATTGCTCGTAGGCCAGAATTGGCAATACTTTAAAGCCTTGCCCCAGCAGCATAGGTGTACCGAAGTCGGCAAAGGATGCCATGAAGACCATCAGAGCTCCAGCCGATAACGTCGGAAAAATCAGCGGCAGTGTAACCGTGCGAAGCCGATGAAAGCTGGAGCGTCCCAGACTTTCCGCAGCCTCCTCCAGTGAAGTATCGATCGTTTTGAGCGCACCCGAGACATACAAATAGATATGCGGATAGAACTGAAGGGTAAAGACGAAGACAATTCCCTTCCAACCGTAAACTGAAGAGAACGGAATGCCAAGGTCATGCAGAAAACGGGTCAAAAAACCGTTGTTTCCGAGCATCAGAATCCAGGAATACGCACCAATAAAGGGAGGGGAAAGCAAGGACATAATGACCAGAATTTGAATAAGTCCTTTACATTTCACATTATAGCGTGCCGTCACATAAGCAAGTGGAACACCGAGCAGAATGGAAAACAATGTGGCAAAGGCGGATACCTTCAAGCTGTTCCATAGCGCTCCGTAAAAGTATTTCAGCTTCACGAAGTTCGCATAATTGTCCAGCGTGAGGCTTCCCTCATCGTTATAAAAGCTGTTTAACAACAAGGTAAATAAGGGATACACAATAAAGGCAAACAAGAATACATACACAATCAAGGTGACCCAGGACCAGAAGTCCCATTTTTTAAAAGAAAATAGTCGGCCCTTCTTAGTAGGTTGCACGATAAACTACCTCCTTGCCGCCTTTGTCGAACATCGTAGATTTTTCCAGCTGCAGATTCACCTGTACGGCTTGCTTCACCTTACGTAATTGATGAGGCTCTACCGCATGCTCCTGCACATCGATCACGGGCCCGTTCTGAAGGCGGACAAGGTAGCTTACCTTTTCCCCCAAATACGTGACATTTTCTATCGTTCCCGGTATTAGAGGTAGTCCATGACCCGCTGTCTCCAAGCGGATGCGCTCCGGACGCAGCGACATAACGACCTTGCCTTCATACGATTTAGCAAGCGGCAGCTGATACGAGGCACCGAGTAAATCGATCTTTGCGAGCCCTGAGCTATCCATACCTCCATGACAATGAGCTTCGATAAAATTGGAGGTGCCGATGAAATTGGCTACGAACTGATTCGCGGGATAAGCGTATATATCTTCTGGAGGAGCGATTTGCTGTATTTTTCCTTCACTCATAACTGCAATTCGATCGGATACGGCCAGTGCCTCCTCCTGATCATGGGTTACGTAAATCGTCGTGATATTCAATTCCTTTTGCAGCATGCGGATATCCGATCTCATCTTGATTCGTAGTTTGGCATCCAGGTTGGACAACGGCTCATCCATCAGCAGTAAACCAGGACGAATGACAATGGCCCGAGCCAATGCAATCCGCTGCTGCTGACCGCCGCTCATATCGGAAGGAACACGATCACGCAAATGCTGAAGCTGCACCATCTCCAATGCTTCCATGACGCGCTGTTCCGTTTCTTTCTTGTTCACTTTACGTGCTTTCAGCCCATAGGCGACGTTCTCAAAAACCGTCATATGAGGGAAAATCGCGTAATTTTGAAATACCATCCCAATGTTTCGCTCATGCGTAGGAATATCATTGATTTTGCGCTCACCGAAGTAAATATCCCCTTCTTCCTGACGATAAAAACCGGCTATCGTGCGCAGCAGGGTCGTTTTCCCGCATCCACTCGGACCAAGCAAGGTAAAAAATTCACCTTCCTGGATGGTCAGATGAGCGTCATTGACTGCCTTGGAGTCCCCAAAATATTTGGTCACATGATCGAATACAATTTTTTGCATAGCTATAACCCTCCATTATCTAAAAGAAAGGTGCCTCCACCGTTCAAGCAAGGCACCGTTAATTTTCAAAATGTCTTATTCCTGCCCAGTTACGATTCTTCCAAAATGTCTGATATTGTCGTCTTTCTTGGTAGCTGCCCAGTCAAAATCGTAGTCAACCAGCTTGATATCCTTCGCTTCTGCAATGCCCTTCACCACTTCAGCATCCTTACGGACGGATCGACGCTTGAATTCCTTTTGGATCAACGACTGTACATCCTTGCCTACCAGAAAATCAATAAACTGCTTCGCCTGCTCCATATTTTTGGCGCCTTTGATTACTGCGGCGGCATCAGGAACAGCCGAGGTTCCATCCGTAGGATAAATAATGCCTACCTGTGCACCACCCTCGACATAACGGAGAGCTGCATCCTCCAGCGTAACACCGATTGGAAATTCCTTATCCGCCACACCTTTATATACTAAAGCCGAGCCGGACAATACTTTGCCATCGAGGTTTTTAACAAACTTTTTAACGTAATCCCATCCGTTATCTTTGCCGTTCACTGTTAGCATCGTGACCAGCTGTGTATAGGAAGAGCCGGATTTGGCCGGATCCGCGTAAGCAATTTTGCCTTTCCACTTCGGATCCAGCAGATCGTTCCAGCTCTTCGGCTCTTCCCCGACCTTCACCAGCTCTTTGTTATACATAAAAATCATCGGCAAGGCCGCAAACGGTGTCCAGACATTGCTTTTATTCAAATATTGCGGTGCGAGATTGTCGAACTCTTTTGTTTGGTAAGGCTCGAAGTATTTATTGTAGGCCTCCAAGGAATCAGCACCGCCTGCCCAGAATACATCACCAAGCGGATTAGCTGCTTCAGCCTGCACACGCTTCAGCAAGTCTCCTGTACCTCCTGAAATCAGCTGTACCTCAATGCCCGTACGATCCTGAAACTCTTTTAGAATCGGGTTGTTCACCTCGGCTCCATTAGGAGAATACAGATTCAGCTTGCCGCCCGCCTTGGAAGCTGTCGATGGAGACGCAGGCTGAGGCGCAGCTCCCTCCTTCGATTTCGGGGTTTCCGACGTTCCACAGCCCGCCAAAGTTCCTACAAGCAACAGTGAGGCAAGAACACTTGTAAACATTTTTCTCATTGTGTATCCTCCAGTTAGTAAAAGCAGATTTGATTTCTACTTCATACTATAATGTCAGATATACTAACTTTAAATGAGATAAAATTTCTAAATTGTTTAAATTATTGTCGAAACGTCCACGAATATAGACATTTCAACCTTTAACGGTCATGATTCGTTAGTATTTTAGAAGAATGTTTCATTTAATGTTATATAAATGTTAATTATAATGACTGTTATTCCTGTCCAGTAACAATTTTACCAAAACGTTTAATGTTGTCGTCTTTCTTGGTTGCCGCCCAGTCAAAATCATAATCGACGAGCTTGATATCTTTTGCCTCAGCAATTCCCTTCACAGCTTCTGCATCTTTACGGACAGAACGGCGTTTAAATTCTTTTTGAATCAGCGCCTGTACATCCTTGCCTACCAGAAAGTCGATAAATTGCTTGGCTTGCTCCATATTTTTGGCGCCTTTGATCACCGCTGCGCCATCAGGTACTGACGAGGTGCCTTCAACCGGATAAATGATTCCGACCTTTGCTCCACCTTCAACATACCGCAGCGCCGCTTCTTCCAGAGTCACGCCGAGTGCAAACTCCTTATCCGCTACACCTTTGTACACAAGACCGGAGCCGGATAACACTTTTCCATCCAGGTTGGTCACAAATTTCTTAATAAAGCCCCAGCCGTTGTCTTTCCCGTTTGCTGTAAGCATCGTAATAAGCTGTGTGTAGGAGGAGCCGGATTTGGCCGGATCGGCAAATGCAATTTTGCCCTTCCATTTCGGATCTGTCAGATCCGTCCAGCCCTTCGGTTCCTCGCCCGCTTTCACCAATTCCTTGTTGTACATAATGATCATCGGCAAGGCTGCAAACGGTGTCCACACATTCGTTTTATCCACATATTGCGGAGATAAATTATCGAATTCCTTCGTTTTGTACGGTTCAAAATATTTCTTGTAGGCTTCCAGCGAATCAGCACCGCCTGCCCAGAATACATCCCCGAGTGGATTAGCCGCTTCTGCCTGAACACGTTTCAGCAAATCTCCCGTGCCTCCAGCAATCAGCTGCACTTCAATCCCCGTACGGTCCTGAAATTCCTTTACGATCGGGTTGTTAACCTCTGCTGCATTGGGTGAATACAACGTCAGCTTACCGCCTGTTTTGGCTGCTGGCTGCTGTGCGGCAGGTTGAGGCGCTGCCCCCTCAGCCGGTTTGGCGCTTGGTGTTTCCGTTGTGCCACAGCCCGCTAATGAACCGACCAAAAGCAGTGATGCCAAAATACTGGTTACCATTTTTCTCATTGTGTATAACCCCCTATTAGTTTGAAAGCGTTTTACTTCTAGTACTACTATATCGACTGATGAAAGTGCTTTCAATGTGATGAAATTGCTCAGTTGTTGAAATTTTTGCCCACTTCATTCGCAGTAAATCCACTCTTTCCGTCTAGCGTTCCCCTTATAAAACACAAAAAAACGCAAATAACCGGCCCAAGGGCCGGACATAGCCTATATAGGCGGTTATTACAACGGTAAACTCTCAATCCCGAGCCGCTTGCGGAACTCTGTCGGTGTTTCTCCGGTATATTTACGAAAAATTTGACTGAAGTAACGTGAATCCTGATAGCCTACCTGAACGGAGACCTCGTATATTTTCAATCTCGGATTCGTTAGCAGCTCCTTTGCATGCCGCATCCGAATCTGGGTTATATATTCAAGAAAGCTGGTACCCACCTGTTTTTTAAACAATCGGCTAAAATAGCTTTCACTCATATGATGGCGTTCTGCGATGCTCTGAAGGGTAATATCTTCGGCATAATGAGCTTGAATGAAAGCTTCAATTTCCTCGAATCCACTTTTCTTTTGAGTGTCCGACTGCTCGGTATACTTGCGGTTCCATTCGAATAGTGAAGTATTCAGCCGTTTCAGTGACAAATCCAGTGTCTCCTCCACCCGTTCAGCCGAAGCCAGCGTAAAGCTGCTGTCCAGTACGATGCCACGAAGCTCTGAATCTCGCAGCAGCAGCGAATACAGCGTCACCGTATATTCAAAAAAACGCCTTCTAGCTTCCAAGCCATCCGTATGACGATGAATAAGCTGGCTGTACCAGAGCTCTGTCATTTCCTTGATGGATGCAGGATTTCCCCATTTGACCAGATCGATCAGTTCCTCCAGTCTCGTATAATTGGCACGAAGATGATCCTGCTGCCGATCCATATCCTCAAACCAGATCATGCGCTCCTGACCGACAAATACCGTTTGATACAAGGCGCTCATCGCCTGTTGATAAGCAGTCGGAAGCTGATCGATACTGATACAGGGTTCGCTTGCGCCCAGTACATGGCTTTCTGCAATAATGGGCAGGAGCGGAGACAACTGATCCAGCAATTCGGTTAGCGGAGCTCGGTCTATAATTCGGTTAACGACTAAAGCATAACGGTTTTCGTGTATTCTCACCGCAGGCAAGGTCGACAGCACGGCCATTTGCTCTTTAATCCCCTGTTTCAGCTGTTCTCCAGCCGCCCCGCTCGTATGCAAACCATCAAGCTGCAGCAGCAATACCCGATAGGAGCAAAATTCCTCCGATGAGGATCCCCCGTACTCCAACAGCCACTCCTTCTCCATCGTTCCGGCATAATCCAGCAGCAAATCATAGAGCATTTTCTCCAAAATTAGCGGATGCTCCCAGCTGTAGCGCAGCTCCATACGTTCCTGCAGCGATTGCCGCTGCTTCTCCTCATCCAGCTTGGAGGTGATGCGTCCGATGACACGAATCAGTTCATCTGCATTGGTTGGTTTAAGCACGAAGTCAGCGGCTCCCAGCTTTACTGCTTTTTGGGCATAAGTAAAATCATCAAATCCCGTAAGAAACACGATTTTCATTTTTGGCCACAGCAGGGCTGCTTTTTCAGCTAACTGAATCCCGTCCATCGCTGGCATCCGAATGTCCGTCAATAATATATCGGGCTGCTCCTGCTGTATAACCTCCAGACCCGTCACCCCGTCACTTGCCTCACCGATGATCGAGCAATGCATGTCCTCCCACGGAATCGTCAGCTTCAATCCTTGCAGAACAAGCCATTCATCCTCGACAATGACCACTTTATACATGACAATCCTCCCCTGCTGTGCGCATTACAGGAATTTCAATAATGACCTTGGTCCCCTGCAACGCCTTACTTTCGATGTCAAAACGATAGTTGGAATGGAAATAAAGCTCCAGCCGTCGCTTCAGATTATGAAGTCCGATTCCCGTATTATGCTCATCATTGGATTCGAACTTGCCGTGTAGAAGCAGCTCCACCGTTTCCGGTGTTATACCTACTCCATCGTCGCTCACTTCAAGGCGAACACGCTCTCCCACACGTGAACCATGAATCCGCAGATGCCCCTTGCCCGGCTTAAGCTCAAGCCCATGGGTAATCGCATTCTCCACCAGCGGCTGAATGAGCAGCTTCAGGGTATAGAGCGCTTCAATGTCTTGATCGATAATTAATTCCGCTTCCAGCTTTTCGCCGTAGCGCATTTTTTGAATGACCAAATAATTACGAATCTGCTGCATATCCTCTTGTACCTGAATGAAAGGCTGTCCCTTGCGTATACTGAACCGCAGCAGCTCGCCAAGTGAAACCACGGTCTGACTAATATCGTTGATCTTGTGAATACGGGCCATCCAATTAATCGAATCCAGTGCATTATACAAAAAATGCGGGTTAAATTGAGCCTGAATCGCCTTGATTTCAGCCTCCTGCACCATGAGCTGCTTGGTATACACCTCATCGATCAACTGTTTGATCCGCTGTACCATTTTGTTAAAGCTGATTCCGAGCTGTCCGACTTCATCTCTGTACCTGGACCGAAAGGACACCTCCATATTGCCATTCTCCACCAGATACATCAGGGATCTCAGCTTCCGGAGCGGATGGGTAATGGTGACAGATAGCACATAAGCGAGCCAGCATGAGACAACACCGAGCATAATGACAATAAAATACGTCAGATTACGGATGCTGCTGCTCTCCTTGGTCAGAACAGCTACAGGAACGACACTAACCATCTTGAATCCGGTAATTTCCGAGGTATCATAAATGACCATGGTCGCAGGAGCATTCTTGCTGTCCAGCTCAAAAAAACCTTTGTTTCCGGCAAGCACATTTTCCAAATAAGGCTCGTTCAGCTTCGTCCCAACGATATGCTTGGACGGACTGCTGGAGATCACGTAGCCGTTGCGATCCAGCAGCAGCATTTGTCCACCGGGCTGGAGCTGAGCCTTATTGTATTTGTCCGCCAGGGCGTCCTCCATAATATCGACGACCATGTAACCAAGCGGCTGGCTCGTCTCGATCTTTTTTAACAGTCTGCCGCTGCTCAGTACAATACCGAAATCCTCGAGCTTTTTCATACTATAGTGCGTGTCCCAAATGATATTCCCGCCCGCTAGCCGCATCTTGCGAAACAATCCCCAATTTACATTGTAATCATCATATTGGTTCGGCAATAGCTTGCCGGTAAAATAGCGATCTCCATTGGAGCCCAGCAAATATATCGCAATATTCCAGCTTTTAAAGCCCAGGAACGTGTCCAGAATATCATTGATCCGTTTCTCGTCCTGATGCTTTTCCACCAAGGAGCGCCCACCGTCTTTGGAGAGCACATCCTGAATTTCGCGGTTACTGTAAATGTACATGGTAAGCTGCTCGATATCTTTGACAAAATAGTTGAGGCTGTAATTGACTTGGGATAAGCTTTCCAAAATCGTCTGGCACACTTGCTTTTGAACGACCTGCGAGGATTTATAGTAGGAGAAGGTTCCCAGAATGGATAACGGGATAATGGATAGCGGAAGAATCAGCAGAATCAGCTTCTGTTGGAGACTTGTTCCGAGCAGGTAGTTCTGTATCCGGTTCAGCACTTGCGCCATCTCGCACCCTCTCTCGCTTCTTATTACACATCATGCCCGATGCAGGTTCCCGTTAACAGCTGCCCGAGCATGAATTGTAACTATTGTAATGCGGAGAGTCTGATAGCGTCAATTCATAAAATGATTGTTCATCTATAACATAGCTTCGGCCAGCAGCTCAAAAGAACGCAGCCGATGTTGATAGTCAGGTATAGGGGTAACGATCAGAAACTCGTCCACACCGTTTAATTGTCCAAGCTGCTCCAGCTCGATTTTGATCTGCTGAGGCGTTCCGACCAACAGCTTGCGCTTGGATGCAGCACTCACTTCCTCCCGCTGCTCAGCCTGGTTGAATGCTTTTGCCGACTGAAGGGCGAGCTGTCCGGCCTGTTCTTCGGTCTCTGCACAGATTACGCCTATGGCAACAATTGCACGTGGTCTCGAAGAAAGAGCGGATGGCACATATTGCTGACGATAGACTGAGAGCATCTCGACCCCATCATTGTCGCTCATAAACTGCCCGAATACATATCCCGTACCATATTGTGCTGCGTAAGTGGCACTCTTATGGTTCGTACCGAGCATCCATACCTCGGGAGCTTCTGTTGGAATTGGCCGTGCCAATACGGGTTCACCGTCTTGCCGATAGGTGTGGGTCAGCAGCTCCATTAAGGCTTGCAGCGAGTCAGGCAGCTGTCTAAGATTGTCCAAAAAATTGCCACTTAAAGCCATGGTCACATGTGCAGAACCCCCAGGTGCCCGCCCAATCCCCAGATCAATGCGTTCGGGGTACAAGGTTGCCAGCAGATGAAAGCTCTCTGCCACCTTAATTGGCTTGTAATGCGGCAGCAGCAGCGCACCTGAGCCAAGCCGGATTCGCTTCGTCAATGCACCAATATGAGCAAGCAGCACCTCCGGGGATGTACAGGCCAAGCCGACCATATCGTGATGCTCAGCCACCCAATAGCGATGGTAGTCCAAGCGTTCAGCGGTTTGAGCCAGCTGCAGCGCCTTCTGCAGAGCAAAGGATGCACTGACCTCACCAATTACTGGAACAAGATCCAACACACTCAGCTTGATGTCATCCACTTCTCCTTTCGTATCTGATCAGATCAGCAAAAGGGCCACCCTATTGGGAAGACCCTTCATCTGATTGTGTTCACCGGTTAACTTGCAAATGGACCAGATTTCTGCTCCAATGGAGATACGGCAGCAGTTCCTTTTACAACTGATCCATAAAATAAATCTGCTGCTCCCAGCCGAGCACTTGCTTGATTTTGGCATTGGACAGCAAGCTTATACGACCCTCCAAAGGAACACGAATATCCGTAACCTGTGCCAGATGTGCGGCTACCAGCTCCTGTGTATCCCGATCCGAAGAGGTATCGTCAGCAGCCAGAATAAGCGCTTGCACGCCAAGTCCGTCTTTTTCTATCGCAAGGCGACAAGCACTGGCGACATCACGGGCATCAATATACGACCACAAAATCCGTTTTCTGCCTTCCGTATCCGCGAATTTGGCCTGAATCGTTGCATAGCTTTCAGGAATAAGAATATTGCCCAAGCGAAACGAAATTACTTGCATACCTGTACGGCGATGGAAAGCTTCGGCCGTTACCTCATTCACAACTTTGGACAAGCCGTAGCTGTCCTCAGGAAGCTGTGGATGCGCTTCATCAACAGGCAAATACTGCGGCGCAAAATATTCACTGGCAAATACCATACCGTAAGAAGACTCGCTTGAGGCAAGTACAACCTTCTGAATGCCGAGGTTCGCTGCTGCTTCCAGCACATTATACGTATTCATGACGTTATTGCGGAAACAAACATCATTCGTATGCGTATAAGCCTGTGGAATAGCTGCAAAATGGACAATACCTTCGACTTGACTGCGGTTGGTGCCACTGAATGGTGCCAGTGCATTATGAACCTGACCCAAATCATTCAAATCTATAATAATCGTACGGCACAAAGGCTCATCAGGAAGCTTCCAGTCCAGATTGATAACCTCATAGCCCTGCTCTATAAAATGCTTTACCAGCCAAACGCCAGCTTTGCCGCTGCCTCCGGTAATAATAATCGTTTTTTTGCTCACAATGTGACACTCCTTTGATAGTTTACAGATTCGGATCCATAGGAACCTGGCTGCTATTGCTATTTTATCCATAGTTCTTTAAAATGGGAAGTAGTGAATTTTTATTCATATTATTACAGGAAATATACCTAGTAACCTTGAGGTAATCCCTTAATAACAGGAAGGATGGTACATATGTCTCTCTTAGAAAATGAAACCAATAATAAACTCGCAGAAGCTGGAAGTAATTATGTCCCTAAACAACCCGTGTACATTGATTGCTCCATTGAAAGAACCTTGGATGCCATCGGTGGCAAATGGTCCTTTCTCGTGCTGCGCGAATTGTTCGGCGGAACCAAACGCTTTGGTGTACTCCAAAAGAAAATCAATGGCGTCAGCCCCAAATCGCTAACCGAAACCTTGCGTCATCTGGAGGAGCAAGGCGTGTTGGAACGAACAGCTTACCCTACTGTGCCTGTCACTGTTGAATACACCTTGACACCGAAAGGCCACGATCTCCACCAGATTTTGAAAGAAATGAAGCTTTGGTCCGCCAAATGGACTTAGTCCCCCTATTCCCCTGTATGACGAGGTGACCGGATGATAGCGTTTTACCAAAAATATTGGAAAACCGTGTTTGATATTGCTTTGCTGCTCATAACCATTTATTTGTTCATGCTGCTGTTCAGTTATTTGTATCAGATTGCCACACCGATTTTTCTTGCTCTTGTGATTTACCTGATTATTGAGCCTTTGGCTCGCTTTTTACATAGACGTGGTTTAAGCAAAAGTATTGCCTCCGCCATTTCAACGGGATTGTTTATTCTCGTCATTCTCGGTGTTATCGCCGGTGTCGGAGTTATTTTTACGAGCCAAATTCTGAGCCTTAAAGCCAGCTTGCCCGAATATTCAGCTATTATGCAAAAGCAGCTGATCCTGAAAACAGAATTTCTGCGCAACAGGATGGACGCACTCCCGGATGATGTGATACATAAAATAACGCAGTACTCGACAGAGATTGCAGATAAGGCTTCTCAGCTGGCAGGGCAATTACTCACCAGTACGTTCTCCATGCTGACCAGCTTTTCCACCTTTGTCGTCAATTTCGTGATTGCGATTATATTGGCTTACTTTTTAAGCATAGAGATTGAAACCTGGAAAAGAATGGCCCGTGATAAAACACCCAAAACATTCAAAGCCGCGTTCACCTTTTTGCGTGAAAACGTACTGCTCGGAATCATCGGCTACCTGAAAGCTCAGAGCAAGCTCATCAGCTTAACGTTTATCGTTATTTTTGTTTCGCTGCTGCTGCTCGGAGTAGACAATGCCTTTTCGATTGCTCTGCTGTCGGCCGTATTTGATGTGCTGCCGCTGCTCGGCGTGTCTACCCTGTTCATCCCGTGGATCATTTATTTGTTCATTGTCGGACAGACGACGCTTGCGATCTGGTTATGCATCATACTTGGTGTCGTCATCATGGTCAGACAAATTATGGAACCCAAAATCACAGGAGACTCGCTTGGTGTATCTGCCTTTACGATGCTGTCCTTCATGATCATTTCTCTCTCCTTGTTTGGCATATCCGGCCTGATACTTTCTCCTATCCTCATCATCACCATCAAAGCTTTGTACGAGCAGGGATATCTGCAGCGCTGGATTCGCTGGCCTGAAGGTGAATAAATCAATAAATAAAGAGCCCAGTGAGCATAAATCGCTGGGCTCTATGTATATCCATTTCTTACCGCTCTGTCAAATACAGCATCCGCTCACCCGGGGCCAGCATCTTGAATTTTAACATCGGGTAATAACGCAGCAGGTAATCGACAAAATAAGCCGGGTTTTCCGTGTTGCTGGCGAACATATCATAATGCATCGGAATGATCATCTCCGCTCCGATCTCAGCCGCCATATCTGCAGCTTCACGAAACGTCATATTACCGTAAATATGATTGCGCAGACGCCGCCAGTCATGACCGTTTATGGGCATACAAGCGATTTCGATCTGATGCGGCTTCAGCGCATCCTCCAGCTCCTGATCCGCAATTGCATCCCCTGCATGATAAAATACAAGTCCATTAAAATCAATCACATACCCCAAAAAGAAATGGTTGCCATCAGCGTCGGTTATGTACTGCTCGTGCTTGCAAGCTACAGGTATAACGGTGATGCCGGAAGCCAGCTCGAACTTGATTCCTGCTTGTGCCGGTATAATCCGTTCACGACCAATACCCGCGTCCACAATTCGCTCCATATGAGGTGCCGGACAAATAAACATCGCCTGCGGGGAGCGGATCGCAAGATCTTTTAAGGTTAACGGATCCAGATGATCCGAATGATGATGAGTGATAATGACATAGTCCGCGTTGTAAATCTCCTCCGGCTGAATTGGAGGTGCAAAGGATCGCGCGGGTGAAGCTGACAGATAGGGATCAAAGTAGATGATGAATCCCGATTTTTTTATAACCAGGCTTTCCTGTCCTAACTGCCATATCGCGATTCCATCCTGTGGAACCTCAGTTGTATCCATTTGCTCTAATAATTGTTTGCCCGTTTTGCGAATGACGATTTTCTCATTCATAGCTTTAAATCCTCCCTATTGGCTGTGAATCACTAAGGCGATAACGCCTGCATTAGCTTATTCCATTATACTACAAGCTACTTCACAGCGTACTTGCGTTCAACGCGATCCGTGAAAAAATTCATCAGCAGCAAGGAAACTGCAATATCATCAACCGGCAGGAAAGGAAGCAAATCAGGGGCAACCCAGTATACGACAGCGGGTATGACAAAGAGCAGCTTTTCTCTCAGCGGTACTTTACTGGAAAATAGGAGTGGTATGATTCTCTGGAATACATGACCCCAATTTCGAAATGAAAGCAAACGTCTCCACATGGTATGGTCCCCCTTTGATATAATCCAGGCTGCTGGCTTCAACTACTGTAGGCTTGCCAGCCTGTATACTTCATATACGCAGCAGCCGAATCGGGGTTGCAGGAATTACAGTTTGAGTGCCTCTACCATAATTTTTGAAGCTTTCCCGTACATATCGTCCAATTGTGAGTAAGGCAGTGGGTTGATTCCGAGGCCCGTTTCTACCGTGAAGCCCGGCCTGCGAAATTCCTGAATGAACCAATCCTTATACCCGGCGTCACTGCCCGTCAGCTTCACTGCCCTATAACCGCTTACCTGGGCAAAACGCTCAGCGATTGCTTCCGATTCAACAGGCTCATAATCATTGTAATTCCAGTAAATTTCCTCGCCTTGCGTATGAAAGGCTATCACCATCGCAAAGTCCCGTTCTCTTGTAAATGCCTCGATAGCTCTCGCTTCCGGCTCGGATAAGGGAGAGCTCCCACTATAGTCCCGGGATGCCGGATTGGCTACTTGGCGACGCGTCCGCTCCAACTCCCAGTTAGCAGGAAACTGATCATTCAGATCAACGCCATGAATATTGGCCTTCCAGCCTGAGAAATCGGTAGACCCGCCGTTCCATTCCAACAATTCGTGTCGCTGCTGATCCTCCGGCTTGGTTAAGACAAGCTCCACCCCATCTGGATTAACCATCGGCACGACCCATAATGAGGTTTGATCAAACATTTGCTTGGCATCAACTCCCTGCACCGAATTACCATGCGCATAAGCTTCTGCATATTCACGAATAAACCGAATGAGCAGCGATGTGGTAATCCATTCATTCGCATGAAAGGCCCCATTAAAATGAATGTGCCTGGTACCGCAGCCGATTCTTAGTACCGGGATGTCCCTGTCTTCGACACTGCGGCCGATCGATCCGATCTCAAGAAAAGGATAGTGCTCTTTCAGCTGTAGAATGTCCATAACCATCCCCGCATAATCAAGACCTTTACCAAATTCGTTCATCCATATGCACCCTCTCATTAAGAAACGATCCGAAAGCTTATGGCTCCCGAATCGCTGTCTCATAAAATTGTTGGAGATCGCCAAATGACGGGCATGACTCCAATTTGATCATTCAACCAAATTTGTGCTATTTTTTTGAACATCCATGGATCTCCACTGCAAAAAAATTGATGTACTGGCATTTCTTCTGTCGTCGCCAACATCCCTTTATGGTACAAAATCGCGCTGATCTCCCTCGCCGTTTCATCTGCGGAGCTGATAAGTGCTACCTGTGGCCCCATCGCTTCCGAGATCGGTTTAATCAAAAAGGGGTAGTGCGTACAGCCAAGAATCAGACAATCCATCGGTACATTACTTAGCTCCTGCAATGAGCTTTTAACTACAGCTGCCGTCTGCTCGGCCTCGAACAATCCCTTTTCCACTAAAGGCACAAACAAGGGACAGGCTTGGCTCGACACCTGAATATGCGGTGATAGTTGGCGCAGAGCCAGCTCATAGGCTTTACTTTTAATCGTGCCTTCAGTTCCAATAACGCCGATCTTACCGCTTTTCGTGTTTTTGATTGCAGCACGGGCACCGGGATGAATAACGCCCACTACGGGAATCGATAGGCGGGAACGGATTTCGTCCAATGCTACGGCTGTCGCTGTATTGCATGCGATTACGACCATTTTCGGATTAAAGAGCATAAGATAATCGACAATCTGATGTGTAAACTGAATAACTTCCGCTGAAGATCTGGGTCCATAAGGTGTGCGGGCGGTATCGCCAAAATAGCAGATTCGCTCTTTGGGGAGCTGACGCATTACTTCTCTGGCTACGGTAAGCCCACCCACTCCGGAATCCAGTATGGCTATCGCTTGCTGCACGAATATTCGCTTCCTTTGTATATGAATATATACCGCATACCTCTAAATAAAGTATGTTGCAGGAAGTCAAAACGTACCGCAAGGATGACCCTGTCCGCTCCAATTATCTACCTGGAGGCTGAATATCGGTCAATAAGGCAAGCTCGTAGCCAGCTTTACGTATCCCTTTAATAATCCGATCCAACGCTTCAATATTTTCAGGGGAGCCTTGATGAATCAACACAATATTGCCATCATGGAGATTTCCCATAATATCATTATATGGATCATCTGCTCCATTAGCACGCGGTACCCAGTCCTTCATTGCCGTTGACCAAAATACTGAGGTATAGCCCATATCCGACACCATACTTAACAAATGCATATTATAGCGACCGTAAGGAAAACGGAAGTACGGCTGGATCTCTTGGCCCGTCACTTCTTTATACAGCTTTTCATAATCATGAATTTCCTTCTTGACCTGCTCGTCTGTCTGTAAATTCATATCCGTGTGCGTCATCGTATGGTTGGCAACCAGATGTCCATCCTCGACCAGTCTACGGACGAAATCCGGATCTTTTTTGACGTTATATCCAGCAATGAAAAAGTTGGCTTTGGCATTATTATCTTTCAGCGATTTGATCAAGAGCTCTGTATCGCCCATCGGACCGCCCGTATCAATCGTTAAGTATACTTTCTTACCGGTTCCGACCCATAATGCCTTCATGTTATCCGTGTACTGATTGATTTCATTAGGAAAATTCGGGACCTTCCCCTTCGGCTGCTTCATATAGTACCATGAATAATCCTTACGATCATTCGTGATTGGCTGCCGCGGTTTATATGTATTCGCAGCTACGGTAGTACTGCCAGAGGCTCCGTATCCGCTGTCTCCCCCATTGCCTACAATGGCGGCTGCAGGATTACTCGGCTGCTTGAGCGGTGGCTGCGCAGGTGCTTCAACTGGAGCAGTTGGTGATTCCACCGGCGGCTGTATAGGTGACGGCTCCATGGGAGCTTGTACCGGCTCCGGGGCAGGCGTAGGCTTCGTATCTTTAATCGCTTCAGCCCCGGAAGGTGTTGGCTTGCCGGTTTCGGTTTGCTGCGCCGACTCATTCGAACCGCTTGTCCCTGTGCAAGCTGCAAGCAAAGTACCGCACAGGATTATCGTCAAAGCTGCAGCGCCTGCGCGGCTTCGTTTCTTCATCATGTAGGTTCGCTCCATTCGTAGGTTATTCGCTTTCATTCATCATAACATTCCAAGAGTAAGGCATAAAGAAATTGTTGTGAAAAACAGCTTAGAGGCTCACGTTCCATCGAAATTCGGTATATGTCCCCGCTCCATTGTTCCGTTCTTAGTATTTATTAAATCAAATGTGGCTCCATACATATAGAGGACTAATGTCATTTGACAAAATCCCATCAGATTGCGAGTGATGCAAATGGAGGCGCTATATTGTTCAAAATGTAATGAGAAGATCGTTGAGGAACACCTTCCTTGCAAGTATTGCGGAACGTTCGCCAGTCGTACTGAAGGAAATGCTTTAGTCAAGGACAGCACGACCAAGCCTCAAAAAAGCAAGCTGATTATTTTGATCGTCTGCCTCGTTATAGTTGTGATAGCTGCTTTCATTTTTCTGCGATAGCAAGTCATTTTCTGCTCTTTTGTCATGCCCTTTAATGTGCCAAAAGGACCTTCCGATATTTCTCTCGGAGGGTCCTTTTTGGTTTTTAATCTTTTCTCTTCCTACTTCCCTCACCCGAAGTGCGGTGAATATACAGCGAAGCAGCCGTAGTGTTCAAAAAGGATAGCGGAAGGGAAAGGGGTATGCTGTAGGAGCGTAGCGTTCGCCTTTGAAATCGTGAATATACCGTAACCCTAAATTCAAAATTCACGATTTCAACAGCGACCGGAGGCATCCCCTTTCTCTGCAGCGAACTGCCTTTTTGAGCACGGCCGCGCAGCACCCCATATTCACCGCACTTCATCTCTTCACACGAATTTCGGCAACCAATTACCATGCGCTTCAATCAGATCGTCACACATCGCTACGATATCATCCATCGACAGCTCGGCAGCCGTATGCGGGTCCAGCATAGCCGCATGATAAATATGCTCTTTTTTACCGGTAATCGCCGCTTCCAATGTCAACAATTGAGTGTTGATGTTCGTACGGTTCAAGGCAGCCAGCTGTGGAGGCAGATCGCCTACATAAGTCGGAGTTACACCACTTGAATCGACCAGACAAGGCACCTCAACGCAAGCCTCACGAGGTAAGTTCGTGATTAAGCCCGTGTTCATCACATTACCGCCAATTTTGAACGGATTGTTGGTTTCCATAGCCTCGAGCATGAAGGAAGCGTACTCTTTGGAACGATTATGCTCCAAATTTTTGTTGTTAACGAGCTCTTCACGCATCGTTTTCCATTTTTCGATCTGACGGATACAACGACGTGGATACTCATCGAGTGGAATATTGAAGCGTTCGATCAGCTCCGGATAATTTTTCTTAATAAAATAAGGGTGGTATTCGGCATTATGCTCGGAGGATTCAGTTACATAATAGCCAAAACGGAACATCAGCTCATAACGCACCATATCCGTATGCTGCTCTTTTTGTTTTTCTTTGGCACGGCGTTTAATTTCCGGATACAGATCCTTACCGTCCTTGGTCACTTCCAAAAGCCAGGCCATATGGTTGATTCCGGCGATTTTGGTTTGCACGCCTTCCGTATCGATCTCAAGCGTCTTGAACAAATGCGGCATACACGCCTGAACACTGTGACACAAACCTACGGTTTTGACACCGCCATACGTATTCATCCCGTTCGTCAGAACTGCCATCGGGTTCGTATAGTTTAAGAACCAGGCATCCGGGCAAACCTCCTGAATGTCCTTGGCAAAATCCAGCATCACGGGTAGTGTCCGCAGATTACGGAAAATCCCGCCTATCCCAAGCGTATCCGCAATCGTCTGACGCAGACCATATTTCTTCGGAATTTCAAAATCTGTAATTGTGCAAGGATCGTAACCGCCAACCTGGATGGCATTAACTACATATTTGGCTCCGCGCAGCGCTTCCTTGCGATCCGAATACGCTTTCACGTTGCATGTACTACCGATCGATTGCTTCAAATTATTCAGCATGTTCTCGGAATCCTTCAGACGCTCGGCATCAATATCGAACAAAGCCAATTCGAAGCCTTGCAAAGCAGGGGTCATCATACAGTCACCCAACACGTTTTTGGCAAATACGGTACTACCTGCACCTAAAAATGTAATCTTGGACATCGTAACAGCCTCCCAGTTCATTGAATAAGTTCATAACCTTAACTAGAACTATACGTCAAGAAACCGGGAATGCATATGGAGACAAACCATTTTTACATGGATAAATGTAGTGCGTTTGTCGTTAGCCTTTACGAACTGCAGACCATAGAGCAAGTTGAATAATTGTAATTAATGTAAAAGCCATAAAAGCCAGCACAGGAATTGTAATAAAACCAAGCCAATTAATATAGTCAACATCACACGGAACAGGCCCACACGTAGTTGCTGCTTCCTTGAACCAGGAAGTCTTTTGCATCAAGATATGATACAGCGAAATCCCCATCCCCCATATACTTAAAGGAAGTACATAGATAAACTGCTTCGTATCCTTGCGAACGGCAGCAATCCCAAGTATAATCGCCAATGGGTACATCAATATTCGTTGATACCAGCACAGCTTGCAGGGCAGGTAGTTCAGAACCTCTGAAAAGTACAAGCTTCCAAACATAGCCATTACTGCAACAATCCAAGACATATGTAGTCCATTTTCTTTAATAAACCGATTCCAGCCCATCGTTCAGCGCTCCTTGTTTCCTTCTAATATAGGTATGTACACTTCATCATATCAAAATCAATCGAGGTGTTCCACATGAGTTCACATCATCATCATGTCTCATTCAATCCGCATCCCAGTAAAGGGGAGTTATCCGTGCTTTTTAGCGGGCATGCTCAGACGAATCCACTGCACAAGGTAGGGCCACAGGTGCTTGACTACTACTTGGTGCATTATGTGGTATCGGGTGAAGGAACCTTTCGCTGTATGGGGCAGGACTATCATCTGGAGCGTGGGGGCAGCTTTTTTATATTTCCCGGGGAATTAGTCAGCTATGAATCGGATGAATTGAATCCGTGGAGCTATCGTTGGATAGGCTTCAAGGGCAATCGGGCTGATGAATACTTGAATATGCTGGGTCTTTCACAACACCGACCCGTGAATATGACCAAGCAGCACCGAAAGCTCAATGCTTTATTTCATCAATTGGATCACAAGCTGCAGGCGCGGCTTCCCAATAGTGATTTGCAGTCCCAAGGCTATCTGCGGCTGATCCTTGCCGAATATGCTCAATCCCATCATGAGACCAACGTTCCGAAGGAAGAGGCGTCAGGGATTCAGCAGCAAATTGAACAGGCGATCCGTTGGCTGACTCTCCAGCACAATCAGCCAATATCCATCGAACAAATGGCACAAAGCCTTGGGTATCACCGCACTCATTTATCAAAAATGTTCAAGCAGCACACAGGAATGTCACCCATGAATTTCCTGCTGAAAATACGGATGGAGCGTGCACGACTGCTGCTGCAGGATACATTGACTGTGGAGCAGGTCGCTTCATCCGTCGGCTTCGGAGATGCACTGTACTTTTCCAAGCAATTTAAAAAGTGGTTTGGCCGCTCACCGTCTGAATACCGGCAGGACCAAACCACCAACCCTTATGATTGCAATGAATAATCGATCGGCATTCCCACAAAGTACAACCCTTTTGTTCATTTTCGTTTTCTGCCATGCTTCACCAGTGTCATCCGCCTTGAATGCCGCAGCCAGGAGTAATACGCTTTCAAATCGCGAAGCTGAATATCTTCCGACAAACGTCCCAAAAAGGTAACAATAATCATTTTATGCAAAGGTTTGCCCGTGATATCCGTTTCATCCTTGAGCACCATAAATTCGGATACCACGGCCAAATCATCATCGATCAAATATACTTCTTTTTCATTATCGTAATAGGGCTGGATTCGATTGTTTTTCAATACCTCCCATAAGAAGGTGCATATATAGTCGATATTGCCTTGGTCGCTATCCACTCGTTCCGACCATCGGGACAGGGCATGACTGGTAACGACAATATCAGCAATTTTGTATCCGTTAAACTCAATAAAAAAGGGCTCATAGGTGCTCCAACGCTTCATGCTTTTGTCTTTCAATATGTATCCCCCTCCCGATTCAGGTATTGCTCCCCCTGTGATAAATGTAGTATTTATACTACATTACGTCAAGGTTTACTTTAATTTACTGGCAGTATGTGAGAAAATAAAAATAACTTCCGACATTTTCGCATCAACCTATTTCATTTCTATACAGGCTCCCTTACAATAACGATTAAGAGGTGATTTTAATGGGACAAGCTATCCCTAATTTTGGCAAATTTCTTGAAAGTTTGCGCGGTTCCATCTCCCTGAGAGAGGCAGCCAAAAAAAGCGGATTATCGCATGCGTATATACGTGATTTGGAATTAGAAAAAAACCGTTCCACCAATGAAAAAATAACGCCATCCCCCGATACCTTACAAAAGCTATCCAACGCATACGGCTACCCCTATAAGGAACTGATGATTAAAGCCGGGCATCTTGAAGAGCACGATTTGATGCCTGACGCGGCTACCCCTGATATTGAGGTCGATCTGAGCCATGTGTACTACATCGAAATTGGTATGAGAGATATTATATATGCGGATCAGCAAGCCCGATTAAAGAAAAGCATTGATTCATTAAGAGACTTCAGCGATTTCCTGGATACCTTGGAAGAGAGTGGATTCAAAAAGATTGATTCTGATCTCTATGTGAATTTTCATAATATCCGCAAATACGACGAACGCAACGGTTTCTTATATTTTGATGCCTCAGGTGAAGGGGTTTGTGTCACGATATCAGCTACCCGTCAGCGCAAATACCACGATCTTATTGTACGGCATGTAGCCAACAACAATCAGTCCAGCCTTGAATTCTCATTTGGCAAAACAAGCGGCAAAGAAGCATCGATCTCTCCTGCCCGTAATAAAGGCTAAGCATAATGATTGTTGAGCTGGCAATCTTTTTCTTCTTCGGCTGGGCATCCCTGCTGGCTCTTGGCTTGGTATTATTTCGTTTAAAGCTGCGGTCCTATTGGGCGCAAATTATTACATCATCCATACTGTTGGATTACATATCAGTCCTCTTGCAAATTCATCATAAAATATATTTAATTACAACGGTGCAGCCCATTAGCGCTATATTGTGCTACTGGCTTATATTCAGACTTCATTGGTTCTATGCAATCATCATTACCATAACCTCCTATTTAATCAATTTCAGCCTTGAGGCTGTCTTGAATTTTGCCTCAGCCAGGCTGCAATCGATCGATTTTTTAGTCGCTATACAGAGTACAGATATTGCATTGGCCATTCTGATCATTTTTATTGACCTGTTCCTTTGTTGGATGGTCATCAAATATCGGTTGGGCTTTACGTTTATTCCGCGCCACTCGATCAAACCAGAAGCTTTTGTACGAAAAAACAAACGGATGATGCCGACCTTTTTCGTTACACTTGTCATCCTGATGCTGTCCAGCTTTTCTCTCTTTTATTTCAATACCCACATCGCTATGACTCTGCAAATAGTGGTTATTATTTTGTGGTTTGTCGTGATCAGGGAGGCTTATCGTAGGGAAGCTATGGAATAGATAGCAACAAGGTCCAAAATAATGAGTCGGAGGATCTATATGTTTCCTATTGAACAAGCGCTGGAGTACCTTGTCCATTTTCTGGTCTGGCCTACCTTTTTTATGTTAGCCCTTGCATTATTCCGTATACGATTACAGCAATATGTATTGCCAATTGTAGTGTCTACTTGTATTTTGGCCCCTACTGCCACCTTGCTGCAGGCTTCAAAATTGATTTATTTAATAACCATTATTCAACCATTGGTTTTTTTATTGTGCCTGATGGTCGTATTTCGTTTCAAGTTTTTTCACAGCATCATTATGCTTGGTCTTGTATACATCTACAATATTTTCTTAGAAGTCAGCTACAATGTTGTCGTAGCTCAATTCGATTACGAAAAGTTTCTACAAATATCCAAAGATGAATACATTATGCAGGGTATTTTCATGGCCATTATCAATTATTTGACCATCTATATCATAATAAAAGCTCGATGGGGGTTTACTTTTATTTCCCCACGAATCAGTAAAATCCGTTCTGGGACATTGAATATTCAAAATAAGCTGTATTTAAGTGCGATGGTCATTATTTTTCCTCTTAGCATGATTGGTTTAAGCCTTTATTTGTGGAGCGAACTGCTTGTAGTAGTACTTTCTGCTACTTCTATAATACTCGCCGTTGTTATACATTTTAGTTATAAGAGAGAACTCCTTGATTAGTCCAGAAGCTCGGTACTTCATTCTTGCTAACAAAATGAAACCAAAAAAATTATTCATACGGGGGAACCGAATATTGGCTATTGAAAAAATACTGGAATATTTGATTTATTTTCTGGTTTGGCCTTCCTTTTTTGTACTGGCCCTCGCATTGTTTCGTGTGCAGTTAAAACAATATATAATTCCAATTATTGTAAGTACCTGCATTATGACGCCTGTTGCCGCTTTGCTGCAGTCTTCGGAAATAATTTACCTACTAACAATCATTCAGCCGTTAGCTTTTTTATTTTGCCTGATGGTTGTGTTTCGTTTCAAATTTTTCCACAGCATTATGATGATCGGTTTGGTATTTGTTTACTCTATATCTGCAGAGTTTGTTTACAATATGATCGTAGCTCAATTCAACTACCAACATTTTTTGCATATACTGCGAGATGAATATATCATGCAAGGGTTCTGGGTGTCGTTTATCAATTACATGACAACCTACTTGATTATACGAAGTAGGTGGGGCTTTACCTTTATATCAACTAGAAACAGTAAAATTCATTCAAGTGCCATGATCATACAAAACAAGCTTTACTTAAGTGTTTTAATTTTCCTTGCTTCGTTTAGCATGATCAGTTTATCTGTGTATTTGTGGAAAGACATGTTTTTGTTCATCTTTACATCTACGTCTACAATTCTTGCTTTTGTTCTTCATTACAGTTATAAAAGAGAGTTTCATGACTAGTCAACTAATTATTTAGTAACAAAAGCAAATCAGCAACTTTAAAAGGGGGAATTATATGTTTACTACTGACCACATACCGGAATATATGATCCATTTTCTGGTTTGGCCTTCATTGTATATTCTTTCTCTTGTAATTTTCCGAATGCGTTTACGTTCCTATTTAATCCCGATTGCAGCAGGAACTTTCGTTATGGTGAATGTAGGAGCCTTATTACAAAGCTGGAAAATTGTTTATTTAATCACTATAATCCAACCGCTGTTTTTCTTGCTGTGCCTGCTGCTATTTTTCAAGGTACGATTTCTGCAAAGTATCCTCATGATCGGTATTACGTTTGTTTACGGTTTGTTTATAGAGTTCAGTTATAACGCTATCATGGTACAATTTGACTACAATGAGTTTTTAACAGTAACTCAAAATGAATATGTTGTCCAAGGCGCCTGGGTTGCTGCTTTTAAT
The DNA here is from genome assembly GCF_001956045.1 of Paenibacillus sp. FSL H7-0331. The sequence continues at coordinate 265,645 of NZ_MRTH01000003.1, read as the reverse complement.
ATTCTGTTAGCTTGTATTATGGTGAAGTTTAGGTGGGGATTTACCTTTATTTCCTCAAGGTCTGCTATACAAAAGCCTAAAACAGCAGAAGTGCTAAGCAAGCTTCATTTCAGCGCCATGACAGGCATCATATGTTTAAGCCTGGTTAGTCTTTCTATTTTTTTCTGGAATGAAATGTTTTTTGTTATTGCGATTGCAGTTGTAACCTTGCTTGCTTTTGTACTGCATTACAGTTATAAAAGTGAATTAATGGATTAACTTCTGATGTCTCGACTTCAATATTGCTTCCCCTACTTACATACATAAGGAGCATTGGATTGAAAAAAGAATATATTCTAATACTTGCTATCTTTTTCATATTTGTCGGTCCAGGTCCAGTCGTCTTTTTTCTTAATAAATATACGGTTTCCCTACTTCCTATAAGCAGTTGCATCGTGTTTCTATTTATGCTGAGAAAAGAAGTTCAAAACACCGATTTCAATACACTATTACGAAATCATGAGATGTATAAATGGGCATTTAATGGTCTTAAATATTGTATGTTTGCTCATGCAGCCAACGCTTTGCTTATTGGGAATTCACAAATCATAACTGATGATCTTATCCAAAATTATCTTGTCATGCCATTTTATGTCGTTGTTGTTGCTCCTATTATTGAAGAAATTGCCTACAGAAAAATCATTTTCGGTTATTTTAACAACAAAAATCTTTTTTGGATAGGCTCAATTGTATCTTCATCTATCTTTGCTATGGGACATTTTAGTATCGAAAGATTAGGTGCTTATTTTATTACAGGTATGGTACTTTGTTACGTCTACAAAAAGAGCGGCACAATTGTCACCGCGATGCTTATTCATGCTGCTTTAAATTATATATCTTTGTTAGTAAGAACTTTGAAAGGTTAAGTCTTATGAAAACGTTTTATTCGACAAAATTCTACTTGTTAAGTTAACAAGAGTATATTAAACTAAACTTAATTATTGAGAAATGTTTCCTATTACGCCAAATCTCTTATGCCATTACAATCATGAATATCAAAATAGTGATAGAGGTGCTAGTAAATGCTGCTGCTAATGAAGATCATTTTCTCTACTGTAGAGTTCTCTGCTACGGTATTACTTTGTCTATCCATGTTTAGAATTTATTTCCGATATTCACTTTACAAAGTTTTTTTTATTGCTTTTGTTATGGCTTTACTATCCGTGTTTATCAGAGATGTTATTGACGAAACTTTGTTTGCTACCTTACCTGTACTAATAACAGAAATTATTCTGATTACTCTCCTTTTCAGATTGCCTTTAATTTTTTCTTTATTACTTTGTGTAATAGGTACTGCAGCTGTTGTTACAATTGAAGGTTTCGTACTTTCCATTGGGTCCAATTTCAACCTGTTTTCTGAACAAATGCTCAAAACCTCTATTACTCAGTTCGTTATGTTTGATTTAATTGTTACTGTAATTATACTATTACTCGTATATCCGCTACAGAGATACAAGCTCGGCTTTCACACAACTAGTAATGATGCCTTGAAGGGCTACAATTTTTATCTTTCCGGCGTTTTGGTTGTTGCTGTCATTGCCTTACAGGTGGAAGTTTTAGCTTTTAAAGTATCCTATGTATACATTGCCATTCCAATTTTTATTGGCTTCATTTTCTTAATAGGAATATATCTGGCTTACAAACATAATAGAAAGCTTTGGAAGAATCGACGTGAAAGGTTGTCCAATAGATGAACTTTATCGACTATTATTCTGAATCTATTGCCAAGTCAATTCGTAAGTACAATGCTAATGCAGGCTCTGAGGCAGTGTTAAAATATGCATTGAGCTTGCTTATAAATACAACAACGGCAGTAATTATCTCTTTGTTAATCTCTGCATTCGCTGGACATTTCACTGCTTGCCTGGTGGGAATTATTGCTTTTGTAGCTATACGATCTATTACTGGCGGTCTTCACCTTTCATCTTCGTTATCTTGTTGTATCTTTTCAGTCTTCATTTTTATCTGTGTCGGATTTTCGACATTTACTTTTAATTACTATTACTTATTCATAGACTTGATATCGATTCTTATTTATTACAGAACTGCACCTAATGATATACAAAATATGAGCAGTCTTGACCCCAAATTTTACCCTTTGTTGAAAGGGGTTGCTATTATGTTGGTTCTAAGCAATCTTATATTTCAATCTACAGTATTAACTTCAGCTTTTTTTATACAAGCCATATTGACAACGCAGCCTGCATACAAGTTAAGAGATATTATAGAAAGGAGGTGTACATAATATGAAAATAAAATTGGCTATTGTTGCAAATATGATTCTGATGGCATTGGCTGCTGTATTTGTAACAACAAACTCCTGGATTGGGCACCGTCCTGAAACTCCACAAGAGCTTTTGAAAAAATAATGTGTTATTGTAACATGTAGGGGCTGCGCTTTGCCGCGGCCCCTATTGTGCTATCAAATCCTTCTCTTATGGAGCTGAGTCTTTATGCAGAAAATTCCCGTCACGCGAGATGGCAAGAGAGGGTCAGAAATACTGATTATTGATTCCAGCGAAGTTGTCAAAATCGACAAAATTCGTGATCGTGAAATTATTATTCATACCCAAGAACATCAGTATTACCTTGACTTCTCATTCGACAATTTGGAGGAATGGCTGTTTGAGGATGGCTTTCGATTATTGGATAATGCCAATATCGTCAATATGAATCATGTGGCGGAATATGACAATAAGAAAGGCATCGTCTATCTCAACAAGCAGGACCGTAATAAGTACAAAGTAGCTTCTACGGCCCGTATTCACCGCGAACATGTGGAGAATGTGATCCAGCTCATTCGTACATCGGATCCGAGCTCTGCTGAACACAATCCCAAAAAACATGATCAATTGTTTGAAAAAATCATCAGCGAGACTCAGGATGGTCAACTGCTTCGTTCTTATGCAACGATCCGTGCCGTGAACGAACGCAAGCGTGCAGAAGAAAAGATCGTACATATGGCTTACCACGACGCTCTCACCAATTTACCAAACCGATTGCATTTTGATCAGCGACTTAAAAGGAGCTTCGCCGAAGCAGAACGAACCAACGGTAAAATGGCTATTATTTTCTTCGATTTGGACCGTTTCAAAGTGATTAACGATACACTTGGGCACCATGTTGGCGATCTGCTCCTTCATGCTTTATCCAATAAGCTTAAAGATTACGTTCTGGATAAAGATCTTGTTGCACGCTTCGGCGGAGACGAGTTTATTGTATTATTATCTAATATTGCCAGCATGGATGAAGCCGCTCAATTTGCCAAAGGGATTCCGGAGCTGCTCAAGGAACCTTTTATTTTCGAAGAGCAGGAACTGTTTGTGACAGCCAGCATCGGAATCAGTCTTTATCCGAACGACGGTACGGATGCAGAAACCTTATTGAAAAATGCGGATATTGCGATGTATCGTTCCAAAGAGAAAGGTGGGAATTCATACCATTACTATCATCCGGAAATGAACAAACGCTCTATGCACAGATTGAGTCTGGAAATTAATTTGCGTAAAGCACTGGAGCGTAACGAATTCCACGTATATTACCAGCCCTTTGTCGATTTGAGCCATGGTGAAATATTCGGTATGGAGGCGCTCATCCGCTGGTTTCATCCGGAATGGGGAATGGTCTCTCCTGCTGAATTTATACCGCTGGCCGAGGAAACCGGCCTTATTATTCCGATAGGCAATTGGGTGCTGAGGCAAGCTTGCATTCAAAATAAAAAGTGGCAATCGCTTGGTAACCACCCGCTTCGTGTTTCTGTCAACATTTCAGCCATACAATTCCATCAGCCTCAGTTTGTTCAAATCATTGAGGACACTCTGGAGGAAACGGGCCTTGATCCATCATTGCTCTGCCTGGAAATTACAGAAAATGTCGCTATGACGAACGTCCCTTATATTATTGAAACGATGCAAAAGCTGCGATCCATGGGTGTCTTTATTTCTATCGATGATTTTGGCACCGGCTACTCATCATTCAGCTATCTGAAGCGATTTCGAGTACATACGCTCAAAATCGATCAATCGTTCATCCGAGATGTGACCTTTGATGAGGAAAATGCCGCTATCGTTACGGCACTTATTGCCATGGCTCAGCAATTAAAAATCAAATCCCTTGCAGAGGGTGTCGAAACAAAGGAACAGCTCGATTTTTTAATTATGCGAGGCTGTGATGAAATTCAGGGCTATGTGTTCAGTAAGCCGATTTCGGCTGATGAATTTGAAATTTTGCTTAGAGAAAATAAACAACTGTCTATCATCTGAATCATAGAAAAAAGTGTGCGGTCTTGTACTGAAACTTTTTTCTATTTTTTTTCGTCTACTAATTAGTGATCATAGTATAGAGATAAGGAAAGGAATCGAACATGGCAGCAACAACTGCATTAAGGGGCGTCAAAAAGAAGGTAAAAAAGAAAAGCAACTCTGTTATCCTCACATTAACCTTGTATACCTCTATCGTGCTAATGATGTTTGGGATGATGTTCAGTTTATGGTTCTTTTTGACAGAGTCGGGCTCCAATCTTCGTTATATGATGGCTGACACACTAATTTCTACTCAGCATCGGCATTGGGCCGTCTATTTGATTGGTCAGGAAGAGCTTAACAAACGTGTCGACAGTTATTGGAAGCAATTTGATAAATTTGCCGAAATCAAGGATCAAAAGCTTGTCCAGGTGAACAAGCCCGTGGAAACCAAAGTTGTCGAAAAAAAGCCGCTTGTCCAAATCGAACCGATCGAAGGGAAAAATTTCAAAGGCAAGCTGTTGATTGTCAACGACGCCAAAAAGCTTAGAATAGGTGTTCCCGGTAAAGCAGGCAAAGGCGAGAAGGTATCCTCCATGGTTCAGCGTCTCGGTGCGGTTGCTGGTGTGAATGCAGGCGGCTTCGTCGATCCGGAATGGAAAGGAAATGGCTTTCAGCCAACCGGGATTGTCATTTCAGGCGGTAAGATTTTTTATAACGATGGCGACATGAATACAGCGAATCATATCGTGGCGATCGATAAGGAAGGTCGGATGATTGCTGGTAAATACAAGCCAAGTGAGCTGCTGCAAATGGGCGTTCAGGAGGCGGTTACGTTTGCACCGCGGTTTATCGTTAACGGTGTGGGCCAGATCAAGAGTCAGGCGGACGGCTGGGGCGTTGCACCACGGACCGCGATGGCACAAAAAGCAGATGGCACGATCATGTTTGCCATTATTGATGGCAGACAGCCCGGCTACAGTATCGGTGCCACGCTCTATGATATTCAACAAATATTTCTGGAAAAAGGTGCGGTGACAGCTGCTAATCTGGATGGTGGCTCCTCTACAGTTCTAGTCCATGACAATAAGATTGTAAACCGTCCTTCCAGTGAATATGGCGAACGGTATTTGCCTACGGCATGGCTCGTTTTTGATAACCCCAATTCGGCCCCGATACGTAATATTTGGGAAGGTCTAGACCCTAGCAAGATTGATGCCTCCAAATGGTGATTTTGAGCCTTACAATAAAAAGACACGGATACGGCAACGAAGTGGCGCTGCTGGAACCATGTCTTTTTGTTGTGGGGGCCAACCAGGCTTTGCTAACGGGTTTGTGTACCTAGCTTACTTTAGACTCGTCCTGAGTCGTTAACTCGTTCTCCGTGGATTCCGTTGTCCCTTCCGTGATGGACAATGAAGCTTTATTTTTCCAGGACAATGCCGTTTCCTTTGCTTTTTCGGACCATTCCGATGTATGGCGGCTCACTGTTTGCGCGGCTAGCTGTGTTTTTTCATTTAAGGTACCAGCCAGTTGCTTCGTTTTATCGGCAATCGACTCTGCAGCCTGCTGGGTCTTGGTAGAAACCTGCTGCACACCATCCGCAATATCCGTTCTCAACTCCTTGCCTGATTTGGGAGCAAAGAGCAGTGCAGTCACTGCTCCCAATACAGTACCTACTACCGCTCCGATCAACAAATCCTTGTTTCTGTTATTGGTTGTCAAACTGATCATCTCCTTCACTGTTGTTCATTCGTAGGTGAGCTTGGTTTGGAAGGTTTCCGAGACTGCCATTTGTGCCACAGCTCCACACCCATAGTCGTCATGGCGATAAGATTACGCACCGTATCTTGCTCATTTTGAAGAGTAGCATGGGCCTCTGTTATCGAATTGGACAACACCCCCGATATCCCCTTAATAGACTTGGATAGACTCGCAGAGGCTTCACCCGTGCTCTGAATGGCCTGCATAATTCCATCTGCTGCATGTAAACGGCGCTGGATATCAACTGTCAGGCTTTGCGTGGTTTGGATCAGCTGTTGGGTGTCTTCCAGCGTACCCTTCATCTGTGCCTCCATCCGCTCCATCATCGCTAACGACCTGCGGATGGCTCGACGAACTTCAATCCATAAGAGTAGGGCAATTCCAATCACCATCACGCTTGTGAGCACTGCTAAGCTAACGATTAATGGCCAATCCATGTATCCGGACCTCCCTTCCAAGCAGCTTCCCAGGACGAATGCCTATGGAATACTACATTATAGGTAGCAGCCCAGCGATTTGACACACATTTCTCAAATTTGTTTAGTGGAGCAATAGCCTGTTCGTGCAAAAGGTGGCATAATAGACTCATAACTTGTGGATGAGGTGGATGGTAGCATGAATCGTGAACAAGGTTTACAATGGATTGAAAAAACGCGGATTATAGCGATAGTTCGTGGGGTGGAGGAACGTCATATTAACGATCTGTCTCAAGCGCTGCTGGATGGCGGGATCCGAGCTATGGAAATAACATTGAATACGTCTGGGGCCTTATCGATGATTACCAAGCTGCAAGCGCAGTTCGGCGATCACATGTACATAGGTGCGGGAACCGTACTCGATATGGAAGACGCGAAGCAAGCGATTGAGGCAGGTGCCTCCTACATAGTCACCCCAAACACGGATGAGGATGTTATTCGTTATGCTGTAGAGCAAGGGGTTCCAATTTTCCCGGGAGCCATGACGCCAACTGAAATCGTCAAGGCATGGAAAGCAGGCGCAACCGCAGTGAAAATATTCCCGGGAGCGAGCCTTGGATTAGCCTATATCAAAGAGCTTCAAGGACCACTTAATCACATCCCGATGGTAGCCGTAGGCGGGGTTAATGAGGCCAACATTGGGCAATTTATACAAGCGGGCTGCTATGGTCTGGGAATTGGCGGGTCTTTGATCAATTTGCAGGAAATTGCCGCTGGTAATTTCTCATGGATTCGTGACAAAGCAGCAGCGTTGACAGCTAATGTGTGGGTGAAGTAACCAGACCGTCATCATACCTTAAAATAAAAACGATCTCCTGCGCTAATTATGTGCGGGAGATCGTTTTTATTTGGCTTGTATCGAATACGAGCATTTGAGTCCGCCTTTGACCAAGCATTCCGTACGCTTGACATCGGCACCAAGCAAAGTCTCAAACATCATCAGTTCACAATGGCAAGCATGATTATACTGATTGGCTACCTGAGAAATCGGACAATTGTGCTCATTGATGACAAAGGTACCATCCTCGTCAGCAGACCAATTTACCATGTAACCATTTGCATTCTGAATTTCCGCCAGCGCCTTAACCCGATCCCCGAGCTCTTTGCCTTGCATTTGCTCTTCATAGCGATCAATCATCTTTTCCTTACGACGTTCAAATAACAGCTGTACCTTGGCTTCGCCTGCTTCTTCCACAAGCTCACCTAACAGATCTAATGTCAAATTATAGTAATTCTTCGGAAATAATTCATCTGCACTTTCCGTCAGCGAATATAAATTCGTCGGTCTTCCCATCGCTTGGCGTACCAGCTTCGATTCGATCAGACCATCGCGTTCCAGTGTATTCAAATGCCGGCGTACAGCCATTTCCGTAATTCCGAGCTGCTTGGCTATTTCGCTGACAGCCAAAGGTCCTTTGGTTTTCAACATGGTCAGTACGACTCTACGTGTCGACATATCAAATTCCTGGGTCACTTAGTCTCACCGCCTTATTGTTTACTGTCGTGTTCACCTGACAATCCTGCTCATAAATAGATTGTATATGAAAATCAGCTATAAGTAAATTATTATACTAAAAAGTATCATAACTTTCCAGTTTTCTCACAAGATCAGCGGCAGCAGTTCCTAAGGATTCTTATACCAGCTCACGGCTAATAAACGCGGGAACCACAGCTTCAAAAATGGCAAGTGCAGATGGGAGCGCACCGATCAGTGGGTGAAGAGTTTCTCGGGGATAGCTGGCATACTCCTGCGCTAGCGACTTCCGAAGCTGTACCAACTCGCGAAAAACAGCGGCTGTATCTGCTTCAAATACACGCTCATCCCTTAGAATCTCAATAATATCCTCGTAGCTGCTGGCATCCCGCATCATGAACGCATCAATTAACAAGCTGCCGACGTCGGTAATGGTCTCAATCGATAAATGCAGAATACGTTCCTGGGCCAGATGCAGCAGCAGCCTTTCGGATGATGGTGTCAGCTCCCAGACTTTCTCCAGCTGCTCACATGCCGCGATCAGTGTGGGAATAAACTTCAGTCGCAAATCAATTTGTTCATGATTGACATAATACATGGGTTTTATCTCCGTTTCTTATTTCTCCATTTGGACCACAGCATGATAGCCGGAAAACTGGCCAGCATCAGAATGATTAACATGGCTGCTTGCATCAAATATTCATAGCTCATGATTTCCCTTGCTCCTTTGCCTGCAAACCCGAATGAGTCTGTGCTTCACGCCAATAAGCCCAATGATTCGTAGGTCCGTGTCCGCCACCAATACCAAGCTCGTGTCGAATTGCCAGTGTGATGAAGGTTTTGGCTGTTTGTACCGCTTCAGTCAAGGTCTTGCCTTTGGCAAGCTCAGCCGTAATCGCAGCTGAGAATGTACAGCCTGTTCCATGGGTATGGCGTGTCTCATAACGTTCTGCGGTGAAAAAATGAAACTGCTTTCCGTCATATAAGACATCGGTGGGATCGCCAATTCGATGCCCTCCTTTAATAATCGCAGCTGCTGAACCAAATTGTTCAACAATTCGAACCGCTGCTTCCTTCATGGTATCCAATGAGGATATCTCCATCCCGATAATGACCTCTGCCTCCGGAATGTTCGGCGTCACCAGCGCCGCTAACGGCAGTAATCGCTTGCGCATCGCATCCTGTGCATGCTCAGCCAACAGCGCAGCACCGCCCTTGGCAATCATCACCGGATCAACAACGAGCTTACTCAGCTTATGCTTAGTCACCAGATCCGCGACCAGTTCAATGACTTCAGGCTGCGACAGCATGCCGGTCTTGAGCGCATCAACGCCAATATCCGATATAACCGACTCAATTTGCTTCGCTATACCTTCAATAGGAATATCATAAATACCATGAACTCCGAGTGTATTTTGTGCGGTTACAGCTGTAATCGCTGACATTCCATAAACCTCAAGCATTTGAAAAGTTTTCAAATCAGCCTGAATGCCCGCTCCACCACCGCTGTCCGAGCCTGCAATGGTTAGTGCTTTAAAGACTTGGTCCACATTTATTCTCTCCTTCTAGTGCGTGCTCATAAGGTCTGTTTTCACAACCAATAACTTCTATTACAGGTTAACATGTCTTACTCTTATCATAAAGTGTATAGGTCTGTTTTCCCACCGTCAAGTCAGCAGCTTATTGAGCATTTTATGACAACTTTCTCAAACGCTTTGACGGTCTGCATAGGCTGCGTTATGATGGTCCTAAATCGATTGCCGCCAAAGGAAGTGCTTCCCATAAGAAAGCATGAGCTTCATGTCCTGACTACAGCTCAGCAGGAACTTGACGAAGTAGCAGCCATTGCTTCCAGGTGCCCGACTGAGCTTATTGATATGTTTCATTTACGGGAAAAACAACGCAGCGCTCACGAGCTGACAGTATGGTACACAACTCTTAAGCCGTTATTCGCCCAATCTGCCATTTATATCAATGATCGGCTGGATGCGGCTCTCGCCGTACAAGCCCCTGGCGTCCAGCTTGGATATAATAGTCTGACCATTCAGCAAAGCCGCCAGATTATGCCCGCGGCCGTCCGTATAGGCTGCTCTGTCCATTCAGCCGAGGAGGCGGTACACGCAGCCAAGCATGGAGCCGACTATGTGTTCTATGGCCATGTCTATGAATCGAACTCCAAGGCCGGACTCGCACCCCGTGGTGTTGCCACCCTGGCTGCTGTTGTTGCTGCTAGTCCGATCCCTGTTATTGCAATTGGCGGCATTGAGGTGTCCCGAGTTGAGGAAGTGCTGTCGACAGGATGCAGTGGTATTGCCCTGCTGTCATCCATCCTGCTGCATCCCGAGCCCGCTCAACAAATCATCCGTTATCGAGAAGCATTGAATGTTTCCCAATACAGCCCAAGGAGAGGTTAATATTGAACACCAGGTCTACATCCGCAATCATTATCGGCGGCGGTATTATAGGTTGCACGATAGCATGGGAGCTTGCCCGCAGCGGAATACGCTGTACCCTAGTGGATAAAGGGGCATTGAATCAGGAAGCCTCAACAGCTGCCGCAGGCATGCTGGGAGCACAGGTAGAGACACATCATCCTGGTGCCTTCTACGAGCTGTGCCGTCTGAGCCAACAATTATATCGTGATTGGAGCGAGGAAATTCATCAAATCAGCGCGATTTCGCCACAGTACATAGCTCAAGGAATTTTGCGTGCCGCACTTCACACCGACGACGAGCAGGAATTGAAAAGCCGCCTCCCATGGATTCAGAATGCCGAGTGGTTAAGCACATCGGAGATGCTTGCTATGGAACCAGGTATTTCCCCACACATTCTGGGTGGCCTTCGCTTTGCTCAGGACCATCAAATTCATCCCGTACAGCTCGCCAAAGCGCTGCAAGCAGGCCTTCACAAGCTTGGCTGCGAAATTCGTGAATGGACACCTGTACTTGGGCTGATAGAACGTCAGGGTCGCATCGAAGGTGTGCGAACAGCCGAGGGCTCCTTATACGCCGATCATGTCATTATATGCGCGGGAGCCTGGGGATCATCTCTAACTGATCCACTTGGCCTGGAGCTTCCGATATTTCCAGTTAAAGGGCAGTGTATATCGGTGAGAACCGAAGCGCCTGTCCTACAAGGCACCGTATTTACACAAGGCTGTTATATCGTACCGAAGCTCGATGGAAGCATGATTATTGGAGCTACCCAAGAAGAAGCAGGCTTTAACAAACGCTGTCATGTGAATGTGGTAAGTGATTTATTCGGCAAAGCCGTCAAGCTGCTGCCGTCGTTAGAACAAGCTGAGCTTGTCAGCACCTGGGCAGGTCTGCGTCCGGGTACAAGAGATGGACTGCCGTTTATGGGAACATCTACTCAAGCTCCTGGCTTAACGGTTGCAATGGGACACTACCGCAATGGGATCTTATTAGCCCCTGCTACAGGCAAGCTAATTAAACAACTGATTCTGGGAGAGCAAACCACAATCGATCTGACCCCATTCTCACCCGACCGCGCGAGAGCTGTCTAACGCAGACCAACCTCTGTGAACAACTTACATGCAGGAGGACTTCGAGCGCTCAATAGCGAATAACTCCAAGTAACGAAATGAATGGATCGAGACCGACTCAGGAGGAGCAGCTTTATGAACGAAATGAACGAACAACAAGCCACTCAGTGGCGCAAAAGAAGAACCATGGGCAAAGGCAAGTATGTCATGTATTTTGGTATATTAACCTGGGGAATCGCAGTAACTGCCATAATTACAGGAATGGAATGGCTGACACAGCATACCTTTCAAATGTCCTGGTTATACATTCGGCTAATCGTGTTTGCTTCAATCGGATTTTTTATATCCGTGCTTCGCTGGGAGGCCCGCGAAAGAAAATTCAAGTCTTACCTGACCAAAAAAGGAGCTTCGGAGTAATCCGATCAGCTCTTTTTTTAGAGATAAGAAAAGCTACATGTAAACCACGGATGTATCTTCGACGAATAGGCTCCGATCAGGAGCTTTTTTTATTGTTTCCAATGATTATTTCAAAAATCCTTCGCAAATTATTAATTATTAGTCACTTGACAAACGTAAGCTAATTTAATATCATACTAAAGTAAAGTAAGTTAATTTAATTTCAGGAGGCATCATACTTATGTCAAAAGTATTATTTATTAAAGCTAATGGACGTCCGGTTGATCAAGCAGTAAGCGTCAAATTATATTATGCATTTTTGGAAAGCTACAAAGCAGCTAACCCCAATGACGATATTGAAGAACTGGATCTTTTTAATGAAACATTGCCATACTACGATGTAGATACATTGACTGGCCTCTTCAAGCTTGGCAAGGGTTACGAATTAACAGGAACCGAGCAGGAAAAAGCCGACAATGTTAATAAATATTTGGAGCAGTTCCTTGCAGCTGACAAAATCGTTGTTGCTTTCCCACTATGGAACTTCACGGTTCCTGCACAATTATTGACGTATTTGACGTATGTTGCACAAGCAGGCAAAACATTTGCCTACACAGCTGAAGGCCCTAAAGGCTTGATTAGCGACAAAAAAGTTGCATTGCTGAACGCACGTGGCGGAGTTTACAGCGAAGGTCCTGCCGCTGCAATCGAAATGTCCCTGAACTATGTTAAAACGATCTTTAATTTCTTCGGAGTTCAAAATCCTACTACTGTTGTTGTCGAAGGACATAACCAGTTCCCGGATCGTGGTCAAGCCATTATTGAAGAAGGTCTGGAAAAAGCTAAAGCTGCTGCCGCTTCTTTCTAAGAGCTTAACGAAGAATCAACATATCATGAACCTAAAAACTCCCACACACCTATATAGTTAGGGATGTGGGAGTTTTTCGTATACTTTTAACAGATGCAAAGACGACTCAAGTACTTTTCTTTCTCATAATAATCAAAGTGAACAGCAGCAGCACTTCAATGTTCACAAATGCAATACCATAGCCTGCCAATCCAAAAGTACGTGGAAATCCGACAAATAAAGAAGCCCACCATAAACTAGCTGCTGCGAATATAATCAAATTGATAGCTAGTGAAACCACTGAAGACATGAGCAGCTTCTGTGTCTTCCACATCAGCCCCACCCCTGCCAAATTTGGAATAATAAATCCGATACCCATAATCAGCCAATAGTAAAAATCGTAGGACAACGTACTCACTCCCGAATGGGTCTATTGTTTGCAGCAATCTTTCATTAGATTACCAAAACGAATTGTCGAACACAACCGATTCACCGTAACGTTGCAAAAATGTCAAACTCTTTCGTTACAAAATATCTTCAAATTTAGTATACTAGTAGAAGAATCATTCTTAATGAAGGAGGTGCCATAATGGCACTTAGTAAAGCCAAAAAAATTCGTCAAAAGCAGGCACGCGAAGGGAAATACAATCCCGAGCTTAATCGCTTAAGCTGGAATGGACTTGACCCTGCAGCACGTATAACACCAACTCTGAGAGAACATAAAGAAAAGTTACAGCGCAAACATAAATGGAACCATTCCCTGGACAGCAGAGATGGTTCCATTTACTTATTATATCGGAGTATTTGATTATATCCTGCCATTGGAAACTTTGAAATTCAGCTTTTATACCCATCGCTTTTATGATAGAGTTAAGCTTGAAATTCTAACTATTAAACGGTTTAAATATGTTGTTCAGTTCGATGCAGGCTTCAAGGGGAGGTATTTACAGTTTGTTCAGCAAAGTAAGATTCAATTTAAGAACAAAAATTATACTGGGCTATCTTATCGTACTTATTGGCCTTAGCATATCCATAATTTTAATTAATGATCGTGTTATGTCGATGAAAGTAGATAGAGAATATATCACGGGACACGATTTTCAGGTTCATAATCTTAGCAATGATATTGAAAAAAACTTACTGGATATGGAAGATAGCCAGCGCGGTTATGTCATAACCGGAGATGCCAAGTATTTGATCCCTTATAATAATGGGTATAGCAGTTGGAAAGAAAACTATAATAAGCTTCGTCAGTTGATTATGGATAATCCCAGACAGGTGCAAAATCTGGAAAAGATAAAAACCAACATTGAGCTTTGGATCGCTGAAGCGGGAGATCCTGTATTATCGATGAAAAAGGATAATAATAACTCGGGAATCATTGAATTTTACAAATTAGATATCGGTAAAAAATATACGGATCAGCTGCGCTCCCAGCTTGCAGCCTTTCGAAGCACTGAGCTCTCCTTTACCGAGGCGCGGAGTCAACAACTCATCCGTGATAATGAAGTACTTCTTTCGATATTAAACACCATATGGATTGTAGTATCCGCTATCGCTGTGCTAATCGCTCTAATCACATCCAGTTCCATCGTTAATACGATCAAGCAAGTCACAGGCTCGATCAAACATATTGCGACCTCCAAGGGTGACTTATCCATGCGGGTTGAAGTGAAAACAAAGGATGAGGTTGGCGATCTCGCTGAGATTACGAACGAACTGTTGTCCAAGCTTGAAGAACAAAATTGGATCAACACCCAAATTACGGACATGGCAACAACTTTTCAAGGTGTGACCGAAATGAAATTGCTAACTCAATCCTTCATCAATAGAATCGCCGGTTTAGTCGAAGCCCACTATGGAGTCTTGTATTTACGTAAGATCGCGGATAAAAAAGATCTGTTGATCCGATTCGCCTCTTATGCTGGGCAAGCAGATGGTGTAGGTGTGGAAAGCTTCCGAATGGGTGAAGGTCTAGTTGGTCAAAGCGCATCGGAAAATCGAATTCTGATATTGAATCAATTACCGGACGATTATATTAAAGTCACGTCAGGCTTGGGCCATACAGCACCTAAACAAATTATAGTGGCACCCATTATTTTCGAAAAAAATGTGCTTGCTGTCATGGAACTGGCCAGCTTGAACGAATTTACCAAGCTTCAACGAGAGCTTCTTGAACAAATTGCCGAGCCTTTTGGAGTCACACTGCACAATGCGGCCAGTCGTACGGAAATCGAAAATTTATACAGTGAGTCTCAGACCATGGCCGAGGAGTTACAGGCACAGACGGAAGAGCTGCAGACACAAGCAGAAGAATTACAGGTGCAAACAGAGGAACTGCGTTCCACGAATGAGCATCTGGAAGAACAGAACCTGTTTGCCGAACAAAAATCGTTTGAGGTGGAGCAGGCCAGGAAAGAACTCGAGCTGTATGCCGAGCAGTTGCAGCAAAGCTCTCAATATAAATCGGAATTTTTGGCTAATATGTCTCATGAACTGCGTACACCGCTCAACAGTCTGCTTATTTTGTCCCAATTTTTAGTTGAAAATGCAAATGGTACGCTAAATGCCGATGAACAGGAATATGCAAGAATTATTAATTCCTCCGGGAATGATCTCTTGTCATTGATTAATGATATTCTTGATCTATCCAAGGTTGAGGCTGGAAAGCTCGAGATCGAGATTGCAGCTGTCAATCTGACAGAGCTTCCTGATGTTATGGAGCGCAATTTCACACCAATTGCCAAGCAGCGCAACCTGCAATTCCGTATTATTCAACATCCTGGACTTCCTTCTTTGATTTTCTCGGATGAACAGCGGCTGCAGCAAATACTGAAAAATTTGTTATCAAATGCCTTCAAATTTACCGAAAGTGGAGCTGTCACTTTGTCCATTCGAAAGGCAGATCCGCTTGAAGCCAATATTGCGCTGCCGGATGCAAGCAGAGCCAATGTCATTGCCTTTTCGGTATCGGATACAGGCATCGGTATTCCTGTTAACAAACGTATGCTGATTTTTGAAGCGTTCCAGCAGGTTGACGGGAAAACAGAACGCAAATATGGGGGAACCGGACTCGGCTTGTCGATATCCCGTGAATTTGCAAATTTACTTGGTGGCCGTATCGCTTTGGAAAGTGAAGAAGGTAAAGGAAGTACATTTACACTCTATATACCTTGCCTTCACAATCCTTCATCGATGGAGATGGTTACGATGTATGCTGAATCCTCGGCTACTGCCGTTAGCGCCTTGGAGCTGTCTGAGGCTCCTTCTGAAGCCCCGGCTATCGATAACCTGATCATTCCTGAGACCAAGCCTGCCGTGATCCATCAATCGATTTTTGGCGGTAAGCAGGTACTGGTCGTGGACGATGACGTCAGAAATATATTCGCTTTGACCAAGGCCCTCGAAATGCAGGGTATGCGTGTATTCACGGCTCATAATGGAAGGCAGTGTCTGGATATGCTGGATCTCCATAAGGAGATTGACATTGTCTTGATGGACATTATGATGCCGGAGATGGATGGGTACCAGACGATGAGACATATTCGTCGGGATGAGCAGCTGAATGAGATGCCTATTATTGCGCTCACAGCCAAAGCGATGAAATATGATCGTGAAAAATGTCTGGAAGCTGGCGCCTCCGATTATATTAGTAAACCGATCAATTTAGAGCAATTATTTTCTGTTATGCGCGTTTGGTTAAGTAAATCCTAAAATCAAAAAGAATATAAAAAGAAGCCACCGTTGATCACAACGATGACTTCTTTTTTGTAGCTATTATATGGAAGTTTGGATTCGTTTATTTCGACCACTGCTCTTTCATAAAGCTTAGGGAAGCCGGCAGCTCTTGGGCGCGATCCTTGACCGTACATTCTGCCGACACCATGCCGTTATAGCCTGCAGCCTTCAATTGCGCCACAAAGCGTTCATACGGATATTGACCTGTTCCGGGAGACAGACGTCCCGTGTCGGCAATATGAATATGGGACAGCCAATCCTTATGAGCGACAATGGTTTCCAATGGCTCAGATTCTTCATCCATATGATAAAAATCAGCCAATACACGAATAGCGGGATCATTAATTTGCTTGGCATAATGCACACCTTCAGCTACACTCGTGATCACATTCGATTCCTTGGTGTTTAGAGGCTCGATTGCCAGCGTAAGATTAGTTCCCTTAACCTGCTCTGCAATGATCCTTAGCAGCCTTAATAACTGCTCCTCCGCACGCGCATGCTCCCACCCCTCTGGAATGCTGCGTGATCTTCCACTTCCAAATACAAAAATGGACGATCCTGCTTGAAACATTGTATCTACGGCTCTGGCCAAATAATTCGTGATAATGGTTTCATTAGCTTCTGGACCTACGACTTTAATATCTCCGGGAAATAACACATTCCAGGCTTTGACCGGAAGTGGGCTATTGATATACAAAGGTAACGCTTTCTTGAAAGCCTCATCATCCTGACTCAACAAGGGAGCAATCGAACATTCAATATAATCATAACCATATCTTTGAAGCTCCTCAGCATGCTCGATCTGCATGCACCAACCAAATGCGGTCATTACAATACCTCCTTAGGGTATGTTTATCACAAGAAGACGGAAGGAACCCCCGAGAATGCAGGATCCGATTAAAGCTCATCGCCTATGTTTAATTTTACAGTAAATATATAATCGTTTCAGGACATTTCTTGTCGATTTTTTCAATTAATCAACATATCTTGACCTTGACACCGAACACATCATTTTTTTCGCTAAAGGAAATTTAATTATCGATTTCCAAGCGTTCCGAATGGGTATACACGTTAAAGGACTGTCCACGAATAAAACCGATTACCGCAATACCAAGGTCATGAGCAAGCTCAAGCGCCAACCCTGTCGGTGCCGACTTGGACAGCAGTATACCTACACCAATCTTGGCTACCTTGAGCAGCACCTCGGAAGATACTCTTCCACTAAATACAATAACCTTCCCCTGAAGTGGGATGCGATGTCTGATGCATTGTCCAAAAATTTTATCCAGTGCATTATGTCTGCCTATATCTGAACGAACAAGTGAGACAGGCGCTCCAGCGCTGTCAGCACTGCATAGAGCCGCATTATGCACGCCTCCGGTATGATGAAACTCAGCGGAAGCTTGCTGAAGCTGATTCATCAGCTCCAGACAGCGTACAGCACTAATACGGGTCCGTAATGGAATCGTTTTGGCTGTTCTCGCATCATTATGAAAATAAAACTGCCGGCTCTTCCCGCAGCAAGAGCCAATGAATCTCTTGTTATACGAATCCTTGCTGGTGTTTTGCTTAACCATGAGCTCAACATCCACAAAACCGCGCTCCACATTCAGCTTTAAGGTTCGGATGTCCTCAATGACGCGAATAACCCCCTCAGAGGCAAGAAAGCCAATCGCCATATCCTCCAGATCCGAAGGACTGCATACGATGGTGGCAAACTCCTCCCCGTCTATTCGAACAGTAAGCGGATATTCAGAAGCCACTACGTCTTCCCGCTCGTTAAATTGACCATCGGAATACTTCAGTATACGCCATGTGGCCGTTACTGGTTGTTCTATTGGAAAATCATCCATAAAGTCCATTCCCATTCGACTTCACCCCATTTCCGTTTCCAGCTCCATCACTCGTTTTTCCACGTATTTGGTGTCTTTAAGGGCATGAAACGTTTCCGCCTTTTCTACAACCGCAGCTGTATTATATTCAGGTATGCCTGCGTGAGCTTCATAGACACCTTTGGGAATCAGGCTGTTGCCTTCAGGCCAATGAACCTCAATATTACCTTGTTGAATCGGAACCGGCTTCGCCCGCCCATGAAGCAATCCGTATTGGTTATATACTACGATAGCATCACCCGCTTTAAGCTGCAGCGCTTCGGCATCCTGCGGATTGATCAGCACATCGTAACGGTCGGCTCCATTAAAAGGATCGGTGGCACTATAGATCATCGAATTAAACTGCTTACCGCGGCGGGTGGTGACACGGAAATGCCCTTCCGGCTTACGAAGCTCAGGTTGTTCGATGGGGATCAGATTGCCGCGGCCATCCGACGTCGGGCACACTCCATCCTCGCAAAGCCAGGCGCCGCCCCATTGAAATACATCGCCACGCTCGGATAAATGCTGAATACCATCATAATACGTAGCGGCAGCAGCAATTTCACGTCGAATATCCTCTGCATTGCGAAAAGCGACCAATCGTTCATACTCTGGATTTACTCTGGCTGCAAGCTCAGCATAGATGGCCCACTCCGCACGTGCCTCACTGACTCTCGGCCCTTTGATTTCCGGTGAATAATAGACCATCCGCTCTGTGGATGTCGAGGTTCCACCTCCAGGCTGCTCATAGCGAGTCATCGCAGGCAATACGATCACGGCCTCCCTCGCTTCAGCAAGCGTAGACGTATTCAACACAATGTCCTGATGCACCCGAATATCGACATTTTCCAAACATTCGCGAACGAAATCGGGGTCAGGCATCGTTTCCAGAAAATTTCCTCCTGACGTATAGAAGAGCTTCAGCTTACGCTCGTGGTCATCAGGAAGCATCGAATTCTCCAACGAGACTCCGACAATATCCCCCTGCCATTTGGGCAGCTCGAAGCCCCATACCCGTTCCATACGTGCAATACCATCCGCACTGAATTCGCCGCCAGGCAGGCTGAACGGATCTGCACCCATTTCTCCTGATCCCTGTACCCCGCTGTGTCCGCGGATGGGCATCAACCCGCAAAACTCACGGCCCAGAAATCCTCGCAGCAAGGCCAAATTCGCCACCTGTGAAATGTTGTCCGTACCAAAACGATGCTGCGTCAGCCCCATACTCCAAACGAATACAGCTGATTTCGCCGCAGCCAGCAAACGGGCAAATTCCAGCATGCGTTCACGGCTCAGTCCTGATGAGCGTTCCAGCAGCTCCCAATCCTGCTCCCTGACATGAGCCTTCAGCTGTTCATAACCGTTCGTATGCGCTTGAATGAAGGCATGATCTACCGCAGAGCCTGGACTCGCTTCTTCCATCTCAAACCAGTGCTTCATCACACCGTTCATAAAAGCGATATCCCCACCAATATGAACCTGATAAAAGTCATCGGTCAGCTTGGTACCAAATAACGCAGACTCTGGGATAGAAGGGATCCAATATTGATCCATCGACGGCTCATGATATGGGTTAATGACGATAATCCGGGTGCCTTTGCGCTTGGCCGCGTACATATATTTGGTCGATACCGGTTGATTGTTAGCGGCTACACTGCCCCAGAACACGAGCACATCAGTACCAATCCAATCCTTATAATTACAGCTGGAAGCCCCGATTCCGACGGAACGCTTGAGCGCTGTTTTGGAAGGTGAGTGGCAGATTCTGGAGGCGTTGTCTATATGATTCGTTCCCAGCAAGCGTGCAACCTTGCCTGCAGCGTAATAGGACTCATTAGTGATGCCTCGTCCTGTCAAATAAAAAGCAAGCTGCTTAGGATCGATAGCTCGAATTTTTGTGGCGATCAGCTCTAGGGCCTCATCCCATGGAAGTCTGGAAAATCTGTTCTCCCCAGGCCTGCGTATCAGCGGATACGGAATTCGCCCCAGCTTGCGTAGGGCTGCACTGTCCATAGTCCGCAGCTCTGCAATATCCTGGTGCAGTACCTCCGGTTTGATCTCCGGCATCGTATTAAGACGCAGAACGTTAAGACGGGTCGTACATACATGCGGCCCTGCAAGCGTCCTGTCATACAGTCCGGATACACCGAGTGCACAGCCATCACACACACCTTGTGTCAATATTCGATAGGCATATGGCAGTTGATCTTTATTCTCCCAGGCAATCTTCAATGATTCTTTAATATGATGTGGTTTGACTTGCCCTAATCCGAAGGGAACTTTACTCACCCACAGCTTCGGATCCAGTCGTTTGGGGAGCTTAATGGGTCCCGTATGTTGTGTTTTACCCAACCTGATTACCTCCTTGATTTCATTCAGAATGATCAGCAAAGCCAATACATTCACAAAAAAAGCCGCAGCAGTCCCTCTGTTTTTTGTTGGTACAAAAAATAAAGGTTCTGATGCGGCTGTTAGTCTTGAGCAGGATCGCTGCCAAGTGCCAACGGCACATGTATGCAATTATGACGATTTCAACTATTTATTTTAATGAAAACTTGCTTTCAATATCCTGATCGAACACAAATATCGACATCCCAAAATCCTTTTCCAGATCGATATCTACGAACAGCTCGACAAATTTGGCCCCTAGCAGTTGTTCCATTTCTATCGGCGGGTGATTGCGATAAATATCTTTCACCATTTCGGTACGCGCTGTGCGCAATACCTGCTTACCATCCGTTCCTGTGGCGATGAACTTTTCCACCGGGGACAAGTTGCCTTCCATCTCACAAATTGCCCACTGCTTGCAAAAGGTGGTCCGGATTTCACGCGGTCCTTTACCCATATGTCGTTTTCGAAACGCTTTCACTAAATTGCTGAATTCTGCTTCCTTCTTATTCATACCGAGGATCCCTCATTTTCGGGTCTATGAAGCAAATTTTATCATGGTACTGTACAGAGTTCAATCCCTAAGCAAATTAAGCTATAATACGAATAATAAGTATTACAGTGAATAGAGGTGAGCACACTGTCCAGTATTAAAGATATAGCCAAGCTTGCACAGGTTTCCCAAGGCACGGCTTCACTCGTTTTGAATGGAAAGGGAACCGCACTTCGGATCTCGGCAGCAACCCAACAACGGATTTTGGAAGCAGCCCGGGCGCTTAACTACAGTCCTAATATTTCGGCTCGTCGTCTGCGCAGTGGTGGAGAAACGGTCGCTCCGATCATTGCCTTATTTTGGACCATGGATACACGCGCTTCACTGATCGGTCGATATTTAAAAGGTATTCAGGAGAGTCTGCACGCGCAGGAAACCGAGTATGAGCTGTTAGTTCAACCTTATGTCGGAGGCCGGATTCAAGACGTCAAAAGCCTTGTCACCGGTACCCGCTTCAATGGAGCGATTATTGCGAATGCTACGGATGAGGATGAGGCCTTTCTGCAAACGACACCGCTTCTGGTTCCTGTTGTGCTGTATCAGCGGTATTCCGATAAATTTTGTACGATTAATGTAGATAATGAGCATACAGGGCAGGAGGTTGCCCGTTTGTTTACAAGCAGAGGTCACACTCATGCAGGTGTCATCGTTCCGAGAGTATCATCCAGAGCCATCCAGTACCGTAAGCAGGGGTTTGTTGATAAGGCAGCGGCTCTTGGACTTTCGATTAATCCTGTCCACATTACGGAAGGGGAGTTCTCGGAGGAAGGCGGCTATCAGGCGGCACAAGCACTGCTCCAGGCTTCTGAAGATCGACCTACAGCTTTATTCGTACTTAGTGATCAAATGGCTGTTGGTGTACTTGCAGCCCTGCGAGAAGCAGGAATAGGCGTTCCTGAGGATATGGAGCTTGTTGGACACGATGACAATGAAATCGCCCGCTTCACCGTTCCTCCATTAACCACGATTCATTTTCCGGTCGAGGAGATGGCCAAGGCTTGCTTTCAGATGATCGTCGATGTCCTGCATCATCAGGTTGTTCCACCCGCCGCACGTATGTTCGAGCCTCATCTGGTCATCAGGCAATCCTGTGGAGAATTTAACAGCCGTTAGGCAACTGCTCAAGCAACTTGCCAAATGTTCCTGATGGTTGGTTACAAGACAAAAACAGCAGTTCCGTCATCGACGGTTCTGCTGTTTGTTTTTTTCGATTATGGGATTTCCTTGGATTAAGAATGATTGCTGCCCTACTCAGCCTACTTCGCTATAGAATTCGCAACAGCAGCCTGCCCGTTCACGAATAAGCCTAACCACTGATCCAGCTGCTGCATCTGGTCCATAACAAGTCGTTCTTTCGTTATAAAATCTTCCTGATTCCTCGCACGGCATTGAAGCGTAAAGCCCAGCCCCTGCTGCTGCAAGTAGTATTTGGCATTCAATGGATACAACTGATGCTCAATCATCGAGGAAACTCCCAGATAGCTCTGAACCAGAGCCGCTTTGTCCGTGTCCTTGTTCCAATTGTTAAACAACCATGCATACAGATCCGGATGAAAATTCGCCATAATCCCGCTAAAACCTGCTGCGCCGATCTTTAGAGTTTCCAGCAAAGTTGCTGAATTCGCATTGAAAATTTTGAGCTGACTTCCTTTAACTGCATCTAATTTAGCTTGAATTTGCTCCACGTCGCAGCAGGTATCCTTCAGGAACAAAAATCTCCCAGTTGATGCGCACCAGGCAAGCAATTCGGTCGACATCAATCTTTTGTAAGGAAACGGACATTCGTAAATGCCAAACGCTACATCAGGCACAGCCGCCAATATAATCTCCGCATTACGCTTCCATACGTCATCCGACTCATCCTGTGCTGCCAGTCGGTTGCTCACCATTACAAAAGCATCGATTCCCACCGCGGAAATCGCTTTAATTTCCTCGATCTGATCCTGAATGGAATCGGATATATGACCGGAAGCGATCACCGGCACTCTGCCAGCTGCCTGCTTCTTGACGAATCCGGCTAGCTGCACTCTCTCCTCCAGAGAGAGCTTGAACATTTCACTTGACTGACACACGGCGAATAAGCCGTCAACCCCTTTGGCAATATACCATTCAATAAGCTTTTCCAACGCTTTGAAATCGATTTCATTTGACTCCGTAAAAGGGGTAACCATAGTCGGCCAGACACCGTCAACGATAAGATTTGCAGGCTGCTCCATATAAGTATCCTTCTTTCTAATAGTTTGCTAAAACGTTATTCCTATTATTGATTATATTTTCAAATCAGTAAACTGTCAATTCAAAAGTATCGTGTTCTCTACTTCTCAAACCCCTGCAGCGCCGTTACCAAGGGGCCATGTCGAATCAACCGAGTTATCATCAATGCCATTTCCCGTGGGGGAAGTTCCATTCCCGATGCAAACCAATGGTGAATAATTCCGAAATAGGCAGAGCTAAAATAAGCAATAAGATATTCAGGCGGCATCGTTTGTGTGTGGGAATCAATCAGTTCCTGCGGGATCTTGGCATACATCCGGTCATGCAGCAAGGAAGTCAGCTTACGGCCGAAACTCGGCACTTGGGGATCAAACACGAGTTTGAACATGCGTGGGTTGGAGTTCAAATAATCAAAGAAGGACATGATCATGGGGAAAGGTTCATTATCAGTGTCAAGACTCATGAGATCTCTTGGATCTTCTTGATGGGAAAGGCTATTCATTCCCTCGATCAGGCTATCCTCCAACTTTTCCATCAAATCGTAAATATCCTGATAGTGCAAATAAAAGGTTCCTCTATTGATCCCCGCCTTTTGCGATAAGCTCCTGACTGTCACACCCTCGGACCCTTGCTCTTCCATAATGGTCAGAAAGGCATCTTCGATCAGCTTTTTGGTTCGTATAACTCTCAGATCATTGGCTTTTTCCATGTGTAAACACAATCCTTCCAAGTCATGTACGCTGTTAATAAACAGAACCGGAGTTCCTGTCTATTATGGAACATTCAGCGTAATTGTGATTATTGTAAGTCAAAATTACTTACATTATAATAAACATCAATCAAGTAAATCAACAACGTGTTGATTATTATTAATATACCAAAAAGGAGTGATCCACTTGTCAAATATAAAAACAGCCATCGTCACAGGTGCCTCAAGCGGAATCGGACGTGCTATAGCAATTCATCTGGCTCAAGCGGGAATGCATGTCTACATGACAGGAAGGAACGAGGAAAAGCTGGAGCTTATACGTGATCAAATCGAAAAAACGGGGGGCCGCGCAAGTATCAGCGCTTTTGATATTCGCGATATCGAGAAGCTTCAGCATTTTGTTCAGCAAGCTGCACAGCAAACAGGAAGATTGGACGTTATGGTCAACAATGCCGGTTTGCACCTGCATGGGGAAATCGCTGAAGCTGATCCCGATATTTGGCGTGAGATGATCGATGTCAATATTATGGCCCTGTTGGCGGGGTCACAAGCAGCTATTCGTGCAATGCGTCAGCATCCTGATGCCGCTGTCGGACACATCATCAATATCTCCTCAGGCAATGCTAAAGAACCAGGCAAAGATTTTTATAGCGCTACCAAACATATGGTAAATGCCCTTTGTGAAGCATTAACACACGAGTTGGCGGACGAACCCATCCGGGTAAGCAATATTATGCCAGGCGCTGTTGCGACAAATTTTGGACGAAGCGTTGACCCGGCGCGGATTCAAGAGCTTGCTTGCAAGCTTGGCATCGATGTGGAAATCAAGAAAGACGAGCATCTACCTGATGCACTGCTCGAACGTATTCATGCTGCCATGGGTCAAATATTTTTGAGTGCAGACGATATCGCCAAAGCAGTTCTCTATGTCCTCAATCAACCTCAAAATGTGGTTGTGCGCGAAGTCTATCTGACTGCACCTGACGTTTATTTAGGAAAAGAGTTTTCCATGTAGTTTAAGCACGTGGAGTTCTTTCAATAACCTTCATCGGTAAGC
Organism: Paenibacillus sp. FSL H7-0331; assembly: GCF_001956045.1. The sequence continues at coordinate 240,370 of NZ_MRTH01000003.1, read as the reverse complement.
CGCCTTGTACTCGCAAAGTAATTAAGGGCTCGGGTTTAACCGAATGGGAGTCCAACAGCTGTAATTTGTATCTTTGACCTACTACAGCCACAATAATTGCCGCTTCCATGAGTGCAAAGTTATTTCCTATGCAAACCCTTGGACCTCCTCCAAAAGGAAAATAAGCGTATGCAGGGATGGTTTTCAGAAAATCATGATCAAAGCGTTCAGGGCTGAATTGATCTGGATTGGCAAAATATTTAGGGTTCCTGTGCATCGCATACTGGCTCATAAAAATCGTATCGCCTTGAGCAATATCCATCCCGCCTATCACCACGGGATCTGTGGCTTCCCGCCCAATCATCCACGCGGCCGGATACAGTCGCATCGATTCTTGAATGATTTGGTTCGTGTACTTGAGTTTGGGAATATCGGATAAACTGGGTGAGTTGCCTCCTAATACTTCATCCAGTTCAGCCCAAAGCTTTTTTTCGACGGCATCGTTCTGAGCTAGCAAAAACCAGGTCCAGGACAACGTGTTCGCCGTTGTTTCATGCCCTGCTATGTAGATCGTAATGAGCTGGTCGCGAATTTCCTGGTCGGTCATCCGGGTACCGTCTTCATCCTTGGCTGCGAGAAGCAGAGATAACAGATCCTGATGCTCTTCATCCGGTTGTTTGCGCCTTGCTTCTATCATTGAATAAATAATTCGATTCAGATAGCCTTGTGATTCCTGCAGTCTATCGTCTGCTTTTTTGGTAAAAAACTTAGGCACATTGATCACACTTTTGGCTTGTTGAATATTTCTTCGGCTTCCCGCCTCGATGATTTCCCCTATTTGATCTACATCTTCAGTCAGATTATGACCAAACATCGTTTTATTTATGATTTCCAGAGCTAATTCCGTCATATCCCGATGTATATTTCTATCTTCCTGGTTGACCCAGGTATCCAGCATTTGTTTCGTATGCTCGACCATCACACCTGCAAAAGTAGATATATGCTTGGCATGAAACTGAGGTTGCATCAACCGCCGCTGGCGTTTATGTGTGTCACCTTCACTTGTTAATAATCCTTGCCCCAAAAATTTACCGGCAATCTGCAATCCTTTTCCTTTACGAAAGCTCGAAGCCTTGTTAACCAGAACCTCTTTGATCAAATCCGGATGATTCAAAACAAACATTTTACGATTAGCTCTGTGACCAATCTCAACAATATCACCCAGTTCGCGAATTTCGGTTAAAAAATGTAAAGGACTGTTTCTGAATTTCAGCAGATTCTTGATGTTAAATCCCGAAACTGTATGGTTGCTGAACATGTAATCACGCCTTTCGCTGGTCCTGATTCTTTATGTATAACCTTTCCTTTTATAGTTATACTATCCCACTGAATCTGGATAAAAAAACGGCATTTCTGCCGTTTCATTGTTCCACACCTATTAAACCATAATTTTGCAAATATCGTTTGTGAACTCCACCGGATCCTGAATCGGTAGTCCTTCGATAAGCAAGGCTTGATTGTATAACAATGCCGTATACAGGTTCAGCTTCTCCTTATCCTTCTCATAGGAGTCCTTCAAGGATTCAAACACGGCATGGTTCACATTTATTTCCAACACTTTATCTGCTTTTACATTTGGATTGTTCGGCATCGCTTGTAATATTTTTTCCATCTCAATCGTGAGCTCGCCTTCTGTAGACAAGCAAACCGGATGCGTTCTGAGTCTTTTGGATGCTCTGACATGGGTTACTTTACCGTTCAACAAGCTTGTCATATGCTCGAACAATGCTTGATTGTCGTTCTTCTCGGCATCTGTATCCTTCTCATTATCATCTACTTCAATGCCCAGATCGCCGCTGGATACGGATTTGAATTCCTTGTCTTTATATTTCATAATCATTTTAATGGCAAATTCATCGATATCGTCAGTGAAATACAAGATTTCATAGCCTTTATCGGACACAAGCTCTGTCTGTGGAAGCTTTTCAATTCTTTCATTCGATTCACCGGATGCATAATAAATGTATTTTTGCTCCTCCGGCATTCTTGCTACGTATTCATCCAGAGTTACCAGCTTTTTCTCTTTCGACGAGTAGAACATAACTAAATCCTGCAATACATCCTTGTGGCTGCCATAATCGCTGTAAATTCCGTATTTGAGCTGTCTGCCGAACGATTTGTAGAATTGTTCATACTTCTCTCTTTCGTCCTTCAGCAAGCTTTGCAGTTGGCTCTTGATTTTGCTCGAAATGTTCTTGGCAATCAGCTTTAACTGGCGGTCATGCTGCAGCATTTCTCTGGAAATGTTAAGCGACAAGCTTTCGGAATCAACCATCCCTTTGACAAAGCTAAAATAATCTGGAAGCAAATCGGCGCATTTGTTCATGATCAGCACGCCGTTGGAATACAGCTCAAGTCCTTTTTCGTATTCCTTGGAGTAGAAGTCAAAAGGCGTGCTCTCGGGAATAAACAAAATAGCCTGGTACACCACCGCTCCATCCGCACTGATATGAATATGCTTGAGTGGCTTATCGAAGCCGTAATGCTTTTCCGCATAAAACTTGTCGTAATCCTCAGGTGTCAGCTCGCTTTTGTTTTTTCTCCAGATCGGAACCATGCTGTTCACATGCTGCTCTTCCTGGTAGTCCTCGAACTCGCTTTCGCTTCCTTCTTTCAGTCTTTTGCCACTCACGTCCATCTTGATCGGGTAGCGAATGAAATCGGAGTACTTTTTGATAATTGCTTTTAAGCGGTATTCTTCTAAGTATTCGTCGAAGCTCTCATCCTCTGTATTGTCTTTGATTTTCAGGATGACCTCCGTACCGACGGAATCCTTATCGCACGCTTCAATTGTATAGCCCTCAGCACCAGTCGACTCCCACTTATAGGCGCTATCCTCATATAAAGACTTACTGATGACGGTAACTACATCCGCCACCATAAAAGCGGAATAAAATCCAACGCCAAACTGGCCGATAATATCATGACCATCTTTGGATTGGTTTTCCTTTTTGAAAGCAAGGGAACCGCTCTTGGCAATGATCCCAAGATTATTTTCAAGATCTTCTTTGGTCATGCCAATTCCGGTATCGCGGATCGTTAGTGTTCTGTTCGCTTTGTCGGCCGTAACCTTGATATAGTAGCTGTCTTTGTCGAAGACCAGTTTATCGTCTGTTAATGCTTTGTAATAAATCTTGTCGATGGCATCACTCGCGTTGGAAATCAACTCTCTGAGAAATATCTCTTTTTGTGTGTAAATGGAATTGATCATCATTTCCAATAATCGCTTGGATTCTGCCTGAAACTGCTTTTTTTCCATTTGAATCTCTCCTTTGAGTATCGAACAAAAATAGATTAGCACTCTCAGCCTTTGAGTGCTATTCTCTATTTTTATATCATTACTCGCTTTTAATGTCAATATAGCATAGATCTTATGTATAATCGTAATTTATCAGTTATTAACTCAACCTTCGCAGCATGACATTGGTAAACAAGCCTTGATGTAGCTAGGCAAAGCAGCACTCCATTGCCCAAGTTGACGTTGAATTGCTGAATGAAGTTGAACATTTATATAAAAAGACTCTGCTCATATATAGCACGAAGTCCTCCTATCATATTCCTCACTTGTTTATAAAGAAAGGCTCATTTCAAACTTTGTCTCCTATTTTGTTGGCACTTTTGTGTCATTTGAAGAATCTTATATAAGTATTGAGTTTTCACAGTGGGGGACTTAATGTCGATCTATAGGTGTCATACACTATATAACCCCTTTTTTCATGTTAAAAATAATTAGTTGCTGATTTACCCTCATTCCAAAAGGCTGCCGAGTCAATTGGCAGCCTTGCATGAGATTTGATTGTTGAACATTTGTTTGGTGGTCATCAAGACACATATATTACTGGTATCCGTAAACGAAACCCATAGAGTGTCATTGGCCGGCCATCTGCTTACGGTATTCTTTGGGGGAGACTCCCGCTATTTTGTTGAACATATGCGTGAAATAATTGGAGTCGTTGAAGCCGGTAGCCTCGGAAATTTCGAATATCTTCATATCTGTGCTTTTCAGCAGAAGCTTCGCTTTCCGTACGCGCAGGTTCTGGATATAGCCGGTTACACTTTCCCCGGTTTCCTTTTTAAACAAATTGCTGAAGTAGCTGGGGTTGAGATGGACATGGGCCGCCACCTCGGCCAAGCTGCATACCCCCATGTATGATTCTTCAATAAACCGGATGGCCTGCTTGACCGGATTATCATTCTTGCTGGCAAGCCAGTTATTGTGGGACTGCAGGAATTCATGGATGTATCCCTGCAGCCATGCCGCAATATCCTCCGGCGTCGCACACTTGTAGACAGAATCCCACTCTATGGGGCGCACGGCCATTTGCCATTCGGGAAACTGGACCTGCACCAGCCGGAGAATGGCAGCAGCCAGCAGCAGTGCTTCGATCTTGGCGGTTTGCGGGGGCAAATGGCTGATCCGGACGGCTTGCTCCTGCAGCTCCCGGCTCAGCCGGCTGTTATCCTCCGACATAAGCCAGGTTACAATTTCCTTCTCCTTCTCGTAAAGAGCCGTCTGGTTGAGCAGTGATTCATTGGCAGAACCGTGGTCCCTGTCCCCTTCCCGGCAATACCGTCTGTAGCCCTGGCCCAATTCCTCCGTGCTGGTGCATAGTCCTTGTCCGCTGCATTCAAGAGCCAGCCTCAGATAATGATGGACCGAATCGGTGAGTATCTGCATCCATGAGGGGGATGTATCCGGCCGGGAAGCACTCCGGTCCACCAACAAAGCCCACTCCGATGCGTTCAAGGGAAACAGTCGAAAGCCGCCGGGAAACCATTTATTCAAGTGCTCCCCGGCAATATTGGCGAAAGCAAACTGCAAAAGCGGCACATCCTGGACGGAATAATGCTTCTCCGGGGGGAAATAGATAGGAATACGGAGAAAATGCAGCTCGCATTGCGTCATCCGCTTCAGCAGAGCCTCCACCTCTTCGCCGCTGCAGGGCATACCCATAATAGCCGAGCGCAGCTCGCTGTCTTCATGCTGGCGCTTCCAGCCCTCCAACAAGAGCTGGGACTGGCTTTCTTCAATCAGCTGCACATAAATCCGGTCGAGTACGCTTAATATATCCGTTTCCACACAAGGCTTCGTGATAAAGTCCAGCACCCCGAACTTGACGGCGGACTGGGCATACGAAAAATCCTTGAATCCGGTTACAATCACAATCTTCGTCAGCCAGCCGCGGCTTCTGATTTCTTCTGCCAGCCGCAGACCATCTATATGGGGCATCCGGATATCGGTCAGCAAGAGATCCGGGACACATTTCTCCATCATTAACAAGGCGTCCCGGCCATTGGCCGCTTCCCCTGTCACCACCCACTCGGCGGACCGCTTCCCCGCCAGCTTCAGCAGCCCCTTGCGGAAGTTGGGCTGATCCTCTGCAATAAACAGCTTGCCCTTCATCCGTTCCCCTCCTCATGACTCCCCAATGTCCCGGATTTAATAGGAAGCGTCATGTGAACAAGCGTTCCTTTCCCTTTACTGCTGGTAATTTCCACTCCATATGCGGGTCCGTATACCAGTTGAATGCGCCGCAGCACACTTTTGTAGCCGATTCCCGTCTTATTGCCGTCCGGCAGTACAGCCTCCGCCTCTGTCAAGGTTCTCAGGGTTTCTTTATCCATGCCGCATCCGTTGTCAGCCACCTCGATATGCAGCGCCTCTTTTAACAGGAACGCTTTAATCCGCAGCACCCGGTCTTTCTCCATATCACGGAAAGCGTGCACAAAAACATTTTCCACCACCGGCAGCAAGAGGGATCGCATCATCCGCAGATTCAGCAGGGACTCCTCAGCTTGAATAATGGATTCAATCTCGCCGGTGAACAGCTCTGTCTGGATCTTGATGTAATTGCGGATCTGATGCAGCTCTTCGCCAAGAGTCGTATCTGTCTGGATAGATTTAAGGGAATACTTCAACATCTCCGAGATGGCGTTGATCAGAAGCGCCGCCTCCTCCTGGTCGTTGCTGTACAGCTTCCAATATAGCTCATTGAACAGGTTGTGCAAATAATGGGGGTTCAGCTGTGCCTGGATGGCCTTCAGCTCCGATTCCCTCTGGCTGATCTGGGCCAAATATACCTTATTGATCAGCTCGCTCACTTGCTCCGCCATGCTGTTGAAGCTGTCTCCGATGTAGCCTAGCTCATCACCGGAATCCACTCTGATACGGACCGTGAAATCACCGGAACGCAGCGTACGCAGTCCCTGCATCAGATGGGCCAGAGGAGTCAGGAGCGTCCGGGTGGAAATCGTAATAAGCAGTGCACTGAGCAGGATCACGCCGATTCCGGCAAATGCCAATACCTGGATGATGTCTTTATTTTTCCTCTGTATCTCCTGCAAAGAAGCCCCTCCGTATAGGGTGAAGCCTACAGGAATCAGCTCGTGGCGGACAAACAGATAGGTGATGCCATTCATTTTGACATAACGGGGATAATTTGCCTCTGTCAGTTGCAAGAGTTGTTCCATCTCGCTCTGGTCGGTATTGGAGTAGAGCATACCGCCCATAGGCTCCAGCAGTAGCACCTTGCCGCTGCCGTTCTCCGTAAGATCCCGCAGCACCTTGGAAACCAGGCTTTCCTCCATCACCATCACCATGGTGCCGTACGGGATCAGCTTCTCATTGAGCATCCGTCTGGCAGCAACCAGAACCGTTCTGTGGCCGTCCTGATCAATGGTGCTGGCCGCCTCAGCCCGGCCCCAGACCATATTCCCCCGATGGGGCTTAAGCTTTTCCATCAACCTGTTCAAGTCATCTGTTCCCGGCTCTCCCGACGCACCGGTTTTGGAAAGAACCGTCATTTCCCCGTTCTCATTGTACAGGAAAACGGAACGGATGGACGGCGCATCCACCAGCAGCATATTCAACTGCTCTTCCACATACTTGCGGTTCTTGAATTGGGTGTAGGAATCGCTTACGGGAACGATGTTCTGCCTGAGAAACAGTTCGATGGACGGATTCAGGATAATGGATTGGGATACCCGGTTGATTTCCTGGAAGGACATCTCCAGTCTGGCCAAAGCCTGTTCGTTGGCGATGGAGAACTGCTTGCTGATTTCATCCTCCATTAGCTGGATATTTGACCGGTAAACCATCCAGCCTGCCAAGGCAAAGGCAAGTGTTACCATACACGAGAGCAGCACGATCAGTTTGATCTTGAAGCTGCCCTTTATTTTTCCGGCTATATACCCCGGCCAGTTTGTCGGATGCAGTCGGCTCCCCCCCTTGAATTTCATATTGTATTATAAAACGCTTCCTCCCAAGCAAACAAGGTTTTCATTTTACCTGTCTACGTAGGAAAGAAGCGTGTCTCGTTCCGGTCCGGTCTACTCGTATTATTTATAAGCTTCATAATAGCGGTGATCGCTGTAATACTTCTGCAGCTTGTACAGACATAAAGACCGACACCCTGGGGCCAGTCCCACTCTTCAATTCCGAAATCCTATTAGACAATCCTTGTTCTTGTATCGGCCCGGACCCTAAAATGTTCCGAAAACAAACTTGGCCCGGCGTTTGCCGAACCAAGTCCACATTCATCCTATTCCAGGTCCTTCAGAGCTTACTTATGTTGGGAGCGGACCAACTCCAGGATATCCTTACCCAGGAAGGCTCTGTCCTTATTTTCTTTATACCAGGTATTCATGAATTCCTCAATCTGTTTGCCGCCTCCTCTTTCCCAGGCAGCTTTGGCATCTGCAACGGCCTGCTCAGGGGTATAATTGGCCCCGCCGATAATGCCCTTGGCATAGATGTCCTTCATTTCCTTGTCGACATTGGTATTGATCACTACCAACTCGCTCGACAGGGTAGGCATATGTTCATAATGACTCAGCGCGGGATATTGGGCCTCGGGATTAAGCAGGAACTCATCAGCTTTCTTCAGCATGTCCAGACCGGCCTTCTGGTCAGGATCACTCACATCGAATGCAGTGGTTGAAATCAGAAGCGGATTCTCGGGGATCGAGTAGAACATGGAGTAGTCCATGGCCCAATCCAGTTCCTTGGCATTCTTCGCAGGATCTATGACCTTGGGAAAACCGTCCGCACCTTTTTTCCAATGCTCTCCCTCAATTCCTTTTTTCAGAATCAGACTGGTCTCCGGCTTGAGGATGAAGTTAATATATTCCATAGCGGCCTTGGGATTCTTGGCCGCGGCATTGATCACCGTGGTCATTTGAACCGGATTGACCACATGATGAACGAATTGCCCCATGGGAGACTTGGGCTGCGCCATCGGCGCAATCTCCGCCTCTGGAACAACCTTGCGGAGCGTTTTGAGGTCCGTTACCGTACTCTCAAACCAGTTGCCGACAACAGGAGGAAGATAAACACCTATTTTTCCGTTCAGATAATCCTGCTTGGCTTTGGCTCCATTCTTGTCCGCCAGGTAATCCTTATCGATAAGTCCTTCCTCAAATAACCTTTTCTTGAATCTAAGAGACTCCAGAGTATTATCCCAATTCCTAATAATTTTGTCATCATTGGAGATTTTCCAGCCGTACGAACCGAACATGGAATCCACCATACCGTCCGAGGTGTAGCTCATATTGGTTCCATAAGTATCCTTTTTCCCGTTGCCGTCAGGGTCCTGCTCAACGAATGCTTTCAGTACGACAAGCAATTCGTCAGTGGTTTTCGGAACCTCCAGCTTCAGCTTTTTCAGCCAATCCATCCGAATAAAGGCTACACTCTGCAGATGGGGCTCATTAATTTTGCCGATTTCGTATAGCTTGCCGTCCGGCTTGGTGCCTATTTTGCGAAGCTGGGGGTACTTATCCAGCAGCTTCTGGTATTCAGGCGCATATTTCAAGTAATCGTCCAGAGGCATCAATTGCTTCTGTTGGTACAAAGAATTCCGGAACCCCGTATCATAATCATTGACAATATCCGGTGCACTGCCTGATGCGAACAACACATTCAGCTTCTTAACTGCCTCTGCCCGGGACACCGGCACATACATGGCCGTAACAGGAGAATGCTCATTGATCCACTTGGTCCAACGGTTGTCCTCAACCGTTCCCTCCACTGCGGGAATATTGCCCCTGTCATAGTTGGAAACGGTAATTGTGGCTTTTCCTTCGGCTTGTCCCTTTGCCCCCTCTTCATTTTGACTGCAACCAACTGCCCCTGCTGCCAGTACCGCCGACAGTCCCAGTACGAACGTGTTCTTCATTCTTAATGTGGATGTTTGTCCAGACATGTGGAATCCCCCTCAATCTATAATTGATTTCATTTTTGTCGCTATCCCTTGATAGAACCAAGCATAATACCTTTAACAAAATACTTCTGCAGGAATGGGTATATTACCAGCATGGGCACAACCATAACCATAACCCCAACCGCTTTCAGCTTTTCTGATACCATTTCCTGCTGCTGCATCATATCCATGGCCGACACATTGAAATTCCCCTGAATTTGCAGCATCCCTTGAACGATAACAGTAAGATTCTGTAAATTCGTCTTATTGATGTAAAGAATAACGCTCATGAACATGTTCCAGTAGCCCACCCCGTAGAATAACGTCAGCGTAGCCAACATCGGAAGAGACAATGGCAGTATGATACGCATGAGCAGTTGGACCTCACCGCAGCCGTCAATCTGGGCGGAATCCACCACTTCTCCCGGGATGCTCTCAAAATAGCTTTTCATTATCAGCATATTATAGGTGCTGATCAGCCCGCCAAACCAGAGGGACCAGTAAGTATTGGTCAAATGCAGGCTATTCATGACCAGATATGTAGGAATCATGCCTCCGCTGAAGAGCATGGTGAACAATGCGGCCGTTGTGATCGACTTGCGGGCGTAGAGGTAACGGCGGGATAAGGGATAGGCCGTCAGCACCGTGGCCAGCATGCTCAGGGCCGTTCCGAATAAGGTAATGATCACGCTGTTGGTGAAGGCGCGCAAGGCCGGCGTATTCTCAAAAAAGTATCTGTAAACGGTGAAATCAAGCCCCACCGGCCAGAACCAGACCTGACCCAGGTCAACCGCATGCCCCGAGCTTAGGGACAACGCAATCAAATGCAGGAAAGGCAGGATGCAGGTGAGTGAGATGATGATCAATACCACGTGAATAAAGTATACAAAAATTTTTCCGCTTGTCGATTCCCTCAAGAGGATTTCCCTCCTTTCTTCAGAATAATCCCTGATCGAATTTACGGGCCAATGCATTGGCCGACAGCACAAGCACCAGGCCGACAAAGGATTCAAACAAGCCCATGGCTGTGGTCAGGCCAAACTGAGCCTGCTGCAGCCCCACTTTGTACACGTAGGTGCTGATGACCTCCGCTTTCTGCAGGACAGTGGGATTCTGCAAATTGTAAACCTGGTCAAACCCTACTTCCATCAAACGGCCCATTCCAAGAATCAGCAGCAGAATAATCGTAGGTCGGATACCCGGCAGGGAGATATGCCAAATCTGCCTCAGTTTACCTGCGCCGTCCATCCCCGCGGATTCGTACAGGCTGGGGTCAATGCCAGAGAGAGCGGCAAGATAGATAATAGCGCCGAAGCCCATCTCCTTCCACATGCCGGAGCCGATAAAGATGGCAATCCATGAGTTTGCGCGGTACAGGAAAGGCACCGGCTCTATCCCCCATTGGCCCAGCAGCTTGTTGATGGTGCCGCCGTCGATGGAGAACAAGGTCAGGATAATGCCTGCAACGATAACCCAGGACAAAAAATGAGGCAGATAAATAATGGTTTGAATCCAGCGCTTCAGCCAGCTCTTCCGGACCTCATTCAAGGCAATGGCGATAATAATCGGCGCAGGGAACCCGAAGATCAGGTTCAGAACGCTCAGGGCAAGAGTATTCCAGATAATTTGCAGTGTGACGTGGGACTGGAATAAAATTTCGAAATATTTCCACCCCACCCACGGACTTGACCATATGCCATCGTGAAAATTGTAGTTCTTAAAAGCAATCACAAGACCGCCCATAGGCAAGTAGCGGAATATCAGATAATAAAGCACTCCCGGTATAAGCATGGCAAATAGCGGAATATTCTGCTGAAACCGCTTTGTCTGGTAAAACGCCTCTTTGGCTGCCGGAGCTCTATCTGTTCCTACGGCGTCAGGCGTTGTTTTCATGGCTCCCCCTTCTTTCCTGCTAAAAGTTTTTGTTGGACGTGATGCTTATAATGTACCGCGGTTCGTCCATTCCGGGCCTTAAGAATCTTTAGGTCTTTCTGTGCGATTTTTGTTTCTCCTTCAAATCAGCAGGAGCCGCCCGGAAATGGGTAACATCCTCATTCGGAATCCGGCTTTGCGGAACGGCAAAAAACCTGCGCCCTGACAAATCCGCCCACTTGGGGAGTCCTAAAGCCGTCTGCCCACGCGGGACGTAAAAAATCAAGGAGCCGGGTGGATGTTCCCGCTTGGCTCCTCGGTTTTTTTACCTATGATCTATTCAACCGTTTTAGTTGCTGCGCCACGCTATAAAGCGCGCGAGCATGGCGGATACTTCCGCCCGGGAGACAACACTGGCAGGCTCCAGAAGGTTCCCCGGTTTGCCGTTAAGAATACCTGCCGATACAGCCCAATCGATGGCATCATGTGCCCAGGCGGACACTTCGACGCTGTCCGCAAAGCTCTTGCCATTGCTGCTTGCAGCAGGCTGTCCGGCGTAACGGTGCAGGACAGTAATCAGTTGTTCCCGGGTAATGGAAGCTTCAGGGTTACTGCCATCGCTAATCCCGGAAGCGGTAGCCCAGTTCTTCGCCTTGCTGTACCAATATTCCCCGCCTTCGGTCTCAACGCCATGCAAACGGGCCAGCACGGTAAATAGCATGGCGCGGCTCAAGGATACATTGGGAGCAAAGATTCCCTGCTCCGTTCCGAGCAGCCATTCGCGGCTTGATGTGAAGGCAATCGCCTCCGCAGCCCAATGGCTGTTGGGCACATCCTGGAAAACAATCTTATTGTCGATCAGCTTCACCGTCATATTGCCCTTGGCGGTAAAGCTCAATCCGGCTTCGGTGATTACCGTTCCGATCACTTCCTTGGTTCCTTTTTCCCGAATCGCAAAGGCCACCGTGGAAGCAGAAGCATTCTTGAACGGAATTGTGACCCGCGCTTGCGCTACGCCTTCGGGCAGATGGACAGCGGCAGTTACTTCCCCCAGAGAAGTCGTGGCGGTCTCAACCTTGACTCCCTGCGTATCTGTGGTGACAGAGCGGCTGCTTCCATCGGGCTTGCTCACGGTCTCACGCTTGCTTCCATTCTGCTTGGTGACAACCTCGGTAATTGTACCATTGTGTTCTTTCGTTATAACTTCACGGTCGCCATTCGGCCAGACAGTAGTCTCCGTCACCGTACCGGTTGTCTGATCGGTGATGCTGGTGGTAGTGCTGCCATCCCCGTTTTTGACCCCAGAAGACGACGTAGTTGGGGCGACGGGATTGCTGCCGCCAATTTGGGAATCTCCTCCGCTTTCACCGCTGTCGTTATCGTATACACCCACAGTTACAACACAAGAAGCTGTGGAGCCGGCGTCTTCAGTGGTTACCGTAATAACGGCTTTACCGGGGGCATGAACCGTCACAAGCCCATGTCCATCCACGGTAGCTACAGCCGGATTGGAACTGCTCCAGGCCACCGTCTTGTTGGCTGCGTCATCGGGTTCCACATTTGCGGTAAGCTGGACAGTCGAATCCCCATGGTTGGTATACAGTTGGGCGGTGATCTGATTCAGGCTCACACCCGTCACATGGACTGGTGGTGTCCCAGGATTTTCAGAGTCAGTGTACACGCTTACGGTCACTGTACATGTATCGGTGTAACCGCCGTCTTCAGTGGCTACCGTAATAACGGCTGTACCTGTGGTATGAACCTTCACAAGACCATGTTCATCCACAGTAGCTACAGCCGGATTTGAAGTGGTCCAGGTCAAGGTTTTGTCAGCTGCGTTAACGGGCTTCACATTTGCGGTGAGCTGGACATTCGAATTCCCATGGTTGGTATACAGCTGGGCGGTGGTCTGATTCAGGCTTACCCCGGTGACATGCACCGGCTGAGTATAGATTGCAATGGTCAACCCCACATGGGGACTGGCTTTATGGGTATCCGTCTCGCAGTAACGAACCCAATAAGTCCCGGGAGAAAGATTTGCGATGGTATCCCCTTCGACACTCAACCAGGTGCTCCCATTGTCGGAGGACCATTCCATGGAGGGGTTGACCCCGGTGATGCGTCCATCATTGGCCCCAACCGCTGTTTCATTGGTGTGCTTGAGCCCCTCGGGAGCAGCTTTTGGTCCTCCGGTAACCATCACTTTGAAATCGTCAAAGTCGATGGAGGCGTTGGCATAGCCATCAATGCCGAACCGCTGGCCGGTCAGCTTGTCGCCGCCTGCGTGGCGGAAGTTGTAGTTAGTGGCCACCTCAACACCGTCTATATAGACGGTATAAGTCTTGGCGTCCCAGTTTGCCACCACTTTGATTTTGTACCATGTATTGTACTGAAAGTCTTTGACTTTGACCTTAGTGGACGGTCCATTCTGGACTACAATTTTACCCATATCAAAAGCCGTGACCATGGAATAATTGCCTGTGCCGCTGTCATTTCGCATCATGGCGCCATTGGCGTACTGGAAGCTGGTGTTTAGTCTGGCGCGGTATTCGATGACGATGCGCTGATCCGCATCAGCCTTTACCTCGCCTGCATACGGCAGGAGCAGGTTTGCCTTGCCCGAAGTAGCGGTTGTGGTCAGCCGGAGGAATTTATTCCCGGCCTCTTCCTGCACAGTGGCGGTAGCGCCATTGGTCAGATCTTCGGTGGTAATGCCGTAAGGGTACTTGCCAACCGTATCGCCGGAGAAATCACGGTAAGCGTTATAGATTACCCCGTCCCGAATGCTGTTCAGCGAACCTAACAAAGCTGCTTCCGTTTGAGCAAGCTTATCCAGTTCCTCGTCAAACTGTTCTTTGCTCAGATCGGCGTTTACGGCCAGCTCTTGTGCCTTGTTCACTTCGGCCACGAAGGCATCATACTTGGATTGGCTGTAGTTGCCCAGCCCATCGCCCAAAGGATAGGAGAAGTTGGTCAGCTTGTTGCGGAGTTGATTCACAATCTCATCAAGGCCCCATCCCGGAATAACGTTTACGGCAACGGTGGAAAGAAAATCACGGACATCCAGCTTCAGGGTGACTGGCACCTGAACAGTGCCAAGGGAGTTGAAGTCAAGTCCCTCCGGCTCCCAGCTGACAACCTCTGCCTTCTTCGACTGGCTGTTGTAGACAACATCAACAACGCTGGGCAGCTTAGGGGCCACTCCGGAAGGAATCTTCACTACGGAAGCAACCTGAACCGCATCAGAAGCTGCGATAACGGTCAAGTTGAGCGCTGCTTTCTTGCCGTTGTATTCGGCTGTAATAAGAGCTGTGCCCGGTTTAACCGCATATACCGATTGGGTCACAGAATCCGAATCAATCCTGGCCACCCCAGGATCGCTGCTGGTATACTGGGCGGCCGCTGTCACATTCTGAACCTCATAGTTGTTATAGCGTGCCGTCACCTGCAAGGGCCCGCTTGTCTGCCCGCTGGTCAGGATGCGATCCAATCCGCCGATGGCAACGGACTGCACAGCTTTAGGCTCCGCAGCAACGGTAACCGTAGCTGTGGCCGTTTTCCCGTTATATGTGGCGGTGATTGTCGTACTGCCCGTACTTACAGCCTTAACCCTAACCCCTCCGTCAATAACGACGACCTTCGTATCGGAAGAACTGAAGATTGCTCCTGTGTCAACAGCGGTATAGGTAGTGCCTGTTACGGTATACAGGGGCAAGCTGCGGGTTTCACCCAACCCCAACGTGTACCCCGGGGCATCGAATAACATTTCCGATGCATCCAGCTTAAATATATCCATGCTGTCGATTTCGGCAAGGTTGTTCCCCTTCGAGAAGCGGAGAATATTGTTGCCTTCCCTAAGATAGACTTTCGCCGTGGAGAGTCCCCAACGATTCAGGCCGGAATAGACGATGTTCAAATTGGCGCCGGAGCTCCCGTTGACCGACAAGATATGGGAGGCATCGGCCGCATTGGGTGAGCCGTTGGCATTGCGCACGGACAGCATATAAAATCCCGCCTCCGGCACGTTTACGGTAAACTGGGCATAATCTTTGGCGTTCTTGATGTTGGCGATCTTCATCCCGCCGGAAGCTGTACTTTCCAGCCGGACAGCAGGAGAAGTTTCACCGCCCGGATCCTTCACCAGCAGCGCGTTTTCTGCTTCATAGCGCTTCCGCACCGGCTCGCCCGAAGGCTTGGCAATCGGTGTGTTCGGATCGGTGGGCTTTCCCAGGTTCGGCGTATTGTCTGCGTTCCAGGTGAATTTCTGCGTGTGGACTTTGCGGGTCCATCCCGATCCCTGCCAGCGGGCGGCATGGTAGATGATCCAGTCCTCTGTGCCGTCAGGAGACGTGACGATGCTGTGGTGGCCCGGGCCGTAAACGCCATTGGCGCTGGAGAAGATCGGCATGTCTTTTTTCACCCAGGAGCCGGGATTCATCAAATCGTCGCCGGTCTTGGCCGTGATCAGCCCGAGGCAATAACTGTCTGTCCAGCTTCCGTTTGCGGAATAGACCAGATTGATCGTATCGCCCTTTATCGTGACTTGGGGGCCTTCATTGATTCTGGCCGGGGACGATTCCCAATCATGTTCAGACGTCGAGAGCAATACCCGTTCCGAGCTGATGGTCCGTGGGTCACTCATCTGCGCAATATATAAATTCTGGAAGCTTCCGTCCGTTTCTTCCCAACCGGACCAGATGAAATAGTGTTTCTCATTTACAGTCAGCACAGTGCCATCGATCGCCCAACGGTCGGTAGAATCGGTAATCTTCCCTTTGAACTCCCAGGTGCCGGTCAACGGATTTTCACTGGCGTTCTCCAGCACGTACATGCGGTGGTTTGCGTTGGTTCCGTTGTCAGCAGCAAAGTAAATATACCATTTGGATTTGCCGTCGGTATCCTTGAGATAGTGCATTTCCGGCGCCCAAACATTGGAGCTATACATGGTACCCTTTACCGGTGTCCAGGCCAGGCTCCTCTCGCCTGCCTCAATGCCGGTGATGGTCTTCGCTCTGCGGATCATGATGCCGCTGGAGTTGGCAAATACATTGTAATAGTAGCCGTCCGTGTGCTTGTAAACCCAGGGATCGGCTCCTGTCTGCATGATTACATTGTAGAAATCCGACACATTCTTCCCCTCCTGCGCAGTCGTCGAATCCGGCTTAGCTGACGTCGGCTCTGCCGCCGCAGCCACTCCGCTCCATTGCGGCAGCATCAGCAGCACTGCGAGACAAAGCAGCAGATGTCTGAATTTTTTTTTGACCATGTGCAATCCTCCTTGGAATCCTATCATCCTGTTGTCTATGGCGTTCATGCTCACCTAGAGAAGCCAATAGATTACCCGCGGTACGAACTGTAGAAGCACCACCCTTCAGCCCTGATGAGTTACATAAATTGCTTTCATTTTCTCGTTCCCTTGTTGTATTGATTTTTTTGGGGATAACCGCTGACGATTCCCAGATCAATCGTTTGTTTGACATCGCACTCCGCCCAGTGTGCCACCAGGTCACTCAAGTTGACCGTCGGTTTCGGAGCGGTCAGGCTTGCCGCTCGATCGACGCCGAATACCGCAACCTTGGCAACGTTGTTCACCTTCACGGTAATAGAAGTGGCCCCTCCTCCTGAAGAACCACCCGATTTTTCAACCGTCCATTGCGCTTACAGGGTGGATAGGGTCATATTCGCCCCGCCCATTGTGAATACCTGGCCTTAAGTGTAGCTGGCTCCGCTGCCATCCGCCCATACATTCAGCCGGCGAAGAGATAGCCCGGCCTCTTCAGATTGCCAGTATTGCCATAGACCGATACCGTGACGTCCTGCTCATAGCTGCTGTCACCTACCGGCGCGAGACCGCTTGCCGTTTATAGGCCACGCTGTGGACGGCGTTCCGAATATCGCCGTGATCACCACCGCCTCGTCTGGCATGGTGAAGGTATTGCCAATCACATTCAGTCTACTGGGATTATTCACCTTCCAGTCCTTAAAGAGCCGGCCCGGACTGGCGTGGCGGTTAAGGTAATCTCCGTATCCCTGACCGCCCACGGTACATTGGCGCCGGTAGTGCCGTGTCCCTCGGTTGCCACTGTAATACTTTGGCTGGTCAAAGCAAAGCTGTCCGCCACATTGACACTGAACACAGCCAGATTCCCCTGATTAAACAGGATAGAGAAGTCCGCCTTATCGCCGCTCTTCAACCCCAGCGCTGCCATAGTCTCGCGCTTGATGGTCAACATATTCCCGCTGACTGTATAACCATCCGTTCCCAATGTGCCATTGTATACGGCACCTGTTACTGTTGATGCGTATACCACCCCGGTCACAGACTTGGCTCCATTCCATATGATGCTGGTACTTACATCCCCGGGAACATAGAGATCATAGGTGGCCTTTTCAGGACTAACATCCGCGTCTTTCTTGGAGACAGTAATGGTGAAGTCCTTGGAGTAGTTCACGCCGATCTCGCTTCCTTCTTCAATTGTAGCGGTGACAATGACTTTTCCCGCTCTTGTGGCGGACAGCACATTCCCTTCTAGGGTAGCTCTTGTTTGCCCGGCATCCTTGATGCTCCAGGTGATACTTTTGCGCGTGGCCCAATCTGGTGAGACTGTTCCGAATAGGGTCAGCTCCTGTCCTGCCTGCGCTGCAGCCGGGACAGCAATTATGTCCGACACCGCGTGGAATGTAGTGTCATAAAGGTTGCGCAGCTCAATCTTAAACCGCTGGTTGTCTTTACCCTCGTCATCGGCCAACCGCATAACAGCGTTGTTTCCTTTGGACGCTTCATTGACCGTTATCACCTTTCCATTGCTTTTGTTGATCACTTTGTAATAATCGCCCTCCTTTTCCAGACGCCACAGTTCAGTATCGGAGGGGGTGGGCGCAGTTTCAATAGTCTGATTGAGAATAAGTTCCTGGATATCCGAATCAGGCTTGATATCGAGGAAGCGTGCTCCACGCATAACTTGGATCCGGTAATAGCCTGTTCCCATATCCAAGAATCGCACCAATTGACTATTGGTATCGCCATTGGAATATTGGGTAACGGCTGCTCCCTGATTGTATTTCTCACCTGCCACACTCAGCGCCTTGCCGCTATGCTTCGGCTGGATCTTCACCATCTTCTCGGGAGTAAGTTCCCTGGCCGTCGTGCTCATGAATCCACCGCTGAATTTATCCAGGATCAGGCTGTCTATATTGAGCTGTCCGGTGTCCCCTTCCTCACGGCGGAATTCAATGCTATTCTTCCCCGCTGCCAGATTGACCGTCTCGGTTGCGTCCATCCAGGTATCCCAATTCGCTGTCGGCGGCAAGGAAACTTGCTTGACCCGTTGGCCGTTCACATACATGCTCATGGTTCGATTCGACGACTGTACACCCGAATAGCGCAAGGTTGACGTATAGGCCGCTGTATAGGGGACATTCACTTCAAACCCAATCGAATCACCCTTTGTCTGGAATAAGCCGACATAACCGTTGCCTTCAAACCATAGACGGTCTCTTCCGATACCCACCGTGCCTGAGAGGGCTGCTGCTTCCGCCTGATATTTCCAGGGCGTGCGCTTATTCAGATGAATATGATCGATATGGACGACACCTGAATCTCCGGTTGCACTCTTATAGGTGATGCTGTTTTTCCCTTTGTTCAGGGGAACGGTTGCAATCTCTTCCTTCCACACATTGGCGCCCCCTGAGTAGGGAAGGACCATGTTCTGCACAGGCGTGCCATTCACCTCCAGCGACAATATTTTGCCGACCTGCTCTGTGGCGTACCGCAGCTTGAGATCATAAGAAGCCGCATACTCGGTATACACAGAGAATTCCACGGACGAGTTCACTTGGGACAGACCGCTCACATAACCGATTCCCGTGTTCCCATCCTGAGCCTGAACGATCGCGGAATCCGCACCACCTGTCGTTTTGGCGGATTCCGCCTCATACGTCCAGGTCGCCGCATCGGTAACGGTGATATAATCCAGATTGACATTCCCCGTATCGCCGCTATCATACTTATAGGTGATGACATTGCTTCCCTCTTTCAGGAATACATTGTCATATCTGTCGGCCCACTTGTTCCATCCCTTCAGACCGAAGAAATTCGCTTGTTTGATCCTGGTGCCATTCACATACATGGTCAAGGTTCGATCTTTCCCAGTTCCAGCGCCATAAGCCAGCTTGACCGAATAGCTGCCCGCGTGAGGAGCGTTTACCGTAAAGCTGATCGCCGCGTTCGGCTCCGAGAACCCGCTGACAAAGCCTGAACCGCTATATCCCGTATGATTTTGAGCAATTCCCGTGCCTCCGGACAACACTGCGCCCTCCGCTTCATACAAGACGCTTTTCTTGGCAATGATAGCGTCCAGCCCTAAAGCGCTTTTGCCGGAAAGACGTACGATGTTGCTACCGTCATTCAGCCGGATGTTGTGAACGGTTTTCAAGTCGAAGTTCAGCTTGTTCTCCGGTCCAGCATTAGACGGGAATACAAGCGCGGTAGGAGCCTCCTGGTTCACGCCCAGTGTCATGGTGACCGGTTCTGTCGTATTGTTGTTGTAGCGGAAGTCCAGCGAGTAAATCCCCCCTGCATTCGTGTTGACTGTAAACTCTACAAAGTCGCTGTTATTGCCATTGCTGTACCGGGCATATCGGCCGGACGAGGCATAGATGCTGTTCATGGTTGCTCTTGCAGCCCCTGATAATTGCGCGTCTTCCGCTTCATAGACTTCGCTCTTCTCCTCCCCGGAGGGGCGGCTAAGCACGGTGCCGGGGTTGGACGGGATGCCCAGATTAATGAAATCATTGTCGTCCCAATTGATCCGCTGGGCGCGAACCTCTCTGTTCTTGCCGCCTTGACTATGGGTCGGTATGCCATGGTATGTAATCCAGTCCTCTGTGCCGTCTTCGGATTTCAGGAATAACGGCGAGCCTGTCGAATAAGAACCGTTTTCATCCGAACGTTTCATGATCGGCACGGGATGTTTATTCCACGCCGCTTCATTCTCCACACTTTGGGCCAGATCGGCCCAGGACAGGCCGACAGCATAGTTGTCATGCGTGTAGCTGCTGGCGGAATAGGCAAAATAAACTTTACCGTTTCGCTCCACGACGGCTGCGCCTTCATTAACATTATCAACATACTTCTCCCAGTCGTAGGTCGGCCTGGCTAACGTAATCTCTTCGCCTTCCAATGTCCACGGGTTTTTCATTTTGACAATCGTGGGACATTCATCAAATCTCTGGTTTCCCGTTTTTGGATCTATAAAATAGAAATATTTGGTGTAGGTAAGGTATCTCTGCCCCTTGATGGTGACAAAGCCGGTAGGAAGACCATAGCTTTGCGTATTCAGCAACCCCTGTTGGGGTGTAAGTCCGTCTCCATTATCATAGGTTCCCTTCAGTACCCAGGTCCCTTCAAATGGATCGGGCGAGCTGTTCTCCAGAACATAGGAGCTGGGATGGCCATAAGCAAAGCGCCCCGCTTGATCACTAGTCTTCGGACCGGAAGCGAAATAGATGTACCATTTGCCATCGATCCTGTGCGCATCGGGCCCCCATATAAATTCCAGGTTTTCAGGTAACTTCCATACTTCTTTACTCTTCGCGGTGGAAACGCCAAGAATGGTTTCATGCCGTTTCAATACAACATTGCCATCGCCTGCAGCCGAGTAATAGTATCCATCGTCTTGACGTTCAATGGTAGGGTCGGCTCCCTTCATCAGCGGGTTAAGATAATGGGATGATACATCGGCATAGGCGATATTGGTCAGCATCATTACGAGCAGTACCGCCAGGGACACAGCAAACAAACCTATTCTCCTCATTCAACAATTTCCTCCCTTGGGAATTTTATGTGGAGCTTGTGGCAGACAGGAAATGATTGCTCACAATAAACCGCTTTCATTTTCACTAAAAGCTTCGCTCCATGGATGCTTACACTGTACTGTGATCCGTCCATTCCAGGCCTTAAGAATCTTTAGGTCTTTCTGTACGATTTTTGTTATTTACCTGAATCCGCTTTCAAACGGCCTGTCCGACTGTGGGGTGATCGGTAGGAAACTTCGTGTCCGCGCCACGTAGAAGCAGCCGACCCAGCCTTGTATATAGACCTTTACGTGTGAATTAGCACATTATTCCGGTAATGAAGCGCAGAATAATGCCGCAAAAATAAGGGTAGATTGGACCGGTTTTGCATATTCTTTCGGCAACTTCCCATAAAATTTGCACATTGTCACAGCATTTGTTTATGTGAAGCTTCACAAAAACCCGCCGCAAGCCTGTGGGCCTGCGGCGGGTTAACAGCACACGGGGATGCTTCATCCCTGCATCCTGCACCTTTAGAAGCGGAGCAAATACGTTTTGATCTTATAAGGCTGTACAGCCGCTTTTTATGACCGGAGCCCCTGTCTCCTCTCCCGCAATGTGCTCCAGCAGATCGCATTCCTGCCAGGACTTCACAGGGGAGCTGTTGGACAGTTCCACGGTCCCGCGGACACCGACAAACTCGTGAAGCCGGACGATCAACCCGCTGCCATCCTCCGCCTGCTTCACTATATCCACGGCCAAATGCCCGTTTTCCCCGGGAAAGCTGCCAAGCAGGCCACAGACGGCAGTACGAAAACCGGTCCGGCGACTCTCGACAGATCTCAGCACTTCAATTGTGAAAGGTTTCAGTTCGCTGAACCCAAACTCAATTTAGTATTCAATATGTGGTAAAATATAGCTAAAAAATTATAGAGGTGAGGGTGTGTATGGCTAAATATAATCAGCGTCAATGCGAACGAATACTATCTGACAGATTAATGGAAAAGGGATACTTGATATCTAGATCTTCAAATGGTGTACCCAAATAGCTGCTTGCTTTAAAAGTCCGTTGAAAAAGTCTCCGCTGCGCGGTCAAATATCCTTCCAATCGCTGTTGTTTCCGTATTTTTCTGATCCTATAAGACATTTAGCTGTACATATACGGAAACAAAGGCGACCGCTACGCTTCTCCAGAATTATTTGACCACTCCGCTCCTTATTCACCGGACTTTTTATATCTTTAATATTGTAAATATATCAAAAAGACCAGAGTCGAATGTCTCTGGTCTTTTTGAGCTTACAATATGAATGACAGCCAATTAGTCGTGGAAATTCAATCCTGAAGTCACTGCTTTTACATAGCCGGTGCGGATAACAAAATCTCCAAAATGCTCACCTTGTGTCCGTTCTTTCGCATACCGATGGAAAATAGGCTTGAGTGTATCCAGAATTTCCGCCTCACCGATATTTTCCCGATACAGCTTGTTCAGCCTGTCTCCGGTAAAACCAGCACCCATATACATATTATATTTGCCTGGCGCCTTACCAATAAACGAGATTTCACCCAATCCAGGTCTTGCGCACCCGTTAGGGCAGCCAGTCATCCGAATCACAATCTCTTCCTCGCGCAAACCGACTTCATCAAGGATCAGCTCCAGCTTTTCCATCAAGACTGGCAAATAACGTTCGGCCTCAGCCATGGCCAGCCCACAGGTTGGCAAGGCCACACAGGACAAGGAGCTTCTGCGCAATGCAGATTGATGAGCACCATCAGACAGTCCATACTGCTCGACAAGCTCCATAACTTTACGCTTCTTCGGCGTGGTTACGTTGGCAATGATCACGTTCTGATTCGGTGTCAACCGGAAGTCACCCGTATGAATCTTGGCGATTTCGCGCAGTGCGGTCATCAGAAGGTAGCCCTCTTGGTCTTGAATCCGTCCACTTTGAACGTAAAGCGTCAAGTTCCATCTGCCGTTGCTGCCCTTCACCCAACCATAGCGGTCGCCGTTATGATCAAAATGATAAGCACGCGCTGCTTCCAGCTGCCAGCCTAATCTGTTATGCAGCTCGGTTACAAACCACTCCAGACCATGGCGGTCGATCGTGTATTTGAAACGAGCATTTTTGCGGACCGAACGGTTTCCGTAATCGCGCTGGATCGTAACCGTCTTCTCTGCTACATCAATCACTTGCTCCGGTGTGCAGAAGCCAATAACACGACCCAGTTGCGGGTAAGTGCTTGTATCGCCATGAGTCATGCCCATTCCGCCACCAACCGTAACGTTAAACCCAAGCAGCTTGCCATTTTCTACGATGGCAATGTAACCCAGATCCTGAGAAAACACATCTACATCATTGGAAGGAGGAACGGCCATACCGATTTTGAACTTACGCGGCAAGTACACCGGACCATAAATCGGCTCTACTTCTGCCTGGCCTTCCGTGCTGTCTAGCACCTTTTCGCCATCCAGCCATATTTCGTGATAAGCCGGTGTCCGCGGGGACAAGTGATCGCTAATCTTGCGTGCCCAATCGTAAACCTCAGCATGAACCTCAGATTGGTAAGGATTCGGATTGCTCATTACATTACGGTTTACATCACCACAGGCAGCTAATGTAGTCATCAGCGTGTCGTTAATGGTGCGAATCGTCTTTTTCAAGTTCCATTTGAGAACCCCATGCATTTGAAAAGCTTGACGTGTTGTTACGCGCAGCGTTCCATTACCATATTTTTGAGCCAAACTGTCCATAGTCAGCCATTGGGTTGGTGTAGCTACGCCGCCTGGCGCCACTACGCGAAGCATGAACTGGTAAGAAGGCTCCAGCTTCTGCTTTTCACGCTCGTTACGCAAGTCTCTATCATCCTGCATGTAGCTCCCATGAAATTTTAACAGACGATTATCATCCTCGGGCAAACCGCCGGTTATCGGGTTTCCTATCGTTTCTACGAGCGCACCACGCAGGTAATTGCTTTCGCTCTTAATATGCTCAACTTCACTTGGCGGACCGCCTACAGGCTTCACCAATTGATCATTCGCCATAGTTGCTATCTCCTCTCGCACTCAATCCATCTTCTATTAATACACGTCGCGCTGGTAACGCTGCTGCTGCTGCAAATTGTCCAGATAAGCGACAGCTTCTTCAGGACTCATGTTGCCCTCCTGCTGGAGGATAGTGACCAACGCAGCATGGACGTCATGTGCCATATGCTTCTCGTCACCGCAAACATAGATATGTGCACCTTCTTGAAGCCATCCGAAAACCTCGCTACTTTTTTCCAGCAAACGATGCTGTACGTAGACCTTTTCTTCTGTATCGCGAGAAAACGCAACATCCAGACGTGTCAGCACGCCCTCTTTAAGCATACGCTGCCAATCGGTCTGATACAGAAAATCGGTAACAAAATGCCGATCGCCGTAGAACAGCCACGTTTTTCCTTGTGCACCAAGCTCCTCACGTTCCTCCAGAAAAGACCGGAATGGAGCGACTCCTGTACCTGGCCCAATCATAATAACAGGGACATCCGGATTCGTTGGAAGCTTGAAATTCGGATTGTGCTGAATATAAATGGGCAAGGTGCTGCCATTCTCTAAACGCTCTGCACAATGAACGGAGCATACGCCATACCGTTCCCGGCCATGGGCTTCATAACGAACTGCCCTGATCGTAACATGCACCTCATCCGGATTAGCCTTAAGACTGCTGGCTATCGAATAGAGACGTGCGGGCAATTTCCGCAAAATAGTTGTAAAGCTGCGAGCCGAAACTTGACCCGGTGAGAAATCCTCAACCAAATCCAGCAAATCACGGCCATCCAGATACGCCTTAAGCTCCTGCTCATGTCCTGGTGCCAACAGCTCGCTCAGCTTAGGGTTGGAGAACAACTGCGCAGCCTGCTCCAATAATGGCTTTGTCAGCACCGTAATTTCAAGATGATACAGCAGCGCTTCACGTAAAGGATGCTCTTCACCCTTCTTGTTCACCGGAACGGACTCCTCAGGATTCCAGTTCATAGCCTTAATCAGTGAATCTACTAATTCCGGGTGATTTTCAGGATAAATCCCTACGCAATCACCAGGTTCAAACTGCAAATTGGAGCCCTCAAGCGACAGCTCAAGATGACGGGTTTCCCGATCTGAGCCGCGGCCATTCAGATTCAAATTTTCCAGCACCTCGGCTTTAAAAGGGTTCGTACGGGAATATTCAGACTGCTCTTGCCCGATGGTGCTAACCGATACTTGGGCAGCATTCGATGCCGCTGCAGATGTATGTTGGCTTCCACTTAAAGAACTTAGAACATGCTCAAACCATTCTGCTACCGGTTCGTCATAATCCAGATCACAATCAACGCGCGGAGTCAATCGTTGACCGCCAAGCTCCTCCAGACGAGTATCGAAATCCTTGCCGGTTTGGCAGAAAAACTCATATGAAGTATCTCCCAAGGCAAGCACGGAAAAACGCAGGTTTTCTAATTGAGGGGCTCTTTTGCTATAAAGGAATTCGTGGAAGGACCGGGCGTTATCCGGCGGCTCACCTTCACCATGGGTACTTACCAGCACCAACAAATTCTCGACCTTCTTCAAGCCATTCGATTTGAAGTTGTTCATGGAAGACAAGGTTACCTGAAACCCTTGCTCTTCGAGCTTACGGGACAAGCTGCCAGCCAGACGCTGACAATTACCGGTTTGGGAACCAAAAAGAATCGTCACTTCACGGGAAATAACAGGTTGACTGACTGTAGGAAGTGCTTCCAT
Source organism: Paenibacillus sp. FSL H7-0331 (assembly GCF_001956045.1). Next base: position 214,707 of record NZ_MRTH01000003.1, on the reverse strand, counting down.
CACTGCGACCGCACTTGCTTGCTGATCAGCGACGATCGGTGCCGATGCTGCCGTTCTTTGTAGGGCGGACAAATACCCGCTGATCCATACCTGCTGTGAATCTGTTAAGGTTGGCAGAAGGCGATTAAGAAGCTCGACTTGCTCCTGATTAAAAGGACTGTTCGTTACCTGAAGTTGCAACAATATCCACCTCTCATAAACATAAAATCTTTTTTTCTATCCAAATCGACATTTCATCAAATACTAACCTAACATATTACAACAAAACGATCAACGGAGACATTTCATCCTGATAAATGGTTTTATTACATTAATATCCATTTTAAACAAAAAGACATAGAAATCGGGGTGATTTGCCCTGATTTACCCCATTTCATTATTAAAAATGATAGTTTTCATTAGAAAAAATGATATAGTCTTTTCGCAATATGAACTGTAAAAACAGCTATATCATAGAAAAACCGCTCGGGCTGTCACCGGGCGGTCCAATCATAGTAGGCAAATCCCACTTGAAGAGTTCTATTTAAATTCGAGTGTTACCAGTTGGTTAAGACGTCTGGATCGTTCCGCTGCAAAGCCGATCCGGTGACCATCTACCGATTGTTCAAGTGTAGTAGACGAGATAGAGGGCTGTTCTCCGCGCAACGCACGCACGAAATCTTCCACTAATAGTAGATCACCCCCGCCATGACTGTCATCGGCTACATCTACGGCAATCTTGTGCTCCTTGTATTCCCGCCCTTTAACCGGGTCTGGCTGACGCAAATAGAAATAGCCGTCCTCAAGAACCCCTTGAATCTCCCCATGCGTACCGATGATATGCAGGATACGACAGGATCTTGAAGCGGTACCTACCATATTGTGGGATGCTGTTGCCAAATTATCAAATTCAATAATGACAGACTGGTGGTCTACAACATCGTTATCGCAATGCCATACACAGCGGCCGTAAGGATTATCCGTACGCAACGATTCCAGCTTATCCTCCTCACTCATCCTCATACCCAGATGATAGTTATTCCACACATAAAAGCCCCAGCGCTCCATATTCAAATAATGCTTACGCGCTGAGTACATACAGGATTCTTCAATGCTGCAATCGGTCAGACAGCGGCTGCCAGCTCCCACAGGTGCTTTCTCCGGTCGGAATTGCATACGACTGCCGAAGCTGCTTACTTTATGAGGCCGGGCCTCCCCCATCAGCCAGGACACCAAATCCAGATCATGGCAGCATTTGGCCATCAGCATCGAGGACCCGCATTGGGCTTCGGAGCTCCATTTGCCGCGGACAAAGGATACCGCCATATGATGATAGCTCACATGCTCCGAGGTATGCATCGTCAAGATTTCGCCGATTTCGCCGTCAGACACCAACTGCTTGACTTTCTTGTAAAAGGGCGCATAACGAAGCACATGGCATATCATCACAATCCGGTTATATTTGAGCGCGGCAGCTTCCAGCTCCAGCGTCTCCTCCTCCGTCACACCAATCGGCTTTTCCAGCAGCACATGATATCCGTGTTCAAGCAAGGGCAGGGTTGTTGAGACATGAAGCTCGTCCATCGTACCATTAATCACTGCGTCCGCCAGTTGAGCACGGTCTAACAATTCCTCTACGGAGGCAAACGTATTGTGAGCAGAAATTCCAAAACGCTCCGCAGCCAATTGTCTGCGCTCCGGGTCCGGCTCCACTACACCTTCAATCTGTAATTGGTCGGGATAACGTTCTGCGTAGGATGCATAGACGAGACTGCGTTGTCCCGCACCTACAATGATTACGCTTACAGGCTTACTTGCATTTGAACTCATTTTGACTCCTCCTCTACCATCTTCAGCATTCAAACGGATTCATGACAAGTGTGACGAGCTGATATGGCAATCTCCGTATCACCTTGATTATAACGTGAATTTGAAAAGTAGCCAGACCCTAATTTCACCTTTTCCTGCGGTTTGTTGTCATCGTGTACCCGGTTGCACATCGGCAGATACATTCGTTTACTTCTTGGACAGCAGTATAGCCCCTTAGCTTAAATCGTGTTAATATATAGGGATATCTGAAACGAAGGTGGAGTTTCTTCAATGGATAATGTCGCCAAAATCATGGGCATTCCTTTTCCCAAAATGACAATGGACCAAACCGTACACGTACTTGACGAGGTCATAGATCAACATAAATCAGAACTTTTCCATGTCGTTACAGGTAACCCGGAAATCGTAATGTCCTGCCAACACGATCAATCGCTGCGTTCCATTGTTGATGAGGCCGGTCTCGTTACGGCTGACGGTATTGGCATCGTCATGGTTTCCCGTTTGAAAGGTGGGCATCTTCCAGAAAGGGTTACCGGATGTGACCTGCTCTTCAAGCTGCTGGAGGCTGGAAATCACAAAAAATGGTCGTTCTACTTTCTGGGCGCAGACGATGCTACAAGTAAAAAAGCAGCGGAAGTGATTAGTCAAACCTATCCGAATGTATCCATACTGGGCAGGCACCATGGCTTTTTTAAACAGGAGGATGATGCAAGGATTGTTCAAGAAATTCAGTCCTTGGCACCTGACTTCTTAATCGTAGCACTTGGGGCTCCATACGCTGAACGATGGATTCATAAATATAAATCAAAGCTGAATGCCAAAATCGCTATCGGTGTCGGAGGCAGTCTTGATGTTATTGCAGGTAAGGTCAAGCGGGCACCTGAGGTATGGCAGAAATTACATGCAGAATGGTTGTATCGGTTAATTAAACAACCGTCGAGGTGGCGAAGACAGCTGATTTTGCCTCGATTCGCCATAAAGGCATTAATGTTTAGAGAGCATTAGTCTACAATGAAAACAGGGATCGCCTGAACATCGGCAATCCCTGTTTTTGTATTATTTTTTGGTCGCCACTACCATAATCTCCACTTCATCGAGGTTAATCTTTCTTTTCCCCCATCGTCCTGCTGTACCACCCCAGATGCTATCAACGTGAAATCCTGCGTTGTCAAACATCTGTTGAAGCTCTGTTGGAAAATATCTGCGTTCCTTCATCTGTATTTCTTTTTTCCCCTCCGGCAAATCCCATTCAACGACACTTTGCTCAATCATCGTTACCGGATTAAAAATACCGTGTTCGACCTCTTCTTGAGTAAATTTCCTGATTTTTGAATAGGCATTTAAAGTGGTCAGAATAAAGCGAGCCTTCGGTTTAAGCGCATGACTCACATTGCTGAGGATTGCCATATCATGCTCAAGGGGATCATCATCTTGACCCACTAAACCAAAGGCACCTTCACACAGACAAATTGCAGCGTCATAAGATTCGCTTCGGGAGAATTTTACTGCATCACGATGAATCCACTCGACGTTAACCTTTGCTGCTTTGGCTGCTGTCATTGCTTCTTCCAGCATACCGGACGATATATCGATACCTGTAACCTGATACCCACGCTGTGCAAGCTCAATGGAATGTCTTCCTGTCCCACACCCCACATCGAGAATGAAGCTACCAAAGGGAAGTTGCAATTCGTCAAGAACAAAATCAACTTCGGCAGCCGTATTTTTAGTAAAACCATTATTCATATAAAAAGGAGCATGCGTATCAAAAAAAGCTTCCCAGTTATTAGCGCTCAATTTTTTATACCTCTTTTCATACTGCCTTGTATTCGAATATGTAAAGTGTAGTATATGATTTCCGATCATACAACGGATTAATTCGTTATTAACGATATTGTACAAATCTGCTGTGCATGTTGATATGCTTATGTTTAAATCCGCTAACAAAAGGCACACTAATTATGGAAAGCTCCCATTTCAATCATTTAAGCTCCTTCGTGACGATAAGTGTGTCTTTCGATCAAAACGTGATATCTGATACATTATTTTATTCAATAATATGATAAGCTAATCGAGACTACTTCAAAGGGTGTGTACAGATGAATTCTCAAGGAATAACCAATGAAGAATTGACGTTGCTACTATCCAAAGATATTTCAGACAAGTCAGAAGAGGGTCCTCTGTTTATCCCAAGATCCAAAAAAAGACGAAGAAAACATAAATTGTTTTCCCGCCTATTATTCTTTTCGCATAAATGAAAGCAACCGTCACACTCATGCCAAAGTATTACTTTGTTATTCGTTTCACTTCAATCTCATACTTCTTGAGGTAATCCTCTAAGGTTATCTTCTTGCACAGCTCTGCTATCAAGTCATAAGGAATGCTCTCCATCTTCTTAAAACGTATGCATGACTTTCCCATATCAAGCTTTGTATGAACATGCTTAGGATATTCCTGCTGTAACCAGGCTAAAACCTCTGGAAATGTATAAATTCCCATATGATAAAGCGCCACATAGTTCTTCTGGGAAGCTATGCTTATAAAGGGTAGAGGCTCCTCAGGATTAACATGATACCCAGACGGATAAATACTATGGGGTACGACATAACCAATCATTCCATAGGATATGGTTTCTAGAAAGCCTGTTGGAAGATTCTCCTTGATCGTATTTCTCAGCTTGTCCATCGCTTGCTTTCTGTCTTCAGGTAGTTGGCTGATATAGGCTTCTGGACTATTTGCCTCGTACTTCATTTTATCGGTCAACTCCTCACAATCTCATGAGTACTAATATACCCACTATTACACTGCCCTAATTTATGTCTCCATGCAAATGATGGGCCAGACTCGATTTGATTCCTAGAATCACAACCTTTTGCTTTCGTATAGTCCTCTTGTAATGATCGATTTGTTGGACATACAGCGCATAGGCTTCCTCAGCTTCTTTTAAAGCAATTTCAGCCTCAATTAATCGGACCCTCAGCTCTTCTCTTGCCAATTCTTCTTCTTCCATTCCGTAGCTTCCCCTTAAATTCAAGATAATTTGATCCCCAATTGATTTCTTACAAATTCCAATTCCTTATCCATACCAACCGCACGAACCTTATGCACTTTCTTTTGCGTTCCATCCTTCAAGCTTATGATTTGCTTCCTCGCGTCCCATTGCGTCACTTCTTCAATATGAACGGCCTCTAACGGCTGAATTTTTATCCATCCTGTTCCTCTTTGGGATAATTCAAAATCAAATTCACGAACTTTTTTTGAGAATCGGAAATTTCTTCTTCTGAAAAGAGTAATGACACCCACAATAACAGCTAACCAAAATACAATTGGAAAATAAATGACAACCGTTTGTACAAAACTATTCAACCTTAACAGCTCCCTTTGTAGAAATAAAAGTTATCAGATCCTTTCATTTATCATACCAATATTGACCAAATTAGTATATGATCACACCACCCGTGCGGCCTCGTCCCATTCAAATGCAACAAAAAAACGACATTTCTGTCGCTTTAATAGTAGACATTTCTTCCATTTAATTGACCATACGAGCGGTTCGACGATGAACCATGAAGTAATAAATGAAAGCCGATAACAGCACTACAACGCATGCAACAAGAAACATGATGCGGTAGTTCGCAGCGCCAGCAATCAGACCAAGAATAAACGAACCCAGCCCGTAACCAAAATCAAACAATAAAAAGAACGTTGCCGTAGCAGCACCACGCCGCTCACTGGAAACCGATTGGATGGCGAGTGTCTGAAAGGAGGGAACCAAAGCTCCATGACCCAGTCCAATGATAGCACCGGAAAGCAGCAGCACAAAGCTCGAATCCGCTTGACTCAGTATCAACATACCTATCGCGAAGCAAAGGACACCCGGATAAGTCAGATAGTTCCCACCGTACCTGTCAAATATTTTACCAACAAGCGGTCTGGAAATAATGATCATCACGGCAAATACGATAAAAAACAGCCCTGCTGCATTGTCTTGATGGAGCTCTATACTATAAGCGGTAATGAATGAAGTTAAGGAGCTGTAGGAGAACGCAAGTACCATTCCAGAAAACGCGATCGGCAGCGCTTTTTTCTCGATCAGATTCCGCCATGACATTTTTTCTGCTGCCTGCGGAATGGATTCACGCTTATTATCCTTTTTGACGAGCATGGTGAATACCAGAGCCAGACACGAAATACCCGCGCTGATGGTGAACAATACAGCTTCACTGTCGAATTGATTCCATAACATGATCCCAAGTGCCGGACCAACAACCATGGCGATGCTCATAAACATGCTAAAATAACCAATGCCTTCTCCTTTGCGGGATTCCGGAATAATGTCTGTCGCCAATGCGCTCGTGGAAGTAGCCGCGACTCCGAAGCTTCCGCCATGAATGGCACGAATGACCAATAATAATAAAATACCGGATACCCCAAAGTACACAAAAGATGCAATTACGAAAATGGATAATGATATTACAGACAGCTTTTTCATGCCGAAGCGATCAACCCATCTCCCTGAGAACAGGCGCATCAGTACGCAGCCCAGAGACCATAGAGTAATGACCAATCCCATTTGCTGCTTGCTGCCATTCAGCACCTCTTTCACGAATAACGGCAGCGCGGCAGCAAGCATATAGAAATTTAGAAAAATAAAAAAACTGCTCATGCATATAACCATAAAATCTTTGGTCCATATCCGGTTGCTATTCAATCAGCTCATCTCTCTTTACTCATGATAAGCTAAATTATAACGAATCCCACTTATAATAATAAATACATTTAATTGTATATATTCATAGGTTTAGAACTATATGAAACGTGAGTCATGGATGATTGATTTTGATTTGTTCAAAATGGTCAATAACAAAATCGATAAAATTGTGCACGGTGGAGGTAAGGTAATGCTTCTTATTCAATAATAGCCCGATGGTTCTGAAACAAGAAGGCTCTTCAATCCGCAATTTGACGGTATCTGAAGAAGCTGAATTAAAGGACGTAATCGATGGATAAAAAGCGACCCCGAGTCCTCTGGCTACTAATTTCTGTGTAATGCCTGCCTCGTCCCCTTCAAACGCGGTAAAAGGTGTGAAGCCGGCTTCCCTGCAAAAATCCTCAGTGATGTCTCTGAACCCGTGACCCGCAGGCATAGCTATGAATGGCTCAGATTTCACTTCATTTAGTCTGATGCTTGTGCGCTCCGCCAAACGATGCCCTGGTGGAACCGTCAGCAATACTTCCTCTCGCAGCAGCGGAATCCATTGCAAATTCTCACTGATCAGCTCTACCGTTGAAATTCCCAAATCAATCTCGGCATTTTCCAACTGCTTGCTCATCAGCGCTGACGATGACTGATACTGTCTGAATCTGACCTGAGGATACAAATTTTTGAATCCAACTATTAAATCCGGCAGGATGCTCGGAATGGTTACTGCGATTGCGATTTTCTCATTGTTTTTCCGGCTAATCTCTTCCATTTCCCTAAGCCCTTCATTTAACTCCATAAATACATTTTCGATTCTCCGGAGATAGGCTTTGCCGCATTCATTTAATTCAATTTTTCGCCCATTGCGCGTAAACAATTGATATCCCAGACTCTTTTCCAGACGTGAAATCGTTTGGCTCAATGACGGCTGAGCAATTCTTAATTCCTCAGCTGCTCTGGATAAATGCTCATATTTGGCTACAGTTTGAAAGTACTTAAGCTGAAGTAAATCCACTCTCAACACCTGATCTTTCTGTTATTAGTAAGAATTAGACTGCGACTACAAGACAAGTCTATGGTCTCATACCCACCTACGCAAATCAATACGTACAGCAGTCAGCAGAAAAAGCCCGGACAAGATCAAAGGATCCTGGCTCAGGCTTGTTTCCTGTGCTGCAGTTATACGGTTCACTTCGCCGTAACATCTCCATACTTACTATCAACGGTGGAAGACTTTTTGGGTTTAAGTGCAATTAAAGCTATAACGATGCCAATGAGAGCAATACAAGCGTTAATCACAAAAGCAGTCTGTATCGCGCCATTCAATTGTACAGCATTCATCGATTCCATAGCAGCGCTAGTACCCAGGCTTGCAGAGATGATCGCCATCGTTACAGCCAATCCAATAGCTCCGCCAACTTGCTGTCCTGTGGAGACAATAGCGGATGCGATACCTTGTTCTTTCATATCAATACCTGTACCGCCGGCAATATACATCGTTGTAAATACGAACGCCTGACCCAGACCTATGATGACTGTACCTGGAATGAATCCCCACGCTGTCCCTGTTTCAGAAAGCCCAGTGAGCAGCATAAAACCGACTGCACCAAGTCCCATACCGGATGCAATGGTGCCAGCTATGCCAAGCTTCGCTATCATCCTGTTAATAAGCTTTGCACCTAAGAGTGCACTTAGAGTCAGCGGCAAAAAGCTGAATCCCGATTGAATAGCTGAGTAATGCAATACCTCTTGAGTGTACAGAGTCAGGAAATAATATAGAGTTCCGAATGATGCCGAAAATAAAAAGGCGGTAAAGGCAGCTCCGGTTAAGCTTCGTAAACGGAACAATCTAAAGGGAATCAGAGGTTCCTGCGTACGATTCTCAATGACTACAAATAGCAGAAGCAAGACAATCCCTAGTAGACCAGGGATGATCGTATTTACGTGCAGCCAGCCTTCAATCGGGGATTGGATGAGATAATAGACGATTAAAATCATCCCGGCCGTTACCGAAATCGTACCTGCCAGATCATACTGACGTGTTGCCGAAGCGGTCCTGCTTTCCACAAGGGCGACAGGAGCAAGAATCATGACAAGAAAAGCAATCGGGACATTCACAAAGAAAGTGGATTCCCATCCAACGTAGCTGGTCAGGACTCCGCCAAGCAATAATCCAAGTGATAAACCGACTCCACCCATAGCAGCCCAAATCCCCAGTGCACGGTTACGTTCCTTGCCTTCTTCAAAATTAGACATAATAAGAGACAAGGTTGCAGGCGACAGAAGCGCTCCACCAAGACCTTGAAGTCCCCTGGCCAAGATAAGAAGCAGCTGAGAATCAGCCAAACCGCCCAGTAGAGAACCTAAACCGAAGAGGCCTATTGCAATCATAAACATTCTCCGCCGCCCTAACAAATCCGACAATCTTCCTCCGATGAGCAAGAATCCACCATACGCCAAGGAATAAGCACTAACTACCCATTGCAAATGGTTGGCTGTAAAGCCTAAGTCAGCTGCTAGAGAAGGTAACGCAACAAAAATAATCGTGTAATCAAGGGCCAAAATTAACTGCGATACTGCTAGGAGTATTAATGCCAAGCCTTTTGGTTTGTTCTGATTCATGAGCATATGCATCCTTTCATTTTTAGACTAAATAGTCTGGAATTATCAAAAAAAATTTAAGCCAGTTCCAAAACGAATCATTTTAACAAGTTAAACACCTCTTTTCCAGATCGTTCAGTCCAATATATTCAAAAAATAATGAAGCGTCAAATACGCTCCATAATTAATCAAGCGTGGATAGGGTAACGGCTGCAATATCGTCCAGAATCCGAGGGTCCTTGGTTAATTTGGCCACCTGAGTCAACGAATATCTCGCATGATTCAAATATCTGGCAAGAGCCAGCAGGTCATCTTGGCGATCACTCAATTCACCCTGTTTGCGAGCAAGAACTAATGCTTCATAAAAAGCTTGCTCCAAACGTTCCATATCTTGTTTGAATAAATCTGCGATCTCCGGGTCATGAGGAACCTGATCAATGGCACTGTGCATGATGAAACATTCCTTACGACGATGTTCATCCTTCAGAACAGCTACGGCTTCACTGAAGATAGCGGCAATGGCTTCCTTCACCGAACCGGGACGCTTCAAATATGAAATGACTGCCGCGGTTTTCTCATTCACATAATGCTTCACTGCCAAAATAAATAAATCCCTTTTGGTGCCATAGGTGTCATAGAGGCTCTGACGGGCTATGCCTAACCCATCAAGTAAATTTTGCAATGAAGTGCCCTCATATCCATAATGGCCAAATACTTCCATCGCCTTGTGCAGCACAAGCGTAGTATCGAATTCCTTACTTCTGCCCATATTTTTTTTGATTACCTCCCTGCTGAAATCTATCTTATCTTTTTCGGACTGATTAGTCAAGAAAGTCTGTTGAGTTCTTTTTAAGAGCAAATTGTCTCGTATGTAACGATTATATAGCAAAATAAAAAACGGCATCTCTGCCGTTTGAGCTACTTGGTAACATTTGGATTTAATGTACTTGTCCGTCATATGCCTGCTTTAGAATTTCAATATCAATCTTGTCCATTTGCAGCATGGCCTGCATCACCCTTGACGATTTCTCTGCATCTTTGTCCTGAAGCATTTGGCCTAATGCAGTGGGAATGATCTGCCATGACAAATTATATTTGTCTTTCAGCCAGCCGCATCGTTGCTTCTCCCCGCCTTCAGATAGTTTCTCCCACAGCTCGTCTACTTCTTGTTGGGTCTCGCAGTTCACAAAGAACGATATGGCTGGTGAGAACGTGAAGTGTGGGCCACCGTTTAATGCCATAAAATGTTGACCGTCCAGTTGGAATGTACAAGACATTGCCGAACCCTTCGGTCCTGGTCCTTCTTCTCCATAGCGAGCAACACTTTCAATTTTGGAGTTTTTAAAGATCGAGACATAAAAGTTCATCGCCTCTTCGGCAGTGCCATCAAACCACAAGAACGGGTTAATTTTTTGCATGTTGGTATGCTCCTTTTCACATCATATTTACTTTCCACAAGTAAATAGTAACATAAAATCGAGCTGCGATTTCTTATGGATTGCTTACTTCAACCTCGTTTGAACATATTGACCAATCTGAGCAATGGCCTGCTGTGCCTCTGGCAGCATGTAGGCCAAAAAATGAAATACACTCCACATATGATCCCATATCTCCAGATGTACAATAACACCTGCAGCTCGGGCACGATCCGCAAACCGTATAGAATCACTTAACAAAACTTCATGATCACCAACTTGGATGAATATATCAGGTAACCCGCTCAAATCCATCCTTAATGGCGATAACAAGGAGACTTCTTCCGATACGTTGCCAAGATAAGCATCTACTATCCTTTGATTACCCTTCATGCTCCCTGTAGGATCAAGCTCCGCTCGACTCATATAGGACTCCCCATCCAGATGAACAAGATCGGTATGTGGTGAAATCAGAAAAGCGCCTGCCGGAAGCGCCTTGCCGTCATCTCGTAAAGTAATCAGCGTCATAAGCGCAAGACTTCCTCCAACTGAATCTCCCCCGAATATGATATTGCCTGCTGAATATCCGTTCGCAAGCAGCCATTGATAGGCGCTCAAACAATCGTCGTTCGCAGCGGGATACGGATGCTCCGGCGCCAGACGGTATTCGACGATCAATAGTTTGACACCACTGGACTCTGCTATTCTCGCGCACAGATCACGGTAAAATTCGCAGGTACCTGCAATAAACCCACCACCATGGTAATAAAGGATCACAGTTCGGTCCATTTCAGGAGCAAGATTTGCAGGAATAATCCACTCCCCATTCAAATATCCGATTGCTGCCTTTTGGACCGTAACGGTAGGATGGATGCTCATCTTAGCTGCAGACTCAGCCATTTCCTGCCGAAGAAGGTCCACTGATTTTTCTTCAAATCTGCTTGTTTCCTTCAAATACTGTTTGATTGCAGTGAGCTGTTCCATATTCGTCATTTCCAATTGAATTCCCCCTACAGGTTAGAATAACGTTATTGTAAAGCCTGTAGTAAGGTACAAAGTCAAGCTACGATTCCATGTTAAGCATTTGGAGCGTGGCCTGCACCTCGGGATGCTTATCCTCTGCCTGCAAATTTGTTTTCAGCTCTGCTAACATCGCTAATGTTTTTTGCTGCCTGGCCATTTCTACATGAATTTTATCCATTTTTTTATCAATAACAGTCAAAAAATCAGCCAGACTGATACTGCTGCTTTCGGACTTGGTCAACGCTTTTTTAATTTCCTTCAACGTGAATCCACAAAACTTGGCGTTTTTGATAAACACTAGTCTACTTAGCACTTCATCCGAATAAAGACGATAACCGGATTCCGAACGTAGGGGTGAGGGAATTAAACCATGATTCTCGTAGTATCTTAAATTTTCAACATTCACGTTAGCCATTTTTGCCATTTGTCCCCGTAAATATCCAGACATAGATGCTCCCCTTCCGTATGCTGGTGCATGCCTTGAGCTTGAGCTTGAGTTCCGTTTCCTTTTCTTGATGCTAATTAGCATAATCTAACTTAACTATATGTCAATATGTACGTATACGCCCAACTAAATTATCGATCTTGATATATTTATTATATCTAGTATACTATATATATCAAGGTGGTGATTGTTATCGACATTTGTCCGTATTTAGAATACTCGTTTCAGATATTGGGTAAGAGATGGAACGGCCTAATCATACATTACCTTTCCCTTTGTCCGAATGGAGCGGCACATTTTTCTGAAATCAAAAGGGATCTTGCTGATATTACTCCAAGAGCACTTTCATTGAAACTGACTGAACTTGTCGAGCATGCTTTAATCGAGAAAAAAGTAACGACTGGCTCCAATGTGATCATTTCGTATGAATTAACGGAAAAAGGACGATCTCTCACAACTGCACTCCAATCCGTCCAGAAATGGGCACAAGAATATAAGAATCTGTAAGGAAGAGGCGATTCGAATCCCTAACAATAAGATGATTTGCGATTTAGAAACAGGCGTATGCGGTACTGCAGATGAAGAGTCCATACAATTTATTGATCTTAAGCCGTCCAAGAAAAAGGCTGACCTTTACTATATCACTGACCCGATCTGCTCCCATTGTTGGGCGCTTGAACCCGTATTACGGCGTTTTGGGGAGCAGTACGGACATTATGTCAATTTCCATACAGTGATGGGTGGTTTATTGGAAGGTTGGGATGGATTTGCTGACGTCAAGAATGGCATTGGCAGTCCAGCCGATGTAGCTGGTCACTGGAAAGAAGTTGGCGCACATTCCCGTATGCCGATTGACGGCTCATTATGGCTTCATAATCCAATTCTTTCTTCATATCCTCCTTCCCGAGTGTTTAAAGTGATCCAACAACAAAATGAGCATCTGGCTACAGTTTTTCTGCGCCGGGCGAAAGAAGCTGTTTTTGCACATAATCAGAATATCGCGGAAAGCCTGGTGCTGATTGATATTGTAAATCAAATGGGTCTTGATGGGGAAGCAATAGTGGATCATGCAGAGCTTCCGGCCGCTCAGCAATTGTTAGAACAGGACTTTGACCTTGCCAGATCGCTCGGTGTACGCGGGTTCCCTACGATCATTATGACCAACGAGAGTAATCAAGGCGTCAAAATCGTCGGTGCACGCCAACTGGAATACTATGTAAAAGGACTGGAACAAATTCTACCGTCAGAATCACTTCAAGCCAAACCGTTGCCGGAGCTTGCCCAGCTTCTTGAAAAAGAAACTCGTTTGTTCGCAAAAGAGGTTGAGATTATGTATGATCTTGAGCGCAATCAATTTGACTCCTTTATACAAGAACACCTTCCGCCCGAAGCTTACACAATCCACGAAATTCTGGGTGAACAATATATTGAAGGCAACTTCAGAGCAAACAGCCGACCCTAGCAGGATCGGTTGTTTGTTTTATGGAGTTTTTCAAGTCCATAACATCCAAAATGTTATCCCCAAGCCAAACCATGGTATAATAAAAAGAAATGGAGTTGATTGTCAGATGCCGGATTTGCTTGACCCCCGGAATGATTTCGTGTTCAAACGAATTTTTGGCAGTGAAGACAATAAAGATGTGCTGCTCGCTTTCTTGAATCGAACGTTTGCCGAGTCGGGTGAGCCGCCACTGACAGAGATCGTTCTTCTGAACCCATACACCGATAAAGATGCCCCACTCGATAAGCAGTCCATTTTCGACATTTGGGCCAAGACAATCGAGGACAAATTGATCAACATCGAGATGCAACTTTTCAATAAATACGATATTGAAAAGCGCACACTTTATTACTGGAGCAAGCGCTACTCCGGCCAGTTGCAGGAAGGGCAAACCTACAAGGAACTGAAAAAATGTGTCACCATTAATATCTTGAACTACTCGTTTATTTCTAATGAACGTTACCATAATGTGTTCCATCTGAGGGAAGACCATACGGGTCTTGAACTAAGCGACGATATCGAGATTCATTTTATGGAACTGTCCAAGCTGGACGATCAATCTGTTCCCGTCGAAGGGGGTTTGATCAACTGGTTATTGTTCTTGAAAGGTGCTGACAAATCGAATTGGGAGGTGCTGAGGATGAATGAGCCGACTTTGAAGAAAGCGATGGATACGCTGGAGTTTCTAAGCCAGGATCGGGAAGCTCGCCGCTTGTATGAGGAACGGCAGAAGTATTTGCATGACGAAGCTTCCATGATTGAATGGGCTACCGAAAAAGGTATGGCTCAGGGCATGGCTCAAGGAGAACAAAAGAAAGCCATTGAGATTGCTAAAAATATGCTCTCGATGGGAATCGCAGTTTCAGTCATTGTCAAAGCAAGTGGACTATCCGAAGCCGAAGTTGATTCGCTAAAGCCTATTCAATAATTAATCAACTGACTGCCTTTCAACTTAGTATTGCACCAAAGCAAAAAAGGATCACCTGCCCAATAAGTAAGGGTAAGGCGATCCTTTTTATCTGCAGTCATGGATGAAAATGCTTTATGAGACCGTTATGACTACATTTCCCTTTTTGTGTCCTTTTTCTACATATCGATGAGCTTCAGGAATTTGTTCCAGTGGATAGCATCTATCTATGACGGATTTAATCTTCCCTATCTCTATAAGCTCTTTGAGGAAGCTTAAATCTTCCGTACGCACCTCTGCAACCCCCTGCCCTTCAACTGTCACGTATGTCCCGTTCGGCGTCAGTGCTTTCTTGCAATTTGATTTCGTGTTTTTCCCAACTGCGTCAAAGATGATATCATAGAGCTCTTCTCTTTTCGTAAAATCCTCTTTCGTGTAATCAATGATAGTATCGGCTCCCAGAGATCTCACCAAATCTATATTTGTGGAGCTGCATACCCCCGTAACTTCTGCCCCAAAGTATTTGGCAAGCTGCACCGCGGAAGTTCCTGTTGCTCCAGAAGCTCCATAGATAAGAATTTTACTACCTTTCTGGATATTGGCTTTTCTTAGAAAATGCAGTGCTGTAGTTCCTCCAAAAAGAACGGCAGCGGCTTCCTCATAGGTCATATTGGTAGGTTTTATTACCACCAATCCGTCTTCAGGTAGACAGGTGTACTCGGCATAGGCACCAAATCCCATACCAGTAAATGCATAAACCTGATCACCTTTTTTAAATCGTTTCACATCGTTGCCTATGGCTTCAATTTCTCCGGCTAACTCTGTACCGAGTATCGGTTTTCTTGGTTTTCTGAGGCCTAAAAATAGTCGCATCGGGAGCCTATACAAGAAAGGGCTTTTGAAACCTCGAACTCTACAGTCCCCCGATGATACGGTTGTCGCATGAATTTTTATTCGTACTTCATTGTTCTTGGGAATAGGTTTTTCTGCCTCAGTGAGCTCCAAAACATCCGGTGATCCGTATTTTGTGCATACTATTGCTTTCATGGGCTTCCTCCTAACCACAATATGCAATTAGTATATCTGCAACACGGTATGGATATATAGATACTAAAGTATTGTTTTATAACAAACCCAACTTGCGCGCTTGTGCAACAGCTTCGGTACGCCGTGTCACCTGCAGTTTATCAAAAATAATCCGGTTGTGTCCTTTGATCGTACTCAGTGCGAGAAAAAGCCGCTCGCTAATCTGTCGATTCGATAATCCTTGAGCAATGAGACGCAGAACCTCTAGCTCACGTTCACTCAGTGGCTCGATAAGGGACTTCATAGACTGGATTAATCGTTGATCAGCTTGGACTTCACTTTTAAGTTCCACAGCTTCAAATTCAGCCAGCAGCTTACCGACATAGATCGGCATTATTTCATGAGAAGCTGCTTCACATAATAATTTATACATCGGGATACCTTCGTCGACAATGATCCGGATAAAACCCCCAGGTTCGGCCATCGTCAGAGCGTCTAAAAGTAGCTGCTTAGCCTTAAGATTTTCACCATGCTTATGTAAAGCAACCGCCAGTAATACCATTACCTTGAGCTGATCATCCTTCAGATCCTTTGCCTCTAGCTGCTTTCGAAATGACTCAAGTATCATAAGTGCTGCGGACGTGTCTCCCTGTGCCAAATTTACCCGAGCCTGGCTAATATGATTCTCGTGCTTCTGCGCCAGCTGTGAAGCTTCCGCCAGATTACCTTGATGAAGCAGCACAAGCACATGTGCGGCATTAATATCGAATATCTGATTTACGAAATGATGCTGACGAGCGTCATGGTCAGCCTTAGCTATAATAGTGGCCGCTTCGTTCACCTCACCACGCGTAAGCTTCAGTCGTGCAAGAAACACCCAACCTGCAACGACTCTGTCCGTTTGTTCAAACTGCTTAGCGAGTTGGACTGTCTGTTGACCATGCACCATAGCAGCATCCAAGTCGTTCCATTCATAATATATTCGAGCTAGGCCAAGGTGCGCTTCACAAGCAATCGGCAGCGGTGGATCGCCTGTCATGTCCAGTACACGCTGATAGGTCTCAGCCGCCACATGAAGCTTGTTTTCTACCTCATGTATGTTCCCAAGGCCGAGCGTAGCCATAATAGTGATCATCATATGTCCGATCCTCTGACTGATCGATAAAGCTTCGGAATAAGCCTTGCTGGCCGCGGCACGATTCCCCTGTAGCTGGTAAGCATACCCCAACGCCCAGGTAGTAGCTGTGCGAACAGGCAGGTTGTCTGGTTTCAAATATTTCAAAGCACGATGCGACTCGGTCATGATGGTTTCTGCATCGTGCTTGCTGACAGCCACAGTGGCACGTATGGAGGCAATATGTCCGATAAGATCTTGGTTCTTACCGTCCTGCTCAGCACCTTGCAGGGCTTTTTCAGCAGCTTGCAGCTTCTGTTCAACGCTGGCCATTTGGCCAACCATCAACAAGGCAGAGGCATACATTACCCACAATGAGGGCTTTGCATCCAGTTCCTCATTTGGTAATGAGCCCAACCAATTCATTACAGGTGCCACCGCACCACGAAAAAGCAAGGGCATACCCTCACCCTCCATCAGACGAGCGGCACGCTCAGTATTGTTGGCAGCAGCGGCATGGTGAAAAGCTTCAATCACAAGTCCATTATGCTCATACCATATGCTGGCGCGTATATGTAATTCAGCTACATATGTCTTATCTTCACCTAGATGATTCGTGGTGATACTCTGGTACAGCTTTTTGCGCAGCAAATCAGCAAAGAGATGGTGATAACGATACCAACGCCGCTCGTTGTCCAGCGGGACGATGAATAGGTTGGCGCGTTCGAGATATTCCAAGGTTTCTTGCCCGGAAAAAATGGGACTTTGGTTCCCCGCGGCCCCCCTGCGAAGAATGGCATCGCAAAGAGGCCCACACAATCGGTCGAGGATTGATGTGCGCAGCAAGAAGGCTTGAATGCTCACGGATTGCTGCTGCAAAACTTCTTCAACCAAATAATCAACTATAAAATGGTGGCTGCCTTTGAAAGATTGGATGAAGCTGGAAGGATCATTATTTCCCTTCATGGAAAGAGCAGCTAATTGCAAACCAGCAATCCAGCCTTCCGTGCGGGTTTCAAGCAGAGAGATATCTTCAGATGAAAGGTCTAAACTCATCACCTGATCTAAAAATTCCGCCGCTTCAGAGTGGTTGAAACGCAAATCCGTGGTGCGCACTTCAGTTAATTGGTCCCGTGCACGTAACCGGGCCAGAGGTAGACGTGGATCCTCACGGGTGGCTATGACCAAATGCATCTGTGGTGGCATGCGCTCAAGCAATAACGAGATAACATTGTCAATGGGGCCAGACTTAATAACGTGGTAATCATCAAGGACGAGAACAAAAGGGTGCGGGATAGCCGTGATTTCATTGAGTAGGGTCGTTAGAATGGATTCGATTGGCAGCTGAGGGGAATGTAGCAAACCAAACAAGCCTTCTCCAATATTCTTTGCAATCGTCTGCAAAGCCGTGAAGAGGTACCTAAGAAAACATATAGGGTCGTTATCCGCTTCGTCCAACGATAACCAGGCTACAGGTCGATCGCAATTGGCTAGCCACTCGCTGACCAGCGTCGTTTTGCCAAAACCTGCAGAGGCAGATATAACGGTCAGTCTACGGTAAAGACCCTCGTTCAACCGCTCGATCAGACGAGGACGGATAACAACTTTCGACCGAATTGGAGGCATATATAGTTTAGTCGATATGATTGGAATAGTCATACCTAAATTATAATGATCTCAGTCCTGCTCAGTCAACAAAGAGTCGACATACGTGGGATCAAAACAAAAAAACGACATTTCTGTCGTTTGAGTTTACATGTTTTGGTGGAATCAAGGGGGATCGAACCCCTGACCTCTTCGCTGCCAGCGAAGCGCTCTCCCAGCTGAGCTATGACCCCAAGTTGATAATACTTCGGAAAAGGTAAGTCATTTTGTTTTGTCTGTTCTTGGGTTAGAATCCACGATCTGCTTTTGCTTTCTGGATGATCTAAAACCCCAGTACGTTTGGCGACAAAAATGATCATACCATAGGTACTTTCCGCTTGTCAACAGTCTTTTCTCAACTTATGGTAGTATCTATTTAGTATCGTCACCGACATGATTTTTAGACAAAATTTCGGTGAGCTCTCTCATAAACATATTGATATCTTTAAATTGGCGGTACACTGATGCAAACCGAATATAAGCGACCTCATCGACTGGATAGAGCTGTTCCATCATGATCTCTCCGATATCGCGGCTATTGACCTCCGCGTGGGCGGTATTGCGGATTTGCTTCTCCACCTCGGATACTATCATATCGAGCTGCTCAATCGATACAGGTCGCTTTTCACAGGCCCGAATCAAGCCTCTCAACAGCTTTTCACGGCTGAACTCTTCGCGACTGCCATCCTTTTTGATCACAATAAGCGGCGTTTCCTCGATCATTTCGAAGGTTGTAAAGCGCTTTGTGCATTTTTCGCATTCTCTGCGACGTCGTATCGATTTATTTTCATTGGCGGCTCGGGAGTCGAGCACTTTGGTACCATGGTAGTCACAATAAGGACATTTCATCGGGTAACGCTCCTCTTGTTAAACGGAATTAAAAGCTAGGATGTAATTGGCAACGAATACCTGTAATGAAGTTCGCAGAAACGCACATAATAGGTTTACCAACTACAAGGAGGTGAAACACACATGGGCGCAGGACAATCTCGTAGCAGCAACGTTCTTGTAGTACCTCAAGCAGGTCAAGCATTGGATCAACTGAAATACGAAGTAGCTCAGGAATTGGGTATCTCCATTCCTCAAGACGGTTACTACGGTAACATGGCTACTCGTGACACTGGTGCAATCGGTGGACACATTACACGCCGATTAGTACAAATCGCAGAACAACAGCTTGCTGGTCAATTTAAATAACAAATGATTTGATGATGAACAAGAAGTATGGGAGGCCACTTTTACTTAGTGGCTTGTCCTATACTTCTTTGTTTTTCAGCCGGAATGCCCCAGTCCTCTGCATACAGCTTATGATACTTATTATAATAATACAAAACCCGCTGAATGTAATGTCTTGTTTCACCGTAGGGTATGGAGGAAACATTTTCCAGAGTTCCGTCCCACTGCTCGTCATTCAGCCAGTGACTGACATTCCCTTGTCCGGCATTATAGCCGGCTATCGCAAGCACTGCATTTCCCTTGAACTGCTTATGCAGCCAGTTTAAGTACCAGGAGCCCATTTGGATACTTACAGCAGGATTATGTAGATCATTCTTATATGAAGGTGAAAAGCGAGCTGTATCGACTATCCAATCCGATGTATCCGGCATAAGTTGCATCAGGCCATAAGCCCCTTTTTTGGATTCAATATGGGTCTGATAATTGGATTCTACCCGAATGATAGCTGCAATCAGAAACGGGTCCAGTTGATAAGCTGCTGCATTTTTTTGAATTTCAGTTTGATATCGAATCGGATATAACATTTTGCTAACTGAACTGCTGGTTAAAAAAAGAAAACATACAAAGGTAAAAAAAAGCAGGGCGAATACCCGTTTTTTCCGCCAAAAGCTGACGCTCATAACAGCCCCCTTTCCCTGAGGAACCTGTCCACCTGACCTTCCGTTAGGATCAAGTCACCCTGATTGTCGATAACAATGTCAGCCCTTTCCTTTTTCAATTCAATATCCATCTGTGCTTGCAATCTCTGCTCCGCTGCCTGCAGGGTCATCCCGTCGCGCAGCATTAATCGTTCAAGCTGAACGGCTCTGGGAACGTACACCACCATAACGGCTTCATATTCTGCTTCCAGCCCCGATTCATACAATAAAGGAATGTCAGCAACGACCAGCTTGTCCGGATATAGGTTCTCATATTGCTCCATCCGCTCTCGCATTAATGCCCTGATCGAAGGATGCAGTAAATTCTGAAGATCCTTTAATGCTTCCGCATTGCCGAAAACCGTTTCTCCCAGCTTCTTGCGGTTCAATGTCCCGTCAGGAAATAATATTTCCTTGCCAAACCGGTCCACTATCTTATCAAGAGCCGGCATTCCAGGCTCTACAACTTCTCGCGCGATCCGATCGGCATCAACCAGCATCGCGCCGCGCTGCACCAGCATATTGCTAACGGTGCTTTTGCCGCAGGCGATGCCTCCGGTTAACCCTATGTTCATGGTGGCTAGTCTCCTCCAAGTTTTGCTTTAGCAAAACTAACTTCGTAAGCATTCCCTTTTAAGTTTTGCTTTAGCAAAACTGTCTTCGTAAGCATTCTCTTTTAAGTTTTGCTTTAGCAAAACTAACTTCGTAAGTATCTGCTTATTATAACAGCTTCATAATTCCCATCACAATCAATACAAATCCAGGAAAGACAGATAAGCTTCGCATCCATGATAAATCTGCATATTTATAACCAACACGCAAGCCTGCCGCCAAAAACACCCCACTTGCCATAGCGATAACCATTGAGGTCAGCCATGGCGTAAAGCCGATCAAGGCCGCGCCAATCCCAGCTCCAAAAGCATCCAATGATAAGGCGATACCGAGAAGAAAAGCTTCATAAGGAGAAATATTTCCAGATCGATCCATATCCGCCATAGAAGGTGTTCGTAGAATTTGAATGACCAAGCCAAAGCGTTTAAGCTCGATGTACAATACTTCCTTGGCGCTTGGCTGCACGTCTGGAGGATCGTTCACCACTCCAGCGGAGGTTTCCATGTCTTGCACCACAGACGTCTTATGACCCGTCTCATCAACGACAGCAGCACGTTCTCCATAACTCGCGTCCAACAACACAACCTCATCGCGTTCTGCTGCAACTGCAGCGGCTTGAGCCGTTACAGGCATTGCTGCCGGTACTGCTTCTGTAGATTCCTGTTTACTTCCCAACACCTGATATAACGCCCACATGCCTATACCGATCAGGATGATGCCACCGATGCTTTTTGCAAAAACCGGATCGACATACGAGCTAATCCAGACACCAATCTGCATCGATGTATAAATAATAATACCGGAGCAACCTGAAATGATAGCAATCGATACCAAGGGCATCCGAATCTTGCGCAGGCCGTACGTCACACCTACGCCAAAACCATCCAAGCTAACCGCTAAAGCCAGCAGCATTAAGGAGATAAAAGGAAGCATGGCATTCCCTCCCGACCATTTTACCCTACTATATGGCGGATAGGGATGGAGGGTGCAGCTTTTATATAGGCTTTATCTTCTTGCCTCTGGCAGGTTTCAAAGGCTGACATTGGGGACAATAATGGGTACCCCGTCCAGCAACAACGCTTTTTTCAATGGGATGTCCGCAGGAATAGCAAGCTTCCCCCTTGCGCCCATACATCTTGAATTGATGCTGGAACATACCGATCTCACCTTGTCCATTCACAAACGATTTGATCGATGAGCCACCTGCGGCGACAGCTTCACTCAATGTCTTCACTATGGCTTCATGCAGAGCGGCAAGCTCCTTGGATGTCAATGAATTGGCTTCACGCTCAGGATGAATTCGAGCCAGATGCAGCGATTCATCCACATATATATTCCCGATCCCGACGATATATTCCTGATTGAGCAGCAGCGGCTTTATTTTCGTGGAACGATGGGCAATCCTTGCCCGAAACGCAGCGAGATCGAACGCCTCTTCCAACGGCTCCAGACCGAGCTTTTTGAGCGGCTGCTCCTCAAGCTCCCTTCCCTTGGGAAACAGATGCATGGTCCCAAATTGACGCACGTCCTTGTAGCGCAGCTCACTGCCGTCCGTAAAATGAAATACAACATGCGTATGCAGCTCTAATGGGTCGCTGCTATCATACAATCCGTATCTGCCTTCCATACGAAGATGCGATACGAGTGCGTAATCATCCAGAAGAAAACGCAAAAACTTGCCTCTTCGTTCTACGCTAAGAATCGTTTGCCCAGCCAACTGTATGCAAAACTCGCCGACTTCTTCAGGCTTGATAATAATTCGATTCAAATGAACACTAACATGATCGATCTGTTTACCGATGACCAATTCGTTTAATGTTCGTCTGACGGTTTCAACCTCCGGCAATTCCGGCATGATGTCCTCACCTGTCCTATAGGGTTATTTCGCTTCGTACCAGTTGGAGCCAGTATCCACATCCACTTTGAGCGGAACATCCAGCTTGAGTGCGCCCTCCATAACTTCCTTTACGGTTGTGCGCATCACTTCGATCTCGTTCTCAGGCACCTCGAATACCAATTCATCGTGTACCTGCAGCAGCATACGACTAGCCAGCCCATCACGCTTCATACGCTCGTCCATCTGGACCATTGCCAGCTTGATGACATCAGCCGCGGTACCCTGAATAGGAGTATTCATCGCAGTACGTTCAGCAAAGGATCGCAAATTAAAGTTGGAAGCAGAGATTTCCGGCAAATACCGGCGGCGCTGCAGCAGGGTGGTCACATAGCCATCCTTACGGGCCTTCAGTACGATATCATCCATAAAACGGCGTACCCCCTGGAATACGACAAAATATTGCTCAATGAACGAAGCGGCATCCTTACGGGAAATATTCAAATTTTGCGACAAGCCGTAATCGCTGATTCCGTACACGATCCCAAAATTAACCGCCTTGGCTTGTCTGCGCATATTGGAATCGACAGCCGATTCAGGGACACCGAATACATCCATCGCGGTTTTCGTATGAATATCCATATCGTTCAGGAAAGCTTCCATCAGATTCTTATCCTGTGAAATATGTGCAAGTACACGCAGCTCGATCTGCGAGTAGTCAGCGGTCAGAATCGACCAGCCAGGCTGTGATGGGACGAATACCTTACGGATTTTGCGTCCCTCCTCCAAACGGATCGGGATATTTTGCAAATTCGGAAATTGTGAGCTTAGACGGCCAGTTGCAGCGATCGTCTGTCTGTAATACGTATGCACTTTACCGGTTTCCAGACGTATTTCCTTTAACAAACCTTCGACATAGGTGGATTGCAGCTTGGCAAGCGACCTATAGTTCAGAATATGGCTGATGACCGGATGATAAGGCTCCAGTCTTTCCAGCACCTCGGCATCCGTCGAATAGCCGGTTTTTGTTTTTTTGTAGGCGGGCAGATTCAGCTTTTCGAATAAAATCTCCCCAAGCTGTTTGGTCGAATTAATGTTGAACTCGCCACCGGCTGCTTCATAGATCGCTTTCATAATCTTGTCCAATTGTGCAGCAAGCTCCACACCGTACTGCTTAAGCCCTTCAACATCAACCTGGATACCTTTTTGCTCCATAGCAGCCAGGACGTTCGCAAGCGGCAGCTCCAGATCGTAGAACAGCTGATCCATATCTTTTTGCTGTAGATCCTGCTTCATGAGTATCAAAAGGGTGTGAATCGCGTTAGCCTTACGGCACAGGTGGTCCGTAACGATTTCAATCGCCGGAACCTTGAACTTTGCCCCCTTACCGAATACGTCCTCATCCGCTTTGAGCGAAGGCAGGCTGTATTTGACCAGCAGTCCATGCAGGGTAAGCGCTGATTCTGTAGGATCGAGTAAATAGGCTGCCAGCAACACATCGAATGTAGTCCCACGCAGTGCAATCCCCTGCCACGATAATGCAATCTCAGCTCTATGCTGGTCATACACAGCAACAGACTTATCCGGTGATTCCAGCCACGCTTTGAGCGTATCCACCTCAGAGCTATTCTCTTTCAACAGCTCGAATGGCACATAATAACAGGCCTGATCCGTATGAAACGAGAGTCCCAGCACATACCCGGCGTGAGGATTGTCACCAATGACCTCGACATGCATCGATTCGACCTTGCCCAGCACATCAGTCAGCTCTGCAAGCTGCTCCAGTTTTTGAATAGCTATCGCCACTAGCTCTGCCTGCGGCTGCTGATCCGCCAGCTTCACATCTCCACCGGTCAGATCCATTTTTTCCATTAACGACTTGAACTCCAGCTTGTAAAACATCTCTGCCAAAGCCTGCTTCTCATACCCGTTATAAGCCAGCTCGTCCCAAGGTGTACCGATAGGAACCTCGCGAAAGATGGTTGCAAGCTCCTTACTCATTCTCGCGTCATCTGCGTGCTCAACGACCTTTTCTTTCATCTTACCCTTCAACTGATCCGTATTGGCGAGCACACCTTCAACTGAACCGTATTCGTGCAGCAGCTTTAATGCCGTCTTCTCCCCGACTCCCGGAATACCTGGGATATTATCGCTCGTATCCCCCATTAGTCCCTTCAGATCAATGATCTGATTCGGGGTCAGTCCATATTTTTCCATAATATAGGGTGGATCATACAACTCTACATCACTAACCCCTTTTCGTGTCAAAGCAATCTTCACATGCTCGGAAGCCAACTGCAGCATATCCTTATCACCGCTAACGACGATGACCTCGATATTGCCAAGCTCATCTGCCATGCGCGTCAAGGTTCCGATAATATCATCCGCTTCATAGCCCTCCAGCTCAAACTGAGAAACGCCGAATGCCCGGATCAAATCCTTGAGTACCGGAAATTGCTCGGACAGCTCGGGAGGAGTCTTGGCTCTGCCGCCTTTGTAATCCTTATAGTTCGAATGTCGAAACGTCACCTTACCCGCATCAAACGCAACGAGGAAGTGGGTAGGCTTGTGTTCTTCCATTAGCTTCAAAAGTATCGTAGTAAAACCAAAAACAGCATTCGTGTGCAAACCACTTGAATTACTTAGCGGTGGAAGTGCAAAAAAAGCACGGTACGCAATACTGTTGCCATCAATGACGATCAATTTGGACATTATAGCACCTCATTTTCCATACTACCTCCATGATAGCATAGGACAACGCAATATAAAAAGCTTAATCCCACATTCCTGTACATAGGTGTGACGCCAGACATTCGAGCATAAACATAGGATATCAGGGTGTGCAGTAAGCTTGAACGGAGGAGATACCATTGACAGGGAAAGTTTACAAGATCCCAGGAAAAAAAGCGATTTGTTTTGATCTGAATGAGACGTTAATTCACCAAGGCATTCACTTTGAGCAGGCCTTTCGCTCCGTCTGCAGTGAGTACGCCGCTCGCGGCTTACAGCAGGATCAAGGTGAGGTGGATAGCCTATGGGATCGATACCAAGCCAACTGGCAGCTCAACAAAAAAACGAGGGGACCGTCTGTATCGTTTGATCAGCTTCAGGAGCAGTGCCTCCAGCAAGCGATCCAGGAGCAGCAGATTCCGGTTCATCAAGGATTCGCGAAGGATTTTTTTCGGCTTGTGCGACAGAGACGCATGGAGGGCAAAGCTCTGGTACATGGTGTAGAAAACACACTTCGCGAGCTTTCACGGCATTTCAAGTTGGCGATTATTAGCAACAGTCCCCATAACGAGGTCATGCATTTGCTCGAGCGATTTCAGCTTCACGCTTTTTTTCCGTCAGAACGAATATTCACCGCCCAAAAGCTATCTGAGAAAAAACCGGGAAGCTCTCTGTTCAAAACAGCTCTGCAGACGCTGGAGCTAACCCCGCGGCAGGCTGTTATGGTCGGCAACTCTTGGAAACACGATGTTTGCGGTGCGGTTAAGGCGGGGCTTGATGTGATCTGGCTCCAGACTAGTCAGGGAAACACAAAAAAAATTTCCCGACAAAAGCTCGGGAAACGCAATATTTATTGTATTCAGGAAATTAATCAGCTGCTTGAGCTATTCCAGTAAATAGGACTCCATATCTGCTTTGCCTGGTTCCGCTTCTGTCAATTCAGCCAAACCAAGGTATGTACTGCAATACACGCTTCCGATACTTGCTTTGGACAGTTTTTTCAAGGTTGCAGCGGATTGAGAAATCTCTTCAAGGGTGATCGGTGTCTCGGTTTCGCATACTATTAAAGACAAGGAAATCGTCAAACCGCTCGTTTCAATCCGATTTCCTTTCCGATCCTCCACATAGGTCCAGTCATCGCCTTCATAAAATAACGGTACGCTTTGGTCGAACCGGCGGATGATTTCCTTGCACATCCGATCTGGCTCATCCGTAGACGTAATCATGATAAAATCGTCGCCTCCGATATGACCAACAAAATCCAATGGCTTGCCGCACAGCACGATGGCATGCTGAAGCACATCTGCCGTGAACTGAATCAACTGGTCACCCTTTTGAAATCCATATCGGTCATTAAACCATTTAAAATAATCAAGGTCTGCATACAAAACCGCGAAAGGCTTCTTCTCCATCAGCCTTCTGGTCAACTCACGCTGAATCTGGATATTACCCGGCAGCCCTGTCAGCGGGCTTGCTACCTTGGCATTTTCCATTCGGGTATTCGTGATGCACTCCAGGATCGCCCGGATGGAAGAGGCACCGGCCATCTTACCCTGGTTCGTTATGATGACAAAATCATACAGATTCGTATCCCGCGAGGTCGCCAGCTGGGAAACTGTTTCAATCGGAGTATCCTTGTCCACGATCAATGGCTTCGGGTCCATCATTTGATCAATCGAGCGATTCCAGAACAAGGAGAAGCCATATTGACCGGCCAGCTTCTGAAACAAACGCTCCCGCATCATCAAGCCAACAGGCTCGCCATTAGATACGATAACAGCTCCCTGTGCTTTGACATTGCTTTTAAAAAAATTAGCAACCTCGGATATGAGCGCTTTGCTGTCGAAGATTTGAATTGGCGAAATCACATCACCAATAGTCAATGTCCCGCCGCCCGTTTCGCGGATTTTGCGGTGCTGAACAATCAATTCAACCCACTTCGGATCAATTACCGCAATCTCTGCCGCAGGTCTGCCCAACAAAAACCCTTGAACATAATGGATTCCCATACGCGTCAGCAGCTGCAGCTCTTCCTGCGATTCAATGCCTTCAGCGATCAAACTGATATTCAGCTTGTCAGCGAACGAAACGAATGTTTCCACGATGTACTCTTTATTTTTATGAAGATGGATATGGTGTACCAGAGACCGGTCGATTTTAATAAAATCCGGCTGCAGCTCTGCAATTGCCTGTAAGGAGGAGTAGCCGGCTCCCGCATCGTCAATGGCAATACGATAGCCTTGGTTCCGATAATGGTCAAGTATACGTTTGGTCGTGGTAAAATCCTCAATGGAGCTGCGTTCCGTAATTTCGAATACGATGTTGCCGGGTTGCAGGCCGCGTGCCTGAAGCAGCTCTAGGGTTTTACCAGGAGCAAAATGCGGGTCCTGTAAAATAGCTGCAGAAATATTAATAAACAGCATTTCATTGTTGCGTGAGAAAAAAGCTCCTTTGATCGCCATTTCCCTGGCCAATTTTTCCAACGTGTATAAGAATCCTTCTTCCTCGGCAAAAGGAAACAATTTCATTGGGGAATGGAATGGACTGTTCTCCGGACCGCGTGTTAACGCCTCGTAGCCGAAAACGGTACCATCCTTCAATGAAATAATAGGTTGATAAACGGAATGAATGAGCTTGGCTTCCAAAATATTACGAAACTGCTCCTTGAGGAAATCATTTTCCGAATGCGCATTCGCACTCGCAAGCTGGTGAGTATCCATATTGATCCCTACTTTGAGTAAGTTGCTATATACCCATAACTATAACAGACAACCTTCATCCCTATGTCAAAAATGACCAGGGTTTTGTTAAATTTGTGTAAAACCTTCGTTCAGCGAATATACAAAAAAAGAGCCATAAGTAAGGCTCTTTGCTCACGATGCCAGTTTGCTTCTATTACACGTTCAAATCTTTTCGCTTGCCGGTAACCATATAAATCACGCCTTCACCAATATTAGTCGCATGGTCCGCAACCCGCTCCAGATAATGAGCTACAAACATCAGATGGGAAAGCTGGCGATTACGTTGGAAATCACTGCTCATCAGGGTAATGATTTCATTCATCAAGGCACTGTACAGCTTATCGATTTCGTCATCTTTTTCGGCAAGCGCTGAAGCACGGTGAATATCAAGCTCCATGTAGGAGAGCAGGCTTTCCTGCAGCATATTTCGAACCAGCATGGCCATCCGAGGAATATCCTCAAGCGGTTTGATAAGCTCTTCCCCGGACAATCGAATCGAGATCTTGGCAATATCGACTGCGTGATCGCTAATCCGCTCCAAATCCGTGGCAATCTTCAAAGCCATCCCTATGATTCTCAGATCGCTTGCCATTGGCTGCTGTAAGGCGATAAGCCTTAAGCAACGCTCTTCTACCTCCAGCATCAAATCGTCGATGATATCATCCTGATTAACAGTAGTAACGGCCAGCTTCTCATCCAGCGTCGCTAACGACTCGATAGCCTTCGATATCGAATCCTCGACCAATGTCCCCATCTTGAGTAAAACCTTTTGCAGCTCCTCCACCGAATGATGAAAGTTATGGCGTGTATCCATGGTTGGTTCTTGTCCCCTCTAGCCGAAACGGCCTGTAATATAGTCTTCAGTTCTTTGATCCGACGGAGTTGTAAAAATTTTATCCGTTTGATCCGTTTCAATCAGCAATCCATTCAGGAAAAATGAGGTGTAGTCCGAAATTCGTGCTGCCTGCTGCATGTTGTGCGTTACGATGATGATCGTATATTTTTCTTTCAAGGTCTGCGTCAATTCCTCAACCTTCAAGGTGGAGATCGGGTCCAACGCTGAGGTAGGCTCATCCATCAAAAGAACGTCGGGCTCAACTGCCAACAAACGGGCAATGCATAAACGCTGCTGCTGACCACCGGACAATCCGAGCGCTGACTTGTTCAATCGATCCTTGACTTCATCCCACAATGCCGCTTGCTGTAGGCTCTTCTCTACAATCTCATCGAGAACCGATTTTTTCTTCGTTCCATGAATTCTCGGGCCGTAAGCAATATTATCGTAAATACTCATTGGAAACGGATTGGGGCGTTGAAATACCATGCCTACTTTTTTGCGAAGCGATACGACATCCGTGTCTGAACCATAAATGTCCTGGCCATCCACATAGATGCTTCCGTTAATTCTTACAATATCGATAAGGTCGTTCATACGGTTCAGCGTTCTGAGGAATGTCGATTTCCCGCAGCCGGAAGGTCCGATTAACGCTACGATATTATTGCTTTTAATATCCAATTCCACATTGTGCAGTGCTTGGTTATCTCCATAAAACAGGTTTAGTTTTTCTACTTTGATTTTATGTTTCTCAGCCACGATTATTTCCCCCCGGTCAGTCTTTTTTGAATCATTTTGCTTGGAATGGCAATACACAAGTTGAAAATCAAAACTACGATAAGCAGAAGCGCTGCGCTTCCTTGGGCAATCTTCTTGGCATCAGGAACAATGGCTTCAGACTGCACGTACCATAGATGCGTAGCCAGCGTCTCTCCCATTGCCAGAGGACTAAAGTCTGGAAAATGGCGGGAAACCGATAACCCGGCTGTATAGATCAGAATGGCCGATTCGCCCAAAGCTCGTCCGGCAACTAGTGTAATACCGGTAATCAGGATCGGCATAGCGGCTGGTAAAAGCACCTTGCGAATGGCCTGCCAACGTGTAGAGCCGAGCGCGAGCGAAGCTTCCCAATACGATTCAGGTACGGAGCGAAGCGATTCTTCCGTAACTCGGACCAATACAGGCAGATTCAGCAAGGAAAGTGTTGCGGCACCGCCGATAATCGAGAATTTCAAGCCAAGCAGATTAACGAATAACAAGAAACCGAACAATCCGAAAACAATCGATGGCACTGATGACAAAGCCTCAACAGATATCCGAATGAAATCTGTAAACCGATTTTGCTTGGCATAGATCGATAAGTATACACCTGCACCTATCCCGATCGGCACGGAAAACAGTAAGGATAAAAACAGAATATAGAAGGAGTTGAACAGCATCGGGCCAACCCCGCCGCCTGCCATCACCTCTGATGGTTTCCCCGTGATGAAGTTCCAGGAGAGCTGAGGAAGTCCATCCCCTAAAATACGAACCAGGAACCAGGCCAGCAGCAGCATAATGACAACACCAGAAGCCCAGAAAAACAGAGTGGCCGCGCGGTCCGTTGTTTTGCTCGTCATTTCACTTCACTCCTTTTGGCAACGATCCGGATGGCGATAATCATGAACAAGGAAATCAACAGCAGCACGAGGGCCATCATGTACAAGGCATTGTTCCATACTGTGCCGTAATTCGTGTTACCCATATCTTTAACGATAGCTGTCGTCAGCACCGTTGTTGATTCTAATAAAGAACCCGGGATTTGCGGTGAGTTACCGATGACCATGAACACGGCCATTGTTTCCCCGATTGCTCTTCCCATGCCAAGAATAATACCCGTAATAATACCGGGGCGCGCCGCTGGTACAAGCACTCTCCATATCGTCTGCCAGCGTGTTGCTCCCAGCGCCAATGAAGCCTCTTCAAGCCGACTTGGCAGCGCACGCAGCGCATCTTCAGAGATGGAGAGAATCGTTGGCAGGATCATAATGGCCAGGATGATAGCCGCTGGTAATATTCCGTATCCAATGGTTCCAGTGAGCTTGGCAAGGCCAGGTACCACTACAGTCAAACCGATCAGACCATATACAACGGATGGAATTCCGACAAACAGGTCCGTTGCCGGACGCATAATTTCACGAACCCATCGAGGTGCGATTTTGGCAAGGAATACAGCTCCTGATAGTGCTAATGGAACCGATAGGACTATCGAGATCAACGTCAACAGCAGTGTGCTGTACAAAAAGGCGAAGATTCCGAATTCCCCTTTGGTCGGTGTCCAATCTGGAGAAAAGAAGAAGGTCCATGGTGTTACGTCATTAAACGTCTTGACGCCCTGGATTCCGACGAATGCGATGACGGAGAAAATAATGGCCGATACAATAATGGCGCTTCCGACAAAAATTAGTTTCATCATCTGATCGGTCCGATTTTGCCGTTTGGTCCATTGGCTTACTTGTTTGTGTTTTAAAGCAGCTCTTTCAGTGAGTTGATCAGCGAAAGAATTCACAGGATGGTTCCCCCTCAAATAAATTAGCATACGAGCCTTCAAGAATAACGTACAGTGAG
The DNA here is from genome assembly GCF_001956045.1 of Paenibacillus sp. FSL H7-0331. Next base: position 183,287 of record NZ_MRTH01000003.1, on the reverse strand, counting down.
CTCGGCCTGAATGTTCTTTAATCATCATAGAGGACAATTGTTAATGCCATACAATTCAATTGTTAAGGGAATGTAAAAAATGTAGGAAGTTCGGTGAATAAGTGGTGCTGCAGGGACGAAATGTTCTTCCGATCGCTGTTGTTCAAGGATTTCTTCATTATGTAAGTGATTTAGAGGTGGAAATCCTTGAACAAAGGCGAACGCTCCGCTTCTACAAAACAATTTCGTCCCCTCCGCTCTTTATTCACCGCACTTCCGGGTTGTAGTAGAGAACGGAGGAAGCATTGCGTTGCCGCTTCCTTTGACCTTAGGGATTAAAGAAAACACAAAAAGGACACGGAATGCCGTGTCCTAGTTATTAAGAGATAGAGATTATTTTTTCAAAAGGTTGGCTTGTAAGAATTTCAATTCTTCAACTCTTTTGCCTTGGAATTCAGGACCTGTAATGTAATCCAGGAATGCTTTAACAGCATCTTTGGCTTCACCTTTAGTATACATATGTTCAACACCGTAAAGCGGGTATTTACCATCTTTAATTGTATCTTTGCTGAAAGCTACATCATTAAATTTCAAAGCTTTGATGGTGTCGTTCAGGTAAGGCGTGTCCACATAACCGATAGAGTTTTGAGTAGAGCCTACAGTTGTTGCAACTGCACCGCTGGACTCTTGAGTAACGCCATCTTTAGTGAAGTCTTTGTTGTCAAGCACGATTTGCTTAACAAGTGTTCTGGAACCGGAGCTGTCTGGACGGTGAACAACAACGATTTTAGCATCTGTTTTGCCGTCGATGTCTTTCCAGTTCGTGATTTTACCCATGAAAATGTCAGCAGCTTGTTGTTTGCTAAGATTGTCTACAGGAACATTTTTGTTAACGATCAATGCGAAAGGAGCAATTGCCGCAACGTGGTCAACCAAGTTTTTGTCTTTGTACTCGTCGCCAGCAGCAACGTCGGAGTTACCGATATCGGAAGTGCCGTCTGCAACGTTTTTCAAGCCTGTGCCAGATCCACCGGCAGTTACGTTAACGGTTACTTTAGGATTTTTCTCCATAAACTCAGTAGCAGCTTGTTTAACTAATGGAAGCAGTGCGCTTGATCCTGAGGCTGTTACTGTACCTGTTAATTCTTTAGGTGTTTCTGCTTTAGCAGGAGCCGCTGGTGCTGCTGCATTAGTAGCTGGTGCTTTTGTATCCGTAGTTGGAGCTGCCGTTTGAGTACCACACGCTGCGAGTACCCCCATTAATAATACTGTCATCATTGCAAGACTGCCTTTTCTTGAGAAATGCTTCAACATCTTTGCATGTCCTCCCTTTTATCCTCTAGTATTTTGTTTACTTGAACATCTTAACAAGCGAGTGTAAAGTCTAAACCCTCGAAACGTTAACGGAATGTAAAAGTTTTTAATGTCGAGTTTTAGCTAAATTTAATCATTTTTTTACAAACTATGGACTTGTATTTAATAATCAACTCGCATAATAGGAAACAAATCACGACTACCCAGTTGTAACGTTTGGACTATTGATTTTAATAATGGAGGGATTAAATGAGCATTCTAATAAGTAAGAAGACAATTTCACTTCCTGCGTTGTCCCTAAAATTAAAGCTCATGCTTGGTTTTGCCGGGATGCTGGTATTGTTCCTGGGAATGGCGCTTTATAATTTGCAGCAGGTTAACGACATCAGAATTCAGCTCAGTCAGCAGAATGATAAGGTCGAGCTCAAGCTGATGGCACTAGAGCTTAAAGAGATGGTTCAGGAGCTGAATATTATTGCATCCGGACTCGAAATTTCCAAGAAAGCCGATTACATACCAAAGTATAATGAAAAAAGAGCCATTTTCGACAAAATGATCAAACGTGTGGGTGACACTGCTACTACACCTGAACAAGCCAAATGGCGCAGCAAGCTGATCTCGCTGACAGTCGATTATACAAATACATTTGACGTCGCGGCCAAGCTGGTTCAGGAAAATAAGCTGACAGCGGACGATCTTAACAAAAATATGGAATATCTATACAATGAATCTCAAACGCTCATGGGCGACATCTTCGTCAATGTGGATCAATTCTATGTTGCTTATTCAAAGGATGCCGAGAACGCAGTCGCCAATACCCAGCATTTGCTTAACAATACCGTAACAATGATGCTTATTTGCTCCATAATTGTCATTATCTCCAGTATTGCCATCGCATTCTTGCTGATCAGTTCATTTGTTAAACCCATCAAAAGGCTGCAGAATGCGGTACATGCTATGGCTAATGGTGATTTGCGTAATAAAATCAACAGCGCCTCGAAGGATGAGCTGGGAGCTTTGAGCAATAGCTTTGATCACATGACCGATCAGGTCCGAAGTATGCTCGCCCATACCCAAGTCATTGCGCTCTCGTTATCCGAGCATTCCAAGATGTCTCAAGGTTTCTCAGGCTCGACAGCTACTGTAAATGCAGATATCGTTCGAGCCATTCAGGAAATATCGACTGGCGCCGAGCAGCAAGCCTCTCATTCCGAACAAAGCACTCATATCATTGCCGAGCTAGGCCAGGAAATCGAGCTGATCTCCGGATTGTCCAAAGCCGTTCATGAAAGAAGCAACGAAGCTGCCTTCAATACACACACTGGCTCCAACTCAATGGAGGCTCTCCGTACTGCTTCCCAAATGTCTGAAAGCATACTTGATAAAGTACATAGAACCATGACATCGCTTTCTGCCAGCTCGGTACAAATCAACAAAATTGTCAATACGATTACCGATATCTCTCAACAAACCAATGTACTTTCTCTGAATGCTGCGATAGAAGCGGCGAGGGCTGGAGTTCACGGACGAGGCTTCTCGGTTATTGCCGAGGAAGTAAGGCAGCTTTCACTGCAAACAAATGATTCGTCCAAATCTATTGCCTCGATCATACATTCGCTGCTGGCACAAACGAAAGATTTGGAACTATATATAGAAGAAGCACGTAAATCCTTCCTTCAGCAAAATGGTAAAATGAATGAAAGTGTCGAAGCTTTTCAGGAAATCCGCAGCTCCATGGATGCACTCTCACAGGATATTAATCAGATCCAGACCCAAATTGGCCTTGCCCAGAAGAAAAATGAAAGCCTGATTGATTCTGTACAAATCGTTGCAGCCATCGCTCAGGAAACAGCAGCAGGCGTCGAAGAGGTTACCTCCTCATCTATTCAGCAAAATGCAGCCATTCAGCAAATTGCATCACAAGCCGATGACATGATGCTGCTATCGCAAAAGTTATTTAAAGAAGTGAACCGATTTCAGATTGGAGATCTCGGAGAAATCGAAGAACTTGGAGCAGGTCGAGCTAATGACGCCTTAAGTGAGGAGGAGGTTGTCGCGAACCTCTATGATTCGAGTGAGTTTGAAGCCATTCATCCAGAGCAGCTTCCACAGACAGCAGCCATCGATGAAAGCAGCCAAGATTCAACAGAGAAAATAGTGAAACCTGCTGCTGAACAAGCAGCTTCGAAAACTGTAGATTCTATGAATGTAGATTCTATTGAAAATGAAACTAAAGAAGAGGACAAAGAAAAAAAACTCATACCTGTTGGTTAACAGAGAAAGCCCCGCACCGGATATCCAATTCCGAGCGGGGCTTTTTGGAAATTAGCACAGTACAACGTCACTCTTTATTGCTTGGACTTTAAAGTACCAAGAGTTTCATGTTCATCTATATCTTGAAGCCTGCGTCCCTTCGCAACTTTCAGCCTCTGAGCCGTGTAGATGCCCGTATGTCCAGAGCATAAATAACTGATCACAACAGCAACAAACATGTAGACTGCCGCCTCGGAGCCAAACAGCTCAATACCTAACAAAAAGCAAGCGATCGGAGTATTCGTTGCTCCGCTAAACACGGCAATTAAGCCAATCCCCGCCAAAAATGGACCATGAAGCTGCAATAGAGTACCCAGCGTATTCCCCAAAGTTGCACCTATCACAAACAACGGCGTCACCTCTCCACCCTGGAAACCAGCTCCTAACGTAATCGAAGTGAAAATCAGCTTCCATAAAAAAGCGAAAGATGCCGTTGTTTCTTGAAAAGAGTCATTGAGCAGCGGTAATCCCAATCCGAGATAATCCCTTGACCCGATAGCCAATGTCAGCACGATGATCATACAACCACCGACAAAGGATTTCCATGCGGCATTTCTGAATAGTCGTGTAAATATAGCCTTCAGCTTATGGGTTAGCTCACTGAACAGCCGGCTTGTCAAGCCAAATAGGATCGCAGCAACCGCAACCTTCAAGAGTACGACCGCACTGAGCGGCGGCACTTGCCCCATCGAATAATGAGCGTGCGTCACTCCCCATCCTAACGTCACCGCATGTCCAACCAAACTTGCAATCAGGCACGGAAGTAAGGCCTCATAGCTGATCAGGCCGATGATTAACACCTCCATACCAAACACAGCCCCTGCAAGCGGGGTTCCGAACACCGATCCGAAGCCTGCGCTGATACCGCACATTAGCAGAATTTTACGATCGTCAGGATGAATACGCAGCAGCTTGCCCAGATACTCGGACAAGCTGCCACCCATTTGAACCGCCGTTCCCTCACGCCCTGCCGAGCCGCCAAATAAATGCGTCAACACCGTGCCGATCAGCACAAAAGGAGCCATACGCAATGGTATGGTTTCACGTCCATCATGAATTTGCTCCAAAATCAGATTATTGCCTTTTATACTGCTGCTGCCATAGGCATGATACATCCAGCTGACCAAAGCACCACCAAGGGGCAGTAAATATAACAGCCACGGATGTTCGTATCGTAAACTTGTAGCCGAATCCAGACTTAACAGAAATAACGCCGAGGCTGAGCCGGTCATGACGCCTACTACACCCGCCACCACTAACCACCACACTACATACTTGATGAAAGCCAAGTGCCGAAACCTCCGACTACCAGAGAAAGTCCGATCCCCCCATTTTATCCGCAAGTTGTTCATATTCCTTGTCCACTCCCCGAACACTCTTTCACGTAATAATACCTCTCATGACATACAGGCGCAAGAAATTAATCCGACTTAGGGCATAATTGATATGACGAATCCCCATCAAACTTTAGCAGGATGTGCTCAATTACCTTTTTATTCCATATGAGTAGATGTTAAAATATTACTATTCAAAGGAGGAAGACAAATGGATGACACTTCTGATCTAAATCCCATCGACTATGCTCAAATCATTGTAAAGATTAACGCTTCGATACAGCCTGCAAGCAAGTTTGTCAAAGAGCTGTATGAACATCCTGATAAGAAATGGGATCCCGATAAACGCATTCTGAATTTAAAGGAAGAGTTAATCTCATTTGTGCATTGTCAACATGAGATTTTAGCATTAAATGTGCCTGATCTATTTTTAGTCGAGCACGTACAACTTATGTCGGCCTATCAAGATATAACTAACGGAACTCAAGAAATGATCCATAGTTTTAATGCCAACACGGGTGTACTGAACTCAAATCGTTATGACTCCGGCTATGCATTACAAAAAGAAGCTATCCATAAAATCATACCTGTTTTACAAACCATCATCAGAAAACTAACTCCATAAAGGACATAGGCCCTTAGCATATGCTCGTTAAATGGCATCAAAAAAGAGCTGTATGTCTACAGCTCTAACATTTATAAGTATTTAATTTTGATATTTAATAAATTTATTCAATTTTCGATCAAGCATTACACTAAGTTGGACCAAGAGAGGGTCATGTAAACTTTCCGTTTGATCGTACACATTGACCATGCAATTTTTTAAGGCTTCAATCTCTGCAACAAGCAAAACCAATCTTACTTTTTGAAGCTGTCGACTTTTAGTAAGCTCCATACACATTCCTCCTTTGATTTTAAAAAAGAGAGTATTTCGGTAACTGGCTGGCATAGTCGCATTGACTTTAGCCCCTAATAGTTTTGCGTCCCCATTTTTCAATGGCTTTGCCTTTATCGATATTGCGTATGCGATTCTATTATACTACAAATATCGCTATTTTTTATAGAATTAAAGCACTAAATCTTCGACATTATTTTCGTTTTTATTGAATTTTTTGTCATTTATTATTATTCTACTCCCTTTATATGGAGATATTTAATATTGGGGGGAACTTGCTCTTTTCAATGACAATTACCCATTTTTGCATCTGTCCAATCACGTATCCGCTAACATTCATAAGATGCACTATACAAGGCGCGAGGAGGGATAAACATGGGTGCACTCGGAGTTGGCGGAAGCTGTGCAGGTTATGGTCTTGGAACTACTACAGCCGTTATTCTTGTTCTCTATATTCTGCTTGTTATTATTTTAAGAACATTTTAAAGTAGTGATCTAACCACCTCCCAATCAACTCGGGAGGTGGTTACTGACTACCATTTCGGTATCTGGACACTGAATATCAGGGACATCCTCAAATTTAAATATTTGGCTTTCTAAATAGTAATAGGCACTATATAATGGTTAATGTTGCCAAATAATAGATATGTGGGGTACATATGAACAAAAAATGGCTTTTATTCGTGATATTGAGTTCTGTTATCATTTTGTTAAGCAGCTGTGTTAAAGGGGATTTTCATGTAACGGTGAACCGGGATCAGTCTGCTGAGCTGGATTACAAATTGGCCTTAAGCTCTCAGCTAATCGGATTAATGAGTATGAATAGTGCAAATAAGACGGATATGTTAGGTGAATTAAAAAAGAATTTTGAAACGGATGGCTATCAAGTCTCGCAGTATAAAGATGGAGATTACCAAGGTGTACAAGCCAAAAAGCATGTTAAGGATGTTAAGGAAATTAAAAATGTCGGTGTCAATCAAGGCAGTATCAACGCCGAAAACAAGATTGACATGACGGTTGATAAAGGCTTCATCTTTAATACCCATCATCTCATCGGTAATTTTGATTTAAGCAGCATGAAAGCCGATGCCAAAGATACGATGGGCTTGCAAAAAATGATGATCAGTCAGATCGATTTAAAATTTACGCTGACACTACCTGATAAAGCGGAGCAGCAAAACGCATCCAGAGTATTGGACGATGGCAAGACCTATCAATGGGATTTGCTAGCCGGAGCCAATAATGAAGTCAATCTGGACATTAAAGCTCCGAACACGGTGAATGTATCCATCCTGGTCGCGGTTGTTGTAATCCTGATTGCCGCCATCATTTTCTTATTATTAAGAAGAAAAAAACGCGCACAACCCGCCGAGCCCCTTGCTATAGAAACCCCTATCGAATAATTTAAGCCTCCAAACACACATTAGAAAAATGTGATTTGGAGGCTTCTTTATTGAATCTCTTGGAGACAGTGTCCCTCTTATTTAACAAAATCAAAATCTGCTGCTCTTGCATTGGATTCCACCTGCTCCGGACTTTTGCAGCCTGGGATAACACTGGTCACCGCCGGATGCTTCAAGCACCAGGCCAAGGCCCATTCTGCCATATTCACGCCTTCCGGCAGTTCATTTTGTTGAATCTCCTGTACCTTTTGCAGCTTGATCAAGGTCTGCTCCTTGTTATGTCGGGATCGCACATCGTTCTCGGCAAATTCCGCACCAGGCTTGTACTTACCACTCAAGTACCCGCTTGCCAATGGCACACGAGCAAGCACACCTAGATCCTGACGTTCGCATGATGGAAACACGCGATTTTCAGGTGTTTGATCCAATCGATTGTATACGACCTGAATCGCTTTGGCATTCACTTTCGACGCCGCATCTGTCTGATGTAAATTATCGTTGCTGCCGATTGAAATACCGAGATTTCTCACTTTTCCCGCCTGCACCTGCTTGTCCAGCATCGTCCACAGGGCATCGTTATCAAACACTTCATCAGACCCTGAATGGAACTGATACAAATCGACATAGTCGGTTTTCAAAGATTTCAGTGAGTTCTCCAATTGAATAAGCACTTGTTCAGGTGACCAGTAATTGATCGTTGTGCTTTCTCTATCTGCATGGTTATGGCCGAATTTGGTTGCGATTACCCAATCTGGCCTGCTTTTTCTGCGTGCGATATAATCTCCGATAAAGCTCTCCGAAAGGTGATGACCATAACATTCTGCCGTATCGATCAGATTGATCCCAAGCTCTGCGGCTTTATCCAGAATTGCATCGACTTCATCCTGTGTAAAATCCTTCCCCCAGGCTCCACCAAACTGCCATGTGCCTACGCCTACCACGGAAACCTGTAGCTCCGTCTGTCCAAGTCTGCGGTATTTCATGTAACGTCAGCTCCTTCGAATTGAATGCTAAGTAACAATACCCATTATAGGGAAGTTTCCAAACCTCAACAAGAATGGAAAAAAAGGTGCGCTAGTGAATCTAAAGTAACTGATAGGGCTAATATGCTAGCAATCTCGTCTAAAATCAAGCAGCCACGACTGCGTCATCAACGAAAAAACACCCCTTCGAGCTGCAAGAACAGTTAATGTCCTTGTTGCCAGAAGGGGTGTTACAATCCACTATGTTATTTAGCTGGAATCTCAACTTGACCGGAGCCATACGTATTAAACCAGCCTTTAATCGTGTCAAAATCACTGCTGAATGACAGGCTGAGCATTAACAGAATTCTTGCATGGGCCGCGTTTAAGCTGTCACCCGCAATAATACCATCGCCTGTTGTGTAATTGCTGCCCGAACCAGTGCGAGTGGTGGCCACGAAGATCACGCCTTGCTCCTTGAAAGCCTTCGTCCGAGCATCACCCATAGCCTTGGATACTCCGCCTGCACCTGTACCGGAGGTAACAATCCCTTTGGCACCGTCCATCACAAAGCCTGTGATAGCGCCTGCGCCTGCATCCTGATAAGCATAAGCAATTTCTACCTTCGCCAAGCTGGTATCAGCAATTTTTTTCAGATCAAAAGGTGTTGCCCATTTGTCCGCACTCATGAGCGATCTCGCATTGGCGCGATACACACGAATGTTTTTCTCATCGATATATCCAAGCATGCCAAGCTTCGGAGTTTCAAAAGTATCAGTCCGATACGCATTGGTTTTGGTTACATCTCTTGCCGCATGGAACTCGTCATTCAGCATCAATACAGTACCATAGTATTTGGTTTTGCCGCTTGCAGCAAGTTTAATGGCATTATACAGATTCGCTTGAGCATCACTTCCGATTACTGTCCAAGGACGCATCGAGCCCGTGATGATAACCGGCTTAGGGCTGCGAACCGTCAAATCAAGGAAATAAGCGATCTCTTCCATCGTATCTGTACCCGTTGTGACGACTACACCGTCCTGGGTTTCGAGCACTTCATCTACTTTTAAAGAGAGATTGTATAATTGCTGCATCGTATAAGAACCGGAGCCTGCATTACCAAATTGAAAGGTGGATACATCCGCGATTTGATCTTTGTTCGGTAGTGCCTTTACCATATCCTCCATCAATAAAGTTCCAGCCTTATAGTTCTGGAAGCTGGTTTCGTCAACAGATTTGCCTGCAATCGTTCCTCCCGTAGCAATAACCTGAACCTTAGGTAAAGCGGGTACGGATGGGGCAGGCAAGGTTTGCTCTGCTACTGCTTCAGCCGCATAAGCGCTGGAAATCGGAAGTACCGAAACTGATGGAAATAACATAGTTAACGCAAGCCCTGCTACAAAAGTCGTTTTAATCCATGAAGATGGTGTAAGTATCATAATGCAAACCTCCTAGTTGTATGTATTTTCATCTTTAATGTTATGAAACGTAACATTAAAGGTGACCACTAAGAGGATTATAGATGCATGTTAGGTTTTATACAAATATATAAACAGACCGATAAAACGCTTTATTGGTCTGTTTTGTCGTTAAAACCTTAGTTTTTCGCTGAATTACTCCACATTTCAAATTCCTATCGGTTTCAAAGTTTCCAATAGCGTGTCATGAATCCTACCATTAGATCCAACCACATGTTTAACTGTTATTGAATATGGACTTCCCAGCGTATCACTGACCTTGCCACCGGCTTCCTCAATAATAAGCACACCTGCTGCAATATCCCAGGCATTGAGGCCATATTCCCAGAATGCTCCCAATCTTCCCGATGCCACATAAGCCAAATGCAGCGCAGCAGAACCAAGCGAACGGATCGAACGACATTGAGGAGCGATACCTTCCAGACTGTCCATGACGGCTTGACGCATCTTCGTGTTAGATGGAAATCCAGTTGATACCACGCTTTGTCCTAATGAATCCGCTGCTGACACCTGAATAGGCTCTCCATTCAGAAAAGCACCTCTGCCTTTTTCAGCCCAGAAAATATCGTCACGGCAAGGATCATAGATGACCCCTGCGATGAGCTCCCCGTAAGACGACAGTGCAATGGAAACCGTAAAACCCGGAATCCCCTGCACATAGTTGTTGGTACCGTCAATCGGATCGACAATCCATACAAATGGCTCTGATTTGGCCAGCTCCAGCCTTTCCTGAAGCTCCCCTGTATGAGCAAACGACTCCTCTTCACCCAAAAAAGCATGATCAGGATACGCTTCCGCCAGACGCTGCCGAATAAGCTGCTCCGAAGCCTTGTCAATTTCAGTAACGACATCGAAGCTCGAGCTTTTTGTCTCCGTAATAAATCCGGTACCCATATGCGACTTAATCATCGCACCCGCTTCTCTCGCTATTGCTTTCGCAGTTTCTATAACACTCATGCCAATTCCCTCCTCTTTTCCGAAAATTCGGCAATGATAGCCGCGATCGCGTGCCTTTCGTGGTGAACAGTTACAGCATCGGCAACCTGGGTCAGCTGCGAATTGGCATTTTCAACCGCATATCCGCGATCTGCCTCGATGATCATGGTCAAATCATTTAAATTATCGCCTACAGCTACAGTATACAATTCATCTACCTGCAGGATGTTGATCAGTTCCTTCAAGGCAGTTCCTTTCGTAGCATACTGAGGTAAAATTTCTAGATAGTTGGACTCCGAATATACCATTTCGCACGGAACCCCATCGTCCAGAACGGCTTGCTCCAGTTTTTTGGCTTTGTCTAAATTCGAATTAATGATCATTACCTTAGTCACAGGCTCTGATAAGATTCTGTCTTCAAAGGGTAAGCATTGTACACCATCCTTGCGTTCGTGCTTCTCCAGCAATGCATTTCGTAGAGGTGCATATACCTGACCATTCTGATAGACAAGCAAGGTGATTTCATCCGATAAGCTCTCCATCAAGACACTCCATAGTGCAGGCGGGATCGTCAGCTGCTTCTCATACAGCACGGTATCGGTGACCGGACAATAGATTTTGGCCCCATTGTACAGAATCACCGGCAGGTCAATTCCGAGCTTATGAATAATGGGCAGAACAGCTGCCTCCATTCTTCCCGTCGCCAGAGTGAATAAGCCTCCTTGCTCCTTGAATCGTCGGATTGCCGTTTCATTCTCTATACTGATTTGTTGTTGTCTATCCAGTAAGGTTCCATCCAGATCGGTAACCAGCAGTATTTTGTTCAAGTTCTCCAACCACCCAGCCTACTTAAATTATGTGGATAATGAATGCTCTTTTGATGCTTGATTCCTTATAGAAATATGATGCGACTCCAACGAAAGTACCACGTCCATGGCAGCTATTCGTTCCAATGCAGTGGCCAGCTTCTCCTGCTTTTGGATTTTCAGACTGAACTGCATATGCATGGAAAGTGCCGATGCATCGCCACCTGCCTCTTCTTCATGAGGAATCATTTTTAAGTTAACGATTTGCAAATCATACTCCCCGAATATCGTGGCGATCCTGCCCAGTGAGCCGGGATTATCAATAATCTGAATGTCCACTTCCTGGTATCTGCGGTTTCCCATTAAGCTCTTCTCCCATTTATTGAGCAGATACAAGCTGATCAGTACGAGAAAGGTGCAGAGCATGGCTCCCATATAGAAGCCCGCTCCGACACTTAATCCAATAGCCGCCACCACCCATACTGAAGCAGCGGTCGTTAACCCCTTGATCATATTGCCATTGCGCAGAATTGCTCCTGCACCCAAAAATCCGATGCCGCTGATCACTTGCGCCGCGAGACGTGCGGGGTCCATCCGTACACTACCCTCATTAACAAATTGCGAGAACCCGTAGCTTGACAGAAGCATGATCGTAGCCGAGCCGAGACAGACAAGAATATGGGTACGAAAGCCAGCCGCATGATTACTCCATTCCCTTTCAATCCCAATCAAACCGCCAAGCACTACCGCCAATATCATACGAAGCGCCAGCTCCAGATGTGTGATTTCCCAAACACTTGCCGTTGCGAATGACAACCCGACCCACCCCCAATCTGTTGGATCCATCATGCGTATACTTGCTTAGGAGCAATTGTAGAGGTGTCGATCGGCTCCCGGTTAACCAGAATCCCGGTTTGCTTATCATACACATTGACTTTATCCAGCGGGAATGTGACCCATACCATCTTGCCAATATCATAGTCCAGTTCCCCGATTACCTTAACCAGAATCAGGTTTTCGCCATTGCTCGTCGTTTGAATTAACGTTTCCGAGCCCGCTGGCATGACCGAATAAATTCTCAGCGGAATGCCGTTCTCCACCTTTTCTGCGGAAATACGAATGTCTTCGGGATAAATAGACAGAACAACCTTACCGGAAGGAGGCTGCGTGCAAGGAATCGCAAGCTTGCCCAACTCTGATTCTGTCATCAGCATCCCATTGTGATAGGTGCAGTCAGCATCCACAAAATTGATCTTTGGATTTCCAATAAAATCGGCAACCCTCAGATCAGTGGGATGACGGTATATATTTCTCGGTGTGTCAACCTGAACGAGATTTCCCTCGAAAAAGATCGCGATTTTGGTTGACAGTGTCAACGCTTCGACCTGATCATGCGTGACATAAATAATCGTTGTTTTCAATTCACGGTGCAGCCTTTTCAGCTCCGCTCTCATTTCCAGACGCAGCTTGGCATCCAGATTGGATAAAGGCTCATCCAGCAGCAAAATTTTCGGCTCGGTCACAATAGCCCGCGCTATCGCTACCCGCTGCTGCTGGCCGCCGGATAATTCGGAAGGGTAGCGATCCTTATATTTGGAAATCCGCATTTTTTCCAGCGCACTTTCGACCTTGGAGCGAATTTCCGATTTGGGCATTTTGTTAATCGCAAGCCCAAAAGCAACATTGTCAAACACGGTCATGTGCGGCCATAAAGCATAGCTCTGAAATACGAGATTCAAGCCACGTTTGGATGGTGGTGTATAGTGGTTTTTGGCGCCGTTGATCATTTCCTTGCCGTTGATCGTCATGATGCCTTCCTCTGGGTTTTCCAACCCGGTGATCACCCGCAGCGTTGTCGTTTTGCCGCAGCCGGAAGGACCTAGAAGAGTCATGAAGTCTCCTTCCTCAATCGTCAAATCGACATCCTTCAAAATATGGTTTTTATCAAAATATTTATTGATCTTCGACAGTCTGATTCCACTCATATGTTTAGCCTCCTATGCCTTTTGAAAGATCTGCTTTTCCCCACTTCGTTGCCACAAAATGCGTAATCATGATTAATGCGATAATAATAATGACGATAGCGTCCGCATACTGCTGATAGCCCTTCTCTGCGTAGCGGAACGTAAGTGTCGTTAAGGTGCTGGTCTTCGGCGTGACGAGCAGGATGATCAGATCCAGCTCCTTCATCGCACTTATAAACAAGAGCAGGAACGCACTGATCAAACCCTTGCGGCTGAGCGGCAGCATAATCCTGAAAAATCGCAGCATGAACGATGCGCCGTGCAGCTTGGCTGCTTCCTCGAGCTCTCCGCTGATTTGCAGCATCGTGCTGGTTCCTGATCGCGTGGCGAATGGCAGCTCCTTAACAATCGTGATCAGAATTACGATCGATAGGGTTCCATATAAAGCCGGCAGCAGAAAGTGAGGCTGAGCAAACATGGACAGATAGATCGCTGCGAAGGAAATACCCGGAATCAGGTAAGGCATGAACGATAATTGTTCAACAAGTCGAGAGGAAAGCGCCTTTCTTCCCTTCGAAATCACATAACCGAATATGAGTCCCATTACCGAGGCAACAGACGCAGCAGCAAGTGCGATAAGCAGTGAATTTTTTAAGCCCAACAGAATCGAATCGCTCTTCAGAATACCTACCTCGCCGGAGGCAATCGAGAAATCCGAATCTCCAAACCAGTAGTGCGTGGTCAGGTTGCTCAGGCTGTAATTCCCGTCCTGCAGCATGAACGTTTGCCAGAACAGCAGCAAGAGTGGGAATATGCCGGCAAGGAACATGAACAGAAAGACCAGCATTACCGAAGGAATTTTCCATATGCCAAGCGGATTCAGATTTTTCCGCGAATCCTTGCCGCTTATCGTGGCATAGCTTTTTCTTTTGCCAATTGCACGCTGATTAAAGTAAATCGTCAATGCGGAAATGATGATCAGAATCAAGCTTAATACATAAGCGTCCGAGATCATCCGGTTTTTCATACTGCCGTACAGCATCGTGGCAATCGTATAATATTTGACCGGAAGTCCGAGAAATGCGGCGGCACCGAAGGTACCCATACTTTTGGAGAACGTTAGTATCAATGCCGATAAAATGGCCGGAAGCACGAGTGGAAATGTGATTTTTCGCAAAATCGTAAAACGGCTCGCTCCGAGAATATCTGCTGTTTCTTCCAGACTGCTGTTGATAGAGCTAAGGGAAACCGCAATCAGCAGATAAAAGAACGTATAATAATGGCCAACCAGCACGATGGAAATCGGTAAAAACCCGTAAGAGATCCAATCCGGTGGATTAATACCGAATACATACTGCAGCATCCCCTGTGTGCCGCCAACCCGGTCGTTTTTGAAAACGATCAGCCAGGCAAACGACTTGATCCAGGAAGGAAGCATGTAAGGAATAATGGCCAGAAACGCAAACGTTTTTTTGAACGGCAGATCTGTCCGGGTTACAAGCCAGGCCAACCCTCCCCCAATGACCATGGAGAAAAATGAAACGAACACAGCAATATTAAACGAGTTCAACAGCGGCTTGTAAAAAATCGATTGACTGATATCGCTGTACAACACGTGAAGCCAATGATTAAGCGTAAGATTGCCAGGTACGGCTTGCGGATTGGCCCGGATGTCCTCAGGATGCCAGGTCATGGTATGGGACACGATCTCCCACATCGGAATAACGATCGTATAGCCGAGAAATAAAATCGCAAAAATGCTAATCAAATGTAGTGGATTTGTAAAAATACTTTTGAGAATATTAACAGCTCGAGTCATCGTAAACCTGGAGGCAGGTCTCGAATATTCTAGTTTGCTCACTGGCTATGCACCCCTTCTCAGCCATGGGCTGATCCTATGTCGTCTCATGATGTGGCCTCTTTCAATCTGTGGACAGATGCCAGCACATGCTCACCGAGAGATTGATCCTGATCAAATTTGTTCATGGTCAGCTCCAGATTGTACAAGCCTGAGTAACCGACCCGCTGAAGGGCATTCACGTACAGCTCCAGAGGCAAGCTCCTGCGGTCTGTCAAAGGATTGTGAGTTCCCGTTGCTCCAAGTCCATGAATATGCGTGTGGATAACCTTTTCCAGAAAAGCATCCCGCGGAAGCTGCTCCAGATAGGTTTCCGGCGGAAGCTTCAGACCATGCGTATCCATTAAATTGGAATAAAAATGCCCCATATCCCACGTAATGCCTACATGTGGACTATTCACTTCTGCAACAATCCGCAGCACACCGTCTATCGAATCACCCGGGTCTACCTTGCTTGACTTCTTGCGGTTATTTTCCACAGCAATTCGTAGAGGAAGCTGCTCGGCATCGATTATCGCCACCCATTCATGCAGCAGCTTGACGGTTTGCTGATGCAGTTCCTCTTCGACACCAGTTTTGGCGTCAAAAGCATGAAGTGCCATGGTCAAACCTGTTTGGTATTTATGGAAATTGGATAATACGTAGCTCATCGACGGATAATTCTCAGCAAAACGACTGCCCGCAAAATCTCCCGCCACATGCCCATGAATCGACAGTTGCAAGCCAGCATTCCAGATTAACTGGATCACTTCCCGATAAGCCGATTCATCGGCACCGCGAGGAAGAATGCGAACCTCAATCGAACCCACACCTGCGGTCTTTAAAACATCCAGCAGCTTCTCTACGTTGTCATAATGCGCAATCAGGTCATTCGTGCTGTCCTTGCTTGCCTTGCCCAAAAATACGGGGGCCTGAATTGAAAATCCCAGCATATTCCTTCATCCCATCTCTCTTGGTTTTTGATCTTCTTATTGATTCTTGATCCAAAAGTTCACAACATCCTGATATACCTTATAAAATTTCTCACTATCGTACTGCCATACGTTCAGCTCATTAATATTTTTGCTATTCTTATGCTGAACATCGGCGCGTGTCATCCAGGAGCCTACCTCGTTAAACGGTACCGTTCCTTCACCCTTGCCGTCGGCCTCACCAGCCATCCAGCGGACCAGCAGCTTCGCAGCATTAGGATGCGGTGCCTTGTTGCCTACAAAAAGCAGCCCTTCATCCACCACAGACAGCTTTGGCTTCAAATCCCATATAATGTCTGCCTTCAAGCCTTTTTCCGACATTTTCCGAATATCGCCGGATACCCCGATAAATACAGGTGCTGGCTTGTTAGGTGCCGCTTTTCCAACTGCATCTTGACCGTCCCCACTGCTTTTGACCAATATCACGTTCTTATAGAATTGCTGCAAAAATTCATAGCCTGCGTTTTTGGTGCCATTCAGCACGATATCTTTGCCGAACTTTTCTTTGTACGCCTTGGCCATATCCTCCGAGTTGACCACAAAGGCAACGAACATATCCATCTGGGCAGGCGACTGGAGCGGATCAACCATCAACACTCTGTTTTTCCATTCCGATGTGGTCAGGTCCCACCAGTTGCTGACAGGAGGTGTTTTATTTTGCTCGGTGTTATAGAACAACGTACGGAATTCGAAGTAGGGCACGAAGGCGATCCCTTCGCTTTTGTAAGGTTCAAGAATTTTGGCTGCGATGTCACTTGGCAAATACTTGAACAGCATACCCTTCTTCACCAGCTCCTCTTCAATCGCCCCGCCTACTTCTTTCGTTAAAACGAGATCGGCATTAAAAATTCCGGCTGCCTGCTCGCGAATGACCTTATCCATAATGACATTGGATTTCAAATCGAACGTCTCGACATCAATGCCTGGATATTTCTTTTCAAAAGTTTTTTTAACGTCGTTGATTCTGCCTGAGGTGGAGTATACCGACACTTTCCCTTCCTTCTTGGCCTTTTCGTACAATTCTTCGACCGTTTCTGTTTTGTACAAGCCGGCGCTTTCTGCCCATGCCGATTTGGGAGCTGCTGCGGAAGCTGTGGGGGCTGCAGAGGCTGCTGCGCCTCCGGTCGTTTTTTCATTGTTGACTACGGGAGCTGTATTACTGCAGGCGGCTAGTGCGATGGTGAAAGTCATTAATATGGGAAGAGCATTTCTTGTTATCTTCATGAAATTATCCCTGCTTTCCTTTTTTTCATCCTTAACCCTCACTGCATCTTCAGCCAAAACTCACGAAACTTCACAAAATTTTTATAAAAATAATCTGAGTCATAATTCCATACCTTCAACTTGTCGATTGACGGTTGATCGGTCCGGCCATTATCCGTCCGGGTTGACCAGGAGCCCATGACATTAAAGGGCTTGAAGCCATCGGATTTACCATCCGCTTCGCCTGCCATATAACGAATCATTAATTTGGCTGCATTCACGCTCGGCGCTTTATCAGCAACATACAGGTACGAAGGACCGACAACCGAAATTTTCGGCAATACATCATACGTAGCCGCAATACTGAGCTTTTTTTCAATGACATCTCTTAATTTACTGGATGCCCCGATCCCGATTGGCGGCTTTCCCTGCGTCGAGACACCAACGGCTTCCACAACCTCATCGCTGGATTTCATCAAGACAGGATCATTTTTGAGAAAACGTTTAATAAATTCATACGAGGCGTTTTCCGTTCCCTCCAGTACAATATCCTTGCCGAATTTCTCCTTATAGGCCTGCTTCATCTCATCCGAATGCTGGATCATGGCCAAAAACAAGTCCATCATATCCGCAGAGTCTATCGGGTCATTCATCAGCACCTTGCCCTTCCACTCCGGCATTGTCAGGTCCCACCAGTTCGTAACTGGCGATGTTTTATATACATCCGTATTGTAGAAGATTGCCCGCAAGCTAAAGTAAGGCACCAAGCCACTGCTGTTGCTTTTATAAGGCTCAACCATTTTCTCGGACAGATCCTTGGGAATGTATTTATGCACCAGCTTTTTCGTTGTCAGCTCGGTCGTTACCGCTCCGCTGGCATCCTTGACGAATATCACATCCGCGTTATAAATACCGGCTGTCTGCTCGCGAATGACTTTTTCCACGATATCATTCGTTGACATATTAAACGCTTCCACTTTGATGCCTGGATACTTGGCTTCGAATGTCGCCTTTACATCCTTAATGCGGCTGGATTGCGAGTAAACAACGACCTTGCCTTCCTGCTTTGCTTTACTGTACAGCTCATCGACCGTTTCCGTCTTGTTCAAGCCGTTGGTCTCAGCCCATGTAACTGCCGCGCTGACATCGGTTTTTGCTGAAGATTTATTGGCTGTATCTGCTGCTTTGGTGTCTGTAGACTTGGAGTTACAAGCAGTAAGCGCTATCATTAAGGATAAAGCAATCAAGCATGAGCCATAAGACTTTCGCTTTTTCATGTATACCTTACCTCCGATTGATTAACGAACCGATTTACTGCTGCTTCAACCAAAAATCACGTAATTTTGGAGAATTCTCATAAAAGAATACCGGATCGTACTTCCACACATTGAGCTTTGCCAACGGCAATTCCTCAACAGGTGTAACATCGGACCTTGTCGGCCACGATCCTGATAGATTAAACGGCTTCAAGCCTGCTGACTTGCCATCCGCTTCCCCGGCCATCCAGCGTATTAACAGCTTGGCTGCGTTGGGATGCTTCGATTGGTCGCCGATATACAAAAGCGCCTGCTCAACCTGCGATACCTTGGGCTTGACGTCATACGAAACACCGAGCTTGAGTCCCTGGCTTTGTCCTTCCCTAAGCTTGGTGGAAACCGCTAAACCGATTGGTGGCTTGGCCTGACCTGTCTTACCGACCGCTTTTACAATATCTCCACCGGAGTTGGTCAAAATCAGATCATTTTTGGACAATCGTTTAATAAATTCATAGCCGGCATTAGGGGAGCCGTTTAATTCAATTTCCTTGCCGAATTTCTCTTTGTAAGCCTGCTTCATGTCATCGGCATTTTGAATCATCGCCAGGAACAGGTCCATCGTATCCGCTGATTTCATCGGGTCGCTCAGCATGACTCTGCTTTTCCATTCCGGTGTTGTCAGGTCCCACCAATTCGTTACAGGCGGTGTCTTGTATACATCCGTGTTATAGAAAATCCCTCTGACTTCGACGTAAGGCACCAAGCCTTCGACTTGACTCTTGTAGGGCTCTGGCATTTTGGATACCAGATCGACCGGCATATACTTATGCACGATCCCTTTCTTCAACAGCTCCAACGTGAACGTACCACCCGTATCCTTCGTAAAAACTACGTCAGCATTGTAGATGCCTGCGCCGTGCTCCCTGATCAGCTTCTCCAGCATATCGACGGAGCTGACATTGTACGCTTCAACCTTAACACCGGGATATTTGGCCTCAAACGAATCCTTCGTATCGCTGATCCGGCTTGACATGGAGTAGATGACTACCGAGCCTTCTTCCTTGGCCTTGGCGTACAGTTCATCTGCCGTTTCTGTTTTGTTAAGCCCAACTTTTTCCGCCCAAGCGGACGCTGTGCTTGTCTGGCCTCCCGCCGCACCTTTGTCAGAGCCACTTGCTGCTGGATTCGCTGTATTGGAGCCACATGCACTTACCATCAATACCGTACTGCACAGCATCACAGCTACAGCCGATTTGACCGTGAATCTCTTTTTCAAATTCATTGTACTACCCTCCTTTTGGGGTTAAGCGCTTAATCTAAATGTATTTATAATTCCATATAATAGGCTCTATCAGGAATTCGTTTCCTCAAGCCACTGTGACCACGATTTATCAAATTGATTACCGATATGCTCTGAACAATACGTATAAAATGACTTTATGAATGCCAAGCGTTCCAATGCTGCGCCATACTTATAGGTTTCACTGGGATCCATTCTTTGAAAATCCCTGCCACCGATCAGAACTTGGCGTTGTATTATAGTATCGAAGTCTACCGTGTCGGCATTCCTCAGCATATCGTACATACAGAAGAAGGAACTGGCTCTCCCAACCCCGCCTCTGCAATGAAAATGCAGCCATACATCCTTGGGCAATGTCTTCACCCACTCCACATAACGATCAACTTCCGCATCGGAAGGACGGTGATGATCCGTAACGAAAAATCGCTTGTAGCCTACCCCCTCTTGCTCTGCCAGCTGCGCTTCACTCATAATCAGCTTGGGCTCGTGGACAGGTCCTCCGATATCCACTGATTTCCCTTTTACCTGGTCAAAGGTGATGGAAGGCTGCACCCTCAAATCGTCCAGCAGCTGCTGCTCCTTGGAGAGCACTTCCTCATTACTCATCCCTTTGTTAGCTCCATTATGCAGGCCAAACCAGTTAACAGCCATACCATTAACAAATCCATGATTCTCCTGACGCAAGTCAACAAGTATAATTGGAACGTCGCCAATGCTCTTTTTCATCGTTTGCAGCTGTCGTTGGGAATATTGACCACTTGCGGACGCTTTCAATTCAGTAAAACCTTGCAGGTCAGGAAGCACGCTATCTTCTCCGCTGATCTCTGATGTACACATCCGAAATCTTTTGGGCAAATCGTCCTTATCATTATCCCTTTCTACAACTAAATAAACGCCAGTTTCTTCTGCTTGCACATTAGTATGTTCAGGCACGAGCATTCTCCTCTCATGAATGTATTTCTTCTGAATCCATCAACCCAGCTGCAAGTAAGCGTTCTCATTTTGAGAAAATGATTGGGTGCCCATTGGCACCTTTTTATCTTGTGCGGACGATTTGAGCTTCCGAGCAGGTTTGCCGGATAACCAGATTTGTATCCAATAAAATGGATTCCGCTGTCAATTCGTTGGATAGCAGCATCTCCATAAGCAGCTCTGCTGCTTTCCTTCCCATTTCCTTACGAGGCTGGGCAACCGTGCTAAGCTTAATCCAATGCAGGTTCGCTACCTCAAGATTATCGAAGCCAATAACACTGATCTGTCCGGGAACGGAAATGTTATGCTCAGCCAGCCACTCCAATGCGCCGATTCCAAGCAAATCGTTAGCTGCGAAAACGGCTGTCATTGATGGGTATTTGTCCATTAAACTGTCCATTGCACGGTACCCGCACTGCATGGTCCTTCCATCGAAGGTCACACCTCTCGGATCAGCTTCAAGACCACGCCTGTTCAAGCTGTCCATGTAACCACGATATCTTTCTTTACCTGTGAAGGAATATTTCGGCATCCCTATAAACCCGATTTGATTATGGCCCAGTGAAAACAAGTAGTCCATTGCATTGCAGGCACCTTTGTAATGGTCGACATCGACAAAAGGCACATTCAAGCCCTGCGGAGGTCTTCTGCGAAGAAACACAACAGGTATCTTCAAGCGATGCAGCAGTTCAATAGCCTCTTCATCAAGAAAATCCGGGGTTACAATGATACCATCCATCTTTCGCTCCAATACGCTGATCAGAAATCTTTTCTCTTTCTCAGGACGTCTGGACGTATTCACGTAGACCACTTGATAACCACTATCTGACAATACTTCTTCTACATCATGCGCCATTGCCGAAAAGAAAGGGTCCGTGATGTCGGGGATCATTAATCCGATCGTATTCGATTTTCGCTGGATTAAGCTTCTAGCTACAGCGTTAGGTGTATAGTTGAAGCGCTTCATCGCGTCAAGCACTTCCTGCTTCGTCTCCTGACGTATATCAGGGTGATTATTTAATGCTCTGGATACGGTAGAGACGGAAATCCCCAGCTCTTTTGCTATGTCTTTTATCGTCGGCATCATCATTCACTTCCTTTTCGGTAACGTTTCCGGTAACGTTACCGAAATTGTAAAACAGAACCCCGTATTTGTCAATTAAAACTTGATTTGCATTTACACATAAGCTGTACGGACTTATAATTCCTCTCAAAATGGATGGGTTCGGGCCGGCAGCGTATTCTCTGTTTCCATAAGCCTCTGCAGCAGCTGCCAAATCAGCTCGGCCTGAATATCCTTATAATCGGGCTCGCCCCATACATTGTTCAATTGCAGCGGATCTTTATTCAGATCATACAATACGCCCTCCTGCCGGCTGCTCCACAGAGTTAAGCGGTAATCCTTGCTGCGATATGTTTTTTCAAAAACTTCGGTCGTATTTATGCGTGAAACCTCCATATTGATTTCTACCAAGGCGAAGGGTGTACGTTCTTCATCCAACTCCCCCCTCAGTAAGGGCAGCAAGGATCGGGCCTGCATCGATTGCGGCTTCATGCTGTTCGTTAAGTCGCAGATGGTCGGAGCCAGATCGAACAGTTGGACAACATCTTCAATAACGCGAGATTTCCCTTTCATATCCGGAGTTCGAATTACCATTGGAATTCGTATGCTTTCATCCTCCGATCTGCCCTTGCCCCAACGGCCCCAATCACCGAGAAATTCTCCGTGATCGCTTGATAGCATCACCGCTGTATGCTCAGCAAGTCCGGATTCGTCCAAATAATGAAGCAATCTTCCGATACAATCATCAACATGGGATACCAAAGCATAATAAGCAGCTTTTTTGCTGCGTATAGTGTCTTCGTTCTCTGGAGTAATCTCACAGTTTCTGGGTAAAGACAGGCTGTAAGGATCATATTTATCGGCCCAATCCGAAGGTACGATAAAAGGTGAATGGGGATCAAAAAAGCTCGCCCACAGCATAAAAGGCGTACCGCCATGCTCTCGTAAAAATTCGATCGAGGTGTCACTCACCCATCTGCTGTGTGAGGCTTTAGCCGGAAAGCTGCCTTCAGAGGACATATGATCCGTTCCATTTCTTACTCTCGAAGCACCAGGTTCAATTCGAACAGCCTTGGCATATTCAGGATAGTGCCTTTCCACCCATTGGGTATAGGGATCCCGATAGGTCCCTCGCTCATCGGTTACCTGTAGCGTGCGATAGCCGTAGCTGGGATGCGGGGAAGTATGATCACGATAAGTATGATTTTGCACATGCAGCTTGCCAATATGCGCAGTATGATAGCCACGCTGACTTAATATCTGGGGAAAGGTCACTTCCTGCTCTGATAGCCGCACACCGCCTCCCCGAACACCATGTGCATGTGGGAATCTTCCCGTCAGCAGCGATGATCGGGCTGGCATACAGGCTGGCGCATTCGTAAATGCATGAGTGAAACGAGCTCCTTGGCTGCTGAGCCGATCGATATGCGGAGTTTCAATTTCATGATTGCCGGAGCAGGATATGGCATCCCAGCGCAGTTGATCAACTGTTATAAGCAATATATTCATGGTGACTCTGCAACCACCTTTCATATGAGCGAAGTGCAGCTTTACACACTCATCTCGGAAGCAATAGCTCAGTACTTAACTGGGTTGAAATATGTAGAAACATATAATTGGTAACGTTACCGGAAACGTTACCAAAATCGTAAACCAAATTCCCTTTTTTGTCAATTTACTTTTATTCGTTATTTTACCCACGCGTTTTATGATTTGCTAGTAGTTACTCCTCACCTTTTTCACTTTTTTCAACCGCTGCTCCCAATGAACGCTTACCGAAACGGTCTATGCCTTCAGGAAGATGCACAGGCACTTCGCTCAGCACACTACCGTCATCCAGACGCTGCCAAGTTTCAAAGCTGCGTTCTCCTTCGTGAAGCCTGATTACCCGAGCTCCCCTTGGGAAATCCTCAGGAGCTTTGCCGCTGAACCCGCTCAGTCGTGAATAACAAAGCCGAATGCCATGCAAATCTCCATAAAAATCATTGAGATGGTCATGCCCGACAAAGGTACCCATCACATCGCCCATTTCTACCATAGCTGCAAACAAGCCTGAATTGATTCGTGGACTGTCTATGCCTTTGTTCTGGCTTCCGTAGCAAATCCGAAAATCCCATATTTCGTTGTATTCGGGAAGTGGAATATGAAAAAAAGCCAACGCAGGCAGCGGACTACCGCCATTCCTCTCGGTCATTGCCGCTGATTGTTTCTGGTACCAATCAATCTGATTTCGGTGGACCCATGTCGCACCTCCAAAAGGCATCTTCGTCTTGGCACCCGTATCGAGCAAATACAGCAGCGCGCACATGGCCTCAGACCGACTTCCACGGATAGGCAGCACATAATTGGATAAGCCCTGAATATGTGAGGGTCCAGTCTCGAACAAGCTGTTAGGAAGCTGCTGTAAAATATCAACCAGCTGAGCAGGCTCCACCTCCGCCTCCAATTCGTGATTGCCAAATACAAACGCCCACGGTACGCCGCTATCGCATATCGCTGATAACGCCTGTCTGAATGCGCTCAAAGGCTGAGGGGTTTCTTTCTTGTGAATGACATCACCGGTTATGACGATAAGGTCCGGCTTTTCTGTCGCAATAACCTCACGTATTAAGGCATCCGTGCGCCAATCGTTAGCGCTTCCATCCTTCCAGTGGATATCGGTAAACTGAACGATGGTAAAGCTTCCATCTTGTCGAAATTGCAGCTGTGTAGACATGATTGTTTCCTCCTTAAAGTTTTGAGTAGCAAAACTGACTTCGCAAGATTCCAGATCCAAGTCCGGTGAATAAGTCTCCGCTATGTGGTCAAGGTGTTCCTCCGATTGCTGTTGACTCCAGATTTTCAGATTATTTCGTAAGCTGAACGCCACTCCTTTCCTTGAAAAAGCACATGCCACCCGTCACCAGAACTGAAACTGCGAGACATAGGCTCCACGGCAGCAGCGGCATGCCTCTGGCTTGCCCTATATCATAGAACCAGCCGCCAAGACTCGTACTGAGTGCTCCCCCAAGTGCCATCGAATACCCGTTAAAACCATAATAGGAGGCAATGAGCCGGGGTGGAGCAAACATTTGCACCACATCCAGCATCAGGGGAGCAGAGATCATCGTGCCGAGAGCAAATAACACAGAGGCTATACAGAGCATCAGCAGTCCCTTCGATAAGCCAAACAACATGAGCCCGATTCCCATCAGCAGAGCGCCCAAGCCAATCAAAATAAATCGGTTTGGATAGCGCTCAAAATAACGGGTGACAGCCAATTGAAAGCATATAACGGCTCCTGAAACCGTACCATAGACATAAGCGACACTGGAAGGATCTCCAGTAACGGATACCGCAAGCCTCGGAATGGTGAGGAATAGCTGCATATATAAATAAAAATAGCCGATCAAAATAAGGGTATAGCCAACAAACGGCGCATCTCTGAGAATACTGCCGATATCCTTACGAAAATGACTTTTTGTGATTTCAATGTCCAAAGCGGGCAGCACCATATAGATATATATAGCTAGAAACAAAAATACCGAACCCGCAAAAATCCCCAGATAATGAAAATCAACTGAAAGCAGCATGCTGCCCATTAACGTAGAGGCGATGATGCCGATATTAACAATCATATTTTTTAACGAAAAAAGCTGCTTACGATGAGCCTCAGGCGCTAATCTGGCAAAGGCAGCCTGGATCGCAGGCTCAAAGAGGGCTCCACCCAAGCCGGCGACTATAGCGGCAGCAAAAAAATGCCACGGGTACAGACTAACCGCAAAAGCCATAAATCCAATGGATCGAACAGCCAGACCCAGAACCATCGTTTGCTTGCAGCCCCACCGATCAGCCATTAGTCCTCCCATAAAGGTCATGCCCTGCTGGGAAAATTGACGCACGCCGAGCATAACACCCGTTAGTGCCATCGACCACATCAAGCTGCCTGTCAGGTATAGCGTCAAATAGGGAATTAGTGCATAAAAGCCCATGTTCATCATAAAAATCGTCACATACAGCATCTTAATCTCTCGTGGTGCAATCGCCCATATTTGAAACAATGTCATACGCGGATTCCATTCCTTTCCCAAAGCCTGTTCCAGAATGGTAGAACCATCTATTATCCATATGCTAGCAATCTTTCTAGCAATGAACAACTATTATCTGAGTTTTTATTTTAGTAAACGACATTTTTCTCCAAATCTATTATAATGGTAATATAAGGCTTAAGAAAGAAGATGATTTCATGCAACCTAAGATTATTGCCATAATTATGCTCACGCTCTTGCTCGTACTTACCAGCTGTGGACACCCTGTTGATCCTGCTCCAACTGCTACGGTTCCGGCACCCATCGCGGAAAATCAGCCTATTGAAGGGCCAACACCTGTCTCCGCATCAGCACCGACACCCACGCAAGCGCCTGTTGTCATTGGCCCAGCACTATCCGTTAGCCAGGCCTACAACATTAAGGAGCACGTGACATATTCTGGTGCCCGCAGCAACCAAAAGAAGGTAGTAGCCCTTACTTTTGACGATGGACCTGATACGAAGTATACGGATCAAATTCTCAATCTATTAAAAAAACAAAATATAACAGCAACCTTCTTCGTCATAGGAGAGCATGCTGCTGCTCACAAAGACGTCATGAAGCGAATCATTAGCGCTGGACATGAGATTGGCAATCATTCATGGAGTCATTCAGACCTGACCAAGCTCGATGAGCAGCAATTGGAGGCGGAAATTGACAAAACCGATGAAATCATCCAAAGCTTAACGAATCAGCCAACAACATTACTCCGCCCTCCTTATGGAGCTTTAACGCAGCAGGTGGTCGAATACGCGGAAAAATCGCACAAAATTGTTAACTGGTCGGTGGATTCCAGAGATTGGGAGGGTATTTCCACGGAACGGATATTGCAAAATATAAAAAAAGAAGTGAAGCCCGGCGCGATTATATTACAGCATTCGGCTGGTGGTAAAAATGGTAATCTGTCCAACACGGTCCAGGCGCTGCCGCAAATCATTGCTTATCTAAAAGAACACGGCTATCAATTCGTGACGGTCTCTAACCTGATTTCACAGAACGTGCCTACCCAATAACAAAGGAATCCAGGTGACTTGATGAAAGCTGAATACAAGGTTCTGCGGAATAATATTCATAATAATCTGTGGAACGGAATTGCCTGGTCAATCGGATTCAATTGCGTGACTCCTTTCATTGCCGTGCTTGCTGCCCGTTTAGGCGCCACGAACAATGATTATGCCTTGCTTTCTTCCATTCCTGCCTTGTTTACCATTTTGCTTGTTATACCAGCTTCCATTATTATCGGGCGCTTTCATAAGCAAAAGCGGATCATTGCCAGTATAATCATGATCTGCCGTTTGTTTTATTTTTTGTTAATATTCGTCCCCTACATGGGTGTGTCCTCCATAACGGCATTGATTTTATTGGTTAGCCTCTACAATGCCACCAATTCGGTTATTGCCGTAGCATGGCAATCGATGATGGGCGAGATTATTCCCGCCAGCTACCGCAACAAGGTATTTGCACAGCGTAACATGTGGACGGGATTGTGCGGATGCCTGGTTGCTTTTATTGCAGGCTGGGGCATCGATAGTCTTACTTATCCTTTTGGCTATCAGGTAGCCTTCTCCGTTGGCTTCGTATTTGCCTTCGTTGAAACGTGGTATTTCATGAGACTTCGCATACCCAGTGAAGAAATCATTCCCCACAATCAAATTATTGAACAGATCGTCCCGGATAAACAGAGTCTTCAGTCCAATAGCTGGATCGAACGGTATAAGCTGAACCAGGGAAGAACCTACTATTTGTTCTGTGGAAGCGCGATTGTTTATATATTTGCCTGGCAGGCCGCTTGGCCGATCTACGCCAAAATCAAAGCGGATACACTGCTCGCCACCAATACGATGATCAGCATCGACGTCATTGCAGGGGCACTTGGCGCCCTGCTTGGCTATCGCTTATTTGCCCGTTATGCCGATCGCAGAGGTACTGCCTGGACCGTATTTGTCTCAGCATTGGTGCTTGGACTTACCCCTTACTTCTGGCTGCATGCCCCCAATATGAATTGGGTCTATCTGTATGATTTTATAGGTGGGATTGCAACAGCCGGCTTTCAGCAATCGGTCTTTAATCGGCTGCTAGAAATTGTCCCCGAGCAGGGTCGACAAAGAGGCATCGCGATTTATACGACGTTATCGCAGATTTCAGCTATATTTGCTCCAATTGTTGGTATGAAGCTGTTTACTGTCGTTAATTATGACGCGAGTATGACCTTAATAGGCACCTTCCGTGTGCTTGGCTCCTTATGCTTTCTGCTGATCGTCACACCCAGGCTTATGCGCTGGGCAGGTGCCGGCAGAGCAAAAAGTGTGGAATAAGCGAGCCGCTATAGGTATCCAAAAGAAAGGACCCATTCGTCTTTATTGCGAATGGGTCTGATTTTTTACCATTTATTCACATTATAAGATTTTGCGGATAAGCTTCCACCCCTCCGCAGGTGGTTGAACAACATATTTGGACAGCTTGCCCCCATTGTTTTCTATCGCCATTAGAATCCCGTCAGCTACAGGCAGCACATGATGGATTTCCCCATCCGGTACAAGTTCATTGGCAAGAGTAGTTAATGCGGGAATCATCGCTTCGTCAAGCCATGTTCTTTCTAGATACCATCTTGGAGGCGGAATAGGTGCCGGATAACCCTTAACAGGAGCTTCGAGTTCAATTGCCAAGCTGTGGGGATCGCGAGAAAGCTTACGGTCAGCACCTACCGCTGCCACGAACCTTAAATAAAGCTCAATCGTATTGAGGATCTCCTCATAATTCATCGTACCGTTAGCATAACGAATTTCCACAGTGCCGATATCAAACCAAGCTGCTGTATTGATTCCAGAGCGATGAGATTGTGGACGTCCCCGATGGCGAACTGCCTTTGGACCCGGATTTACAACAAACTCACTTCGCATCTCCGAAGTAAGCGAAGGGCAATACAGCAGCCGATGCTCGCTGGTACTCACTATTTCTTGAATAGCTTGTTGATACAGCAGCGCTGCGTCGATTAGCGGCAGCACAATGTCTTCTCCCCATGGTTCCAAACCAATATGAACATGAAAACCACAGCTCCAATTTACTGTAGCACCTTGTTCCTGCAACCGGTTCAACATGATTCGTATTTGATCTCTATCCTCCCACAGGATCGGTGGTGGTTTAAGTTCACTGCCTGACTCAGATCCTGTCTCGTCTATCTGAAGTTCATCCAAGGATATAACCCAATCAGGTAAAAGCTCCAGGCCTTCCGGATTACCACCTACAAACTCAATCTCAATGCCAAATTTCAGGGCTTTCCAATCCACAGATTTAGGCCACATCGCTGTCATCCTCTCCTTATCTTATTGAACAGGTTACAATAATATATAGAAGAAGAGGTGGACCACGAGATTAACGGGGAATTTTTTCTTTAAACATCGCCATTCCTCCTGACTTTTTAATCATAGCGATTCTGTTCATCCTCTGCGATACTTTGCAAGTCAAATGCTGTAATTGTATAAAGTGTATACGCATTGGTTTTTGCCGCCTGGTTTAATGCCTGTTCCCTCATATATTTGGGCGAGCCTTCGGTTTCTTCATCATAAAGCAGTATCATACCATCGGAATTACGCAGCAAGAACCTGTTTTTTTCCTTAAACTGCCACGGTCCCTCGTACTTGGTTTTCGTTACACTATTGACATAATCGGCGTGCTGCAGCACATGATTATAAATTTCTTTTTTGTCATCGCTCCACTTTTCCTCTTGCTCCAAAAATGGGGTGATTACTGCCAACTGCAGATTGGGATGCTGCTGCTTGAGCTCAATCACCGCTTCAGCGGCCCACACCTCTACACCCCATTGACCACTAACGATGACCCACTCCAGACCTTCGTCCATTAATGCCGTCACTTGTTTGGCAATCGCTTTCTTGATAATGGCAATTCCCGGATGCTTCTGCGAAAAGATACCCAGCTCCGTTGCCTTGTACCCTGTTATGAGCACCCTTTTCATGGCTTCCACACTTCCTTATCTAAGGGTCTTCTCCACAAAACGCAAACCACAATTTGCCGGTCAGACTCCTATTAACACCTTAGCATAAAGAAGGTAACAATGAAAAGACTCTACGGCCTGGGGGGAATCGGAATTCCCAAATCTGCTGCACCGAGCTCGGAGGTTATCAAATCCGGTGCATACTGCTTAAGCAGCTCAAGGCCCATATAAGCCCGCCGAACACGCTCCCGGCATAAATTAATGTTAATCTGCTCCAGATGCTGCCCGCTCGGGTATACATCCGGATGATTACGCAGACCAAATTTGATATATACCGGTGATAACACACGAATGAATTCCGGTATCTCATAATGACGAATAAATCCACCCAAGCCGTCCGGTGCTTCCACGTAGAGATCCAGCGGGATATCGACAGCCGGACGGATTGAGGCCAGCTTGGGCAGTGTCAATGCGGTAGGTAAATTGTACGTATCTGCACCAATATCCTCCATCAGCTTGATCGAAACCGGATTCGCTGCCATCATTTGCACCGATACTTTGACGACAAAATCCGCTGCGATTAATCCCTGCTTTTTCATTTCTTTGGTCAGCAGCAGCAAGCCCTCATCTGCGACCAACGCACCACGTACTCCCAAACGGTTAGCCCGCTGTAAATCCTCCATAGCATAAACCAACTGATCTATACCCTCATGGCGCAGCGCTACGACCTTACCCGCAGGTGTTAGTGGCAGCGCGCTAATATCCCATGTTCCACGCGGTCCGACGAATAAGCTGAGTTCAACGCCGCGTGCTGCACAGAGCTCGACCATTTCAGAAATTTCCGCGTCGGTAAGCAGCATAATGCCACTCCCTTGAGATACGCGATGAATCACAATCCCGTAACGGTCCGCTTCCTCAAAAACGGTCTTTAACGCCTCCGGTCCTTCAACACTTGGAATTTCCACCCGATACTGCGCACCATCGGGAAATCGTTTTGGCGAATCCGGCAGGTCATAAGCCTCCCGCTCCAGAAAACCTAATGATTTTAATAACGCTCTCGATTTATCCATCTAATCACATTCCCTTCCCTTGCTGATTTATTCATTTACTTGCCTGGCCGCAACTTACTGATATTGCGCCTCTTGCGGCATCCTGCTGTGCGGCCACTTCATGTCCGCATCCAGTGCCACCCCCATCGGAACAACCCCTCGTGAAGCATCCGTACAGTCTCGCAGACGGTTAGATGCCGCTACCATCCGCTGTCGATGACGTAATCGATCCAGTCTTGCCATACCCAATTCCTTACGCTGCACATGAAGCTCTCCTTGAAAAAGCGCTACTTCTCCAGTAATGAAGGCTTCAGAATCAAGCAAATCAATTCTTTTGCTGCGGAACTGCAGATGGAGCAGATCTCCCTCCTGCATATACAGCAAGCCCCCCTCATGATAAGCCTCCGGAGTCACATGCCCAACCGCTGCTCCAAAGGTTACACCCGAATACCGTCCATCACTGATTAAAGTAGTCAGGCGTCTTAGCTTGCGGTCTGCATTGATATGCTGCATCGGCGTCATCATTTCCGGCATACCAAATGCCTCAGGCCCTTGTCCGGATATAATGACAGCCAACCTCAGCCATTCCTGCTGAATCATCTGATCAAACAGCTCATCATAATCCATGTCCTTCAGCTGATCCAGGGGAACCGCTGCGTTATGACAGGCCATTTGCCGCATATGCTCCAGACGGAATAACCTGCGCTTTTTCAATCCATCCAGCAGGTTCACATCCAGCAGATGATGATTAGCCTCCTCTTCATTTTCGTAATACAGCACAAATGCAATTCTTTGATCAAATAAATCCAGCTGCTTGGTCGGCATTCCGCTAATCTTCACGACTGCATTGTTAAAAAAGTTGCTGCTCAGCACATCGACACCGCTAAAGCTTCTTCTTGGTGTACTCAATATAATCTGATTTTCCTTGACGCCATCCGCACTTAGATTCGTTGTGTCTGACAACCGCTGCCGCCAGGTTTGGCCCGTTACTGTAGGTGCATCCAAATCCATGGGGACTCCATTGCGTGACAGCTCATAAATCAAAGTCTCCATGCCTCGGATTTGCCCTGAGCAGCACTGCTGCGCCAAGGTATAGATGTCTCTGCCCTCCGTCAGGCTGTAATCGAACAAATCGGGAATGGGATGTGAATTCACGATTGCCTCCAGATCACTCAAGCAAAAATCGTATCCAGCATAAATCATCGCACCGACAATATGCATCATCAGGTTCGTCGAGCCGCCTCCGGCGCTGTGCAGCTTGATCGTATTGCCAATATTCGCCCGTACCAATTCACTCACACTGCATTCCGGCAGCTGGATAATGGAAAATAATTGCTCAATCGCTTTGTCGACCTGTACCTGGGTAGGTGGCTCAATCAGCAGCTCCAGAACAGGGCTTACGATACCGAAGCCTGCGGTAATATCTCGCGAGCTGTTGCCCGTACCATGAAACGCACAAATACCGCCTGCGGAATCACAGGTATTAACGGCCAGTCTTTTTTCAAAATCAAGGTGCTGCTCTACCGTCATAAGCCCACGCTCCACAGCACGTTGAAACACGCCCTGAAAGGATGTATTGGAGGAGCATTGCAAAATATAGCTGACGGCCTCGCGGATATCGGCACCTATATCATCAAAACCTGCGGTGTCGGCCTGTGATGCCAGATCCGCCAGCTCCCGCTTCAAATCGTCAGGAATCGTACCGCCCTTCAACACATGGGAAGGACTAAAGGTTGCAAATACATGATGCTCCCCACGGTAACGGCGAACCCGATCCAAATGCGCAAGCCCGCTTAAAATACCGAGGGGCTGCTTATCGCAGCCCTGGATCACAAAGGCACCATGATAAGAATGCGCTTCCATTTGGTTGACGACGATTTCAGCTATTGCGTTGCGGCTTTGCAGCGAATACGACATTCCGATATTGTTCTGGGCCGTTCCGTCACAAAGCACCGGGGTGCTGAAATAAAAAGGCACACCGCCCTCCTGCCAAATTTTTAAAGCAGCCTTGAATACGGTCTCGTGATCCAAAATGTGCGCCGGATGGTCGGATGACCCACCAATGATGGCGATTCTCGGTGCATTATGCTCCAGACGATCGTATATATGTTCCAGCGTCCAATCAGGCTCACCGCCCCCATAATAACCATCAAGCCCCCGCCTGGCGCGATCCAACAGCCCTGCAACTGTTATCGGTTCATTGGCCTTTCCCTGCACATTGCCCTGATAGGAATTGGCCTTGTTCTGAATTGTTATTTTCATATCGCTTCCCCGTTTCCGAATCATCTACAAACAGATCCCTGACCCATGCATACAGAAAGCCTAAACTTTCAAGCTTTTTTAAGCTTTATGCTATCCTTCCAAGCTTTCCTTAAGCTTCATACTGTCCTGCTTCACATCCAGCAGGTGCGACCTCATCATGTCCTTCGCCAGCTGAACATTTCTCTGCTCGATCGCCAAGGCAATCAGCATATGAAAGTGCGCAGCTCTCTCTGCACTGCCTTTGATACGCGTAGTCTTTCTTCGGCTTTCCAATAGCAGCTCCGAGATTCCTTTCATGACACTGGCCATCACCACATTGGAGCAAGCCTCCGCAATATGATCATGAAAAGCAATGTCAGACGCAAAATAATCCTCACCTGAGGTCAAATCTGCGATCATTTGGGCCGCGGCGTCTTTAATATTGCGAATTTGCCCAGGTGAGCCTCTTTCTGCCGCAAGCGCAGCCATCTCAGGCTCCAGTACACAACGAAATTCCAGCAGGGAGAAGAGGTCCCCGACAGGAAGTGAGGTCAGATCGAGAGAGTTGTCCTGCCTCCAATGATTCCGGCTCCGTACAAACATTCCCCGACCATGCTCAATCAGCAAATAACCCTTATTTTCCAATATACGCAGCGCTTCCCTAACGGTAGAAACTCCGACCTGTAATTCCTTGGCCAATGCCGCCAAAGACGGCAGCTTCTCGCCCGCTTTCCACACCTCCTGATCGATGCGTTGTAACAATTCATTCAATATTTTCGTGCTCGCAAGCTCTTTCAACGTATTCACCAACTCATATGATATGTATATAAAGTTATAATAACACTTGAATTTCAAGTTCACAATATCCAATTAAAGCACAACTTATTTTAAAAATTAAAGGTGTCTTTCCCTATGCTGACTCCACGGGAAAGACACCTTATTAGACAAATAATGGCTCGAAGCTTATTGATGAAGCAAAACACAGATGACCCCAACATACAATCAGATTACTGAGCTAAGACGTTTTATTGTGAGCAATTC
This sequence comes from Paenibacillus sp. FSL H7-0331, assembly GCF_001956045.1. The sequence continues at coordinate 148,930 of NZ_MRTH01000003.1, read as the reverse complement.
CTCTGTAGACATAGCCAATGCGCGTTCACATAGCTCCTTTTTCAGCTGGTCAAGACGCAGCTCATCGTTCTCCGTCCTCGTGCCGGCCCGGCCTTTTTCCAACAAATCATAAAACTCCAGAGGCAAGAATCCGTCGTTCAACGATATTTCCACGGAATCGCCCCCCGATATAGTAATAACAAACGTGTAGGATTGGGCACGGTGAGGATCGTACTGCGCTACAGGATAATTAACATCAACAGTTAAAGTTCCATGCGTCGTCGCTCTTGTCACATATTCGATCGCATCACGAAATCCTGGTCCTCCATGGCCCGACATGATGGTGATATCTTTTCTTAGAGGCGCCTGATCGCCGCATAATTCTTGAATCCCTGCCTGCAGCATTCGAAATGCGACAGCAATAGCCATTAAATATTGACCGCAATGATATTTCTCAATATCCTCAAACCTGATTTTTTTATGATGCTCACCTGTTCGTCCGTCCCGAATATGAATTTCCAACATTGCCGTTCCTCCTAAGTAATAGATATAGATTCTATTGATAATGATAATCAATTATGAATTTAGCATATCTTAGATTTATAAACAACTCTAATTTTATCTAAATGATATCAAATGATATTAAATTAACAAATATATTAGATATTTATTAATGTCATCAATTATTTACGCTGCCATCAACAAGCTAAAAAAGACACCTTCACCAAGCTGTTGCTTGTAAAGTGTCTCCTATGGAACTTGTGGGCTGGCTTCCCTAAGTTTCCAGCATAACCGTACCGGTTTGCGATATATCGGTTCCAGGTATAACACGTAATTCATTCAAAAAGGCCTTGGAATTTAAAATTTGCAGAAGCGCCTGGATCCACTCGCGATTGTGAGGTTTTTTTAACATCACGAGATCTACCCGCTCTTCGATCAATTTGACAAAATCCACATTATCCATCATCGCAGCCGTTTTCTCATGTCCAATCCCGATGTCCGCTTCACCTGAGGCAACTTTGGCTGCTACCCCGATCGGGTTCGACTCCTCTTGATCATACCCGATAAGCCGCTCCGACCGTATACCATGAAGGCACAGCTGCGCATCCAGCAGCACACGGGCCCCGACTCCTTTCTCACGATTCACCATCCGCAGGCCAGGACGCTTGAGATCTTTCCAGCCATGGAGATCAAGAGGATTTCCTTTGGCAACCAGAAATCCGCATGGTCTGGAAAGCAGATTGACAACAAGATAAGATGATCCGATAAATATTCTGCGAATGTAAGGCAGATTATACTCACCTGTCTCCCCATCCAGCAAATGCGTACTGACAACATCGCATTCGCCTCGGTACAAAGAGATCAGGCTGTCCAAGCTTCCCACATAAGCGCGTAACGGCCGAATTCCCATAACATTTTTCTCAATATGCCTGGCTAAAATGTCGATACTGATATCCTGGCCTGTGATGACGATGGTACGCATACCGTTGGCAGCAGCCACCGCTGGATAAGATGGAGAGCGATCCGCAGGACGATCCGTAAAATCCTCTTGAGGGTTCGGTGATACACCTTTCTCACGTTTCTTGTAAGCGTCAAGGTCAGCAGCATCTACCCGCATTTGTTTGCCCACTCGATACGAAACCAGATCACCTTTCTTAATCAAATCATAGACGGTGACCTTGGAAATCCTCAAAAGCCTGGCGATTTCCTCGACTGTGTAAGACATTTCGGACATTTAAATCCTCCTTGCAGCGTTTCGTTATTTCTTAGTATTGTAGCACAAAATACGAATACTGCCCTTTTACTGTCCTGAACAATTTTCTGAAATCCAAACGACGAAAAAGCAAAGTCTTCTATTCCACTTTTGAGCGGTATAGGAAGCTTTGCTTTGGGCAAATGATGGTCTTATATTTTAAATCATGTAACCGAGCTTGCACCTTCCGCAGAAATCGCGGTCGCTCATCCTTGAACGGCCTCGGCAGACGTTTTCCTACATTGCAATAACACTACAGTATGTGCCGGAACCTTCCATGTCCGCAGCTCCTGATCGTCCACAGCTGTCAGAACGGGCACCACATTCCCAAGCGCATCTAACGTATTAGCCGCATAAATATCGTCATGAGTCAAGGTCCAGACGGTCGCGAGACGGTAGCCTTCAGGCAGCTCAAGCTCTACATCTGCCTTTTCTTCCTGATGACGATTTACAACAGCAATATTCAGGTCGCCATCCTCACGAAGGACGGCCACAGCATCCACATAGGCTTCGTCGCTTGGTTCATGTATCGCTTGAATCTTCTCATTCATATCCGGACCGATGATTTGAGGCGCGGGTATGCGTATTGAAGGCGAGCTCACATTCACCCGGACCGAATGCCCGGTCATCCATTCCGCATATTGCTTGAATACATAAAACAAAGTCGTCTTGATGACTACATCCTCTGTAACCGAAATGACCCCATTGCCGTTGATCAGAAATACATAGTTGGCCATTCCGACCGAAGGACTTAACCGGATCATCGCGTTGAATACCCCGGCTACGAATAACGCGTCCTGCAGATTGCGGGGACTGTTGCGGTTTAAGCGATAATGCCCAATGTTCTCAGGATCGGGTTCATAATGACGGATGTTCCACTCGTCCATGGATATCCGGATCTGCTGATGAAGCTGAAGCTTATGATTCACTATGGTGGTCCTGATGGTGTCGATCATCCTGCGCAGCTGCTTCTCGAAGTAGACAGGCGTAAAAACAACCGGATAATATTCATTTCCGCTCTCCCGATCCACCGAGCTTCCATACAAATGGAAGGTTAAATAGTCCAGATACTTCCCTGCCTGAACGACAACCTGACTGTCCCATTCGGGGTCATTGCCGTAATTGGAGCCTACCCCAAGCAGCTGAAGCGAAGCGTCGTATTTCTTATAAAACTGCGCCCAATTGGCAAGCTTGTGTGCATATTCCCGCGCACTCAGCTGACCGGCCTCCCAGAAACCCCAGGTTTCATTGCCGATACCCCATAGCTTGACATTATAAGGTTCGGCATGTCCGTTTGACTTGCGCCACTGTGCATCGGCGGTTTCTCCGGCTCCATTGCAATAGTCCATCCACCGCAGTGACTCGACCAGCGTCCCCGTACCCAAATTAACATTGACATAAGGCTCCGTGCCTACCTTCTCGCACCACTGCAGAAACTCATCGGTTCCGAACTGATTCGACTCCAGTCCGCCCCAATGCCAGTTAACGCGCGTCGGCCTTTCTTCTTTGGGACCTATACCATCACGCCAGTCATACAAATCCACATAACAACCGCCAGGCCAACGAATCACGGGAACACCCAGTTCCCTGACCGTTTCAATCACATCAAGCCGAACGCCGCTTTCATCCGCATGCGAGGATTGATCGTCCCAGACAGAAGGATAGATGCAGTTCCCCAAATGCTCAAAATATTGGCCGTAAATATACGGATTCACCTCACCCAGACGTTCTTCTGAATACACCTTCAAGTATGCTTTCATCGATCTCTCCAGCTCCTGTTCCCTCTTAATTAGCGAGGAACTTTCCGGTCCCTCGCTCCACGATCAAGCTTTATGATTTGCTGCCACTCACTTGATCAGCAAACGGGTTGTGATGACTCGCCGTTCCCCCTGAACCGTTCTCTTTCGATAAACGCAAGCCAGGGTCTACCAGCTCTTCAGCTTCATCTGTAATTAAATATTGGCCTTGCTCCACAAGCAGACTTCTCAGCAGCTCCACGTCGACCTGACGTGTGGTCAGACTATTCGCAGCAGCCATGGCTGCTGCCGTACCTGCTCCCTGTCCTATCCCCATAGCCGTAGCCATCACACGAACCGAACCAAAAGCGGTATGCGATGCGGAAATGCAGCGACCCGCAACGAGCAAATTATCGAATCCCTGGGGCAGCAAGCAGCGATAAGGAACCTCATACACGGCTTTACCCGAGCCTGTGAACACCTGCTGCTCGCCTTCCGGGGGATGAATATCAATAGCAAACGTTCCGCAGGCAATTCCATCCGTGAACGATCGGCTATTCAATACATCCTGTTCTGTCATTGCGTAATCGCCAACAATATGTCTCGTTTCACGTATGCCTACCTGAACACCCGTATCAAGAATATAAGCATGCTCAAAGCCTCCAATAGTACGCTTCATAAACTCGGTCACAGCCCAAGCCTGATAGCGTGTCTCCACCTCAGCCCGTGTCAGATCGAATACATTCGTTCCATCGATACCCTGCAACCTCGTGCAGTTAATAGCAAATTGTCCATCTTGTGGCAGCTCATACATCAGAATTCGCGGAGCTGCATCCTTCGGATATTCACCGCGCTCCATCGCTTCCTTAATAATTTCCTTCATACCGAGAAAGGCCAGAGCACTCTGTGCATCAATCTCTTCGTCTGTAGGGGAATCCTTAAGCAGGAGACGGTTTGCCTTCATCCAGGCTTTCAAGTTGGACATGTTGACTCCGGCTACTCTGTAGAAAAGCGTAACCGGCTGCATCGCCCCATCGGATTCACGTCCTTTCACGAAGGGTGCACCGACCCTGGCGACAACATCTGCATCCGCAGAGCAGTCAATGACTAATTTGGGGCAGATCGCTTGCCGCCCGGATTTATTCTCCACAATAATCGTCGTGACCTTACCGTTTCCGTCCGAGTATGCATTTGCGAATGTAGAATGGAGCAGCAACTCCACTCCGGCCTCCTGAAGCAGTTCAAACAGCACCAGCTTCATCCCCTCCGGGTCAAACGGGGACATGGAAGCATTGTCAAACGTCAAATCCGTTACATGTCCTGGCGATACGGTCTTCGCTACCAACCGATCCACAAGCTCTCCGGCAATTCCTCTGATCACCTGCTTTCCGTTCACGTCATGAAAGGTAAACATGGGATTGACCATGGCAACGGTTAAGTTACCCCCTACGAATCCATATCGTTCCACCAATAATACCTTGGCTCCATTACGGGCCGCCGCAACCGCAGCACCGATCCCCGCCGGTCCACCACCGATAACAAGTACGTCAGGCTCAGCCACTACAGGCACCTGCATAGCCGGTTCATTGTAAACATTCATTGTATCTCCACTCCTATTTAATAAGATTAGCTGGACCCTTGCCTTACTTCTTGGTAGTTTTATACCATTCATTGACCGCTTTCACTACATCGTTGCCTCCAGAGTTATCCCAATCCTTAATGAACTTATCAAAATTTTCGATCGATTCTCCGCCCAGCAGAAGCTTAATAAAATAGTCGGTTTCTTTTTGTGTCAGGCTTGCCTGGTTCTTACCAACAACCTCAATGGGAGGCATGAAAGCAATCGGATTCTTTTTGGCATACTTGTCAAAATCCTTGTTAATCGCATTGAAAGCCTCGAACAGCGTTGGAGTACGGCGCAATCTGGCTAACCACATATCCGCGTACTTGACCTCCTGAATTCCATCCAGGAACCAATAAGCATTTCCCCGTTTTTCAGTGAAAATAGGCATGATGGGGCTGTATACACCGTTCTCTTCATTGAAGGTGGTACCCTTTTCACCAAGTGTCAGGAAGGTGAAGGTATCCATCTGCAGCTTCGCGTCCATGAACTTGATCGCATCCTCGGCATGCTTGGAGGATTTGGGAATGGCATGCACATACAGCAGCTTATCTTCCATTTGTACGCCTGCTTTTCCGTCAGCACCCTTGAGAGGAAGCATATAGCCCATCTTCCCGGTCGGTACATTTTTCGTAAAGGCCGCATTCATGTTGGAAGCATCGTTCCATGAACCCGAGATCATAAATGATTTCCCGCTGACGAATTTCTCCTGTGCCTGCGCCGTCTTGTTCACAGCCCAATCCTTATCCAGCAATCCCTCGGTGTACAGCTTACGCATAAAAGCCATATAGTCCTTCATGGCAGGCTGTTTAATTCTTGGAAGAAGCTGTCCATTCACTTCAGACCAGTCTGTATATAGATTGAATCCGCTATAGATCATAAATACGTCCATATTGTTGCCGGTTAATGGAATCATGTCCGGCTTTTTCTCTTTGACTGTCTTGAGCGTCTGATATAATTCATCGAGTGTCTCAGGGATCTTAAGACCAAGCTCAGTCAGGATGTCCTGCCGAAGAATCATCGTTTTTTCAATATTGGCCCTTTCATTTTTTTGCGGCACTCCGTACAGCTTCCCGTTGTATTTGCCAAGCTCCCAGGAGGACGCCGAGATCGCCTGCTTCATATTCGTGCCGTTCTTGTTGACAAGCTCGTCGATAGGCTGCAAGGCCCCCTGAGCGACCAACGTATAGAACTGGGAAGGCGTCAAATCCAGAATGTCATATTCCGTACCTGAAGCGATTTCAATATTCAGCTTCTCCTCAGGTTTATCTTTGGGCAGCACGGAATAATTCACTTTGTACCCCGTTCGTTCTTCCACATCCTTGGCCACGGGATCGGTGTTCGGATCAAAGGCCACATTGAATCCCAGCACCTTAAGCGCCGGTTTGGGTTTGTTGGCATCTGTTGAGGCGCTGCTTGCTCCGGGCTTGAGATCCGCCCCCTTGGTTTCCGGATTTCCTCCTGCTGAACAGCCTGCAAGTAAGGATAACGTTAAAACAGTCGACATCAACGTGCTCATCGTTCGTTTAGTTCCATTCATGCCGTGTAGCCTCCCTTATCATCTTGTAATCTATTTTAAGGCATTGCCTCAAAAATTATCATCTATAATTACTGAAGCTGGATTTGTTACCCCTTGACTGAACCAACCGTTAAACCATGCACAAAATATTTTTGCAGAAACGGATACACCAGCAATATAGGAAGAATCGTCGCAATCACGGTAGCCGCCCTGAGTCCTTCAGAAGACAAACGTAACCGGACATCCTCAGGCTGCTGGGTCAACACATCCTCCGTGTTGGAAATCGTATCATATAAATAGATTTGAAGCGGCTTTAAATCCACAGCATTAATATAAATCAAAGGGTGAAAATAATTGTTCCAGTAGCCCACCGCATAAAAGATACCCAGTGTTGCCACAACAGGCAGGGAAATAGGCAGAAGGATCGAAACCAGTATCCGAAGATTGGAGGCGCCATCCATCTTGGCCGATTCCTCTATACTTTCCGGCAGGCCTTCAAAGAAGGTTTTGCAAACAAACAGATTGAATGGGACGACCAGCAATGGAATAATCATCGCCCAAACCGTATCCAACAGACCCAGACCCTTCATAAGGATATAACCCGGAATAATCCCACCATAGAACAGCATACTGAACACATACAGGAGTACAATAAGCTTACGTCCCCGAAACTCCGGCTTGGACAGCGGATAGGCGGCCATGATCGTAATGGCCATGCTCAGAATCGTACCTACGATGGTGACGAACAGCGTCACCTCCAAAGCTTCCATGTAACGCGATTTGGTAATGACAAATTCAAATGCACTCAGGTTCATGCCAATCGGATAAAAGGAAACCTTATTGGCCATCACTGAGGCTTGATCACTTAACGACTTGGCAAGCACATGGAGGAAAGGCAGTATACATACGATTCCGACCATGGCAAGAAAAGCAACATTCAGTGCATCGAACCAGCGACTTCCCATGCTTCTACTCTTCATGCTTTAACCCCTCCTACCATATACTTCTTCCCAGATAACGACGACTGATCGCATTGCTGGACATAATCAGAATGAAGGCAACCACCGACTCAAACAGTCCAAGCGCCGTAGACATGCTGAAATCGAGCTTTCCAAGTCCAATTCGATACACGTACGTCTGGATAATATCCGCAACATCGTATACGGCGGGATTGTACATCACAAGCACCTGCTCGAAACCGGCATTGAGCACTTGCCCCAATCGAAGTACAAACACCAACAAGATGACCGGTCCGATACTGGGCACAGTAATATGCCACATTCTTTTGAATCGTCCGGCTCCATCCACGATGGCCGCTTCATACAGCTGCGGATCAATCGACGTCATCGCTGCAAGAAACAGAATCGTGTTCCAGCCTGTGTCCTTCCAGCCATCCGTAAAGACGAGCAGCGTTCGAAACCAACTGGCATCCGAGAAGAAGCTAATACTCTCAAAGCCAAGTGCCCCCAAGAGCTGATTTACCATCCCATACGAGCCCATCATCGAATAAAATAATCCGAAAATAATGACCCATGACAGGAAATGCGGCATATACACGATCGTCTGTATCCAACGCTTCATCCACTGCAGACGCAGCTCATTGAGCAGCAGGGCAATAAGGATCGGAACCGGGAACAAGAACAGCAGCTTGTACAAGCTGATCATCAGCGTGTTGGCAATGACTTGCAGGAAAACCGGCTCATGAAAAATCCGCTCAAAGTGCTTTAAACCCACCCAGGGACTTTTCATCACAGAATCCACAATGTTGTCTCCGATAAATAGATTAAAATCCTTGAAGGCCAGCGTAAGTCCATATAGCGGAATAAACTTGTATACCACCAGGAACAATATGCCGGGAATGGACATGAGATATAAATCGATATTTTTTCGAGCATAGCCCCAGAAGCCTGATTGGCTTGCTCCTGTCTTGCGAGTCTTCTCCCCGACTGAAGGCTTTCCGGGTAACGCGGTCGTTTTACTCATCCAACATCATTCCTTTCCGAAAAAGGGTTTACACCGCATTCTCTTTACTCTTACAATAGATTTGGGTAGAAGAAGCTTCTGTATGTATTGTATAGGGATCCTGTTATTGAATACAGAGGAGCGGATTACGATTTCTGGTGTTGCTTTATACACATTCGTGAAGTTGGATCCAAGGAGGAATTTGGTATGTATCGTGTACTCATTGTGGATGATGAAGCATCTGTGCGTTCCGGTCTGCGGGATTGTGTGGATTGGGCACCACTCGGTCTGGAGCTTGCCGGCGAGGCGGAGGATGGAGAAATCGCGCTTTCCTTGGTAGCGTCAAGCTCCATCCATATCGTGCTGACGGATGTCAGAATGCCCCATATGGACGGAATTGCTTTGGCGCAGAAGCTGAGGGACATGCATCCAGCCGTCAAGGTTGTCATGATCAGCGGCTTTGGGGATGTCGATTACTTAAAATCGGCCATTAAATTGGAAGCCGTAGATTATATACTGAAGCCTATTCGGCTTCAGGAGCTTCATGAGGTGCTTACGCGTGTGGTCCGTCTTCTGCAGGAAGAGGATCAGACCAGGCAGAGCTGGCTGGCTCAACAGATCAAGCTCAATCAAAGCATTCCTTTATTGCGCGAAAGATATTTAACTACACTGGTGGTGGATGGAACTCACTCAACCGAAACCCTTCAGGAGAAATTTCAGTTGCTTAATATTGATCTACCTGTAAAAGCGGCGCGATTGGGTGTTTTTGTCATCCGTATCGATGATTATTCAACCGCTCTGAGCGAGATGTCAGAGCGGGAAAAGCAACTGCTTTCGTTTGCACTGCTGAATATTAGCGAGGATATTGTGAAGCAGGACTACTGCGGTCATACCTTTGAGACCAAGCCTGGTGAATATGCCGGAATTGTTCACTTCCATACCGATGACGATGAAGAGCAGCTATTTACGACCCTTCAGGAATGCAGAAACCAAATCAATCGCCTGCTCAAGCGGAATGTAACGATTGGCGTCGGCTGCACGGTCCGGGATTGGAGCTCACTCCCCGAATCCTATCGAATTGCCGCAGATGCAGCAGAGCATCGATGGTTCCTCGGGAAAAATCAAATCATTACAATGGACAGTCTGGCCAGCGTCCCCGGACCACACCATCATACCCTGCAGTTGGATGTACGCTCCTGCATAACCGTACTCAAAGCACCCAACTGGATAACCGTTACAAGCTTCCTGAATGAGGTCTTTGGAAAAGGCAAAGGAACCGCACCGGTTCAGTACGGACGCATTATTAGTATGTATATGATTATTGCATGCTCCGAGCTGCTGCTTGAGCTGGAAGCTTCCGTCACCGCAATCCAGGAGAGTGAACAGCGTCTGATGAACAAGCTGGCCGGATTTGAAACCGTTTCCGAGCTTATGTCTGCGCTGCTGGAGCATGTCCGCTTGACCTATGATGCGATTGCCGACAAGCGGGAGCATAAGACACGTAATGTGGTCACATTGATTAAAGGCTATATTGAGGAGCATTACGCCAAGGATCTGACCATAGCTGAAATCGCCGCTACGGTTTATCTGACAACGACGTACATCTGCTTGTTGTTCAAGCAGGAAACGGGTATGACGATCAACGATTACGTTATTGAAGTGCGTTTGCGGGAGGCCAAGCGAATGCTGGCCGATCCTCAGCATAAGACCTACGATATTTGTTATGCGGTCGGCTATAAGGACCCCAGCTATTTCAGTAAGCTTTTCAAGAAGCATACAGGCCTCACTCCCAGTGAATTCCGGGAGATACCCTTATGAGAACCCGTCTGGCCTTCCTTCTGTCCGGCATTTCCAAATCCAGCATTATCAAGAAATCCCTGCTGATTTATTTGGTTCTCATCCTGCTGCCCAGCTGCTTGCTTATGTATGGCTACTACCGTAAAACATCTGCCATTCTCGAACGTGACATGAGCACCTCCATGCTCCAGACACTCAAGCAAGCTGAATATAACATTTCAGGACGACTTGATCTCATCGAAAACATCTCTGATGGATTCATAGCCAATCCGGATGTGTTTGGCTTTTTGTCCAGTCTCGACAAGCCGTCCTACCTGCAATACGATGACTTTCAAGTATTGGAAAAGCTGGTGGGCAGCGGTGAAAGAAACCGCGATATTCGGCAGATCCGGATATTCGTCAAGCCTGAGCTGATCTATGCGAATGAAGACATACATTTCTTTTCGCTTAAGGATATTCAGGACTCTAGCTGGCTGGATAAGGCTCGTTCGAGGAATGGCGCGATTTATTGGGGAAGCACCCATCTGCAGTCCTATATTGGAAGCGAACCCGTTCATGTCGCTTCTGCAGCGCGCATCTTACATGATCCGAAGAATTACGACCGGATAATTGGTGCATTGGTCGTTGATGTGAAGGAGCAATTATTAAGACAAATTCTTGATCGCATTGAGCTTGCTCCCTCACAGGAAGTATTTATCATCGATAAGGAGGGAACTATTGTTTCCTTCCTTGACGAATCCAGAATCGGGAGTCATTCCGAGCTGTCAGCAGAGCAAATGAACACCATATGGGAGCAGGGGGCCGGTTATTTCCAAACTGGCGATTCTTCGGACCTCACGATATTGTATCGTCATATTCCTCTCTCCGATTGGACTATCGTAGCCAAGCTCCCATCGGTTGAGGTTTCCGGAGAAAGTATTGCCTTGACCAAAATTTCGGCTGTCATTATTCTCGCAGCTTTCTCTATCGTTTTCATATTTATTCTGGTACTCGCCTTTGCCTATGCAGCTGAAAGGTTAAACCGCAGGCTCCGGGAGCTGATCCTGGTTCTGAAGACGGAAGGCATCGACCGGCTGGATTCTCAGAATAGCGGCGACCTCAGAAAGCTCGAGCAGGGTGTAGCTCGTATGGTGCAAACCGTTCATGACCTCACCGCTGAATCGTATCAGGCCAAGCTATTGGAGCGGGACTCGCAGCTCAAAGTGCTGCAATCCCAAATCAACCCGCATTTTCTTTATAATACGCTCGATAGTATTCACTGGATGGCTGTCAGAAGGAAAGCTGATGATATCAGTGATATGATCGAATCCTTATCTGCTTATTTCAGGCAAAGCCTCAGCAAGGGCCGTTATATCGTAACGCTTGAAGAAGAGCTGCAGCTGATACGGTCGTACATGCATATTCAAAACAAACGCAATGATGATGGAATCCAGATGGTCTACCTTATTGAAGACGCTGCACGTTATTGCGACCTACCCAAAATGATTATTCAACCATTGGTTGAAAATGCCGTTCTCCATGGTATCAATCAGAAGCGTCCCAAGCATGGTACGATCACAATTACGGCCTCCATAAAAAATTCGCTGCTGGCAATTACGGTGCTGGATGATGGTGTAGGCATCCCGCCAGAGCATCTTGAAACGCTGCTTGAACCATCTGCGGAACCAGCCACCATCCAGAGCTTCGGACTTTACAATGTTCATGAGCGTATCCGATTATATTCACAAAATGAACCATCCAGCGGTATGGTGATTACTTCCGAGTGGGGACGCTGGACACGTGTGGACATTGTTATTAAAATAACCCGACCTTCCGGTGATGAAGCAGCAGAGCTGACAGAAGGAAGCTCGGATCCCCACAATGATTAACAGCAGTCATCGGTTTGTGATTGCTTGCAGCTGTAAATTAAACAATAATCCAGCAATCCCTTAAACAGGAAAGCTGGATTATATGGCATGCATACGATTGTGAAGGTATAACCTTATCCTTTGATTCCCGTCATCGTCAGTCCTTCGATAAAGTATCTTTGCCCGATCAGGAATACCACAACAGCAGGTGCTATCAGTACCGCGGCCGCAGCCATCAGCAGACTCCATGCCGTAGTTAAATTGCCTCTGAATTGAAACAGGCCGAGAGCGACCGTAAACATTTGCTGATCACCAAGGTAAACCAATTGACCGAGGAAATCATTCCAGACGCCAACAAATGTAAACAGCAGCACAACCACCATCGCAGGCTTGATCAATGGAAGAATGATTTTTAAATAAACAACAAAATAATTAGCACCGTCAATAACCGCCGATTCATCCAGTTCCTTCGGGATCGTAAGCAGAAACTGTCTGAGCAAAAATATATTAAAGGCTCCCCCACCAAAAAAAGCAGGAATAATCAATGGCCAAAATGTATTAACGAGGCCTATTCGGGACCAACCGATGTAAGTGGGGATCAGCGTTACGATGCTTGGCAGCAGGATGGTCATGATGACAATGGTAAACCAAAGGTTTTTTAACGGGAATTCCAGTCTCGCGAAGGCAAAGGCAGCTAAACCGCTGGTTAAGGTCACACCTATCAGGACGGGGATGATAATAATCAGTGTATTTTTAAAATAAAGCAGGAACGGAACTCGGGTCATGGCCTCCGTATAGTTTTCAAATCTAAAAACGTGCGGGAACCAGATCGGTGGAAATGCATAAATTTCCATGGTATCCATAAGAGAACTGCGAAGCAGCCAATAGATCGGCAAAAACACTAAAACGGACATCAATATGAGAAATACATACGTGCAAATAGCGCCTAATGTTCGAGAGTTCATCAGGATTTGCCTCCTTCGTAATGAACCCAGCCTGAAGATGATTTAAACAGCAGATAGGTTAGTAGTGAAATGATTACAAACAGAATCCAAGCCAGCGCACACGCATACCCCATACTCTGATGCTCAAAGGCTTCGCGGTGTATAAAAAATGCGTAGAACAGCGTCGAATCCTCAGGCCCGCCCTTGGTCATCGTATAAGCTTGGGTAAATGTCGTGAAGGAGTTAACCAAACCCAGAATCACATTATAAAAAATAATTGGCGTCATCAGTGGAATCGTAACTGCTCTTAGCTTGTGCCACCAATTCCCACCGTCTATTTCAACTGCCTCATGCAGATGCTGGGGAACATCCTGCAGGCCTGCGAGAAATATAACAATCACATTACCTGAGCCCCACACTGCAAGAATAATCAACGACATTACCGAGGTTTGCGGGCTGCCTATCCACAACTGCTTCTCGATTCCAAACCAGCCCAGAATATGATTGATCACACCAAAATCCACATCATACAGCCACGTCCAAAGTATACTGCTCGCCAGAACAGGAATGATCGAGGGTATAAAGAAGATGGCCCGAAACAAAGATCTACCCTTAATATTCTGATTCAAAAACAACGCAATAATAAACGCATAGATCATCGAAGCCGCGACAGCGCCTACGGAATAGATAGCTGTAGCTTTCAGGGAGTTATAGAAAAACAAATCCTGTGTAAAGATGTTCGTATAATTGGCCAGCCCGATCCACTTGGCATCGGTTAATATGTTCCAATCCGTAAAGCTCAAATATAAACTGTACAGCATCGGACCTATGGTAAACAGGAAAATCCCAAGTATGGCAGGGAGTATACAAATGTAGCCCACCCATACCCGCTGCCTGTAAAAACTTTTGTAGCTGGCTGGCTTTGCAGTAAAAGTCTTGCTTGCCGCGGTCTGGATTGCAGCTGGCTTTGACACAGACATGGAGATCCTCCTCAAAGTTGTTGGAAATGAATGTTCCAAACCGAAGCATGCTGAGACTCGCAGGCACAGAGGTCTCAGCACACTTGCGATTCAGTGGCAGCAAAGTATAATTAATTCGCTTTGCCGCTCTCAAATATCGGTTTGACCTTAGGCATAATATCATTAAGAATAGCTTCCTTGGCTGTCTTCGTTCCTAACCATACCGGATCCAGTCCAGGGTTCAGCACATCCGAAATTCTACCATATGTTGGAAGAAAAAACCATGGGGTCGGGTAAGTGGCTTTCAGTGCATAATCAATAACAGCAGTTTTGTACTCAGGAGGATGTACAGGGTTTTGCGTCCATCTTTTGATCAATTCAGGATCGGTATACCACTGCGTTTCGGCAGGCATCCAGGTTCCATTATCAATCAAAGCCAAGTTATTGTTTGGGTCCATCAAAAATTTATAGAGCTCTACGGTTTCTTTGACATGCTTGGATGAGTTAAAAATAACAAGCGGTGTTCCTGTATTGGTCGTTGCCGGCTTCTTGAAGATCGGAAGTACACCTATACCGTTCCTCAAGCCTTTACTAACCTGGGGTCCAATATTGGATAGCTCCCACTGACCGGACTCGACCATCGCTACCTTCTTGGTGAATAGCTTTGTCCCTACATCACCGGGCAGTGATTTAGCTTGCGCGGGATTTGGAGAGACATACTCGACCAGTGCCAAATCTGCGACTTTTTGAATGGCTTCTATCGTTTCCGGTTTGTCCAGCAGCAGCTGCTTGCCATCCTGGCTGACCTCTCCGCCGCCATTGCTGATTGCAAACGGGGTCCAGAAAAAATCTGCGCCAGTACTCATTTGTATCCCGTATTGCACAATGTTTTTCGGGTCAAATCCGCTCTCTCCCGGGTGTTTGCCGTTTTTATCCTTCGTCAGCTTTTTGGCGGCATCTACCATTTGATCCCATGTCCATGCTTTTTCCGTTTCGGCTGGCGGGTAAGGCACCTTGGCTTCATCGAATAAATCCTTATTGTAATGCAGCAGAACGACTTCGTTCGCCACACTATAACCTACGACCTTGCCGTCAGGTGTCGTAAATTTATTGCTTTCCAGCTTCGGCTTCACTGAGCCGTCCTTGTAATAGGGCGATAGATCGAGAAGGACGCCGGATTCAGCCCATTTTAAAGCTTGTGCTTCCAGCAGATTCGCCAAATCGGGTAGTGTTTTGGATGCAGCCATGGCACTCAGCTTCGTGTTGTATTGATCATAGGGAATACTTTGATAATCCACTTTGATATTCGGGTGCGCCTTTTCAAAATTCGCTATCCCAATGGCATTGGCCGCATGCTCTTCCTTTTCGCCCCAATCGATGTACTTGATCGTGACCTGCTCACTGCCTGCTTGCTTGGCATCCGTCGTCGTTGTTCCTGCTGCCGGCGTACCTGCCGAGGTGCATCCCGCTGCCAAAGCTAATGCAAATGCCGAAATGGTTCCCATTTTCAAAAGCTGCCCAATCGTTCCCATATAAATCCCTCCAAATAATATCGGTGTTCGTCATTTAATAGCCGTTTACCTTCCACTGCTCGATTCCTGTAGAAAGTCCCGTCTTGGCTGTAATGTTAAGACGGATTTTTGTGGTAGAGACAGGTGTAAAGGTTGTCGTATTGAATTGATTGCCTACAACTCCAAGACCTAAAGGACTTGTCACATTCACCCAAGCTGTACCATTCCAGTATTGAATCGAATACGATGCCGGCAGGTCGATACCCTGATCATCATCAAACCAATACACATTCGTGCTCGAAATGGTGTAGCTGCGGCTAAAGTCATACTGAACCCATTCCACCGCTCCAGGGTTATCCCAGTTTCCATACACCGGATGCCCTCGATCATTGGAGCTCGTTGGACTGTAACCATCGTTCAATCCTGTTATGCTTTCCCAGGATGAAACGAACGAGGTTGTAGCCGTACCCTGAGGAGCTATGTTGCTTACGGTGCCGACAGGATTAACGGTCATCGTAACTGTACTTGTCGACGATAAAGCACCATCATTGGCGGTCAGTTTAAATACATAAGTTCCTGCCGCTGATACCACTGCCGTCGTATTCAATGCTGCAGCATTGGCAAAGACAGCCGTTCCCGGTCCGCTCTGTAAGCTCCAAACTGTCGCAACTGCTCCGCCTGGAAGTCCGTCGTCACTCACCGTACCTGCTAAAACTACATTCGCAGGCAGTGTGAAAGTGCTGTTAGTGCCAGCGTTCACAACGGGTGCGGTATTCGGAGCTGCTGCTCCCAGCTGCAATTTGACATCATAGGTTGCAGCTGTTCCGATTGCGAGGCTGACAACGGTTTTGGCTCCATTTACTGCATTAACGGTTCCAGCCGCTGTATTATTGATCAGGATGTTATAGGAGCCTGCTGCCAGCCCTGTGAACGTAATCTTGGTCGTATGCGCCGTACCAGGAGTCACATTTTTCAGCGAAAGGTTCACATTGTTTTTTGCAATTGCCACTGTAGCGGACGTATACTGATCCCTTTCCATTTCCATTGAGAGCTTTTGCGTGATCAGATTCAGCTTCTGGAACAAGCCATCCTTTGGCGTAATCACATAATTGGAGCCGCTTTGAGTAACATCGCTGCCATATCCGAACAAACCGAATATCGGATCTACAGCTATGTCGGCGCTCAGAATTTTCAAGGCACCGAACAAGCCCAAATCAGCTTCACCAGCCATATCTCTCCAGCCGTTCTGCAGCGTGCCGTTGCCTACTCCCTGTCCGCCCAGGTTGCCTTTTTCCGCTTGGTACGTCCAGGATACGGTTCCAATATTCGCCGGGTCTGAGCTGATCTGTCCCGAGTTAATACTGCCTACATTGGCAATTTTGGCCGCATAGGACATCCGCTCGTCTTTTTCAGGTGTAGTTGAATGATTTCTCAGCCAGTCATCCATCGCATATCCCGCTAAAGAAACAGTATACTGGAAATTCCACCAGTTTTCCCCACAAATTGTTACCGGGTCGGCATAATAATACCAAACAGGCTGGGATCCGCGTACGGCTCTGGTTTTTGTATTGATTTTGCCCATGATGCTCGTATTGTTGTTCATCTTCGCCAGCGTATAAACTGCTTCTTCGCCGGTATTGTCATAATTGTATTCGGAACCGTATGGATAGGTCGTGTTTTTGAAGTTGTTATACTTGGTCGCCATCTTGGCGATGATATCATTGGCCTCGGTCGTCAAACCTTCATCCTGCAGGGCTTTAATAATGTCCGGTGTGGTCAACTCGCCCATCAACCCCGTATTGTAGTTGTAGGAAACCCCTGCACCATACAAAGCCTTGAAAATGTTGTACGCACGAAGCAAATACGTATTTTTTGGATTTTTGTACGTAATGATGGAAGGGTACAGCTTCGCTATTTTATACATACTGAAGTACGTATTGTAAATATGCGGATAAGCATAACCCCGACCATTTGGTGTCGTGTTTGGTGCAGGCATCAGGAAATCATATATTTTATAGTCGGTATGATTGTTTGCCATCAGTTGATTCCAGATTGCCGTCTCCAGATATTCATCCACGGCCGTTATTTCGCTGGCAACCGGAGTGATGACATTCTTTTCAGCCAAAAACTGACCATGCGTCAAGCCCCAATCATCTCCCCATCCCCAATAACCGGAGAATGAGCCTCTCTTTGCCTTCGTGTTCATCATCCAATCATCAAATACTTTGTTATAAATTTTGGTTGGGTCATTCCATTGTGTCTTCTCCACCATAAAGGTCGCATGCCTTTGGAGCGCATTAGCAATTGGCTCTATGGCATAAAACTGCAGGACGGTTTTTTCACCTGATCCATAGTTGACCGTAATATTATTGGGTCCGAGATGGTTCAGATTTAACTGATAAATTTTATGATCGGTGCCGACGGTATTCAAGTACGTAATCGTCGTTTCGGAAGGATACTGCGCTGTAACCGAAGTAATCGTTTTGGATGTATGCAGATCAACCTTGGCGGTCATATCCGTAGAGAACATCATCCCTGGTATCGCTGTTACATCCACCAAGCCCTCACTGTACAATTTATCCTGTACGGCACTTTGATCCGCTACTTTGAAAAATTTAAACGCATAGGTTTTACTTTGATTAGGTGTAAGGATGAGGCTTGTGTTTGGCAAATACCCTCTGTTCGTGCTCTTGATCACATTGGAGTGAATGTAGTATACGTTCAACCCGTTGGCCCAACCACCTTGATCCTGTGCCCATGTGCTGCCCGGATGCTCTTCGACTCTCCAATGATCCTGATATTCAAATCCCGCACCTGTCGCTGCATCCGGCGTCATCAGCAGGGAGGCACCGATACCACTTGGCCTGGACGCTGTAATGTATGAGCTGTTATTGCCAATGAAGGAATGCGGTACAACTCGGGTTTCATAGATTTCATCGCCTCCTGACCAGAATTGATTGAACGGCAGCGGCAAGCCCAAATCGCCAATTTCAATATTTTGCGTGCTGGTGTTCGTTACATTGATTTGCCAGTATAGGTAATCACTGACCAGCGAGTACGTTTCCTCCACCTTGAAGTTTTTGATGCCCTCAGCGTTAGTGGAGTTCTGGTACGTAACGGTTACAGCATTTCCGTTTTGCGACTGTGTTCTGACATCCGCTGATTTATTAGTGGAAGCTTTCGTCCAAGCCCCGCTGCCCAGCTTGTAGGTGAACATCAGCTCTCCGAGCCACGCATGGTCGGCTGTATTTTGATTAGGCGCATTGACGGCATTCATCACATAGTTGGTAGGAAATGCATCTCCCGTTAACTGAAGTGAGGATATTTCACCATTGCTTCCTGTCTGAATATTGAAATTGCTGTTGGACAACGGAAATGCCCGTGCTGTCTCCGACGTGAAAAGTGTAAGTCCTAAGGCTGCCAAACCGATAAATGCCGTAATGATCAGGCCTTGCTTTGATTTTCCGAACATTCGCTTACCTCCATTTTCCTTAAAAGGCTGTTACGATTCTTCTTTAACCCAAACTGACATTTCATTGCGTCCCCGGTTAGCCCAAGCAAAGTAAGGAATGAACCGCGCCGTTACAGGCATGGTTTGAACTTCCGAATCGGCTTGATACAGCTGTCCTTCCCAGTCGGTGGCTTGAACCCTTTGAGCCGGAACCGTAATGACAGGAACTCCACCCAGAAGCTCCGATTCAAACTGAACCTCCTCCACCGCTTGTTTATCCAAAATGATTTGATGTAGATTCGCTCCGTTATCCACTTCTTCCAGACAGTAGACGATAGGTCCTCGCTGAAGCGCTACCTTTCCAATTGTCTCACGGACTAGCGGATGTCCGCGTACCCGGCTTATCTGCATAGGAAGCAGCAACTCAACCACATCTCCCGACTGCCACCTCCGATGAATATGTACATATCCCTTAATCATCAGACCCTCATAAGCAGCCTCTTCTCCGTTGATGCTCAACATAAGACCTGCCTCTGCTCTGCACCACTTGGGAATCCGCAGCGCTAATGTAAACTCGGTCTCCTTTCTTGTTGTGATCTCAAAACGTACAGCACCCTCCCATGGAAAACGTGAGTCCTGTACTAATCTAACCTCATCCCCTCCTTCCCAGCTCATGGACACATCACTTCCTATATACAAATGCGAGTAAATGATTCTATCCTGAAGTGAATACATATAACGGCCAAGCGAAGCAAGCAATCTGGCAATATTGGGTGGGCAGCAGGCGCAACCGAACCAGCCTTGACGCTCCGACTTGACATGGTGAACATTGGCATTCTTATCGCAGGCATCCGGCCAAACCTCCAGCGGATTCACATAAAAGAAACGTCGGCCGTCTCTGGACATCCCGCTGATTACTGTGTTGTAAAGTGCTTGCTCCATCACATCGGCATATTCGCTGTCCGGTTCAAATTGAAGCATTCTTTGTGCAAAAAAGATCAGTCCAATCGACGCACAGGTCTCGGCATAAGCAGTATCGCCGGGCAGATCATAATCCATCGTGAAGGCTTCCCCATAGGCTGACGACCCGATCCCTCCGGTAATATACATGCGTTTAGTCACTATATTACGCCATAAGCTTTTGCAGGCTTCAAGCAGCTCCTGGTCTCCTGTTTCAAGTGCTACATCCACCATACCCGAGCACATATAAACGACACGCACGGCATGACCCTCGGCAGACTTTTGCTGTCGCACTGGTAAATGAGCTTGGCTGTATGCCTTATCATGCACCATATCCAAAGCTGGAAAATGGACCTTGTGTCCACGGCGCGCAAATTCCATTTCATAAAAATCCGGCTCCCGCCCCCGTTCGTCGAGAAAAAACTGACTTAAGCGCAAATATTTCTTTTGTGATGTCGTATGGTACAGCTTGACGAGCGCAAGCTCGATCTCCTGATGACCGTCATAGCCTTTTTGCTTGCCCTCCTCGGTGCCAAAGACCGAATCGATACAATCCGCCAAGCGACAGGCCACATCCAGGATCAACTTTTTACCGGTCGCCTGATAGTAGGCAACAGCGGCTTCGATCATATGGCCAGCGCAGTACAATTCATGGCATTCCGCTAAATTAGTCCACTTGTTACCTGGCTCTTTTAATGTAAAGTAGGTGTTCAAATATCCATCCGCCTGCTGTGCTTTGGCAATAATCTGAATCACCCCGTCGGCCACAGCCTCCAATTCGGGGTCTGGACCGGTTTCCAGCAAATAGCTGACTGCCTCAAGCCATTTGGCCACATCGCTATCCTGAAACACCATGCCATAAAATTCTCCCTGCTTCAGACCGGCCGCGATTTTAAAATTTTGTATAGCATGGCTTGGTTCCGCTCCTTCTACCCGATCATTCAGCGCTTCCCATTGGTAAGGTACGACAACATGCCGAACGAGCCGGACATACTCGGACCAGAAGTTATCCTGAATACGCAAATGGCTGAGTGGAATGGGTTTGGAGCTTAATAATTGATTCATGATGCGCAGCTCCTTTGTTTGTTTTGGTTATTTCAAGTAAGCGCTTTATTGATTATCATACATGTTATATTATGGAATTAATACAATAAATACCAACCTGTTTTTTAAAAATATCAACCTTTTGGAGGGATACCAATTGAACTCACCTATTCTTCATTTTATTTCTCCCCCTGTTCCTTATTTTATTGATTGCGGTAAGGACTTTTATCGGATTGGCGAACGTCATATCAGCAGAAATCAAATTGGCGTATTCGATTTGATCGTGGTTACGAGGGGTACCTTATTTCTCGGGGAGGGAAATGATCAGTGGAGGGTTGACCAGGGAGAGGCATGCATATTAAGACCTGATGCCAGTCACTATGGAACTGAGACTTGCAAAGAGGAGACCGATATTATCTGGATTCACTTTCACACCTTCGGCGCCTGGGATGAGTGCAGCAGCATGAGTGATTGCCTTGAAAATCAATCCAGCCTAATCCACAAACACAAACAAACCGCCTATCTGAACCATAGCGAAGTGTGTTCGATCTTTATTCCCAAATATATGAAGCTGACTCCGAAAGCGATGGACATTTTACAGCAATTTTTTCTGCTGGATTTGGAGCCGCGTTCACTGCGAAATTGGAAAAGGCAAAATTCCTTTCAGCTTTTCATGCAGCATTTGGATCGACAAATGGCGGCTACGACCGATGCGGCAGCCATTCATGTGGCCGAAAGAGTTGAATTATTTATACGGCAAAATTATACGCTCACGATAACCAATGCCCTGCTTCACAAGGAAATGAATTACCACCCTAATTATTTGGCAAAATGTATGCTTAAAGTTTACGGCACAACGCCGATCCATTATTTACAGCTGTATCGGATCGAGCAAGCCAAAAAGCTGCTAATTCAAACCGAGTGGTCGGTAGCCCGTATTGCCGAGGAGGTCGGATTCCATCACGGTTCCTATTTTTCTTCGTGTTTCTCTCAAAAGGAAGGAATCTCGCCGCTCAACTATCGCAAGAAGTTTATCAGACATGCTTAGGCTTATGATTAAATAAATGACAGCAAACAGAAGCCCGATGAACTCATACGGGCTTCTGCTTGTTATATTCGCTCAAGAAATCGGCAATTTCGTCGGCACTTGGGATAGATTCTTGAGCTCCCGTACGTGACACTGCAATGGCAGAAGCAGCGCTGGCTTGTTGCAAAGCATCCCCGACTCCCAGTCCTTGCTGTCTAGCGACAATAAATGAACCGATAAA
Source organism: Paenibacillus sp. FSL H7-0331 (assembly GCF_001956045.1). Next base: position 126,579 of record NZ_MRTH01000003.1, on the reverse strand, counting down.
CGTATCACCTGCAGCGGTTGTATCCACGGCATGTACAGAATAAGCAGGTGTAAAGATAGCTTCTTCCTGTTTATTCATATAGTAAGAGCCTTTTTCACCCAATGTAATAATGACCTCTTTGACCCCTAATGCAATAATCTGACTAGCCGCTTGCTGAATGTTAATTAAATCTTTATCTAGCCGCACTGGCACTTTAGTCAAGCAATCCGCCTCGGATTCGTTTAATATCATGACATCGATTAAAGGAAATACATCCTCATCAATCACTGAGGCTGGAGCTGGATTTACATAAGTCACTATTCCTCGTTGCTTTGCTGCTTGGAGAGCGAAGCGCGTGCAGGCCCACGGTATTTCGTTCTGTACAAGTAAAACCGATGATGGCTCAAACAGCTCTGGCAACCCTTTTAAATCTTCTACAGTCAAGCACCCATTTGCCCCTTCGCTAAGGACAATGCTGTTCTGACCTGACTCATCCACTGCAATAAAAGCCATGCCAGTGTCGTTATCTTTCCGCAGTATTCGATCTATATTGACTTGGTGACTTTTAATACCAGACACGATATCACGGCTGTACAAATCGTTTCCAACCGCCCCGACTAACGTTACCTTACCACCCGAAAGCGCCGCTGCAACAGCCTGATTGGCTCCTTTACCGCCGGGTTTTATCTCTGTCTTATAGCTTTGAAGCGTTTCTCCTGGCAGCGGAAGCTTGCGAATATAACAGATAAAATCCATATGAATACTGCCTACAACCACTATACCTCCCATTAAAACGACCTCCTTTTTGTCCTGGCCAAAATGCATATTTGTCTCACCATGTCTAACTAAATGCAATCAGCCGCTTCGAGGCACTATTCCTTCGATCCCGTATTTGCGATACCATTGACAAAATAACGCTGAAGCGGCAGTAAAACAAGGACAGGTACGATTACAGCTATGATGATTCCGGCGAACATTTCGTTCCAATAGGTTGCAAACTCGGTAACAAAGTCGCTTAAAGCAACCTGTATGACTTTATACTCTTTCGAGCGGGTTGCGATCAACGGCCACATGAAAGACTCCCACTGATGGATAAAAATTAACAATCCCGCGCTTACCGTAACAGGCTTACACAGCGGAAGGATGATGCCCGCATATATTTTGAACCACGATGCCCCGTCAATTCGAGCCGATTCGATAAGAGCCTTGGGCAGATCAAGAAAAAATTGCCTATAAAGGAAAATGACTAAACCATTAGCTAGGCCCGGAACAATGATACCGGAGTAAGTATCAATCCACCCCAAGCTGTCAACCAAACCATAAAGAGGAATCGCGATAACCTCAAAAGGTATCATAAAAGTGAGAATAACGAGGAAGAACAATAAAGCTCTACCCTTAAATTCGAAATATACAAAAGCAAAAGCAGCCATAGAAGCGATGACCAGCCCCACCACAACATTAACAATGGAGACATAAAACGTGTTAAAGAAAATACGGCCGAAGCCTCTTTCTACAAATAAGGAGGTATAAGCATCAAAAGTAATCTGAGTCGGGACAAACGTTCTCCAGGAAACAGGAGACATATAGCGAAAAATCTCATCCAGAGGTCGCAGCGAAGATACAAGTGCAAACGCCAAAGGAAGCAGAATGATTAACCCCAGAAGGATGTGAGCGAGATACAGTAAAGGAACCGAGCCTTGATTACGTTTCATGGAATCTCCTCCTCTCTAGTGCTTTGCCTTCAGAAATTTGAATTGCAAGGCAACAATACTCAAAGTTAATAACAGCAAAATAATAACAATCGCAGAAGCCCTGCCTGAATCGGAGTAAAGAAAAGCACTGTTATAGCTCTCCAGCATCAGGACATTCGTGCTGTGCTCCGGTCCTCCCTGGGTAAGAATGTACATCGGGGAAAATAACAAGAAATTGGATACCGTTACGGATACCGCAACAAAGGTGATGGAACGTTTCATCATCGGAAAAGTGACCTGTTTAAACTGCTGCCAGCGGGATGCTCCATCCATGGATGACGCCTCGTATAACGACACAGGAACCTCCTGCAAACCGGCCAAAAAAAAGATAGCCCAATACCCGATGCCTTTCCAGGTCGCTATGCCGATAATGGAAGCAAGAGCTTGCTTAGCGCCAGTTAGAAAAGGCTGCTGCTCCATTCCCAGACCAACCAGCATGGAATTGACAACTCCTTGTTCAGGACTCAGCATGATGTTCCACAGGATACAAGCGGTCGAAACCGAAACGGCAACAGGAACAAAATGTATCCCTCTAAACAGCGCGATATGCTTGAGTTTGGCATTAAGCAGCAGGGCCAGCATAAAAGCAAGAATGACCTGAATCGGATTAACGAATACATTGAAGAGCAGCGTAATTTTCAAAGAACTCCAAAAAACCGGATCTGTAAAAAGAAAGCTGTAGTTTTGCAAGCCGATGAACGCTTTGCCTGCGTTTAAAAAAGACGGTGCATAAAAGCTGTCCTCCAAGCCTTTGAATACCGGATACAGCTTGAACATCAACAAGCCGACAATGGCTGGAAATAAAAATATATACGGGGTTATTCTCCCTGCGTTAATACCAATCACCTTCAATCCTCCAGATTTCTAACAGCCCCAAAAGAAAGGGATGAGGAAATGGGCTCCCCATCCCAGCGCGGTAGTTTACTTCACCACGGATTGATATTTCTTTAATTGACTGTCTATTAAAGTTGCGGCATCATCCAATGCTTTCTTCGGATCCGTTCCATTTTTGATATCCTCGAATGCCTTGTTCACGTTGTTTTCCCACTCCAGATAACCTGGCGTTTTCGGGCGTACAGCTGCTGTTTCGCGTGCTTCGCCTGCAGCTAATTTCATAATGCTATTCGGGAAGTCCTTATATTTAGGATCTTTATCAACTTGATCCAGCAGCTCCAGGCTGGCTGGCAGCGCACCATTTTCATTGAACCAGATTTGTGAGCCTTTTCCTAAAGTCAAATACTTGATAAACTTGGCTGCTGCTTCTTTTTTCGTTGAATATTTGGAAATACCCACATGCCAGCTGCCTGTAGGAGTCGCAACTTTACCTCCTGCAAAATACGGATGAGGAGCTATCCCGAAATCCATACCTGCGTCTTTAATCCGGGGCATATTTTGGGTTGAAGCCAAGAACATCGCTACTTTACCGGAAATAAAGTAATCCAATGCTTCCTCACGTTTGATTTTCGGACTAATCTTCTCTTTATTGAACAGGTCCGAGTAGAACTGAAAAGCGCTCACCATTTCCGGCGAATTCGTGTAATCCTTGGCTATCAGACCGTTGTCACTCAGCACCTTCGCATTTTTACTTTGTCCAAGAGATATAAGCTGATAAGCTTTGCCAACCTGGTCGAAGCTGAAGCCAAACTGATCATTTTGATTATCGCCGTTCGTATCCTTGGATAGTTTCCTGCCGATTTCCAGTACGTTCTCCCAAGTCATTCTGTATGTCAATTGATCGGATGGAAACGAAACGCCTGCTTTCTGGAATAACTCTTTGTTGTAAAACAGGACGACACTGGAGGTGTTCATCGGCGCTGCCATTAATTGTCCCTGATAAGACCCTGCATCTGTTGCCGAGGGTATCCATTTTTGCTTAGCATCAGCGCCAAGCAGAGCATCAAGCGGCTCCAAGTATCCTTTTAACGAATAGCCCATTGTCAGCGGGACATCGACAGAGATCACATCCAGATCCTGAGCTTTGGAAGCAAGCTTGATTTCAATCGTTTCGGTCAGTTTGGTCGAAGGACTGAGCTGTAGATTAACTTTGATATTAGGATTTTCCTTTTCAAACTCTTCGATAACCTTTTTGATAGGCTTTTCCCAGATCGAGTTAGCCAAGTACGATATTTCAGTCGTTCCTGTAGAATTATCTGCTTGTTTGGCGGGTTGAGAACCTTTGTCAGGAGCACTGGAGCATCCTGCAGCTAGCAGCAGAGCAAGCGAGCACACGATACTGGTTTGTATTTTTTTCAGAGTAAATCCCCCTCATCTAAATGAATGCGTGTCAGCAAAATACTCTTTCTTTTAACAGCTTCAGAAAGGAGTCACGGTCCACTTCAAGGCAAACCTCAACATTTCCCTCTTCATTCGGCTCCCCAACCGTAATTCCCGTCGGATGTCTATGATCGTAATCAACCTGGATGCTCATCCTTCTGGTTGTTACCAATTGGCGGTTTACCAGCATCGCAACAGCCAAGGGATCATGCATAAAGGTAAAATCTCTTTTCCGATAATCCATATAGCCTTCGATTTGTTTGGTCAACGTAACCGCCAGCGGGGTTCCCGAGGCTGCCAAATCGTCTTTGTCCTGTCTCGTTATGGACACCTGTCTCGTAACATCAAGCCCTACCATAAGGATCGGAGCTCCGCTCGAAAATACCAGCGATGCCGCTTCGGGATCACATTTTACATTATGTTCAATTGCAGGGAGCTCAATAGCGCTGCTGCCCAATCGTACGACCCCGCCCATCATGATGATTTCCTTGACATTCTTGACAAGGCGTGGCTCACGTATAATGGCTGCAGCAATATTCGTCAGAGGCCCGATGGTCACTAAATTAATCTCTCCCGGATTATTCATAACCGTTTCGATGATATAATCAACAGCGTGTTTGCCATCCTTCATGCTCTGATCTTCAATATCCAGCCCTTCGCCCTCAATCCCTGCCCAGAACACTTCACGGTTGTGCAGTAGGGTTTGTACAATTCCAGGATAAACGTCGACCTCGATGTCGCCGCACAACGCCATAATTTTCTTGGCAATCTTCGCACGGACATGTACGTTACCGTATACCGTTGTCACGCCTTCAAGCTGAATTTCCGGTGATCTTAGTGCAAGCGACAATGCGACGGCATCATCTGAGTCTGTTCCAATATCTGTGTCAAGTATCATGCGATTCATTGCTGTGTCCCCCTAATTATTGTGTAAGTTATTAGCGATTCATAACTAAAGTATAGATGGAATAGGGGGAGACGAATACGGATGATATTTTAAGATCATAGATGACAATCTAAAGATAATGTTATTCCCGGCCAGACATAGCACGATACTCCTGCGGCGATACTTCATAATAGCTTTTAAACAATTTTGTGAAATAGGGGGTATATTGATAACCGAGCTGGGCGGAAATTTCATAGATTTTGGCCTTTGTATTTCTTAACAAGTAGGCAGCCCTCTCCATGCGGTACCGGTATATATATTCACTCAGGTTCTCACCCGTTTCTTGCTTGTACGTTACCGACAAGTAGGCTGGATGCAGATGCACATGCTCGCTAATCGCCTGCAGGGTTACATCCTCGGATAAATAACGTTCAATATATTGATGAATTTGCAAAACATAGGAGCCCCTCGTTACCTTACTGCCGTCGGAAATGCGTTCATGAATTCGTTCGAGAACCAACATAGCCCACCCATGAAGCTGCTTCACCGTACGAAATGTGGTGACGTGATTCCCTGTCATATACTGCTCCTCTATCACATCCGCTATTTGCAGTCCGTTCATATGAATCACATAGGTGTAAGCGTTCGTTAAAGCAAAATATACTTCCGCTACATACTCCGCGGTGTCCATACCATTGCTGCTTAACTCTTCGATAATATAATTTAATCTCTCCAGCGCATCCTGCCACCGAGCCGTTTCAATCAACTGTAAAAACGTTGGAGGCTCATGCAAGCGCTGTAGAGGGCGCAATGGTGTTTGTGGGGGTTGATCCCATAAGCGAAGAAAGAGCTCCTGCTCGCTGCCGGGCAGCCTTCTGAACAGCTGCAGAGATTTTTGATATAACTCCGCGGGACAAACAGGGAAAGCTTCGAAGTCGCTGACAACTACCGAGATTTTCCCTTGCAAATATATCGTTATATAATGCTGCAATTGCGGGATTAACTGCTCGATAGCCTTTTTTGCGGGAACGTCTGACACATCACTGTTTTTCATTTTGATCAAGAAAGCCAGGTAATGACTGTCATCCTTGCATGCCCAGACTTCAAAATGCTCTTGCAGTACTTCCTCAGTAATATTAACGACGGCATATTCAAACAAAGAAATGCTGTGCTCGTCATATTCCAGAAAACGATTTTCAATTCTTAGCAGCATGATGGCCACACGATCCCCTGTAAAGAAGGGAATATTTAACCGTTCCATTTCTTCTATCAATTTGTCTGGGGCCAAGCTCTTCCCTTTGAGTAAATCAAGCAGCAGCGACGCCTGTAAGCGCACCAAATGAGATCGTAGTGTTTCGTGAGCCTTTTGATTTGATACTGTAGCTTTCCTTCTTTGCTGTAAGGCCTCAGCCGTTTGAAGAATCGTTTGCAGCAGCTCGTCCTTCTTCACAGGCTTGAGCAGGTACGCCGCTGTATTGGTTTTTAACGCCTGCTGTGCATATTCGAACTCGGCATAACCCGATAAGAGTATACACTCGATATCCATTTGTTTTTGTTTGATATATTGGCAAAGCTCAAGTCCTGACATCCCTGGCATGCGAATGTCCGTGATCACAATATCAATGGGAAATTGTTCAATAAATTGCACGGCCTCCGGTCCAGATGCAGCCGTATACACATGTTCAAAGTTCATGGTTTGGGTAATAAAAACTTCCAAATCCTCCAAAATAACCGGTTCATCGTCAACCAGAAGCAATCGAATCATGTTGGTAACCCTCTCTCCAATAAATAGTTACAGTTAACCCTGTCAAGCTTGATGCAGCTCTCACGTCCAATCCGGAACCTTCCCCGTACCAATATTTCAACCGTTGATGCACATTCCAAAGCCCATATCCGATGGTTTCATCCATGGGCTGATCAAGCTGTTCCGTTAGCTGCTGCAGCCTATCCACAGAGAGACCAACACCGTTATCTTCAATCGTTAAATAAACATTTTCCCCTACCCTCTCTCCGCATATAACAATGGTTCCTCCACCCAACTTCGGCTCCAGACCATGAACAATAGCATTTTCCACGATAGGTTGGATGAGGAGCCTTGGCATACGTATATCCATCATTTCTTCGGGAACGTTAATTTCGTATTGAATCCGCTGCAGCCTCAGCAAATGAATTTCCAAATAATTTTTTACTAATTTCAGCTCGTCCCGTAAACATGTATCGGGGTCATCAAGCCGGGTGATATAACGATAATAATCACTCAGGTTATAAGCCATCGCGATAACGGACTCTTTGCGGCCAAGACTTGCAGAACTAATGATGAAGTTTAGACAGTTGTATAGAAAATGAGGATTAATTTGCGCCTGAAGCTGCCTCAACGTAGCCAATCGAGATCGGTTCTTTTCTTCATATACATTTTCAATCAAGTGCTGAATTTGCCCAGCCATATCATTAAATCGAACAACCACAAAATCAAATTCATTATAAAACCATTGATTCAGTCTCACACTGAAATCGCCATTTTGGAATTTTTTCAATACACCGGTAAGTGCGTGCAGAGGAGCCTGAACATGTTTGTACAACAGGAAGGAAGCCAGTATCCCTACCGCCAGCAATAGCATAATAAAGCCGTAGAAGAAGTTTCGAATCTTGGTAATGGGAGATAAAATTTGCTCTAGCGGTGTGTAATCGACAATATAATACCCAAGTGCTTGTGAATAGACGTAGTTGACCAGATAGGTTTTTTTACCGACTTCAGTAACAAAGTCTCCCTTATCCTCCAATAGGTTTTTAAAAAGGTGATCCACTACAGTATTTGTAGTTTGTTTATCCGAGGTTCGGTTGTAGCTGATATGATTTTGCCTGTCAACCATGAACGGATCGCCCTTGCTGCCCGCCTTCAACTGATCCAGCAGAGAAGTCATATTTTGCTCATAAAAAGCCACTTCCACAATAACCACACTTTGATCCAGTGTTCCATTTTCATTTATCGGTCCGCCAGCATAGTAAATGAAGGATGACATATCCGGACGGAAGGGATCTGACCTGTAGCTCCAACCGGAATTTCTTACATTTGTATCTAGTTTCTGCTCGTCATAAGGAACTTGACGCAACGTGGTAGACAGCGTTTTGTGAACGGATGGAAAATACAGTGTAATATCGTTGTACCAGCTGTTGGCGGAGCTTTGAAGAGTCAGCTTCTCCTGAACGGTCGATTCAATCTGATTGAAAAGCTGTTGTTCACCAGCCAACATAATTCTTTCCATGCCCAGGACCGTTGTATCTCTCGTAAGTGTGATCGCATTCATAGCTAAGCTTAGGGCTATCGAATCTAATTGTTTGCGGAAAAACTCCAGCTGATTGCTTTTTTCCTTCTGCAGCAGTCCCTCCACCACCTGAACGCTAACCTGATTCGATAAGCCGTAAAGAAGTAAGATCGGTATGAGAAATATGAAGATGACGGCATTAATTTTAGAAAAAATATTTTTTTTGATTATCATTGGAATCCCCTTTGCATAGTTGCTGTCCTTCCATCCTCGAGCTGTTCTGTTCTCGCAACACGTGGCAATTATAATATATTTATAGATCATCCTACCATTATAAATTATTAGTTAAATCGTCATTCCAAAAAACATATTGCAAAAAATAGCAATTTCCTGTAAATTTTACTTACCGTACGGTAAGTAAGTTATTTCGGGAGGACATTAAAACATGAAGAGGACTTCAACCTATGCTGATATTTTGAATACGGGCTACCGCTTATTCGCTGAACACGGCTTTGAAAAAACAAGTATGACCATGATTGCCAAGGAAGTGAACATATCAAAACCTGCGTTGTACTATCATTTTTTGTCGAAGGAAGTCATTATTGATGTGCTGTTTGAAGAAATATGCAAAAGTATCGATTTTGCCAACTTTTTTAATATCCAGCACTACACGAAGGATAATTTCGAAGAGAAGCTCATAGCTGATGGCCTTCATGTCATTACCAAACAGAAAGTAGACGACAATTATTCGCGCATCATGAAACAATATCAGGCACTTGGCTACAGAAACCCTAAGTATTCCCAAAAATTGCTCGAAGTATTGGACGGATTTACAACGGGGTTTGTCGAACTGCTGCGGCACGGCGCTTCAATTGGGGCTATCCATGATAAAGATACGCTTGTTCGAGCGCAAATGCTGAACATGATCATTGACAGCATCGACAATTTTATCAGCTACGGGTTTGAGTATAATTATGCTGACATATGGACGAAAGCTGTCCTGACCATTGTAAAGGGAGAGGACACGAAATGAGCCAATCGGCACCACGTATAACAGCCCTTGATTTTGCAAGGGCTTTGGCGATCTTCGGAATGATTATCGTGAACTATAAGCTTGCGATGCAGGCTGAGAACGGCGGATCGACATGGTTGATAGCGATAGCGGGGCTGTTCGAGGGAAGAGCATCAGCACTATTTGTCGTGCTCGCAGGCATTGGTGTGTCATTGATGACCATGAAAGCAAGAGGTTCGATGGACAAGGAACTCATTCGTCATAATCGGATCAGCTTGTGCAAAAGAGCTGTATTTCTTAGTATAGCCGGTATGTTATTGCTGCTGATGGGCTGGAATGCCGATATTTTACATTTTTACGCAGTGTTCATGCTGGCAGCCTCGGTCTTGATTACGGTGTCCAGCAACAAACTATTGGGTCTATACACAATTATCCTGTTAGCCTCACAGTTGTTTTTGATCGTATTTGATTACAGCAAAGGATGGGACAAGAGCTTTCACACATATTTGGATTTGTGGACGATTGAAGGATTTAGCCGCAATCTGTTTTTAAATGGCTTCCATCCGATCTTTCCATGGCTGTGCTTTTTTCTGATTGGCATGTGGTTCGGTAGGACGCGTTGGCTGGACTTGGCAACCCGCCCGAAGGTACTGCTCTATTCGTTATCCGGGACTGTTGTTTTCGAGGCAATTTCCTATTCTCTGATCACATGGAGCTCTCCTGTACTTGATACAGAAGCTGCGACTTACTTGTTTACTACAAAGCCGATGCCGCCCACGATGCTGTATGTATTATCCGCGACATGTTCATCCATAGCCATCATTGCGGTCAGTCTATATGTGGTCGACAAATTTCAGAATTCCCTTTTGACCCAGGCATTAATCAATACTGGTCAGCTTTCGTTAACACATTATATCGGGCATGTAGTCATAGGGTTGGGTTTTCTTGAGGCAGTAGGCCATTTGGATAATGGTAGTCTTTCTTTTGCAATTGCATATGGGTGCAGCTATTTCATCATCGCTATTATCTTTTCGTATGTGTGGAGAAAATGGATGAAGAGAGGCCCAGTCGAGCTGATCATGAGAAGAATCTAAGCTTGCCACACTAATCCCAAGTCCGTATCTTTGCTGTATCTGTGAAAGTCAGTGCCACTCCTGCTTCTTTGGGCTTCAACGCATTTATCAGCATGACCGCAAATTTCGTAAAGTGATCTACCTCTACGGTAATATAATGGCCACTCATCTTGCCGCCGATTTCCACCCATTCATTTTTCACTTCGTCATAGTAGAATACAGCTGCACTTTGGTTGTTCTTCAAGATCGCCGGATCGAATGATAAGGTCAGCGTTACCGGTTTTCTGAAATTCTCCGGGAAGTTTTTCAATATCTCAAGGATTGAGCTGGCTAAACCATCTTATCCGCTAGGAGCTTTTGTGTGTCCAGTACTTTTTCTATTGTTACTATCAATTCTTTATCCGTAGCATCGGCCGGAACAGAAACCGTGACTTCCTCTCCCAAACTAACCTTGCCTGTTTTACCTGCGTGCAGTGTTAATTTACCTTCTGTGGAAATCACCGTGCCGTCGCTTGGGGACGTTGGAGGTGTAGAATGGCTACTGCTTCCTCCGCCTCCACCGTTACTATTTCTAGACGCGCGGTTTACAGCAACGGTTTAGGTCTTGGTTGTACCGTTCTCGGCCGTCACTATTACGGTGATCGGGTTACTGCCTACACTCAGGTTGATGGTGCCAAGTCGGTGCTGAGCAATTTTTTTTAGTTTGACAACACATCCTAGCGCTGTTCCCGGCCACGTGATAGAATGAGAATGTAGCGGTCAAACTGTTGTTCGCTGATACCATTCTATTCCTTGAGGTTGGTTCATTAATGAAGCTGACAATTACTTACGAGCATAGCATCCCGATCAATGCTTTCCGTTGGACACCGAGCGTAACGGCAAAGCCATTGCATTATCATTCCAGCTTGGAGATCGGCCTCTGCGTTTCCGGCAGAGGCATTTTTTACTTCGGTGAGAAAAACTATGAGGTCGTTCCGGGCGATATATTCATCGTGAATAATTTGGAGCTCCATATCGCCAGATCGAATGAGAACGATCCGAGTACGTACATCTTCATCAATTTCGATCCGATACTGCTGCTGGATGAGGAGGAAGCGCTTCTGCTGCCGTTTGCCTACCGCTCCGATCATTTCGACAATCGCATACCTGCAGCTTCCCCTTTGGCTGCGCCGATAGGAGCGCTGATCGAGAAGATATCCAAAGAGCTTACCGACAAGCAGGAAGGATACCGGAGTATGGCCAAGAGCGCCTTGCTGGATCTATGCGTTCTCTTCCTGCGCCACTATGCGGCAGGCTTGTCGATGAACGAGTGGAATCGGCTCACGGATTCGTTCCGGCGCATACGTCCGGCTCTTGTTCTGATCGACCAACGCTTCCGGGAGCCGATAGAACTGGGTGATGTTGCCAAAGTCCTCCGAATCAGCCCCTCGCGAGCCAGCCACCTGTTCCAGCAGGAACTCGGTCGCAGCTTCAAGGAGCACCTGCTGCAACTGCGCATCAACGAAGCGAAGCGGCTGCTCATCAGTACAAATCACAGCGCAGTGGATGTCTGCTTCGAAAGCGGGTTCCAAAGCGTGCCCTCTTTCTACCGTCTGTTCGTGCGCTCCGTTGGTCTTGCTCCCCTGGATTATCGCAAGCAATATTCCGTTCACGCAATTTTTGAGAATACGACTGAACCGTTGAGTAGATGAGTCGATCCGGCCGCAAGTATACTGAAACAGTAACGAATCATTATATTTGGAGGGAAACCATATGGCGGGTTGGACATTGCTTGATACACTGGTACAGAACGAAGTAGTGCAGAGAAGTGAGGAAGGCTGCGATGTCGAAGGGTATGCGGAGAGAGTCGAGGCAGCAGGCACAGATCAGGAGAAGCTGATGGCAATCTACAATGAACTTATGGCGTTGCCGATCCGCAGTGATTATCCTTATGAGGAGCCGTCGGAGTTAAACGAGATTCGCTTACTGCGTCCAGAGGGACCTCGCCAGCTAAGCGATACGCTCGATGAAGCGCAGTGGCAGGACAAGTTCTATGGGGCATGGCTGGGGCGGAGTGTCGGCTGCGCTCTGGGTAAGCCTCTGGAGGCATGGCATTATATGGGTGGTACAGGCGGCAATCCTGGCTGGCGCAACGTGCAGCTCTGGTTCGAGGGTGCCGATGCCTGGCCGATTCGCGGCTACACTCCGCTTGAATCCCGCGCCGAGAAGGAACACGGCCTGTTCCTTGCATCCGCCAGCCTGAAGAGCACCAGAGAACATATCCGCTTCATGGAGACGGACGATGATATTCGGTATACCGTACTCGGGCTGATTATGCTCGAAGAGCGCGGAATTGATTTCGATTCCTACGACATCGGGAAGCTGTGGCATAGCCGGCTTACCTATAGGCAGGTATGCACAGCTGAAACGCAAGCCTATCTGAACTTTACGCAGGCAACCTCCCACCAGAAGGCAGAAAGACCGGATAATTGGGAAGAACGCAAGGATTGGGTCCGCACGTATTTGAATCCTTATCGCGAATGGATCGGAGCTCAAATTCGGGCCGATGGCTTCGCTTATGGAGCGGCTGGCAATCCCGAGCTTGCCGCCGATCTCGCTTGGCGCGATGCCTCGTTCTCGCATGTGAAGAATGGCATTTATGGAGAAATGTTTTGTGCAGCGATGATTGCAGCAGCTTTCGTCGAAAGTGACCCCGAGCGTATCGTTAGGATCGGACTAAGCGAAATCCCGCGCAATTGCCGGCTTGCGCATGACATTGAGCTGGCAGTTTCTATTGCACGAGAGGCAACGGATCAACTCCAACTGGTTGATCGCATATGGGAGGCATTCAAGCATTATCATCCAGTTCATACGAACAATAATGCTGCGCTTGTGGCGGCATCAATCATTTTTGCCAAGGGAGATTTCGAGTTGGCGATTGCAACATCGGTGCTGGGCGGTTGGGACACCGATTGCAACGGAGCTACCGTCGGATCCATTATGGGCGCGTCGCTCGGAGCAGAAAGGCTGCCGACAAAATGGACGCAGCCGTTGAACGATACACTCTATGCCGATGTGTCAGGCTTCCATCCAATTTCCATCTCCGAATGCGCGAAACGGACCTATGAGGTGTTCAACAAAATACGCGGCTGACAAGACAAGCTCGCGGACTGACAGGAATAGAGCTCATCCAGGCATTAAAAGAAGGCTATATACGGACCGGCCAGGGTATGTCCGGTCCATATATAGCCTTTATTATGGTTCTGCGCCGCATCTGGATAAGCGATTTTTCAACTCTGTGGAGTTCATTCCGTAATAAGACTTAAATACTTTGGCAAAATGCGCGCTGTCACTATAACCAACTGCTTCCGCTACATCGCTTAGCCTCTTGTCAGTAGTAAGCAGCAGCTCTTTGGCTTCGCGCATTCTCACCTCAGTCAAATAGTTCCATATCGTCATTCCCGTCTCCTGCCGGAATACGTTGGCCAAGTAAGGTTTGCTGATATTGACGGCATCCGCGATTTGCTGCAGGCTTAGCTTGTGGGGATAATTGCGTTCAATATACCGCTTCACATCTACGATGGAGCGCCTGCCTGAGTTGATGCCTGCCATTCCGTCATGGCTGTTGAACCAGGCTATAGCCAGTTCCAGCCGATACACGCCGACAAGCCTGAAGTACAATCTCCGGTCATCTAGGATAGGGACGGGAGAGCGGTCATGCTCCTCGGCCATCCACTCGAATACCCCCTCAGTTTTCCGGACGGCGACTACCCCGGCGATCCATTCATCGGCGAGAGCCAGCAGCAGCTCCACTCGTTCACCTACCCATGATTCTAATAAATGGAACGTATCGATTACCAGCAGAGGCAGTGACAGGACTTGCTGATTACCCGGGTATTCCTGCCATCTGGCCAGCAGCCCCCCGGCTGAATTGTAATTCTTCAGCATAAGCGACCGCGCCTCGTTCGTTCGTATCGAGCGCAGTTGTCCTGCTGCAGCCTGCAGCGCCTGTTCAAGGTCCGATTGTTTGACCGGCTTTACGATATAGTCGATTGTGCCGAGCAAGATACCCCGTTTGGCATATTCAAAATCATCGTAGCTGGATATAAGAATCGATCTCATCCAGGGAAATTGTCCGTTGATGCGCCGTACTAGCTCCAGACCGTCCATGTTCGGCATTCGCACATCGGTGATGAGAATATCTGCGTAGTTGCCCTGCAGCCATTCCAGTGCCACCTGTCCATTATGAGCAGTACTGACAGCGGAAAAGTCAGCGTACTCGTTCACCCGATTCACCAGCCCGTTGCGTATCCACTTCTCATCATCCACGATTAGACAGAATAACATTGCTACCCCTCCCTTCGCTTTTATGCCGGTAGAATCGGCAGTATAAGGTGAACCTTAACGCCGTTGCCAGAACGGCAATTGCTGACAACTATTTTGGCCTGCAGACCATAACCTTTATAGAACTGCTTAATGCGGTAAGCAATATTCGGTAAGCCTATGCTCTGGTCGCCCTCTGGAATATCAAGGCTTCCACGTGAAATACGTTCCCGCAATTCGAACAACTCAGCCTGTGGGATGCCTGCGCCATTATCGCGAATGCAAATCCGGACATACCGGCCGAACCAACTTCTCATGGATATGTCGATGTGGATGGAACGTCCGTATTTCTCTAGATTGTGCTTGATGGCATTTTCCAGAACAGGCTGAAGAATCAGTTTCGGACAATGCGCAGAAAGCACGGCCGCTTCCGTCTTATAGTTGTACGTAATCGATTCGAACCGGATGCAGGCCATATTGAGGTAATGCTTCGTGTGCTCAATCTCATCTCTGAGCGTGACAGTAATATCGCGAATACGGGAGGAGTAACGAATCATAGAAGATAGCGACACAACGGCATCTTCGATCGGCTTCATGCCGGACAGGCTTGCCATAGCATTGATCGTCTCTAAAGAATTATATAAAAAGTGCGAATGAATTTGCGACTGTACAGCGGTGAACAGAGCGATCTGCTCCCGCGCCCGGGTATGGGCCAATTCGTCGATAGAGGCATCCATGCGAGCCAGCATATCATTGAATGCATGCCCCAGGTGGGCGATTTCATCTATTCCGCCCACTTCCGGGCCCGGGACAAAATAACCGATCTTGGTGTTCAGCAACTGCTTTTTTAATAAAACAATTCTCCGGGTCATGGAAGAGGTCATAATGAAGAGCATCAGTACCGTAACCCCGATACCGATACCCGTTACCATCAACGTTACGTCACGCACAAGGTAGATCGTGCGTGCAGCTTCCTTGTAAGGAACCTCAATTACAGATTTCCAGCCGGGAGTATCAGGAATGGAGGCGAATACCACGAACTGTCTGGAGTCAGGGTCCAGAAAAGCGCCGGATTCCATGCCTGACATTCTTGTGAGCAAGGGAGATGGGACAGATGTGAATATAGCCTCTTCAACAGGATGCGCCACGATGGTTCCCTCCGAATCCATTATATAGCGTGAGTTATGGTTGCCATCGTTCATCCGTTCCAGAATGTTCAGTATAGGTTTAACGCTTATATCCATTTGAATGTATGAATGATTTCCATAGTAGTCCAATTTTTTGAACAGCGTTAATACAACAATCGGTTTGCCTTCGTAATCGGTAGACCGCTTGACTATGAAGGTCGTCGAGCGGGCATCTGTCACAGGCTGCTCCTTCACTCGCTCCGCCAGGGAGTACCCAAGCTTGAAGGGAAGAACCGGATTATAGCGAAGCTCATTCCCGTAAGAATTAAGCAAGGATATGGAAGCCACCTCGGGGTGCTGCATCACGAAGGGCTGCACCGAGTTTTGGTAGACCAGATTGTACAGCCGCAAGTAGGTTGAAGTGAACCTGTCCTGCTGCCTTGTCCACTGATAAAATTCATCGCTTCCTTCTATGAACAGGAACGCTTGTTCATACTCCTTGAGGTAACGATTAATATTCAAATTGGCTTGCTCCAGCATCTGTCTGCTATATTTCTCAAGATCCAGCTGAAGCATTGAAGAAGTGAGCACATATTGAACAATACCTACCGTAGAAGCGATAAAGAGAATCACGGTTACAAAAAGAAGGATAATCTTTCTCTTGATCGATTCTCTGATGAATTGCAGCACCTTCATGGTGTCCACTTCTTTCTGCTCAAAGCTGTCTTTTTATGAAATAAGTCTACAGTTATTCTGCAGCAGTGGCAAATCCAGGCATCCCTCTTACAACAGTTTGCTCCTCCCACATGGAACATACAGCCCCGAATTTCCCGGGACTGTATGCAGGCAGGTGCAAACCTATTTGGTTTTGTTATTGTTATACCATTCGGTCATTTCCTTGATCAATTGATTTCCGCCTTGTTTCCTGATGTCCTGTACAAAGGTATCAAAGTAATCAACTGGCAACTCTCCATATACAATCTTCGTCATCGTCTCCTGGATCATACTGCTCGAATACCAGCTTAGCTCCGGGTTTTCGGATAGTGCCTTCGGCTTGGGCATCGCAACTGTAGGATTGGGCAGCCCTTCCTTCCGGGCGATTTCGTAAGCCTGATCAATGCGCTTCATCGCTTCAGGGGAATACCGCGCCTGAATGGTCTGTTTGTTGAAATAAAGGGGAGTCACCGCGAAGACGGAGCGCAAGTTCGCCTTGTTTTTGTCGTTTGCCGAATCATAAATGTATTTGTCACCTTCCTTTCGGTAAGTATCTCCTTCGATGCCGATATCAACATACACTTGCCCTTCCTCCGAAGCAATCCAGTCGAACAGCTTGATCACCTCGACAGGATGCTTCGTGGTTTTCATGACGATGGTTGAGACTCCGAACGGATATTTCCGGTTGCCGACCGGTCCCGTATACCCTTTACCCTTCGGGGTAGGGATCGCCACGACATCCACCTTGTGATTCTTGTTGGCATCCTGTATCGCCTTCTGGAAGTCGGCAATCTGCTCGACCGTGTGGTTATAAGAGGCTGCCTGTCCCGAATTCAGCTTCTGAGTAAATATGCTGCCCGTATTGGATAGGAACTCCTGATCCAACAGCTTTTCCTTGTACATGGTCCTGATGAACTCAAGCGCAGGCTTCATGTTAGGGTGCAGATAGCCGGGTATAATCTCGTTATTGTAGAGTATATTCGCCGAAGGGTCGACGCCCCACATCCCGAATATATTCTCCATCCAGCCAAAGCTTTGCCTTCCACTGAATGGAATGGTATCATCCTTGCCATTGCCATCCGGATCTTTGTCCCTCAACAGTCTCAGCATGTCGAGGAATTCATCGGAGGTCGAAGGAATTTTTGCTCCTACCTTGTCTAAATAATCCTTCCGCACATAGATAAGCCGATCCGTATCCGTCCCCCCTCCTGAGAATCTCGGGATCGCCATAATCTGGCCCTTGAGTGTAACGGCATCCCAGGCGGATTGAGGTATAACTTTCTTCAGATTCGGCCCATGTTTGTCGATCAATTCGTTGAGCGGCAGCACCATTCCGTTGGCCAGTGTCTCCTCATTGGCGAACCCTCCAGTCCAATAGAAGTCGGGATACTCCCCTGCGGCCATTTTCAGGCGCAATTGCTCGTTGTATTTGCCGTGAGACAAGAAGGTTACATCAAGGATGGTGTTCGTTTTGTTGCCGAGATATGCAATCGTGGGAATGCTCATGGAATTGCCTGGAGGAATCGGATTATTAATGTCCGTCTCGAATGCTTTTAACGTAACCGGTTTAGAGCTGGCTGATGGAGCTTCGCCTTTTCCCGGTTCCGGGTTCTTGCCCGTCTCCCCGCCTGTGCAAGCCGCGAGCGTTGACCCTAATACAATAATGGAAAGTGCCCCCATCCATTTTCTGTTAACATAATTGTTCAATCTCGTATTCCCCCTATATAAGATAGTTGATCTGCTTAAAAAGACAATATACGGTATAATCTGTCCGGCAGCTTGCTCCTTCGTTTACTCCTTGACTGAACCAAGAAGAGCTCCTCGGATGAAGTGCTTTTGAATGAATGGATAAATCATCAATACAGGCAGCGTAGCAACTCCTACCGTGGCCATCTGAATACCGAGCGGAGAGTATTCGCTAATGGATTCCGGTATATTCAGGAAGGAATCCTGGGTGTTGAACTGGCTAAGTAGGCTGTACAGATAGAGTTGGAGCGGCTTGATTCCAGAGTCCGTGATGAAGAACAGCGGTCCCATGTAATTGTTCCAATGGCCAACGGCATAGAAGAGCGTAAGTGTCATAACGATCGGCAGCGAAAGCGGCATGAAGATGCGCCACAATATCCCGTTGTCACCCATTCCATCCATCTTGGCTGCTTCGGTCAGTTCTTCGGGCAAACCTCGAAAGAAAGTGATGCACAGAATCAGATTAAAGGCGCCGATCGCATTGGGAATCATAATCGCCCAGAGCGTGTTCATCATGCCCAGGCTTTTCACTACAAGGTACATAGGAATAAGCGGAGCGGAGAATATCATGGTGAAAACGATCCCCAGCAGAATCCACTTCTTCCCTTTAAACGTAGGTCTCGACAACGGATAAGCCGTTAGCAGCGTAAAGTACATGTTAATTACGGTTCCCACTATGGTAACGATCAACGAAATGCGGAATGAATTCCAAAACACTTTATTGTGCCATACCAGCAAGTAATTATCTAACGTTGAGTCAACCGGTAGGAAGGTGACAAGATTGTGGATAAGCGCTTCCCTCGAACTGAAGGAAGCCGCCAGTAAATGGGCAAAGGGAATAATGATTAGCAGGCAGGCGCCAATCAGCAGCGTAACGTTAAGCGTGTCAAAGCTGCGTTCCCCGAATGATTTTGAATACATTGCCGGTTCCTCCTTATATGCTAAGAGCAGTAAGTGTTCCATCCCAGCATCATCTGGTGTGTTACTTTCGGTGAATGGGTTACACTTTGCCCAGGCCCAGGATTTTATAACGGGAGACAAGTTTTCTGCTAATAGCCAAGTGTGGTCAACGCCGCTGCGCTCAATACAGCCCTTGGCCGGTAGTAGCTTTGCTTATCCGGTTGGCAATCACAAGCATCAGAAACCCGACAATCGATTTGAACAATCCGATGGCGGTTGCGAAGCTGTACTGGCCGTTCAGCAGTCCGGCCCGATAGGCATAGGTGTCTATGACATCGCCAACCGAGTAGGTGGCAGGGGTGAGGAATACATAGATTTGCTCGAAGCCGATATCCAGGATATGACCGATCTTCAGCAGCAGCAGGATCATCGTAGCCGGTATAAGCTCGGGAGCTGTAATATGCAGGAATTGCTTCCATCGCCCTGCTCCATCGACAGTAGCCGCCTCATACAGCGACGGGTTAACTCCAGCCAACGCCGCCAGATAAATAATGGTTCCCCAGCCCATCTCCTTCCACATGCCTGTCGAGATGACGATTGTGCGGAAATATCCCGGCTCCTGCAGGAAATGGATTTCCGTCCCTCCCCATTGCGTCAAGTAATGGTTGAGCAGCCCCGACTGCGAGGACAGCAGCGAGTAGACGAGAGCGAAGATGATGGTCCACGACAGGAAATGTGGCAAATACAGGATCGTCTGCATCCATTGCTTCATTCGGGTACGGCTAAGCTCGTTCATCATGCAAGCCAATATGATCGGAGCCGGAAAGGCAAAGATCAATTGGTAAAAGCTGATGATCAATGTATTTACGAGCAGACGCTTGAAATTTGGAAACGTATACATTTGCTCGAACCACTTGAAGCCTACCCAATTGCTGTCCGTTATACCTTTGAAAATATTGTAATCCTGAAATGCAATGGCGCTCCCGAGCAAAGGCACATAGCGGAATACGACAAAGTAGATGATTCCCGGCACGACCATTAAATACAATCCCGGATTGTTTCTTATGTGCCTGAACCAATGGGGCTTCGCCGGTCTGGCTGCCGGCCGATTGCTCTGTATGGCACGCGTCATATTTTGCGTCATGTTCATCCCTCCTTTTTGACTTGATGAATATCTTTCTGTAGTTAGTGTAAGCTTTGTCAGGGAGATGAACAATCAGGCAGGATTATGGTTTATTGTCTAATGTTATGGAAATGTGGGGACGTGGAGAGAGCGATAGGAAGCGAGGTCATACTATCCCAACAGTTACTCGCTTCTGCAGCTATCCTGCCAATTGTGAGCCTTACTTCAGGCTCATCGGTGCCGCGACTCCCGCTGCCTGTCAAAAATGTTCGCCAAGAGCGGATGCAACACCGCTTACAGAGGAGTCGAAGGGCGGGAAACGGGGTTGACTTGCGGCCGTTACAGCTTAATTGCGTATTTTGGCTGCTTCCCCCATAGAATCTGAGTGTACGCTCCTTTTCCCGAGAACCAAAACGCCAGACAGGCAGATGATAAGCACACAAAACGAATATGGAAAAACCATATGAGCGGTATACAATGACGTACCTACAACAGGTCCAAGGAATGATCCGCCACCTTGCACAGCCGCAATAAAGGAAGCAACTCCTCTCTGCTCATGGTCTTGCAACGCCAGAGACGCGCCCGAGCTGTATCCAAGCAGCGTAAAGCCGATCCCAATTCCCAATAATGCAAAATCTATATAGGCGAAACGAATGAATGTTAACAGTCCCAGCAGCCCCAATGCGACAAATAACAACCCGACGCGCAGCACCTTCCTGGGCTGCCACTTCAAGTATTTACTAATTACAATTTGCGAGGCGACGACCATAACGCCGGAAATGGCCAAACCGAGTCCGATCAGCTGAGTCGCTTCCCTGGCATTGTAACCAAGCGTATCCTGCACATAAAATCCGATGGTCACCTGAACGATATTCAGTACAAACGATAGCGCAAGCCCGATCCATAAATAGAGGCGTATTCGCGCATCATTCGGTGATAGCGATGAAGCTTGCCGATGAATTTCTTGGTTCGGCTCGTTTGGAATGAACGCCAGAAACAGGATTGCCATCGCGAAAAGTAATATCGCAGCCGCATACATCGGTGCAGTCAGACCTACTGCCGCCATCCCCCCGCTCATCGCTGGTCCCAATACGAATCCTAGTCCATTGGCAGCTCCGAATAGCGCCATTCCCCGTGTACGTGTTTCCTGTGTCGTCCATCCCATCACGTAGGCTTGTGCTTTTGCAGGAATACCCCCGAAGAAAAATCCTGCAATGGCTCGCAGCACTATGAAAATCCAAAACAGTCCCGACATGTGCAATAAATGAGTTTCTGCATAATCGGCAAGCAGGGCAAACACGATGAGTGTCACTAAATAGACTAGCATAATCAACACCAACATCTTTTTTCTGCTCATAAACGTCATTTTTTCCCAAAAATATCCACCCAGGAGCCAGCAAAGTCCTGTCACCGACACCAAACATCCCGATTGGATTTCACTTAATCCCAAATTACGGGAAAGCGGACCGATAATCGGGTTGAAGGCGGCGATCGAGATCATTCCACACAATACAATAAGGAACATAATCATAAATCTGTATTTCACAACACATCCACTCCTCTTCTCTATATTGCGTCCTTTATTTCGCCAGCGCCTCCATGATTTTTTCAATACCGTCGATTTTAGCGAGTGCCATCGGTCCGGGAAGTGAAGGATCTTTCAGTTCATAAACGCGATTGTTTTTCACCGCATTCAAGCTGCCCCATACCTTACTGCCTTCCAACGCTTTCTTGACGCCTCCCTGAATCGGGTTCTGCCAATTGTTTATAATGAAGAGATGATCAGGATTTAATGCAGCCAAACTTTCCAAGGACAATTGTCCGTCTGTTTGCACACCAGCTATCGGCTTCAGTCCAAGCCCCTTATAAAAAGGATCGAACCGCCCGTCATTCCAGGTTACGAACTGCTCCTTGCCTCTATACATCGCGAACATTATGGACTCTTCACTTCGAAATGCCAATTTTTCTTTATAATCTTTAGATTTGCGATCAAATTCGGCGAGTACGCTTGCGGCTTTATCTTCTTTGCCGATCACCTTGCCAATTTGCTGAATTGTCTCACGCCAGTCCCCTGCTTGGGGAAGTATAACGGTTCGTGCAATTTGACTTAGCTTCTCATACTGATCCTTCATATCATCCGCGGCGATAATCAAATCGGGCTGTGCGACCAGCAGTTTCTCCAGATCGACCTCCATACCAAGATCCATGATGTCTTTCCCCGCCACATGTTTGCTCAAACTTGGAAAATTCCGTTTGATCGTTTCAACCCCTTGCGCAGCAATCGGATATTCGTCCAAAACAGCGAGGTAATCTTTTCCACTTCTCCATTTGCTTGCTCCTTGCCGTTATAAGCCTGGAAGGCTACAACTTTAATTTGATATATTGTAAATGAGATTCATTATCAATAAGCTAATGATACTACGCTTGTACGGCAAGCTTCTACCTGCAGCCGGATTACTTTGCTGGTTAATGGGAACCGACATATAACAAAAAAACTACTCGAAGGAGCAGTTTCAAGTGCAATTCTATTCACCTATTAATAGGACTCACGCAAAGCGGAAGAGCTTCGAACAAAAACTCCGGGATTGACCCCATACTTCTCCCGGAATACTTCCGAAAAGTAACTGGAATTGGAATAACCGACCGCAAATGACGTTTCGCTCACGTTCATCTTGCCCTGCTCCAGCAAAAGAAAGGCCTTTTCCAACCGCTGCTCGCGCAAATACCCGAATACGGTCGTTCCATACATTTCTTTAAAACCGCTCTTTAATTTAAAATCATTCAGACCAATCATCCGTGATAATTCGAGCAGCGTGGGCGGGTCTACCATACGGTCCAATATAATATCCCTCGCACTCTGGATTTTGTGCATATCACTCTTGGACAACTTAGGAAATTCCGGATTGCAATCAACCAAAAAAGATCGAAAGGCCAAAGATAGAAGCTCCAGTACACTGCACTCCATCTCAAAATTTCGGGTGTGTTGTCCTGTAGCAGCTTGCATCATTCGTTTCACAACAACGGTAGCGGCTGGATGAGTCGTTTCTTGAAAAATGCGATAGGGCCGATTGCCAAGAAGCTGAGAAAAATCGACCGATCTCTCCCCGCCAGCTTCCTCCATAAAATGATGAAAGGTCGAAACCGGAATCCCGATACCGAGCATTAGAAAAGGCTGATTGCCATCGAATTCGAAGTGTACATCCGCATGATTCATAAATTGCAGGGTACAATTTCCCGGAACAAACTCATGGCGTATTCCTGCAACACTCACTTCTCTTGCCCCTTGTAAGCAATAATTAAGCTCTACCATAGCGGTTTCGGTGAAAAGCTTCATGGCGTGATTGCGATACAAGGTGTAGTCAGAAATAACCACTTCGATATCGGTACGAGGGACAAAGCGACGAATAACCCCTTCCCCCATTTGTGAATGGAGCGTCATCTGTTCCGTATGATTTACATTGTTCCTCTGCAGCTCGAACCCGTCGAAAAAAAGGTTAAAGTTTTGATGAAAGTCTGACCTATTCCTATATCCTGCTTTTGTCATATCATCCTCTTTCTTATTGCTTTGATGTCATCGGCCTTACCTTTTGATTGGTTTCGTTATATCGCCCGCAATCTGCTCCATAACTGCCTTCTTCCCCATCGCAAAAAAGGCTTCGTTATAATTTTGCCTGCTTGTCATCCTGTATACATGTCCGGATTTGACAGCTTTGAGGCTGCTCCAGATTTTGCTTTGTTCCAGCACATTTTGCTCTCCGTCTGTGAGTAAAATCAAATGATCCGGATCATACGTGGAAAGTCCCTCAAGGCTCATCACCTTCCCACCCCACGGATCGGGTTCCGGCGTCCCCGGCGCTTTGGGCAGTCCAAGATCATTAAAAACGATATCGGCCAATCCTGTGCGGGCATAAATCCGAATTTCCTTCTGCGTGGACTCGATCACCCCAAACGTTTCCTGCTTGGTGACATCGGTAATTTGATCATGCAATTGTTTGGCGAGTTGATCATAAGCCTTCAGCCATGCCTCCATCTCACCCTTTTTATCGAGCACCTCCGCTACAAATGCAAATCGTTCCCGATAAGCGTTAAAACCATACGGCACTCTCACCGTTGGAGCAATCTTGACCAGTTGATCATAAATCTTCTCTTGTGTAGGTCCTGCCAGGATCAGATCGGGATTCGCCGCCATGACAGCCTCTATGTTGATTTCGGTTTGAAACCAGCCTGCAATACTAACGTTTGTCTGCAATTTGCCGGAGAGAAGCGGCGTAAGCTTCCCGGGGTTCCCCATATCGGTATTGCCAGTCAGTACAGGTTGAAATCCAAGAAGCAGCAGTTCTTCTGTGGAACCGGAAATATCTGCGATTCTCACGGGTTTGGCAGGAATGACTACATTTCCCTTAGTGTCCTTAACGGTACGCGTCTGCGCCGTCGCTGCTCCATTGGAAGCTGATGGGGAATTCACGGATCCAGACGAAGCTTCACCTATGTCATGGTTTGGACTGCCACATCCGTACAGCAAAAACACCATCAACACAGCGACACCAGCAAGCGATATTCTCTTAACGCCTAGCATATTCACAACCCTTTCCATCCTCTAAGTGATAACCATTCTCAATGTAATACAGTTGATTATAATTCATCACAAAGATCCAAACCACCTGTAGACGGATCGTTTAGCGGTTTGGCGGATTATATTTTTTGAAGATCACGCCCGCCAGCAAGCGGGCCCAGAGCTTCCGTTATTCCGATAACAATTCAAATTGATCGCCTGGCTCTGTTTCGAACTCAAGCAGCGTTCCATTAATTGTCTTTATCTTGTGTGCGAATTTATGCAAAGAAACGGGTGCATCACCCCAAGGGTTGCGGATTCTGCAGAGCCCACCAAGGGTTGAGTTGATTTGTACAAAGGGAATAACCCCATCGCGAAGCTGCGATGTCACCTGGAAGCCCCTGTGGCACCATAGAGAAAACTCACCCTCCCACCCTATAGGACACGCAGGAAAGATACGGATCACGGAATCTTTCCCTGGCCCCGAGGGCTGGCTTTGACACAGCGAAGACTGCAGTGCGGCAGCTGCATTACCTAAACGCTGTGCACTTATGCAGTTGACGCCTTCTCTCACTGTTAAACGGTTTTCGAAAAATTTGACCTTGCCCGTGTCTGTATAATAGCAGTATTCTTTGTCGGCATTGACACATTTCAATTGACCTAACACTGCCTGTTTAAACTCCTCGGCCAAGCCCATTTCCACAAGAACCCGTGCTGCAGCTGACATTTCGGATGCAGCATGACTCCAATCGCCGCCATATTTGTTTACTTCATCGTATTTAATAGTGGCCATCATCGTTTCGAACCTATCCGGGTTATCATAAGCGGTCTCCAATGTACATAGACTGCAGAATCGCCCCGGCCGCAAATCAGTCCCGCTCCGCTGATCAAGGACTGGGCCCAGCGAACCTACCCATACAGCACGTTCGTTATCTGCTGTCCGCAGCACGGCATCGGGATGATCGCTTGTAGGGAGAGGAGCCAGGTTGTCGTAAAACTCTCTCCATATGGGTCTCATTTCCTCGTCAACTCCCAAAATCTCCGATGCCCTTAGCAGCACGGGCATAATCCCATGCATCGCCGCCATAGAGTCCATATTGTCTTTACCGTCTATATACTTCTCGTCGCTGATTGTGTGATAAATATGATATTTCCCATCTGCCTCCTTCTTCAAATTCGGGAAGTTACGGAAAAACTCCGCGGTCCCTTTGATCAGCGAGTAAGCTCTGTCACGGAGCCATGTCTGATCCAAGGTGTACTCATAATACTGCCAGTAATGGTAAGCAATCCCCACCTGGCTGGCAAACATATGCGTGGTAAAACCAAACGGCCCATAGCCTCTGTCCGGATATACCAACTTGCCGTCTACGAACCGTTCCGCCATCTTCCAGTTCCATCTGCTCTCATGCGGAGGCTTGACATGCGCATATTCCTTAAAGCGGATGGACATCTGATCCCATGGCTTTCGCAGTAGGTAAAGGTCCCGCATCTCAGCGGCAATATCGTCTGGCAGCTCCTCCAATCCGCTAAATGAGACAACCTCAGGAATAAATATTCCCTTACTGCCCCACTGCTGTTCTGCAGCCCTCGCGCATGAATCGTACATGGCCGTATACATAGTAAAGTAAGGCTGAAACAGCTCATAATGACCGGATGGAAGAACGGCATTATAATACAGGTTCAAGTTATTCCACCAATGCATGGCTCCCCAGTGCCGCAGATCCCCCCTTGGACTGAGCAGCATCCCTCCGAAATTCGGCGGATATCGACCTTCTCTTGAGTTGGATGCCATCAGATAAAGGTAATACGTATAGTGCATTTCCACAAATTCAGCGCTCCCGTCCGGACTGCGCAGTTGAATATAGGATTGGCTCCAATACTTGTTCCACCATGCTGTATGCTCAGCAAGCATCTTATCAAACCCCGCTGTTCGAGCCCGTTCAACCTGATTTACAGCTTCAGCAACGACGTCCGTATGCCGGTCAAATGACGCAGCGGTACCGATGAACAGCTCGAACCTTCCCCTTTCCGGTTTAACGCATAAACGTATTTCCGTTTCATTTGGCTGCCCAAGAACTTTGGTTTCACGAAATGCACCCACAGGCTCCCTGCCACCGAATTCGTCATTCATTCTGGCTGCTGCGTCTCTACCGAATATTCCTACCACAAGGGCAGAGCTGCAGTAATAGCTACCTTCACTAAATTCCTGCTTCAAAACAATCATATCATGGTGAATGCTCAAGCTTGATATTGCCGAATGATGTTTGGTCACTACCTCAGCGGGTCTGAGCATTTTCAATTTGATATTAATCACCTGTGGCGCCTCTCTATGATCTTCAGCTCTGATAGCAAATACATCATCGTGCGCACTTGCGAACAGCTGTGCATTCACGCCGTCGCCTTCAATGCTTGCCAACGCATCGTAAAGGCTGAGATGTTGACGAATCCCTTCATCATGAAAAACATCCTGCCCATAATCGACGAAATCGATATCCACGAATCCGCAGCCGTATGCATAATCTGTGTGTCTCTGATTAAAGCTTTGGCTAGAGCCATCATTAGCATATACATCCACCCGGTTAATTTGGAGCTTGATCGCAGAGGGAGAGGTCCATACCAGACTGCCCATCCGTCCCTTACCAATGGGCAATCCCCCCTCGCTTCGTTTCACCGTATGCTCATAATGCAGATCTCCCCGCGATACGAGCCTGCGATAATCCAAATGCGGATTAAATAAAGTATTTTCTACCTTTCCCATGCATGCTTCACGCTCCCGATTAATAATAAAAGTGAAGGCTAACGCAGGATTGCGTTAGCCAGTGTCGTTACTTTGCAGCCTTCCTTAATCGGATCACGCTGCCGCCGTTTACTTTCAGCTTCAGATAAAGTACATCTAGCTTCGTGACCGTCTCTTGTCGAACCGTAATTTCCGTTGAGTGCTTAAACCGGTAATGATCCAGGGGGCCAAACACTTCTTCGTAAATATCAGCCACGTATGTAACGCCCTCCTCCAAGAAGTCGAGGCTCACGTGAGCGGTTCTTCCGCTCGCCGCACAGATCGCACCTACAAACCAGTCCTCTCCACTACGTCTAGCCATCGTAACGAACCGTCCCGGGTAGCCTTCAACCATAAGCGTTTGATCCCAAGCAGCAGGTACCTGCTGAAGGAATGGCTTGCCAGCGCTCTCCTCGTAAGCTTCAATAGAGTCGGCAAAGCATTGAACCGCCGATTCGAACAGTACCGCCAATGCGAGCTGATGGCAGTGACCGGTACGAGTCAGCTTTGACAAGGTAACCGGTGTATAGTCCATCGATCCCACTACATTGCGGGTAAACGGCACGGTACAGTTATGCACCGCATTCGGTCCTTCATTCAGCGGATTTTTCCAATATTCCGCTCCAAATATGCCCTCTCGGGTCATCACATGCGGCCAGCGGCGCTGTTCACCAGACGGTTTGGAGGAGCCATGGTAATTAATCATCAGCTTATGCTCCAGAGCTATCTCGGCGATCATGTCGTACACTTGGATTCGCTCCTGGGCATCACTGTCGAAAAAATCGACCTTGACTCCCTTCACACCCCAGCCCGACCATAGAGCCATCTTGCTTCGGCATGTCTCTTCCTCTTGAAGCCCTTTGAAATGAGTCCATACCCAGATGCCAACACCCTTGGCTTCAGCATGTCGGATCAATTCAGGAACGTCAACCGTACTTTCCTCCCGATCCCAGCCAACGTCGACAAGGGAATATTCCCAGCCCATATCCGCAGCGAAATCAACAAATCTAACCTGCTGCTCATGGTCCCTGCTGGAGGCGCTGTCCGAATGCCATGACCAAGCAGAGCGACCCGGCCGGATCCATGACGTATCCTCCACTTCCGACGGCGGGTTCAAATGAAAAACCACCGTTGATTCGACAATCGTTGATAACTCGTCGCCGATAATGGCGACCCTCCATGGGGTAGCAAAAGGGCCTTCCGCTACATTCGGTCCCGATTGATCGGGTGCATAGGCAAGCTCAAGCATATGTGAATGCTCCTTGCTCACTTTCACATGCGATGCGCAATAGCTTCCGAACACGGACGCTTCGCTGAGCAGCATCCAACCGTCGTTCCCAATCTGGAACAGCATAGGCAACCCATAATCGTCCTCATCCATCAGTTCAAGCATGCTGTGGTCATAAGTCCGTTCATAACACTCCATGAACTTCTGCGCCCATACATTAACAAGCCGATCCTGAGGCAAAGCGAATCCCGTTGGCTCTGAGCTTATCTGCAATTGGCCCTCTCCGGGAAATTGGAAGCGGAACGCAACGGCCTCGTTATAAGCTCTACAGATCAACTGCAGCATGTGGCCTTCCTTGCTGAAATTAAGGGTCAATTCATTGGCTTGATTGATATAGTGTTTCTTTTTCCCATGCGGCAGCATATAGGTTTCATTAATCTCAACCGTGGATGTGTTCACAAAGGATAATCCGTCTGTACAAGCAATTCGATCTGTCACGATGCCCAGCGGAGAAGCCTGCAGCATGGCAACTGCATTTTTGGTAATATCGTAGGTCAGTCTTCCTTGAGAATCCAGCAGCACGTTGATTTGCAATCGGCTATCCGGGGATGAAAGCTGCCAGCTTTGTTTTGAAATAGCTTCTATAGCCTGATTTATGGTAACACCTTCCCAATTTTTATGGATTCAGCGCTTGAAGGTAGTCGTCATATGCCACCCGTTCATTGCGGTGAATGGATTGGATGACCGTATGCACCATAAGATGGCTCTTAATATTGTCCATCAGATCGGTATCGGGTCGCGTATCATGCCGTATCGAATAAATGAACTGGTGCAGCGAATAGCCTTGACTGCTGTACTGCATTTGGGGTAAAGGAAGATCCTGCCTCTCTCCACCCTTCCCGCTCAAATACGGAATATCATTACATAGCTCGACTGCGCCTTCACTTCCAGTTATGCGGATCTCACCGTTCCAGGTAGTGGAAGATCCGAAGTCGGACAAGCTTCCGAAGTAATTCATCAGTACGCCCTTAGGAAATTCGAAGATTGCACTGCCCACTGTAATGCCTTCACACCAGCTCCAGGATGGACGAATGCCATGTGCGGTGACATACTCTGGCTCAGATTCCAGTAAATATCGGATCAGATCGAAGTGGTGAATGCTGACATCAGTGAACAAAAATTCCCCGGAATGTACGCGCCATGTATCGACATTCGAATTGTGCAGCCTTCTGAAGTTATAGTCGATATATCCGATGTCTCCAATGGAGCCGTTCGCAATTGCCTGCTTCATCGCCTGAATCTCGGGGGTCCAGCGATAGTTCTGATTAATCATCACTTTCTTGTCATATCGCTCATACTTGCGAACAAACTCCACTGCGTCCTCGAATGAATAAGTAAGAGGTTTCTCCAGAAATATATGAAGGCCTGCTTTCATCACATCGAAGGCAATTGTCATGTGCGTCTGCGGTGGCGTAATGATCATGACTGCATCCGCCTGTACGCTGCTCAGTGCCTCATTATGATCGTGGAACATCGGTATGGCCTTGTCTTGTAGAAGCTCTCCCGCATATTTCAAATTTTCATCGGCAACATCCACGATAGCTACCAGATCGACATCCGGTTCCTTAAGTACAGTTTTCAGCCAGGATCTGCCGAATCCCCCAACGCCGATTTGAATCACTTTTAATGGTTCCAAAGCCGTCCACCCTCCCCCATCAGCATATTACTTCTTGAAGTTCTCCTCGTACTTCTTCTGGGCCTCTTCCATTACCTTGGAACCGCCCGCTTTTTTCCACTCTTCAACATACTTATCAAAATCACTGACAGGTCGCTGTCCGGTAATCATATCGATAAAATATTTTAGCGTCATTTGATCAAGCGTATCGATATTTTCGTTATATGCGGGTATTTGAATCGGCTGTAAAATATCATATTTACCTTTACCTATATGTTCATTTGCTCTGCGGATAGGCATCATCTCATTAAGGGTCATGTACGGAGTTTGAAATTCATAATCGTTGAATGATTTACCTACGAACGTATACTGCTGTCCAATCCCGAACTTGATCTGTTCCTCTTCTTTATCATAAGGAGGCAGGTAAATATAATCGCCTTTATCACCCTTTTTGTAGGTTTTTCCTTTTTCTCCGTAAACGATATTTTCAAATGTCTCCGCATCGAAGGCAGTTGCATCGGCAACCTGCAAATATTTGGCCATCTTTCCTTTATCTTTTTCCATATGCTTGCCGAATTGTCCACCGGAGCTTGCAATCGGATTTAACTGCACGGTGCCCTGCTGACCGTCCGGTCCCTTAGGCCCCGCTGTCAATAACCAGCTGGCATTCGGCACATTGGCACGAAGCTTCTCATAATACTTGCCATCAAAAAAAGCCGCCCTCTGTATAAACTGATACCAGGAACCAGTGACAATTCCGACTTTGCTGGAAATGACCTTATCGTCCACATTCGGGCCTTTATTCAACACGAATTCGGGATCGATCAGCTCCTCCTTGTACCATTTATTGAGCAGCGCAAGAGCCTGCTTGGCACCTGGCTCAATTTCACCCCGAATAATCTTACCGTTCTTATCGGTAAACGTACCGGGGAACACTCCGAATGCACCAAATACAGGACTGAATATATCTTTAATCCCTGCAGCTTGACCTGTCCATCCGTACGTATCCTTTTTGCCGTTCTTGTCGGGATCATTGTTGCGGAATTTGCGCATGGCATCTTCAAATTCTTCCAATGTCTCGGGATTTTTCGTAATCCCTACATTGTCAAGCCAGTCCTTACGGAGACTTACGACAGTACGGTCGGGACCCAGCGTCTGGATGATCGGCATCGAATAGTTTTTGCCGTCTCTTCGGTACAGCTTCAACGGATCATCACCGAGGTGCTTCTTCAGCCAGGCCCAATAACGCGGGGCGTTTTTCTCGATAAGCTCCTGGGGAATCTCCGCTACTGCGCCCTGATTGACAAGCTTTTCGTATTCGGGAAAGCCCAGGTCCACCCATACATCCGGAATTTCCCCGGAAGCCACCTTCAGCAGGAGCTCATCCTTGAAATTATCCTTGGATCTTGGAAGCTGCTCCACTTCAACGTTGAATTTTTGCTGTACATATTTAACGGCGTATGAATCCTTGACCGTTTTATCAAAATTTTGATTCAGATAGGTCAGCTTGTATTTTTTGTCTGCCTGGGGTGCTTCGGTTTTTTCCCCGGCTGTGCTTGTTTCCGAACTGCAGCCTGCAAGAACTGCTCCCATTAAGACTGCACTTAACGTCAACGGCATTATTATTTTCATAAAAACCACCCTTTCTTTAGTCGTATTCTGGAATCTTAATCACCCTTTAACCGCACCGATCATGATGCCTTTGACAAAATACTTTTGCACAAAAGGATAGATCACGAGCATCGGCAGGACCGAGAACATGATGACTGTAGCCTGCAGCTGGCGCGTGGAAAACATATCCTTCTGATCAAACTGATACAGCATCGTGTTCAGCTGGTCCATATTATTGTCCACGATGATTTTTCTGAGCACAACCTGCAGTACCTGCTTTTTCGAATCGGTAATATAAATCATAGCATCGAACCAGGCATTCCAATGGTTAACCGCAATCCACAAGGCCACGGTAGCCAGCACCGGTTTGGAAAGTGGTACGATAATTTTACGAAAAATAAAAAAGTACCCGGCGCCGTCCACACGTGCAGATTCCTCCAGGCTGTCCGGTATAGACCTGAAAAAATTTCTCATTATTAATGTATTAAAGGCACTGATCATACTCGGCAGCACAAGTGCCCAGACCGAATTAAAGATACCCAGCTGCTTAACGAGCAAATAATTGGGAATCAAACCTCCGCTGAACAGCATGGTGAACAAGACGAACGAGGTGATCGTGCGATTGTACGGCAGGTCCTTTTTGGATAAGGGATAAGCGAACAACGCAGTGAAGAACAGACTGAGACCTACGCCGAGGATCGTACGCAATATCGTATTTCCATAGCCGGTCCATATCGCTTTATATTGAAAAATCACATGATAGCTTTCAAAGGAAAGCTTGCTTGGGAGAAGAAGCATACCAGTTGTGTATAAGGTGCTTTCCGCACTGATCGACGTAATCACTTGGTTCCAAAACGGATACAAGGTTATCACTGTGATCACGATCATGAGCAAATACAACGAGAATTCGCCTATCTTCTCTGCGGACGTTTTTTTCGTTTTTATCATAGTCTGCATGCCTCCATCAGATACGCTGAATTACCAAATGGTATGATCCTTTCCTCCCATCATATGCACTGCTTTATTGACGAGTACGATGAGCACAAGAGCAACAACAGATTTAAAAAGGCCAACCGCCGTCGCGTAGCTGTAGTTCGTTTCCACCAATCCTTTTCTATAAACGAAAGTATCCAGTATGTCCGATACTCCATATACTTTAGGATTATACATGTTGAAAATTTGATCGAATCCGGCATCCAGTACGTGCGCCATCCGTAGAATGAGCATGATGGAAATAACGGGTAACAGCATCGGTATCGTAATATAGATCATTCTTTTAAATCGGTTGGCTCCGTCCATGATAGCTGCTTCCTGAAGCTGTGGGTCGATCCCGGCGATGGCGGCAAAATAAACGATCGAGCCCCAGCCGAAGCCTTGGTAAATGTCCGTGAGGATCAGGATCGTACGGAAATAACGGTCATCTGCCATAAACAATACCGGATCAGCACCAAACAGCTTGATTATGGCGTTGACAGGACCATTCAATGAAAAAATGCTGATAAAAATACCTGCCATAATGACCCAGGACATAAAATGCGGCAAATACGAAATCGTCTGGACCAGCTTTTTAAACCGCTCACTTGTAATTTCACTTAGCAGAAGGGCGAAAACAATTGGAATGGGGAAGGCGAATACGATTTTATAAAGGCTGATGATAAGGGTATTGTTCAAGACTCGATAAAAATTCGGATCGGCGAATACTTTGTAAAAATGCTCAAGTCCGACCCAAGGACTGGCCATAATGCCCTGCATAATTTTAAAATTTTTGAAAGCGAGGACAACACCGTACATCGGAACATAATGAAAAATAATAAAGTACAGCAGACCCGGCAGCAGCATAAAGTAGAGAACCTGATAATTTTTTAGCTTCTTTCTGAACTCACTTTTCGTCCTCGAGACGGTTTCAGTACTCTGATTGGCTGCTATGATTCGTGCAATAATAATCTCTCTCCTTTCCAGCTATATAAGTTATGAATGCGCATTCATTCTTGTTTATTAATATAGCACAGCGCCGTTTTATTTTAATTATCAGATTTTTTTGAAAATTATCGTTTTATTGCTTTCTATATTTGGGAATGGTCATGATCATTGCAGTCCCTTGTCCATATTCACTGAATACCGTTATGCCATACTCTTCACCGAACACGAGCTTAATCCGCTCATTCACATTTTTTAACCCATAGCCCTTGGATTGTTTAATCAAAATATCGTCCTGTATTTCCTTTGGGATGCCGGGTCCATTGTCTTCCACCACAAACTCGATCCATTCCTTATGGGCTCGAACGGTGATTATCAGCTGCCCTCTGCCATTTTGTTTCTGATCGATCCCATGCATGATCGCATTTTCAACAAGCGGCTGTATCGATAAATTCACCGTATCGTATTGATACACCTCATCATCGATATGATAGCTCACATCAAAGCTATGATCGTGCATTACGGATTGAATTTCCACAAACGACTGGGTGTTCTGCAGCTCATCCCTGACGGTAGTCATGCTTTCTCCCCGGTTTAGAGAGGTTCTGTAAAATCGGGATAGTGTAGTCACGACATGGCTAATATCGGTTGCGCCAATCTTCAGCGACTTCCAGTTGATGATAGATAACGTATTGTACAAAAAGTGAGGATTAATTTGGGCCTGCAGCGCTTTAAACTCTGCTTCCTTTTGAATAATTTTGTTTTGATATACTTCTGTCACCAGTTCATTAATACGAAACAGCATGCTGCCGAAGCGATTCGTTAATTCACCGATTTCGTCCCTGTTCTCGCTGCGTATGTCCAATTGCATATTTCCGTACTGAACTTGTTTCATCAGTTTGTTCAAATGATAAATCCGTTTGATCATGGTGTGTGAAAATATCCAAATGAGCGCGAACAATATGGCGATACAGGCAATAAGGAGTATGACCGTTGCCTTGACAATGCTGGTAGCATCCATCGATATGTCCTGCTCCGGTATATAATAATGAAGCGTCCAATCGGAATGATGAAGAGGAACATTAATTACAATATATCGAATGCCCTCGATATCGGCTGTATTCTCAGGCTGTGTTGGCAGCTGTATGATTTGTTGTTGAAATATGGCAGCGTCACGGTGATTGAAATAGACGACATTGTGCTGCCCATCGGAAATAAAAAGTCCGTCACGAGCCGAATCAATCGAAGAGACCGACGAAAGCGACTCAAAAAAAAGTTCCTTGTTCAATTTCAAATACAAAATACCTTCCATATTGTTATAAAGTATTGTCGGAAATTGTCGATACACAACGAGTTCGTCATTATTATGATACCAACCCGTTTGCTTTTGCTGCATGGCAGTGTTATACCATAGACTATTACCCTTTAGTCTGTTCAGTGAAAGGATGGAATCGCCATATTCTGGCATAGTATCGGGCATATATACGGTGAGCTGCAGCATGTCTTTATTCAAGCTCTTGATCATGCTGAAATAAGGGTCCACATACTTTCTTAAATCTTCGGAAAGCAGCGTGAGACTTTTATATTGGGTACCAAAAATACGCTGAAGTCCTGTATTCATCACAACGGAGTCGACCGTTCGCTCGTATTGCACCGTCTTTTCGTTCATGCCTCTTGCCATCGTACCTACCGTATCCTGTAAGCCTTGGACGGCCTGCTTACGAAGAAACAGCTTGGACTGATTATAAGAATAAGTACCCAATAGCGCTATTGGAATTAAGCTTACGATCAGATAAGATAGAATGAGCTTTTGCTTGAAACGCATATTTCTGAACATGTGCAGTGGGTGACTCATACGGAATCCCCTTCCCTGTATTTGGCGGGGGTTTTGCCGTAATAATTTTTGAATATGGAACAAAAGTAAGCGAAGCTCGTATAACCCACCTCATTGGTAATATCGGCAATTTTCATATTGGTGGTCCGAAGCAGCTCACCTGCTTTTTCCAACCGATAGCTGGTTATGTACTTGATGAGACTGGAGCCGGTTTCTTTCTTGAACAGATGGCTTAAGTAGCTCGGAGACAAGCCTGCTTTGTCCGCCAGGGATTCCAGGCCTATATCCTTTTGATAATCACGGTGAATCCATTTAAGAACCTCACCGATCACCTTTCTGGAAGGCTCGACTGCTGGCTTCGACCTCTCTTCAACCAGTTGGATCATTAAATCCTTGAGCTGCATCAGGCTGCCTGACTTAAATATTTGTTCGGCAAACCATTGAAATGACATGTTCGTGTCACGATTGAAGCTATCGACATATTTTTTGGCAACTTCGGCACATATGTATTTAACATAAATGGTAGATAATTGGTTGTTGAAGTGCAGCTCTGTAAACAGTCTCTCTATCGCGTCCAGTATCAAATGAGACTCACTGTAGCTGATATACCGTGATATTTCCTCAAGCATATTGTTGAGGTCCGCTGGCACATCCTGTAGGGATGTACACATAACCTCCGAAAACAATACAGCCGATGCAGGCAAGAAAAATTTGCATTCCAATATCTTCTCCATCTCCTGATATTCGGCAGGAACCAGTTGAAGATCGTTCAGTAAGCCACTGAATACGATCACACTATCGGCTTCGTAATGTGCTATGAGAAACTCCTGAAGCTTCTTTCCGTATGGCTCCAGCTGCGTCTTGTCCCAAGTCCCCTCTAACCGCACGAAAAGCACGCTTTGATACTCATTCAGGTTCAAATACATACAATCCCATGGGAGTGCACTTGTCAATTGCAATTGTAACCCTTCCCCGACTGTATCGAATAATTTCTTCCGTGTATCCAAAAGAAGGAGCCGAAATGTCGTACCCTCCTTTAGCCAGCCTTGATGATTCAGTGCAGTTCCAACCTTGTCTGCAGACTGGGTTCCATAGAGTAAATCAAACAGCATTTGCTCCTGCACATATCGATTCCCGATTTCGTACACTTGCTGCAACTGCTGCGATCTTGCCCTCTGCTCACGATCCTCATCACATAAACGGACAACCTCCGTAACCACCTCAAGAAACTCGGATACTTCTACAGGCTTCAACAAATAGTGGACCACCTGAATGTGGATGGCTTGCTTAGCATATTCAAAATCACCGTATGCGCTTACAATAATGACCTTAAGCTTGGGATAAAGCATCTTTGCCTTCGTGGCCAACGCTAACCCGTCCATGAACGGCATACGGATATCGGTGAACAATATGTCTACCTCATGCGTTTGCAAATATTCCAGCGCTTTGACACCATTTTCCGCTTCCTCAGTTTGTAGGGTCAGCTCTAGTTTTTCGATTAAAAACTTGACACCCTCCCGCTCGATTTTTTCATCATCTACGATCAAAGCCTTATACATCGAATCACCTTCTACTTCCAGTTTGAACTATAGTTCTGTGCAGGTTCCATTCATCTATCTTCATAGGACAAAAGCCTGCCGCATATTACTTAGACATGACATAAAGGCGGGGTGTATGATGACACGTATCAGGAACATTCAGAAGCCTAATTTTCTTGTTATACTCGTTGATGAGCAGAGGTATCCCCCTGTATATGAGAACCGTGACCTCAGAGAATGGCGTGCACACAATCTCGTTACGCAGGAGCTGCTAAGAACGAACGGACTTGAGTTCAATCGGCATTATATCGGAAGTGCTGCCTGCTGTCCCAGTCGAGCGACATTATTTACTGGACATTATCCGTCCCTTCATGGTGTCAGTCAGACTAATGGAATCGCCAAGGAAGCCTCCGATCCGGATATGTTCTGGCTTAACAGAAACACGGTCCCAACAATGGGCCATTATTTCCGGGAGGCAGGCTACCAAACCTATTATAAAGGGAAATGGCATGTTTCCTACGAAGATATTATCATTCCTGGCACTCACAATGGCCTATT
The DNA here is from genome assembly GCF_001956045.1 of Paenibacillus sp. FSL H7-0331. The sequence goes on along the minus strand of NZ_MRTH01000003.1, from coordinate 88,740 downwards.
AAGCTATGATCCCATAACCGGCATACCCAATAAGCAAAAAGAAGATTTATATCTTCATGCCGATCCTTTAGATGACTTCGGATTCTCCAGTTGGATTGGACCGGAGCCACACGGGAAAAATCCCCAAAATTCCGCCTCTTCAGCTGGAATTGGAGTCAGCGGCAGAGATGAATTCTATGCTGCAGAAGTGGTTGAGCTTATCGAATCACTGGATCACAAAAAACGCAACGACGGGCATCTAGAGCCCTGGCTGCTTGTAGCCTCCTTTGTGAACCCGCACGATATTGTATTGTATGGAGCACTGACAGCCCATAACCCTATGTTTAATTTCGCTGTGGAACCCATGCCGCAGCCATGCCCACCACCAACCATTCAGGAGCCTTTACATACAAAACCTCGATGCCAGGCAAGCTATCGTGATGTATATCCACGGGCGTTGCAGCCCATATTTAACCAGCCTCATTACAGTAAGCTGTACTACCAGCTGCAAAAGAATGCCGATCAGCAAATGCTCAAGGTTTTCGAATCCCTCACCAAATCCTCATTTTATGACGAAACGATTGTGATATTCACTTCAGATCACGGAGACCTGCTTGGCGCTCACGGTTACCTTCATCAGAAATGGTATTGTGCTTACGAAGAATTCGTTCACGTGCCTTTGATCATTCATAACAAACAATTATTTGCCCAAGAAGCACATTTCGATAAACTGACAAGTCATCTAGATATCATTCCAACCATGCTTGGATTGGCCGACGCCGATCTGGAAGGCATTCAAAATAGATTGCGCCAAAAATTCAGCGAAGTTCACCCCTTTGTCGGGCGTGACCTGTCACCCTGCCTGTTCGGCTTCGAGTGTGAACGTGCGGATGAACCGATTTACTTTATGACCGATGACGATGTGACGCGCGGCCCACATCAAGTAAATCCGCTGGGTATCCCCTATGCTTCCGTTATTCAGCCCAATCACATCGAAACCGTGATTGCCTGTATCACAAGAAATGATAAACAGCAATTGTGGAAATTTTCCCGTTACTTTGACAACGATCAATTTTGGAGCCATCCCGGTATCCGGGATGAGTCTTTCACTCCTGTTGGGAGTGTTTATCCGCATCCCGAGGGTGGCTACCAGACTTATTGCATCTCTATCAAAACAGAACCAGTCGCAGATGAATACGAAATGTATAATTTATCTGAGGATCCTCTCGAAACTCGCAATCACGCCCATAATGCTTTTGCGACAGAGGAAACGAAATCTATTCAGGAGTTTATGACACAACTTCTGAATGAGCAGCGGAAACAAAAGCGACTGGTTCCGCATCAATCCAAATCGTAATTGTAAATCATTTCTCTACTCCAACGCTCCATAAATGACGGCCCGCAGACGATTATGAATGTAAGGCTCCAGACTCGGCAGCATCTGCTGCATGTAAACGACAGATAATTGTTCCTTAGGGTCGATTAACACCCAAGAACCAGCAAGACCTGCCCAGCCAAATTCACCGATCGAGCCGTTAAGTCCGCCCTCTGCCGGGTCGATCAAGACTCGAACTCCCAGACCATAACCAAAGCCCTTCATCTGCAGCCAATTGAAATCCTTAAGCTGCTGGGGTCCCAAATGATTGGTTGCCATCAATTGTACGGTTTTCCGTCCAAGAATCCGCGCCCCATCCAATTCTCCGCCCCTTGCCAATGCCTGCGCAAATCGGCTGTAATCACCTATCGTTGACAGCAGCCCGCTTCCACCGCTTTCGTGAATACATCCCTGCTGATAAGGGGTGTCTCGCTCCGTATTAGGGGTTAGCGTACCGTCTTCTGCCCGGTTATACATCATGCTGAGACGGTCTCTTTTGTCATCTGGAATCCGAAATGAAGTATCCTTCATCTGCAGCGGCTCGAAAATTTCCTTCTGTAGAAACTCTCCGAAAGAAACACCGGACCATACTTCAATCAAGGCAGCCAGAACATCGTGGCTTGTACCATACTTCCAATGGGTTCCCGGATCAAAAGCGAGTGGAACCGTCGCTAGCGCTTTGGACAGCGCTCTCATATCCATCGTAGCAATGGCTTGTTCCATGATGGCGCGCGTTAGCCGTTCGGTTTCTGTACCATCCCCGCCGTAGGTAAGCCCCGAGGACATGGTGAACAAATCCTTGATCCGTATCGGTCCTGATGCGGGAGATATCGATCTTAATCCAAAATCGTTATATCGGTGCACCGATATATTTTTAAATTCCGGCAAGTAATCCTCCAGTGGATCGTTTAACATGTAGATTCCTTTTTCGTAAAGCATGAGAGCCGCGGCGCAGGTCAGCACTTTGGTCATCGAGTAGATCCGATAGATCGTATCTGAATCAAGCTTCTTTTTCTTGTCCAAATCTGCATAGCCAAAGCTTTCCTGATACAATACCTCTCCACTTCTGACAACTGTAATGGCGCAACCGGCAGGTCCTTTTTCCATAAAGCTCTTCAGCAAAGGCGTCAAGCGTTGTAAACGTTCCATTTCATTAGCCCCTTTCGAATTGGAATTCAATTAGTATAGTAATTATTTCCCCAGAATCTTTAGTAAATCAGCACTATTCTCACATCTGTTCACCAACTTGACAGCATCCGTAACTGGAAGCTTGTCCCCATCTATGGAGGCATAATAAGAAACCAATTTCGCACCGTTGGCAGCTAAAAATGAAGTGCCTGCAGCATCGCATTCTATAAGAGTTTTTCCCAATAAACTATGTGTAACATACGAGTAACTGTATAAACCATTAATGTCAACACCGGAGCGGATTAGATACTGGGCTGCATCAAATTTTTTATTTTGTATAGCGTAGACAATCGGTGTATATCCTCCTGCCTCTGAACCAAATCTGAGTTTGGGATCAGCACCATTCTCGAGCAAGGCTCTTACCAGTTCTGTCGTACCTTTTGCTAATGCAAATCCAAGAGGCGTTCCATTAAAACCATCAAAAGCAGATAAATTTATGTTCACGTTAGCTGCTTTAACTAACTGAGACACTTCCTCGACTTTAGGCAGAGAAAATAATTGTAAAGCAGCCATATCATAAGAGGTTGCATATTTTCTCAGAAAGTTTGCAATATCCGTAAACCGTTTACGATCATCATTAGCATTCAAGTAGACTGCGACAATGTATGGAGTATACTCATTTTTTCGTAACAAAGGGTTCGCACCGATCAGTATCAATTCTTTCACCATGGATAAATTACCAGACCGGATTGCCGTGATCAGCGGAGTAAGATCGCCAGCCGTAGCTGCAAAATCGGGCGATTGTCCGCATTGGGTAAACTTGTTAACAATATCCTTACGATCATTTCCAACAGCCATCAAAATGTTGTAGGCCACATTACGATCCGTTATGCTGTAGCCTTGATCTGTTAACTGGATACCTTTACAAACTGGTCTATCTAATGGATCTTCATAGGTGTAAGAGATGATTTTTACAAATTGAAAGGTATTGCTAGTAAAATTATATTCATACTGTGCCTCTCCAAAAAGGCCCGAGTGATAAATTGACTTATAATTCCTAATAAGCGAGCTTCCCGAAATATCTGCTCCGCTGAATGGATTCAAATCAATATCTTCCAACTTATGATCGGATATAGTTACCAGCAATCCAGAAGGCGCATTTTGATGAGTGAGCGATTTGGGGGTTATTGTGCTAAAATCTACGTGCTTCATTGACAGTTTCCCATCGATTCGAACAAGCGTAGATAGAAAAGAGTCCCCTCCAGAGCCGCCACTTATATTGTGCAGTAGCAATGCATGCTTCCCTTGTGACGTAAGCTGTACAAATGAACCATCTATACCATCAACAGCTTCTTCAAGCTTCTCACCGTTAGAGAGTGCTATGGAATAGTTACGTTTATAGCCTTCAGTTCCATGAACAACCGCCACGGCATCAAATGTTTTACCATCAAGCGTGACTTTGTAATGGTTACCAGATGGATCTCCAGTTGTGCTTGGATTGAATGTGGCAGCAGATGTGATTCCAACATCCGCAGTTGTGCTTTGTGTATTGACTAGATTTGGAGTCTCCTTACCAATTTCGTTGCTATCAATCGGCTTCGCCTCACAAGCAGCAAGCAAAAATACAAATACGAAGGCTGCCACAAACCGTTTGACAGACTGACCTAACAACAGAAATCCCCCTCATTCACAGTATGCTACCAGCAATATCTGATCTATGTCTATTTTGTTGATGCTGGAGTAGTTGCTTGCTCGAGTTCCGATAAAATATGGAAAGCCTCTATGTTGGATAACCCACACATATCTACGGAAGGTTGTAGACTGCTGCACACAGCCGGGCGTTCGGATGAACCGAATAATTTACATGTATTTTGATCGGAAAGCTGTATACATCGGACTCCTGCCGGCTTTCCATTAGGCATTCCAGGGATTGAGGAAGAAATTGAAATGACTATGCAGCAGGCCGCACAACCCAATCGGCATTCCAAAAACCTAGCCCCCACTCTTTTCCATTTTTACTTATTATAACATATCGCAACCCATAGAGAACCCCACGATAAAGCCAACTATTATTTCTGAACAAGACCGTATGATAGACAAAAAGACCCTCATTCCATATCCTCTCTTCTCTCGAAACTGGTTATTCGATGCCGAAAAGATCATGGAGTTGAGGGCCTTTTTATGCTGATGCTTGAATACTGGGCGTGAAATTCATACAATCGTCAAGTCTATTAATTTTGTTTTCTAGTCGCAGCAGCAGTTCATCCAGTTGAGCCATTTGGTTACATAGCTTCGTATGTTCTACTTTCATTGTCTGAATCATCAAAGCTTCTTGTTCATTGTTGAGTTTCATCTCTGTCAAGGTGCTCGTGTTGGTTATCATATGTCCTCCTCCTCGAAATGAACCACATATATATAGTTCTCCTTTAATGGTCTATTTAAGTGGGCTCTCATGTAATTAATCCTTTTATCCAAATTTGATGTCTCCACATTATAGCTCTGCACGGGGTGTCCTTTCAAATGTAGCAAGCCTGCTGCTTGGACTCAAACCCAAAAAGACGGCAACCGAGGTTTCCTTGTAAAAGGAGCCTGGTTACCGCCTACGGAATACTTGATCGTGCTAACTTTTACTGATGGTTAACTGGTCAAATAGTTCTCGATTGAAGCTCCCGCTTTCTTTTCCTCAAGCCAGCTCGAAGCTTTATCTGAAACCTTTTGCTTCAACAACGTCGTATGAATTTCTTCCTTTTTCTCATCCAAGGTTGGTGTAGTTGCCTGTTTATGATCGGTCACTTTAATAATGTGATAGCCGTTTGTTGTCTGAACAACGTCACTGATGGCTCCGGTCTCAAGCTTGAAAGCTGCTGCTTCAAACGGTTCCTCCATCTCGCCTTTAGCAAAGTAATTCAAATCTCCGCCTTTGCTTTTGGTCGCTGTGTCCAGCGATTTATCCTGAGCGATTGTGCTAAAGTCCTCACCATTCTTCAATTGCTGCTCAATGGCATCGGCCTCTTCTTTAGTGGCAACCAAGATATGCGAAGCTTTCACTTGCTCCGGTGTTTTTAATGTTTCCAGATTGGCTGTGTAGTATTGATTAATTTCATCATCGGTAACTGTTATTTCTGGCTCCAAAATCTTTTCAATCAGTAACTCTGTTTGTATACTTTGCTTTAGCTGATCGGATGTCATTCCGTAAGTGACCAACGCCTGATTAAATTCGTCTTCGGAAGCAAATTGTCCTTTGGTTGATTCAAATGCACTGTCGATATCCGTCTGCTGCACCTGAACACCTGCTTTTTTAGCTTCCTGCTGAATCAATTCCTGATCGATTAAATTTTGCAGCGTTTTTTCGCCACTCGAAGCCAACACTGCATTATATAGCTGTTCCTTGGCTATGGAAACTCCATTTACTTTTGCAACCGATTCTTGCCCTTTACTTACCGGAGGATATAGAAGCATATAGGTGACAAGGACGATTAACAATAATAAAGTTGAGGTGATCCATTTATAGTTCGTTTTTTTGGTTATCATAGTTAACTTCCTTTCTCTGGTTGAGTTTCTTCTTAGATGAGGTTATATATGACGATCAATAAGGTGATCATTATGAGAGAACGCAGTGGCAGCGAGTATTGGGAACTATAGGCTCTTAACATGAATACACCTCCTTGATGGATGCTTATCTCCGTTACGCTATGAATTATAAATCGTCCACCTGAATAAGAGCTGACCGTTAACTGAATGATTCCTGAATACAGAATAAACCAATCTTCCAAACTGGAGACATAACAAAAAGCACCGCAAAGAAAAATAGTTCTCCTTTAACGATGCTTTATACGTCTGCCGCGGCCGACGATGATTCCTTAAGTTATAATCATCAGCTGAAGTCTCCTTATGCAGCGAGCTCTTTCCTTGGCCTTCTTACGAGACCAAGATAGGCAAGTAAAGCAATTACACTCGTAGAGAGGATAATTACGCCCAAGGGAACGGCCGTATGCTCACCTGCGATTCCGACAAGAGGGGAAACCACCGCACCCAAAATAAAAGGAATTAACCCAAGCAGTGCCGCCGCGCTGCCCGCGACATGGCTTTGATGCTCCATGGCCAATGAAAATGATGCTGTTGCCGTCATCCCGATCGAGGCTACAAAGAAAAAAAGTGGAATAACTAGTGCCCATAAAGGACCATGAACAAGAGCTGCAATTAATACGGCCGCGCTGGAGCATCCCGCTAACAGCAGTCCTGTCAGCAGGAAGCTGCGTTCTGAGACCCTGTGGGTCAGCCTGCCCACGATTTGAGAGCCGATGATTAAACTGATGCCATTCGAGCCGAATAAAATCGCAAACAGCTGCGGTGACGCCCCATAAATATTTTGGTAAATAAATGGCGTCCCTGAGACATAAGCAAATACTCCGGCTATCATAATACCTTGTGCGAGCGCGTAGCCGGCGAACTGAGGGTCTTTTAACAGCGATTTAAAATTTCTTAATACTTGCATAAAGTTACTGGGAACACGCTGCTCCACAGGTAAGGTTTCATCCAGCTTCCAGGTAGTCATGATGCTCAAGAAAATGCCGATTAAGCCCAATACAACAAATACGCCAACCCATGTTGTAAAGGAAATGATGCCACTTCCTACCACAGGTGCAACGAGCGGAGCCAAATTGCTTACCAGCATGAGCAAGGAAAAAAACTTTGTTAACTCATGGCCGTTATAGACGTCGCGAACAATGGCTCTCGAAATAACGATACCTGCAGATGCAGCAAAGCCTTGAAGAAACCGGACGACGATAAAAAATTCAATGTTCGGTGCGAGGGCACAGGTGAACGAAGCTGCCAAATATAAGATCATACAAATCAACAGCGGCTTGCGTCTTCCATGTACATCGCTTAAAGTTCCCATCACCAATTGTCCCAGACCGAGTCCTAACAGACATGCCGTTAAGCTAAGCTGCACCAGTGAAGCTGTTGTACCGAATTGTGCTACGATTTCAGGGAATGAAGGTAAATACATATCTATGGTAAAAGGCCCCAGAGCTGAAAATGTACCCAATAGTAATGCAAAACGCAGTTGATTTCGTTTCTTTTTCTCTATATTCATCGTATGCTTCTCCTTGTTATCCACCCTAAGTTTATTGCAGATTGCTATTGGTTACGCCAGCTTCACAGTCGCTCCGGCTGCAATCTCTACCGACTCACCATCTACACCAACCCATACGGATAATGCCGTTGGATTATGTACAATCGTGCCCGATACCGAAAAGCGAAGCTGCCTTGACGCTATCATGTAAGCTACAATCTCCGCATTCGTTGCATACCAGATGTCCGGCTGATTTCCGATGAGCTGACCGAACTGCTCCATCCTTTCCCAGTTATTATCATTCTCGAATTCATAGCTGTGACCCCACACATACAGTAGAGACTGCCTTGAATATTTGGGCTGATGCGCGAGAAACTTCTCACCATACTCCAACATCGACTTGTGATGGCACGTCGGCGACCAGAGCAACCAATTATCCGGCATCATAAATTCGCCATGACTCTGAACCGTGCGCGCATATTCAATGCCTAATGAAGGAAGCATAGTAACAACCTGATCACTCCAGGTGCCAAACGGGTATGACATGCCCCGAACCGGATAACCTACCAGCTCTTCGAGCGCCTGACGGTCTTCTACAAGCTCCATTACGATTCGCTCCGGTGGAATCAGCTCCAGATGCGGATGATTCACGGTATGAGCCGATACTTCATGCCCTGCAAACAGCGCTGCCGTTTCTTCCGCTGTAATGTACGAGTCCTGACCGAGCTTGCCCGAATTCAAATGAAACGTTCCTTTGAGGCCATGGCGGTTCATAATGTCCACCAGCCTGCGATCATGGATTCGCCCATCATCATAGCTTAACGTGACCGCCTTCATTGTGCCGCCTGGAAAGCGGTCGAAACGAACTTTCATCATAACATCCCTCTTCACTTGTGGTATCGAATAGCTGAATGATCATGTCTATCCTACCTTATCAATTCAGGGATGACAATATGAGACGAATGGTTTATATGTAAACGTGGAAGGGACCCAACGAAATTTCCCAGTAAAAAAAAGAGAGGCTTATGCCCCTCTTCTTATGAAATGATTAGCGAACAGCTGTTTGCAAATGCTCACTCTCGGCAGCTTCCAGGAAACGTTCGCAATCCAGTGCCGCCATGCAGCCGGTTCCTGCCGCGCTGATCGCTTGGCGATAACGATGATCCTGAACGTCGCCGCAGGCGAATACGCCAGGAATATTCGTTTCAGTTGTACCTGGATTAACCAGCAGGTAGCCTTGCTCATCGGTTTGCAGCTGATTATCTAAAAATTTGGTGTTAGGCGTATGACCAATCGCGATAAAGATGCCATCTGTTTCAATAACCTCTTCTTCATTCGTGCTATTGTTCTTAACTTTTAAGCCGGTAACACCACGATCATTAGTAAGAACTTCAAGCGGAGTTTTGTTCAAGCCCCAGCTGATTTTCGGATTTTGGCGTGCTCGGTCCTGCATAATTTTGGATGCACGAAGCTCACTGCGGCGATTGACCACCACTACCTCGGATGCAAAGCGAGTTAAAAAGTTGGCTTCTTCCATAGCCGAATCACCGCCGCCGACTACGATAATCTTTTTGTTGCGGAAAAAGAATCCGTCACAAGTTGCGCAGGTGCTTACACCGCGGCCAACATTTTCTCTTTCACCCTCAATGCCCAAATATTTGGCTGAAGCGCCTGTGGAGACGATGATCGTCTCTGCTACAATATCTTCCCGACCTTCAATGGAAATGCGAAATGGGCGGTTGGAAAAATCAATTTTGTTAACCCAGCCTGTCTGAAACTCAGCACCGAATCGTTCCGCTTGCTTACGCATATTGTCCATCAACTCGGGTCCCATGATCCCTTCGGGAAACCCGGGGAAATTCTCGACCTCTGTTGTCGTGGTTAGTTGACCACCCGGCTCTGGACCTTCAATAATCAATGGCTCCAGATTGGCTCTGGCCAAATAAATAGCTGCTGTTAGTCCTGCTGGACCTGTTCCTATAATGACTGATTTATATACGGATGTACTCATGGTAAGCTCCCCTTTATTTTACGATTATGTTTGGTTTGGGTTGTTCTTCGATATGTCTATATTACCAGAATCCAAATCCTGCCTCATGAAGGTATCGTGAAATTCGCATGAAGATCCGATGAAATACAGAGCAAGATGAAGATGGCCTTTTTAAAATATCGAAAAAAGCACCCGCTTTCCCTTATTAAAGGAGTTAACGGATGCTTGTGATATATTGGATAAAATTAGCTTAATACGTAGCCGCCATCAGGGAACAGCGTGCTTCCAGTCGTATATCGGTTCGTCATCAAGTAAATAACAGCATGTGCGACTTCTTCAACACTCCCTACCCGCTTCAGCAGGCACATCCCTTGGTAAGCCTCGTACGCTTCTGTCCGTTCTTTCTCAGTTCGGATCGTGCCTGGAGAAACGACGTTGACCCGAACAGGAGCCAGCTCAATAGCCAACGCTTTGCCCAGACTCTCGATGGCTCCATTACAAGCGGCATAAGAGGCTGCGCCAGATATAGGTCTTTGGCTCGCCGCTCCCGACATCAGCACGATAGAACCATTCTGTGAAATATGGGGAACTGCATATTTGGCAGCAAAATATTGCGGCCAAAACTTAGCTTTGAAGCAGCTTTCGGCTACATCCTTACTGGCTGTTATAGGCCCGAGCACGTAAGAAGCTCCTGGTGTAAACAGATGATCAAACTGCCCAATCTCCTGAAAAAATGCCTTAATCGAATCTTCACTCTGATTATCCATTTGCCGGATCTCCAGTAATTCACTATCTATGGTTGCTTGAGCTTTCTCCAGTTTGTCCAAGGAGCGCCCTGCGATGATTACACGAGCTCCTTGTAGAACCGCCTCCCGAGCTGTGGCTAATCCAATACCCGTGCTTCCACCTATAATCACTACACGTTGATTTTCAAGATTCATGCTGGCATCTCCTTCTATTCCTCATATGAGCGCATTGCGCTATCTCTGTACATTCCAATATAACAAAAATAGATTACGCTTCATATAGAAGGCAAACCAAATGAGAAGGCCACCATTTGGGCATCGGCACAACGTTAATGGGGGTATACATTTTGGTGCTCGATGCCGCACGGTCCCCCATCGGGATTGGCCTCCAGTTCCACCGTCGTACCGTTCTGCCGGAACAAAGGGTGGTAGTGGCTGCTTATGCTGGTTGCCGACTGATTCGCATAATGGCAGATAAAAGCTCTGCGGAAGCGATCCTTCGTTTTGTTCCGGTATGAGCCATGAATCAGATTTCCATTGAAAAACAGCACATCGCCTCTGTCCATAAGCACTGGAATGGCTTTCTGATCCTTGGGCGGCTTCACATAATGAGTTGTGAACGATTCGTTCTCGTCGGCCAGATCCGGACACACAATCTCGTGCTGGTTCGTCTTCGGTACAATCAGCAGGCCACCATTATCCTCATCCGCTGCATCAATGGCGGTCCAGGCCGCAATACAGTTTCCGGGATCGACTTTTAAATAAAAGTTATCCTGATGCAAAGCCTGCCCACGCGATCCAGGTGGCTTATAATAAAACATGCTCTGAGCGGCGAGCGGCTCCTCCTCATACAAATCGGTCAGAACCTCAAGTACCGGCTGATGCAGCATATATTTTTTGGCTGTCTCGTTAAAACGGTGAGGGTGCATGACCCGTGGATATCGTTTCAGTGGGTCTGTTGTATCCTCATTCAGATCGGGTTCAAAAAAACCGGAAATCGTTTGATAGCTGATCTCTTCAAAGGTGCTGTCGATCTCTGCCAGCTGGTTCGGCCCAAATAATCCTTTTACGACGAGATACCCTTCCGTTTCAAAATGATGCTTCTGCTCCTGTGTTAATCTGTGCAATTGTAAGTCCATTGCCTTGCCTCCTGTAAGCTGTATTTGTATAAGCTTATCGTAAGCGAATTACACTCCAGCGAACAGTAACAATGATGCTATATATTCATATAATCCTGCTATATAAGTAGCGCAATGATTGGATTTGTTATATGCTGTTAATCAGAAAGTAGTCCTCTATCCTAAGTCAAACTGTTTCTATATCTCAATCGAAAGCTGGGTATCCATGGAATCTGGACCAATGAGCAAATATAAAAGCTATACCTACGATACGGTTATCGCCGGACATTTTCAGGAAACCGAAACCTACTTCATCAACAGGCCGAATGGCAGGAATGATTGGTTAATCACATTCACGCTGGAGGGTGAAGGCTATTTTAAAGTCCCGGGACATGAGTTAAACTGCCAATTCGGAGATGTGACCTTGCTCAAGCCGGGTATCCCTCATCAATACGGCACAAGACGCGGATATACATGGCAATTTGTATGGGCCCACTTTCCCTCCAGTCTTATTGAAACGAGCCTGCTGCCCAACGATAATTTGATTATGCAATCCATAGAAAATGAGTCAGCCCGACAACGCATCCGCCATGCCTTCACCAGAGTGATTTCGGATTCCAGAGAGCGCGGGGAATATTGGAATGAATTGTGCTGCAATGCACTTCGTGAGATTATTATGCTGCTGGCTCAAAAGAAAAGCCACGTTATGGATGCCAGGATCGAAGAAACGCTCTCTCTGCTTTCTCAGCGGATGAGGGAGCACATTCGAATAGATGACTTGGCCCATGCGGTAGGGTTATCAGCTTCACGATTGTCCCACCTCTTCAAAACAATTACAGGACAAAGCATTGTCGATACATTGAACAGAATGCGTGTTCAGCAGGCTGCGCTATTGTTTGAGCATACCGAACGCAGCGCCTCCCAGATTTGCTTCGATGTCGGGTTTCAGAACTACAACCATTTTACGAATCAATTTCGCAAATGGTATGGCGTCAATCCGAGTTCATTTATGAAGCACAAACGATCAGCATCTTCACTGCTTGGGGACAACTAATTTGCATGCTCTGCTGCTTGTCCAAGCGGATTCATTAAGCTGCGGCCAGATTCCATATAGAGAATAAAGTCATAGGAATTAATTTGATCAACGGCCAAGAGCAGCTTGGACTGCTCCTGCACCTTCAGGTTGAAAATAAATTGAATGGTAGGTCTCCCCTCCGAATCGCTGGTCTCCTTATCCGAGATCATTTTGACATTGATAATTTGAATACCGTGCTCTCCGAATTTAGACGCTATGTGACCAAGAACCCCAGGGCAATCCAACGCCCTAATGGACACTTCACTGCTTCTTCGATTTCTAAGCAGATGCTTCTCCCATTTGTTTAACAGGAAGAGGCTGACCAATACCATTAACGTGGCATAAAAAGCTGCGTACAGGAAGCCAGCTCCCACACACAATCCGATTGCAGCAACTACCCAAACGGAAGCAGCCGTCGTCAGACCGCTAATGACTGGGCCATTACGAAGAATGGCGCCTGCTCCCAAAAAGCCGACTCCACTAATAACCTGAGCAGCAAGACGGGCAGGATCCATTCTTACATTGGCTTCGTTCACAAATTGGCTGAATCCATAGATCGACAGAAGCATAATCGTAGCCGCACCCAGACAAACCAAGATGTGGGTACGGAAGCCCGCAGCATGGTTATTCCATTCCCGCTCCATGCCAACCAGCCCTCCCAAGACAGCGGCAAGGACCATTCGGAGAAGCAGCTCCCCGTGTGAGATGTACCATATTTGTGAAATGTTGTTCACGAATTGCACTTCCTTTTATATGACCGGAATTTATTAATAAATCCTTATTGATGAATATACATCACTTTAACGGAAAACTCGCTGCGATCCCGTATCATCTGCAAGGCATCACCAATTCTTTCTATGGGCACACGATGCGTTATTAAAGGATCCAGCCGAAGCTTTCCGGAAGCAATAAAGGTCAGCACCAGTTGCCACTCGTTAACCGGCAAATTCGCATAATACGAGTTCCAGGTACCGATAAGGGTAAGATTATTACGAAGTATTTCCCAGTAGCCCTTCTGCGTCAGCTTCATATCACCAGCTGGATTGCCCATAAGTATAACTTTGCCGAAGGGACGTGTCGTATGCATCGCATTCTCAAAGGAAATCGTGCTGCCTGCGCCCTCGATCGTTACGTCTGCACCTCGCCCGTTCGTTTGTTCATGTACCCAGGCTACTGTGTCAGTCACGGCAGCGTTACACGTATTCGTAATGCCAAGCCCTTGCGCGAATGCCAGCTTCGCTTCATCGATATCGACGAGCAGTATACGGCCTGCACCCCAAATCTGAGCCCACAGGGCGAGCATCATACCAATCGGGCCCGCTCCATAAATGAGCACCGTATCACCAATGTCCACACTGGCTTGTCGGAGCGCATGCAAGGCTACGGCAGCTGGCTCAACCATTGCCGCTTCTTCATAGGACACACCTTCGGGCATTAACAGCAGGTTCCATAAGGGTACTGTGATATATTCGGCAAAAGCCCCATCGCATCGCGAGCCCATATAATTGTAATTGTCGCATAACGCAAACTGTCCAATCTCGCATGCGCTGCAGCTCCGGCAGGGCATTAATGGAAACACCGCGGCACCGCGGCCGACTAGCGACTCATCCCCACCTTCGCCTACTTCTACGATCTCACCGGAAAATTCATGTCCAGGTATCGTCGGAAACGAGTAAGTTCCCTTCGAGTAGACTCGGGGAATATCGGAGCCGCAAATGCCGCACGCACGCACCTTCAGAAGAACCTCCCCTGAACCCGCATGCGGTTTCGTTCTGTTTTCTAACCGAATGTCTCCGATAGCGTACAAAGGCCAAGCTTTCATCTTCATCTTTCCTTTCTGACTTGCTATCGAATGCCACCCATTTGCTGGCGAACATGCATAGCTGCTTGTGGATCGTTGCAGGTTAGCAAAGTAACACCGCATCCCAGCGCATAATAAACCTGTTGCTCATTATCCGTACTCCAGCACCCGACAAGAAGACCCATTTGCTGAAACTCTTTAACTAATGCAGGAGTTAACAATTTTAAACTGATACCTATTGACCACATTTTAGAGTAGGTACCGTCTTTGCCTGTAACAAAGTTTGACATAAGCTCTTCAGGAAAGCCTTGTGTTTTCAATTCGTACGTATCGTAGATATAAGTAATGATCTCTGCATCAAAACAAGTAAATATACAACGAGATAAACATCCATATTTTTCCAACATACAGATAGCTAGATCGGCAATTTCCTTGGCATGACTGCTTGGTTTAATTTCTACATTTAGCAGAGTATCGGGATATGAGGCCAACAACTGGCACAACTCTTCAAAGGTTGGTATCTTGAGCCCTTCAAATGGTTTACCGAACCATCCTCCAGCATCCAGTTGTTGAAGCTCCGCCATCGTATAGTCACTCACTTTGCCCGAGCCATTGGTTGTGCGATCCAGTGTTTCATCGTGGATAACCATGATGACCTTATCCTTGGAGAAACGCAGATCAAACTCAAGCACATCTACCCCCATCTCCAGTGACTTCTGGAAAGCAAGAAGTGTGTTCTCTGGATAGGAGGATTTGTATCCTCGATGTCCGACAATTTGAATTGACGAATTATTTTCCAGACGTTCTAACATATAGGCTGCATCCCTCTCTTGAATAATCATCCTCATGTAGCAAAGAAAGCAGAAAACCGAATGTGGATTCCAACATCGGTCTGTCTGCTTTCCTGAAAGGCCTTGTGGGTTTTACATAACTGGGCTTACTATTTCATCAGTTTTTCGGCTGAATTTTTGAATGTAGTCAATGTGGTCTGAATATCCTTGTTGTCATACATGATCGCCTGCATAGCCGAGCGGAACTCTTGTACCACCGGTGTCCAAGCCAAATGCTTATTCGTGTCCGTTGCATATTGAAGCTGATCGTAAGCGACCTTTCGGTTCGGTTCTTTTGCATACAGCTCTTTAATTTCTTTGGACTCTACCATTTTCTTCGTGAAAGGCAGGTAACCGGTATCGATTACAAACTGCTGTCCACCCTTAGGATCCGTCATCAACCAGTTTATAAATTCCCAAGCAGCCGCTTTGCTTTTGGATGAGGCCAGCATGGTAACGTTTGCTCCCCCGGTTGGTGTGGCAAACACATCATTTTTGGGCAGGAAGGCGGTCACATAATCGAATTTCACATTTTGCGCAAACCCTCCAATACTTCCCGTTGACTGCAGCAGCAATCCGACTTTACCTTCCATAAACATCTGGTTGGCGATATTACCGGAATCCTGAGTCGGTGGATAAAACAAGGCTCCCGTGTTCTGAAGGTCCTTCAGGTAACTGAACACTTTAAGCCCTACTCCGTTATCATAAAACCCGATCGAGGTACCCTGTTCATTAAAAAATCTTCCTTTGGACTGGGTCATCATCGCAATGAGATACCAATCATCAAACGGCATGGATAGCCCTTGACGTTTGTAAGCCCCATTTTCTTTAATGACTAGCGCATTGGCTACCGTTTTCATTTCGTCCCAGGTTGTCGGCACCTTGAGCCCTTTCTCATCCAGCATCGTCTTGTTAACATGCATGATCGGAGTGGAACGGTTTAATGGCAGTGTTACCAACTTTTTATTGAAAGTAGAATGGCCCATAAGACCGGGAACAAAATCATCAACGCTTAATCCGGATTTCTTTAAATACGGTGTAAGGTCTTCCAAAACGTCTGCATCTGCAAACAACTGTACAAAAGAACGCTCCAGCATGCTTACATCAGGTGCCGTATTCGCTGCAGCTGCCTGCTGAAGCTTGGTAACTACTTCTTCATAACCTCCCTGGAAAGTCCCAACAACCTCGATATCGGGATGGGATTCATTAAAACGTTTAATGAGTGCATCTGTATATTCACCGTTTTTCCCTCCCATGGAATGCCAATATTGAATCGTGGTCTTGCCGGTCTTGGCCGGTGCTGCTGTTGGTGCTGCAGCGGTTCCAGCAGCTCCACCCGTATCCGTTGCTTGAGGTGATGAGCTGCAGCCTGCAAGTGCACCAAGCAGCATGGTTGATGCCATAATCATTGACATATTCTTTTTCATTTTTTTCTTCCTCCCTTTTTTTAACTATTATTCGGAAGAGATTACACGATTACTTAATCCCTGAATAAACAAATGCCTTGACAATCTGTTTGGAACAAATCAGGTAAACGAGCAGAATAGGGACCACCAGGACAACGTTACCTGCCATAATAATATGCCAGTTACTAATCCCTTCCGTTTCTCGCAGCATGGCGATTCCGAGCGTCAACGGACGAACCGGGGACGAATCCGTCATCACGAGCGGCCAGAAATAATCATTCCAATGACTCACAAAGCTGAACAGTGCAATCGTTGCCAATGCTGGCATGGACATCGGTGTCATAATTTTCCAAATAATCTTGAGCTCACTGGCATTGTCCAACTTGGCCGATTCAATAATTTCTTCTGGAATCTGCATAAAATATTGGCGTAAAAGGAAAATGCCAAATGCGTTGGACATGAATGGAATAATTTGCGGCAATAAGGTTTTGATCATTCCCCAATCAGCCAGCATCAGATAGACCGGGATAAAGGTGACTTGACCAGGAATCATGAAGGCCAGGAGTACCATAGCAAACAAAAATTGTTTTCCTGGAAAAGAATATTTGGCAAAAGCATAGGCAGCCGGGATCATCACAGCAAATTGCAATACAATGACGGAAAGCGTCACAACGATCGAGTTTTTGGCATAGGTCATGAAAGGACCCGAACTCATGGCAGTCACAAAATTATTCCACTGAGGTACTGCCGGAATCATGGTAGGAGGTATCGTCAAGGTTTCCTGAAAGGTCTGCAGCGACGTGGAGATCATCCACAAAAATGGAAAAACAAAAATCATAAGAACTGCTATTTTAAGTACTGTACTTAATGTCGTCCATAGGTGCTTGAGTTCAAATGGCATGAAGGGTCGAACTCCCTTTCTCTTTTATTGATAATGAACCTTTTTAGAAAGCAAACTGAAGTAGATAAACGTAAGAATTCCAATAATAGCCATCAAAACAACACCCGTTGCCGAGGAGAAGCCAATATTCGTCGTTCTAAATCCATAAATGTAATAAACCAATGTACTGGTTGCGTTGTTAGGGCCTCCACCTGTCATGATTCGGACCGTATCAAACACCTTAAAGGAACCAATCGTCATAATGATTAAGATGAAAAACAGCTGCGGTGAAATTAAGGGTAACGTTATTTTGTAAAACACCTTAAACTTTTTCGCATTATCCAATTCGGCTGCTTCATAGATGCTTGGCGGTATGCTTTGGAGAGCAGCTACTATAATCAAGGTATAATAACCTACGCTGTGCCAAACAGATACAATAATTACGGATATCAATGCCGTTTTAGAGCTCTGCAACCATTGAGAGGGCGGTAGACCCAGAGCCTTTAAAACAAAGTTGAGAAAACCCAGGTTAGGCTCCATAAGCCACAGCCACACGAGTGCAATAGACACAATAGAGATGATATGCGGCGTGAATAATCCAGCTTGCACAATACTGTTAAACTTGCTGCTTTTGCTAAGCCATAATGCAATAAGCAGAGATATAACCATCGTCAACACAACAGCGCCAACAGTGTAAACAACCGTATTCCCCAGCGATTTGTAAAAATCTTCACGCATGAAAACCTCTTTGTAATTGTCTAATCCGATGAAAGTGCTTTTGGCTTTATTCATCAGGTTATATTTAAAAAGACTTAAATAAATCAAATAAAGCATCGGGTAAATGACGAAGGTGAAAATGCCTATCATGGCGGGTAACACCATGAGATAAGAACGGATCCACTTCCATAATAATTTTTTATCCATACGATCAACCTCTCAATGCTTCTATGTATTCATGGAAGCGCCCATCTTCCTCGCCAATACGGTTTCCATCTGCCCCAAAGAAAAATATTTTGTTGGCTGCGACTTCCAAATATACCTCTTGGTCCACGGTGAAATGATCCTCAATGCATTTAATCATGTAAGAGCTGTTTTTGTATTTTACTTGATAGACCGTTTCAGATCCGAGCATTTCCCTTGTGGCAATGACTCCACGGATGGAAAAGTGCTGTCCCCCAGGTTCTTTAGATAAAACAGCGCTTTCCGGGCGAAAGCCGAACCTGATGTCTTCTACACCCAAGTCGTCAATATTCATGGGCGGAACTCCGATGAACTCCGCAGCAAACCTGTTGCTCGGCTTGCGATACATAATATCCGGTGGTGCTTCCTGTTGAATAAGTCCTTTATTCATCAAGACGATCGTATCGGCCATAGACATCGCTTCTACCTGATCATGAGTCACATACACAAAAGTAGTGCCAAGCTTCTTATGCAGCTCAATGAGTTCAATGCGCATCTGCACCCTGAGTTTGGCGTCCAGATTGGACAACGGCTCATCCATCAGGAACACGGATGGCTCCTTGACCATAGCCCGGGCCAGCGCGACACGCTGACGTTGACCGCCAGATAATGTAGACGGCTTGCGATCCAGATATTCGGACAACCCCACCGTAGCGCTGATCGATTCCACCAAACGAGTCCGCTCTTCTTTGGGCACCTTGTTATTTTTCAAGCCGAATTCAATGTTCTCCCTCACCGACATCGTAGGGTAGATCGCATAGTTTTGGAACACCATGGCTACTCCTCTTTGACCAGGTGCAATCTTCGTTACATCCTTGCCATTAATAAGCACCGATCCGGATGTCTGGGGGTCAATTCCGGCAATCATTCTTAGAAGTGTCGTTTTCCCGCAGCCAGACGGACCTACCAGAACGGTAAATTTGCCATCTTCAATTTTCAAGTCCAGGTCTTTAATAACATCGTGCTTATCAAATGATTTCGTAACCTTCACAAATTCTATAGATGCCAATTGGACCCCTCCTCATAGTAGTAAAATTTTCAAAGTATTACTTTTCTACGTTATCGTTGTCAGGATAAATCATAACCTTAATACTTGTATCCTTGTGGATTCTTGCTACATCGATAGCCTCCTGAATATCACTAAGAGCAAACTTGTGGGTAATGGACTGACGCAGGTCAATATCACTATTCTTGAGCGCTTGTATAGCTGCCGGGTACGTGTTGGCATACCGGAACACACCATACACATCTAATTCTGAATCAATTAACAGGTTCATATCCATAGGAATTTGATCCACTGTCGGCAAGCCAATATATACAATGCGCCCCCCGCGATTAACCAATCGGATCGTATCCGAGATCGCTTGGCTATTGCCTGACGATTCGATGATGACATCGATGCCATCCCCCCCAGTGAGTAGGGAAAGCTGCTCAGAGATGTTGTCCTGCAATGGATTGATTACAGCTGTTGCACCAAGCTTAAGTGCCATTTCGCGTCGGAACGGCACAACGTCGGACGCAATGATCTCGGTAACACCGAACAGTTTCGCTGCTTGAATGGCCAGTAAGCCAATTGGACCTAATCCGAGTATCAGCATACGGTCGGATGGGCCCACCTTCCCCCTTCTCATCGCATGAAAGCCAACAGATAGCGGTTCCAAAAGAGCTCCTTCTTCATAACTCATGTCCTCTGGCAGCTTGAACAAAAAATCACTTCGAATGGCAACGTATTCAGACCAAGCCCCGTCCACAGGAGGTGTAGCCATGAAAACAACATCTGGACATAGATTGTACCGCCCTGACTTGCAAAAATTGCAGCGGCCGCACGTAACGCACGGTTCAACAGCTACCCGATCACCTACAGTGACATTGGTCACCTGATCACCGACCTGAATAACTTCACCTGCAAGCTCATGACCTAAAACAATCGGGCTATCCACGACATATCTTCCAATTTTTCCATGCTCATAATAATGAATATCTGAGCCACAAACACCAATGCAATGAACCTTTATTAATGCATCATTCGGACCTGGAACAGGTCTTTGTACGGTTTGAACCGCTATGGATAACGGTTTTTCCAAAACTGCGGCTCTCATCATCGCTTCACTCATATTCATGTTCCTACTCCTTCTTACGAATGACTCAGGTAATGTCTCAGATTTCTTGAAGCGCAAAATTCATTGACTTCGTCCATCGTTGGAATACCGTCCTGAGCGTCTAATTTCGTTACCTTTAAAGCGCTTACAATCGTTGCAAACCTCGCAGCGCTGCCCAAGGCTTCACCGTCAGCAATCGCACAAGCCAACGCACCTGCAAACGCATCTCCCGCTGCCACGGTATCAACGGGATGAACCTTGATGGCCTCCACATACTCCCACAGCCCTTTTGTATATACAAGAGATCCCAGCTCAGCCATTTTGATAATGGATCTTGTCACGCCTGCCCTTTGTTCCAAAAACCTTGCCGCTGCAAGCGCGGATTGGATGTCTATCACATCAATACCTGTTATAAATTTGGCTTCCTGTCGATTTGGAATAAGGATATCGGCAAATTTCAAAACATTCAAATGAATACCCTCTGCAGGTGCAGGATCCAAAATAACGGTCACCCCGTACTCGCGGGCTTTAGCCATTGCATAAATCGCAGTTTCTTCAGGAATTTCCAATTGTACAAGCAGCACCTTGCTCTTTTTAATCAGTTCACTGCAGCTCTCAACGTCTCCAGCATCTAACTCCCCATTGGCGCCTCTTACAACAAGCATTGTATTCTCTGCGGACTCATCAACGGTTACGAGCACTGTCCCGGTACGCCTGGATACAGACCTTTTGATAAAGCTTACATTTACATGGTTTCCGTGCATAGTTTCAATCAAGCGGTCACCGAACGGGTCTCTTCCAACGCACCCTACGATTACGGCCTCTTTCCCCAATTTGGCGCAGGCCGTTGCTTGATTGGCTCCTTTTCCACCAGGAGAAAACCGGATTTCATTCCCGAATATCGTGTCTCCGTGACAAGGATAATGATCGGTTAGAGCTACAATATCCATATTGATGCTTCCCACTACAGTAATCGTCACCTCACACTTCCTTTCCCTATAGATCTGAACGGCTATTTATGGCAATACTCCCTCAAATCGGCGACCGCTTGCTCCAATCTCACACCCCGCATGAATAAACTTGATGTTCCGCATACGAGCATGTCAGCTCCCTTTTCCATAACCTGCGGAATCGCAGCTAAGCTGATATTTCCATCAACCTGAATCGATATATCCATATTGGAGGCATTAATTTTTTGTCTCAAATCGGCTATTTTTCCAAGCGTACTTGGAATAAATTTCTGGCCTGCAAATCCCGGATTAACGGTCATTAAACAAACATAATCTACAGTATCCATCACATAATCCAATATACAGAGGGGAGTTGATGGGTTAAGGGCTATACCCGCTTGGAGATTTCGATCGCGAATGGATTGAAGCACTCTTTGCAAATGGATTTTGGACTCTGCATGGACTGAGATCATATTGGCCCCCGCATCTGCAAACATGTCTATAAATCGTTCCGGTTCTTCAACCATCAGATGCACATCAAACGGTTTGCTTGTATGCGGACGCAGTGTCTTCAGCATATCGGGTCCCATGCTAAAATTAGGAACAAAGCTTCCATCCATAATATCAAAATGAAAAAAATCAACATTCCCTTGGTTCAAAATTTGCACAGATTCTATTAAACGACCCAAATCTGCACACATTAATGAGGGTCCTATCATTGCCATCGTCCACACCCCATTTTGTCTGTTTCAAAGCACGTAACTATTCATTCCAACAATTTATTCTTCGAAATCAACTCAATAGGAAGATTATATACTATATATTATTTGTTTTCAACATATATTTTACCAAAAAAGAAACCAATCACAGATTGGTTTCTTTTTTATACAGAATTATAGGAAGGAGGCGATGTTCAGCTGACTACTACGACATTGATGTCACTTGAATCCATTTCTTGCAAGGCTTCTACTGGCATATGATTGTCGGTTACAAGCATGCTTACTTCCTCCAGCCCTATTAATCGGACTAAGGATTTTCTTTGAAACTTACTGCTGTCTGCTAATAAAATCAGCTGGTCCGAAATGGAGACGATGCTTTTTTTTAATTGTACATGTGCTTCATATGGCTCGCTGATCCCTCTTTGCAAATCAAAGCCTTGGCAAGAGAAAAAGAACTTGTCCACATGGTATCCTTCCAACATTTTCTCGGCTGGAGTACCGGTATTGCCTAATGAATGCCTATCCAGATAACCACCAATCAAAAATATTTGGATATTTGTTTTTTTGATCAGCTCATAAGCTATGGGGATGGAGTAGGTGATGACAGTAATCTCTTTGTTAGGAAAATATTTGGCCATTTGCAGGCAGGTCGTACTGGCATCAAGGGCTATCACTTCCCCGTCCTTAACCAAGGATGCCGCGTACTCGCCTATGGATCTTTTTTCTTCCGCTTGCACCAATTCCCGCTGCAGTACAGGGAGCTCCGGGCCTTCTTTACGGTTAAGCACAGCGCCGCCATGTGTTCGAAGCAGTGACCCTTCATTCTCAAGCCGTTCAAGATCACGGCGAATCGTTTCCTCCGTAACTCCGAATCTTTTGCTCATATCAGATACGCGGACTACACCCAATTCTTCCAGCAGATTCACAATTTCTTTTTTTCGATCATTACCCGCTAAGGTCTCCACTCTCCTGGATGTATTGTTTTCCACATTTACCACCTTACCCTATGCTTATTATTGTGATATCCCATCAAAGAATCTTTACTTTGTTAGTTTTCATGTCCGTTTTACAGACTCCATTGTTAATCATTTTACTTCATCTTTGAATGAAGGGCAATGCCGCAACAATTGAAATAAATTAATGTTTAGTAAATTTGGACATATGTCCACATGCAAACAATTGATTGGACATCTTTTGTGGTTTGAAGTAGAATGAAAATGCTTACAAGTTAGGAATTGAAAACCAAAATTGTTAGGAGGCCAAAATGAAAATTTCATGTGTACGAACAGAACAATCGACGGTAACCGAGGTGTCAAGGAAGCATCGTTTTATTGGCAAGAGACTATTGCAGGTTCTTTCGATTTTTCTTGTAGTAATGATGTTGTCGTTTTCTCTATTAACCATCGGAGAAGGTATTGCACAAGCTTCAGTTCCAGATAAGTTCGATTTATCAGACGCCGCAGAACCCTTGTTTACAAGCAAGGCACTGACGGACAACACGGTACAGCAATCCTTTGCGTTCGATAATACGAATAATTGTATCTACGTGGTGCAGGTTACAGCTGGAGGACAACAATTAGGAACGGAAACCCGAACCTACACGGCTGCAGAGAGAGCCCTTAATGGGGATTTAACGGTTACGAAGCTCAGTACGACTGGAACCGCATTGGGGAAAATGTATTTGATGGGGTTTGGACACGGGCTTTCGATCGGGGCGGAGCCAGTTGGCACGACTACCTATTTGTGGACCGATGTCGATGCTTTCCAGGATGATTCAACCGATGCAAATAGCTATGGCACTCAGTTAGCCAGATTCGCATTTGTGAATAATCAGGTATTGGTCCATACCGATTCATCGATTACTAAATACTCGCCAGTGGCAGGTGCTGATCGGACGACAGTCAATGTAGATATGGCTAACGGCCTGTTGACCGTGCGTTACCGTACAGGCGTTGTCGGAAGCCGCTCGTTCCATTTCAGCGTTTATGACCTGGCCAAATTCAAGACGGGTACCTTTACACCGCTCGCTACAGTAGATCAACCGTCGACTTTAGGTTCCTTTAAAGGCTTTGTATCTTACGGCAGCTATCTATATGTACTGGATGGGAATGCCTACAATTCGTCCACCAACCCTACCGGTAACACGTATATAACGACGGTGGATTTTAATTCGGGCGCTCAAGTGGATCGGTCATTGACGAATGCAGGCAGCTCACTTCTATTCAGAGAGCCGCATGGCATGTCGATTCAGACTGCAGGTACAGATGTCCGATTATCCTTCGGTTTTGCATCCTATAAATCATCGACGGATACCGGCAAGAATTCCAATATCTTTTACAAGGACGCTTTTGTATCCAACATGTTTGATTTATCCGATCCGGCGGAGCCCCTGCTTACGGGTAAAGTGCTGGCAGACCCCACGCTGCAGCAAGGCTTTGCAATAGATAATACGAATGATCATATTTACATGGTACAGGTTACAAATGCAGGTCAGCAATTAGGGACGGAAACCAGGACCTACAGCAGCGCAGAGAGAGCGCTCAAAGGAGATTTAACAGTTACGAAGCTCAGCTCAACCGGTACCATACTCGGAAAAATGTATTTGATAGGTTTTGGACACGGGGTTTCCATTGGTGTGGAGCCTGTCGGTACAACCGCCTATTTGTGGACGGAGGTGGATGCTGTTAACGATGGATCAGATGGAAATGGTTATGGCACTCAATTAGCCAGATTCCCTTTTGTGAATAATCAGGTTCTGGTCAATACGGACTCATCCATTACCAAGTACGCCCCGATAGTGGGAGCAGACCGGACAACTGTCAATATCGATATGACGAACGGTCTGCTGACGATGCGCTACCGAACAGGTGTTGTGGGAAGCCGTGCATTCCATTATAGTACGTTTAATCTGGCCCAGCTTAAAGGAGGTACCTTTACACCGCTCGCAACCGTGGATCAACCGACAGGATTAGGCACTTTTCAGGGGTTTGCCTCTTATGGAAGTTATCTTTATTTACTGGATGGAACTGCCTACGATACAGCCACGAACCCTACCGGTAACACCTATATTACGACAGTGAACTTAAATACAGGTTTACAGGTGGATCGACAATTGACGAATGCAGGAAGCTCCTTGCTATTCAGAGAACCGGAGGGCATGTCCATCCAGGTTGTCGGCACAACCGTTCGGTTATGCTTCGGATTTGGTTCGTATCGATCGTCGACGGATACAAAAAAGCACGCCAACATCTTTTACAAAGATGTTCTTGTAACAGGAACCTGATTCATACCTGACTTACAAATAAAAACGGAACCGCAAGCAAAAGCTTGTTGTTCCGTTTTTTCTATTATATGAACATAAAGTAGAAGAAAGTGCTATACACCTACATGCAGCTTGGGATGGTTGCGATAAAATTCGGCCCAACGCTCCAGCTCATTCGTCGTGATCAGATCCGTTGGATATTTGGCGGCGATAAGCTCCATATCGGCTAATGTATCTACGGGCCAAGGCCCGGAAATGATGCCCCGCTCCTGCATCATGGCTGCATATTGCGGTGTCATGAAGCGAAGCTGCACACCCAAAAAGTCACAATCGATTTCTTCCATAAACGGAAACACGTAAGGCATACTTCCGCTGCTGCACAGACCCAGTCTTATATCTTTATTCAGTTGTCTCGTCTTGGCGATGGAAAAGTGATCGAAACCAATGATTCTGCACTGGTCCAATGTGTCCGTTTTGCGTATAACCTCCAGCGTCTTTTCCTCCAGACCCGGATATAGGTCGCCAGATTGCTTCAGCTCAACCAGAATCGATATTTGGCCCTTAAGCAGGTTCAATGCTTCCTCCAGGGTCGGGATCGTTTCTACTTCCTTAACGCGGAAATATTTGAGTTCATCCAGAGTGTAATCACGGATGAAGCCTTTACCATCCGTCATCCGCTCAATCGAATAATCATGCATAAGGACTGGAATACCGTCTTTACTTAAATGAACGTCAAGCTCCAGATGCGTAAAAGACAAATCAACTGCAGCTTGAAAGGAGGATAGTGTATTTTCCGGATACTTGACCGGATAACCCCGGTGAGCAACACCTTTAATTTTCACAATAATATCTCCTTAAACATCAATTTATTGGATTTATTTGAGCTCAAGTACCTGCAATGCCGTTTCTTCCGTTGTAATCAGCACATTCAGCAGCTTTCCTTGCAAAGCACCACTTATAGCTTGCACCTTGTGCGCGCCTTGCGCCACACAAATACGCAACTCAATATTCATCAAATCTTCCGTCGACGTGCCTACGACCCTTTCGCTGATGCGTGGAAGGGAGAACTTGCCCTGCTTGTCATAGCAATGAAACAGAATCTCTCCTACAGAGGCTCCACTTAACTCCTCATAGGTTAAACCGGATACCAGATTTAACGCCAATAAGGTGGAATCTTCACCAGCGTGGCCAATACTGAACACAATCGTTTCCATTTTGCGGATTTCCAACATGATCTCCTGTATGCTCGGATCCTGCATAAAGCTTTCCTTGCTTTCAGCGCTACCGGCAATCGCAGGTGCTGGAAACAAATGAGCCTTGCCCCGAAGCGCTTGAGCCCACATCTGAATGATCGAGGAGGCAGGAATCTGATCTTCCTTGGCGCCAAAACCGCCTATCAGCTGATAAACCTTCAGTCCCGGACGCGAATCGCACAGATGCAGCTGGGTGCCGATTGCGTTCAGCGTCTTCCCCCACCCAAGCCCAATGGCCCCGTGTGAGGGCAGTACCGAATCCAGATATTGAGTCGCCATTGCCTCAAAAGGATTCGCGCTTTGATCACCCCGAAATACTACGCAGTCCTTCAAGCCATACAGCTTGGTAAGTTTGCGTTCCAAGGGCTCATGCCGACAGCTGTCCAGGTCGGAACGAATTTGGATTTGTACGATTCCTCTTTCCCTCGCCTCATTTAAAAATCTGGAAACTGAAGATCTTCCGATATTAAGCTGCACAGAGATTTCCTGCTGGCTCATGCCAAGGACGTAGTACATCCGTGCTACCCTCTCCAGAAAGCTCTCTTTAGACAAATGCTCATTTTTACTATTTCCGCTCATATGATTCAAATTGGCCCAATCCTTCAACAAAATATCCAACTATAGGATAATTATTGTCCGATTGCACCGCCTCCCATTCCCAGAATGCCTTTCGAATATCCTTGATCTTCAAATCAACCTAATCATACGTCCACGATTGCACAAATGCTCAAATATACGATCATTTTATCATGTCAGCACAACGATTACAACATTGTGTTAACCACATAGAAGGTATATGATTTCGCATTTTATATCGGCTGTGTCAATGTCTCATAGTGATGAATAATCAGGTCGTGAACAGGATGTCCAATCGGTATTCCAGTAAAATGAGCAGCAGCTTGATGAATCCCCACAGCCTTGATTTTCGCTTGAATTTGTACAGCTTCCTCGTCTGAACTGTAATCAAACAGCAGTGCCGTCGCTATTACCCTTGATAAATGATAAGGCTCTATTCCTAAATGAAAGGCTTGAAGAGCAGGACGAACCAATCGGTCATTCGGAGAAAGCTTACGGATCGGTGAGCGACCCACACGGACAACCCCATCAGATAAATAAGCATTGCCAAAACGGCTCATAATTTTTTGGATATATTGTGTATGCTCTTGCAGATTCAGACCATGCTTCTTAACAAGCAAGGAGCCCGTTTCCTCCAGTACCTGCCTGACCTGAATAGAAATAGCCGGATCAGCCATCGTTTCATGGATCGTTGCATAACCGTTCAGATAGCCCAAGTAAGCGGCACAGCAATGTCCGGTATTGACGGTAAAAAGCTTGCGCTCGATGTAGCTCTCCAACTGATCAACATAACCCGCCCCCTGTATCTGGACTGCTCCCGGCGGCATGCCTCTACGATCGATCAGCCACTCATAAAAGGGTTCGACGGTTACCTCCAACGGATCATCATGGCTTTGAATGGGCACGATCCGATCCACAGCCGTATTAGTAAAAAATACAGCTTCATCCGCCTTGCTGCATGCTTCACGGCTTAACCGTTCATACACCTGCTTCTTCAATAAAGAGCTTGCATGGATTGCATTCTCACAGGCTATGACCTGAAGTGGACCGGACAAGCTGTTCTTAATCCTGTGTTCTATGCCTCGCGCAATGACATCGGCAATCGATCCAAGCAAATTCACCCCTACCGCTGTAGTTATCAGATCGGCGCTGGCGATTTGCTGGATAACCTGTGCAACCTCATTACCGTTAATTGCTGATACTCCATTGACCTCCACGCTATCGTGAGACTCGGTTGCCAAGGAAACCGTATAGCTCCCTCTTTGACGAAGCAGTGATACTACCTTATCATTCACATCCACAAAACAGATCGTATAACCTGAACGGGAAAGCAGCAGTCCGATAAATCCCCTGCCAATATTGCCTGCACCAAAATGTACGGCTCTCATGATCACACTCCTCTTGAAACATGTAACCCCGGAGAGCTTGTTACTTCCCAGTTGTTTGACGAATGAAATGAATCTTACAGTTCAATTGCGATGTATGGGTGTATAACCACTTCCCAACACGATTTATATTTTGAGCAAATGTCCAAAATATAGCATTTGACCAAGTTGAAATCATTGTATCACACACAAACGAATTGCCGCAATACCGAATTGGAAGCTGCTGGAGACCGTTGTATAGTGATTAATCCTGCTGTCCATGCTTTCCAAAACCTCTCATTGGTAAAGCCTCCTTGGTTGATATGATAAAAGACTGCGGCCCTCTTCTCCCCATCTGAAGTAAATCCTTTAGTTTGATTCTTTTCTAGTGTAAAAAAGATCTTCATTGGTTTGTAATCGTACAATTTTACAGTTATTACATTTATTGCTGAAAACAAAAAGAATAGGGCTGCATCAGCCCTATTCTTCGATGGTATGGCCTTATCGGAAGCCTCGTTCCGGTCAGGATTAGCTTTCTTCAGCTTAGCAGCTGATCATCCAATTAACGCCATATTTATCTTCTACTTGCCCGTACATGCCACCCCAGAATACCGGCTCGAGCGGATGTATCACTGTGCCGCCTGCCGCGAGGTTATCGAACGCTTCCCGGCCTTCGGCTCCAGATTCGAAGTTCAAATTCAGGCTGATGCCGTTCCCCTGCGTAAGTGGACCGATGGAATCAGCCATGAAAAAGTTGATTCCTCCGGCAAGCAGACACAAGTGCATGACTTTGTCTTTGATCGCATCATTCGGCTCTGGTGCCTGACCATGCGTCATAACGGACTGGATCTCCCCACCAAGCGCTCCAATATAGAACTCCGCTTGCGCTCTGGAATCCTCCGAAAATAGGAAAGGTATAAGTGTTGCCATCCTCCATCATCCTTCCAACCAGTTATTGGGTATGTTCATTGCCATTATAGCATGACTGAAGAAGGAGGGTTTCTTATGGATTGCGGTGATTCGGACCAGAACTTAGACTTAGGTTCATCAGGAAGGGTTGTTTACTTTACTGTGAACGCTCAATATTTCATTGCTCTGCAGAAAGCGATGGATTTGCTCGTTTTCCTCCGATGTAAATTGTCTTAATGGCTGTCTGGCTGTAGGTGTGCTGATAATCCCCTGCTTGTATAGTACATATTTTTCGTAGGGTATCACGTCAAAATTCACCAGATGCGAAATAATAGCGTTGGCTTTACTTTGCAGGGAGCGTACTTCCTCCCATAGTCCACCCTGTATGGACGTATACATGTCCGTATACAGACTGGGCATCATGTTCATCGTACTGCCCACAGCACCATCCGCTGCGATTAAGGCACCCCCTGCGAAAACCTCGTCATGACCGTTCCAGATCAGGAAATCGTCCCCACACCTGGAACGAATCTGTTCCATTTCGAACAGGTTCAGCGAGGTGAACTTCACTCCGATACATTGCGGATGCTTCGCCATCTCTTCATAAAATCCGAGTGAAAGCTGGACGCCTGTGGCACCAGGGAAATGGTAAACAATCATTGGCAGCTTGGTGGCAGCCATAATCGTTTCATAATGCTTCTGAATTTCTCTGGCTCCTACTTTATAGTAAAAAGGCACAACCGCCGAGACCGCTTCTGCTCCCGCCGCTTCAGCATGTTGGGCAAGCTCAACGGACTCCATCGTACTCATACTGCCGATGTGTGCAACAACACGCGCCTTGCCGCCAGTCGCCTGAATGACCGTTTCCAATACCTGCTTGCGCTCTTCCCGCGTCATCAGGAAGCCTTCTCCTGTGCTGCCTCCAACATAAAACCCATGAATGCCATGCTCGATTTGATGCTGCACCAATCGTACCAATGATGGGTGGTCGATACCTCCGTCCTCATGCATAGGGGTAACCAACGCTGTGAAAATCCCGTGAAACCGTTTGCTGTTCGCCATTTGTTATTGCTCCTCTCCTTATCTTAGGTATTAGCGTACAGGACGTGGGACCTCCAAGGTGTTCATATTTTCTAATAAACCTCTCATATTTTTAAGAATTCGATTTTTTCGATAGTATGTATTCATTTTCGAACCGATATTGTTGCCGATGTGACAGAGGTTCAAGCCAAGCTTGGTCAGCCTGGAACCCTGCTGCTCGATTCCCGCGAAGCTCCCCGCTACCTGGGAGAAGTGGAGCCTATCGATAAAGCCGCGGGTCATATTCCGGACGCGATCAACAAGTTCTGGAAGGATGTCCTGGACGAGCAGGGCCGATTCAAGGACGAGTCTGCAATAACCGAGAACTATGCACGCCTTCCGCGTGACAAGGAAATCATCGTGTACTGCGGCTCCGGTGTAACCTCCACGCCGAATATTCTGGGACTTAGCGAGGCTGGATTCAAGAATGTGAAGCTTTATGCCGGAAGTTGGAGCGATTGGATTTCATATGAGGAGAATCCGATGGCTATTGGGGAAGAGTAACAGATAATGTAATTAATATTGGAGTACATCGTACCAATTGTGACACCTTGGGCGATGTATTTATTTTGTTCGGAGTCATCACGGAATTGTTACTTGGCTGTTTATATCAGCTATTAAATTTTGATGGATCTTCAACATAACTTTCCACAATAAAACCACATTTCAAACAAATATAATGAATTACAGGGGTGCCAAATTTAAAAAGACCTTTTATAGGAGTTACCACTGCATATCCAGTTTGTCTCCCTTTGCCTATTTCCTTGCCTCCACATTTAGGACATTGGGTCTCGGTCTTTGCCATAATTCAATTCCTCATTTCCAATAGGTAATAGTTTTATTAGTCATTTACATACCGCTTGCTAAATTCCCAGTGAACTATCAATTGAAACAACAGAAAAGTAAACCATAATAACTGAAGTTATATTTATTTTGTATGTAACTGTAAGGTATGTCAAATATTTTGCTGACTTGATAGCCAACTCGTCTATTATTAACCTCTCATATTTTTAACTGAGGATTTGTTTTATAATGAGATTACGAGTAAAGGAGGCCGCTCCATGTATCCCGACTACCTGTTTGAATATCCGAACCGTCAGACCTTGTTTCCCTTTTACATGAAAAAAAAATCGTATCAAGCGGTTGCTCCGCATCGACACGACTTTATTGAGCTTTCTTACGTTTCCGCAGGCAGCGGTCAGGAAATCATTAATGGGAGTGAGCATCGGATGATTCCCGGAACCTTTGTCCTGCTGCTGCCTTTTCATATACACAGCTTTCGATCCATCCCTGGTGAATCGCTGACCCTGTATACCTGCAACTTTCCTCTGGACCTGCTGACAGAAGGAAAGGAAGCTGAGCTTGGTCTAGCGCATCTGCTAACGGTTCAGGAGGATGGCTCGCCTCCGTATGTCATGGTTCCTAAAAGCGACAGGAGCCGTATATGCCATTTACTTGACGAGGCTTTGAGCGAATTTGAAGCGGATATCCCCTACAAGCATCTGGTTTTGAAAGGAAAGCTGCTTGAAGCGCTGGCACTATTCCTTCGTTACCGCTCATTACACGCTGCGGATGATCCAGCTGTCCCTCCCTCCGGCATATCTGCAAAAGCCAAGCTCGTGACATCCATCGTTCAATACATGTACCAGCAGTACATGGAGCCGTTGTCGCTTGCACAGGTAGCCCGGCATTTTCACATCACTCCAGCTTACCTTAGCGATTTGTTTCATAAACAGTACGGTATTCACTTTGTCGATTTCCTCCATGAGCTGCGTGTTCGACATGCCTGCAGTCTGCTGCTTTCCTCAGATATGCCGATCGCAGAGGTATGGGTGGAAGCGGGCTTCGGCTCGTATCCAAGCTTCTGCCGCATTTTCCATAAAGTAAAAGGAATGGGCGCCAGAGATTACCGTGACAGCCAGCACCAGAAGCGGCTGTTTCCGTAAGAGTGACCGTTTCTAATGCTGCCGCGCGCCACCCCTCCTCTTTTAAGAAACAATGGTCACAACATTCGAAGCCGTACTGTCACCAACGGTATTGGAAGCGACGACCTTGTAGTAATAAGTGGTTCCGCTGACCACACTCGTATCGGTGTACCCGTTGGATGTAGTCGTTCCCGCTCCGGTAATGATCACATTGTAGGTCGTACCGTTCGTAGATCTCAGCACCTTATAGCTGTCCGCTGCTGCCGAGGCGTTCCACGACAGGTTTACCTTCCCGCCTACTGCTGCTGCCGTCAACGAGGCTGGTGCCGCTGGCACAGCCGTCGGATTGCTGATCGTCGTGTAGATGACTACCGGGTCCCGGGTATCAGTGGTCCCTTCGAGACCAGCGACTTTGACCGCGATTCCGCCTGTTTTATTCGTCAGCCGGAAGCTGAGCACACCGTCCGACTGGCTTTTATAGAACGGTGTAATATCAAAGGTCACGAAGCTGCCCGCCGTAATTGGTGAAATCACTCCCAGAGCTGCGTCCGTTCTTGCCCTTTCGGGCTGATTATTAGCGGTAATCGTAGTCGGAACCCACGAATCATCGAGTAAGCCATGCAGTTGTAAATCCCCACCCGCTCCGGCAGAGGTGACGTACAGCTTGAGCTGCACAGTGTCGATACGGTCACTCAGGGCTGGCAAATTTACTTTATAATACCCGGCTCTCCGTTTGGTTCCGTCTCCTTTAATTTCCATCGTAGCTGCTGTACTGTAATTCGTGTCGGCATTGGCAGCTGTAATGTTATCCACTTACGTATCAGCGGTGACCGGAAGATTGGTTTGCGCTGAAGCGTTGACTTTGAGAGTTAAGGGCGGCGACGCTGCTCCATCATATGCAGCCGTTACAATCGAGCTGCCCAAGGCTGCTGCTGTCACCCATCCACTCGTGGAAACGGTCAGCACCCCAGGACTGCTGCTGGTAAAGGTTGACCCTGCCGTTACATCCTCCGTAGACAGATCGGCATAAGTAGCGATAACCTTAAGCTGCTTCGAAGTGCCACCCAGCGCAATCTGCACAGGAACCTCCGAAACTACAATTCCCCTCATCACCGGTGTTAATGCGCTGACCGTATTACCGCTCATGACCGTTTTATTCGCTTGGTCCACAGCCTCTACCTTGAACGTGTAGGTGGTTCCTGGCTGCAAGCCAAAAGCCACATAGCTTGTTACATCTCCAAAGGTCGTATCGATTTTCACATTATTCCGATAAATATGGTAGGCAGCAATCCTCGTATCATCTGTCGCCGCTGTCCAGCTGATAGTTGCATGACGAGGGGCGATGCTTGTCACTGAAACCGGAGTCGAGCCGCTCCATGTCGGGTTGGCTGTATCCGCTGGCAGACCCGCTGCCGAGTATTCGTCTGCTCCGACATCAGGGATACCGGTCCTCGGCTCACGATCCATATCCTCATTGATATAAGAATACGTCCCTCCGCTGCCATAGCTACCTGTGGATGCGTTGATGGCCGTACTTGCCGAGCCGAGCTTTTTGTACGCAATCGTTCTCAGCCTGGTATAGCTGGATGAGGTCCACAGCCAGGCGTACTGCTTGGCATCATGCTGCAGCACCTCATCCTTCAGCAGCGGGTAAGCAACATTAACCTCGGATGAGGTCAGTGATGCCGAATTGCCGGTTATGAGCGGCACATTTTTTTGCGGGAACATGATGTTGCCCAACCATGTCAGACCCGGAATGGGAGTCATGATCTTGATCAGCTCTTTTTGTGAGCCGACTACGATGTTATTGGCAAAGGTCAGATTTTCGGGAGGCAGCCCATAACGAACAAGCCCCAGTTCAATGTTGGCATAATTGTTGACCAGCGTGTTATTGGCTACAACGATATTTTTGGCTATGTAATGCAGAGCCGGATAAGTTGGATAATTCGTCATCAAATCATCCTTATCGCCAGTCGTAAACGTAATGGCGGCATCAAAGCTGCTGCCTGTCAAGCCTTGAAAATAGTTATTGTACACCTTATGGTTCTCGCCATAAATGCGGATGCCGCCTGTCCCCAGATTTTCACCGTAGGGGTCGGGGTTAAGCTCTGTACGTCCATTACCGATGAACATATTGCCGTAAGCGCTGGAGCCGTTGCCAGCCCGAAGTGACAAGGAGCCTAGCGATTCAATAAAATAATTGTACCGTATGATATTCGCGCCGCTCTTGACCGAAACAATCTCGGGATCACCATCGCAATGATCAAAGATGTTGTATTGAATCGTCGTATGGGCGTCCAGATGCACCAATGTCGATACCCCGATCCGAATGCTCTCCGATTCGTTCTCCTGACGTCCAAGCGTGTTGCGGAAAATGTTGTACTCCACCATATCGTATTGAGTGATTTCCTTGGTTGCAGCACTTGCCGCTGAAACGCCGTCGAACAAAATAAATTTTCCTGTATCCAGCTTATTTTCCATTAAATTATGGTCAACCCGATTGTGATGGCTGCCGGCTCCATCTATATAGACCCAATCGGTTTTGGGTCCGGTCACGCTGCTCGTGGCAGGCGAATGGAAGTAGTTATTCGTCACACGGATATGATGAGAGCCTGTCAAACGAACCCACGTAGAAGCCGTCATCGTAAATTCACAATCCTGCAGCGTAATATAGGAGCTCGTCGTGAATTTAAGTCCGGTCGATGTAAACTTCGCCATCCCTTTGTTACGTGCCGCAATGACGATTGGATTGTCTGCGGTTCCATTCAAGCCTGTGTAGGATGCACCTGCATAATTTCCGTTTTCAAGTAAAATGATGTCTCCCGGCGCTGCCGATGCGAGCGCAGCAGTAAGCTGGGTTGCGGTGGTGACCGTTGGTAATGAAACCGCTTTCGTAACACCTGATACGGAAGGTGTACTGTCATTTCCCTCTCCAGACGTCGTAACCGAGCTGACAACAAAATAATAAGTCGTCCCCGTTGTCAAACCGGATCTCGTGTAATTGGTTGTCGTAACCGGTGTGCTGTTCTGCTTCGTAAAAGGACCCGTTGGGCTTGTCGCCATCTTTACATTGTAGCCCGCTGCACCATCCACCGGCTCCCACGATACTTTAACCGCTCCCGTGCTCGGATAAGTCGCCGTAATATGATTGGGAGCTGCAATCATGGCAGGTGAAGTAGGTGAGCTGATGGTGGCTGCCTGCACATCATCAAAGGCGGTCGTTCCCGCATTGCTGTACAAGCCGACCTGGCCTGTCGCATAAGGCGTTGTGTCCGTCCCGGACAGCACGAGCGTAGATGCGTAATAGCCTTCAAGCGTTAAGCTGGAATCGGCATTTTCAATAACCTTGAGCTTGAGAGGCAAATAGCCGAAGCTGTCCAAGGACGGGTTCAAAATCGTGTTGGTTACCGAAACCCCGCTGGCATTAGGTGTACCGGAAGTTTGCGGAACGCTGACTTTGGAGGTACCCGTAACCTTTTCCAAATAAAACTGATAGCTGGACGAATTTTTCTTCCACGTAAATCGGTAATAATTAGGCGTACTCCCGGATACGGAATATCTGGCTACCAACCCCGCATACGTGCTGTTGGCACCGGTAATCTTCGCTTTGGCAGACAGCTCCATGCTATCGGTCGTAAGCTCCGGGTTATTGCTGCCCCAATAATTGATGGTCACCACATAGGCTGAGGTCGTTGTCGTATCCGTCTGATTCAGCACATGATTGCCAGGTGTAGCGGAAGCAATCTCTCCCACCGACCAGTTCGTGCTGCCTCCAACAGCGTTTACCCACGGCTGGCTCGCACTGGCAGTCGGTGCAATCGGAGATGTGTACCCCGACGCTGTCGTTCCGTAGCCTTCAAAGCCTTCCTGTAGGGGATACGGCAGCGCCGCTTCTGCCAAATCGGGTTGAATCCAAGGTGTCGATACCGAAAGCAGCAGCGCCAGACAAAGTGAAACGCATATCAGCTTCCCTCCTTTTAACAATCGCCTACTGTTCAACTATAATCACCATCCTTTTACGAGAATATAGTGAGTATAGCTGTAGGACTTGTATCCGCAAATGATCTATTTTACACTGACTTGTGATTTATTAATCGCTTCATCATCATGACCTAGATCTGTTACACTAAGCATCAACAAGGGGGCATTATGCATGGAGAAAAATAACGAGAATCATCAACGTCCAACGATCGCTTTAACGGGGGCGGACGAATATATAGGATATAACCTGCTAAAGCAATTGTCAGGACAAACCAAAGTTATCGCATTATCCAGACTTGCCGACAACCGAGAGGATAGGGAACACGTGGAGTGGCGATCCTGCGACTTTTTCTCTATGGATGACGCGGAGAAAGGTCTTGAGGGTGCGGATTACGCCGTATATTTGACTCCTTCCATGCTGTCCACCGCCAGGCTGACACAGGCCAAATTTGAGGATATAAACGTCATTCTTGCTGAGCATTTTGGACGCGCGGCTCAAAAGAATGGCGTGAAGCAGATCGTGTATTGGAGCGGCCTTGTTCCACCTGATACGAAGAAGAACGCACTTTCCCGCCACATGCGTAGTCGGCTTGAGGTGCAGCAGATCCTTGAATCCTTTGGAATTCCAGTGACGACGATTCGTACAGGTCTGATTGACGAGCCTGAGAACTCATCGCTCTCCGAAGTGCTGAACGCGTTAAAGCACAGTATTGGCAATAAAGAGTTGTTCGGAAGAACGATGGATATCGGAGGGCTTGATGTCACGACCTATGAGGAAATGCTCAAGCAAACAGCCGAGGTGAAACGCATAAAGCGGAAGCAGACGATAAAATCCGATGTACGTTCTGTTCAGCGTATCCTTGTGCCGGAAGGTAAGAACGCCACCTGGGCTGCTGCCTATTATTTGTCCTGGCTGTCGAGCTTCGCCAAGCCCTTGCTGAGGACCGTAATCGAAGACTCCGGGGTATGCCGTGTTTATATTGTATTCGACCGAAGACCGCTGCTGGAGCTGACTTATTCCTCACCAAGAAGCACGTCCGCGTGTGCTGTATACCAGATTACCGGCGGCACGTTCGCGAATACCAAAGAGTCGCACCACGGAAGGCTCGAGTTTATGCAAATTCCAGGCACACAGGAATGTATCGTTGCGATTCACGATTATGTGCCCTCCTTGCCTTGGTTCCTATACAGATTCACTCAGGCCAAGGTACATATCTGGGTGATGTACGCCTTCAGGAAAAATCTGCTTCGTCTCATCCGCCAACCTAACCTTTGATTATATTTTTACTCAGACCCATACATTAAAGGTATTGCGTTTACATTGTCGAATTAAACCTCAACGAGGCGGTGGCTGTAACAATGAATAACGAGTATGTTTCAATCATGGCAAGCCACAAAGCGATCATATCTAAAAGGTGGTTGCAGGAGGTACGGGAAATTTATCCCGATCTGCCTTTAGACTCAGCTGAAAATATTGATAATTATTTAAATTATATAATGAATTTAGAAATCCCTGCAGACGACCACCCTATTTTTAATTCTATACCGAAGTGGTCCAAGATTTCACTGGATCAGTATAACTATATTGAATACATTCTTATTACAACGAATATTTGGAGAAAAATCATTCTTGAAACTGTCGAACAGGTTGCCACAGAAAATGAGATTGCGATCTATCAACTTGTAAAAAAGTACATTTTCAGAATGGATTTATTTGAGAAGCATGCGCGTGAAAATTATTGGAGCCTGACCCGAAATGTGATATTGGAAAAAGATAAGCAAATTAATGAGCTGCATAGTGAACGTCTAGCTCTGATTGGCAAAATGGCAGCAAGTATGGCTCATGAGATCCGCAATCCGCTTACATCCATCCAGGGATTTTTAAAACTGATTAAACAAAGCATTTCCTCTGAAATGAACCGAAAGATTGCCGATTATATTAAAATTATTGATGATGAATTTGAGAGTATTAATATGCAGATTACGGGTTTTCTCAGTTTTTCCAGAAATCGAGAGCATGATGAATCCTTCGATAACATCTCAATACAACAAATTATTCATTCAGTTCTATCCATGATAAATCCGCGATTAATCCAAGAAGATATTCTATTTGTTAAAAAATTTAAAAACGATAAAATAATCAGGGTACAAAAGAAAGGCATACAACAAGTACTCTCCAATCTATTGAACAATGCCGTTGATGCGCTCATTGAAGTTCCCCATAAAAAACAAATTACGCTGTCAATAAAAGAAGATGATGAGCAGGTGTATCTGTATATTTCTAACAATGGCCCGAAGATCTCTGACGAGATCAAAGATTTTTTATTCACGCCATTTGTAACCAATAAATCATCAGGGACTGGGCTCGGATTGATGATATGCAAGCAAATTATGCAAAAAAATGATGGTGATATCCTTTTTGATACGAATGAAAAAGAAACCACTTTTATTTTATCTTTTAAGAAAGCTCCTCAATGAAGAGTCGCATCTGCTGCGGCTCTTTTTTCGTTGTATCCAGACATTCCTATCACATTCCAACAGTTGACAAATTTCATTTACACTTGTAATATCAAATTCATCAGGTTATATTTACATTCGTAAATGAAAGATCATCAGAAAGGATGGTTCCATTATGAGCACGATTCCCAAAATATCGGAATCCGAGTGGGAAATTATGAAAGTCATTTGGAAAAGCAGCCCGATCACCTCAGAGCAAATCCTGCTTCAGCTTCCCGATGAGATCCAATGGAGCGAGCAAACCGTTCGTACGTTTGTGAACAGGCTATTGAAAAAGAAAGTAATCGGCTTTGAGAAATCAGGAAGAGGTTATAAATACCACCCCCTATTTTCAGAAAAAGAATGCGTTAAGGCGGAAAGTCAGTCTTTTATAAAAAGAGTTTTTGGTGGTGTCGCAGGCAGTATGGTTACCAATTTTTTGGAGGAGGCGCATTTGTCCGATAAGGAGATCGAGCAGCTGCAGAAGATCTTGACGGACAAGCAGGATAAAGCCGATAACAAACCACAAGCATAATGAAGCTGCCCAAGTACATGTAAAGAGGTAAACCTATGGATATTGTATATAACACTTTTGTCTGGTTTGTGTATTCGACCTTTGCGGCAAGTATTGTTGCCTTGTTAGTGATATCGATTCAAAAGTTATTTCACCGTTACATGAATGCCCGCATTCGACATGCGTTATGGTTGATTGTGTTGATCCGATTGCTGCTGCCCGTTTTTCCAAACAGCGACGTCAGTATTTTTAATATGGTGCCGTTCGTAACCGAATGGAGTAAGGCTGCTGCCGGTATCGTTTCTTTTGTACAAAGCGATCTATCTAACAATGGAACAAGAACCAACCAACAAGACGAATTACTTTCCAATGATAACAGCAGGTTAAGTCAGGATTACTCTAACATGGAGCCAGACCTATCTGCACTAAGGATGAAAGATCCTGAGCCTGCTACTGTACAATCACATGCTCTCGGTTTAAAAATCTTGGCGTCTGTATGGCTTATAGGCGTAGTTACCATCCTTACCTACCTGGTCTATTGCATAATGAAGATGCGACAAAGATTCCGTACCCTCCGATTGGTAACCGATTCTTCGATCATGCAGGTTATGGAGGATTGCAGAGCGAAATTCGGCATTTCGTTACCGATCCCAGTATACACAGACAATTATGCGATAAGTCCCTATATCTCAGGGGTGATTCATCCTTGGATCTATTTACCGGAAGCAATCGGCAAGGAATTGAACCCCTCTCAGATATCACATGTCTTGTCTCATGAATTAGCCCATTATCGAAGAAAAGATATGGCCTGGAATACAATAGGAAGCTTTATTCTTGCGATCCACTGGATGAATCCTTTGGTCTGGATTTGTATCAGGATGATGAAAGCTGACAGAGAACTCGCTTGTGATGCTTACGTATTGGAGGTTCTGGGAGAAGCAGAGGCTGTTCCGTATGGCTTGACGATTATTGAATTTCTCAAGCGATTTTCTGCCAAACGAAATCAGCCAAACCTGCTGTATTTTCACGAATCGAACAACCATAACCAAATCGTTAGGAGGATGACAATGATCAAGTCTTTTAAAAAAGGCTCTTATAAAATATCAGCGATTGCGATCATAGGCATGGCGATTCTGGCTGCTGTGACGTTAACGAATTCTCACAATCCGCTCTTGGCGATCAGTACGGATAACACGCTTGCAGCAACCGATTCGGCAATGAAAGATCGAATTCTGTTTGATTCCCCATTCCGTGATTATAATCGTTTGGACAAGGCTGCTCGGATTGCCGATTTTAAGTTTAAAGTCCCTGACTTTGTGCCTGAGGACTACAAATTTGAGAGTGTACATCTGAAATCAAAACAACCTGAAGAAAGCAAGCTAACCCAGGCCTCATTTTATTACGAAGCTCGTAAAGGAAACAAACATTATGGAAATTTTGAATTAAACGCGGTGTATGGTGGAAACGGACTGGAAGCCGCTTATGCGAAAATTGAGCAATCCGAACAACAGCTTAAAATAAGTGAATTTGAATTTGAAATAAAGAAAGAACCCCTGATCATTAATCAAATGGACGCTTTGAAGGTGACAGTAGGTTCAGGAAAGCGAGAAAAGCTGTACTATATATGGCAGGATCAGGATATCCAGTACCAACTTCATGGGAGCGTTTCAAATCAAGAGCTCCTTATGATGATAGAATCCATGAAATATCCTGATGAACAGATGAATGAACGTTATACAAGCGACTATATGTTGAACATTCAAATCTATGATACGGATGATTTACAGCAGGCTCCGGAATTAATCGGATTTACACCTAAATTTCCGCTGCAGCTATTCGGACAATTTCAAGCAATGAATGCTTTTGTCACCAAAAAGGTCAACTTCAGCTTTCCAATAGACGATGAGGATAAGAATACAAGACTTCTCAGTATTAGATACCAAAAGACTGACAATAACAATCGTAATGCAAACAGTTTTAATCTCAAGCAAATCAAAAACGGTCATACGTATCAAGATATCAAAAACAACGGATATGTTGACTTCTATCGTATAGACGGGCAAAAGCATGAAGTCAAGGTAAGCCCGATAGAAGTAGCAGGAATGGAAGTGCTCCAAACAGAGAAGTACAAAATCGACGGTCCATTAAGTAATGCGTATGAGGCGGATTTGGTTAGCTATTTCTGGATCGAAAATGATGTGTGC
The DNA here is from genome assembly GCF_001956045.1 of Paenibacillus sp. FSL H7-0331. The sequence continues at coordinate 47,043 of NZ_MRTH01000003.1, read as the reverse complement.
TTTCAAGTGATGTTTAAGGAAAATGAATCACAACAAAACGAAATTGTAGCTTACTTGATAAACGCAAAGGCCGCAGACTTTAACAATTTGAAGTAGACATATAAGGCTTCATTGAGTAGCCTATATTAAACTAAGCAGCATGGAGAGAAGAGAATCTCTATGATTACCAATGAAGGTGTGTTGTACCTTTTATGACAACAAAACTATGACAAGCAGCTCGAATAGAACTAAAGTAAGGATTGCAGCGTCACTCGGCCCCAAAAATGGGCGATGTACTCCGGGATTAGAAACTCTTAAATAAATATGGGCGGAATCACAATTTACAATTACACCTTCGTAAACATGACCGTCTATTGTCTGAATACGAACTGAACGATTAACATGAGAACTGCAAATATGATGTATACGATTACGAATTGTTCTTAATGTGTGTACTACACTCGGGTCTGCCTGATATAAAACCTGATGATGTGTTGCTGGATATTGAAAACTCATTAACATGACCTCCATAATGCTTCATAATTACCTCGTTTCATACTATGCGAGTACCTAGTCCTAAATTCGTTCTTTGCTGTTTTTGTTATGGGGGGGGTTACAGTATTTCTAACCACGCTTCGTTTATTAGATTCCCATCCCCGAAATGAGGAGCTCGTATAATTAAGCAAAAACGTCCAGTGCTCTACACAAGAGCATTGGACGTTTCACGTTGCCAGATCAGGAAAACGAATGAACAAGCGGGTACCCTTACCCTGCTCACTCTCCATACATAAGCCGTATTTCTCTCCGAATACCAGCTGAATTCTGCGGTGCACATTCATCATGCCAATCCCGCCATGCCCCTTGCCACCAGACAGATTGGATTCAGCCAGTTGGTTCGTATCCAGCTGACTCTGCAGAACTGCAAGACGATCAGGAGCTATGCCCACTCCGTTATCCTCAACCACCATCACCAAATCATCGCCTTCAATCCAGGCATCCAGCCGAATAAAATGATGCTCCTCCAAACCATCCGCAAACGCATGCTGAAAAATATTTTCAATTAAAGGCTGCAGCGTCAGCCTGACTGTTTTCTTCAAAAAGAACTGTGGAGGTATCCGCACATCCAGCTCAAACTCCCGACCGATGCGATGCTTCATTATCGTCATATAATTGAGCACATGCTTTAGCTCATTCACGATGGCCGTCTCTTCAATATCGGTCTGTACGGAATAACGAAACATGGAGGCAATGGCATCGACAATTTCTGTGATTTCCTCAGATTGCTGGATCACAGCGTAGCAAATAATATTTTCAAATGTATTGTACAGAAAATGAGGATTGATTTGCAGCTGCAGGGATTGCAATTGCGCCTTTTGATGCTCCAGCTCGGCGTCCTTTTTACTTAATTCAGTCCGGTATAACGTATCCATCAACTCGGATAAGCTCACAACCATCAAATTATATCGTTCAATTAGCTCATCCAGCTCATTACGAGTTCGAAGCTGGGGGATCTTGACCCAATTGCCCTGCTCGGTTTGGCGCATGCCTTTTTTCAATATCTGGATCGGCTTGGTAATATTCCGACCAAATCGATACGATAGCAGCAATGCGATCAGCAGCGTAATGCCTCCCACCCAGATGGAAGACATCCGAATACTCGAAAGCGGCTCGTTAATATCCGCAGTCGGCAACGACACCATCAAATTCCAGCCGGAGTATGCAGACTTCAGACTGACCACCATTCGCTCCTCACCACCGGAGGCATCGATGAACGATTCCAAAGGGTTCGACTCCAGCTTACTTAGAAGCTGCTTGTCGACAAAGCTGCCAATCTGCTTCTTATCCGGATGATAGACGATCCGTCCCTCATTATCGACGATGGAAAAGAACCCGTTGGGTCCGAGGTTGATCCCTCGCCATAGCGTTGAAAATTCATTGGATTTGATCTCGATCGCCAATATCCCTTTGAATTCGTTAAACACCTCACCGTGGATTTTGCGTGCCAATGTAATAAATTGATTGCTGCTCCCGGCAAATACGCTATTGTTAATAATCGTCAGATTTCCCTGCGCATCGGCCTCTTTATCCAGCTCCTCCAGTGTAACCTCAGGCAGCGGATCGGCAATCGGCTTCAGCGCCGGATTCTCATAATACACCCAGTTATGGTTGTAATCGATCAAATATACCGTCATGATCTCAGGAGATTTGATGAACAGCGGATCAATCACATTAACCTTCAGCTTATTCGTAAACTCATAATACTCGTAATCTCCCTGTGGAGGCGCATCGAGAAATTTTTTAACGTCCGTATTGGTGAACAGAGATAGGTGGGCCCGCTCATACAATTTCAAATACAAATCGGTATGATTGACCGCATTCGAGACGATTTCCTTAAGATGCTGCTCATTCTGCTCACTAAGCTTCTTGGACGAAATATGATAGGAGAAAAATCCGATCGAAGCCGCGGTGATGATGACAACAGATGCAATATAGGCAAAAATACTTCTGGCGAGCGTTGGCTTCATTATTTGATTCCCATCATATGTCGGTATTCCAAGGGCGACAATCCGGTGACCTTCTTGAACATGCGTGAAAAATGCGGATAATTCTCGTAGCCCACCTCATAAGCAATATCGTTAGTCCGATAGTGCGGAATTTCCAGTAGCTTTTTGGCCAGCTCGATTCGTTTCATAATCCGGTATTGAACGAAGTTTTCCTTGTGCACCTTTTTGAACAGCAGGCTTAGATAAGGCGGGGTAATCCCGAGATATTCAGCCACATCCTCAAGCGACAAGTCTTTCGTAATATGAGAATCCATATAGTACTTGGCCTTCTGCATCAAATCCTGTCCACCCCGCTGTAGGGTCAGCTCATCAATCATTTTCAGGATCTGTATTTGAAGCTGTGCAAAATATTGCAATTTATCGGCAGCGTCCGAGATTTCCTCACCCTGCGGGTGAAAACCTTTGACGGATAAACGTTTCTTGAGCATCGTCAGGCAGTCCTTCAACAGCTGAATGAAATCCGAATCGGAGGTCGAGGCCGTACTGCAATACGACCTTAACTGCTCCAAATGCAGCTCAACCTCCTCAATCCGCAAGGACCAGATCGCTTCGACAATTTTGTCGATCCATTCCTCATATCGAGATATGGAAAATACAGCATGATGGCTTTCGTACACAAGCTTATCCAGCAGGCTATGAATTTTGGAGGGGATGAACGGCTTCAGCACGTACTCCTTAACCCCATACGAGATGCAGGCTTGCGCATATTCAAAATCACCGTATCCGGATATGATCACCTTTTGAATCAAAGGGTATTTCTCATGAACCTGCTTGCACAGCTCAAGACCATCCAGCTTAGGCATCCGGATATCCGTCAACAGCAGTTGAGGCATCGATTCCTCAATCATTTGGAGCGCTTTCAAGCCGTTACTGGCTGTTCGAATGGAATCAAAGGTATGCGAATGCTGCTTCAGCATGACAACAAGACCTTTGAGTATAAGCGGCTCATCATCTACAACCAGAATATGCTTCATGTGCCGTCCTCCATTTTGTGCAGGGATCAACGTCTGGATGTATTAGTCTCCCATGATGACGCCGGATTTCTGATTATAACGGTCAGTTGCTTCTTTTATGATATCATTCCCGCCCTTGGATTTCCATTCCTCCAGCACCTTCGGCCAATCGGAAATCGGTTCCTTGCCGTATACCATTTTCAGCATATGATCCAGAATAACCGGCGGCATATCCGAGAACTTGATACCGGCATCCGTATACTTGGCGCTGGCTGCGAGCTCAGGCTGGAACGCAATTCCGTTACGACCTTCCTTCGTTACAATGGTATCGAACTGCTGAACCAGCTTTTTACCATCCTCTGTCGTATTGAGCAAGGTCCGATTCAAGGCCGTATCTTCAACCAATCTCAGCATAACGGAACGGAATTGCTCCTCCAAGGTACCCTCCGGTGTGGTCGGCTGCTTATAAGCTACCTTGCCATCCTTCATTGTGTACGTATCGCCCTCAATACCAAAGTTGAAGAATCTGTCGCCCGCTTCGGTAATCATATAATTGTGGAATTTAACGATGGCTGCCGCCTTTTCTTTGCTGACCTTGCTGTTAATATAAGAAAGTCCGCCCGTGTAGCTATATTTCATCATGCCGCCTTTACCGTCATCCCCTACAGGTGAAGGTATGATGATGACCTCGGATTTGGCATTCGCAGGCTTTGTGGTATTAATCCAGTTCAACAGCAGATTGGCATTGTGATTCCAGACACCCGATTTACCGGCATTGATATTATTAGTCCATTTGTTACCATCCAGACTGGCAAAATCCTTCGCCATTAAGCCTTCGTCATACATCGTCTTGTACACCTGCAACGCCTTTTGCATCGCTTCGACCTTGAAAAACTTAGGAACAACCTGATCGCCTATTTTTTCAAACATCGTGCTGTAAGGCATCACATCATAAGCACCGAAAATCACATCGGAATATACAAAATCTTTGCGGAAGGCAAACGGTTCAGCAACCCCGTTCTTTTTCATTGCGCGCAGTACATTCAGAAGATCATCGACAGTTTTTGGCGCTGGCAGCCCCGTCTGATCGAGTAGATCCTTACGGATAAACGTTGCACGACGCGTGGAGGACGATAAGTATTCCGGGATCGCATAGATTTTACCGTTGTACTTGACCTCGTTCCAGGCTTCCTTCGGAATCGCTTTCAATAAATCCTGTCCATACTCCTTCAGCAGATCATCCAGCGGCATAAACAATCCGCCTTTAATCGCTCCGCTCATATCGGGTCCTTCAGGGAACATGCCTTGAATGGTGTTCATCACGTCAGGAATATCGTTGCTGGCGAACATCAGGGCTGTCTTGGGCTTGAACTCCGCATGTGGAACCAGTCGGATATCCAATTCGGTATTCGTAAGCTCTCCCAGCTTCTTGACCCATTTGTCCTTGTTGATGTCCGTACTTGCGAGTGCATACTTGTTTAAGGAATCGCTCATCGAAATCGAAATTTTGACCGGTCCCTGCGGTTTGTTGTCTGCTGCTTTGGGTGCAGCCGGGCTGGAGCAGCCCACTATTGTAACACATGTCAGCGATGCGAGCATACCTGCTTTTTTCCAACGTTTCATTGTATATGTTCCCCCTACGAGTTAATGAGTGGCTTCGACATGATCTTAACGCGAATGCTGTAACTGGAACATCGGTTTTTTTAAGCTCTGTTGATCTTTATTATAGTAGTGCACGGAATTATCCATCCTACACGGTTAAGATTTAATCGATCCGATTAGCATCCCTTTAATAAAATGCTTTTGCAGAAAAGGATATACGAGCATGATCGGAATCGTTGCGATCACGATGACCGCCATCTTCAGCCCTTCCGGTGACAGGTTGGCGACATCATTCGCCGTATTCGCCAAATCCGATGAGTCGGTAATAACGAACTCTCTCAGCTTGACCTGCAAAGGAAACAAGGCCCGATTATTGATATAATACATCGCATTGGAGTAATTGTTCCACAAGGCAACCGAATAAATAATGCTCATCGTTGCCATCGCCGGCTTGGATAGAGGTAAAATAATGCTCCATACGGTACGCAGCTCCCCTGCTCCGTCAATTCTCGCCGATTCAATCAATTCATTGGGGATGGAAAGGAAAAATGAGCGCATCACGAACAAATTGAATGCACTGATCGCTCCGGGCAGCATCAATGCCCATAGGGTGTCCAGCAAGCCTAAAGACCTAACGAGCAAATAATTCGGAATTAACGGCGCATGAAATATCATCGTAATCAAAACCATCAGCAAAATATATTTTCGTTCCCTATACTCATGTCTCGATAGAGGATAGGCCAAGCTCGCAGTCATAATCAGATTAATCAAAGTCCCACAAACGGTAATAATTACACTGATCCCAAAAGCTCTCCAGATCGCAGCCTGTTGCAAAACGGTTGCGTAGTTCGCCATGGTAAACTCCACTGGCCATAAAATCACTTTGCCAGTGCTAAGCGCAACCGAACCACTCAGTGATTGCGCGATAATATTCAGAATCGGCAGCAGCATCGTCAAACTAATCAGTAATAAAATCAATGGATTGAGCAGCGCCAATCGGCTTGTTTTGTTGGATGGTGACACGGGTTAGCCTCCCAAAAGTTTGCTTAGCAAACTGACTTCATATTTATGCACTGAGTTTTATATTGTAGTTAATTATCCAAAGGACACCTTGGACAATCTCCATTTTTCCTAATCACTACTCTGCCTTATAGGCTCGGTGAGCACGCAGCGGAGCGGCCGTGGTGTTCTGCAGAAGCGGAGCGTTCGCCTTTGTTCATGGATTTCTACCGATACATCTCTTATCCAATCAGGAAATCCATGAAAAACAGCGATCGGAAGAACACTTCGGCCGCGCAGCGCCCCCCTCACCATATGCTCCTCACCACACTCTCCACATCGAACCTTTAATACAATCCCTCACCCGTTGCTCGCTTACTAAACGTATTCGCCGTAACAATCAGCACAAACCCAATCACCGATTTAAACAACCCAATCGCCGTCGTATAGCTGTACTCCCGTTGAATGAGTCCCACCCTGTAAATGTACGTATCGAGAATATCCCCATTTGAATTCGTCAGCGGATTCAAAAACACAAATACCCGCTCAAAGCCGAGATCCAGAAAATTCCCGATCTGCAGCAAAAACAAAATTGTAATTGTCGTCATAATCGAAGGAATCGTGATGGAGATCGTCTGTCTCCACCGAGTCGCTCCATCCATTTGCGCAGCCTCATACAGATCGGGGTTGATACCGCTCATGGCGGCCAAATAAATAATCGTGCTCCAGCCCGCATCCCGCCAGATCCCCGAGCTTACGATGATCGTTCGAATATGGGAGTCCTCACCCATGAAGTATATCGGTTCCTGTCCAAACCAGGTAAGAACGTGGTTCACTACACCACTGGTCGGTGACAAGATTTCTATCACAATCCCCCCAACAACGACCCATGATAAAAAATGCGGCAAATACACCGCTGTCTGGACAAATCGCTTATAGAGCTGATTACGCAGCTCATTCATCATTAAAGCTAAAATAATCGGAATCGGAAACCCAAAGACCAGCGTGTAAAAACCGATAGCCAATGTATTTTTCAGAATTCTCCAAAAGTCTGCGAACTCAAACATACGCTGGAAATTAGCCACGCCTACCCATTCACTTTTCCAAATACCCTCAAAAATACTGTAATTTTGAAACGCCATCATCGAGCCTGCCAGTGGAATATACTTAAAAACCACAAAATAAATAATTCCCGGAAGGGATAACAAATAAAGAATTTTGTACCGGTTGTAGTAGGCTAACAAACTCACATTCACACATCCCATCGTTGTTGTTATAAATGAATCTTACAGCAGGGGTCTGAATAGAGGGAGTCCGTAATTTAAACATACTTATCTTTTTTTAAGATGGGTGTGATGTAAATCAATCTTGGGAGGAGTTTCATATTCAGAAATTAGGGGGGGAGATTGCATACGGTAAAATGAGTGAATGAATCGCAGACGAAATTCAGGGGCCTCTCCACTGGTAAACTGGACGTTCAATGCCCAATTGTACAGGAGTACCCCCGAACGAATAACATACTTCAACTCAGCAAATCCTCAGGAATAAAAGCCATATAAGTCAGCTCCGGATCAGACGATTTCATATAAAACAGAGCAACCTTCGTACCATTCTCATCCATGTATAGAACGCCGTTATCATTGGTCATTCCATCCAGCACTTCTGGAGCAGGGGCTTTTCTTACTTGGGAGGATAGCAATACCTCATCGTATTTATCCGTAATCATGACAGTGCCCTGGAGCGCCGGATCGACAGTATCCAATATGGATTGTAAAGGGGCAGACTTGAAGACAATAACTATCGTTGCATCCGGTCCTGTTGGGTCTGTCAACGGCAGCGATTGAAAAAGAGCCAGCCCAGTTCCCTTAAAGCTATCCTTGGAGGTCTGTCCGATATGAAGGTAGTTCTTGTTCTGGTACGATTTGATAAGCTGATGCCAGGTTGAATACTTCATGGAGGTGTACAACCGGGTGGAAAAGAACTGTTCAGGCGTGTCCACAGTTTGTGTACTCACGATTGCATGATTGCTTTTGGCGTACATGTACACATCCAGTATGGAAGGATTGGCAGCTTTATACCTGTTCAAGCTTTTCATCACAAGCTCGGCGGCGGGCTTCTGGCTGACCGGTGAAGGATCCTGAGCATACAGATAATCCCGAACATTCGGGTCAGAAGCAACTCGCAAGTATACCCGATTCATCTGCTTGATTTCATTGTCCATGGTCTGCTTCACTTGCATTAGCACTCTCATCGTTTTCTCTTTTTTTTCATATTGCATCATCTGAGAGGAAACGAAGTGAACCGCGCCACTAACGATAAGTAATATTAGACCTAATCCTCCTATTAACAGCATCAGTTTCAATATTGGTTTGTTTGACAACATGCTGGCCATGCGCATATCTGTTTACGATCCCCTTTTTTGAAAGCGTTATCAAAACGAAGCTTGATTCTTGTACGATCAAACGATACTGGTCATCATTGGATGTGAAGTACGACGATTTCTATGATCTCTAACACCGCACTCTACACCACTATACACCGCTCTACGTTACATAGAAGTTAGTTACTTCACAATATATTGTAGAACATTATGAGCACTCTAGCAATAACTAGTTCGTCATCCTTGGTACCAGATTGTGGCATTAACATTTTCTTGAAAATTGTTCAAACTTTATTCACTTATTATTGTTTAGATACTATTTACAATTCAAACACAAAGTGATATATTTCGTACAGAAACATTTCGTTAGCGAAATGTTTAAGGAAAAACTATAGAGATAAGGTGGAGTTAAAAATGAAAAACAGAAAACCATGGATGGCTGCAATACTTTCTACTGCATTATTATTTAGTGGTGCCCTTACTTTAGCCCCGAAAGCATTTGCGGATGACGATGATTACCCAGTCATTGAAAGAGTAAAAGCACCTTTGGATAGACAGCAATACATAGCAGATCGTTTAAACAAGCTGATTACGATGACAGTAGCGTTTTCGGATAAAGATTATGTAGATGTGCAGGATGCTTTGCTTAATGGGCAGACATTAGCTCAAGCTGCCAGTATCGACAGCTCATTACTGGGCGAAAAGTTGAGAGCATGGATAGATCAGGATCTATCCAGTACTTTGCAAAACTATTCGGTCACTAATGAGCAGTTAGCAACATTGAAATCCGATTTGTACAATAGCATTCAAGTCGCTCTTTCTACACCAGGATATCAGGTTGCCAGTGTCAAAGGCGGATTTAATTATGATACTCTTATGAATACACTTATGAATCAATTGGAGAACAAGGCTGCAGCTATTTCAGATGAAGATTATGTGGATGTACATGACCGTGTACTTAAAGGAAGCTCGCTCGCAGAGGCTACCCTTCTCGATCAAAGCTTTTTAAGGGATGCACTGGTCAGTCCGATTCTGCAAGAGCTTGATAAGGCGGTTGCCGCCAATCTGCTAACAGCTGATGAAGCTGCGAAGCTGAAGGATCAAGCAAACAACTCCATTTTATCTGCCGTTTCCTTGTCCAATGGGATGGGTGTAAAGAAAGACTCCACATATGATACACAAGCATTCATTAACAAACATTTAGCATCCATCTTTAACGATGCTTTCCTGGTTACCAATACTGAGGATCTTGAGTATGATGAACTGAAAAGTGCTTATAAACAAGGTGGCAGCCTGACAAGTCTTACTGCAACATCAGCTGATGAGCTGGCATCCCGTATTTTGAACTTATGGAGTAGTGATATACATGCTGTTTCAGATAACCTGTCCGCACAAGAAGCGACTGAATTCCAACAGAAAGTGACGGATGCCATTAAAGCAGCTGTTAACGCTGCCGGGAAGTAATCCGAAGCCCTGTATGAGAGTTCACTTTAATCAGAGCTTCTCATACATAACGCAACCACAAGCTGACAAAAAGCCGAAGCATCCTTTAAAAAGTAAAGGGGCTCCGGCTTTTTTGAACTATTTGTCCTGCTAATATCTCTTGGAAATGATTAGCCTTTTACTGCACCCATCGTAATCCCTTGGGTAAATGCCTTTTGGAACATTAAAAAGATCGCGATCATCGGAACAGAGGCGAGCGCGGCTCCAGCCATCATAACTCCATAATTCGTTGTAAATTCGCCTTGCATGGTAGCGATTCCGAGCGGAAGTGTCATCATTGGCGTTGATCTTGTCATAATCAGCTGGCTGAAATAATCGTTCCAGGCACCTATAAAAGTGAAAATTGCGAGTGCACCCAACGCTGGTTTCAGCAATGGAATAATGATCGTTGAGAACATGCGGATCTCCGAGCAGCCGTCTATTTTGGCAGCCTCCATCAGCTCCCCCGGTATCGTCTGGGCAAACTGCTTCATCAGGAAGACACCAAATGGCCAGCCAATGGCAGGAAGAATGAGACCATGATACGTATTGATCCAACCGAAACTAGCTAACATCGTAAATAAGGGGACAAGAATAACCTGTTTGGGCAGCGCCATGGATGAAACAAACATCGTGAATATGATTTTTCTTCCAGGGAATACTTTCTTGGCAAGGACATATCCAGCCGTTGAAGCAACCAGACACACGGCCGTCATTTCGCACACGGAGATAAAGAAGCTGTTGAAGGTCCAGCGCCATACCGGATTTTTAAATAAATCGCTCCAATTTTGCAGCGTCGGCTTGAGCGGAAACCATTCGGGCGGTATCGCCGTGGCTACGGTCTGAATTTTGAAAGCACCCGTAACAATCCAATAGAATGGAAATATGAATACGATGGTAGAGAGAATCAACAGACACACGGAACCGATGCGTGAGATGCTGATTTCTTGGCGTTTAGCTGATCTGAAATTCGTAGGACGGATCTTCTCGTTCCTATTTAATTGTGCATGTGATTTCATGATGTTCCCCCTAATACTCTACATCACTGCCAAAGTATTTGAATTGAATGACGGAGATAATCCCGATCATAATAGCCAAACAGACACCCATCGCTGAAGCTAATCCGAAGTTACCAAGCAAGAACGCTTGCTCATAAACACCATACATAACCGTCGAGGTGCTGTAGATCGGACCACCAGAGGTCAACAGCTGAATTAAAGCAAAGCACTGGAATGTATTAATGGTTGTAATGACGATAATGTATAAGTTAGTTGGCATCAGCATCGGCCATATGATTTTCACAAATATTTGCCAAGGGGTTGCCCGATCAATTTGTGCAGCTTCAATATAGGATGTCGGAATGTTGCCCAGCGAAGCGACATATAGAATAATCGGCTGTCCCACCGAGGTTGTAATCAGAACCGCGATAATCGCTAACAAAGCCGTGCGGGTGTCTCCAAGCCAAGAGATGGGCTCAAACCCGAATAAACCTGTCAAATAATTAAGAATTCCGTAGTTAGGATGATAGATCCAACCCCAGACAACCGTAATACTGACAACCGAGGATACAGCAGGTAAATAAAATACGCCTCTAAAGAAAGAACGAATAACCTCTTTGGTCTTGTAAATATTCATCGCCACAAAAACGGAAAACACAATGACGATCGGTACAGCGATGACAACAAGTAAAAAGGTATTGCGTAAAGATTTAAGAAAGGTTTCGTTATGAAACAACGAAATATAGTTATGCAGCCCAACAAATTCAAAGCTTCTTAATGAATAATCAAAGAAACTGATATAGACTCCTCTTAGCATCGGATAGGCGACAAATAAGAGAAAAAAACCAAATGCAGGCAGTAAAAATAAATAACTCATCAGCCAATCGCGTAAAATATAATGTTTGGACTTGCGCACAGCTGCCAGCAACTCCAGCTCCCCTTTCCTTATGTTCATAGAAAGGAGCAGCGCACTTGCAACGCTGCCCCAATGCCATACCTGATGTTATTTGGACTGGGTTGGTGTCTTTGCCTTGGCAATCGCCTCGTTAGCTTTGGTCGCGAAATTATCAAGTGCCGCTTTGCCAGATACGCCCCCGATTAAGGCATTCTGCAGCTCAGGGAACCAGAAGGTACGAATCTCTGCATAACCATCAGCTATCGTTGGCGGGTCTGTGATGAAGCTGCGAGCAAGCTCGGCATATTTGTACTCGGAATCATCATACAGCCCTGTAACGGACGTCCGCGCCGATAAACCACCAGTTTGGATCAGGTTCTTCTTACCGTATTCAGGATCATTGGCAATAAAATCAATCAGCTTCTTGGAAGCTGCGATCTTATCTTTGTCATTGTTGTTAAAGATCGCCATTCCACCGAGATAAGGCTCCAACTTCGGTTTCGATCCATCCAGCGTAGGGAATGGAAGCAAAATATCGTCAAATTTCACTTTTTTGTTCGGTACATTTTGCGCTTTAAGAACTGCGGAATAATTGATCGTGAATGCCAGCTTGCCTTGCAGGAACATATCGTTCACATCTGCAGCCGCCAATGACGCTGCGCCCGGTACAACCAATTTATCTTTGCTCGCTTTGACAATCCAGTCGAGTGCCTTCGCGGCGTTGTCCGTATTGATGGCCACCTTGCTGTAGTCCTCATTCAAAAATCTGGATACACCGAGGTTAGCTATGTAAGCACGGGTTCCTTGATCTCCAGCCGTACTCTTGGCATAAAAGCCTGATGGAATAACGTCCGGCGCTTTTTCCTTGACCGCCTGCAGTGCTTTTTCATATTCGGCTACGGTCCAGGTTCTGTCTGGTTTGCTTAACGGGAGTAAATCCAGCGCACCAATCTTCTCAAATACGGTTTTGTTAACAGCCATCATGAACGGCGCCGTATTGATCGGGTACATATAAATATCATTGCCAACCATGGATTGCTTCCACAAGGCAGGTGAAATATCAGCCTGCACTTCTTTAGTCACCATATCATTCAGCGGAGCCAGCAGCTTCTTCTTGCCCCAATCGATAATTCGACCCGGAGCATCATAGATCACATCAGGGGCTGTATTGGAGGCAATGGCGACATTCAGCTTTTGGGGACCGCCTTCAAAGGTAATCATTTCCAGATTGACTTTAATGTCAGGATTTTTTTTGTTGAATGCAGCAATAATCTGCTTTTCGTATTTGCCAACCTCTCCATCTAACGGCTGAAAATTGGGGAAATTCCACCAAGTGATTTCAACAGGCTTGGCTGCCGGCTTCGCGGTGTCACCAGAGGCTGCTGGTCCCATACTTCCGGAGGCTGCCGGTGTGGTGCTGCTCTTGGCCGGTTCAACATTACTGCTGCAGGCTACCAACTGCGTTCCAACCATGGTCACACCCAATATCGTCATCAGGCTTTTCTTTAAAGCTCCCATTCAATTACCCCCCAGTTATAGTTAGAACGTGAACATAAATCGTTTTCATTACTTCCCTTATCATAGGGGATATAAGCTAACATGAGAATCCCCCTGATTTTACTTTCATGGTCCTTTTCTGACCTGTTCTGAATATTAAGAGTTTTCTACCTATTATTCCTGTGACGAATGGTTCCAATCTAGTATAATACGGTTATCTCTTAACAAATCCGCGATTACGCTGTCACAATTTATGGGGGGATATCATGTATACATTGATGGTAGTCGAAGACGAACCCCTGATACGGGCCGGATTAAAACAATATTTCGATTGGGCTGAGCTGGGTATCAAGTCGATTGTAGAAGCAGATAACGGTAAGCAGGGGCTGCTTACTGGACTCAGAGAACGACCAGATCTGGTCATCACGGATATCCGCATGCCAGAGATGGATGGACTTGAGATGATTGGACAGCTGCGTGCTGAGCTTCCGAATACTGTATTTGTCATTTTAACGGGATATAACGATTTCAAGTATGCCCAACAAGCGATTCGCTTAGGCGGTGTACATGCTTTTTTACTGAAGCCTTTGCAGTATGAAGAAAGCTTGACTACCATCCGCGAGTGCATCCAAAACCTCAATGACAAGCGCCAGGAGGCTCAGGCTCGTCTTACTCTGCAGCTTGAAGCGGCAGAAAGCAGCCAACTCAAGCGCAATCAGCTCATCAAGTATGTACTGGAGGAGGAAGAGCCCGCTCTGACAGAGGAATCCCTCCATCAGCTATACGGATTTAAAGGCACAGCCTGCTGTTATCTAACCTTTGTTGCAGCCCGTGTGCCCAATCCATCAAGTCCGCCCTATTCCATTTCAAACCGCTGGCCGAGCCCCGAAGCCGATCAATTGATTACAGAACTAGTTAACATCTTGTTCACATCAAAGAATATACGTCAACCACTTACTTATATCTCCAAGTCAAAATTGTATGCGGTCATCATCATTGAAGCTCAGGATCACTCTGATTTCACGTCTTGGGATGAGGAAACCTTAGACACGCTGCTCAAGCAAGTAAGCATGCAGGGCAATGCCTCCGTATTTATGGCTATGGGTCCCATGACAGCGGAGCTTGCAAAGGTTGGGATGTCCCTGCGACTCGCAGAAAAAGCTTTGGTACGGCGTTATTTTCAATCGGACCGTCATCTGCTCCAGCTTTCCCCTGCTGAGCATGTTTTTCCTTATTCCAAGAACTCAGCGCTGCCTTTTAACGAGAAGGACAAAAGTCAGATGCTGAGCTGCCTGGAGCTTGGTGACGACATACAAATCAAGCTGCTGATGAGACGTTTGAGTCAGGAAATGAGTACAGGTCGTTCCGAATGTCCAACAGAGCCTTGGCTTGCCTTTCTTCAGGAATTGATAACGGTTACTTTGCGTTTTGCATACAGCAATGGCATTCAAATCGAAGGCGTGTATAGTGACAAGCTGCTGTCGCTTGCCTGTGTGGATGACTTCCAGACCAGCGAGGCGCTATTTGATTGGCTTGCTGACTGGATGATTCGTCTCAGTTCCGTTTATCGGCAGCAATCGCTGCCTGCTGTCCAGCAAGAGAGTCTTATTTTCGAACAGATTGAAGTCTATATCAAGCAGCACATCGATCAGGATATCACGCTGCAAATGGTCGCTGATCGCTTTTTTTATAATCCCTCTTACTTAAGCAGACTTTTCAAAACGAAGCTTAAAAAGAATTACATGACCTTTGTAACGGAAATCAGAATTCATTACGCACAGGAATGTCTGATGCAGCCTCATTACCTGATCACCGATGTATGTCAGATGTGTGGTTATAAAAGCTATAAGCATTTTGTAAAAACATTTAGAGCTGTCACCCAGATGACGCCCACCGAGTATAGAAAACAGGTAAGGTCGTGAAGCCGTGAACCATCTTTGGAGGCACTTTTCCGACAGGGTTCGGATGAGGCATGTCAATACCCAAATATTCGTACTGATTATTGTCACGATTACCATACCGCTCATGGTGATTTCAGGCATTATTTATGTCTACTCGTTTCAGGCTGTCAAAAATGAGTATCAGGCCAGCTCCATTCTCATCCTGAATAATTTGTCATTCAATATTGATCAGTATTTGCAAAGTATAGAAAAGGGTACGCTGAATGCCCAGACCGAGGATCAGCTGCAGCATGCGCTGGAAAATTGGTCTCAATATCAGGCAAAGGAAGCCGAGGATCAAAAGATCAAATACCAAAAAGTCATTGAAAATTTTATCAGCTCCATTGAGATGATTATCAAAAATGTCGACAGTGTGCAGATTTACGCAGGTGACCGTGTATTTTACTCCGCTAACTTCAATCGGTCTGACTACGATGTCAACGAATTTACCAACGAGGATTGGTACAAACAAACGGTTGCCAACAAAGGAGGCGTGGTTCTGTTTGGCACTCATCCACCGTTTCATCGCATTAACCCGCATGAGCCCGTTATCTCTATCGCACGGGTCATTAATAAAATCGGGAGCAAGCAGCAGCTTGGCGTCATTCTGGTCGATATTCGTCTGGATTCGCTGCGCGAGATCCTCAAGCTGTCCGAGAACAGCAAGCGGAATTTTGTGATTGTCGATAATCATGGCGGCATCATCTACTCATCAGACAATGATCAACCGGGTTCAGACAAGCCGAATGCGATCAGCAATCTCGCGCTGCAAACGGTTTTGAATAGCGAGACAGGAAGCTTTTACTCCCCCATAGCCGGGAAGGATTCCTATATTAATTTTGTAACCTCACCTTATTCAGGCTGGAAAGTCATTCAATATATGGATGAAAAGGAGATGACCAAACAGGCCGAGCTGCTCGGCAAAATTATTTTGGCCTTGGCTCTCTGTTCGCTGGGAACTGCCATATTGTTTATGTTTATTTTGTCGGCGCGTGTAACGAAACCGATCATATTGTTAAGCAGACAAATCAAATTACTTGGGATGGGCAGGTTTGACGTCAATCTGAGCAGCGACCGGCAGGATGAATTCGGAGTGTTGTATCAGGGGATACGTAAGATGGTCGAGGATTTGCAAAGCTATATCGAAAGATCCTCCATGGCCAAAGCCCAGCAAAAAATAGCTCAGTACGGAGCGCTCAAAAGCCAGATCAATCCCCATTTCCTCGCCAATGCATTGGAATCGATCCAGATGAAAGCTGTTATCAACGGCCAGCGGGATATAAGTGAAATGGTGAGCGTGCTGGGTCTGTTATTTCGTATTCATACCCAATCGGGCAAAGAAACCGTTCCCTTGATTGAAGAACTGGAGCATACCCGGCTGTACGTGAAGGTACAACAGATGCGTTTTGGAGATAAGATTGCATACAGGGAAAACATGGCCCCTGGCACTGAATCGATATCGGTGATCCACTTTTCATTACAGCCGCTGATTGAAAATGCTTTTATCCACGGATTGGAACGAATCACCGGACAGGGACTGCTCGAAGTGTCAGCTGCAAAGACAGGCGACGAGCTTATGATTAGCATAAGAGACAATGGGGTAGGCATGGACGAGGAAACCTTGTTAGCCTTGCAGCATCGGCTGAGTCAGCCTTCAGACACTCTGGATCAAGAGCACATTGGCATTAAAAACGTACATGACCGGATTCAATTTTATTATGGTGAGTCCTACGGCATTGAGGTGCAGAGCCATATAGGTACAGGAACGACCATAACGGTTAGAATGCCAGCTAACAACGTCTCCCCATAAATGAACAAGTGACAACAGGTAAAGGCCCTCGATCCGCAGCTTCGTACTGGAGATCAGAGGGTCCTGTTACTATCATTTATTGATTCAGTGGGTAATGACAGGCGGTAAAGCGGCCCGCAGCGATCTCCTTAAATTCCGGTTCAACAGAGCTGCACAATGGCTGCACATAGGGACAACGAGTATGAAATTGACAGCCTGAGGGTGGATTGGCCGGACTGGGTACATCACCTTTGAGCAGGATACGGGTCCGCTGTTTCTGTGGGTTAACTTCCGGTATCGCTGATAAAAGTGATTCGGTATAAGGATGAGCCGGCTGTTTGTATATACCGTCCACCGGACCCAATTCGACCAACTTACCGAGGTACATAACACCCACTCTGTCAGCAATATGATGGACGACACTTAAATTATGCGATATGAACAAATAGGTTAACCCGAATCGCACCTGCAGGTCCTGCAGCAGGTTCAATACCTGGGACTGGATGGATACGTCCAAAGCGGATACAGCCTCATCGCATACGATCAGCTTGGGATTCAAAGCCAAGGCACGGGCAATGCTGATACGCTGCCGTTGTCCTCCTGAAAATTCATGTGGATATCGATCAATCTGATCCTCATTCAGGCCAACTACTTCCATCAGCTCTTTCACCCGAAGCAGCCTCTGGCGACTATCTCCGATCTGATGAGCAATGAGCGGTTCTGCAATAATATCCTTGATCTTCAGACGCGGATTCAGCGAGCCAAAGGGATCTTGAAAAATTATTTGCATATGCTGGCGAATATGCAGCATTTGCGCTTTGGAGAGCGAGAATATATCCTGCTCCTGAAAGGTCACTTTGCCTGCAGTGGGCTCCAGAAGCCGCAGTAACGTTCGACCGGTTGTGCTCTTACCGCATCCTGATTCACCTACAAGCGCAAGCGTCTCTCCGTCGATAATATCGAAGGTTAATCCATTGACCGCTTTAACCGGGTTAGCGGGCTTCTGAAACATTTTGCGCTTCACAGGAAAATATTTGGTCAGGTTTTCCACGCGAAGTAACGTTTTTTCCATTAGGTTCACCACCTTGAAGAGGTTTCGCTCACTTAGATTGTTCCAATTGATCCGCTTGTTCACCTTGTACACGTGCAGGATCAGCAAGCTCATCATACTTCCAGCAGCTGACGCGTCTGCCTGAGCCTTGATCAAGAAGTACCGGCTCTTCTCTGGAGCAGCGATCGAATGCATAGGGACAGCGCGCATGAAATCTGCAGCCGTCAGGCATGGCGTGAGGAGAAGGAACATGGCCTGGAATGGAATACAACTTTTCACGGGTACCGCCTATTTGAGGAATCGATTTCAACAATAGCTCTGTGTAGGGATGCAGCGGATTCGTAAATATTTCCTGCGACGGCCCCTGCTCCACAACCTGACCCGCATACATGACAATCACTTTCTCGCATACTTCGGCAACAACACCAAGATCATGCGTGACCATCAGGATTCCAGTACCTTCATCCCGGTTTAATGTTTTCATAAGCTCGAGAATTTGTGCCTGGATGGTCACATCAAGAGCTGTCGTCGGCTCGTCGGCAATGAGCAGCTTGGGGCTGCAGGATAAAGCGATCGCGATCATGACCCGCTGTCGCATCCCCCCGGACAGCTGATGGGGATATTGCTTCACTCGCGTTTCCGGCATCGGGATGCCTACCTTTTCCAGCATGCCGACGGCATGCTGCATAGCTTCCTTGCGTGACATCCCCTTATGCTGACGAACCGTCTCCGCTATCTGCTCGCCCACTGTCAGCACCGGATTCAGAGAGGTCATCGGCTCCTGAAAGATCATCGACATTTCCTGTCCTCTGACAGAGCCCATCTCCTTCGCCGTCTTGCCAATCAATTCTTCACCCTGGAACAGAATCGAACCGCCTGCAATACGGCCCGGTGTCTTGATCAATCCGAGAATGGATAAAGAGGTAATACTTTTGCCGCTACCGGACTCTCCAACCAAACCTACCGTCTCACCATAATCAATATCAAACGAAATACGATCCACAACATGAAAAGTTCCCCGGTCCGATGTAAAGTCGGTAA
This sequence comes from Paenibacillus sp. FSL H7-0331, assembly GCF_001956045.1. The sequence continues at coordinate 27,873 of NZ_MRTH01000003.1, read as the reverse complement.
CCAATTCTTTCACTTCCAGCAGTTTCTTCTTCATCATATGGCGGCATGAATACCCTGAAACCGTTTTAAGGACGGAATGGATCGCGCCTTCCTCCTTTCATCATTTGATTGTAGCTTTCATATTGCTGACGGATAGCTTCGCTCGCCTGGCTGCACGGTTTAATCCTGTGTACAACCCTTACCAGCCGATCCGAAATATCTTTCCAATCGACTTCAGCCTCTATATGTTTGATGACGATCATGGCAGCGCCCAATGTGCTATCGCCACCTGCCGTTAACAGGACCGGAAGCTGGAATAAATCTGCAATATCCTGCATCCAGGATTCGCTCAGCACCCCCCCGCCAATTGGACGAATTTCTTCAAATCGTCCTTGAGTGACGAGCGGTTCCATCAAGGCATACAAGGTAAACAGGATGCTATCCAGCACCTCCTGCAGTTGCAGGGCATGGTCTGATGGTTGGGTAGGATCACCAGTCTTGCTATCCGGTAGTGACTGGATGGGCAGCAGCTCTGAAATACGTTGTCCCGCCCCTTCAAGCCGAATTCCCTGCAAATACATATCCCAGCCAAAATGCTGCCGGAAATAATGGTCTTCCCCGGTGTATGACTCAGTGCCCTTCGCCCAAAAACGTGTTACAGCCGTGGTGCCAAGTGATATGCACAGCTGCTGCCCAGTGACAGAACCACTGGACAGATTGGCCGCAGGTCCGTCTCCTGTTCCTACGACGATGGGAATCATGGCCGATACCCCCAACTCGCATATCGCCTCCTGCAAGAGCGCTCCGGCTGAGCAAACGGGATCACATACTTGCGGTAATTGTTCAGAGACTATGCCAACAGCCGACAGCATATCCGGCCACCAAGCATGCGACTGCTGATCGTACAGCTGTGTAGTGGATGCGGATGCCGGGTCGGTCATCCAATTGCCTGTCAATCTCCATAACAAATATTCTTTGATACCGCCTATATAATGTGCCTTCGTCAATATGTGCGGCTCCTCAGCCTGCAAGCATAGCAGCTTCGTGGAAGGATAAATCCCGGATAAAGGGCAGCCTGTCTTCGAATAGATGTCGGTACCCTGCAATCTGAGGCTAAGCTCCTGAACGTAGTCAGCTCCCCTCTGATCGACCCCGAGAATAAAGTCGCGCAGCGGCTGTCCTTCACGATCAAGAAGGACCAGTCCTGCCATTTGCGTGGTGATGCCCATCCCTATACATCCACTCAAATCATGTCCGTTCTGGCGCAGCAAGCCTACCGAATCGACGAAAGCCTTCCATAATGGTTGCGCTCCAATCTCTACTCGATCACCATTTACGATACTTGGCAGAGCAACTTTACAGCTCACTACGATACTGCCGTCAGTTCCAATACAGGCAGCTTTAACAGACGAAGAACCGATATCAATGGCAAGGATCGATTGTCCCGCGGTATTCATCGAATTATTCCTCAAACAAGGCAAGAACACGGTGATAGGCTGCAGTCAGCTTCTGGATATCGAGATCGCCTGTTTCGGGATTTTTCAATGAACCATACAAATGCGGCATGATGTAAGAAACGCCCGCATCCAGACATACCTGTACGATCTCCGCGACATTGTCTGGCGTAATGCCACCTGTTGGCTCGATCATCATACCTTCTCTGGCGACGGCTTCAGCCACGGCGCGCACTTCATCCAATTTGGTGTTTCCTTCTATCGGAAAAAATTTAATGGACTGCACACCCATTTCCTTCATTATAGCTAGCACGTTCTCAATAGCTGCGTGCCCTCGCCCTATTCGTTGGCTAAGCGGGCCTGTGCCGATATCAACGATACCAGGCTGACCTGTAGGCCTTACCATAGCGTTCACCATCGTTTGCGCACCCTTGGAACGTAAAGCATAGTGAGATAAAGCCGCCGCTGGGAAAATTTGATTCAGATGCAGCGGATGGGTTTGGAGTGCGAGCTGCAGTGCATGCTCCCATTGATCAGCACTGCCGTCCCCTAATCCCGCAGAAACTTGCACATGGTGCTGATGCAAGGTTTCAATATAGTGAACGCCATCCTCCAGCTTTGGATAGTCTTTGGCCATGACACCGACAATAACGGCGCGTCCGAGCAGCTCGGATGCTTGTACGGATGCTTCGACTGAGCGTGTCTGAATATTTAATAGAACCTTTCCGCCTATTGCTTGCTGCATCAATGAAATCATTACGGTCATTCAACTCCTCATAGGTTCCTTGGTTATCCTTCCCAAATTCGCTGCATGACTTGTGCGATAATTCGGGTTTCTTCTATTTTTAACTCACGCGGATCAAATTGTATAATTCCTGCATCCGCTGAATGGTTTCTCGTGCGTATCGAGGGATTGTTCTGCTCCAATCGGCCGATCAGTTGTTTCGCTGTCATCACCGCATTCTCTTCCATGATCAGTTGCAACCGCGGTATCGGTCGTGTTGCATCCCATGCTATCTTGGTGCTGATTCCTGTCAATCCACAGCCCCTAATATCCGCTTGCAGTTTCTCCACGATTTCCTTTAATCGGTCGGCCATTTCCTGGGGATCTTCCTTTAAATAATAGGCTATAGCGGTATAAAAGCCCATAATATTTTCCTTGCCGATTTTCATTGCCCGTGCATAGCCTTTTTCCTGAAGCTGGCAGGCGTCAATCAGATCCTGACGTCCTATAATGAGACCTGAGGTAGGCCCTCCTATCGCCTTATGCCCACTGTAAACAGCCAAAGCAGCACCTTGCGCCAAATACAGCTTTAAATCAACCTCAGCAGCCGCGTCCACGATCACAGGAATATGATGCTTGCTGGCAATGGCTACTACCTCCGGCAAGCTTAACATCTCATTGGAAACAGCATGGTGTGAGACCACATAGACAATGGCTGCTGTCGATTCCGTAATTGCGCCTTCCAAATGATACGGCTTTACACCATTAACCGTACCGATTTCTTTGGCTGTCGCTCCAGTCATCCGAATCATTTGGGTCAGATTCGCCCCAAAGCTTACGGCATGGCCCTTTTGCAAAATGACTTCACGCTTGCCGCCCTTGATTTCCGGTAATGCTTCGACTTTGTCCAAATCCGTTCCTGTCAGGACAGCCGCTATGGAAACGATAATCCCTGCTGCTGCGCAAGATGTAATGCAAGCCGCTTCAGCACCCGTAAGCTCTGCCACGCGAAGCTGGATGGCCTGCTTCAATGCCGCCATATCGACATAGCTTTGTGAAGCTGCAGACATGACAGAGGCTACCTCAGACCGCACAGCTGAACTGCCCAGGTAAGTCATTTTACCTGCAGCATTAATCACTCTCGGCAGCTGCACAGCCTCAAATGGATTCATGATCTTATCCGAATCTATGGGGTCATCCATATTTGCATTTACATTCATATTTTCATTGGCGTCTATATTTGCATTCATCAGCATATCGCCTCCCGTCATTAGCCTTTGACCCAACCGTCAAGATGCATCGTTACCGACATATATAGGAAATTCATTAATGCACGATTGATCTCATGGCTCGTTCCGTCATTTTTGGGATCAACGTAAGCCGTTAATCCGTCTATCGCCCCTGCATCCACCAGACGATCGGTAATCCGGATCACATCAATGGCGCGAAGCACTTCAGGTTTGCCGGCAAGTGCAGCGATCGCAGCGGCAAGCCCGCATGCTCCCCAATTCGAAATCACGGAGGCAATGAGTATATCAACTTCTGTTGCTGGCGCTACAGCTTCCCCCCGATACAAATGAGCGGCAATGGCGCTGCGGACATTCCCCATACCCAGTTCATTACCGCCATCACCAATTCCAATAGTAGCAATCCCGCGTTTACGTGCTTCGCTAAACAAGAGATCCGCTTTAATTACAAGCTCAGAAGGCACCTCGCGTGCTGTTACATTATGATATTTCCGTTCTGCATTAGCTCCTGGAAGCTCCACGGAAATCATCGCTTTAGGCTGGATCCGCTTCAGCAGAGGATCCACGGCAAGGCTTCCCTCTTCCCAGCTGGTTGGAAAATCTATGACCGCAGCCACAGAGGCTGAAGGTGGACCCGGCTTGGATTTAAGCGCCGTTTCCAAATCACTGACGATTAATCCTGCCGCACGCAGCGCAACTTCACCGAAAGGAATCAACGATTTCTCCATGACCAATATCGGTACGACGCCTAAAGCCTGCTCCAAGGCTCTTGCCAACACTGCAGCCCCAACCGGACCATCGGTCTCAGTCAAGCCTTTGATCAACCATGAACGGGATGGCCAGCCTGTAAATATCAGCACGCGATCCCCTTTGCCGACATGCTGCCGCAAATGCTCGGCAGCGGCCATTGTCAACGGCAGCCCTGTTTGTTCCCTCGCCGCATCATAGAGCTCATGCGAGATTCCCCTAGCCGTAAAATCTTTGGATACCAACGCATCAATGACTTCTCCCAAACGAGCGTATTTGACTTCCAGCTGCAGTTTTGTCTGAATAGGATTCATGACTGTATCTTCACTCCCTGTTGTGTTCGATTTCTATTAGATGTTCATTCCTATCTTTTTTTCGAGTCCATATAATCACGTAAACCGTCACCCAGCAAATTAAAGCTAAGAATTAGCACAGCAATAGCTAAACCCGGAAAAAACATCAAATGCGGCGTCTGCGTGAAATAAGAACGACTTCGGCTGAGCATCGTGCCCCATTCCGGATCAGGAGGTTGTACACCCAGCCCTAGAAACCCTAGTGCTGCTGCAACCAATACCGCCTCGCTGGCCATTAAACTCAGAATAACCATACTGGACCCGAGAATGTTGCGAAGCACATGATGCACCATGATAAATAAGGTACGGCTTCCCGCTGCTTTAGCTGCTGTGATATACTCCATTTCACGAATTTGAAACACAAACCCTCTTATATAACGCACAAGCTGCGGCGCCTGTGTAATCATAACCGTAATGATTAATCCGGTTTTGCCCGTACCTATCATCGATACGATAATTATGGCTAATACCAATGAAGGAAAGGTCAGAATCGATTCAGAAATCGTTGAGATTTGACGATCAATTCTCCCTCCGTAATACCCGGCTGATAAGCCAAACGGCAGCGCCAATATAAATGCCAACAGGACACCACCGATAGCAATCGACAAATCAATCCTACTTGCATAAATGACTCGCGAAAAAATATCTCTACCCAGCTCATCCGTGCCAAACCAATGCTGCCCAGATGGTGTTAATAAAGCCGCCATCAAATCCTGCTCTTCTGGACCGTAGCGTGTTATCCAAGGAGCCAATAAGCTGCACAATACAATAATTAATAGTAATAAGGCTCCTACCGCCAGAGTCGATTCCTTAAGCATAGGTTTGAGGAACCGGACGACGAAATTGCTTTTCTTCTGAATAACCGATGCGGAAGCCATCTTCCGGCCACCTCCTAATCGTAACGAATCCGCGGATCGATCCGCCCATAGAGCAAGTCGACAAATAAATTAATGACCAGAAAGCTGCCTACAAAAAAGATCGTAATCCCTTGCATGAGTGAATAATCGCGCATGCTTTGGGCGGATAATAGCAATTGACCCATACCTGGATAGGAAAACAAATTTTCCACTACAACCGATCCCCCAAGCAAATAACCTGCCTGCAAACCGATCATGGTGATAACTGGTGGAAGCGCCGGACGAAGCGCATGCTTGATGACAACCTTCCATCCCGGAATCCCCTTGGCCTCTGCCGTACGGATAAAATCCTCATGAAGAACCTCCATCATAGCCGTCCTCGTCATCCGGGCAATCAAAGCGATTAATCTTGCGGAAATGGCAATTGCCGGCATAACCAGTGCAAGTGCGCTGCCATATCCAATAGCGGGCAGCCAGTTCAGCTCCACAGAGAATAGTTGAACCAGCAGCAATCCCAGCCAGAAATTAGGCACAGCAAGGAAACCAATCCAGATCAACAATAGCGACCGACTGCTGAACGCACGAGGACGGAGCCCCGAAATAATGCCCGCTGGAATGCCAACTGTTATGGCAATAATGATGCTGACCAGCATCAGTTGAACGGTTGGCCATATGCGACCCGATATCACCTGAAGAACGGGCAAATTATAAGATATCGAATCACCGAGATTGCCCCGCAGCAGGTTAGCTAAATAATCTACATACTGCAGCAATATCGATTTATCCAATCCCATAGCATGCCGCAATCGGTCCACTTCATCCTGTGAAGCGTTGCCGCCTAATATCAATGAGGCGGGGTCGCCCGGCACCAAACGGAATAACACGAACATTAAAGTTAAAAGGACAAATACTTGTATAATCAAATAGAAGAATCTGCGGACAATGTAACCTGCCAATGTCTCTCTCTTCCTTTCCTGCCATATGAACAGGGAAAGCACCTCGGGTCGTATAGGTGCCATCCGTTGGCATTTCTGAATTTTCATCGATCAAGAACCGATTATTTAGCTTCGTGTACCAAGGTAAACACTACCGGAAGTACTTTAATGCCATCTACACTTTTGGCTTTGGCCGCTATATTATTTTTGGCATACAGCCAAATATAGGGGGCGTCGTCCCATATCATTTTCTCGGCCTGACCCAGCAGTTGGGTCCGTTTTTGCTGATCAACCTCTTTGTTAGCATTCTGTATCAGCTCATCCACCGCTTTGTTGCTGTACCAGTTAAAGTTCCACTGCGGCGGGTTTTTGGCTGCATCCGGATTCGTCGCAAACAACGCGTCCAACTGAATGCCTCCATTGCCGTGTGATGGGTTGTAACCAAACAAAACCATATCGAAATCCACTTTTGCTTGTGGAACCTTGATTCCATCCCAGAAGGTTGATTTCTCCACCTTGTTGATTTTGACATCGACTCCGATGGTTTTGAGCTGGCTCTTCATGGTTTCGGCAACAATGACGTCGTTTGGATACATACCATCCGGCGTCCGCAGATTAAAGGAAAGCTTCTTCCCCTCCTTCTCTAGCGTCCCGTCCGCTCCTGCTTTCCAGCCTGCGTCAGCTAATATTTTCTTCGCCTTCTCCACATCAAAGCTGTATTCGCCCGATTTCACATACCCGGTTGTATTAGGAGCAAGAGGGCTTGTTAGTACCGTTCCATATCCTTTGAACAAGGTTTTGACGATAGCTTCCTTCTGAATCGCCATATTCAGAGCCTGACGAACATTTTTATCCTGAAGAATCGTATTATTCTGATTGAGGCCGATGCCAAATACCTGTAGTCCCGGAACATTAATCAGATCTACATTCGGACTCGATTTCAGATCATCGGCTTGCTCCACGGGAACCGCGTCAATCACATCCGCTTGACCGCTTTTCAAAGCTGCGATACGTGAAGATGCATCTCCGACATATTTAAATGTAATTTGTTTATAAGCGGGCTTCCCGCCGTAATAGTTATCGTTGGCTTTCAGTACAACCTGAGTGCCCGGTTCAATCTTATCGAGAATGTAAGCCCCGGTTCCAACCGGATGCAGTCCGATATCCTTACCATATTTCTCTAAAGCTGCTGGACTTGGAATAAGTGCGGACCCATGAGCAAGCGTGTTCAACAATCCGCCATACGGCTCTTTGGTCAAGATTTGTACATTGTAATCATCCACCTTGACAATTTTGTCAATCGGTGCCCAGAGGGTAGAAGCTCCGGTATTATACGTCTTATCGAGCATTTTGGTATATACGCTAACGACTGCATCCGCATTAAACGGGGTTCCGTCCTGGAACTTGACGTCTTTACGCAAACTAAAGCTCCACGTCTTCCCATCACTGGAAGTCATCCATTTCTCTGCCAGGTCAGGTTTAAACTCCAGCTTGTCGTCGAATTTGACCAAACCGTTATATATCGCAAAAGCCGCTTCATAACCGGAAGGGTAACCTTGGGGCTGCATTCCTGCTGTGTCCAGTGAAGTGATGGCTACACTTTGCGCGTAAACAATGGAATCTTTTTTGACGCTTGTTCCTCCCGCAGCATTATTCGCAGGTACAGGTGCAGGTGCAGACGTACTGGTACAGCCCGCTGTCAAAGCAATGGCAACAACTAACGTTAACATTTTGAATGGATTCTTCTTCAAAACTAATAACCTCCCGATAGGTCCATTTGCAAGATGAACCTAATTGTATATTTGTTGACGCCTGTTCAACCCGTTAACCCTTTTTGTGTAGGTCTTTCATATGATCAATTCGCATTTCCGAGGTCACTTGCCTGACTTGCTCGTAATTCTTAATGACTTCCTCATATCTGGTTAGGGCCACATTGACAAATAGTGAGTCGAGAATCGCACTTTGTGCGATCCGCGAAGCCATCGCCTCTGTGCGAAAAGCGGTTTCACGGGAAGATGTGAACAGCACCGTATCAGCAACCTCGGTTATAGGAGAATGACCGAATTGGGTTACCGCTATCGTTTTGGCTCCTTTGCTTTGAGCGATATCGAGTGTACGAATAACATCACGGGTGCGTCCCGAATGTGAAATGCCTATAACAACGTCACCCTCACCCAGAAAAATGGCCTTGTTCGTCTGGCTGTGACCATCCGTAGCATAATGGCAGCTGATCCCCAGCTTGGAAAAGCGGTAATACGCATCTAAAGCGATGACGCCTGAAGCGCCAATACCAAAAAACGAAATGCTTCTAGCCTCTTTGACATATTCAATAGCTTTAATCAGATTGTCTACAGAGAGCACGGACTCGGTATCGCTTAACGCCTGAGCAGCCGCTTGAAATACCTTCCGCATCGTTTGCTCTGCCGTATCCTTCAAATCGACCTTTTCGTGAATCTGCTTCACAGGTGAAGAAACCAAATCCTGAGCTAGTGCCACCCTCAATTCCTGATAACCCCGCAACCGAAGCTTTTTGCATAAACGGACAATCGTGGACTCGCTGCTGTCGCATTTCTGAGCCAATTCGGTAATCGTCATCCGGATAATTTCATCACCGGATTGAATAATAAACTCAGCCACCTTCTTCTCCGCCAGCGTCAAGTTATTAGCGATTTCCCGCAGTTTTAGAAATATTCCTACATTTAGCTGAGCTTCTTCTTCCAATTCCTCACCCCACCCTTAAAGAAATTAATTTTCTGTAAAACGATTATATAATAGATGAAAATTTTCTTCAATATATTTTTAATTATTCTGGTTGTAATTTTCAGAGCAAAAATTACATATATGATTCTTGTGGGTTGCATCCATCACCGCTCAATTTGATTACGCTTTCATTAAAAGCGCTCTGAAGAAAGGAAAGACCGTGAGCAGGCGTGTCTGCAATCGGAATTGCATAGCTGCTTCATCGGTCCTCCCCAATATGCTATATCGATGTGATTTTGTAAATCAACGTGCCTTGCCTTTGTAGGTCCCTGTGTTAGTTATCCTTACGTGAACATCGATTTTGTTCAAAGTATCTTCTTTTAATACCAGCTGGTTTTCGTCAGATAAGCTTTTCCATATTTTATATTTTTTTTCATAAAGTTGTCCCAGCAAGTTCAGAATATCCGTCTGCTTCGAAACTCCCTTTAAATAGGTCGATTTTATTTCTTCGCGAACAACCGCTTCCGCTTCCTGCTCCATCTTCTTTGTAGATGTGTTTTGGACCATTTCATCTACATAAGCTTGGACCTCAACAGTGATATTAAAGCGCAATTCCCCATTTTCAAGGTAAGTCTCTATACGATGTTTAGGCAGCTTCAGGACTAATGCCGCGATCGGGTCCCCATTACCGGGAATATTAATGATCGCACGTTTCATTTTTTTATATAGCCATCTGGCTCCCTTGAGATCGTCACCGGAAAACCAACCTCTCAGTTCTTGCGTGTTCACCATGTAGGCTCCGTCCACTTTAAACATTGATTTTTTCTTTTGATCCTCCGTCCAGCTATCGTCTACGGTGGCAAGCGATGGAAGCATTGCCGTCCTTCCGGGCTCGCTCACTTCTGCGATAAGCCTGTAACCATACTGGGGAGGAATAAAGGACCTTTGAGAATAGCTATCTTCCGGGGTATCCATGATGCTCTCTAATGGTGAAAAATTAAAAATTGATTTTTGTGTAAGGATCTTGGTCATGGGCTCTTTCGTACCGTATACTAAAATGTTATATCTAATCTCACGATAACGGTTTATGGCGTCATAAGCATGCTTAACCGAATCTGTCGCATTAAGCATTCTATCACTGAAAATGATCGCTCTGACATGTCCCCAGTATACTCTTACCTGTGAGGTCGCGTAGATCGATGTTAAAGCTTCGCTGACCGTTTTCCCCTCTCCTCTGCCTAACCACACGGGTACATTTTTACCAATTTCGAAATTTTCACTCTTGGCCACATTACTAAAATTTAGTGTCTGTACATGGACAATAAAATTGCCTTCCTCATAATCCAGACCAATAGCTGTTACATAGACCATATTTTGAATAGGCTTGGAATCCCAGCAGCCTGACTCCAATAGGAGTACAGCCAGTATGAGAACCCATTTTATGCTTACAGCCACGCTAATCCTCCCCTTGTCGGTCCGAATCTATGGTGTGTAATGATTGAGGTCTTTTTTTGTATTTGCTCCAGGGAAGTCGAAGAACAGCGCCTAACATTTCTTTAAAATGCGGAGGGGAAATCGGCGCCATATAGGGCACACCGAAGGAACGAAGCTGGCTCATATAACCTAGAATCAGCAGCATCCCAAGGATGAGTCCGTACATGCCAAGAAAAGAAGAAATCATAAACATCAAAAATCGCATGAAACTGACGGTTGAACTTAACGATTGATTGACTAAAGTAGTTCCTGCAACTACTGTAATGGCGCCAACGACAACAACGCTTGGAGAAACCAACCCGGCTCGAATAGATGCATCACCAATAATTAATCCGCCAACAACGGTCAATGTCTGTCCAATTGTACTCGGTAGTCGAAGACCCGCTTCTCTGAATATCTCTAATAGCACCAGTAAAATTAACAATTCTGCTTGTGCGGTAAAGGGCAATCCAATACGTGCTGAAGCAATGGTTGCCATCAGTCGAAAGGGGATCTGATCCTGGTGAAAAGAAGACAACGAAACCCAAATACCAGGCAGCAAAATAGATATACAGAAGCTGAATAAACGTATCAAACGTGCAAATGATACATTTTGGAAACTAAAATATAGATCTTCAGGTGATTTTATTAGAAGCAAAAAGGTCGTAGGCCCAACTAATACCATTGGATTCCCATCGACAATGATGACAAATCTCCCTGCCAATAGACTGCTTACTGCTTTGTCAGGTCGACCGCTGTAATCGAGTAAAGGAAACATCGAATACTTGGCGTCAACAATCATTTCTTCAAGTTGGTTTATACTATAAAGTCCATCCACATCAATCTTGTTAAGCCTTTTTTTCACTTCATTCAACACATCAGGGGAAATAATGTCATCAATGTACAGCAAACCGACTCTTGTTCTAGTTCGTCTTCCCAGCGTAACGGTTTCATAGCAGAGGGAATTGCTGCGAATCCGTTTGCGGATCAGTGACACATTCACCATGATGTCTTCTACGAATCCATCTTTGGGACCCTTGATCGATATCTCTGTACTTGATTCTTCAGGAGTGCGCTCAGAACGATGACCGATACACATTCTAAATAAAGCTGAGGTTTGAGGAAACAGCAGCAGGAGATCCCCCTGAAATAATAATTCGGCTATTTCTACAGGTGTGGCTTCGGCCTCTACTGGATGTATAGGGAGGGTGCCGTATACATTATCCCCTTGCAAGTCAGTAAATCCATGCTGGCGATACATATTTTTAAGCTGAGGTAGAACGACCCTACCAATTTGAGTGGTATCACACAAGCCCTCGCTATAAATGAGAGTAACTTCGGAGCAACCATCATCCTCTAATCGAAAATTATGAATCTGGACGTCCGCCGAGTGAGGAAATAACGCCTTGAGTTTAGATTCGCTCCAGCTTTCCGACGATTCAAGCTTATTTCCTTTCATGCAGCTTCCTCCTTTACCTTCCTGGAAATGAGTGCAATCGCCATGCATACAAGTGATATGAGCAAAGCCACTGTGAAAGAAATCGGCATGTAATATTGATACATCCATAAATAAACGGAATAGCTTTCCAAGGGAAGCATCGTGAGCACAATATAACTGATCGTGATGGATAAAATTAGAAATTTTTTCTTTTTCAAGCTTCGAAAAGGGAACAGCTCTCCTATTAATAGCTGTGAAAAGCTGACTCGTATCACCGCGCCGGCAAGCCATTGGAATTCAGATAAAAAATCCACATGCTCGATATTATTACCAAGTTTTACCAACCTCCATTGCTCGTAGGGTGATTCCATCTGCTTGGTGGCTTCTCTATGCCCAAATTCCGTAATTCCACCTATAATGGGACCGACCGTGATGTACACCATAACAGCTGCAAGTATCATCAGCTGCCATGGCCGAACACGGGACTTTATTCGATGCTGAATCGCTATGATCATAATCAGCTCTATGAAGCCGCCTCCCGCATAAAGCATGCCATGGATAACAGGCTGCCAGCCATACTCCAGAACCGGCTGCAACAGGGTGAAATCTTTTTTGGGCATATTGGCGAAGCTCACAAAATACCCCAGTACAATTACCATGGGTAATAAGATGCCCGCACTAATCGCTATCATCCGAATGCCAGAAATCGCGTAATACAAGCTGACCAGACATAAAGTGAAAACCAAGGCAAGCTTGGGCGTACCGGGCAGGTTATTAATAATGGTCCATGTTGCGGTGTGGATAACCGTCGTCCCTCCGATGAGATACAATTGCAAACAAATCGGAATGACAAGCAACCACGAGATTGTGGAATTTGTCTTGCTCGCTAGCCAAGGCTGAAGCTTCTGTTGGCCTGATTTTCTCATAAAGATAACCAGCAGGGCACACCACGGTAATAGCAATACTCCTGCCAATATAGCGGAAATCCAGGCATCCCTGCCGGATGCCTCCAGCAGCATAGGATTCACGACTACATGAGTCATAAGTCCATTCATCAGCATCAAAATCATGCACACCTGCAAAAAGTTAATTTTACCTATACTTTTATCCATGACACTATTCACCATCCGTCTGTTATAACGGTAATAGATTATCCAGATGTTCGAATATTATGCATATCCATCCAATTTACAACCATCATACAAACAAGCTGACCCCGGTCTAATACCGTTGTCAGCTTGTGCTGTGTGCTATCCATTCTTCAGTGATTAACGCACGATTGATTCATTTCACTTTTTTAATTCCGCTTTTTCCTTGTTGTAGATAACCGTTGCTTGCTCAATCCACGTGCTTCCGCCTTCGGCTAAATATTTTTTCTTAAAGTCCGTGTAGAGTTTATCCAGATCACCCTTCGATACGATGGCAGAGGTTCTGAATTCAAGCTCCATGTCATCAAGAACCTTCTTTTTGTCTCTTTCAATATCAGGTACCCCAAATAGATAAGCATCGGGGATTGGGCTGTTATACGATAGTTCGATCCCTTTGCGCGTCGTATCGTTCATCAGCTGAAACTCCATACCATCCAGGCGTTGAATAATAGCAGAATAGGCGAAGCCCCCCTGATTTCTCAGTTGAACGGCATCGTCATAAGGCTTGATCCATTCGAATTTGCCGTCTTTCATGGTATAGGTGGTTCCTTCAATTCCAGCCCATGTCAAACGGTCGCCTTCTTCGCTGATTAGAAAGTCAAGCACCTTAATCGCAGCTTCAGGGTTTTTGGATTTACTGGAGATGTGCGTCCACGGACCTTTATCCTCACGAACAAAACGAACATTGCCGCCTTGACCATTCGGTCCCTTGAGCGTGGTATACACAAATTTCGGTTTAGGATTTTCAATATAGCGGGTCATCCAGTTTTGTGTGGTACCTGGAGGATTAAATTGAAAGGCACCCATCTTCCCATTCCATAGCTTTTCATATTCCTGCATCGCTGGAACGGTTGCAAAGTCAGGCTCGAGCACCCCTTCCTTGTACAGCTTGTTATAGTATTTGACTGCATCCAGATAACCGGGGGCTAGTGGCCACGGAGTCACTTTACCGTCAACTAGCACTCCCCTCTTGAGTGGCACCCCATAAGCCGCGAAGACATGCTCGAATGTCTGATCAATGGATACAGACAATCCAAGACCGATGGTATCATTCTTGCCATTACCATCCGGGTCCTTGGTAACAAAGGCTTTCAGAACATTTTCATATTCATCCAATGTTGTCGGCACTTTGAGCCCAAGCTTATCGAGCCAATCCTGACGGATGGCAAGTCCGTTACCGAGTCCGTAAGCATTCGGGATGGCATACGTTTTGCCGTCGATGTAGCCGATACCCTTTAAATATTTGCCTTTATTCTCACTAATGTTTTTTCCTGATTTCTCTAATAAAGGATCAAGCTGAAGAATGGCTTTATTGTCTACCAGATCTTTGATCTTAGGCTTGCTGTAGCTGTTGAATATGTCAGGTGGGCTGCCGGATGCAATCATGGCATTCAATTTATTTTCATAATCCCCGAGATCCACTGCAATGACCTGCACGTTGGCGCCTGTTTTTTTTCTGATTTGGTCAATGACCGGATTGGTCTCAGGGAAATTGGTGCCCTTGCTCATAAGAATCGTAACGGTTGGCGTTTCTCCAGGCTTGGTTTGCTGCTGTCCCGATGCATCGGAACCCGTTCCTTGCGCACCTCCACTGCAAGCGCTTAAACTTCCAACCGCAATTATTGTTGTCGTTGCCCATACGATGGATTTCCAAGATTTATTAATCATAGCCAGCCCCCTAGTTATTTGTCCGAATTTACATTTCATTATCCTTTAACTGAACCGATTAATACTCCTTTTACGTAGTACTTTTGCAAAAACGGATAGATGAGCAGCATAGGCAGTACCGATGAAATGACCGTTGCCATCTTGACCGATTCCTCGGTTACCATCCCGATATTGCTGGCAAAAGCCTCCGAGCCCTGTACCTGCTGCAAAGAACTGCTGTTGAGCATCGTCCGTAGGAACACCTGCAATACTTGTTGGCTCTGTGAGTTGATATATAGGATTGCGTCAAAATAGGAGTTCCAATGCGCGACTCCGTAAAACAAACCGATCGCAGCAATCACCGGCATGGAGACAGGCAGTATAACCGAAATTAACACCCTCATGGGCGAAGCTCCGTCTATGCTCGCAGATTCTTCGAGCTCAGGAGGAATGTTCTGAAAATACGTTTTCATAATCAGCAAATTCCAAGCACTGATCGTACCCGGAATAATGAGCGCCCAGATACTATCCAATAGTCCCAATTCTTTAACGAGCAAATAGCTGGGAATCATACCGCCGCTGAACAGCATCGTAAAAAAGATCATCAGTGTGATCGCATTTCTACCGATAAAACGCTTCAGGGATAACGGATAAGCAAGCATCGCTGTAAATAGCAGATTCACACAGGTTCCCACAACCAGCCTGATCAAGGAGTTCCCGTAGGCTGTATAGATCCCCTTACTGTTCAGTAAAATTTCAAACGACGATAGCGACCATCCCCGTGGAAGAAGGAATATGCCTCCACCCATCGATAGCTTGGGATCACTTAAGGCATACATCAGGACATGCCAGAAAGGATACAGCGTGCATAGGGACAATAGTAATAAAAATCCGTTTAACAGCCAATAAATGAACTTCTCCCCAAACGTCTCCTTCATGTTGGCCTCCTTAATTCAAATAATCCCGCTGTCCCGGTCGATTTTTTTGGCAATATAGTTAGTGAACAATACGAGTATCAAACCAATGACTGACTTGAACACACCCGTAGCTGTCGACAAATCATATTTGGCCTCTTCGAAAGCCAGCTTGTAAATAAAGGTGTCCAATATTTCGCTGACTTCATATACCTGAGGATTATAAAGCGCATACACTTGATCCAGCCCGGCGTTGAGGATGTGGCCTACCCGGAAGATCAGTAAAATGACAATCGTTGTTCGCAGCCCCGGAAGCGTAATATGCCAAATTTGATGCCACTTTTTCGCTCCGTCCACCTTCGCCGCTTCATATAACTGAGGATCAATTGATACGATGGTCGCCAAGTAGAGCACAGTCCCGAACCCTGCTTCCTTCCATATATTCGAGACAACCAGCAACGATCTGAAATATTCCTTGCTGCTCATAAAATTGATCACAGTTCCCTCATAACCAAGCCAAACGGAAATCTCTTTGATAACGCCCGTAGACGGGGAAAAAAAGGCATATAATATGCCTGTAATGATAATCCACGATACAAAATGGGGCAGATAAATGACGGTTTGCACAAATTTTCTATACAGCATGTGCCTGACTTCATTCAACATAATCGCAAGGATAATAGGAGCAGGGAAAGCAAACACCAATTGGTAAAGGCTGATAATCATCGTATTGTTAAGCGCTCTCACAAAACCACTCATTTGAAAAAGCTTTACAAAATTATCGAAGCCTACCCAAGGGCTGCCAGCAAATCCTTGGTATACGTTGTACTTTTTGAAAGCAATCAATATTCCATACATCGGAACATAATGAAACACAATAAAGAATAAGATGCCGGGTATGGCCAATAAATACAGATGCTTGTCTTTTTTTAGCAGAGTCAATGTTGCTTTAATTCCTACCACCGCCATTTCTGAAGGGATAACCCTAATCTCCTGCTGTTAGCTTCTGGATGTTACATGTGGACGAAGACCTGCTGTTCATCTACAGAAACATCAAACCGTTCTACTTCTACATCATACGTTTTGGTTCTTACCTTCGGGTCCACCATCATTTGACCTGTCTTAATGTTGAATTCCCAAAAATGCCATGGACATCGTGCAATCTCACCCTCATGCTCAAAGCAAAATTCCCCGGGTCCCGTGGATGTAATAAACGAGCTCGTAATGCCCTCGCATAACCCTGCACTTTGATGCGGACATAAATTCCGAATCGCATACAATTCGCCGCCCAGGTTGTACACACCGACACTTCGCCCGCCGGCTTGAATAATTTTTTTGGTTCCTGGTGTTAATTCAGAGATGCTGCCTACCAAATACCGGGTCATGCCAAAGCCACTCCCTTCGACGCTTTTCTTTGCGGCAAGCCGTACAGCTCCGCTGCATTCTGGTAGAAGATTCGATCCCACATATTCTCTTCCAATTTCGGGAAGGCATGTGTCGGGGAATCAAAATCCCAGTGCGGGAAATCGCTTGCAAACATCAGATTCGTCTCGCAATGGATGGCATTCATCATTGGCTTGATCATATCGGTTGTCGGAGGAAGCTCCAAGGGCTGCGAGGTGATCCTAAAAAATTTGCGGTAATATTCACTTGGCGGCTCCTTGACCCACGGTGTCTGGTGACGCAATGCTTTCCAATCCTGATCCAATCTCCAGATCAGCGGAGCGATCCACAGCATTCCCGCTTCCATCATCACCACCCTGAGTGTTGGGAACTTCTCAAATACCCCTTCAAAAATAAAGCTTGCCATATGTGCTGCCATAATATGAGCACGAGCTGCACGGTATTCAATGTAGCTGGTAACATGCCCGGCACCCGTTGTCGGATTGTTGATACCAATCCCCTCCATGCTGACGTGAATGGTAAAAGGCAGGTTATGGCGAACGCAAGCTTCATAAATAGGATGATAAAATCGGTGCCCGTAAGGCTTCTGTGCTCCATTGGAGACCACGACCTGAATCATATCGGGATTGGATCCAACACGATCAATTTCTTTAGCGGACAGAATAGGATCCTGCTTAGGAATCAGGATTGAGCCTTTCAGTCTGCTTTCTCTCGACAAGTATCTCTCCAAATAATAATCATTGTGTGCCGAACACACCGCCGCCGCAAAATCGGTGTCTACCGCTGCATGAACCTCATAACCTCCCCCAGTCAATATACCATACTCGATATTGTAGGTGTCCAGGTGGTTTTTCCGTAAATAATCGAGATAAGTGTCTTCGTTCTGACTGTCCTCAGGGATGTTCACATCCTGCATACTACCGTTGGTTCCACCATTCAGAAACATTCCGCCTTGTGCAGGCAGACGCCAACCAAAGGTAGCAATCTGTTCCCGATAAATACGCGGCATGTACTTCAGCATACCTTCTCGCGGAGCTCTTCCGTGAATATCCGTGTCAATAATGGAACGCTTCAACTTGGACTTGCTTTCTGATCCTTTGATTTGTGTTGTCTCCATTTGAACCACCCCTTTATCGCAATTGTCATCTTGGAACTACGTAATGTTCTGATTTCACTATTATCATATCATCGTAAAATACGGATTGTAATACACGCATTTGCCATTTCTCTTGCACTTTTTTGCGTAGATGCGGAGAAACAACTATCCGATCCAAACCTTTAATAATTACATAAAATATGATATTCTCAAATTAAAAGCCAGCTTGGTTGATCTGGTGGCAGGAGGGGAATGTGCCATGCTTCAAAACCTGATAAATGTAGATGGATATGTCTATGCGGGACCCCAACCTGGCTTCCAGCTGCCCGAGGATATATACAGTAATCATGTTATCCTCGGCGTTGAAAAAGGCGCGTTTGACTTCGATGTCGGGGAGTTGAACGGACATGCGGTCTTTGGGGATATCGTGATTTGTCCGCCGAATGTCGTGTTAAAGCGCAGGACACCCAATGAAATTACTTTTCACATGATTCGGTTTACCGTACCCGAGGAAGTAGAGGATTCTTTTCTGCGGCCACCTGTTGGCAAAATAACGATTCACGATGTGGCCCGGCTCTCCTCCACTTATACTTATTTGCGTAAGACAGAGCTCAAATACGGCGTCTCCTCTCCTATTCTCAATCATCTGGTTGCGGACCTTTTATTTCTGTGTGATGTGGAAAAAAAATCCACTTTTAATCGTAAAAAGCAGATTGACCCCAGCATGCAGAAAGCAGCGGGAATCATTCACAAGAATGTGTTCGGCGAGCTTAGCATGCACGAAATTGCGTCCAGTCTCGGAATCAAGCAGCCTCAGTTTACAAGGCGGTTTCAGGCAGCATATGGCGTGGCTCCTTTGGAATTTGTTACCCGTTTGCGATTGGAGGAGGCCAAGCGGCTGCTGCTGGAAACAGATGACACCATGGAATCGATTGCGATCCAATGTGGGTATGAGAACGGCTCCTACCTGAGCCGAATATTCAGTTCCAAGATCGGGACGAATCCTTCGTCGTTCAGACAGCATTATCGTGTTTGATCGCTCCCGAATCGATCATATCGAAATTTAGAAAACTCAGCCTGCGGCTAAATACTTGTCTAAACCCATACTTAGGTGCGTTGGCGTGGACATGGGTATGGGGTTCCAGCCGTTGTTGAAGTCGAGTTCCATGGATGAGATTGGGCGGTGGGAACACGACTTCAAAGACGGCCCGTAAACTTTCCACCCCATACCCATGTCCTCTATCCTACATTTGTGCAATCTTCTACTTCTAATACATGTCCTCTCCCCTTAATTTGTGCTGTCTTCTTCTTCTTACCCCAAGCCGATCTGCCATCCGGGATTCATAACCGTGAACCCCTTATATAAGAAAAAGGCTATGTTAAATTCTAATGTTGATATTTGACCATAAGAAAACCGCCTCGGTGAAAAGGCGGTTTTATTGAGCTATCGTTCTCCATTAGCGGAATGGTTCACTGCTTTACGGAATGAAAAGTATAAATATGTGCTAAATGTGTCGGCAACCAGTTACAAATCCAAATGAGTTACCAAAAATAATAGCCAGAGTGTTTTTTGTTATTTCTAAAAAGCAAAGCAAATGGAATGGAAGCCAATATAATATACACTCCAATGAAAACTGGAGTAGAAAGCAACTCCTTGCCCTCGATAATCCCCATAACGATAATTAGGATGCCTAATAGGATGTATGGTAAAACAGATCCCTTTTGGTAAGAGGCTAACTCATCCTCGCTCAAGATAGATATTACCGACTTTCTAAGAAAAAATTTAAGCTTAAAAAAATGAAAACCTGCATTTACGAGCATCCAAATGCCAAGAAATATTTGTGCATACACCTATATCCCCTCTCCTCCCACAAGAACCGTTAGACTAAAAAAGAATAAGCAGAAAGCCTAAGTTTAGTATTCGTGTCGGTTACAGTAAACAGGCACGATTTAACCAACATATTTTTCTTGTTCGATGAGGTATTCTCATATTCCTTGCTGTCTATATAACGAAACCATGCCAAATAATGTTGCAAATATTTGGTTGCAACACCATTAAAGCGGTCCATCCATTTCTTCAAGCGGCTGTGGTAGCTGTTTACGTTTTGGATATGGTACACGCCTTTTACACGTGTTTTCCGTCGGACTTGAATCGGTAATGAGCCAAGCCCTTTGAATTCGCATAGGAACTGAATGCTCTCCACGAATCAGTGCATAGCACGTTTGAATCAGATATATGACCACCAATCGCTTCATCCAATTTTGTAGTCCGAATACGTCCACGCCCAAGTACGCCAGAGTAAGTCATTTTCTGACGGTCATGGGCAACGAGTACACATACATGGTCATTACTAATACCACGATATTTGGCTTTTCCGCCACGTTTACGTGGCTTACGTTCGGCAATATTCCGTTTACCCTTTTCGGAGAATAAGAAATACGTTTCGTCCATTTCGACGATTCCCTGGAACGCTTCAGTTGGAATCTGCTTTTGAGCGGCAAGAATCTTATGTCGCCAGTAAAACAAGGTTACGTGCGTGACTTCACCGTTTAACTGCTCAGCACATTTTCTCAGAGAAAAGCCCTCAATCATGCATTCAATAAAACGAACCCAATTATGAGGTCTCCTCGTTCGTTGCAGAGGGGTATTTGTAAGGTCATTGAACGTTTGGCGACAGGACTTACAACGGTATCGTTGACGTTTAACCTCTCCAGTACGTGTTTTTACAGCGTACTTTCCAAATCGCACGACAGAATGGTTTTTGCAATGCGGGCAAACGAGTCCATCTTTATGCTTCTGCTCTTGAATTTCGTCAATCGCTCGAACTGGAACCGCCACACCCTTGGTTCGGGACTGCAAAAAGTAGATAAGCTCTCGCTTACCGTTATCGTCCAATGTATCAGCAAGCCTCTTCAGTTCCTTTAACTCCATAGGTAAATCATCTCCGAACAGTGATATTACCCTTATTATAGAACATTAGTTCGTAAGTATCAAAAATCAACAGTAACGTTTAACATAGCCAAGAAAAAAGAAGCCTATAGCTCACTGAGTTAGTGAACCGTAGACTTCCTCTAAATATAATTGCGACGCACTCCATGCCTACAGATGGACAATCACCGCTCCATCCTCGACGGAAACCCCGAACATTTCCACTGTTACCTCATAGGACTTCGTTCGCATCGCCGGATCAACAATCATACATCCGGTCTTGATATCGAATTCCCATTGATGCCACGGACATCGGACGATTTCCCCTTCACGCTCATATTCAAAGCGACCCGGCCCTGAGGAGCTAACAAGCGGTTTGGTCAGCCCTCTGCACAGCTCTGCACCCTGATGCGGGCACACGTTGCGCAGTGCGTAAAACTGCCCATCGATATTGTAAATTCCGATGCTGCGGTTGCCGGCTACCACAATCTTATGAGTGCCAGGAGGAATCTCCGATACTTGTGCAACGGTGTGCATCTCAGCAGCTGGTGGCTTCTTCTGCGAGGCTTGCTCTTGTGTCGACTGTGTCATGACTGCTTCCCTTCACTTTCCGCCTTACGCACAGGCAGACTATAAATATCGGCAGCATTCTGGTAAAACACACGATCCCATAGCTCATCATCCAATTTCGGCAATGCTTTTAGCGGGGAATCAAAGTCCCAATGTGGATAGTCGCTGCAGAACATCATCGTTTCCTTTGCGAAGATGCTGTCCATCATTTGGTCAAACACTTCCCGATTCGGCGTAATCTCGATCGGCTGCGTCGTAACTCGCATATTCGTACGGAAGTACTCGCTTGGCTTCTTCTTCACCCATGGGGTCTGCACACGCAGCGCCTTCCAATCCTGATCTAGCCTCCACAGGTACGGGGCGATCCAGAATACACCTGCTTCCTGAAGCACAACCTTCAATGTAGGAAACCGCTCAAATACACCTTCGAAGATGAAGCTTGCCAGATGAGCCATCATGACCTGCGGACGAGCAGCTCTGGATTCTATATAATGGGTCACATAGCCTGCACCTGTAGTCGCCGCATTCACTCCGCTACCCTCTCCGCCAACATGAATGGTAAATGGCAGGTTATGACGGACACATGCTTCATAGATCGGATTGTAATATCGATTCCCATAAGGAAAGATCGACCCGCTGGAAACGATCACCTGCGCGATATCCGCCCGTCCACCTATACGATCAATCTCATGCGCCGATAAATTCGGCTCCTGCTTCGGAATAAATACTGAACCTTTCAACCGGCTGTCCTGTGCCAGCCAGTGCTCAATGGTATATTCATTCGTTGCGGTGCATAAAGCTGCCGCGTAATCATGGTTGATCGTACCATGCATCCCCATGCCTTCACCGGTCAGGATGCCATATTCAACATTATGGGGATCGAGATGATGCTCCTGCATGTAAGCCAGATCACTTCCCGCGGGACCTCCAGCAGGCGGAAAAGAGTCGACCATCCGACCGCCTACACCTCCATTAAAATGCATACCTCCAGGCAAGGCAGCTCCATAAGTATCGACAAGCTCACGATATTCACGAGGCAAATATGGTTTTATTACATTCATCCCTGTGTAGTGATGGATATCGCAATCAATGATCGAACGCTTCAGCTTTGGACGTTTGACCGTCATTTGCTGTCCACCTTCTGTCGCCTTCATTCGCTTCTCCTCCAATTAACGATTTGTCCTGCAGTTGCTTGACAAGATCAATTATAGGATGAAGAAGCGAAATAAGATTGCCGATGTTTGACATGTTTCTGGTCAATAATTGACCAATCTGGTGAAGTGCTGCCTGCCTGCATTTATTCAGCTGCAAACAAACGCTGGCGGTATGCGGAAGGTGTCTCCTCTGTCAGAGCTTTAAAATGACGGCTGAAGTGAGATGAGGAGGGAAAACCGATCATATATGCGATCTCCGAGACAGACACATCCGCAGACTCACGCAGCAGTCGCTTTCCTTCTGCCACCCTTTGCAGCAGCACATACTGATAGAAGCTGATATCCATCTCCTTCGTAAAGCTTCGCGTCAAATGCTCTTCACTGACCGCAAAGCGTTTGGCAACTACTTTTAATGATAATTCTTCACCCAGATTTCCACATACATAATCCAGACAAGCCTGCACAAGATCATTCTTTTTCCCCTTCATCGGCAGCATCGTTACGCGCTCCGAATCTGTCGTACTCCTTTGCAAATAAGCTGTTATTTGCAGTACAAGAGCCAATGCCATCCGCTCCCAGCCAATCTCGCGAGCTTCCAGCTCATGATTCAGCCCTCTGCACATCTCCTCTACTTTCTGGAACTGCTTAGGACTAAGCGAAAAGCTCAGGCACGAATCATCGGGTACCCAGGCAAAATCAATGAGACGGTGCAGGCTTGAAAGCACGCCCTCATCCTCATTGCTGAAGTTGACACAGATCACCGCACGTTTATAAGACGATTTGGAAATCATCTGATGAGGCACGGTTCCGCGAAATACCAAGACAGAACGGGGAGCCTGCAGCAAGATTTGCCTGCCTACAACCATCGTTCCCTCTCCCTCTTGAGTAATATGTATCTCCACACCAGGCTGGTAATGAAAGCTGGTTCCCTTGGTCCACTCGTTAAATCGCAGCAAAATAGGAAACCGATTTAATGTATTTTCAATATCCACATTCCAATGAAGCTTATCATTATTCATGAAATCCTTCATATCCATGCATGTAATCTCCAATCCATACAACCATACTCTTACTGGCCATTTCCACCCGAAAAGGCTGCTCCTCCACATCGGTGTGAGAAGCAGCCGTTCCACCCAATCGATTATGTACAACAGGGCCTACATCATGAAGCATCCATCTCGATTGGCCTAGTTGCTTGATGCAGCGCAGTAATTTCATCTACAGACAAACACCTGTCATATACCGCCAGCCCACCGAGCAGGCCTTCATAGAAGTTACCCATTTCTCCGGACCTATTCACACCGGCAACCGTAAAGTCTGATCCCTCACTACCACCGTTGTGCAGTGCCTTCGGATACAAATAGGGGTTGAACGTTTCCCGTTCATCCAGTTGTCCGTCCAGAAATACTTTGGCATATTCGCCATCGAAAGTGATCACAGCAAAATGCCACTCTCCAAAGGAAACCTCTGTTTGTCCAATAGCCGATGTCATACAATACTTATATTCCGGTGTCGGACCGCCTTCAGCTGACACATGTCCGCATAGCTGTTGAGCGCTGTCCCAAATCCGCAGATTGAGAAACATGCAATATTGCCGATGCTTATACGTTTCATCCCACATGCCAACGACCGCTTCACATTTTGTTGACTCCTGCTGACCGGATCGCTTCAGCCATGCACACAATGTAAACGCTGTCTCTCCGTGGAAATCCAAAGACGGACAGTCTGCACGAGCAATCCGATACCACTGACCGTTGCGAATGTCGGCAGCAGAGGGCCCAAACACACCTTCATTGGCCTTGGCAACAGCGCCGTTCCCATCCTGCAGCACATACCGCTCTTTCCCCTGGGAAGTTGGTGGTTCTCCTGAGGGCTCCTGAAAATCCCAAAAACTGACCAATCCCGGCGTATTTAGCACGGCGCTAGCCGCACGATCTCCTGCTTGTGTCACATTACCATCTCCCATGAATAAAGTATGATTTGCATCGGCAGACATATTCTTCCTGCACCTTGCTTATTATACAATGCAAATCGCAATATCACTAATGTCATGAGAACCTTTTATCAGGTTAGGTAAACCGTTTGACCTGAAGCAGCTGAAGCATTCGCCGCCAATGTGACCTCCAGCGTTTTCATGGCCTCGCTGTAATCAGCAAGGATCAGGCTGCGATCACCCGTATCAATCGCTTCGATAAACGCATGATCCTGAGCTCTATAGAAATCATCATCCCCTTTATAAACCATAGTTTGTTTGCCTTCTATTATAGTCAAGGTTCTACCTTCAATTGTCAGAAGATACCCAGGGCCCATTACTTCCAGATAAGCTCGTTCGACAGGCTGCGGAAAAAACGTGGTGTCGATATGTCCGACTGCCCCATTAGCAAAAACGAAGTTCGCGGAAGTGACATCAGGGATATCGAATCCCCCATCCTTCATCACAAGCAAGTTCATATCAGCGGATACCTTCGTGATATCTCCAGCCAGGCAACGCATCATATCCACATTATGTGTGGTCATTTCAACCAGCTGCCCGCCGGATTTGTCCATGATCGGCCACCAGGGCATTTGGGGTATGCCGCTTATGCGCAGTGCCCGCACCATCGCTATCGGCTTATCCGACAAATACGCCCGTGCTTTTTGCAAGGCTTCCATATAACGCAAGCAATATCCGGTGCTGACGATAATTCCTGCCGCCTGCATCACTTCTGCTTTTTTCCTGACTGCATCCATATTGAGGCCAACCGGTTTCTCGACTAATAAATGAATTCCACGACTCGCTGCGACCTCTTCCACATCACCATGGGCGAAAGGAGGGACACTGATAATCAAGCCGTTCGGCTGCTCCCGGTCCAGCATTTCCTCATAATGAGTGTAGGCTCGACCCCCATTTTCATTAACCATATTTTGTGCGTTTTCGAGAATTACATCACAGATCCCTACGATCTCTACGTTTGGATGAGGCTTCAAAGCTTTCATATGTTCGGCAGCAATACCGCCTGCACCCATAACAGCGATTTTTACCATAATATATACCGCACTCCTTCGGAATTTGATTGTACAAGCACGCTTTTTTAATTCGGTTTGTCGCCCATGATCACACCAAGATGCCTCGCCGTATCGAAGATGAGCTGCTCCGGAGCACTTGTGTAAGCCGTCAATTCCGCAGTCAGCACATCCTTATAACCGATATCGTTCAATGCGATTCGTACTTCCTTCCAATCGACATCACCTGCCAGCAGCGGGACAAAGCCATTCAGGCTACCTATAGCCAGCTTAAAATCTTTGACATGCACCTTGCGAATTCGGTGACCCAGTATACGAATCCATTGCTGCGGATAACCAAATAGCAGTGTATTGCCTACATCAAAATAAGCGCATACCAAAGATGACCCGAAGTCATCAATGTACTTGGCCATTTCAATTGGCGACCACATGAACTTATTCCATACGTTTTCGATGCCCATATGGATATGATTCGCCTCCAGAGCCGGCAGCAGCTTGGCTAGCTCTGTCCGGCTGCGTTCATAGCACTGCTCATACGATACTTCCTCGTTCACTCTGCCGGGAACAACAAGAATCGTATCCATACCGAGCCATGCGGCAATTTGTATTTGCTTCTGCATAGCCTTAATTCCGAGATTGCGAACTTCCTGATCCGGGGAAGACAACGGATAACGTCCCATGATTTCTGAGGAAAGTGAGCGCAGCTGGATCCCATGAAGCTCAGCGAGCCGCCCAATGGCTTTGGCTTCCTCCTCCGTGGTGTCCATGGTTAGTCCCACACCACCAGGTGCGTACAGGTTCAGTTCAACTTCATCGAAGCCCGCTTGACGACTCGTTTCAAACATATTCGCTAATGAAGTTCCTTTTGGAAAACACCATTGATTAATTCCTTTGCGCATCCACTATTCTTCCTTTCCGCCCTGCTTATGACGCATGACTTACCGCATGCTGCCGTTTTTCGGGGTACACTAGAAGAATAATGTATTTCGAACCGATTGTATTTATTGAAATCGAAACACAATTTACACAAAACGCCATCCGCTTAAATAGAAAATTCATCTGTCTTTCTTTGCTGCATTTTACGCCACTCCGATGGAGGGATTCCTTCCACCTTTTTGAACCATAACGAGAACGAATGCAATCTGGCAAATCCTATCTGCTCGGCGATTTCATTCAATTCTTTATTCGAGGAGCTAAGCAGCCATTTGGCCTCGACCATACGACATTGCTGCAAATACTGCTTGGGGCTCATATCGTAGATTTCATCGAACAAACGGCGAAAACCAGCCTCGGTCAGTCCTGCCAAAGCGGCCAAGTCAGCGATTTGCACACCTCGACTCAAATTTTCGCGGATATAATCGGCCGCCTTGGTGATCGTTAATGCATGCTGAACCGATTGCGAATGTTCAAGCAGGAATAGAACAATGACCTCTACCCATGCACTGTATGTTCTCATTTGCTTCTTAAGTGGACTGGACAATATGCGTAAAAATTCGCGAAAAAGCCATTCCAAGCGTTCTTTATCGAGACGGGATAGAGCTATGATAACTGGCTTGGATCCGCTTCCAAAATCAGATAAGTGCTCCATAATCCGAGCCGGTATGTTTTCCAGATGCATGACCCCATAGCGATTCCGCTGCTTCCCTTCAAACCGGTGCGGCAGGGCAGGCGGGATGATAATCACTTGCCCTGCATCCAGGTTAAGCTTACTGTCATTCCATTCGAATACGCCTCTACCTTCCAGCAAAATGCTGATTTCCAAGGTGCGGTGCTGGTGAAAGCCGTCATCCGCCCAATCTGTATTCGTAGTAGCCACAAAACTCCGGACATGCAACTCCGGTTTGGTTAATATCTCGCCTCCGCCCAACTTGTTCACGCCCCTCATCCTGTACGGCTTCCCCGCAATTAACTGGCAACTACCCTTCATGTTATCACTGTAACCGGAACATATGGATAAAATCAACGCAAAAATAGTAAAGAACCGTTCGGCTCCTGTCCGGACGGTCCTGCTCTTGTACACAAACCAGCTAATATAATGTCAATAGGAGCTTAAGAAAGATTTTAATCTTGTTTAGAATGGTAAAAAAGACAATACTAAATT
>NZ_MRTH01000039.1 GCF_001956045.1 Paenibacillus sp. FSL H7-0331 | reverse complement strand
CCATTATGGAACATACAGATTCACAAGCCAAGACATTTTCATTCATGGTGGTGGCCGTCAGGCCATGTTAGTTTGGGACAGCCTCTGGTTTTCGGACTAAAGCTTCCCTTATGATAGGGTGCTGGGTACAAGTTTATTCTACGGGAGGATCGACATGAAGGTCTTGATCCGGCTCCGTAAAGCCCCAGTGAGTGAAGGTGACCTCGAAGCCAGCACGGGTTGGTGAACAAGTATAGGGACCGGCCTGATTTCCGGTTTCGTACGGAAAACGCGCTACACGAATCGTACGCCAGCCGTGATGCTCCGTCCGTGCCCGGATAATCACGGCATCCTTCATTATAGAGGCGCGTAGTGTGACCTCCTCCCCAACCCACTCCGGCACAGCCGCTAACGACCAGTCTGAATAGCCATCGGTTACAACTACTGAAAGCTGGGGAATGCCGTCGTTGATTTCAATCCCTGTTTTGATCCATTGCTCCGGGCCATGATACAACAGAATGCCTGCCTGATCGTATAGCTCCGTAAATGATCCGAGTTCAAACGATACCTCCACCGCGGTGTTATCCCATTCCGCCAATAAAGCAGCCCCATCCTCATATTCAAAACCATATAAAGTCTTTTTCCAAAAGTCTTTTCCCTTTTCAGGCACAACCTTAAGGAAATCTCCTTCTTTCCGGGAAGACAAAGGTAAATTGATCCATGTTCCTGCATCCCAGTCCATTCTCTTCTTCGTCATCATTGTGGTCTCCTTGTTCTCCTAATATTCAACTATACAAAGATAAGCTGTATGCTGGCCTCAGCAAGGATACAGCAAAAGCTGCACCTTAACCATATACGATACCACTGTACGTGGAAATATGATACCCATTCTCTCCATGAGTCGCAGTCCATTTTTCGAATGGTACAATGCACATGCAGTTCAATTCCCACATCAGCTGCAATTTGCTCAATCTCCTTGTCGCCAAACATCTCTCCTTTCTCTCATCAGAGCCAGAGCCTATGATTTCTCCAAAGTAAAACGCATCGCCAGATTCAACCAATCGAGAAATCATTCACTCGGACTTTCCGGTAACCGATTTGCAGCAAAATACGGAAAAGGTCCTGTCAACGATTCTAAACCTCTTAGGATCTTTTTCGTATCGCTCATGTGAAGAATCCTTCCCTATATTCTTATCTCATAAAAAAGAGGCAATTCCACAGTTTGAACTGTTAGAATTACCTCTCGACGGCTGCAAGTACTTGTCCATTTGATTCTTATTTGCTCAAAGCAGTAACAGCTTCGTCTATAATTTGACTAAAAGCGATGGGTCCATACCCTGCAAACCATTTGGCAGAATCCTTGACTACATACAAATGATTATTTTTTACAGCCGGAAGGGTTTTCCAAATAGGATTTTGCTGCAGCTCCGACCACACCTTTTCATTGTCCGCCCCATCACGAACGAGCATAAAAATATGATCAGCCTTCAGATCGGGCAGTTTTTCCATTGAAATGGTCGCAATCGACTTTTTAAACTCAATTCCCATTGCTTTATAGTCCGGCTCCTTAAGTCCAACGTTTTCATACAACAGACTGCCGAAGTAGGTCATTTTCCCTCGATTTTGTTCCTCAATTCCAACAACCGACAATTCTTTACCGCTAACCCTTACAAAAGCTACCGTTTGATTGCCTACAATCTTGGAAAGCTTTTCTTTGGCTTGTGCCGCTTTATCAAGAAGCTGCTTGACCACGACATCGGCTTCTTTTTCTTTACCTACAATTTTGGCTGTGTCACGAAACCAGTCCATGGCATCCAGATAATTCTCCTGCAGCACCGTCGGAGCGATCTTGTTGAGCGAATCATACGTTTTCTCATGAAAGCCTGTGTTGGCAATAATAAGATCAGGCTCGGCTGCCAATACAGCCTCCAGATTCAGTTCATGTGCCAGACCGAGCGGTTTAACACCTTGCAGCTGATCCTTCAGATAAGGCAGAAACTCCGTTCCTGTCTGAGTGACCAACGCGTGAGGCTTGATGCCAAGTGCGAGCAGATGGTCCGCATGGGCATATACCAACGCAGCTATTTTTTGGGGATCAGCCGGGATCTTAACATCGCCCAGCTTATGCTTAACTGTACGTTCCTTGGGGCTATTCTTCTGATTCGGAGCTGCTGTACCCTCATTCTCAGGCGGCTTCACCCCTGCTTCCGTCGTACTTGGTCCCGTTCCCGCAGTTCCGCACCCCGTGACGATCCATACCATCGTTAAAACCAGAGCTGTAATCAGCAGCCAATGGCGCTTCCCTCGATGTACTTGTGTATCGAACATGCTGAAATCTCCCCTTTTCATCTGATTGACATTGATTATCATTCACAATTATAACGATTACTCAGGGAAGAGCCATGAACAATTATGACGGATCACATAGATTATTGTGACACGAACCATTCCACAACCTCATCGAGAATGCATGCATGCGATAACGAGGTGTAACAATTCCATGAGGAGGGGTCATCCTGAATCCAGTACACCTGCTGTTTTTGCACAGCCTTCATCTTGTTCCAAGGCCCGGTTTTCAGCGGCTCGACTGCCTTACTTACATCGGAACAATCCCTGTTTTGTATAATTAAATAATCAGGCTCATACCTGTCCGTTATAGCCTCAACAGTCATTTCCATAAAGTGATAAATACCGCTAACTCCCTCCGGAGGAGCCAACTGCAAGTCGCCATAAATAACCGCCCCGGCATTACGGCTTCCATATACGTAATATTTGCCACCTCGAATGACGAGTATTAGTACTTTGTTAGAGGACCCCATATGCTTTTTGAGTTGACTGCGGGCCCGCTCGGCTTTTGTCTCGTAATTGCTCAACCATTCATTCGCCTGCTTTTCCTTGCCGATTACTCTGGAAACCGCTTTGAAGTGTCCCCTCCAGTCCATCTGGAAAAATGGAATCGTAATCGTAGGAGCAATGCTGTTTAATCGTTCCGCTTTAAGTGGATCCACGTATTCGCTGGTCAGGATTAAGCTTGGCTGCGCATCCACCAAAGTCTCCAGGTCGGGATTAACATCATCCACATGGGTAGCTGCAGGTAAATGGGCGGTAATCGGATTGGACTTGATACGGGGTGAAATATAGGGCTCAACACCCAGCGCTAGAAGATGCCCGGAATATGGAATGAACAGCGAGGCTACTTTTTTCGTACGACTGTAATTTTTTACATATACAGTGGGGGCGGAGCCTGCGTTTTGCTTGAATTTGCGGCTAAAATAGAATTCATCGTTAAAACCGACGCTCTGTGCAACATCTCTGATGGAAGTGTTGGAAAGCACGAGCATACGCTTGGCATGCCTCATACGAATCTCCGTCAAATAATCCACAGGGCTCTGCCCGTTCCGCTTCTTGAACAACCGAGAATAATACTCGGCACTCATCCCGGCAATTTGCGCCAGCGTTTCGCGGGTTATCCCCTCCCGGTAGTTGCGTTCCATGTATGCCATCGTACGGGATATTGCCTCTTGAGCATCCGGTTGGCTGCCAAGAAAACCTTGCTGAACAATATCGAGAAGCAGCTCCTGGAACCATATATTCGCTTTGAGCCTGTCCCATGCATTCTCCCGCTGCCGATGCTGTATCATATTGCGCGCAATTTCCTCAAGCCTGGAGCATGAAGGAACACTCACGACCCGACGGCAAGGAAGCACCCCGTGTTGAAGGCGGGTTGGCTCAGAGGCATCATATACATGAAAAGTAATCAGATAGATTTGAACCTCCCTGATCTCTTCCATACTGGCTTCCAACAGGACTCCCGGTGACAGTACAAGGCAAGTGCCACGACTCATGCTTATGCTGTCTCCATCAATTCTGCACACGCCCCCGCCTCCGCTTACCAGCAGCAGTGTGTGTAAGGTGATAATGCTTTTGCCCAATCGGCCATAAGCTTCCATATTCAGCAGACGGATCTCTTCAAGCTTGTATAACATGGAATCCACCGCAGGCACCTTTGACTCCTGATCATGCATCACAATCACCATCCCACACTTCCCAATATGCCATAAACCGAAGTCGTCCTTAGGTTGATTTACGTTAATTATATGTTCGTTTTCCATTCCTATTTCTTGTAATGCTCCAAGAGCAGCTGCACTTGCTTCTCCATTTGTTTTTCAATAGAGAGCGGATCTCCAGGAAGAAAATCATCGACACTGACTGGGATGACACGATTCTCCTTGACAACGGACAGGCTGCGCCAAACCGGTGCATTTTTGAGTTCGTTTTCCAGTTTGGAATTATCACCGTTCTGCCAATCGTAGACGGATAGGAAAACATAGTCTCCCATATATTCCGGCAGCGCTTCAAGTGAGACTTTTACATATGACGGCTCTTTGTCCATGATCGCCTCCTGAACCTTAGGCGGTGCTTTCAGCTGCAACGAATTATACAGGCTAAAGGTGCCACGACCGAAGAGGTTTCCGAAAATCATAATTTCTGACTTCGGCCACGCTTCCATCACTGTAAATGTAACATTTGAACCGATGACTCCAGCTAATTGTTCGCGATACTGCTTTACTTTCTTCTCATACTGCGCAATCCACTGCTCCGCTTTCTGCGGCTGACCGGCGACATCGGCTACTTCTTTCAACTGGTCCAGCATCGTTTTGGAGCCGTATTTCAATATTACGGTAGGGGCGATTTTGGAGAAAGCCGCGTAATTCTGGGTCTCCTCATTAGCATTTTCCTGCAAGATAATCAGATCTGGTTCCATACTGAGCGCTTTCTCCAGCGAAATCGTAGTACCCAGGTCTTCAATACCCGTGGTCAATCCAAGCGGTTTCAGGAAAGACGATTTCTCAAATTGGCTCAGCTGATTCGAAGTCGCTCCGACCGGCTTTACTCCTACCGCCAGCAAATGCCCCATAAATTGGTTGACGATGATCCGTTTCGGATGCGTTGGTATCGTTACTTCATGTCCTTGATAATCTCGGAACAAACGCGTTTCTGGTGTTGTCGACGACGATGCTTGTCCGCTACCAGTTGTAGCCTGTACAGAACTCGATGCTGTCTCCACACTTGAATTTGCGCCGCAAGCGGCCAATAGCATGCAGAGCAGCACGCAGACAACAAACGACTTAGCAATTTTGGATGACGATTTCATGGTATTTCTCCTATCGTACTCTTATTAAGATAATGATTGTTAATATCGATAGAGGTTGCTTCTTACCCTTTTCGTAAATCTGGCATTATGTCCTTGAACGAGCCAGCAAATAAAGAAAATAAGGTGCGCCAATGATTGCCACAACAATGCCTGTCGGGATTTCAGACGGCTGTAGAATCTGGCGGCCAAGCGTATCTGCCGTTATAACCAACAACGATCCCACTAGCGCCGACGTCGGAAGCAACAATTGATGCTTGGGTCCAACCAAACGCCGCGCCAGATGCGGTCCGATAAGTCCTACGAACCCGATGCCTCCGCTTACAGCGACACACGAGGCGGCGAGTCCAACTGCAGCCGACAATAGCTTCAACTGCTCTCTTGATACCGATGCCCCCAGTCCGACTGCCATTTGTTCTCCCAAATTGAGCACGTTCATGACCGAAGCTTTATAGAAAACATAAGGCAGCAGAACAACAATCCATGGCAGCAGCGATAGCACGAACTTCCAATTCGTTCCCCATATGCTGCCCGCCATCCAAGTCGCCACAAATTGATATTTATCAGGGCTCAGCCGCAGCATCAGCACGATCATCGCCGCACTAATACCCGCCGCAACGGCAATTCCCGTCAGCAACAGACGCGTTGGCGACAAGCCCTTATGGCGCTTGTACGCAAGTGAATAGATGAGCGCAGCTGTCAGACCCGCTCCCACCAGGGCAAGTACCGGCAGCAGAAAGACAGGTGCGGCGGCTGTCGTCGGATAGAACGAAATAAACAGCATCACCATTAATCCAGCTCCGGCGTTAATACCAAGAATTCCTGGGTCAGCCAAAGCGTTACGCGATATTCCCTGCATCACGCAGCCTGATACGGCCAATCCTGCACCAATCAGCACGGAAATCACGATCCGTGGTAAACGGAAATCGAACAGAATCAGATTTTGCTTATTCGTCCCCCAACCAAATAACGTACGAATCACATCCATCGGGGAAAGCCGGATATATCCCATATTCATGCTGAACAAAAAAGCAATGCCAATAAGCACGCCGAGTACGGACAATACCAGAATACCGCGCTTTCTCTTCCTTTGTTCGACAGTTGAAACCGATACGATATCCATCTATAGTTCCCTCCTTTCCTTACGTGCCAGATACAGGAAGAAAGGCACCCCGATGAGTGCGATGAATGCCCCGATCGGTGTTTCATAGGGTGGATTAATCATTCTTGCCCCCAGATCAGCGAACACGACAAGCAAGCTTCCCAGCACCGCCGAGCAGGGAATAATCCAGCGGTAATCGACACCAACCAGCTTTCGTGTTAGATGGGGAATAATGAGCCCAACAAAACCGACAGCACCAACAACCGCTACCGCCGCTCCGGCAAGAATAAGTACAATGACAGCACCGGCCAGCTTGACCCATTGCGTTCGTTGTCCAAGTCCGCGAGCGATATCTTCTCCCAGACTCAGCATCGTGATCGAACGAGACAAGGCAATCGCCCCTACAATGGCAGCAGTGACCCAAGGAAACATAATTTTCAGTTGGATCCACTTCGTCCCTGCCACACCACCTGCATACCAAAATGCCAGGTCTTGACCGATTTTGTAGTAAAGCGCAATCCCTTCACTGATCGCACTAAGCAGCGCGCTAAGCGCAGCACCTGCCAAAACCAATCGTACAGGTGTCAGTCCACCTTTAGCCAGCGAGCCAATGCCGTATACTAACCCTGCACCCATACCTGCACCTAAAAACGAATACATAATCAAGTACATAAATGGCAAACCCGGGTAAAAAGCAAAGCAAAGCGCCAGCATTAATCCTGCTCCTGCATTCAGCCCGAGCAGGCCCGAGTCCGCCAGCGGATTACGTGTCATCCCCTGCATGATAGCACCCGCCACAGCAAAGCAAGCCCCGACCATCGCGCCACCGAGCACTCGCGGAAGCCGCAGCTCCTTAATAATCTGATGTTGAGTGAGATCAGGATTAAAGTTGTAAATTGCCTCCCACACAACGAGTAAATGGATATCGGCCGCACCGAGGGAGACGGATAGACCTATGCCCAACACTAATGCGACCAACCCACCTGTCAATATGAAGGTTGCCGTCCACGGTCGACTTCGAAACCTATCCGCAAAGGGTGAAAATTGTTTTTGCCTCGAAATATGATGTTCCATTAATTTACTCATTTGTTCCACCTTAGCTATCCTTTCGAGAAATTAGACCTCAATCCATGGAAGAACATGCGGTTAATCTATGACATTGATTCTCATTATCATACAATACTTTTTAATTTGATCATATATAAAATCAAAAATTTTACTTTTTCTTCAAATTCTTAATCGATTTACTATGACTATCTATTAGTCAAAAAGAGAAGCTTGTCCGTCTCACCCCGGACAAGCCTCAATCCCTTTGGTATAATTATCCTTCCTCGGCCGCCAAGCCAAGTGCACGATTCTTCTCTTTAAACCGCTCATTGTGGGAGGATACGTATGCCACCGTAGGAGCTTCTGGATCCATGTACAGCTTGGCACTATTGAGCGCCAGCACGCCGTCTGTAAACGTTCCTGCGATCAGCCTGACCTTACTGTCAAAGGTCACGAAGTCGCCTGCACCGAAGATGCCCGGGATGTTGGTCGCCATTTTCTCGCCTACGGTTGCATTCCATTCTCCCATGTTGAGATCCCAATCACGAATCGGTCCAAAATCACTTCTCATCCCATGATTCACGATGACAGCATCCACCTCCAGCCGTTCGCACTCCCCTGTTTCTACATGCTCAATCGTCACCTGATCGATACTTTCTCCGCTACTGCTGTGGAGTGCTTGCATGGCATATGGCGTACGCACGTCCACAGAGGATTGCTTCATCCTGGACACGTTTCGTTCATGGCCCCCAAAGCTGTCACGTCGGTGCACGACGGTTACACTCTTCGTAATCGATTCCAGTTCATTCGCCCAGTCCACAGCTGAATCGCCACCCCCGGAGATCAGCACTCGTTTCCCACGGAAAACTTCCAGCTCTTGGACCGTATAGTACAGGTTGGTCACCTCGTATCGGTCTGCTCCTTCGATCTCCAGCTTCGCCATCTTGCGAATGCCATAACCGATTGTCAAGATAACCGTTCTTGTATGATGCCGTTCTCCACTTGC
The DNA here is from genome assembly GCF_001956045.1 of Paenibacillus sp. FSL H7-0331. The sequence continues at coordinate 68,248 of NZ_MRTH01000039.1, read as the reverse complement.
AGCAGTCAGGATAAAGGTACCGTCCGACTGTCGTTCAAAGCTTGTAATTTGCTGACCGAGTACCATTGTTGGCTCAAAGGTTTCGGCTTGCTCAATTAATTGGGCGATCAATTTCTCGCAGCGAATCGGTGTGAGGCCCCCGACATCCCAGATGATCTTCTCGGGATAGGTGAGCAGCCGTCCACCCAATTGATCCTGCGCTTCAATCAGCTTCGTCTTCAATTCACGCATACCACTGTAAAAAGTCGTATATAGACCAGCAGGCCCTCCGCCAATAATCGTGACGTCATAAAGTTCCAAGTGTACGTTCATCATTTGCCTCCAGATTTGTTTTCGTATTTAGATGGATTCATGCTCCAAACTGAGCCCGATGCAAGCGGCTGTATATACCCTGAGCAGCAATCAGTTCCTCATGCTTGCCCTGTTCAGCTATCCCCTGTTCGGCTACAACGATAATGCGATCCGCGTTTTTAATCGTAGCCAATCGATGTGCAATCACAAGTGTTGTACGTCCCTGTGAAAGCTCAGCAAGTGCTAATTGAATGGCAGCTTCGGTTTCAGTATCTAAAGCGGATGTCGCTTCATCCAAAATAAGAATAGGTGGATTTTTCAGGAACATCCGTGCAATGGAAAGCCTCTGCTTCTGTCCGCCGGACAGCTTCACACCTCGTTCTCCAATCACTGCATCAAGTCCGTCCTTTTGCGACAGAATCATTTCCTCCAGCTGCGCCCGGCGTGCAGCCTGCCAAATTTCAGATTCGGATGCGTTCAGCTTGCCATAGGCAATGTTCTCACGGATTGTACCATCAAACAGGAACACATCCTGCTGCACAATGCCAATATGGGAGCGCAGCGATTCCAAGGTCATTTTGCGAAGATCGATGCCATCTATTGTAATTGAGCCTTCGTCGACATCGTAGAAACGTGGCAGCAGCGAGCACAACGTGGTCTTGCCTGCGCCTGACGGACCGACGAGCGCAACAGTTTCGCCAGCCAGAATGGAAAGACTTACTCCACTCAGCACCTTCTCTTTATGCTCATAGCTGAAGGTTACCCCGCTGTAGCGGATATCTCCTTTTACCTGAGTAATTGCCTGCGCATCCGGTGCATCATCCACATCCGGCTCAGTCTCCAGCAGCTCCAAATATCTTTTAAATCCGGCAATACCTTTGGGGTACGTCTCGATCACGGAATTGATTTGCTTAATAGGGCCAAGAAACACATTCGACAGCATGACAAAAGCGATAAATTCCCCATATGTCATCCGGTTCTTAATGACAAACCAAGTCCCGCAAACAAGCACAAACAAGGATACGCCTTTCATTAAAATAAAGCTGATCGACGAGTTCCATGCCATAATTCTATAGGTGATCAGCTTGGTCATGCGAAAACGGTTGTTGTTCTCCGCAAACCGTGACATTTCATGCTTTTCATTGGCGAACGCCTGAACGACGCGGATTCCACTAACATTGTTCTCTACTCGTGCGTTATAATCAGCAATATCCGCGAACATGCGTTTGAAGGCAGCTGACATTTTGCGGCTAAAAAATAAAGACAAATAAATCATAATCGGGACGATGATAAAGGTTAACACGGCTAGCTGCCAGTTTATGCTGAGCATAATGCCAAACGCTCCAGTGAGCGTCATTACCGCGATAAATAAATCCTCCGGTCCGTGGTGGGCGATTTCCCCAATATCCATCAAATCGTTCGTCATCCGGGAAACAAGATGCCCCGTCTTATTGTTATCAAAGAAACGGAACGATAGCTTCTGTACCCGGTCAAACAGCTTCTTACGCATATCGGATTCGATGCTAATTCCGAGCTTGTGTCCCCAGTAAGTCACCACATAATGTAATGCGGCGCTGACCAGATAAATCCCAAGCAATCCAAGGCAAGCATACAAAATCCACTTCCAGTTCCCGCTTGGCAGCAAATCGTCCACCATCCGGTTAACAGCGATAGGAAACGCCAATTCCAACAAAGCGGCCAATATGGCGCAGGTGAAATCTAGAATAAACAAGCTTTTATAAGGACGATAATAAGCGAAAAAACGTTGAAGCATACATACCCTCCTCTATAACAAAATCCCTATTACGGCTTAGCCGGAATTGTGAAAAAGGCCGTAGGCACGCTCTGCCTGCGGCTTTACAAACAATTGCATTTGATTTGTAGCGCAGCTATAAGAACAGGAACCTACTTTATTGCTGTCCTGTCAGCCAAGCAGCGATTTCCTCCGTTTGCGACAGAACGGCAATCGGATCATAATACCAGGAGCGTTCCTCTTTCCAAACGTATACGTGATTGTTTTTGACGGCATCAAGCGTGGACCAGATCGGATCGGCCTTTATATCCTCCAAGGTACGGTTGTTGGACGTCAGAATGATATAGTCGCCAGCATATTGCGGCAATGCTTCATTGGATAACTGAACCCACTGTTTTTTTAGAATTTCTTCCGTGACAGGGGCAGGCGGCTTAAATCCAAGAGCCTGATAGACAGCTTGACCACCACGTCCAAAGTTATCGCCATACACATAGGTCGATTTGCTCATCAACTCAAAGATAGAAAACGTCGCATTGGACGAAACTACTTTTCCTACACGTTCTCTTGCAGCCGCAATACGACGATCGTAATCGGCAAGCCACAGTTCTGCTTCTTTTTCTTTACCCAGCAGCTTGCCAAAAAAGGTCAATTCCTCATGCGCGTTCTTCAATTTGCCATAAGGAACAGATACAGTAGGAGCGATTTTGGAGAACTTCTCATACCTGCTCTCATCTTCCGCAAACCCGGTTATGATCAGATCAGGCTGCAGATCGATCACCTTTTCCACAGAAATACCGCTCACGTCACCGATATCCTGTACTTCCGCGAGCGCTTTGGCTAAATACGGATTTTTCCGATGCAGTCCAGGCGTTCCAATGGGAATGACGCCAAGTGCAATAAAGCTGCCTAAATATTGATCTACTACTATGCGCTTAGGATTTAAAGGTATTTGTATATCTCCATTGATTGTCGATACCAATTTGGTTTGCAGATTGTTGTCAGTGTGGCTGGAATTGGTTTGGGCCAAACTTTGCGGCGTTGATACCGACGTGTTCCCCCCGCTTGCTTGGCTTGTGTTTGAAGCACCGCCAGAACAAGCACTGAGCAGCAAGGCTATGCAAAGCAATAGGGTTGCCGCAGTGGTTGATTTGAATTGTCTGTACATAGGTAAATCTCCCTCGTTGTTATATTGATAATGATTATCATCAACAATATAACGCTGAAACTTCCTAACAACAATGGAGGATCGGATGAATTTAGAGGGACTATCTTCTGCTTGAAGCCGAGCCCGTTCTCTGATTCTAAATCGATCAGGGGAAATACCCATATTTTTTTTGAAAAGACGACTCAAATAATACGGATCCTTATACCCCACGCTTGCAGCAATTTCACGCAAGGTCGCATCCGTTTCCACCAGCAAATTTGCCGCTTTATCGATCCGTATTCGTATCAGATAATCGATCGGACTGTAACCGGTACGCTTTTTGAACAAAGCCGAAAAATGCGGGACACTGTAGTTCAGACTTTCTGCAAGCAGCTCCAAATTAATCGATTCCGTATAGTGATCCTTGAGGTACAGGATCGCTTGAGCAGCAAGATCCGGCTCTTTCATATCCACGCCTTGCTCATAAAACTGCTGCATGATGCTGTAAACAAATTGATAAAATAACGATTTAACCTGGAGCCGCTCCAGCGATCCTGAGTGTCTCCATTCCTGATCCATTAGTTTAATTTTATCAAATAGTGAAACGGGTTGGTTCGGCGAGAAACTATACTGCAAGTGGAACGGATTGCTCCTCTCCAATAGGCGCAACATCTCTTGACGACTTGGAAGCGGCATCGTTGCTTTATAAAAAATCATATAATATTCAAATTCTTCTTCTCTTAGTGTAATATCCAGGTGTGTTCCTTTGCCGCTATGCACAACCTGATATCGCTTTATCTCAAACTCCATCTCGTCCAGCAGCACTTGTGCGCCACCACGCGCCGCGAGCAGAAACATACTGGCCGGCAGCCTGTAAGAGCGCAAAGCCTCCCCTGCTCTCAACATCGTATGTCGTACATCCAACACCTTAATAGATGCATAATCCCAAAGCAATATATGGTCATTAACGATCATCGTGTTCAATCAACCTCCGCCATTTCGATCCCGCTGCTTGCACAATCATTATAAGTGATAATTATTCTCAATTACAAATGAGCACGGAAGCAATGACAACTTGGCAGGACAAAGGTTGCTATGCGTTACTGCTTTACATGCGTTATTATTTTACTTTGGCCAGCAGGCTCAGCACATCGTCTACTTTTTTGTTGTTGGCTAGGTACCCGTGGTTCATCCAGGTCATAAAATCGACTTCGAAGGCATGACGATTGCGAACAGCAGGAATGGTATGCCACAACGGATGAGTAATTTGCCGTCTTTCAGAACCCGCTTCTTGTTCATGCCACTTATCGAATGCGAAGAAAATATAATCCGAATCCAGCCTTTGCAGCCATTCCCAGGTCACTCCCTGTCTGCCTTCTTCGCTCGATAATTCCTGCACCATCGGGTGTGGCACAATGCCTAAGTCCCCCCATAGAAAAGACTTCGTATAGGTCTGATCGATACTAATACACTCGGCTGATACACGCAAGAAAGCATAAGTCCGATCTTTGATCGAATGGGTTAATAACCTTCTTACCTTAGATACTTTGGTCTCATATTGCTGGATCGCCTGCTCCGCCTGATTGACCCTCCCCAGCAGATTCGCCACTGTTCTCAATGTCGATCGCCAATCCGCATCATCATGCAGAATGATATCAGTCTGTACAAAACGCTTGCATTGCTCGTATTGATCTGTCCGATACTCGTAATCACTTCTTCGTGCGATAATCAGATCCGGCTTGTATGTCGAGAGCGGTTCATAGCTATTCTGCAAAACATCGAAAGCCGGAATATGGTTCAGCCCTAAATATTCTTGACGACCCCAACCCTTATGCGACCATTGCACGACCGGTGTAACTCCTAAAGTGAGTAATAAATCTTCCATGAGTAAAGAGACAATGCGAACCGTACCCTGATGATGATGCCGGTACCGCCCAGGCGCTATGCCCTCCAGCTTCTTGAATCGACGGTTGAAATAAAATTCGTTGTTGAAGCCAACATGCAGGGCGATCTCGTGAATCCGATCCTCTGTTTTTAGCAGCAACTGCTTAGCATGGTCGATCCGCAGCTTATTAATGAATTCAAGCGGGATTTGACCGGTCAGCTCCTTGAATATTCGCGTGTATTGCCAAGGAAAAACGTTCGCATCTGCAGCCAACTGAGACACTGTCATTGGCTCAGCGTAGTGGTCGCTTATATAGTCGATCGAGCTTTTCACGGCATCACGTAAGTTCGGTGCAGGCGCCGTTCTTGCATTTTGCTGTAGTACATGACGAATCAGTTCCTCGAACCGCACATGGTTGTAAAACCGTATCAATTCGTCCTCATCGTGACTATGCTGCTCAATCGCTTCTAGTAAATCAACACATCGTGAGAATGGTACACAGCTTAATGTGCCAGTACACGGGAAAGTCGCCGGAGATTCGTCTACCAATGCAACTGTATCCGAAACTCGTAACGCTTTGAAAGTGATGGAGTAGAAAGAGAGGCTGTTTTCTCGTGTTTGGCTGAAGGTGGTTTGACCTGGCTCCGCAACAACCAAACTTTCCTTGACCAGTCCATATGAACGACTCCCTATTTTCATTTCTGCTGCTCCGTCCCTAACGGCAAACAGCATGTACTCACCGTCGTGAGCGCTATACTCCTCGCTAGAAAACGGGGCTATATGGAGTACCTGGATGCCCGTCATGATATAAAAGACAAAAGGACAGCAGCGAGATCCCATCTCACTATTCATCCTATCCCCTCTTCCTTATAATGATAATGATTATCATCATCATTATAGAGCAAAATGCAAAGCTCTTCAATCCACCATGAATAGCTTTCCTTTTGTATCACGATGATATATTGACTGAACTGCTATTTCACTAAAATTTTCAGCAGGTCGTCAATTTTCATACGATTCGCAGTAATCGCCCCCGATTGCCAATGCGAACGTTCCACTTGATAAACATGACCGTTCTTGACAGCCGGGATACTTTTCCAAATTGGATCATTCAGAAGGGCAACCGCATTCGCATTGGACTTGGAATCCCACGCACCATCAGAGGGGAAGATGATAATATGATCGGCTGTAAACTCTGGTATTTTTTCTTGTGAAATAACATCATGGGCCTCAATACCCTTCACCCAAGGAAACGGCTCCAAACCGAGGTCTTTGTAAATCATGCCCGTGTATGCATTATTCAGACCGAACAGACGGAGCTCAGGCTTGCCCCCGACATCGAGACGTACGACAGCAACCGTTTGCCTGCCAACGGCCGCCTCCAGCTTCACTTTTGCATCTGCTACCTTCTGCTCATAATTCTTCAGAATGCTGTCCACCTTCTCAGGAGCTCCGAGCAGATCGGCAATGGTGTGCAGTGTCGCTGCAACGTTCACATTCACATCACTTGGCAACCGATAGGTTGGGGCAATTTTGGAATATAATTGATAGCCTGCTTCATCTATCCCGGCATTCAAAATAATTAAATCGAGATTCTGCTCGATCAACGGCTCCAAACTACCGGTAATATCGAACAATGGAACATCCGTCAGCCCCAAATAGTCCTGTTTTCCCCACCAAGGATGATACCATTGCACAATTGGTTTCATACCCAACGCCAGCATATAATCCTCCAAGTAAATACCAGCCACTCGCTGTGGCTTAATGGGGACCTCCACTTCGCCAAAAGCATCCTTGACCATTCTTGTACCGCTGTCCGATTGTTTGCTGTCTCCCGCTTTCATTAATGTTTCTTGCTTGTTGCTGCAGCCTGTCAGACTCACTATAATGATCAGAAGAACGATCAGCCAACGAACCCCTTCTATATGGACTCTTGATTTCCCTACCATCCCTTGTGCCAGCTCCCTTAGCTAATGCCTATTGTTAAGAAATGAACGTTAAAAGTAATAATGATAATCGTTATCACTCATTTAAAGCCCATTATAACCTTCCGGGAAAGCTGAATCCATACACATTTCCAATTTCATTTTGCACAAACGTAATGAGATAGAAGGGTTATTTTAGGACGAGGCATGGAATGGACACAGCTCGACGATCTCTTTATTCATATCGGCCTCCGCCATCAAGCTGATCGTTGTCAACGTATTGTACAAAAAGTGGGAATCATTTGGGATTGAAGCGCATGGATTTTCGATTTGATTTCCTGTGCAGCAGGAAGCCAGATAAAATCGTTGAATGCCCTTACATAGGATTGTTTAATTGTATATAATTGGAGAAGAAACAGACCATTATGAAGGAGAGATTCCGCACATGGAAGATTATATCGAATTACAAAAAAACCTGCTAGCTGAAGAAGAAGAGCTTCAATTCTCACAGTTTACCAATGAAATGGCACTGCAAATCGGGTGCAGAATTATAGAAATAATAAAGCAGGAAAATAAGCATGTCACCATTGACATTACGAGGAACGGACAGCAGCTATTCCATTACGCCTTCCCCAAAACCTCAGCAGACAACGACCAATGGGTGAGAAGGAAAAGTAATGTAGCTTGCCGTTTTGGTCATAGCTCCCATTATATATGGGCTCAGCTCAGAGCTGCAAAGAAAACAATTCAGGAGAGATATCTGGTTGATCCGACCGAATATGCCGCAAGTGGAGGCGCTTTCCCCATTATTATTAAAAATGTCGGTGTAGTTGGCTCTATCGCTGTTTCCGGATTACCGCAAGAAGAGGATCATCTCGTAGTCACTACAGTCATCCGGGAATTCATTAATAAAACCAATTGAGGAATCAGTGACCCTTTTTATATTTATAGATACATACATTTATGAGATAACTAAAAAAAACCACAATTTAGGGACTGTTGACAAAGCGGGCTAGAGGGATCCGATCCTTCTAGCCCGCTTTATTTTGTGTTTTTTATTGTTTATGGTAATTGTTTGTTCAATATGCAGGACTCATCCCGGTTAAGCTTTAGCTGTTATCATTGGGCTCAATCAAACGATGTTTATACCATTTTTGCCCGCGAAAACGCCACAAAAAGGCTGCACCTCGCACTCCCCATTCACTATTCATAGCTACCCATACACCTATAATTCCAAATTGGAGGACAACTCCCAACACATACCCTAGGGTAACCCGGAACAACCACATGGATAGCATGGAAGTAATAGATGTAAATTTCGAGTCGCCAGCTGCTCTAAGCGCTGATGGAAGTAGAAAGCTGATCGGCCAAAGTGGTATTTGGACGATCGCCGTGATCAGGATGATGACGAAAATATCGTTCACAATTTCATCAGGAGGATGAAACAAACTGACAATCGGCTGGAACAAGGGTATCACGATCAATCCCATCAGCAATAAGGAAAATGAAGATAACCAGAGAAACGATCTCGCGAATTTTCTGGCATCCTTAACATTTTGCCGCCCCATACATTGGCCAACCACTGTTACAATAGTCTGTGACAAGGCGATGGAAGGAACCAGAAACAGTGCAGCCAGTGATGCGCTGATGGCATTTGTCGCCATAGCGTAAGTGCCAAGACTGACAATAAACACCTGGGTTAACATTTTTCCTCCATTAAAAAAAACCTGCTCCACTGCAAATGGAATACCGATAAACAAAATCCTTTTGAGCATCGACAAATTCAACACAAACATATCCCTGATTCGTACATGAAGGGTCGCATCCATTTTGGCCAAATAGATCAGCGCGAAGATCGCCGCCGAATATCTGGCTACGTTCACCGCAATGGTCATGCCCAGCACACCCATATCCAGAAAATTGACAAATACAATGTTTAATAGAACGTATGAGAGGTTCATGATCAAGGAAAGAGTCAACGAAACCCGCGACTTCCCTATCCCTCTCATCGCCCCGCAAATCGACTCCACGATAGCAAAACCCATATAGGAGATGCTGCTTCCGATCAGATAAGTTTGGGCATGGGCAAAAACCTCCGCTGAAGCTGTCCCAAACAAAAAATTTAAAGTAGGGCTATGGAACAAGACTAGGAACAAACTGATACACAATGCCAATGAGGAAACCAAGGATATCGAGCTGGTAGCAGCTTTGGAAACCATCAGATCGCTGCCGCTTCCTTTATATTGGGCTACCACAACCGTTCCCCCGGTAGACACGGCGACAAATACACTGATCAGTAATATATTCAGCGTATCAATCATACTAACCGCGCTGACTGCTGCTACACCTGATGAACTGATCATGGCTATGTTCAACAAATTAAGGCAGACTAAAAATGCCTGATCAATCAGCATCGGTATAAAAAGAGAAATAATTTGACGATAATCGATAGAATCTCCAGAAAAATGTTTTTCCAAAAAAACTTGCTTCCTGATCCTAAAATTGAGTTGGAACACATCGTCACATTCTTTTTTTTATATTTAAAAAACTCTTCAAGGAGAAGAGTTATTACTAATAATGTGAATATCAATTTGGAGGTGGATGCGCTTACTTCCTTTTGGCTAGATACTATCACTGAGGATGAAATCTGTCAATATGGTTGGGTTCACCGTGTTGTTCCGTTTCCGGGTCCAATTCCAAGAAGCTATTACGGTACAATAGCACTATGTTCGAGAAGCATAGCTTTTAATGCTGCCAAGGGCACCTCCCTTAGAGACACGTCCAATTTGGCAGCTATTGCTGCGGCGGCCCCGGCACATTGTCCGGTAGCCATGCAAGTAGCTTGAACCCTATAAGCCGAATTGGCCATCTGGTCCCCGGAAATACAACGTCCAGCCACTAGCAAATGGTCGCTGTTAATCGGTATCAACGCCCTATAGGGAATTGTTGCGACGACTCCCTTATCCAAATAATGCTTTATAACTGTATTATCACTTGGATGGTGCAGATCTATTGGATAAAAGCTATAGCAAATTGCATCCGGCCAATGAAACCCGGAGACGTAAGAAGCCTCGTCGATCCTGGCTTCACCAATGATTCTCCAAGTCTCCCTGATGCCGCACTCGTTCGCAGCATAACGAACTGACAGCTGCTCACAGCCAGGTACCCGTCGCAGGAAACGGTAAATCCGCAAGAGTGTCTGTCTTGCCTTAATCTCTGCTTCCGTCTTGGATTGCGAGCTGGAACCATCAATCCCTGGAATATGCATACTAATTACCCCAGATCGCAGATCGTTATAAAAGGGAGGACTGCTTGCAGGGTGGTCGGTAACCCTGATGCTGCCTTCAGCTAATGCTTCATCGTATACACACTGTAGCTCGTCAGGGTTGATGCACGAAAACTCGTATCCATCGATTTCGTTGATCAACGTTCCTGGCTGAAGTTTCTCGCTTTTCTCTCGGGCATATCCCAGCATTCCGCACAAATCGGCATCGCCTGTAGCATCGATGACCTTGCGAGCTTGAAGTACTTGCATGCCCCCTTTACCTGCAACCGAAACAAGAAGCTTGTTGTCCTGCTCGGCAATAGAAACGGGTATTTCATGCAATCTTAGCTCAACACCGGCCTGCAAGCAGAACTCATCCAATACCGCAGCGTACACAAAACGGTTGACTCTAATTTGTTGATGCCAATGCTTCTCGGGTATGGTCGAGAAATCCGGCAATATGGCACCGCCCAAGCGAACAGTCTCCATAATTACCTCCCATCCAATTCCATCAATGATCTGTTGTCCCCATGCATGGAATAAGCCTGGGAAATTGACAGCTCCCACGGTTATCGTTCCTCCAAGAATACCGTTCTTCTCCACCAATGCAGTTTTTGCGCCTGCCCGTGCTGCTTGAATGGCAGCTATGCATCCTGCGGAACCACCGCCTACTACAATTACATCGTAAGCACCCATATATTACACCTCTTCCTACTCATTTTATGTTCGTGCTGAAGAAGGCAGAGCGTATAAGCGTCTCTGCCCCTTTTTTATTCTTTATTTTGCGCTTTTCCAACGATCATAAGCAGTTTGATTAATTTTGACAAGCTCATCAATGCCCATCTTATTCATTGTACTCACATATTCGTCCCATTTCTCTACTGGCTCTTGGCCGACGATAATTTTCGCCTCCATCTGCTCCACAAATGTGCGAACGTCTACACTGATTGCATTAACTCGCTGTGCCTCCTCACTCTTGAAATAAGTAAGTGGGAATGCTTTCTGGGCATAAGGAAGATAGGGCTTAACCTGGTCATTCAATACAAAACCTAACCAATCCGGCTTCAGAAATTTGCGTTCCAACGCTTCATTCGCGTAACCATACCCCAGATTTGAAACCTTATTGTTCTTGAAATCGTTCTCCAGCATCCCTTGAGGTACTATATATTCGATATATTTGGGGTCAGTATTTGACCACTTGTAGCTCTGCCCCTCTATTCCATACTGTGCCAGCTTGTAACCGTCCTCGCTATACAAATAATCCAACCAGCGTATTGTAGCTTCAGGATGCTTGTTGACATTGGTAATTGCAAAGTTACCCCGGCGAATTACATCTTTTTCAGGAACGATCGGCTTTGACAGCCCTTCACTTATCAATGGCGGCATCTGCGGATTGTCCAGAATATTTGCCGGTGCGATCTGCTTGTCCTTCCCTCCGAAAATAGGCAGACTGTTTCCCATCACTCCATACTTTCCGCTCTCACCTTTTGCTATCATTTGCGGATAACTTTGCGAGAAAATTTCATTATCGAGTAATTTCTCCCGATATAGCTTCTGCATAAAGGCCAGATAGTTTTTGTATCCCGGTTGTGTAGGTACGAATCGGGCTTTATCGCCGGATACCTCAACCATGTCAGATAAATGTCCAAAATAGGATAGCAGAATGGGACGCAAATAAGTAAGCTTATTGGATCCTGTTAAAGGTATTTCATCAGCCTGGCCGTTTCCGTTAGGGTCCTTTTCTTTGAAGTCCTTCAGCAGTTGATACAATTCCCCTGTAGTGGTCGGAAGCTTTGTAATATTGAGGTTTTTCAGCCATTCACCATTAATGAACAAGCGATAGAAACGATCTCTCGGATGATCTGCGACTTGCGGCAGTGCATAAATATGCCCGTCCGGTGTTGTAATTGACCTTTTGATTTCAGGATTGTTCTTTAATATCTCTCTAATAGTGGGCGCATATTTCTCGATTAATTCATCCAAAGGTATCAACAGGCCCTGAGTTCCATAATTCATTTCATCATTGGCATCCAATCCTCCCAAGAAAAATACATCAGGAAGCTCATTGCTGGCAAATGCCAGATTTTTACGTTCCTTATAAGAGGAGCTGGGAATCGTCGTAAATTCGAATTTCACATTCGTTTTTTCTTCCATACCTTTGAAAAAGTAAAGGTCCTTCCACGAACGCTGCATATCATCAGGCCCCATCATTTTGAGTGTAATAGGGGTAGGTACAACCGGAAGCCCTGTGGAATTAAAGTTAGCTGCAGCCCCCTTGTCAGACGGCTTGGGCTGCTTCTCCTCCGAGTTTGTACAACCTGCAAGGGACAAACCTGCAAGGATAACACTCATCGTACCGATTATGGTTTTATTGAACATTCTAAATACCTCCCATTTGTATTAACAAAATCTCCAACCGTCATTGCTTCAATGAGCCGATCATCACACCCTGCACGAAATGTTTTTGGACAAAAGGAAACACAATCAATAAAGGGAGTGCCGCAATAATCATGACTGCATATTTGATCAATTCGGATATTCGGGTCTGCTCCGACATATCCATTTCCAGATCGCTGCCAGTTGTCAGCATTTGAGCCGATATTTCCTGCTGAACCAATATTTCCCGCAGAAATAGCTGCAAGGGGTACAGTTCCCGATTGGACAAATAAATAAGTGCATTAAAATATTGGTTCCAATGGCCGACTCCATAGAATAAAGCCATTACCGCGATTAGCGCCTTGGATAAGGGGAGAATGATTTGCATGAACAAGCGAAAATCAGAACAACCATCCATTGCGGCTGCTTCCTCCATTTCCTGAGGAACATTCCCCTGGAAAAAAGTTCGCGACACTATGATATTAATCGCACTTGCTGCACTTGGCAGTATAAGCGCCCCATATGTATTCACAAGCCCTAAGGACTTTACCAGCAAATAAGTCGGGATCAAGCCTCCGCTAAAAAACATCGTGAATACAACAAACAATGTAAATGCCTGGCGTCCTGCCAGATTTCTTCGGGACAAGGCGTAGGCGCAGGGAAGTGTCACCGCTAAATTGAGTGCAACTCCGCCAACCGTATACACAATCGAATTCATATAGCCAGTCCAAATATCCGCATTACGGAACACGCGATTGTACCCCTCCAAGGTAAAGCCTTTGGGGAAAAGCCACATTTGTCCCGAGTTCACATAGGTAGGGTCACTTACCGAAGCGCTAACTATATACAGAAGTGGATACAAGATGAGAGCGACAAGTAGAAGGAGGAACGTGGTATTCGCTGCCTGAAATAACCGGTCGCCGCTAGATTGCCTTAACATAATTCCATGCCCTCCCTGTTCATTAATACAGACATCTTAATTTGAAAATGGCCCTTGTGGCTTCGTACTACCATAAGCTGTTTCCGCTCCTTCTAGCTAGTTGGTTGAATAGGAGCAAGACGCTAAAATTAATCACATTATTGAACAAACCGATCGCCGCAGTATAACTGTACTGGGCTTGCAGCAGGCCATTACGGTAGACATGGGTTTGAATAACATCTGAGGCATTCATATTTAGTGGATTTTGCAACAAATAAATTTTCTCAAAGCCTACGTTCATAAAGCTGCCCAAATTTAAAATGAACAAGATAATAATCGTTGGCATAATTCCGGGTATATTGATGGCAAAAATGCGTTGAACCCGAGTAGCACCATCGATCTGGGCGGCTTCATGCAGTTCGGGGTTAATGCCTGAAAGTGCAGCTAAGTAAATAATGGCTCCCCAGCCGAGATTCTGCCATTCCCCCGAAAGCACAAAAACACTTTTGAACCACCCCGGCTCCGTCAAAAATGCAATAGATTCACCACCAAAAGCACGAACAAACACATTGACGATTCCCGTTGTTGGACTTAAGAATGATAAAATCATACCAGATATCACAACAACCGAAATAAAATGCGGTGTATAGGTTACGAGCTGCACAAAGCGTTTAAAGGCAGCATGCTTCAGCTCATGGATCGATAAAGCGACAATAATGGAAACAGGAAACAGCACTAACTGATATAAATTGATCAATACCGTATTGCCAACAAGCTGCCAAAAATAGTAGGAGCGAAAAAAACGATCGAAATGGTCGAAGCCAATCCACGGACTTCCCCATATCCCTTTACTGGCTATATAGTTCTTGAAAGCAATTTGCACTCCATATATAGGAATGTAATGGAAAACCAAAAAATAAATAAAAGCAGGTAATAGAAAAAGATATAATTGCCAGTTTTTACTTATTTTTCTTCGAATGAAATTTGGACTGATTACGTTTCCGTTCAATCCGGTAACGAATTTGTTGCTTGTCATTAAGACTTCTCCCTTTCATATGGACTCTCGTTCTAAGCCCAACTATAGGAGGTCATCCGCTTCGGTGTAAATAAGCAGATTAAATCGGAATCGGCGAATTTCCTACAACAAAAATCGCCTACTCCGCAATTTTGGATTACGGGTTCCAATGCGAAGCAGGCGTTACAGCCTAATCATTAATAGAGGGTGTGTCCATCTTACTATAAGCTTTGCGATACTCGCCGGGGGTAATGCCCTCCATTTTTTTGAACTTCTTAATGAAGTTAGACATATCCTGGTAGCCGGTTTCCAGAATAATTTCTTTAATAGGCTTATCAGAGCTCACGATCGCCTGCTTGACTGCTTCCACACGAAGGCGCAAAACATATTCGGTAAAAGTGGTTCCGGTCTGCTCTCTCACAAATCGGCTTATATAAGAAGCAGAAAGCCCGAATTTCTGGGAAAGCATGTCCAGGCTTAACTGGCTGGATCTATAATTCAGAGTGATTTCTCCGACAATCCTCTCGCATAAATCGGCTTGCTTATGATCCTTCTGGACTTCTACATAGTCGCATATACGAATCACAACTGCTTTGATTCGCTTGCGCAAATCATCCAGCGTCTGAAACTCCATCATGAGTCGTGTTTCCGGCCAGTCAAAACCAATTTGCATCGTTCGCATCTGTTTAAGCACCGTATTAACCATGTCGAAGCAGACGCAGCGCAGCAGTAGAATGGATTGCTCCGTTGAAGCAATACTATCCAGCAGTCCTTCAAGGGTTTCCAGACAAACGGTGCGGTCCCCTAGCTTCAAACTCTGGTTAAATTTGACCTGCTCTCCCAGAGAGTAACTATTCGTCTGATCTTGAATCTGCGAAATATCTTCAAAAAACAAAATACGTCCATTGTGTGATTGCAAGCGATACTCCAGCATAGCCAAACCTTCGATCAATGAACGATTTAGCAGGGACAGTTCCCTGCAAGCCGTACCTACCCCGATGAGGGGGCTTAATTCAAATTGCTCTGAAAGCCATTGTTGTACAAGTTCAGCGGTTTGTTCACGGAATGCCCTTGTTTGTTGGGAGACATCCTCTACCGATACAACCAGGGCGACAACCTGTTCCTCCATAAGCTCAAGACCGAACCCCCTGCCCCCATCAAAGTGGACTCGATGCAGCATTTGTAAGACAGCTTCGCGGTTTTTCATATCGTCAAGCACGGAGTCCGAAATACCTTCCTTCAAGGAAATGGCGATTATAAAGTAATATTCCCCTTGAAGCTCCCGAAGGTGCCTATCATATAAGGGATCGCCATCAGCATTTAGCTCTAATCCACTGCCTTTCAGCAACCTAAAAAGAGCTTGCTCCTGTACTAAGGGTCTTTGGTGCTCTAGGTCGAATTCCAATCTTTTGGCATAATCGAATATGTCATCGACTGTACTGCGAATCCAATCCAATTCATTTGGTTTGCGTTCTACCGCATATTGGCTCTCCTCGTTGTTCCGCCTAAGACTCAAATGCTCAGCTAATGAACGAATGGGACCAAATTGCTTGAAAGAGAGAAACACGGCTATAGCAAGGCCAACAAGAAGGACCGTTAGCAGCAGAATCCTGACTACCATCTTGTATTGAATGACACGCTGCCAGAACTGGTCCGTTGGCATCACGATCACATAGCTCCAGCCGGTAATTTCCGACTTTTCACTCATGATCGAATAACGGGAGGAACCGATCTCATTAATGGTCGATACCTTGGAAGATGCTAACAAATTCCGGATTTCTATCATATCCAATGAATCCAGTGTTCGTTCAGCAGCCAATACATCGCCCTTTTCGTTTAAGAGATACACATCTCCCTGAAAGTTGCCCAGCATATCCTTCATCGTATTGGTCAGCACGGATTCGTCAATCAGGAATAATACGGTTGCATACGGGTTGCTGCTGTTGGGCAGAACCGGAAATAAGTAAGTTAATAACCGCTTCTCCCTATCTCCTTGCAATGCAACAGGAACCGCAGGTTTAAGCGTAATTTGCTTAACTGAGTTCAGCTCCTGCTGGAAGATGCGACTGTTCTGATCCGAAAAGCGATACGTCTTTTTAGTTAAGACATCCAAGGAAACGACGCCTTCAGTCGAATAAATATGGTCATCTCCGCGAAAAAACAAAAAAAGCTCTTCGAGAATTGCGCTGTTAGCCTTATACTTGGCGATCTCCTTAACCGTTTCGGAGGCATAATAGTCATTGACCTTGGCCATATAAGGAGAGAGCCGGTAATCGTTAGCCATTCTAGCCGCTAACTGGTTCATGCCGAGGATTTGTTGATCCAATAAAGCACGGACTTGATTCAGCTTATAATGATTAGACATCTCAACTTCATTCTGGACAGTCTTGACCGCATTTGTATATATAAAAAAACCAAGTATCACAAAAGGTGTCGCAAAAACCAGTAGGTAGGATAGCAAATACTTATGCCAAAGCGTTATACGGATACGTGATAAACGTTTCAAATCTGACACCTCTCATTTATGCATGTAAGCATCCACAGTATAAACGAAACAACCTACTTTGCAAATAAGCCATATTTGCAAAGTAGGTTGTTTATGATATAAGGGTTTACTATATAGGGAGAATAGGATACGGTTATAATCAACAATAAACCTATAGAATGTATTGTTACAAAATAATGGATTGGGTAATAATAGTATATTATTGTCTCTGAGGAGGAGTCTTATGGAGAGACATTTAGATTTACTGCTTTCTCAATATGGCTATATCGGCATATTTTTAGCGTTAGCGCTTGGGGTTGTCGGAATACCTATACCTGATGAATTATTACTGACCTTCATTGGAAACAAAGTATCACAAGGAACACTAATTTTAATATTTGCATTAGGCAGCGCCTTCTTAGGGTCTATAACAGGAATTACACTTAGCTATATAATTGGACAAAAACTAGGCCTTCCCTTGTTAATCAAATATGGACGCAGAGTACATATTACTGCTGATCGCATTGAACGAACCCAGCAAAAAATCAATAAGTACGGAAGTATATTATTAATATTTGGATATTTCGTGCCCGGTCTTCGTCATATTATAGCTATAACAGCAGGCACTTCGAACATGAATTTTCGGAAATTTGCACTTTTCTCCTATCTGGGTGCACTCATATGGTGTGCATTTTTTATTTTCATTGGACGAGGGTTCAGTGATAAATGGCACATCGTTAGAAATTATATTTTTGCGTATCGTACCTATCTTCCATCCGTTATTTTCATTATTATCGTTGTTATTTTAATATATTTTCTTTATATAAAAAAACCACGACAAAAGCCTGAGTAATTTATGTAGAAATCATGTAGAGCTTACCGATTTGCACAATGAAAAAAACCGCAATTTAGCGGCTTTAGAAGGTGAATATACTTTGCGGGCCTGCTATGCGCAAGCCCGTTTTTTGCTCCAGCTCGAATCTGGCTTGATCGTCTGCATATAGATCGTGATAATGCATCAGTACTAGCTTCTTCCGTATGTTCTCCGGCAATGAAAGCAGCTCCGCTAACGAAGTATGGGACTTCAACGTATCATTTTGCAAATGGCATTCATGAAAAATAGTTTGGATCCGATCCGGCAGCGAGGTGAGAAAACCACGGTCTAACGAGGTATCACCAGTAAAATAAAAATACGGGTCCGCTACAATTCCATGCGAAGACATTCCAGGAACATGATGAGTTTGTACGAGTTCAAATGTGGTATGGCCGATTGTGAAAGCCTTCCCTGCCATTCTTACATCAAAATAATCCTCCAAGGTCTTTGGCCCTGTCATCGAAGGTTCCATACCCGCTCGCAGAGTCTGCCATAATTCCTCGTAAAGCTCCTCTGCAAATATTAAAACAGGTTTGCGCTTTGCATATACTCTAAAGTAATTTCCTAATAGCTGTAGCCCATTGATATGATCCTCATGCAAATGAGTAATAAAGACATGCTCAATGTCCGTCAGCGCTTTGCCTAGCTTGAAAAGCTGCTGACAATTCGATTCTGGAAAATCGATGACAAGATTCGTATTATCAAATTCCAAGAGCACACTGTTATGGCCTTGCTTAAAGCTAAACATGTCTCCTGCTCCCAAAAACGTCAATTTCAAGAAAAATCCTCTCCTTTATTGTAATCAAGCGAGTGTTATCACACCGATAATTCCCTCAATTCATTCCTGTTATTATAGCATGAAATGGAAATTCATTGACTCGAAACACTTAAAATCCCATCTACGCTCGTGAATATTCATACTAATTATTCCGATATAGCAAGTGTGAATTATTAATCAAGGCATAGGAATCAATCCAACATGCTCAGCCCTCTTGTTATGTAAAACCGCACTAGTATAGGAAAAGACAAGCATAGAATAAGTGATTGACAACTTACTAGACTGATGATAAAGTACACTCAAGAAATATCGATAATTCATACCTGTTAACTTGGTATTATGTCGAATTATATAAAGGAAATTGCTGACCGTACAAACGGAGGTATCCTCGTTATGCTGCTTATTTCTATCCGGGCAGCTGCTGAAGGTACCTTTTTATTTTTCGGATACGACCTTGTAAATCTCTGGAAAGGATGTGTATCCTACGAGCACTCCACTATTAGACATTCAGCATTTGAACAAAGTTTTTACAACCTCAGGTCATTCCGTACATGCTTTGCAGAACATCAACCTCGGCATTAAAGAGGGAGAATTTATTACGGTAATCGGGCCGAGCGGCTGCGGCAAGAGTACATTGTTGCGCATTATTGCCGGACTCGACACCGATTATACAGGCAAGCTTAGCCTTGCGGGACAGCCTGTCCTCGGACCTGGCATTGATAAAGGCTTCATCTTTCAGGAGCCACGATTGTTTCCCTGGCTGACGGTGGAAAAAAACATCGCTTCCGACCTCTCGCTGCATGATCCAAATATTCGTCGTAAGGTCGATGAATTAATTGATCTGGTCAAGCTGAAGGGCTTTGAGAACGCGTATCCCCGTGAATTATCCGGCGGTATGGCACAGCGCGTATCGATTGCAAGGGCGCTGCTTCGTAATCCGAAGGTTCTCCTGCTTGATGAACCGTTTGGGGCACTCGACGCTTTTACCCGCTCGCATATGCAGGAGGCGCTTTTGGATATTTGGAATAAAAACCGCACTACGATGATATTCGTCACCCATGATATCGATGAAGCGGTCGTCCTGGCTAACCGGATCGTTATTCTGAAGCCCAGACCAGGAGAGGTTCGCAGCGTCGTCCATGTCGATCTGCCGTTCCCGCGCAAGAAATCAAGTACATCATTTCAGGAAATACGTTTTAAGGTGCTGAATGAATTCGAGAGAATCGAAGAGCTGTCCTGGGGTCAATCCGGAGCAGGCATCTAAATGCAGTGATTTCGAATGTGATTAGAGAACAGCCCATACTGAGAGGAGAACTACATAACCATGTCTTTACACAAGCCTAACAAAAGAGGGCGATCCGTCCTACGATTAACCCTATTCGTTACTCTCGCAGCCACGATGCTTGTCGTCCAGGCGTGCGGACAATCAGCTAACAAGGAGTCGTCCAGCTCTTCGGCAGCACCTGCAGCAACCGCTCCAGCCGCTTCGGCTGCTGCATCCGCTCCAACCGCTGCCGTCAAGGTTCCTGAGGTATTAAACTACAGCTTCGTAGGCACAACCGGCAAGCAAACCGGCGCCGAGGGCTGGGGCTTCTACACTGGCATCATTCCCAAGGTGCTAGCCGAATATGGAATCAAAACCGTCAATGCCGTAGGCGGCGGAACCGGCCCGGATATTAATGAAGCCGTCCTGGCCGGCCGAGTCGATGTCGGTTCTATGGGTGATACTCCCGCTCTGCTCAGCCGTGCAACCGGAAGCAAAACGAAGCTGATTGGCTTTGCTTCTACTAATACGGAGAGCTACCTGCTGGGCAAGAAAAATGGTCCCAAAACCATTAAAGACCTGGAAGGCAAAACCATTGCCGTTGTAAAAGGCTCTCTCATGCACCGTTATGCCGTCGGCTTGCTTAAGGAAAACAACGTAAATGCCAAAATCATCAATATGTCCTGGGCGGACTCCTATGCCGCATTGGCACGAGGGGATATCGATGCCTTTGCCAGCGCTACTTATGACTATACAACCTACAAATTGACTCAGGAGGGCTTTCCGGTGCTTGATCGTGCCAAGGACCACCCCCTGCTGCTGGCGACCTCCATCACGATTGCTTCAGAGGCTTACCTGAGCAAATATCCGGATTTCCCTAAAGCGTGGGCAGCAGCCCGAGACGCTGCTTTGAAGGACCTTAGAGCCAACCCGGATAAGTATTATGCTTATGTCTCGGAAACAACAAAGGCTCCCCTTGATGTCGTTCCGATTTTGTATTCCATTGATCTGATTTCCGATACGGCAATTTCTACAGATGGTGTGAAGCGTGTCGAAGAAGCCAAAAAGTTTCTTGTAGACGAAAAGCTCGCAGCAAAAGATTTCAACCTTAACGAATGGATACTTAAATAATAAAAAAACGGAGGTAATTAACCATGACACAATCCAAAGAAAGAAAACTACACTTAGGCGCTTTTCTGACAGGTGCCGGCTCCAACGTCGCATCCTGGAGACATAAGGATACACCATCTGACGGACCTGTTAACCTCAAGCTGAATATCGAATTGGCTCAAATTGCCGAGCAAGCCAAGTTTGACTTTGCCTTTATCGCAGACTCTGCCTACATTACGAAGAACTCAACCCCTTATTTTCTAAGCCGGTTCGAACCGCTTACCCTACTATCCGCCTTGGCGGCAGTGACCACGAAGCTGGGTCTGGTCGGTACATTTACCACTTCCTTTAGCGAGCCCTTTACCACAGCCCGTCAGCTGGCGTCACTGGATAAGCTGAGCGGAGGCCGTGCCGGCTGGAATGCGGTCACCTCCGCTTTGGAGGACGTTGCCAAAAACTACGGACAGGAGAAGCTGCATGAGCACGCTGTTCGCTATAAAATTGCCGCCGAGTATATTGAGCTGCTAAAGGGCCTTTGGGACTCATATGAGGATGATGCCTTTGTTCGCGATAAGGAAAAAGGTATTTATGTGGATTTGGACAAGCTGCACACGCTTGATCATAAAGGCGAGTTCTTTTCTGTAAAGGGACCTCTGAACATGGAGCCATCCGCTCAGGGACGGCCGATCGTATTCCAGGCTGGAGCATCGGATGAGGGACGGGAATTGGCAGCCAAAGAAGCTGATGCGATATTCTCCAACTCCAGCGACCCGGACATTGCCAGAGAATTCTACAAGGACGTGAAGCAGCGGGCGGCCGCTTACGGAAGAAAGCCCGAAGAAATTCTGATCTTCCCTGCAATTACACCGATCATCGGCGCAACCGAAGAAGAGGCACAACGGAAATACGAGCAAACGAGCGCTTATGTGGATATTGATCTTGCCATCAAATATTTAAGCCGTTTTTTCAGCTTTTATGACTTTACCCAATACCCATTAGACGAGCCACTTCCCGATTTGGGTGATATCGGCAAAGATAGCTTCAAGTCAACGGCGGAATATTTCAAACGTATCGCCAAAGAAGAAAATTTGACTCTTCGTCAGTTGGCACTGCGCGCTGCAAGCCCCAAGGGCGATTTTATCGGAACAGCTGAGCAGATTGCCGATAAGATCCAAAAGCTGTTTGAAGCTGAAGCCGTTGATGGATTTATTATATACGGCTACGTACAGCCGGAAGGATTGCGCGATTTTGCAGAGCAGGTTGTCCCTATTCTTCAACAGCGCGGATTGTTCCGTACCGAATACGAGGGGGACACGCTTCGTGAGCATTTGGAATTGCCTTATCCCGTTAACCGTTATACGAAAGCGCGGGTGAACCAGCATGAGCAGCAAAACGATCAAACTGTCCTCCACCCAGCCAATGGCTGAGATCCAAGCCAAGCGGACCGAGCCTGTATACAAGCAAAAGCTGTACAAGCTGCTCACCGGGCTCGCTCTTCCGGTGACATTAATAATCGTGTGGCAAATTCTTGGTGATCACGACTATATTTCCACCTTATTGTTTCCAACGCCGACAACCATATTGGATTCTTTAATTACCCTCTACCAGAGCGGCGAATTGATGGATAATTTAAAAGTCAGCCTGGTCCGCATCCTATCCGGCTTTGCGCTTGGCGCCGGCTTGGGGTTTGTAATCGGGATGGCAGTTGGACTCATCCGCTATGTTGAAAAAACACTCGACCCTACGATCCAGATGATTCGTATGGTTCCGCATTTGGCGCTTACCACCCTGTTCGTGCTCTGGTTTGGAATCGGGGAGACCGCCAAGGTGCTGCTGATTGCCAAAGGCGCGTTTTTCCCGCTCTATATTAACACCTACCTTGGTATTCGCGGTGTGGATAACAAATATTTTGAAGTCGCCAAGGTGCTGGGCTTCAGCCGTTTCAAGCAAATCATACGCCTGATTATTCCGGCATCGCTGCCCAATGTATTTCTCGGAATACGGCTGTCGGTAGCCGTTTCCTGGCTCGGCTTGGTCGTAGCCGAAATTATGGGGTCGACCTCAGGAATCGGATACCTGATGATGGATGCGCGTGCGATGAGCATGACCTCAACTGTTTTTGTAGGCATTCTCTTGTTCGCCATACTGGGCAAAATTTCCGATATCATCGTAGTCAGCCTTGAAAAGCATTGGCTGAGATGGCGCGACAGCTTTCAAGGACTATGAGGAGGAGGTTAACATGAGCACACCGACTGAGCAGCTATCTGCTTCACCTTCACGATCCGCAGGACATGCTGCCCATCCTTCACTCTGGAGAAGCAGATTGAATGATACGAGTATCTCCTTCGCTGTGCCGTTGCTTATTGTAATTGTATGGCAGGTGCTCGGCGCTACAGGCGTAGTCGACACGTTCTTTCTTCCTACGCCCTGGGAAATTATCAAAGGCTTCAAGGAGCTTTTCGTCACGGGAGAGCTGCTGCTCCACATTGGCGTCAGCGTGGGCAGAGCGGCCAGCGGCTTTTTGCTTGGAGGTTCCATTGCCTTCCTGTTCGCTGTATGGACTGGATTTTCCCGCAGATCGGAGAACCTGATCGATCCTTCTATACAGTGGTTCAGAATGATTCCGAATCTGGCCATTGCGCCATTGATCATTCTTTGGTTTGGATTTAGCGAAACCTCGAAGATTGTTATTATCGCTGTCGGCTCTTTTTTTCCGATTTACATCAACACCTTTATAGGTATCCGCAGTGTGGATAACAAGCTATTTGAAGTAGCTAAAGTACTACAATTCAATCGGTATAAACAAATCGTCCGGCTTATTCTTCCTTCCTCGCTGCCGAATGTACTGCTTGGTGTCCGACTCTCGCTGGCGATTTCGTGGCTCAGTCTTGTTGTCGCCGAATTAATCGGAGCGAGTGCAGGAGTAGGTCACATGATTCTGTTCTCGTCACAAAGCGCTCGTACCGATCTCGTGTTCGTTGGTGTTATTATTTTTGCAATTATCGGCAAGCTGATCGATTCCCTAGTCAAGTATCTGGATCGTAAATGGATCAGGTGGCGTGACAGCTACCGTGGATGAAGACCAGGAACATTTTACAACATTAGGAGGAGTTAGAAGTGGCCACTTATCCAAAAGGGACGAGACCTGTCCCCCCTGTATTCGATAATCTGGAGGATGAAAGACAGCACCGCAAGGAGCGTCTTGTTGCAGCCTTCCGCGTGTTTGCCAAATTCGGTTACGATGAAGGTGTGATGGGACATATCTCCGTGCGTGATCCAATCAAAACCGATCATTACTGGACCAACCCGCTTGCTTTAAGCTTTAAGCTGATCCGGGTAAGCGATCTCGTGCTGCAGAATCATGAGGGCGAGATTGTTCACGGACATGGCTATGTGCATGGCGGTGCCCTACAGCTGCATTTGCCCATCCAGAAGCTTAGACCCGATATTCAGGCAATCGCCCACACACATTCCATCTATGGAAAAACATGGTCATCGCTGAATCGAACGATTGATCCGATCACCTCCGAATCCGCGGTTTTCCATAAGGCGCATGATGTTTTTGACAGCTACAAGCATGGCGAGGGTGAAGCATTAGCCCATGCGATCGGAACCAATAAGGCTCTGATCCTTAAAAATCACGGTATCGTCACCTTCGGTAAAACCGTAGATGAGGCAGCTTACTGGTTTATATCTATGGAGCGCGCGTGCCAGGCGCAGCTGTTGGCTGAGGCTGTGGGTAAACCTGAGCATATTTATCAGGAACGCGCAGACAAAATATCACAGCTCTTCACGTCGGACATGGGTTGGCTCAATTTCCAGCCTTATTATGAAACCATTATCAAGGAGCAGCCCGACCTGCTGTTGTGATGAATAAGCGACAATTCTGGATAATCGCTGCAGTATCACTCGGGGTTCTGATGAATCCAATTAATACCACCATGATTTCAGTAGCATTTGCCAGAATTCAGGAGCAATTTGCAGTTGGCTTTACCGCCATATCCTGGTTGATAGCTTCCTATTACGTAATCAGCGCCATTGCTCAGCCTGTGATGGGCAGGTTAAGCGACGCATGGGGCAGCAGAAAGGTATTTATCGGAGGGCTGTTCATTGTAACACTCTCCTCCCTGCTTGCACCGTTGTCTCCCGGAATCGGCTGGTTGATGGTATTTCGCGGCTTGCAGGCTGTCGGAACGTCAGCCCTTCATCCAGCAGGCATGAGCATGCTGCGGCATTATGTGACAGAAAAGCAGGCAAAAGCACTCGGGACCGTCAGTGTATTCTCTGCAGCATCCGCTGCCCTCGGTCCGTCCTTGGGCGGCTTTCTCATTCATTATAGTGATTGGCAGGCTATTTTTCTTGTTAACTTTCCAATCATTCTGGTTACCTTTGTTCTGGTCTTATTTGCTATCCCTCATGACATCAGTCGTGCGGCGGACCCATCATTACTTGAAACCGGCATTCATAATCGTGTTCCTTCTTACAGTGCCATGCAGTTTTTGAAAACGAATGTAAATGTCAGTCTCGTGTATGTACAATACATTTTGGTCAACATCGTGCTTTATTCCGTATTGTTCAGCTTCCCGACTTATTTGCAAAACGTTCGTCAATTGAATGCCGAGCAGGTTGGGCTTGTCATGCTGGCCTTATCCGCTCCCAATCTGTTTATTATTCCTTTTGTTGCAAGATGGGTGGATTCCAGCCATGTGAGCAAACCGATGCTTCTCGGTGCATGTACTTTGATAGGAAGTGTGTTAGCTATTGGACTGCTGCATAAGGTATCACCTATCCTGATCGTTTGCTTGGTACTGGCTATTCTCGGCATATCGAATGGCATACAGAATTTGACGCTCCAGACCGTTTTGTTTCAAATCGTACCCAAGGAGCATACTGGAATCTCCACGGGGCTGTTTCAAACATCGCGTTTTATCGGCACGATTTTATCCACCTGCCTGCTCGCTTTCATATTTGGAAGCCAGGTTTCTACAGAGGGACTTCACTGGATTGCCGTATCCTGTACCTTGATGTGTATCGGAATTATCCTGCTGTCCCTTCAATTAAGACGTAACCGAACCTGAACTTATGCATTTACAAAAGGAGAGTACCAACAAATGGTATCTAAACGAGTCAACAGCATTACCGACCTGATTGGAGAAACCCCTGTTGTCCGGCTTAACCGATTATCCAATGACCAGGATGCAGAGGTGTTCGTTAAACTGGAATACTTTAATCCCGGTGGTAGTGTTAAGGACCGGGCGGCTTTCAATCTGATTACAAGAGCCGAAAAAGACGGACGGTTAAAGCCTGGTTCGACCATTATTGAGCCGACGAGTGGCAATACGGGAATCGGACTGGCTATGGCTGCCGCCGCCAAAGGCTATCAATTGATTATTACCATGCCGGCCAATATGACGAAAGAGCGGATTAATATTCTAAAAGCCTACGGAGCCGAGGTAGTTCTAACGCCTGCGTCCACAAGAATGCCCGGAGCCATCCGCAAGGCGCTGGAGCTGCAGCGGCATATTCCCGGAAGCTTCGTCCCCCAGCAATTCGAGAATCCGGCGAACCCAGATGCCCACCGCACCACTACTGCCCTGGAAATACTGGAGCAGATGGAAGGCAATCTGGATGCTTTTGTCGCGACCTCTGGAACCGGTGGGACAATTACGGGGACGGGCGAAGTGCTGCGTCAGGCGCTGCCGGACATCCGTATCGTAGTGATTGAGCCAAAAGGCTCCCCTGTACTTTCCGGCGGAGAAGCAGGTGCCCATAAGCTCATTGGTGCGGGACCCGGCTTTATTCCTGGTGTGCTCAATCAGAAGGTTTATGATGAAATCGTGCAGGTTTCAGACGAGAACGCGGTTCGAACGATGAAAGAGCTGGCTGCCTTTGAAGGCATTCTGGTAGGTCCCTCCTCTGGTGCTGCGGTCTGGGCTGCGCTGCAGGAAGCACATCGACTCGGCAAAGGCAAGCGGGTGCTGTGTATAGCACCGGATAACGGCGAGCGGTACCTGAGCTCTGATCTGTTTGAAGAAAAGAAGGAGGACTGACCTTTGAACTATGATTCGATGTATCATCCCTACCCTTCCTTCCGTGCACCCACCTATGCCCGCAAAGGTATGGTCGCTACCTCCCAACCACTGGCCGCACAGGCAGGTCTCGATATTCTGAAACAGGGCGGTAATGCTATTGATGCAGCAATTGCGACCGCAGCTGCACTGACAGTTGTCGAGCCCTGCTCGAATGGGATCGGCGGCGATGCCTTCGCTCTTGTATGGACTGGGGGCAAACTGCATGGACTCAATTCGAGCGGTCCTGCGCCACAGTCCATCTCCATTGATGGCGTTCGGGCTGCCGGTCACAACGTGATGCCCTCCTACGGGGCGATTCCGGTAACAGTTCCAGGCGCTCCAGCCGCATGGGCGGAGCTGTCGCGCAAATTCGGCAAGCTTTCCCTTGCCGAAGTACTCCAGCCTGCGATTCGCTATGCCAAGGAGGGTTATCCAGTTTCTCCAATAGTAGCTCATAATTGGGCCAAATCGTTTGCTCAATATGAGCAGGTATTGAAAGGTGATATTTTCAAACCGTGGTTTGACACCTTCGCTCCGGGTGGTCGGCCGCCTGCAGCTGGAGAGATTTGGCGCTCATCCACTCATGCCCACACGCTGGAGCTGATTGGCGCCAGTGAAGCCAGAGCTTTTTATGAGGGTGAATTGGCCGAACGCATGGATGCGTTCATCTCCGCTGCCGGAGGTTATCTAACAGCAGACGATTTGAGCACCTATCGCCCGGAATGGGTTAACCCGATCAGTACGTCCTATAGAGGCCATGAGGTTTGGGAAATTCCTCCCAATGGCCAAGGACTTGTTGCTCTACTTGCTCTACGTATGATGAGCGGTTTCGAGGACCTGCAGCCCAACACTGTGGACACCTACCACAAACAGATTGAAGCGATGAAGCTAGCTTTTGCCGATGGACACCACTACATAACCGATCCCGCAAGGATGAAGCTGGATACGAATAGCTTGCTCTCCACCGAGTATACGAATCTGCGAAGAGGACTTATCGGGGAGCGTGCAAGGCTTCCGGAGGTAGGCAAACCTGTCGGTGGTGGAACTGTTTATTTGGCCACAGCCGATGGTGAAGGCAATATGGTTTCCTTTATACAGAGCAATTATATGCAATTCGGGTCCGGGTTGGTTGTGCCGGGTACGGGGATTGCCCTGCAAAACAGAGGAAGGGATTTCTCACTTGATGAAAACCATGCCAATCGGCTGGAGCCGGGCAAGCGAACCTATCATACGATCATACCGGGATTTCTGACACGCGATGGCGAGGCGGTAGGCCCCTTTGGCGTGATGGGCGGCATTATGCAGCCCCAAGGTCATTTGCAAACGATAATGAATACGCTGGATTTCGGTTTGCATCCTCAAGCAGCGCTTGATGCTCCTAGATGGCAGTGGGTAAAAGACAACACGGTGTGGGTTGAATCGGGTTTCTCCACAGCGGTGGCGCAAGCCTTGTCCAGACGCGGACATGACATCCAAATTGCGCTGGACCCCTCCACATTCGGGCGCGGGCAGATCATCTGGAGAGATCCGCATACTGGTGTTTTGTGCGGAGGAACCGATTCACGCGCAGATGGTATTGCGGCAGCCTGGTAAGGCGGTTAGTGTTTCACTTGATTAATAAACTTAAAAGCTGCGGATATAGCTCAACAGTGAGCTGCACCCGCTTTTTTGCTATTGAATAACATTAGAGCTCAACGATCTTGGTAGCAATATTTTTGCAAAATTCACTGTC
Source organism: Paenibacillus sp. FSL H7-0331 (assembly GCF_001956045.1). The sequence continues at coordinate 39,361 of NZ_MRTH01000039.1, read as the reverse complement.
ATGCTCCACAAAAAGAATCGTGGATGAGTAACTCAGCAGCAGCTCTTCAATTTGCATCCGAGATATAATATCAATAAAATTGAGCGGCTCATCCCAAATATGCAAATGAACTTTCTCGCAAAGACTTTTGGCGATCAACACTTTTTTCTTTTGGCCGCCACTAAAAGAAGCTATATCCTTTTCAAATTGAACTCTGGCAAAATCAAGCTTCCTTAAAATAGATTTAAAAAGACTTTCATCAATCCCGTTATCTCTGGCGTAGTCCGTTAAGTTGCCCTGTAAATGCGAGGTGTCCTGTGAAACATAGGAGATTTTCAGCTGACTTCCCTTTCTGAAAGTGCCCGTATAGTTCAAGTTCTCACCGCAAATCAGTTTGATAATACTGGATTTTCCGGAGCCGTTTTTCCCTGTAAGCGCAATTCGCTCACCTTGCCCAATAGTAAAGCTGATATCGCTGCAAACCATCTTCTCACCATAATAAATGGACACATTTTCAAGCTCAACAAGTTGGTTTTTATGATAAGCAAGCTGTGAGATCTTTAAGCTTTCCGCATTTTCAATATTTTTAAGGAGCTTAGATCTTTCATCAATAGCAGATTGCTGTCTTTGCTCAATCGCTTTCGAGCGTTTCATCATTTTGGCAGCCTTGTGCCCAACATACCCTTTATCCACCTTCGAACCGGAATTTCTTGTACCGTTTTTAGTTTTTTCCACTTCGTGGGACCAGTGGCTCGTTCGCTCAGCAGCATCGGATAAGCGTTTAATGTCTTTTCTTAGCTTTTCGTTCTCTGCAAGCTCAAAGTTATCCTGTCTCTTTTTATTTTCCCACCATTCAGAGAAATTACCTTTTTGAATATCTACGTTAGTTTTATTAATTGAAAGGATGTGATCTACACAGTTATCCAGAAATGAGCGATCGTGAGACACCAGGATAAAACCGCTTTTGCTATTGAGATAATCACTGACCAGTTGTCTTGCGTTCATGTCAAGATGATTGGTCGGCTCATCAATTAACAGAAAACTGTTTTCCTTAAGAAATAACGCTGCCAACAGCACTTTCGTCTGCTCTCCATTGGATAAGGTATCAAAGGACCGATATAACACATCTTCATCAACCTTTAGCAATGAAAGCTCACGCAATAATTCCCAATGAGGAAAGTCTGGAGCAATGTCGCCGATTACATCAATGGTATTTACTTCCTTATTTTCGACATGAAAAGGGAAATATTCAAAGCTGACATGAGCAGAAATATTTCCGCTGTATTCATATTTACCAAGCAGCAAGTTGAGAAATGTGGTCTTACCTCTGCCGTTTCTTCCCGTAAATCCTAATTTCCAATCGGTATCTAGTTGAAAGCTTACATTTTCAAATATGTTATCGTAGCTGCCATCATAGGCAAACGTGAGGTTTGTAACACTGATTAATGACATAGAATGATCCTCCAATATGATATAAATCCAATCCACTATCTATTATTGGCAAGAAAAATCGCTCTAAACCACAACCCGTGCTTGACGAATACATCTATACATCATAAACATGGGCACATCCTGTGTGGTTGTACGTCCAGCCAGGCAGCACAAAGGAAGTAATAGATTCACAATTGGTGCATCTATTTTACCATATTACTTTTGGTGAAGTACTTGTATAACTAAACTATCCTGTTCATGAATTTCCCGAGCAGCCTGCCTCATCCAATCCATCTGGTCATCATAGCTCTAATCATATTTGGATATGATTTCCGCGAACAGCCGTTTCATATCACTTATTAGCTCCGAAGGATGCTTGACTGTGGCCTCATTGCCCAGCCCGATAAAAAATCTGGTATAAAAAGCGAGATCCTTCTGAGGAATTGGACCTTCCAGCCACCCTGTTCCATCCTCCCGGATATGCAAATGGGAACCCAGCCATAACACAGCCTCGCACATTTGAACACCTTTTGGGCTCAGTTCCGCATAAAGCTGCGTCGACTCCTTATCCGCATGGATATGCAACTCCTTGTTTGCAAGATGGATATGCCTGAGATCCATAGGCTCTATGCCGTCAGTATCGTATACCGCCGAATGAATTCGATCACAACGAAATATGCGAAAATCTTGACGCAGAAAGCAATAAGCTGGACAAAACCACAAGCCGCTATTGGCATAAATCCCTATTGGTTGTATGTGTCGGTCCGCCGCATCTCCCTGGGACTCATATTCGATGTGTAACACCTGTTGATGAACAGCTGCTTCGAGTAGGATCGATAAATATGGGGATTCCTGCTGTCTAGTTGGCGTTACGAAGTCCATCCTATTTTTTATTTGATCAATGCGATCGCGAACGTCACCGGACATATGTAAATAAAATTTGTCCAATGCGGAAGCAGATTCCGCTTCAAAGGGCAAAGAAGAATAATGACGAAGTGCATTCACCGCAAAAAACATCGCAACAGCCTCTTCTTCGGAAAAGGCGATGGGCGGCAAAATTCTTTCCTTCAACACCTGATAACCACCGTGAGGACCTACCTCCGAATAAAGTGGAACCCCCAGCTCGCTTAATTCCTGCAGGTCTCTTAACATCGTTCTCGTAGATACGCCAAATTCTATGGCAAGCTCTTTAACCGTAAATTTCCTTTTTCGGTTGACCGTCATCATCAGTTCCAACAAACGTTTCGATTTGGACATAACACGCTCCATTTATTTCAAATTTTATGACAACTGTTGTCACTATTATCCTCTACAATAGGGTTAAGATCAAATTTAAAGGAAAATGGTGAAGCAAATGCGTAAAATTATCGTGTTATTTTTTCTTGTTATGTTCGTTATCGGAACAGATACATTCTTGATCTCTCCGCTAATTCCGACACTGCAAAGTATGTTCGGTGTCCCTACGGAAAAGGCGGGATGGATGATTGGAGCCTACACCTTGGGTTCGGCGGTGTTTGCGCTAATCGCAGGACCTTTATCCGATGGATGGGATCGAAAAAAGGTCCTGCTGTCCGGCCTTACTTGCTTCGCAATTTCAACATGCTTATGCGGCTTCGCTGTTGATTTTTGGACCATGTGCTTGTTCCGCTTTTTGGCGGGAGTCAGCGCGGCATTCACAGCTCCGCAAGTATGGGCAGCTATTCCGACCCTGTTTCCTCCGGCCAAAATCAGCAAAGTGCTAGGTGTCGCCTACGCAGGGCTCGCTGTCTCTCAAGCGCTCGGTGTACCGATCGGTAGCCTGCTGGCAGTTGGCAATTGGTCTCTCCCCTTTTGGTCCATAGGCATATTTTCGTTCATGCTTGTGGCTGCTGCCTATTTCGTAGTGCCCAGCATGAAGCCTCAACAACAGCAAGGAGTTAAGCCGTCTATTTTCACAAGATACGTCCCCCTGCTGACAAGCGGCAAAGCGAGAGGCACCTTCCTCGCCTACTTTTGTGTCCATCTTGGGAGCAGCGCCGCCTTTGCTTTTCTCGGGAAATGGATGACGGACCGCTTTGACCTTTCGATTAATGAAGTAGGCTATGTTATTATCTTTTTAGGGCTTGGCAATTTAATCGGCAGCTTATGCAGTCCTTATATCATAAAAGCGTTAAATCAGTTTCAAACTATGGCGGCGGGTATGCTGATTGTTATTGTGGCTTATATCGTGCTACCCCATGTGTCGTCGGTTTATACTGTAAAAGGGGTTTACTTTTTCATTTTCGCTATCCTCGGCATCTTGTTCCCGCTTATGGTAGGACTGCTGAACAGTTTAAATCCGACTATCCGCGGTACCATTTCTAGTCTGGCTACATCAACGATGAATGCGGCGACAACGCTCGGAGCTTGGATGGCCGGAATGCTTTATGTGGTGTTTAACGGTTATACGGCTGTAGGTATCTTTACGGGGATCTGCCTGGCGTGCTCACTATTCGTATTTATCTCAAGCGGGGTTTTATCGACTGCAGCGGCAAAAAGCGAACCAAAAAATGAGACTGCTGCTTAATGCCAATTTTATTGGTGCACTTCCTTCAACAAGTCTTAGCCGCCTTAAACTCGTGTTTCACCCTCTGTACAGCCCAGAACTCAACCTTGCTGCAGGTTTTTGAAATGACGGAAAACGTCTTTTATCATACAACAGCAATGTTGAGCATTCATGGGCGTGAGTATTATTGCTTTTTCTTTTAGTGACGACTACTTCCTTGAACGCTTTTATTTTTCTCCGAGCTGGAATGTGTAATATTGAGGTCAATATGTATATCATGAATGGCATCGTCGGTTAGTAATCTATCTTCCGCCGGGGACATAGCCTTCCATTTGCCATAATGATACCGGAACAAGTCATACTCAAGATTCAAGACATCCGTTTTTTTATCGATCCCTGTTCGGAACAAACTTCGGATTTCAACTTCGATCGCTTTCTCCGTCTCGCTGGTTAATTGTCCGAAATTCAGCAGGTCATCTTTGGTCCGGTTGACTATATATCCTGTCGCTTTCATATTGACGTCATATTGCGGCCGATCTCCGCGACTCATATATTTCAGGCTCGCTTTCGGATTGTCGACGACGACTTGAACCGATGGATCTTTATGATCCGGTACGGGGATGCCTACGCGTATTATACCTGGCTGAACCCAACGAAGTCCGGATAATTCTTTCAAGGGGATATAGCTTCTATACGTATCGCTTTTGAGAAATATCGCCCCGTCAATCGTCAGTTTGGGATCAGGCTTATTTTTTACGGACCACTGAATTTTGTTAACGGCCAACGTCGGGATGCACGAAGTAAATCCCGGCTCATTGATCTGTCTGATCAATTGTTGAAGCCTTATCGAAGTCACGTAGGAATTCTGGGAGTGTGTCCCTTTCGGTTCGTGAAGAATGGTGCTGAGCGGAGACCGTTGGTAAAATCCGGGCACTGAAAAAATATCCTTTACCGATTCTCTCGTGGCATACACCCATGGAGTCAGACGATATTCATGATACCGGCTAAAACAGTCATAAATTTCTTTAATTCCTTCTTTTAATGCGCTTTCGCTAATCAAAAGAACTGTCACGTGCCCCCAAATGATTCTTTCCTGAGCCGTTTCATAGGGTTGAAATAGCGCCTCTTCGAAGGTATATCCGACCCCTTCGCCTATCCATATTCTCGCTGGCCCTTTTTTATCGTCGGAAGTTTTCGCAACGTTCTGGAAATCGATGAATTGGATATAGGCGTAATACTTTCCATCCTTGTAATCGACGCCTATGGCGTTCGCGTAATTCAATTTTTCAATATTTTTCATATCAGTGGCGCACCCCGAACCGAATAACAATTCAACGATCAAGACAAGTGTACATATCGATTTGCGCATCAGTCTTCTCACTTTTTTTGTTTTTTTAACATTGGAGCCGAGAAACGGGATCTTTTGAACGGATCGACCAAAAAAGCAGCCAACCACTCTTTAAAACGTAAGGAGGCTATGGGCTCAAGAAACGCCAATCCGAAGCTTTCGAGCCTGCACAGGTAAATCAGAATGACAAACATAGCCATCATGAATCCGTATACGCCGAGGAAAGCGGATACCAAAGTGATGAATATTCTGAGGATACTGACTGTGCCGGACAAGGATTGATTGACCAATGAAAATGTAGCCACTGCCGAAATGGCGATAACGACGAGCAACGTGGGAGAAGCAAGGCCTGCCCGGATGAGGGATTCTCCGATGATCAGGCCACCGACAATGCCGACCGTCTGCCCGACTGCCTTAGGAAGCCTGACGCCGGCTTCCCGAAGCAATTCGAACAAAAAAAGCAGCAACAGGGATTCAAGGATCATAGGAAACGGAACTCCATCGCGTGAAAGGACGACCGTCGATAACAAAGCCAATGGAATCTGATCCAGATTCACGGTCGCAATCGCCATCCAGAATCCCGGCAAATAAATGCTCAGCATCAAGCCGATGAGTCGAAGAGCCCGCTGGAACATAACGTAATAATAAGGAAAATGAACGTCTTCAGGCGTTTTCAGCAGCTCCAGAAAATTGCTCGGTCCGATAAGCACCATAGGAGATCCGTCTACAAGAATGGCGAATCTTCCACGCAACAAAGTTTCAATAACAAAATCGGGCCGACCGATATAATCAATCAAAGGAAACAGCGAGAAAGTCCGATTCGACAGCCACTGTTCGAGCTGCCCGCTGCTCAGCACGCTTTCCGTTTGAATAGTTTCCAATCGTTGGCGCGCCTCGGCAATCATATCCGGATTTGCTTTGTGGCTCAGATAGATCAGGGATACGCGAGTTTTGCTCAAGCTCCCGATGACGAACATTTCGCTAAATAACATTCCCGTTTGCAGACGCTTCCGAATCAGAGCCATATTCGTAAACAATTCTTCCGTGAAAGCATCCTTCGGCCCTTTAATCGAAATTTCCGTACTGGATTCTTGCAATGCACGTTTTGGAACATCGGAAATATCGACCACCCAAAAGTCGGTATTTCCAACGTAATAAAGGATCAATTGGCCGCTGAACAGCCCTGCAACCATTTCTTCGATCGTCTTTTTTATAACGAACAGAGGTAATGTTTCCGTTTGGTCCGAAGCTGTGTCCAGATGGAAAGCTGCATGGCTTGCATACAGGCACACGCTGGCGAAATACTCGTTTAGCTGATTTTTATCAATCATACCTTCGCAGTAGAGAACCGTCAGTTTATCCGACAACTCCTGTTGCGGCACCGGAGGGAAATAGATGTCGGAATATTGAGAGAAGACTTGTATCATTGCATCCTTCTGCAAGGTTCCATTGCGCAGATTATCGTCCAACTCCGCAAAGAGCGTAACTTCCTCGGGTGTTTGATTCATTCAATATCCTCCTTTCCTTTTCGGTATAAAGGAAAATACATATAGAGCCGCCAACATCGTGATTCCAAAAATGAACGATAACGTATAGAAGTAGCGGTGGACCACTTCCTGCATCGTGATGTCGCTGATTTGCATTAGAGAAGGTATAGAAACAAGAGCCGTAAAAAAACCGAGTACGGTTTGGCGAAACTTCGGGAATCGTCCTATAACCAGTTCGGACAGCAAATGCAAAAGAAGGGCTGATCTTGTAACACTGCCGGCCATCAATTGAAATACAGCCAAAAAATCGACGTGGGAGATGTAGTCGCCAATCATAACCAACCGCCATTGTTCGAAGGCGGGAAACCGCATATTACCAGCTTCTGAAGGACCGAAAGCGGACAAGGACCCTAAGGTAGGCCCGGCAATAAGACCTATCAGCAAGGTTAGCAGCACAAACATCGCTCCGTAACTTATAGGTTTGCTTATTTTATGCTGCAGCAGGAGCAGTACCAGCAGCTCTACACTTCCTCCGAACACAATCACCCCTCCGTGCAGATTCGGCCCTATTCCTTCCACAAAGAAGGGATGAATGATGCCATAATCTTTGCTTTTCATGGTAAGTATGGAAATGCTGATTCCCAGCAACCACACGATCGGCAATAACACGGTAGACATATAGACAATCGTTTTGAGTCCAGATCTTGCCGCGCTGTAAGAAACAAGCACAAAACTGAGAACGACTACGGCGTTCGGCGTTCTGGGAAGCAAGTAAATATTTATGTTTCTTGTCGTATCGAAAATGATCAACATCCCTAAGATCAGGAGGTATAAGACCAATACGCCGCAAACGAGCGAACATCCGAATTTTCCGATCCTCTCCTTAAGCCAGTCGTTAAATGTTGTAGCATGCATGGACTTTAATACCAGGTACAAAATCAAACTCCAACCTAACAAAACCACATACCCAAGCAGGATGCTGAACCAGGAGTCACGTCCTGCCGCTTGGATAAGATGAGGAATAATAAACACATGATTCGAGATACCAAGCGACAACAGCAGCATGAATAGGATCTGCCGTCTTGAAAAGGTTGCCTCCATCGCTTACCCCCGGAAACAGGATCACTGTATGCATTGGTATAATATCCAAAAATGGAATTCATATGCATGAAATACTCGTACGATAATTCGACACATGTGTGAATGGCACGATTTTCTATTGTCGACCTCAGCCTGAAGAAATAAAAAAAAGTCAGGATACGTGAGAAAACACGTTCATCTTGACTTTTTTTGTGAATGAATGGATGAATCTCCCTACAAAGGTTTTAATGGGCATCATATGTGCTTTCCATAAAATACCTGATATTCCCTTATCATTGTTAGCCACCGCATCGATCACACCCGCAACTATATTCGGATTTTTTTAATTATAAATAATGTCTGCGACGATTTCCTCATTCAATTGCAAATGAATTTGCTCGCTGATTACTTCAACGTTGTGCTGTGTTAGCATATAACGTGCAATGGCTTCCTTGATAGTGGACGCAATGATAATATAGCTGCGACCTTCGGAATGAACTTCTGCCGAAAAGCCATAGTCCTCATCCCACATCATCTCAACCTCAATCTGTGTCGGCTGAAGCTGTTTCCGTTCGGCCAAATGCATGCAAATGGCATTGATGATTTCTTGCTCAGATAGTCTCATGTTTAAAGGGCCTCGTCCATCCATAAGGATTAATTTTAAATATTTTATAACTTATTTTTATAGTACGACAATACGGCTTCATGGTTTCATTTTATTACTTCTTTTCATACCACGGATTCAAATGCACCAATACTTCCCCAACAGCTTGAACTTCATTTTTGATTGCATTCTTGATCAGAAGGCTGACATCATGACCCTCTTGAATCGTTAATTCATTGGGTACACTAACCCTAATATCCACAATCATGTAGTGACCGTGATCTCTTGCTCGAATGCGATCCACCCTCTTGACCTGAGGAATCGATCGAACAATGTTTTCCAATTGGCCCAATTGCTCCGCGGTTACGTTGGCTTCCATTAAAATGCCAATGGATTCCTTTCCCATTTTAAAAGCTAATCTCATAACAAAATAGGATACAAGGATTCCCGCAACCGGATCTCCATAATGGCCAAATGACATGTTATAATAGCCGCCAATCAAAGCTACGCCAATACCTGCCACAGCGGCAAGAGAAGCATACACATCCGCAAGGTGGTCGTTTGCCGTGGCAATCAAACTTTTGCTATTCATCTCTCTTCCAAGCCGAATGCAGTAGGTATAGAGCCCTTGTTTCCATAGTAATGAAATGAACGCTGCAATTAATGTAATAATACTCGCTTCTGCTATAGGCATGAGTATCGCTTCGATTGATTTATAGACCATAAAAATAGCAGCAAAAGCCAGAATAATGGCAACAAACGCAGAAGAAATGACCTCCGCTTTACCGTGCCCATAGGGATGATCATCATCAGCTGGTTTCTTCGAAACCATCGACGACGTAAGGGCAGCAATGGTTGCTACAACGTCACCCGCATTGTGGATTCCGTCTGCTATGAGCACCTGACTGTTGAATACATATCCGACAACAATCTTTAATGCAGTTAGTATCAAATTACTAATGAGACTGATCCATAAGGCTAGTATTGCAGATGACTTATGCGTTGACATTTCTTCGTAACCCCTTCCCATCTATTTTAGCATGGTATGACCTGCCAAGTGTTCCAACGGTTATCGTTCCCCTCTTTGACATATTCTGATACATCAAGAAGTGCTGCCGACAAACGATAATGAAGGGAATATAAGGAGCGTGTGAAAGGTGAAAAAATAGTGTAAACGATTAGGGAAGTTGGTTATTGAGGCCTTGGCCAAACGGTAGAAAAAAGTCCACAGCAACCCTGTTGTTAGTGGACTTTTTGCGTTATGAGGATGTTAAGCGTTTGTTATTGAGTTGTTAATACAAACGTGGTAGAATAATTTAAACAATGTTTAAAACATTGTTTAAAACTAATTTTATTCATTTAATATTATCACCTACAATAAAGTTGGGAGGTCAAAAATGACAGCATCTGAAAAGCAAAATATGACAAGAGAGAAAATTTTAAATACGACCCTGGAGCTCATAAAAAAGGAAGGGTTTGAGGCCATTACGATTCGAAAAATCGCCAACCATTCTGAAACCAATATCGCTTTGGTCAACTACTATTTCGGGTCCAAAGACAAGCTGATTAGCGAAGCCATTCACTCCTTATTAAGTGGTTTTCAAGTAAGTTTTGCAATATTAGACAACACAACCATGTCTCACAAAGCACGGCTCAAACAGTTTTTAACCGATTACGTCGGAGTAATTAGCCAAAATCGGGAGCTGGTATGCAAAATTATTACCCTAGGAAGCACCCCTTTCGCATCTCAGAATGAATACGGTCAGTTTCTCCGCTTGACGGGTTTTGAGAAGATCTCCAGCACGTTATCGGAAATAACACTGGAAACAAATCCCGACATACTGAAGATGATGATGATGCAAATATTCGGGGCGATATTTCTTCCGGAGCTAATGAAACCCTTGATCTTGTCGGGGACTGGGATGCACATCTCCACCATAGATCAGCAAATTGATCTGCTGTTCGAACGCTATTTTGTCCAAGAATAGTAATAATAAGGAGCGATTACTATGAATATGGTGAGAAAACATTGGCAGGACTTCGGTCTTCTCTTAGGTGTGGGCGTATCCTTATATGTACTGTTGAATTGGGGAATGATATGGGAATTGCGTGGTATTGTAGGGTTCAGCTTTGTTTCCATTTTGATACATCAATTCGAGGAATACCGTTGGCCTGGGACCTTCGGCGGCTTATTTAATATCGCTATATTTAAGAGTGCCCGCCCGGATCATTATCCGCTCAATCCGCATTCAGCTATGATTATTAATCTGCTCATTGCTTACATTTTTTATTTACTGCCTGTCCTTTTTCCCACTGTTATTTGGCTTGGTCTTGCTCCGGTCTTCATGGGTTTCTTTCAAATTGTGTGGCATGGCGTATTTGCTAACCTGAAAATCAGATCCTTCTACAATCCGGGGTTATTCACAGCGATTTTTCTCCATTTACCGGTCGGGATTTGGTATATCACATACATCACTACTCACCATCTTGTATCCTTGTCGGACTGGATCACGGGAACTGTATATTTCGTCATCGCAGTCTATTTATTTATTATTCAAGGGAATATCTGGTTGAAAAACGTACAATCACCCTACAGTTTTACCAAGAAGCAGCTTGGAAATTACAAAGATTTACACTGAAAAAAGGTATTTAGATAAATAAAAACCCGTAAGAAGGTCAATCCATTAAGATGCCTCTTACGGGTTATACAATTTGTGGAAATAATAAATAATGCTCTAATCATTATTTATAATCTGCAGCCTCCTCCATCAACCATTAGAGTTTGACCCGTTATATAATCGGAATCCTGGCTTGCAAAAAACACAACCGCCCGACCGATATCTTCTTCAACATCCCCTACTCTACGAAGTGGGATTTTCGATAAGGTTTCTGCAAATGCATCGGGCATATGTTCAGCCCACTGCTTAACGCCCGGTGAATTAGCAAATGGACAAATAACGTTTACTTTGACTCCATATGGACCAAATTCATTGGCCACAACGCGTGATAGACCTCGGACCGCCTCTTTGGCAGCTGCATAGGCAGCCTGATTCGCTTCTCCAGTAATTCCCGCCCCGGATGCAAAGTTAATGATATGCCCCTTTGCTTCTTTTAAATAAGGTAACGCATATTGCATAAGATAAAACGTTGGAAAAAAACCTGTTTTGAAAGGCAATTCCAAGTCCTCCTGAGTCGTTTCCTGAAAAGGTTTAACTCTTGAGCTCTGAGCATTGTTTACGAGTATATCAATCTGTCCAAAAGTATCTACGGTTTTACTAATAATGTGGGAATGCGTACTGAAATCTGCTAAATCGGCATGGATAAAAATGGAATCAGGTTGTATCAATTGCAGTTCTTCAATTGCTTGTTTGCCGGCTTCATCATTATAATCAACGATTACCACTCTTGCACCTTCTTTTACAAAGGCCTTTGCAATTCCATTCCCGACACCTGAAGCTCCTCCCGTAATGATGGCTACCTTATTTTCTAATTTTGTCATGATACTAATCACCTCAGACCAAGTATAACGGATGGTGATTTACTGAATAAAGCACCAAATAATTGTTAATTAACAATTCAAATAGTATAATACGTGTGCGAAAGAAGAATTTAATTATAGAAGGAGATCCCATTATGGAGCTTCAGCAGCTTAAATACTTTGCGGAAGTAGCCAATCAGCTGCATTTTGGTCGCGCTGCCGAGCACATGCATGCTTCACAGCAAACGGTCAGCCATCAGATCGGGCTGCTGGAGGGCGAGCTTGGTGTTCAATTATTCAAACGAACGACACGCAAGGTTGAATTGACTTTGGCAGGTGAAGCGCTGCTGGAGGAGGTTCTGCTTGTATTCAAGCATTTGCAGCGAGGCGTAGACGAAGCGATACGGGCTGAGAACGGCAAGAGAGGCAAGCTTACCATCGGTTATTTCGGAATTATGCTGTACAGTGTTCTTCCAAGCGCCGTACGTCTGTATCGGGAGCGTTATCCTGAAGTTGAGATCGTGATGCTCGAGTTAGCCGCTCATCAATTGGAGCAAAAGCTGCTGCAGGGCGAAATCGATATCGGCTTTTCCGTCTATTTAGACGATAAGCATAGTGAGTTAAGCATGAAATGGCTTACTTACTCTACAGAATATATCGTCGTAGCGCTGCCCAAAGAGCATCATTTGTCCGGAAATAAGGAAATCTGCTTGTCTGATTTGGCAAACGAGTCTTTTGTCGTTCTGAACCGAAACTATTCGCCAATTTTGTTCGATTACTTTGTGCTCTCTTGCCGTCAAGCAGGCTTTAGTCCAAATATCGTACAGGAGGCAGCCAGTGACCAGGCAGTAATCGGTCTTGTAGCCGCTGGCGTTGGCACCGCCCTCGTGCTTAGCTGCATGAGCAAGCTGTTCGATAATGACATCACATATCTTCCACTGGTGAAACCATTGTTTGAAATCAAACTCGCTATTTGCTGGCTTCGCGGCAACGAGACTGCTCAGGTGGAGAAGTTTGCTGAAATCGTGAAAAGCTTTGCCGTACAGCCCGACTTAAAAAACTAATAAGTATCTAAAATACCCCATGAAATTTTCTTCATGGGGTATAACTGTGACCATTAGCCATGGTTTTTTGATAAAAGAGTCTCTGAAGGTCATCAAATCACTATTCACTCCAACACAATTACTTTTTCCATGATATTATCGTCCATTACAAAACCATTTCCTATATCCGCTACCTGAGTACGTACAGTTTTAAACCCTTTTTTCTCATAAATTGCAATTGTGGCATCATTATAGCGATTTACCGTAAGCCATATTGTATCTAATTTCCGATTTTTGCATAGATTCACCAATAGCTCCATAGCCTGACTTGCATAACCTTTGCCGCGATGGTCTTTATGTATGTAAAACTTGCTCAGAAATAGCTTGCCTTCTTCTTGCTTTATACCCAGATACCCGATGCTGCTGCCATTAACATTCATAAAATAGTATTCATATCCCTGTTTTGTAATTTGCTCAGTGATTGCTTGAACGGATTGAAATTTGTCTAGCATATAGTCGATTTGTTCATTGGATATGACGAGTACAAAATAATCTTTCCAAATTTCAGATGCCAATCGAGCTAAAACCGCGATTTCTTCTTCAGTCTCTACTCTTGTAAAAACGATTTCCATGAAATTTACCACCCTTCTTACATCTGCCCAATAAGATTAGACCATGTCTGTTTATTTTACTCTTTCCAAGACCAAAGTCTAGTACAAAACTAAACCTTAGCCAGTTATGGGTATTGTATATTTAAGTTAAGCTAGGTAATGTAATTAAAGTCGCTTGGTGGCCAGTGAGGAGCATAAGAAATGGAATGGTTGGGCAATCTTTTTGGACAATACGGGTACTTTGTTTTATTTTTTGGATTATTTGCTGAATCCTTGGCCTTACCTTTTCCTGGAGAACTAGCAATGGCTATTTCTGGTCACATGAATAATCTCGGGAGTTTTAGTATCCCGTTAATCATCCTCTGCTCTTATTTGGGGGCCATAGTCGGTACAACTTTTACATATTATTTAGGTTATAAGCTGGGTACCCCCTTCTTTGAAAAGTACGGAAAGTATTTCTTTCTGAATCAGGAACGGTTAACCAAGGTAACCAAATGGTTCGACAAATATGGTGACAAGATCATACTTGTTAGCTACTTTATTCCCGGATTGCGACACTTCACAGGCTATGTATCTGGAATTCTTAGGGTTCGGTTGCGCACTTTTTTCCTCTATAACTATATGGGTGGATTTGTCTGGGTGTTGACTTATGTCATGATCGGGAAAATTTTTGGTCAACAAATAGAACAATGGCTTCACATCATTTCTCAATATTCCGTAATAGCCATTAGTGTAGTGGCAATTGGATTGGTGACAGTCTTTCTCGTCAAACATAATAAAATGGCCATTATGAATTGGATACGAACCAAATCTGTTAAATAAGCTTGGGCTGGAGCTCGAAGCATGGATCAAAGGAAGGAGCTTGAGATGATGGCTAAAAGAGAGAGAATACTCATTCTTACAGGCTCACTGGGGGATGGTCATAATAAAGCGGCACAGGCGATACTTGAAGCAGCGAGGTTTTATAATCCTGAGGCCGAGGTGAAGGTAGTTGATTTTTTGGAGTGGACCCATCCATATCTGCATTCGGTTGGCAAGTATTGCTACATCCAGTGGATGAAAAATCTGCCATCGGTATACGGCTATCTATACAGCAAAACTCGTGATGTGAATACATTTTCAAATTGGTTCAAACGGATGAAATCGTTCAGTACGGACAGAATGGTAGAACTTCTTGACGAGATAAAACCAACAAAGGTCGTCAGCACATTCCCTGGAGCTGCTGCGGCCATGTCGTACCTGAAATCGAACGGTTTGACAGCTGTCCCAACAGTTACAGTCTTGACGGATTATACCGACCACAGCTACTGGATTCATCCAGGTACAGACCTATATTTGGTTGGTGCCGAGCATGTGAAGCAAAAGCTGCTGCGGCACCGCATTCCCGAGCATCGGATTGTGGTGACCGGCATTCCGATCGGGCTGCCGTTTACACTAACGTATGACCGCCTCATGCTTCGCGATAAACACCATCTGGATCGTATGATGCCAACCATACTTGTGATGGGAGGCGGGCATGGTCTGATTGGTAAGCAGCTGATGTCCGTTCTGCAAGACAATGAGCTTACTGCTCCAGTGCAATTTATTTTTGTATGCGGACGCAATGAGAAACTAAAGCAGTGGCTTGAAGACGAACTAATAGGAGCACTAATTCCACACAGCGTAATCATCACTGGTTTTGTGGATCATGTGCATGAGCTTATGGCCTTGTCTGATTTGATCGTAACTAAGCCGGGAGGCCTTACCGTATCAGAGGCGTTAGCGCTAGAACTGCCAATGATGTTATATAAACCGATTCGCGGTCAAGAGCAGGATAATGCGGCATACCTTGTCGGTCTTGGAGCTGCAATGGAAGCCAAGAACGCTGCAGAGTTGAAAAGGCAGCTGCTTCAAGTCATTCATGATCAGTCTCTTCTGTTGAATTTGAAAAGAAATGCACGCCTAAGCCATTTGAAAGAAGGCGCTCTTCATACGCTCACTGCGATACTGGAGACGAAGAGTCCTTACAAGATGGCAAGGGAAAAGGTTCAGCGAACGTATGCCATTAATATTTGATAAGTATAAAAGAGAATACCATCGAAACTGGCATCGCCCGCTGAATGGATGTAATGGAATAGCAAGTTTATTGGTACCCATTATATTGCGGGATATGCGAGAGCGTCCGTCATGTAACCGTGCAAGTTTGGAGGTTACGAGGCCGCAGCGTAAGCTGCAAATGAAGCTTCCAAGAAGGTTGACTAACAGCTATATGGACCCTTACTCGAAAAATTGGTACATAGACATATCCTTTTCCATAGATTGAGTCAGATGGAAAGCTTCTTACACGTTCTTTTTATTTTTTGAATTATCCCATAAAATAGTCGAATGGCAAACATCAGCGCAACACTTCCATCTGGATAATCGTTTGGTCCAATATATGCCTAGCACCCTGCATCCAAAAATGCTCTAGCTGTCTCTAGCTCTCCTAGCGTACATCCGTTTGCAATAACTTCCCCATGAAATACCCTTGCGAGGCATGCCGACCATTACTGCAATCATACCCCAGTCCTAGTGGAGCAGAACCGTACTGTTCGGCATACTTGCATTCCAACACATAGGCATAATCTGCTACTCTTACATAGGTTTTCAACCCCCTAATGATTAGCGCCTACTGAAGTATATAGAGAGGACCCAACTAGTCATTGAAAGAAGCTAACGCATAATTCAATTCCACGTCCTGCCCTTCGATAACTTTCATCTTAAACGTTTGCTCGTTCATGGGAACCGTAATGTCAGGAGTCACTCCTCCTTGTCCGCGTTCATCGCTATCGCCTTGAATCTTTTTGTCTTTATTAAGTGACCTGCCATCTGGGAACCGCACGACATATCCTCCCGGCATTTTAATTTCTATAGGGGCGGACACGACGCCGAACGAACCATTCGTAGACATAAAGCCGATAATCTTAACATTGGGCATTCCTTTTAATAATAAAGGTAAGCCTTCCCCCGAGCTCGCGGTGTTATGATTAATAAGGACGGCTATTTCCCCTGGAAAGTAAATCTGCGAAGGTTGAACGGTTCTGGTTTCGGAACGGTTGATTTCGAATCGACCCGTATTCCGATTGTAGTAACTGACGTATTCAAAGATCTTTTTCTCGTTCACGAAATGTCCTGCCATTTGGGCAACAAGGTCATCATCTCCGCCCGGATTATCCCGTAGATCGATGATTATTCCCTTTACGCGTTTCTCCTGAAACTCTTTTAATTTATCTTCCAGCGCTTTCGCGGGATCGGATTGTGTTGTTCCAGGAAGGAAATATTTGAATTTCAAGTACCCATATTCATTCCTAAGAATCTCCCCTTCCACTGGAGGATCTTCTTTCTTCAGTTTTAACTTCGTTTTCTTCAAGGTCTCGTACTGATCGTCATAGGCTGTAAGCGTCTCAGTCATGATCGCTTGGTCGTCTCGATTCCGAAATTTGACTTGGATTTCTTTGCCGATCGGAGCTCTTGCCAAGAACCGTCCTTGATTTTGAATCCGATCTCCTTCGGTTGCCGACGGGTTCTCGCTCCAGGACGTTTGGTCCAAGGCTTTCTGAACGTCTTTCCCATCCCACGAAATGATTTCGGCTCCGAGCTTGATTCCGCATTTGTCGGCCGGGCTTCCCGCTAACAGCAAGCTAACCAACACCTTGCCATTATCCAATCGAATCGCACTAATTCCGACTCCGCCGCCGACTTCATTCTTAAATACGTTATTATCGTCGTACAGATGTTCGTTCGCGATTTTGATATGACCGTCACGGAAAGAAAAGAGGTAATCCCTTAAAGTTTTATAGTAGAGGTTCGGATCTTGGTTGATTTCCGCTTGGAGGAATAAAAGCTCGAATTTATTCCTCTTTGCTTCCCAATCGATTTTTTTCCAGTCTCCGAAAGGATATTCGGCGGACAACCTTTCGTTCATCGCGATGAAAGCTTTGGAATAGCTCTTATGGCTTAAATCGCTCACTGGATTGTATCGAACTTCACCCGCAATGGTTAATGCCAGTAACGTAGGCAGGGAGCCGAGGACGCAAACGAAAACCATAACGATCCGAAATTTCGGGGACATCGGCTTAATGGCCGGTTTAAAGATTCCTCTAACGGTGCATAAGAAAAGTATGGCCGTTGAGGAGTAAATCAGCAGAGCAAGCATTGAGGCATCGCCATTGATAAGGCTTATACTCGCAATGATTACACCCAAGCTCGGAATAAAATAAAACCACCGGTTATTTTTGAGAATGGGCATAGCATACTGCAGTAAGACGAACAAGTATAGCGCGCATAAAATCATTTCCCAGGCAGTCAACCATTTCAATGAATCGATAATATCTTGAATAAGGCTCATCGTTCATATTCCTCCAATCGGTTCAATGTGTTTCGTAATGAGCTTATTGGAGTAATATGAACGGAGCGTGAACTCACTTTTTAAAGGACAGAAACGGAAGGAGGAACAGCGGGGAGCGTCACTGTGAACGTTGTGCCCAGACCGACCGTACTCTTCACCTCTATGCTTCCAAGATGGAGAGTAACGATTTTTTGAGAGATGGCAAGACCAAGACCATTACCGCTCTGGTCTTCAGCCCGCGACTTGTCCGCTTTGTAGAAGCGCTCGAAAATACGGCTTAAGTCCTCCTGCGCAATACCGATCCCAGAATCGCTTATCGCAACGGCAATCTCATGAGGATGGGGTCGGCTGATCGCGATGAAGACTTGTCCGGCGCAAGGCGTGAACTTTATGGCATTCCCGAGCAAATTCATCCAAACTTGATTGAGTTGATCCTGGTCGGCCGTTATTCTAACGCCAGCACTTGAAGGGGATTCTATATCGACGCGAATGCTTTTTGCCGACCACTGGGGCTCGCACGCGACGATAACTCGCCGAATTTGCTCATCTAAGTTAAATGACTCCGTCTCGAACGGATGATGATCCGATTCGAGGGAAGCGAGCTTCAGCAGATTATTGCTGAGTCTGGACAACCTGTCGCTCTCGATAACGATAATATCCAAGCATTGGACGCGATCATCCTCTGCAATAACAAGATTGCCGTCCTTCAACGCCTTCGCGAATCCGGAGATGGAAGTTAACGGCGATTGGATTTCATGAGACACGTTCGATACGAAATCCTGTCGCATCCGCTCCATTTGCTTGATTTCCCGAGCCATGTCGTTAATGCTCCGCGAGAGAGTTCCCAGTTCGTCTCCCCGATTGATTTTCAACTCAACCTCGAAGTCGCCTTTGGCCAGCCGCTTAGTCGCATGCGTCATCGCTTGAAGGGGTTTCACCAGGTATCTGCCAGCAACGAGAATACACAAGCTTCCGATCGCGAGCATGAGGAACAGAATGGTGAACAATAAACGGATGATCGTGATTTCGTTCTTGGAAGAGCTCTGCAAAAATAAGGCATAACGTTTTCCTTCGGATGAAAACGGAAGGCCGATGAACGTTCCGTTATCTTTCCCTTGCGAACGGTACAACTCTCCGCGCAGCACCTTGTGAACGGATTCCGGGTTAATCCTTTCGGCCTTCTTGCCATTGGACGGTACATAGGAGTTCATCCCGCCATTGCCGTCGTAAAGCTGCAAGGTATAGGAAACCAATTCGGCCATATTATCCATGAAAGCATCCAAATCCGGAGAATTCGTTTGTTCGTACACGCGTATGATACGATCGCCGGCCGCTATCATATCGTTTTTCCCCGTAGCGTTTAGATCATTCTGGAATAGAGCAAGGGCGAGGAGAAGGGATGAGATCAAGCTGATGACGATGACGGCCAGAAAAGTCAGCACGACGCGAACGTATAACGTTCTCATTCCGGATTAACCGCCAGACGATAGCCGATGCTTCGTGCCGTTTCAATGCGAAAATGGCGGACGTCCTCGGCAAAGCGTTCCCGTAGTCGCTTGATATGAACGTCGACGGTCCGGTCGTCTCCTTCGTAATCCATGCCCCAAATCTGGGTGATCAGCTGCTCTCTCGTAAAAATCTGCCCCGGGTGGCCGGCAAGCACGAACAACAGTTCAAATTCTTTCAGAGGCAAAGCCAATTCCTCGTCTCCTCGCATGACCTTATACGTTTTCCGGTTCAGTACGATTTCACCCAACGGGATGACCTGGGACGAGGCAATACGGTATCGCTTCAGTAACGCTTTAACCCTCATCACAAGCTCAACCGGATCGAAAGGCTTCGTCATATAATCATCGGTCCCGAGTTGGAAGCCTTTTATCTTTTGACCCGATTCGTCCTTGGCCGTTACCATCAGGAGCGGAATGTCGGGATCGCTTTTCCGAATCTCTTTACACAAATCCCATCCGTCCATATGCGGCATCATAATGTCGAGGATAACCAGACTGATTCCCGAACCTTTGACAATGGCATGCGCATCGATCCCGTTGTCCGCCTCCGTCAGATCGAACCCTTCATTCTTCAAGTACAGGCGCATCAGGGCGCGGATGTGCGGATCGTCGTCCACGATAAGAATTTTGACCATATAAACAATCCTCCAATGAGAACTTATAGCATAACTTATCATAAAAAAGCGAAATTTTATTAGCGTATCTCGGCGTGCGTGGAATGGATTCTAAAGTATTTCAGAAGTCTCCTGATCTACGGATCATCCATATCCCAGGCGCTGCCCCTTTTTAAATAATGAATGAGCCGCGTCTTCTTTAGTATTGTCTTATTGCCGAGTTACCGAAGTAAATTTTCATGGTAGCGTAATTTCTTCCTTCTCAATATCCGCCCTGCATAATATACAACTATTCCAAGTAGCATTATTGCGAGGATTTCTATCATTCTCCACAGTAGGTTTGATTTATATCCAAATGTAACTTTATTTTGTAGATGATCCACTGACTCGTATGCCTCGACAATATTTGGAACATATTTCATTGTGAGATACATCCCTTGAATAATCTGAAAAGCATAATATACAAATACAAATAGTATTCCTACTATGAGAGCTCGAAAAAATGATTTTTTCATCGATACCTCCCCATTTTACAAAGCGTCAATTTACCATATTATAACATAGTATAAGCATAACTACCCGTCCCTCAAAGAGCTGGATTGGGCCCATCGCGGTGCTTTTCGATGAACGCCTGAAGTGCCTGGCGGTATTCCGAAATGAATTTCGGATTGGTAGGGCTTGTTGCAAGCTAGGCTTCGGTTTTATTAACCGGTTTTAGGTCCTTGTTGAATAGCCATTTTTGCCCAAACACCGATGTGTCGCTCATGATGAGGATATTACGTCTTTGGCGATGAATTCGATAATGAACTCAATGTTTTTAGGAAAATCTGCCGGGACACCCACTTGAATCGGATCGATGGCGTTTCCATCTCGGTCCGATAAGTATTGGTTGAATTCAAGCCGCTGCATCGGCACAATTTTCTTATACACACCGGCCGAGTATGACTCCGTGCCGCCATGTGTTTCGGCAGCACGCATGCCAAATACATATTTGCCGCCTTCGCGAAAATCAATTACACATCGAGGTGAGGTATAGTGTGCAGGCCCCCACCATTTCATGACTAGCGTCGGGTCTGTCCACGCCTTCCAAACTAACTCCACCGGATAGTCATACTCCCGCGTTATGACAATGTCTTGCATGTTGGGACTTTTACTCATTTGACATTCTCCTATTCTGTTTGGTTTTTTTTCGATTTTTCCATTTCTGCTTTTAAAACAACATCCAGCGTATCTAGACGACTGCTCCAGCGCAGCCTCATTCGACAAGACCACTCTTCAAATTCAACCATAGCTTCAGTGTTTATACGATATATGCGTTGCTGCGCTTTCTTCTCCATGTGAACCAAATTGGCTTCACGAAGAATTTTTAGATGCTGGGAAATTGCCTGTGGGCTGACTTGGAATTGATTGTGAATTTCCGATGCCGGGAACCCATCATGGTCTGCCAATATCTCCAAGATCCTTCGCCGCGTTGGATCAGCCAGTGCTGAGAATATATCTATCGCCATATATCGGTCCGCCCCTCCTTTCCCTACAAGATTTGTACTGTAACGGTCTTACCTTGGTGTATATATTTGATTGTAAATTTATAATACATGATGTCCTTTATAAAGTAAATACTTAATTAATGATTTGATTGATAAAGGAACGAACGAAAAAAACCGGAACCATCGCTCGCGCCAGGTCCGGTTTCAATATGAACTATTTCAAGGGTGCATCAAAACCTATTTCGTTACACACTTGTTACACAAAGCTGCTAAAAAGTGGTTGACAATCATGATGGGGCTCCTGCCCTACAAGCTTTTTACCAAACCGCCATCGATCAGCAGGGTACTGCCGGTCATATAGGATGCCGCCTCTGATGCAAGGAAAGCAACCACTTTACCGAATTCCTCCGGGTCGCCATAACGTCCAAGGGGTATCGCTTTGCGGGATTCCATCTCTACCTGCTCTACAGAAATGCCTGCCTGCTTCGCCTTGATTTCATCTAAGGTTCTTACCCGTTCAGTCGCAATTCGTCCAGGAGCCACGGTATGCACCAATATGTTATAAGCCGCCAGTTCCATGGCTAACGTCTTGGACAGCCCGACGACACCGAGACGGAACGTATTGGACATTAACAGCCCCGGAATCGGTTGCTTGATCGAGGAGGAGGTCAAATTAATAATTTTACCACTGGTTTGCTTTTTCATATACGGCAACACCTCACGAATCAGACGAACATAGCTCAGCAGACTGAGTTCAAATGCCCGCACCCAATCTTCATCCGTAAATTGCTCAAACTTGCCTACAGGCGGGCCTCCCGCATTATTGATTAAAATATCGATCGTTCCGAATACGTCCACCGTTTGCTTCACGGCCATAGACAGCAGCTGCGGGTTCGTCACATCACATACCACATACTCCACCTTCCCCGTCGAGTGTAAAAGCAATTCGGCCCGGGTACGCTGCAAATCCTCCTCGTTACGCCCGGTGAGCATGACATGAGCACCTTCTTTCGCCAGCTCTAGAGCACATGCTTTACCCAGTCCTTTACTCGAGGCAGCTACCAATGCTGTTTTTCCAGATAACCCCAAATCCATGCTAATCCTCCACTTCCAGTCATGTTTCACCCTACTGTTTGGTTGACCCTATCGATATGGCATTTATGTAGATTATGACAGCCCCAGAAAGGCAATCATATCCTGCAGCTCCTGCATCGTTCGCTTGTCTACGGGTGTCCCGGGAAAACGAACATGTGAAGATGCTATGGTATGGCGCAATTTGAACGTTTCTTTACGGATCGTCACCCCGCCAATACCGAGCTGTGCTTCAAAACGGATCAATGGCAGGAATCGGTAGAAATACGCACGCGCCTCATCTTGGTTACCGGCTGTAAACAGATCGTACGTTTTTACCAAAATTTCCGGGTATGCGAAACCGGTCATGATGCCCACAGCGCCACGATCCAGCTCTTCGTACAGATACATCCCTCCAAGTCCGCCGAAAATACGCAAATCGGTAAGCTCAAGAATACTGGAGATTTTGATTGTGGTTGGTGCTTCTTCAAGCTTTACATACTGAATCAGAGGTACCTTCTCCACAAGCCTGGCTATAAAGGCGGGGCTTAGCCGTACCCCGGTGGTCACCGGCTCATCCTGTAATACGATCGGAATCGAGATATGGTCAGCAATCATCGCAAAATACCTGATCAGCATATCTTCGTTTCGGAGGTTAACGGGAGGCGCAATCATCACAGCTGCCGCTCCGGCTTGCTCCGCCTTTAGGGCCCATTCAGCAGCCAAATTGCTGCCAGGAGCCGAACAACCGACAACGACAGGTACTCTCGCTTTAGTCTGGTGAAGAACAATGTCTATCACCTGCATTCTTTCGACTTCAGACAGCTTATGCGCTTCTCCCATGATCCCGAGTATGGTCATACCGTGAACACCACAGTCGATATAAAAATCTGTCAGTTTCCGCAGGCTTTCTTCATCCAGACTCCCGTCTTCATGAAAAGGAGTTACTGTAATGACACAAAGTCCTTTTAATTCACTCATCTGTAGACCTCCCAATGCTGATGCTTACATAAAACCATTTATCAGGAAACAAAATCAGTTCTTGTCTTTCCCTTCACAGCTGAGCCTGCTACAAATTTCCCAAAACCCGGCTGCTGGACGATCTGCTTACCGTCATACACGGTACATCCGCGAATTATCGTGTGAATTACCTTCCCTTGCACTTTTTGCCCATGGAAGGGGGTGATCCTGGCTTTGGTTTGAAACTGCCGTTCATCAATTTCCCATTCAGCATAAGGATCAATAACGGTAAGATCCGCATCATAACCAGGGGCAATCTTTCCTTTAGCGGCTATCTGGAATAATTGTGCCGGATGATGTGAGAACAGATTCGCGAATTGAACCGGGGTTAGATGTCCTCTCGCCACGCCATAATCAAAAATCAGCGAAGCCATAATTTCCAAACCTGGCAGTCCCGGAGCGGCGCTAAATATATTGTCCTTGCCCGCTTCCTTCCTGCTTAGATCCCAAGGAACATGATCGGAAGAAATCAGGTTGAATGCGCCTGCTTTTACATAATTCCACATGCGATCAACGTCGCTTCGCTCACGAAGAGGAGGATTCATCTTGGCCTTGGGACCCAATCGCTCCAAGTCATTCACATCCATCAACACGTAGGGGTAGCAGGTTTCCGCCGTTACCTGTACGCCCTGCTTTTGAAACCATTGAATAAGCTCCAGGGTACGAGGATGGCTGACATGGACAATATGCAGCTTGGCGCCTGTCCAATAAGCAAATTCCATCAATTTCAGCACCTCCACCGATTCGCTGACCGGAGGCCGTGTTTCCATGTGGGCCCGAGGTGCAACAAGCCCCTGGTTTGTATACTCCGCAATGAGGCTTTCGATCAATTCCCCATTCTCGGCATGAAAAGCAATCACCATTCCTACTTCACGCGTGAAGGTCATCGCCTTGATCACTTCGTCATCGGGGATACGCGGGAACCGGTAAGGGTCTGCCTCAAAGGTCGATAATTTAAATGCTATGGCCCCAGCTTCAGCCAACGGCTTGATCTGCTCAGCACCGCCTTTGGCAATGCTTGCCCATAATGCGACATCGACAAGCGATTCCTTTTCAAGCAATTGAACTTTTGCTTCGAACCGTTCGACATTGGTGATGGGATCAGGCGAGTCGTATGGCATGTCCATAATGGTCGTAATCCCCCCGACTGCGGCAGCAGCCGTGTTGCTGCGAAACCCTTCCTCCGGGTTCGTATAACAATGCACGTGTGCATCAATCAATCCAGGGAAAACATAAGACCTGCCAAAATCAAGCACCTGTACTCCCTTTAATAAGTGTTGAGTTGGACTGATCGTTTGAATCACTCCGTCATTAATGCCAAGCTCGCCTTCCATCACTCCGGTTTCGAGCACAATTCTCCCTCTCACGACAAGATGATAAGCGTTCATCCTCTTCTTCTCCCTCAATTCAATCTTGGTTTAATATAATAGACAAGCGACGCCCCGGCCTGGAGAAACCTCTTTCCACTGCGGGGTTACGGTTCGGCACTCCGCTTTGGCTGCGGGGCAGCGTGTATGAAAGGCACAGCCGTCAGGCGGATGCTGCGGGTTCGGTACATCGCCGCTCAGGATGATCCGCTCCCTTTTGGCATCCGGGTCTGGGACCGGCAGCGCCGAGATCAACGACTGCGTGTAGGGGTGAAGCGGCTGGTCGTACAATTCCTTTGTAGGCGCCAGCTCTACCAGTTTGCCCAAGTACATCACGCCGACCCGATCACTAATAAACCGGACCACAGACAGATCATGGGAAATAAACAGGTATGTTAACGAATACTGATCCTGCAGGTCCTCCATCAGATTCAACACCTGAGCTCGTATGGACACGTCAAGCGCAGATACGGGCTCATCACAAACGATGAATTTGGGTTTAAGTGCCAAGGCGCGTGCAATCCCGATCCGTTGGCGCTGACCTCCTGAAAATTCATGGGGAAACCGATCCGCATGATAGGGAGACAGGCCCACCACTTCCATCAACTCCGCCACCTGCTGGCGAAGCTCCGTATCAGACAGCCTTCCATAAGTACGGAAAGGCTCCTCCAGCGTCCTTTGAACGGTCCACCTCGGATCAAGAGAAGCATAGGGGTCCTGAAAGACGATTTGCATTTTCGTCCGAAAATTGCGCATCTGCTCCGGAGATAACTTGCGAATGTCCACACCCTCAAATACAATCTCTCCATCGGTCGGCTCGATAAGCCGCAGGATGGAGCGACCAGTTGTTGATTTACCACAGCCGGACTCCCCAACAATTGCCAGCGTCTCTCCGGTCTGTATACTCAAAGATATACCGTCAACCGCTTTAACTACCCCTGCCTGTTTTCCGAAGAACCCCTTGCGAACCGGATAATGTTTTTTCAAATTGCGTATTTCGAGTAAGGTGCTCATGGTTTTCCCCCCTGATACAGAATGCAGCGGCATTTATGACCTTGTTCGAACTGAATCAAGTCCGGCTCTATTTGAACACACGCTTCCGTTCGGTAGCTGCAGCGCGGAGCAAAGCGGCAGCCTTCGGGCATTTCCCCCAGGTTGGGCACACTGCCCACTATAGGGTCCAGCCTTTTTCGCTCACCGGCGAGCTGCGGCAGGGAAGCCAGCAGCCCTTTCGTATAAGGGTGGCGTGGATGCTTGAACAGCGTTCGCACCTCCGCTTCCTCCACCACTTGTCCGGCATACATGACGACAACACGCTGACAGGATTCGGCCACCACACCCAAGTCATGGGTAATCAGCATAATCGCCGTCCCCTGCTCCTTCTGAAGATCACGCATCAAATCCAAAATTTGCGCCTGGATGGTCACGTCAAGCGCTGTTGTTGGCTCATCGGCAATTAGTACCTCGGGATTACAGGCCATCGCTATCGCAATCATCACCCGCTGGCGCATCCCTCCCGACAACTGATGGGGATATTCCTGCGCAATACGCTCAGGACGGGGGATACCCACCTTGGTCAGCATGTCAACGGCTTGGCTCCATGCTTCTTTCCTGCTGATGCTCAGATGAAAGCGGAGAGCCTCCGCAATTTGCGAGCCGATTTTAAATACGGGATTTAACGACGTCATGGGATCCTGAAAAATCATTGCAATTCGATTACCACGGACCTGCCGCATCTCTCGGGATGACAGTGAGAGCAGGCTTTTACCATGAAAGCGGACGTCCCCTCCCGCTATGCGGCCTTGTCCTTTGGGAAGCAGGCCCATAATCGACATGGAAGTGACGCTTTTGCCGCACCCTGATTCGCCAACCACACCCAGGGTTTCACCCTTGCGCAAAACGAAATCCACTCCGTCAACCACCCGTACCGAACCGTTACGGGTTAGAAATTCCGTCTTAAGACCCTCTACTTCAAGCAGAACGCTCATTTCATTACCTCCTCATACCGTCTTCTCAGTTGAAATGAACAAACAGCTACTGGGCTTTGCTCAGGTCGAAAAAGCGGATGAATTCATCTGGATAGAACATGTAGCCTTGTACTTTATTGCTGACGCCTACGATACGGTTGTATTGATACATGTACAGCCATGGCGCATCGGTCGTAATGATTTTTTGCGCCTCTTGGTACAACGCCGTGCGTTTGGCTTGATCCCTTTCGTCATTTGCCTGATCCAGCAGCGCATCGACCTTCGGATTATTGTAATTGTTAAAGTTCCCGGTACCCTTGCTGCCCATAAGCAATCCCAAGTGCCAGCTTGGATCGTAGACCATGGAGGTCCATTTGGACAGGTATGCTGACATACTGCGTTCTTTTTGCATTTCCAGGAACTGTGGACGAGCCACATTTTGAATGTTCATTTTCACGCCTATTTTGGCATATTCCGCCTGTAGAATAACCGCGTCATCATTCCAATCGGGATACCCGGAGCCCACAGTGAGATCAAAACTGAATCCATCGGGGTAACCCGCCTCGGTTAATAGCTGCTTGGCTTTTCCCAAATCATAATCATAGATATAACCCGCTTCCGTATGTCCAGGGGTGTTGCTCGGCAAAGCACTCTTCATAGGACGCGCCTCATCGTACATCACATCGTGAATCAATTGGCTGCTGGGAACCGCATAGGAGAGCGCCTGCCGAACCTTGAGGTTATCAAACGGTTTTTTGTTGACATTGAGAGCAAGGAACAATATCCGGTTGCTGCTGTTCGAATGAACGCTCAGACCTTGCTCCTTTTTCAAATTCGGCATATCCTTCGGTGGAAGCTCTACAGACACATCCACATCGCCTTTTTGCAACAGCATGACGCGATTGGAAGCTTCCTGCACATATTTAAGCGTTACTTTATCGACCTTCGGTGCTCCCTGCCAGTAGTCCTTGTTGGCTGTAAAAATAACTTCATTCGAAGGGTCCCACTTTTCGATCCGGTAAGGTCCGGAACCGACGGCATGGTCGTTGACATACTTGTCGCCCTTTTCTTTGACCAGTTTGTCATCAAGAATGGAGAACCAGTACATGGCGAGCATTTGCAAAAACATTGGATTCGGTTTTTTCAGCTGGACTACAACCGTTTTTTCATTTTTGGCTGCGAGTTCTTTGATTTGTGCCAAACTGTAAGTGAATCCGCCCGTTGCCGAATCCCTCATCCGCTCCAGTGAAAATATGACCGATTCAGCCGTGACCGGATTTCCGCTTTGAAATTTGGCATTGTCCTGCAGTTCGAACGTATACGTCAAACCATCGTCGGATATGGACCATTTTTTGGCGAGCATGGGTTTAAGATCAAAAGTCTTTGCAGCATCTCCATCCCCGGGCTTGACGGCGTAAGTGAGCAGCCGGTCATAAGCGTTGACGGCGAGCACGTCGGAAGTAGCATTGACCGGGTCCAGCGTGCTGGCTACGGCTTGCCAGGCTACCGTAAGGGACTGTTCCTTGGCAGCAGCGCCTGACGCTGAAGCATTGTTTTGATTTGCATTTGTGGAACAGCCAACATTCGCCACCAACAGTAAACCTGCCAATCCAACCAACCATTTTTTCATGTGTGTTCCCTCCACCTTTTATTGTTTATGTGATAAAGCCCGTACTACCTTCTTGTTCGAAGACGAGGATCAAGCACATCCCGCAAGCCATCTCCAAGCAGATTAAACCCCATGATCGATGTAGCAATGGCGAGCCCTGGAAAAGATACGATCCACCACTCTCCAGAAGTGATGTAACGCCGCCCTTCCGCGATCATTGCGCCCCATTCTGCTGTTGGCGCCTTGACACCAAGCCCGAGAAAGTTGAGGCTCGACGATATCAGAATGGCAAACCCTATTCCGAGCGTAGCCCGCACGATCAAGGGCGCCAACGCATTGGGAAGGATATGACGGTACAATATAATCGAGTCTTTCAGGCCAATGGCCCGGCCCGCCTCCACAAATTCTTTTTCTCTCAGCAGCATGGTTTGACCGTACATCAGACGCACATACTCAGGTATACCAACGACGCTTACCGCGATCATCGCACTGAGCAGTCCCGGCCCTATAGAAGCAGCTATCGCCATCGCCAGCACCAGAGCGGGAAAAGCGAGGAACATGTCCATAACTCTCATAATCACATTGCCAATCCATCCTCCGTAATAGGCCGCTATACCTCCGAGGGGTACGCCTATGCAAAATGAAATGCCTACTGCCACCATTCCCGACCAGATCGTGTACTGAGCCCCGTATAAAATGCGGCTAAAAATATCCCTTCCAAAATTATCCGTACCGAACCAGTGCTCCGCACTCGGTGGTTTCAGCTTGGCCAGCAGATTCGGCTCGTTCGGAGCATAAGGAGCAATGAACGGCGCCAGCAAAGCCAGAACAATCCAGCCTGCAATAAATAGAAGTCCAACCATGGCGAGCCGGTTGTGCATCATCAGACTTAGCGATACAGCTGCCTTTCGTTGGGGGGCTGTCGGCGATTGTGTTATGAAAACGGAAGATATCGTTTTACTCATGGGTGTCCCCTCCTTATCTAAGCCCATTTATTCATAACGAATTCTGGGATCGAGCAATCCGTAAAGCACATCGACCGTCAAATTAGTCAGGCTGATTAATACGGCGCTCATGAGAGTAAACGCCTGGATCGGAGCATAATCGGTCGCCAATATCGATTCCGTAATATAACCTCCGACACCCGGCCAGGAAAAGATCGTTTCGGTGACAACAGCGCCTCCCAATAACAGGCCGAATTGCACTCCGATAACCGTCAGTGTCGGTAGCAAAGCGTTGACGAACGCATGTTTCAGGATAACGGTACGTTCATAAATCCCCTTGGCTCTTGCAGTTCGTATGAATTCCTGGCTAATGACCTCCAGCATGCTCGACCGTATCATTCTGGAGATGATTGCCATGGTACCCGTACTGAGACAGAAAGCGGGAAGAAGCAGATGCGTTAACGTTTGAGTTAATGCAATAAAGTCTCCTGACAGCAAGCTGTCTATCACATACAATCCAGTTACATGGCTGGGCGGATTGATATCTCTGCCGATTCTCCCGAGCGGTGCAGGCACCCAATTCAGTTTGGAATAAAATACGTATATCAGAATAAGACCCAGCCAGAATGATGGTACACAGGAGCCAATCAGCGAAAAGACACGGGAAACGTGGTCTATGATCGATTCCTTTTTTGTAGCGGCTATGATGCCAACGGGCAGTGCAATAAGCAGCGCAATTATAAAGCTGGCAATAGTCAGTTCCAAGGTAGCTGGAAACTTGCTGCTAAAATCATCCCATACCGTGTGACCCGTATGCCAGGCAAAACCAAAATCTCCATGCAGCAATTGCATAACGTAATGAATAAACTGTTTGTACAGTGGATCGTTCAGCCCCATATCCTGGCGAATTTTTTCAATAACGCTGATCGGGGCTTCCATTCCCGCCATCATCATTGCAGGATCGCCCGGCAATATTCTGGTGAGAAAGAACGTGATGAACACAATCCCCATTAATCCTGGAATCATCAACAATAATCTACGCAGAATATAGTGAACCATCTATTCACCCCCTCTTATATACATGGTTTCAAGCCCAGCGAGACCGTCGGTATCGTCTATTGATCGTAACGTTCCACCAGCTTGTTCAGGTAAGGCAGCCATGGATGAGCCTCTTCGAAAGCATTGGAAGCTCGCAATACGACATCATCTGCCAAATGCCCGCCGATCAGCTGCACACCTACAGGCAGTCCATCAGTTGTCCAGCCTGCTGGCATGGAGGCTGCCGGGAATCCAGTCATATTGGCCAAACAGTTGAACGAAGACCAATGGTTGTCAGGTACTTGTTGACCGTTGATTTCATCAGGTCCGTAAATGCCGACTTTGAACGCTGGCGCGAATAATGTCGGAACAATAAGCAGATCATAATTTTCCATAAACCTTCTCATTGTAATGTTGATCGCCTGTCTGTGCATCGCAGCATCGGTTAATTGCTCATCGGTCCATACCTTATTCACTACATTCAAGAAATTAGGATCCATATACCCACCGAATTCCTTTGCCAGCTGCCGCAGCCCTTTAAAATCAGTATCCCGGGCAATCATGCCTGCAAAGAACTGGCTCGGATTGGATATCCCCGGGTGAACCTCTTCCACATGACAACCAAGCTGTTCAAATACCTTTACGGCTTCTATCGTAATACGTCTTACTTCGGGATCGACAACCCCGTAGCCCATATCCACACTCCAGGCGATTCTCAAACCTTTGATATTTTTGTTTTGTATAGCGGCTGAATAATCGACTGTGCCGGGAAGGCTGTGTCGGTCCATATGACTCGGGCCACTCATGACCGAAAGCATCAAAGCACTATCTTCGACGGTACGCGTCAGTGGACCGATACTTTCCAGCGTTTCCCAGCTGCTTCCCCCCGGAAATTTGGGATCGCGGCAGCCCGGGTAGAGCGGCACTCTTCCGAAGGAAGGCTTGAAGCCGTAGACCCCCGTCAAGCTTGCCGGATTGCGAATGGATCCACCGCCATCGCTGCCCACAGTCAACGATCCCATACCGGTAACCACAGCAACAGCTGAACCGCCACTTGAGCCTCCAGGCGTCAAATCCGTATTCCATGGATTACGGATAATACCAAACACTTTATTTATACCGCGATAACCGAATTCGGGCACATTCGTTTTACCGATAATGATCGCCCCGGCTTGCCGTAAACGTTCTACGCTAATGTCATCCTCTTCGGGAATGTAGTTTTCAAACGCTTTGGAACCAAACGCGGTACGAATCCCTTTGGTTAACACCAGATCCTTGACGGAAACGGGAACTCCGTGCAGTGGACCTACTTCTTCTCCATTCATGATCTGCTGCTCGGCCAGAGCTGCTGTCTTTTTGGCGTTATCCTCATCCAATAAACAAAAAGCGTTAAATACGGGATTTAACTTATGAATGCGTTCAAATACCTGATTGACCAGCTCAACCGGTGAAACCTCGCGACTACGGATAAGACGAGCTTGTTCGGAACCTGTTAGTGCATATAATTTTTCCATATACGTGTGCATCTCCTCTTCTCCAACCAGACTATCTCTTAATATAAAGCATTGTTTGGGGAGATAATTGTTATGTTTTCTAACACAATGTATCACAATTATTTGTGAGGCAGGTAATAGAAAAATTAAATATAACATTAGGAATTTAAACCATTCTACCCGCAGCCCGATGTGAAACTGTCTATTTTAGCTCCGTAAACGACTTATAAAACAAAAAAAATACCCCTGATCATTGATTTATCCTTAGATAAACCATGAAAATTAGGGATAATTCTTCGTAACAGTCATTTTGGATGTTGGTGTTGCTATTCGATCAGATCAGCCGCATGGGATCACTATGCTTCCTGTTTCTGTTTTATTGCAGAACAGATACATGTGATGTATAATGACATGACAAACCCTTTATCGATACATCGACAAAGTAACTTTTGGAAAAGAGGATGATCCCTATGGATTTAATGGATTTGCATTCTTTGGTTACTGTTGTCAGAGAAAAAAGTATTTCCAAAGCCTCTCGGGTTCTGCACCTTTCACAGCCCGCATTAACGATACGGCTTCAAAAATTGGAGCAGGAGCTTGGTTTTGTTATATTGGAAAGGACGCGCAGCGGGGTGTATCTTACCAAAAATGGCGCATCGATTATGCACCATGCCGCGAAAGCCATCCAGCAAATGAACGCTATGCGGGATTTCGAAGATAACTCAACACTGATCAATCGAATCAAGCTGCTCCATCCTGAACAAAACGATACCGAGGGATTGTCAAGCAATGATGATAATTTAAAAATAGGTATTGCCAACCCACTTGGTTCGACGATGTTCAAGCCGATTTTTCATAAACTATACAGCTTTGATCCGGAGCTGAGGTACCACATGCTGTCGGATTCCAACGAAGTGATATTGGATCTGCTTTCATTGGGTGATATTGACTTAGGGATTGTGCCGTATTTCGAAAAAAGAGAGGGTTTGGAATCCATTCCGATCCTATGTGATGAGATGCTGCTGCTGGGGCCCAAGGACGATAACGTTCCGGATAGTGGACAGCTGGATTACATGAACACTTTGTTGCAAAAAACATTTTTTGCTTTTTATTCCAATCAACCGCTGCGCACTATTATTAATGAAGTGATGCTGAAGCTGTTGGGCAACATTCCGAAGGATCTGCGTAAAATCAATGATACCGGCATTATTCTACAAATGATATCCAAAGGACTTGGCTACACTATCTTTCCCAGCTCCTTCATCTATGATACGATGGATTTTTTCAAATCGCTTTACCCATCGGGAGTGCTGCCAAGCATATTACGACATGAATCGGTTCCCTTTCAAATTCAACGTCTGGGTAAAGAATTTCCATCCAGAACCATTCAGCTGATTTATCCTGTTTCCTCTCCTTACCGCAAGACCATCCAATTCGCTATAGAAGCATTGTAATCCACGCTCTTCACAAATGCTTTATCACGTTCACTCATCATTCATATTTGACAAGTACACTTCACACGGTAAAAGGGCAGTAAAGCCCCTTTTATCGTGTTGTCTTATCTACTTGCCTGATAGCAATCGCCCCCAACCCTCCAATTGAATCGGAGGCGATCCAGCCAGACGCAAGGACTGCCATATGGTTGCCGCCGCCGTATCCAATACAGGAACGCCATATTGCGCCTCCAGCGATTCCACCAGCTGTGCGGCACGCATGTTGGTCCCCGATAATACGATTGCCTCCGTTCCAGGAACAAACGTATCCTGAACGGCGGAGATGATCTGCTCCTCCGAAATAGAACTGCTCAGCTTGTTCAGTCTCACATTGAAATTGCGATATCCTGTACATTCCAAACCGTGCCTGGCATATTGGCCAATTACTTTCTCCGTAACCTCATTCATTAATGGGGTCACCAAACAAAACGTGCGAATGCCATATAAACGCAAAGCTTCATGAAGAGCAAGGATCGATGTCGTAGCGGGTATGGTAGTCAAATTGGTTATTTGTTCACATAATTCCTGATCAGATTCAACACCCAGCCATCCTCCCGACGTAGCATTATAAGCAATGACATCGACACTTGCATCCGCCAACAGAGAGGCCGCATTCAGCAATGATTCCGTATCGGATTCCCCGCGCAGCTCCTGATCCAACAAAATTTGTGTTAATTTGAAACGGGTAAAATGCACCGAAACCTCTTTTAATGCAGCAGCCATCGACACAGTTAATGGTTCAACGACTGTGTTCGAGGATGGTGTCAGCATGCCTAGTTTTTTCATAGTATCCCTCCCTTTCGACGACACTAATATAGCACATAGAAAGAGATATACGGTCATAGAAAATATAAATACATCCACTAAAATCGGTGTAAGATAGAATCGTGTTCATGCTTCGATACGACTGCGCTGCCTGTAACGGCAACAAAAAGATTGCTTGACAAAAACGACCAGTCCTTCGAGACTGGTCGCTTTTGCTTGTATCTATGAAACAAGGTAACTACGACATTTGGGCAAATGCCCATTTGCCGGCCTTTGAACCAAGGTACTTCCTTCATTCTTCCTGCCCATGGGGTTAAATTACTATGCCCCCATACAAGGGATGATGTTAGAATGTTCAAGAGCTATCCTGAACAGTTTCATCCGCCAGTTAACCAGTAGGAGTTTCTCTCACAAGTTGTTAGGCAATACCATTCCAGAATGTTACATCTTCAATCGGCAAACGTACGGTAGGATGACCTGCCTGCGCTGCCTTTCCGATGGCAATCAGCATGACCGGAACATAACGATCGGAAATGTTAAAAACTTCTATAAATTTACCTGCATCAAATCCTGCCATCGGAACGGTATCATAGCCATGTGCCTTGGCAACAAGCATAAGCTGCATCGAGACCAATCCGCAGTCAATGAGCACACTGTTTTTGAGACGATCCGGGGCCATTTTTGATAAGAAACCCGTAATATTGTTTACCAGATTTTCTTTAATTTCATTACTCATGTAACCTGCTTCAACGGCAGAAGCATAGATTTTCTCCGCCTGCTTATAGCCTTCCAAATCGCCCAAAACCGCAATTACAGCCGAGGACTCCACCACCTGGATCTGATTGTTTGCAATCGGAAGCAATTTTTCTTTTACAGCCTGATCATTGAATACAATAAACTTCCAAGGCTGAAGATTAGCGCCCGATGGTGCAAGGGTCGCTTCCGTTAAGATATCTGTCAGTTCCTGCTCTGAAATCTTAAATGTGGGGTCATAATGACGCACAGAACGCCTTTCTTTGAGGACTTGATAAAACTCCTGCACTTGCTGAACATTGGTTTCCATTCCACTCTGCCTCCGATTCTCTTTATAAATAATTCATGCAATCTATTCTGAGCTAAAATATGCACAGTTTCAGTCAAAAAAATAGGCAAGCAATTTAACTGTGTGATATTAAACACAGTATAGGTTACATTATCATTCGTGTCAATCCCTTTTAATAAGTCCGTTGGCCAATTCCGCAATCGTGTACTGTTTCATTACATCCAGCATACTCTGTTTCATTTCTGTAACCATATCGGAAAAAACATCATTCATTTGTAGTCCCCACGGATGGTCTCCTGTAGAATCCAGCATCCCCTCACCTAAAGAATCTTCTACCTGAAGTGCTAAATAAATATCGGCAAAGGTAATGGATTCGGGCGGCAGCTTGAGTCGGTACCCTCCATCACGTCCTTCTCGGACCTCCAATATATTTTCTTGCGCCAGCTTAGCCATAATACGACGAATTAGCGTTGCCTCAGAGCACAAGTAATCGGCGATATCACTGCTAGGACAACGACTCGTATTCTTGGATAATACAACCAAAGCCTGCAATGCCAATCCGAACGCTTTGTTATTAGAAGAGCAGGTATGCTTTATCTTTTTCAATGGTATGCTGCTCCTTTCATAAAGCGATTGTGAGTGCATTATAGCAAACCCCCTCGTCTCATTCAAGGTAAACTGTTCAAACGGGCTCTGCAGAAAATATTTATTATATAAAAACTCACATGCGACCGACTGCTACAAATACAGTTAATGCCAAGAAAACGATATTCACGCCAATTTCTTGATATTCTTTACGCTTAACATGAAATACGGCTCCGAAAAGAACAATTGCGGCAAGCCCGATTGCGGCAAGCGGCGTCAAAGCAGGTGCGATATTCGTCGCTTGAGGCAAAATTAACCCAACTACCCCAAGCAATTCTGCTATCCCAATAGAGGAAACCAACCCTCTCGAAACTTCTTTCACCCAAGGCCAGGACGCTTTTGCTTTTTCATACTGAAACGCCTTCATCCAACCGGAAAAAATAAATCCTAATGCTAGAATCCCTTGCACAATCCATAATGCGATATTCATGATTCGTTAGCTCCCCCTGTTTGTACATCTTCAACGCCTAGGTATATAATATTTTGTAGGATCACTATTTGGAAGTAGGCACTTGAAATAAACATAGTATATAAAAATAAACCTTAGGAAGATAAAGGATCGGAGGGATTTCAATGACTACTTATTGTAAATTTGAAACGGCGTTAGATATCCTTATTGGGAAGTGGAAGCCTGTTATCCTACTTCGCCTTTTTTCAAATGGGACAATGAGATTTAGCGAACTTCAAAAATCGATCCCGGACATCACAAAAAAAATGCTCACACAACAATTAAGGGAATTAGAGTATAACGACATCATACATCGCGAGGTTTATCACCAAATCCCTCCCAAGGTTGAATATTCCATTACGGCATACGGTCAACGAATGACCCCTTTATTGCAGGCCATGAATGACTGGGGAATGGCTCATATCGCTCATTTGGACGAGTTATATGGGGAAGACCAGTCAGCGGAACCATTAGAAAGTAAATGAAGAAAATCGAGGTGAACGGCTGCCACGTGCATAAAGACCCCTTTTGGGGTCTTTAACGTAAATAATTCTAAAATTTTATTAGTCTCCGCGTATCATTGCTGTCGTACCCGTTCGAGATAACTCCAGGATACCGTATGGTTGTAAAAGCTCGACCATAGCATCGATTTTACTAAGTTCCCCAACCACCTGAATGATCAGATTATTCGGTCCAATATCAATCACAGAAGCACGAAAGGTGTCGACAACGCCAAGGATTTCTGGACGTATGGATGGCTCCGTCTTCACTTTGATAAAGGCAAGTTCCCTAGCCACCATCGGATTGGAACTTACATGGAGCACCTGAATAACATCGATCAGTTTGCAAAGCTGGTTTTCAACCTGAACAATCGTTCGTTCATCACCCGAAGTAACAATAATCATCCGTGATATTCCAGCTTCTTCGCTGCCCCCAACCGTGATACTGTCGATATTAAAACCGCGGCGACTGAACAAACTGGATACTCTTTGCAGGACCCCGGGTTGATCGTTAACCTGAACAGAAATGGTATGTTGATTAATCATTCGAATTCCCCCATTATC
Source organism: Paenibacillus sp. FSL H7-0331 (assembly GCF_001956045.1). The sequence goes on along the minus strand of NZ_MRTH01000039.1, from coordinate 1,835 downwards.
ATTTGGTCTAAAGTCGTTCCAGGGAGTACCATGGGATACACATTCTCTCCTTTTGGCACTACAAACTCAACTAGTACAGGTCCAAGCGTCTCCAGAGCCTCCTGCCAAATACGTAAAGCATCTTCTTTATTGCTCGCGCTCAACCCCTTAATTCCATAAGCTTCAGCCAGCTTTACGAAATTGGGACTACCTGCAAGATCAATATGACTAAAGCGCTCATCGTACATGATTTGCTGCTGCTGTTTGACCATACCTAACACTTGATTGTTAATCACGACGATTTTGACAGGAATATGTTGAATGGCGCAAATGGCCATCTCTTGTGCACACATCTGCATGCCACCGTCACCGTTTATAGAAACCACAAGACGGTCTGGATTTCCGATCTGAGCACCTATAGCAGACGGGAACCCGAATCCCATAGTTCCAAGCCCCCCAGAAGTAATAAGTGAGCGGGGATGTTGAAATTTATAAAATTGGGCGACCCACATTTGGTGCTGACCTACATCAGTCGTAATAATCGCATTCCCTTGCGTTGTCTCATGGATCATTTCAAGAACAAATTGCGGTTTAAGCTCCGTATCGGAATCTTTGTATCGCAATGGATACATGATTTTGTTTTGCTGGACTTTCTTGATCCAACTACTGGACTCAGCGGGCATTGCTTTCGTATTTGCATATTCCAGTACAGCTTTTATATCGCCGACACAGGCAAGATGTGTATGGATGTTCTTACCGATCTCCGCCGGATCGATATCGATGTGGGCAATCCGTTGGGCAAGTGGCGCAAAACCATCCAGCTTCATCGTAACCCGGTCATCAAATCGCGAGCCAATGGAAATGATCAAATCGGCGTTTTGGATAGCCGTGTTCGCCGCATACGTACCATGATGGCCAGGCATGCCCAGACACATTTCGTGAGCACTTGGGAAACCGCCCAACCCAAGCAATGTGGTTGTCACAGGAATTTTCGTTATATTCACGAACTCCAGCAGTTCTTGGGAAGCATTGGAATAAACGACCCCACCGCCCGCTATAATGATCGGTCTTTGGGATTCTGCAATAGCCTGAATTAATTGATCTATTTCGTTGTGATCAGGACTCGGCACCTCACTGTAGCCACGTATATTAATGTTATTAGATGGATCAAAAATCATTTTTTGATTGGATACGTCTTTAGGGATGTCGATCAATACCGGACCTTTCCTTCCCGTGTTTGCAATATGAAAGGCTTCAAGGATAATGCGGGGTAGATCATGTACATCGCGAACCAAATAACTATGTTTGGTTATGGACATTGTAATACTCATGATATCCGCTTCCTGAAAGGCATCCGTCCCCATGACTGCGGTTGGGACATTGCCCGTAATGATCACGAGAGGTACAGAATCAAAATAGGCTGTCGCAATTCCAGTCACCAGGTTCGTCGCTCCTGGACCTGAGGTGGCGATGCACACCCCTACTTTCCCTGTCGACCGGGCATAACCGTCCGCCGCGTGGATTGCTCCTTGCTCATGTCGAGTCAAAATGTGTTTAAAGTCTGGGTTACCGACCATAGCATCATAGATGTAAAGGACATTCCCACCTGGGTAGCCAAATACACATTCAACCTCTTCCAATAGCAGGCTGCGTAAAAGAACCTCCGATCCCGTTATCAAATCCTGTTCTTGTTGATGCGAGTGGTACGTAGAATTGGATACTTTTTCCATTTGACAGCCTCCTTAAATATAAATAACCCCTCTCATCCTAAGACGACAGATTACAACTGCCGATCCTATAGGGACGAAAGGGGAACTTTTCGTGGTACCACCCTGATTTGCCAAGAATCTTGCGAT
>NZ_MRTH01000038.1 GCF_001956045.1 Paenibacillus sp. FSL H7-0331 | reverse complement strand
ATATGCATGACGTTTATTTGAGCAAAATAGCATGAATTCGCGGTTTAAAGAGTGCTCAGCATTCAGTTGTTAGACAGTCTGACGTGTGATTCTGTGAAGGGAAGATTTGGGACCACGATGGAAACCAATTGATTAACACAAAAAGCCTGGGACCAATCCAAGGCTTTTTCTACTTACTAACAGGTTGTGCATAACTTCAAGATAGGAAACATAGTAGTTCTGTTAAATCAGGAGTTAGGGCGTTCCCTTTAGAGAGCAAGGGGAACCAACTGCAGAAGATGGAGCTGGGATTGTCGGAGGAGGAGCTTCAAACATTCCGGCATACCGCAATGGAATCGTTAAAGCTCAAACGCTGGACGCACGGTGAAATCTCGTTCGAATTTGCCATGCGCCAGAACAAGCTGTGCACGAGTGTCGCGTTTGAATCCAATTATAATATGTCCAGCCTGATGGAAGAATTGAATCCGAACAAGAAAAAGGATTAAGCAAGCTCTTTAGACAGAAAGCTTGGCCACGATTTCGTATATATCATACAGCACTTTATTTATTTTTTATTCGTATTCCTTATTCGGGCTTACATAGAAATCGTTGAACCGCTGACAGCTGCTGTTGGTGGTTTTTTTTGACAACAGCAACCGGGGTTAGTTGAATCTAAGTTTTTCTCGGTGCTTTGTAAATGATAAAGACAATACTAGCTAATGCCAACAACTCTAAGATAATTGAATAAGGCGGCGCATGTGTAACTGTGGAATGTAAAAAACTGTGCATTTCATCAAACCTGGGGCTTATTTTAAGCACCCACATGACATCTGGAAGAGCGCCCAGGAAAGCCGATACCAGGACAAATACATCTTTATCACGCCAGGCTATATATAACAAAAACAGGATGATCAGGGAGCCGATGAGTACATTGCTCAACATTTGCAGCTCAAAGTGGGGTACTGCATCTAAAGCAAAATGCGAGCACAAGGATAACGCTAATATAACTGGCAGTGCAACTGTCTTTTGGATGCCGGATGTGTTTTTGACTGAAGATAGGACATACATAGCAGATGCTGCTGCCATATGTGTGGCTACGAGCACAATAATTCTCCTCTCCTGTTGAGACTGCACAAGAGCCATTATAATTTGATTTTGGCGTACTTACAACAAACGTATGAGTTCGTTAATAACTTGGCTATACTGGCGGGTATAGGGTGGTGGCTGCTATGGCGTTCTTGCCTATGTATCAGAGGCTTGCAGAGTTGTGGACTGTAATGCAGCAACGACAACTCACGGCCGACGAAAAGATTGAAATGGACCAGTGCCTCAAGCTCAATGCCAAGCTTTGCTGGGATATGGCGTACTTGGAGAATGTGTCGTTGATGGCGTCGTTAACAGCAGATGTGGAGTGGCAGCACGAAATATGTCTGGAGATCGAATCGTTACAGCTGGGACAAGATAAAAAGCCGGGGAGATAATCCCGTGGCTTATTTTCGTTGAGTCAACAAATGCGTTGGAATATCAAGGCCCTCAGTCCGAAAGGAAAGAGGGCTTCATGCTTATACAGGAAAGGATATACGTATCTTCAACTTGGGCGGAGCATCATATTTAGATAAAGGCACGGCTAATAATAACCAACAGAATAAAGAGAACAAGAATTTCACCTGTAGAAGTTCCTAAACCAAAACCTCCACAACTTCCGCCAACTCCAAGTGAACCCATGTTAATCCCACCTTCCGCCATGCATAATGTATGTTATGAAAGCCCGATGACATGTGATTGGGCGCTGCCAACTGATTCATCATATTGTAGCTTGAAACCTTTTCATTGTTATAAACGTTGTTGTTATTACGAGGTGATTAAATGAAAATATACATATTTTTTCCATTGATAATTTTGTTATTGACTGCTTGCAATGATTCTAACAGTCAAGTGGTGTACAGTCATGAATCTGATTTTCCAAAGGTCACCAAACCCTATCGTGCTGAAAAAGCAATCCAAAATGGTGATGTAGTCAACGTCCACGGTAAATTTACGAATTTGGATAAGTGGCATCAATTTATGGAGGGTGTTACAACGAATCAAGCAGGAAAAGTTCGTATTACGCAATACACTATTGAAGGGGACCCTATCTTCTATGAGCTAACGTATAATGGCAAGCTAATCAAATACACATTCGATAACTCCATGGATGCATTTGGTTCAGATTTGAAAAGACCAACTACAAACTGCAAAGCAATAGAGAAAAAGAAATCGGAACAAGGTCAAGAAGGTTACGTCTTAAATGAATGTGAAAATAACCAAACAGGTAAAACCTTTTGGTTTGTGGAAACACAGTAATTATGAGTCGTTCCTTATGTAATTGCAACAAGATGGGTCAATCAAATAAGCTTTGCTCCAACTGGTTTAAGATTTATTGGCGAAAGACATTCCCTTCGCGGCAAGAGCTTGCTTGAGCTGATCAATTGCCTTCGGCCCCATACCGTGCAGCTTCAGAACCTCTGTTTCAGTGAGCCTCGTCAACTGTTCAAGACGCGTATAGCCGGCCCCAATGAGTGCTCGCCTTGCTGGATTCGATAATTTGATGGGAAGATCACTTTCGGATTTTTCCTGAGAATGGTTATTTGACATTACGATTCCCCCGCATCTATTCTCTATGTGGTGAAGCAAGGCTTAGCTGCCATGAAACCCCGTATTTGTCTGCTACCCAACCAAACTTCTCACTGAAAGGATACGCTCCTAAAGGCATTAATACAGATCCTTCCAGAGATAATTTCTCAAAGACCTTACTAACATCTTCTTCGGTATCACAAGTTACATACAAGGACATAGAAGGAGTAAAGGTAAAGGCATGCTGTGTGTTGCTATCGATACACATAAACTCTTGTCCATTAAGAGAGAAGGTAGCATGTACCACTGTGCCCTCAGCTCCAGCTTCATTTACCCCATAACGAGAAATACTTGTTATTTCGGAATTCTCGAATAAAGAGATATACAAATTCATCGCTTCTTCAGCTTTACCTTCGAACATTAAAAACGTCGTGATTTTTGTCATAAAGATCAATCTCCTTTAGCATATTGCCTAAATTGTTTACCCACAGTAAAACCACTTTGTTTAATTAGGAAGCTATTATTATTCCTTTGCCTTATCTATCAACAGGCGGTTATATTCATTCAATACAGCATCCATCATTCTGCTTGCAGTGAGTAGTTCTGGGTCTGCCAAGTCCTTGTTTCTGGAAAGTCGATTTAGCTCCTGCCTAAGCTCCTCAATGCGCTCGATAAGCTGATCTAATTTAGTGGTCATCTTGGATTCTCCTTTTGTGGTTTGTAATTAGGTTTCCCACAAAGTAAAGGAAGATTCGACTTTCAAAAAAATTGTATGTGTGGAAATATCAAAAGCCCTCGTTCCTTTTATAAGGACTGAGGGCTGCTTACTGTTTATTGTGGATTATTTTGTTTTGGAATTCCATTTAAACTCGGTGGTCGTTTTGCGGCTGTATTAGCTTGAAGCTCAGCCTCTTCTTCTATAAATTTGTTTTCTTTAAAGTCTCGACTTTTGGGCGAATCGGGTTTGGTAACATCCATGTTAAGAAATCACCTCCTGTCCCGTTTAGTATCCCAGCAAGCAAGCTTACTATTCGGGGAGGAACCTTCTTTGCTTATCAGGATACCTCTTTTATATTATCTGGAGAATCATTCTTAACATTCCCTACAGCTTTGGTCACCGGGTACACCCGCAGCTCCTCATCGGGATATGGTTGTCCAATCAAAGATTGCAGCAGGTTTACATCCTGAATGCTGCGGTCCAGCCATGCTGCCTCATCTTGTTTCCTCAGAATGATCGGCATCCGATCGTGAATGCCTGCCATCGTCTTATTCGGTACTGTCGTAATAATCGTACAACTGCTGATCTTGTCACCCTCTGGACTTACCCAGGTATCATAAAGGCCAGCCATCGCAAATAATTGTCCGGTTCTTTTCACTATCCGCATCGGCTGCTTTCCATCTTCAGTTAGTTTCCACTCATAAAAACCGTCTGCAGGAATGATGCAGCGTTTGCTCCTTAATGATGTTCGAAATGCGGGCTTATCTGCAATGGTTTCCACCCGAGCGTTGATCATGGTATAACCAATCTTGGCATCTTTGGCCCAAGAGGGGATTAGCCCCCAGCGCAGCTGCCCTAACTTGTTCTGTGCTCCATTGTTAATAATGGCAGGAACCATTTGTCCAGGCGCAACATTGTACCGCGGCTCATAAAAGGGTGTTGAGCTTTCAAGCATAAATCGCAGCATCAATTCTTCCTCGGTAACGGTGATCGTGTATCTTCCGCACATTGAAAAACCCCCTATGAATATCGATACCACCATTTTACCTCAAACCTTTCAAGGCTTAAACGTTAATAATCGAGTATCCAGAAAATACCTAATACAAAAATGATATTAAGAAGTGTTTGCGGTTATTTTGCGATGATTTTGTTGGGCTTGTAAATGAGATTTTCAGACTTGTGGGTAATCAATACAATATAAACGACATCTACAATAAAAATGAGGATATACAGCATTGTTAGCAAAAGGGAGTGCGGGTATTGGGAAAAACACAAAACGGAGATGCACAGCGTACCAATCATTTTAAAATAAGCGATGGATGTGGACTGGCCTTGGAAGTTTTTTATCATCAGCATGCGGATAAACAGGATGGACATCATGAGGTTGATGCCAAATGCTGAATATTTGCCCTCAAGATCATGAAATTCTTTCGCGATTCCATAGTGCAGCAGAAGGGCAATGGCCATTAAAGAAAAGATAACGGTTTTGGCGGGAAAACTGGGATTTTGTTTCTTGGAGTAATACAAACATTGCAGAAGAATGATACAGTCCAAGAAGAACCAGATCACGGTTATGATTTGTTGCAGCGGGTCAAAGGGGAGGATGAAGGAAAATAAAAACTCCCAAGTGATATTGGCACAAATGGCGGCGGTTGGCATACCGCTAGTACGATCCTGATAGCTTTTATAAATCACAAGTATGTAGGTGATTGTCCAAAAAAAGGCCATTCCAAGCAGCAGCAACAGTTCTACACGCTGAGAAAATAAGTGTTGCATATTGAGAAAACACATCCTTCCGGGGATTTTCTCTTATAAGTATGATTTGCCAAGCTTGCCTATGATTTTGTTTTCAAACGAAAAAAAGCCCCAATGGGCTTTTTAATAATCATGTAACTGAATAGTGTCGGATTTGTACGGCAGGTCTTTTGGATGACTAATCCTTTTTGTTTTTATTGCTCCTACCCATCGCTTTTTCGGCACGGTTAGCCATATTTATTGTATCCTCAACAGTATCTTCAACCGTTTTCTCTATGAAGTTTGCTACTTTATCAACCAATGAATGGTGTACTTCCTTAGGCATACATATCCCTCCTCTATCTTACCCAATGTCTATAAATTCCCCCATATAATCCCTGATTATTCACATGTTAATAGGGTTCTGCACCGTGAGCGATGTTTACGGCTTTATCTGGTGCCTGATCACCGTTTCTATTGCCTAGCGGTTTTTGGCTGGATCCACCCTTGGGCGAATTTTTAAGACCTTCTCGTAATCGGCGTCCGTATTCTTCGTCGGCTTCTGCAGCAAGTGCGATCATGGCATCACGGATACGGACGTCACACCGCGAGAGATCGCCAACCAGATTGGAAATCAATTCATCCCGTTCCCAATCTTTGAAACGTCGATAGGTATCACCTGCTTGCTGCGTATTGTTCGATCGATCAATGGAATGACGCACAAGCCTTCCTTCAATGAGTGGTGTGTATTCCTTCCCGGCTTGCTGTGCTTCAACTAATCCACCCAGAAGGGAAGGCTCATAGTTGATATGAGGATTGTGGCTCGGTGACCGATCGACATAATATTCCATTTGGCCGCCGCTTTGGTTCGTGGCTACCCGCTTTTTGGGAGCGTTAATCGGCAATTGCAAATAATTGGCACCTACCCGATGACGCTGTGTATCTGAGTAAGAAAACGTACGACCTTGCAGCATCTTGTCATCTGAAAAATCGAGACCATCAACCAGCACGCCTGTACCAAAGGCGACCTGCTCCACTTCAGTGAAATAATTGACCGGATTTCGGTTTAAAATCATTTTTCCGACCGGCAGCCATGGGAACTGATCCTCCGGCCACAGCTTGGTATCGTCAAGGGGATCGAAATCCAATTCAGGATGCTCATCATCACTGAGGATTTGGACAAGCAGCTCCCATTCCGGGTAATCACTGCGTTCGATGGCTTGATATAAGTCTTGGGTCGCATGATTAAAATTGGTTGCCTGGATCTCGCTGGCTTCTTTTTGCGTTAAATTTTTGATACCCTGCTTCGGTTCCCAATGATATTTAACGAGGACCGCTTGACCGTCGCTGTTCACCCATTTATATGTATTAACGCCAGAGCCCTGCATCATGCGATAGTTGGCTGGAATGCCCCAAGGCGAATAAACAAAGGTAACCATGTGAAAGGATTCAGGGGAGCTGGCACAAAAGTCGAAGAAACGTTCCGCATCTTGAATGTTCGTAACTGGATCCGGTTTAAAAGCGTGAATCATGTCTGGGAATTTAATGGCATCGCGTATAAAGAAAATTTTCAGATTGTTACCAACCAAATCCCAGTTTCCGTCCTCTGTATAAAATTTCACAGCAAAACCACGGGGATCACGAAGGGTTTCCGGGGAATGACCACCATGAATAACCGATGAGAAGCGGACAAAAACAGGTGTCTGTTTTCCTTTTTCCTTAAACAATTTGGCACGCGTATATTTGGATACCGGCTCGTTGCCTACAGTTCCGTAAGCTTCGAAATAACCGTGCGCACCCGCACCCCGCGCATGAACAACACGTTCTGGAATACGCTCCCGATCAAAGTGGCTGATTTTTTCGATAAAATCGTAATTTTCCAAAGTAGCTGGACCCCGATTACCTACAGTTCTTATGTTCTGATTGTTGGTTACAGGGTGACCTTGCCGGTTTGTCAAAGTATTATTGTCCTCAGTATTCGACTTTTGATTATCCCGATAAGACGGATCATTGGTCATTCAATAGCCCTCCTTGATTGTAATCATCAGGTACTCCTTATTGGCAGCTCCTGCCATCAGTTGTCCCAAGCATAGATTTCCGCGTTGTCTCAACAAATATTCCTGTCTTTCTGCAACCCAAATAAAAAGGCGATTCCTCTCGGAATCACCTTGATCTAAGTATATGGAGCGATTCATTATCTGGAAAATTTGCCTGCCAGTTGTTGCTCAGCGATTTGAACCAGACGGCGCGTGATGTGTCCCCCGATTGCTCCGGTGTCGCGAGATGCCATGAAACCGTAATAACCATCCTGAGGAATTTGAATACCCAATTCTTGAGCCACCTCATACTTCAATTGTTCTAAAGCTTGAGAGGCTTGAGGTACGACTAAGGTATTGCTGTTGCTGGATTGTCCTTGTGCCATTGATATCACCTCCGTTCATACAGGTAGTATGTGACAATTCCAAAATCCTACACATGTAAATAGTTGGGAATTTATGGGTTGGCTGGGGACACAACAATATTTACTCGATACAAGCTGTCATTCCATTCGAGACGGGCTCCGAGCGATTCCGCGACAAAGCGCAGTGGAACATACATCAGACCATCCACAACCTCGGGAGCAGCATCCAGCTCGACGGGTTGTCCATTCAGCATACCTGTCGTACTCCCTGGTGTGAGAACAGCGTTCAACTTGCCTTTACTAAGATGAAGACTGGAATCTGCGGGATTCCAGCTGTATTCAGCCTGGATACGATTAAGCAGCACACGAAAGGGGACCATCGTGACATCGTGCTCGATATAACCGTCCCGATTGCCCGTTAACGTACCATTGACACTGAGCTGCACCTGTGGCTTGTCCGTCTGCTGCACAATAAGCGCATTACTCAGCAGCCGTCCTGGCTTGCGCAGCAGCTTTCCCTGATAGTACAGTGCCGAGCTTGCCCCGCCATCCAGATTAATCGCATCTGTAATGCCAGCCTGCAATAAAGCATTGGCCATTTGATCAAGCGTGGAATAAGAAACAGTACCTACAACCAGCAGCTGGTTGTCATCGACACCGGCAAAGCTGCGTACATTAGCCTGCGAGGTGACAAGCGGATCGTTAAAACGATCGCGTTCAACATCAATATCCACAACTCCACCTGTAAGCAGCTTCGGCCCGGCACCAATGGCCATTTGCAGTTGGCTGATGGGGATGCTCATGTTCGAATCGAGATTCACACTTGATTGGTCCATGCTGAAAAGATCACCCACTTTAACCGACTTGGTCACAGAATCAAGTGTCTGATCGGATGATAGCAGCAGCACATTCCCGCCAGCTGGAATTTGGATGGGGTCAATGGAAAACGCAGCAACCTTCATATCGGCTGCGATGGCAACTTTAACTCCAGGGTAATCGATGACATCTCCGTAATCCTTGGAGAACACCCATGCGCTTTTCGTGCGGTCGCCATGATAGCTGTCTACACCATTCAAAGGCAGACTAAGCCTGCCCACCCTTACGGAGCTGCTGATGGAGAGTCGTTGTATCGCTGCTTCCTTATCCTTGGAGACGGTAATCGAAGTTTCTTTATCTCCACGGTAGAACAGGTCATTATTGTTCATTAGCATGCCATAGGGGGTTCTGTAATCGATATCTTCTGTAAATGCATCGAAATAAGTGCCATTAATGCCGACAACAGCCTCGTTATCACTCATCATATCGATGAAGGGTTGTACACTGCCTACCTGATGATTTGCTGCTATCGCCTTCACCTGAACGGTCGGGTCCTTCAGATTGATCCGAATCAGCTCCAGCGTATAGGTACTGCCTTCATAGCTTACATTTCGCTTTTCATGCACAATAGCATGTTCATTGGCGAACACAGGGCTTACTGCGCCAGCCGATATGAGCAGCATGGAAGCCAAGCCTAATTTAATCGCAAACTGAAGTTTTACAACGGGCATACCGAACTGTAGTTTCAAAATAGTGTCACCAATCCAATCTTTTAATTTAGGCAGATCAAAGCTTCTATACATCACATCGCAGAATCTTTATAATTAAAGCATGAAACAGATCTACAGGGGAAGTAGGGGGGAGTATATTGTTTACCTTAAGCTGCACCAACTGGTCCTGGGATGCCGATTTGCAAATTATTCATGCCGATGTACTGCTGAAGATAGATGGAGATGTACTGATCGACGAGCCGCTTTGTGTGGATGTTGGTCTTCCGGCTTTGCTGTACAGTGTGACTCACGATGCGGAGCCGAACCGTTGGGGAAAGGTCGATGAGTGGGAGCGGATGCCCTTTTTTTGCTGTGGATGCGGAGACCCGGAGTGCAGAGCTTTTTCCTTCCGAATCCGTCATAGTGATCAGGGGAGCCTGGAGCTAACGGAGCTGGAGGAGCGGGAGCATGGGGAGCCGAGGGAGCATAGTTCATACACTATCGCATTACAAGCATACCGGACAGAGGTTGTGTTTATGGCCAGGCAGTTTCTTTCCCATATTCAGGGACTCGATTATCGGCCTTATTATGCAGATACGGCCCAGGTGGTCGAACGACTGTTGAAGCAAATCGAGGCTTGATCAAATAGTTCGGAATATTGTTATAAAAATGAACCTTAGCTACTTGTTGTCGACTCCTGTATCCTTTATGGTATAGCTAGACCGCGTTGGATACATTTTTTTCATCCAAAATATAGCTGCTGTGGAGGGTCATCAATGAGCGAGCAATACAATCGCAACAAGCTCGTAAAAGAGCGAAACTATACATCGTTTATTCTGATTTTTTCGTTTGTTCTGGTGTCGATTATAGCTTTATTGTTTTTCTTGCCGGGGTATGACGGGCATCTCGATTTTGATGTTACGATTTTTCCCTTATTGAATGCCATCTTCAATTGCTTTACTTTTATTGTTTTGGTGTTGGCTTTGGTGGCCATCAAAAAAAGAAACATTCCGCTGCATAAAAGCTTTATTATGGCAGCCTTTGGATCGACAACGCTTTTTTTGATCTCGTATGTTACTTATCATTTTCTGACCGAGCCAGCCCGGTTTGGTGGAAGTGAAGTCATGCGGTATGTGTACTTCTTCATTCTGATCACACATGTAACTCTGGCGATTGTGAATGTGCCGCTGGCGCTATTATCAGTAACACGCGGATTAAATATGCAGATTGAACGTCACCGCAAAATTGCCCGTTGGACCATGCCGATCTGGTTATATGTGAGTCTGACAGGCGTTATCGTGTACTTGCTGATTTCCCCTTATTATTAAAGAGGACAGGCTTGGCGAAACTTGTGTTCCCGACGGCCTGCCTGATGATTGTAAGCACAAAAAGCCGTCCGGCAATCCGGGCGGCTTTTTTGTTGGTTCTGTCACTAATCGCATGTTTCAATTAGGACTGTGGTGGTGCTACCGTTGAATTTCTTAAAATACCGATTCCATCGATCTGGCATTCAATCAGCTCACCAGCCGCCATGAATTCAGCTCCTGCAGGAGAACCGGATAAAATGACGTCGCCCGGCTGTAAAGTTAGTACGCGAGATAAATAAGAAATCAAAAACGGAATGGATAAAATCATCAATTCCAGCTCGCTGTCCTGCTTACGTGTTCCATTATGCTGAGCTTGAACTCGGATCTGCTGCAGATCCAGCTCGGTTTCCAAATAAGGTCCGAGCGGTGTGAACGTATCGAATGATTTGCTGACTGTCCAATGACCGTCAGGATGGTTAAACTGTGGTGCAGTCACATCATTGGCAATTGTATAACCAAACACGTAATCCAGTGCTTCCTGCTCCTGAATGTTACGGGCTTGTTTACCGATAACGACTACAAGCTCGGATTCAAATTTGACTTCGCTGACGCCCGACGGAATGACAATATCCGCTTCAGGACCAATGACAGAGGTAACAGGCTTATAGAAAAAAACAGGGACCTTTGGCAGCTGCTCGGGTTTGGTTTCTCCAGCGGCGATGTAATTTTTGCCTACTCCGATAATGGAATGCGGTTCAAGGGGAGCAAGCAGCGTAACCTCGTTTAGATCGTAAGAGGAGCCCTTGTATTTCCAAAGTCCAAAAATATCCCCTTCAATCACATAAAGGGTCTGTTCTCTTAGAACAGCTTGCTTAATCGAACCGTCTGCTTTTAAGGCAAAGCGTGCAAATTTCATGGGAATTGACTCCTTATCCGGTTATAAAATGATTAAAATTATTAAGTTCAATATAATGAACTTAGTTCATTAATAATAAATTAATTGTATCACCTCATAAAAAATCGGTCAATGTGTAAATACATACGTGACTTCAAGTACGCAAAAAAGCCTCCATTCCAATAAGGAATAGAGGGCGCGGTTTCAGTCAGGCAATTTAAACGGGGGAGCTGAAGGACAGCTTGTCAGCCAATGCAAGCACTCCGCTTAACGCTTTCTCACGTTTTTCCTCCCAATGGTGCAGAGGCATCGAGAAGCTGACTGCGGCAACCATGTGACCGCCGCTGTGATAGATCGGCGCTGCAAGACAATTGAAGCCCATCACGCCTTCCTGCAGATCGATTGCATACCCTTGCTTGCGAATGATGTCCAATTGTTCAAGCAGCTCACGTTTGGTGCGAAGTGTAAAAGGGGTCAGACTGGATAAATTCTCTTCGGTATACAACAGCTGCAGCTCTGAATCCTCCAGACCTGACAGCAGCATCTTGCCAAGTCCGGTGGCATGAGCTGGCAATCGGGTCCCCGGACCCGAAACCATTTGAACGAGTGAAGGGGCTGCTTCCTTGGCGAGATACACGATCTCGCTGCCATCCCTGTTGGCCAGTTGAATCGATTCATTAATTTCTTGCATAAAGGCAGGCGCCTCTGCCCGAAAGGCATCAATTAAATCATACTGACTGAAAAATGCATGACCCATCCGGCCAAAATGCATGCCCAGTGTGTAGGCATCTGAACGATCACGAGTAATCCATTGCAAGGCTTCCATCGTTTGCAGCAAAGAGAACATCGAGCTTTTGCTGATTTCCAATCGTTTGCATAGCTCGGTCAGTTTGAGCCTTGAGGGCTCCTCGGCAACAAGGCGGATGACGGCATGCGCTTTTTCAAGAGCGGGCACCCAGTATTTTTTGTCCATAATTACTCCACTCCTGCGTATATCGTATATGGAAATAAGTTCATTAGGCTACATAAGCATGAGGCTATCTTAGCATCGGGGTATGAAGGAGTCAATCCAGCTTCTTCCTATTTATCGAGCAAATATGAGGCAAAAAACCTCCTGAGCTGCCGTGCAGCTTCAGGAGGTTGGAATCGTTGCTGTTCTAGAGGTGATTAATTTCCAGGGTGACTTCCAATTGCAGCGTATCTCCGGGCTTGATGCCCTGTAGACCCGTCACTTCGGCAGGCTGATCGATATTGGGTGCATTGGTGACCCATGTGTAAGGCTCCAGACAAATAAAATCATGGGCTTCACCTTTGGTGAAGATCACCCACTGCTTGAACAAATCAGAGCCGCTGTAACGAATCTCTACCTGATTATTGGATAAAATAGCCGTGCACGGATTGCTGCCAATCTGAAAAACGGTATCCATATTGTGGCCTTTCAGTGAATCTCCCTCAATAAGTGCTTCGTAGCGACCGAGCGGGGCTATATGGCCAACCGGGATATTCACTTCATTCAGCTCCCAGATGCCTTTTACAGGCAGCTGAAGCTTCCAGCTTTCCGGTTTACCATCGAGTAGAAACCAGGTATGTAAACCGTAGCCAAATGGAGCCGAATCCGTTCCTTTATTCGTAGCCTTCAGCGTTTGGGTAAGCTTGCTGCCATCCAGTACATAAGTAATTTCCAGCTCCAAGGCATGCGGGTATTGGCGCTGCACATGTTCATCCTCAGCCAGATTTAAAGTAGAGGTGATGAACAATTGCCCGTTTTCCTTTTCTCCTGCTTGCGTTACGACCCAAGGCTGCTGGCGGACCAGTCCGTGAATATGATTGCCGGTAGCTGGCTGGGTGATATCAAATTGGTAGCTGCGGCCTTCGAAAGTAAACTGCCCTTTGTCGATACGGTTAGGTGGCATCAGGATCGGTGTTCCAAATTGCACGAACTGCTCGGACAAGGCTGCAGGACCCTCAGGGGTGCGCAGCATTTCCCGCTGAAGTTTCTTGTCCCAGATGCTGTATACATTGTTGCCAATTCCAGGGCAGATGGAGACGATCAGAAACTCATTTTCCAGTACATGGGCAGGCGTACCCTGCCAGTCGATTTGCTTAATCATGGGATCAGCTCCTTATTTGGGATAAATGTGATGGCTATTAGATGATGAGGTCACCCTATTGAGACCTATTGCAGCTATATTGTAGCATAAAGTGCGACGGCGAGGATAAAGAAGCTTGCACCCTGTATTTAAACCCCGAAATCAAAATTCGGATACACGTACTGTGCCTTTGCAGGCTCTGCTTTGGTGATTTTCTCGACCTTCAAAAGCATAATGTCCATATCATTGAACTTGGTTTGCTGAATCGTGCCTGTTACGGTTACCCATGAATCGCTCGGGAATTGCTGGGCACGCTCGTAATCAACGAGAACGCCATAAGGAGCAGCATCAGCGGAGCAGCACTGAATGGCAAAACGTCCGACGACGAATTGACTGGCCTTCATATCATCCTGACGATATACGAAGCCGGTGAGCTGCATCTTTTTGCCGACAAATTTGTCAAGATACAGATCCACGGTGGTCAGTGTTTCCATATACAAATCTTCTTTTACAGGAATCACACTTTCCTGATACAGCTCCTTGGCATAGGCAGCGTAATGCTTGGTGAATTTATCGGATGGAAACATTTCATCCTGCTTATCGACCGGTGCAGCGCCCGCTTTAGGACTTGTTGCTGAGGAGCCAGAGGCACTTGTATTGCCAGTTGTGTTGGGAGTGTTAGTCCCACTGCCAGTCCCAGTTCCTGTGGTACTGCTTGGAGCAGGTGCCGGGGCAGCTGCAGGTGGTGCAGCCTGGGTGGACGATGTATCTTTCTTGACCGCTGTCGCGCTGCTCAGATTCATCCCTTTTTTAGCTGCAAGGCTGCTGCCCATAGAAGCGTCCGGAAGCAGGAAGCCAAGCAGCAGAGGGAAGCAAAACAAACCGTAGATCAAGGTATTTTTTAATACCGAGGGCGACGGGGTATGATCATGATCGCAATCGCATGCAGCGACAGAGCCGGTGAAGGCCCGAATCGCTTGGTAAATTTGATAAACAGCAATCGCATAGAAGCCAACGGCTGACCACTTTACATAGTCCACCATGCGGGGGGCGATGTAATATAAAATATTGTCGGTTTTGACTAGATAGGCGATATACATCGCAAACCCGAATAGAATCGAAGCTTTAATAAAATGATGCAGGCTTAACCATTTTGTACTCACGTCAGCACACTCCTAAGCAAATACGATTTTTTCGAAAATAAGCGAGCATACAAGGACAACAACGATAATCAGCGCAGATAAAGCCAATACAAAACGGGTACGGAACGCAGATAACAGCATTAACAAACTTTTAATATCCAGCATAGGTCCAAAGACGAGAAACGTTAATAAGGAGCCTGTAGAAAAGGTCGTTGTGAACGATGAGGCGACAAAGGCATCGGATGTGGAGCATAGCGAGAGCACGAAACCAAGCGCCATCATGAACAGATGGGATGTAAATTCTCCTTGACCTATGGAAACAAGGCTGTCCCTGTTCACGAGTGTCTGAATAACAGCCGTAATGATGGCACCGAATAACAAGTATTTACCCATATCGAAAAACTCATCGGATGCATGACCCAATACACCAAAAATACGGCCGACAATCGTGGTTGGAACAGGATGAGCGTGATCATGGTCATGATTATGGGGGTGATCGTGCTTATGCGCATGACTGCCTGGGCCGTGGTTATGATGTTGATGTTTATGATCATCATGGTGATGGCTGTGCTGGTGATCGTGTTCGTGATCGTGCTTATGTACAGTATGATGCTCATGGTGATCATGCTGATGCACATCAGTTGAAGTCCTTAGATAGGTCAGGTCGCGCAGCGGATTGCTTTTGAAAAACTTGTAAATGATCAAGCCGATAACGAGCGCTACAATAAAGGCCAGTGCCATCCGGGAATATGCGATTTCCGGGCGGCTGCGAAAGGCCATATAGGTGGAAGCATAGACGACCGGATTAATAATCGGACCCACCAATATAAAGACGATGGCTACATAGACAGGCATACCTTTTCTCATTAAACGCCGAATAACTGGAATCATACCGCATTCACATAATGGAAAAATAATACCGACCAGGCAGGCGAACAAAATTCCAAGCACCGGATTTTTGGGAATTAAACGGCGAATCGTCTGCTCGGTGACAAACATTTGGAGTAATCCGGAAACGAGCACCCCCAGCAGAACAAAAGGAAAGGCCTCCAGAATAATACTTAAAAATATCGTTTTAAAGCTTTGCACGGTTGTGCTGTCCAGGAAGGAGAGATCTGGCGTTTGTTTTTGTGTGAAAATGAGAAACAGCATAACCAGGCAAATGAGCGTGAGCACATTCGTGCTCCATCGAAGTAATGGCGTTTGCAATGGACATATCTCCCTTTCTAAATCGTAATTATTATTATAACTTATGAAGCAAATTGAGTATATAGGACATGCCGCGCACAAAAAAATCTTCATATTACGGTAAATAGTTGGCTTGTTGACATTCCTATATTGAAATCTTATACTGTACAAAAGTATGTTGTCTCATTTCAAAGCATACCTGATGGTTAGCAAATGAGGGTACAGGCATTGACAGGAACAAGTAAACGACAGTGATGTCTTTCAGAAAGCCGGTGGCTGCTGTGAACCGGTAGACAGCTTGCGTTGAATGGATCCTTGAGCTGACGGCTGAACGACTTGAAGGAAGACCTGTGTGATGCGGGTGTGCCATTCGGAGTCCAACGCTGGTCCGGGCACTTCCCGTTACAGAAGATAAAGGCTTGATGACGTACGCGACCTATGGGTCGGTTATCAGCGAAATAGGGTGGCACCACGGTTATCCGTCCCTGACAATGGGGCTTTTTTGCGTTTCTGGAACAAATGTGGCATGGAAAGATCAAATGAGGGGGAAATCAAATGAAACGTGTATTATCGGGTATGCAGCCCAGCGGTCAATTGACATTGGGTAATTATATCGGGGCTTTGAAAAATTATGTGACTCTGCAGCACACGCACGATTGTTACTTTATGGTAGTGGATCTCCATGCGATTACGGTACCTCAGGAGCCGGCAGCCTTAAAAGAGCAAAGTGAATCGGTAACGGCATTGTATATCGCGGCGGGTATTGATCCGGCTAAGGCCACGGTATTCATGCAGTCACACGTCAGACAGCACGCTGAGCTGGGCTGGTTGTTCACCACCTTAACATATATGGGCGAGCTGGAACGAATGACGCAATTCAAGGACAAATCGGAAGGCAAGGATTCCGTAGGAGCCGGTTTGTTTACGTATCCTTCGTTAATGGCAGCTGATATATTGTTATACAACGCGGATCTGGTACCTGTCGGCGATGATCAAAAGCAGCATTTGGAGCTGACGCGTGATCTGGCTCAGCGCTTTAATCAACGGTATGGCGACACCTTCACGATTCCTGAGCCGTATATTCCGCAGGTTGGGGCACGTATCATGTCATTGGACGATGCTTCCAAAAAGATGAGTAAAAGCAGTACGAATGCGGGCAGCTTTATTACGTTGTTGGATTCGCCTGATGTGATACGCAAAAAAATAAGCCGTGCGGTTACCGACTCCGGCCGTGAAGTGAAATTTGATCCGCAGGCGAAGCCAGAGGTCAGTAATTTAATTAGTATCTATGCGAATTGCTCAGATATGAGTATTGCTGAGATTGAAGCCTTGTACGAGGGCCAAGGCTATGGTCCATTCAAAAAGGAGCTGGCTGAGCGTGTAGTTGCTTTGCTGGAGCCTCTGCAGCAGCGTTACCGTGAGATTCGTGAATCCGGCGAGCTATATGACATCTTGCGGCAAGGCGCAGAGAGAGCCACAGAGCAGGCTGAGAAAAACTTGCGGATCGCCAAAGAAAGAATGGGTTTTCTTGTACTTTAAAAAATTGTACAAATGTATTATTCATAGCAAGCTCAAAAAAAAACGCAATGGTGCTGAATCCTCAGCCGCCATTGCGTTTTCTTAATTTGGCTTTCACAACAAAGCCGAAGCCGATAAAGCCGATCGAGAGAATCGAGAACAGCCCCACAAGCCAGCCGTTACCTATACTCATGGCGTAGCTGATTGCGGTTAGTAGCAGGGTGCCGATGACGGCAAAAACGAGTGCCAAACCTTTGTTCATTGTTGGAATTCCGCCTCTTTTACGAATATTTGAAAATCTAAAAAACATTTTTCAGCAGGTGCGTATACTTTTTATCAGATGTCACATAATAAGTTTGCAAGCTTGCAAATACATCAAAGCTATTCATTCAGATTTGAGAGGAGTGCTGATTATCATGGCACAAGGACAATCCCGTAACAGTAATGTATTGGTGGTACCGCAGGCATCTTCTGCACTAGAGCAATTAAAGTATGAGGTTGCCCAAGAATTGGGTATCCAAATTCCTCAGGATGGCTATTACGGTTACATGGCAACTCGTGATACAGGCGCAATTGGTGGCCATATTACTCGTCGTCTGGTACAAATTGCAGAGCAATCTTTGGCAGGCGGACAATCTCGCTCATAGGGCATCGAATTTCAATAGAAGCTCAAGGATCTTGTATCCTTGGGCTTTTTAATCGTTTCATAAGCCAATTGAGATCGGCCATCATCATAACGAAAGGGCTGCCGCAGCAGCCCGGAAGTCATCATGTCCAGGTGACAATCATTGCTGTAAATCAGCTATCAGGTGTTGACCCTCAGCTTTTTCTCCAGACGTGTGTCATTGACCCAGCCTACATAAGAATCAATCGGGTTCAATTCATTATCCAGCAGCAATACTGCGACGAAAGGGTACTGCTTGCGGTGACGATAGCGCACATCGGCCCATCGTACCTCATAGCCCCAGTCATGACTGCGTAAATCCGAGCAGGCGAACGAAGTGAAGTACAGGAATGCGGCAATGTCACTGTGCTGCCTGGATGCCTCAACAGCAGGGTGTGAGGTGCAGGACACTTCATCAATCCATTTGATCTGGTTGTTTTTGTATTCACCAAGTGCAAAACGTCCATCACTCTTTGTTTTGACAATTTGCCAAAAGTTCAGGTTAAAGGTTGGAATCAAGATATAACGATCACCAGGATGATAATCGGGGTCCTTGTGATACAGATTGGATTCCAGCCTATGATGCCACCATGATCTCCATATATAATACACTGCCAGGCACGCATATAAAATAGGGAAAATAATCTCAGGTGCAGCCAGATGGACAGCCCATAATAAAATCGCTACGATATGAGAGACGAAAATAAACGGATCAAAAATATGGATAATGTTCCAGGCAATCCACTTTTCCGTAAATGGCCTGAATGCCTGAGTTCCATATGTATTGAATAAATCTGTAAACACATGGAAGGCGACCGCGATGAATACCCACAGGGCAACATGAGCCAAAGGCAAGCCGTCGAACAAAAGCATTAATACGAGCGTAATAAGAGCCGTCCAAATGAGCACAGCAGGGATGGAGTGTGAGCGTCCGCGGTGATTTTTGATATAAGCGGCATTGCTCTTGAAACGCAAGAGCGTGTCCATATCGGGTGCTTGCGACCCGACAACAGTCCCGATGAGTATGGCTGTGGAAAGCACAGGATTTGCCGCTACAACAGGATCAATATAAGCCAGTCCGGCCAACCCGAATCCAATTACTAGATGTGTTCCACTATCCATGGGGTTTCCTCCTAAAAGTTTTGCGTATGCAAAACTGACTTCGTAAGCAATGGTTTCATTTTAGTGTATCATTTTTTGATTTAAAATAAAGCTTGGTAGGTGAAAAAATGTCCAAAGTTTTTGTTGAATATCAAATATTACCCCAACACAGGTCAGTTTATTCACAGTGGATTCAAATTGTCAGTGACAAGTGCCCAGAGCTGGAACTGCTCGAAGGCGTAGATCAGCCTGGCTTGTTTATTGAGGTTTGGAGTGGCTGGACACGTGAAACGTTCTTACATATGAAGCAGATGAGAAAGAGTGGCACGAATCAATCGGCAGATATGGAGAATGAGGCTACAGTTCGTTATCGCACGATTGAATGGCACTGCTTGGATACTTGGATTCAAGGCGGCGTTTCCAAAATAAATATTTGGCATTTTGAAAAAGTTAGATAGTCCATAATATGAGATCAATAAATCCATGGTAACTTTATATTAATCGCGGTAATCTTACTATAGTTAATTAATGGATCGGTTAAAGTAGCTGATAATAGTGGGAACACGCGGGGGGATACAGATGGAGAGAACAACAATTTTTTGGAATCATATTAAGAATTATCGATGGTCCTACCTGATCGGATTTGCATTATTGTCCATTTCAAGTTTACTGCAATTATTGATACCTGTGCTTTTGGGGCAATTTACCGATAAGCTGCAGAGCTCGCTTCTGAATGTTCAGGAAACGATTCAATTTGCTGTCTGGATGGTCGTGATTGGACTTGGGATTGCCTTCTTTCGCTCCACCAGCCGTATTTATCTATTTCGTTTATCGAGAATGCTGGAGACACGTGTTCGCGGCGATTTGTTCAAGCATTGGGAAAAGCTGT
This sequence comes from Paenibacillus sp. FSL H7-0331, assembly GCF_001956045.1. The sequence continues at coordinate 59,995 of NZ_MRTH01000038.1, read as the reverse complement.
CGGCCCAGTATTTCAATAATCAACGGATCGGTGATCTGATGTCACATGCGATCAGTGATGTCGGCGTTATTCGCGAGGTAACGATGCAAGGATACTTTAATATTATGGAAGCCATTCTGCTGATTGCCGTCTCGGTTGTTGCGATGGTAACGACAGTCAATCCTTGGCTGACACTGGTAACCATGCTTCCCTTGCCGCTGCTTAGTATTCTGGCTTATCGCTTTAATGGCCGCATTCAAAAGCAATCGGCTGACATGCAAAGTGCGATCTCCGATTTAACAAGCCGCGTCCAGGAGTTTACGGCGGGTATTCGGGTCGTAAAGGCTTATGTCCAAGAAAAAGAGGAGCAGAAGCTGTTCGAAAAAGACAATGAACACGCTGTCAAAATGAACCGGATTTTTGTTCGGACCAACTCATTATTTGGCTCCTTAAGTACGGGCATTGTCGGATTCAGCTTTTTGGTATCGGTCGTCATGGGTGGGGTGATGGTGCTCAATCATGTAATAACACTCGGTCAATTCGTTGCTTTTAACACCTATCTGTCTCTGTTGATGGGTCCGATTGAGAATTTGGGCAAGGTCGTGAACCTGATGCAGCGCGGAAAAGCGTCGGAAGTACGCATCATGGAGATTTTTAATACACAGCCGCAGGTTATTGATGATATGGTCGCTAATCAGGATATCCAGCATATCGAGGGCGAAATTGAGTTTCGTGATTTGACCTTTGCTTATCCCGAGGAAGAGGATCGGCCCATGCTGAAAAATATATCCTTGAAGGTGCCAAAGGGCAGCAGCCTCGCTATCGTAGGTCGGGTGGGCAGCGGTAAAAGCACACTAACCAATTTATTGGTCAGATTGCATAATCCGCCAGTGGGAACCTTATTCATAGACGGTCATGATATTCACGAAATCCCGTTAACCACGCTTCGCGGACAGATAGGTATCGTACCGCAGGATCAATTTCTGTTCTCCTCGACCATTCGCGATAATATTGGTTTTGACCCGAATCCATATACGGACGAGCAGGTTGTGGAAGCATCCAAGGTGGCCCAGGTGTATGAAAATATTGTGGAATTTCCGGATCAGTTCGAAACGACTCTCGGGGAGCGTGGCGTATCATTATCAGGAGGACAGCGTCAACGGGTGAGTATTGCTAGAGCGATTATTAAAAAACCGTCAATTCTCATCTTCGATGACAGCTTGTCGGCCGTCGATACGATCACGGAGGATTTGATACTGGAAGGCTTGAAATCGGTGATGAACAAACGGACAACGATCATTATCGGGCACCGAATTTCATCGGTTCAGGGAGCCGATCAGATTGTCGTCATGGACGAAGGGAAAATTATAGAGCGCGGTACTCATGAACAGCTGCTTCGTCGCAATGGGTTATATGCGGATTTACATCATAAGCAGCAGCTCGACCAGGAAGCAGAGCGCCAGGATGGACAGGATATGGAACGGCTGCAAGCTGCCGTGCTTCAGGAAGGGGCCAGCCTATGAATATCCACACAGAACAAGATCTCAAGCACATGAAGGACAGCCAGCTCTTTTCCAGACTGATGTCTTACGCCAAGCCTTATTGGAAAATGATTGTATTCTGTATCGTGCTGGCCTTTTTGATCGTCGTTTCCGATTTGGCAAGACCTTACTTGATGAAAATAGCGATTGATGGACATATTAATGGATTAAATAAGCCGATGTTATCCATGGAAAGCGCGCAGGGACAGCAGCTGCAAGTATTCGATCCGGTCACGACATGGAATGGACGCGATTATGTAAGAATTGAACCTTCGGATGTCGAAGCGGGAAAATTTCCTCAGGGCGCAGTGAAGGCTCAGATTGTAAGTGTGGACAACAAGGATTATATGATAGAGGGCTGGAAAACCACTCAGGAGAGTGAAGTCAAGCTGCTGCCTGATGATGGGACCGGTAAGGTAAGAATTTCTGCTGAAAATCAGATCTACGAAGCTGTACCGCTAGACGAAACTATGATGGGCTTGTTTCGTAAGCAGGATTATATCGGCTTTGCCAAAATTGGAGTTTTGTTTTTACTCACGGTAACCGCTGCTGCCCTACTCAGTTATTTGCAAAGCAACCTGCTGCAGTATACGGGTCAGCGAATTATTTTTAATATCCGCGACATGCTGTTCAAGCATCTGAGCCGGATGTCGATGTCCTATTTTGACAGAAATCCGGTGGGCCGGCTTGTAGTCAGGGTCACTCAGGATACAGAGGCATTAAACCAGTTATACTCTCAGGTTATCGTAAACCTGATTAAAGATGTTATTACACTGCTGGGCATTGTCCTGATCATGATGCAAATGAGTATGAAGCTGGCGCTGCTTTCCTTTGCAGTCATTCCGGTGCTGGCTGTAATGACCTTCTGGTTCCGCCGAATGATGCGGGAAGCGCAGCGAACAAGCCGAGTTATTTTGTCCAGACTGAATTCATTTTTGGCTGAGAACCTGTCCGGTATTCGTATAACCCAACTGTTCATCCGTGAGGAACGGCAGGGTGAACAATTCGATAAACATAATAACGATTACTATCGTGCAGGGATGCGTGGAACGGTAATTAACTCGATATTTCAGCCGACCATTGGGTTTATGGGGAATTTATCGATCGCCTTGCTCCTCTGGTATGGAGGCGGCAGTGTGATTGACGGCAGTATAACGTTTGGTATCGTGTACGCCTTTACGCACTATGTTCGACAGTTCTTTCAGCCCTTGTTAAGTCTTGCCGAGAAATATAACCAAATCCAGACCGCTATGGTAGGTGCGGAGCGGATCTTCGAGATGCTGGACGAGAAACCATCCATCGTCGATGCTGTACAGACAACCAGTCTGCCTGCAGCGGTTCGCGGTGAAATTACGTTCGAGCATGTGTGGTTTGCTTACAATAATGAGGATTGGGTATTGAAGGATGTCAGCTTCACGATCCATCCTGGACAAACAATTGCCTTCGTAGGTGCAACAGGTGCTGGCAAAAGCTCAATTATCCAGCTTATCAATCGCTTCTACGATATTCAAAAGGGCAGCATTCGTCTGGACGGTATCGACATACGCGACATTCCGTTGGATGAGCTCCGTCACTGTATCAGTATTGTTCAGCAGGATGTATTCCTGTTCACTGGCGATATCTCATCGAATATTCGTCTGAACAATACGAGCATTACGCAAGAGCAGGTTGTCCAGGCAGCGAAGATGGTTCATATGGATGATTACATTCAAACCTTGCCGAATGGCTATGAGACGATACTGGGTGAACGAGGTATCAATCTATCGCTCGGACAGCGGCAGCTGTTATCATTCGCTCGGGCTATTGCCTTCAAACCGCAAATTTTGATCCTGGATGAGGCAACCTCCAATATCGATACCGAGACAGAACTGGTCGTGCAGAATGCGCTGCATAATATATCCGCTGGTCGTACGACCGTCATTGTTGCCCACCGGTTGTCCACGATTCAGCATGCAGATCAAATTATCGTTATGCATAAGGGCAAGCTAAGGGAAATCGGCAATCATTATCAATTATTGGCGCAGCGCGGCTACTATCACCGATTGTATGAGCTGCAATTTAAAGAGCAAAAACCTTTGCTGACTGCGAGGTAACAGATAATAAGTATGCACAAAGGAGCTGCCGCGGCAGCTCCTTTGTCATTTTCACTCATGGAAAGGATTGGATTTGTTACCTAATTCGTTACCTTCGGTGTTGACGGAATATCCTCAAAATGTCCGGTAAAGGTTTTGGCATAATCCTCACCGTCTACACTGCTTTTGTACAGCTTCATCAACTCACCGTTATAATAGACCTTGAATAGCAAAGTTTTGATCATTGTTCTCGAATGACTAATAGTACACCAATAAAAATTAATATAGTACCTATCCAAAAGGACAAGCCAATTTGTTCACCTAATAATAACCACCCTAAAAAAGTACCGACTATAGGTTGGAAAAAGAAAAATAATCCGCCACTTGAAGCGTTAACCATTCTCAGTCCACGATTCCACAGTAAAAAGGCACATGCTGTCGAAACAATTCCCAAGTACAAAAGACCGCCCCAAATAGATGGATGCATCATGGCTTGAACATCAAGCTCAGGTAATCGGCTAATTGTAAAAGGTGTAAGTAAAACAATTGCTACAACCGTAGTATAGAACGTTACGACAATTTGTGAATATTGGCTGGGTATCCATTTAATAAGAACAGACATAAGCGCCCAAGTAAGTGCTGCAATAAGCAGTGATACACCACCCAGCTGAAGAGATGGATCAATATCGGCATTTCCGACAATAGTGGCGACACCGATTGTTGCTAATATAATAGATATTGCTTTTTTAAAAGTAATTTTTACTTTTAAAATAATACGCGCAAATAGTACTATGAATGCAGGTGTCGTTGAAGTAATAATAGCACCCATTTGTGCAGTAGAAAGCATCGTACCCACTTCTTGAGTTATGATAGAAATTGTATTTCCAATAAGTCCAATCATGAAAATTAATAGAAAGTCTCGTTTTTCAATACGCCATGATTGTTTGGTTACAACACCAATAATTAGCAATGCAAAAATCGCAATTACATAGCGAATCCATACTAATTCAAGTGGTGGCACAAAGTCTACCACATGTTTTACCACAACATACATCCCGCCCCAAATACTTGCAGCGAGTGATAAATACAAAGAACCTAATAAGGTGTTTTTCATTTTGTACCCTCCGTTGTTCTAGACAATTCCTGTCCTTAACGGAGATGTAGTTTTTCTACCGTTAAGGGAGAATAGCTACAGGCACATCATTTTCAAATAGTGGTGACCACATCATCAGTTTTCAGCTCACTTTCAAAAGAATAATTTTATTTTACACGAATTTTGTTGCTTAGGGTATTCGTCGTAACAAGAATTTTAGGCTTACTACCTACGTTTTGTGCTCATATGCGATCATAAAAGATCTCCAGCGTTTTTTGGAAAATGTCTGCTTCAGCTCAGCATGCTGCGCTTCATTCAAATGAAGAAACCGTGCCTTTTTTGCAACCTTGGCGCAAGGCTGAGATGAGGATTTTCGAGCTCCGGCTTTTCGCTTTAAGGGAATACGAAATTGCAGCAAATCCTCAAGCGGCTCCCAGCCCTCCCAGCTTAATCGTCTACGACGCTTCCAAGCTATTGCATACAAGCTATAATACGAACCGCTGGAGTGCTTTTTTTTAGCAATAATCCAGATGGAAGGTATCTATTTTAATCGTTGCCGCTTATTCATCTGTTCCACCGCTTCCTGCTACTCGTTTTCTCTGTTAGTTGAATCGTTTTCGTACGAGGTACTTTCAGCTCAAGTTCTACTTTAACTTACCCGGTTCGTTGGCATATTCCCGCAAAATTAAGCCGCATTGGCTGCAAACGAAAAGAATCCGATCACAAAATAAAGGCGGTTGCCTCTTGCCCCTACATCGTTCTTGCAGATAATGCAAAGGAATACAATGTTGGTAAGAAATGATTAACAGGGGAGGATTCCGATATAATGGCAAACGGTCCTTTTATTCCTTACAAAATGGTTTCGTGGCTTACGACCGTCCGCGAAGATATACCTACGGGGTTGAGCTATGAGGCGCTTGTGACTGCGTTCGAGCGGAAAATGGGGCATTGGGATAGGGACGCCGAAACCGCGCTCGTTAAAGAGCATGCTTCCTGGGATAAGGTACAGCAAGCATTCGATCAAATGGCTGGCTCCCACGGGTTAATGATCTTCTCCAAAATCGATCAAGGCCGGCTGGTTTCGCTTCATAACGGTATAAAAAAATGCGTTCTGTATATCGTCGGTAATGGAGTCGTCGCCGAACCGATCCTCACGATTGATATAAGAGCCAGTTTGTTTGTGCCGTTCCGGGTTTGTCTTTATGATAACGGTAATCCAGCTGGGGCCATAATTAGTTACGAGCGACCATCGTCTTTTTTAGCGACGTTGAATCAGTCGGCGTTGTACCCGTACGGTTCTTTGCTCGACCATCGAATGAATGGTGTCGTTCAGTGTATTTTAAGGAAATGTCAGAATCAAACACTATAAAAAAGCAATAGCTTTGCTAGAATTGGAATGTCAAGAACATAGTCCCATCTCCAACCGAATTGTATAGAAGGAAAAAATGGGTTATGCTGGAATGAGAAGGCATGCTGTTATTCAGCTCTCGGGCAGGATAGCGTAATATCATAGTCGGTTAACCTGAGAGCTTTCCTCTCGACTGGAATTTATAGTATGATAAACTATAAAAAAGGATGGTAATTTATGGTCAAACAACTGATCGTCGGCGACGCAACGCATGAACTGGCCACTACGCGCCGCATTCTGGAACGCTTGCCCGAGGAGCATATGTCGTGGAAGCCGCACGAGAAATCGATGACGCTTGGCGGGCTGGCCACGCATCTGATCAACCTGCTGAACTGGCAAATCGCGATTTTTCAGTACACGGAGTTCGATCTTTCGACTGTGCCGCTACGGCGGGAGCCTTTAGTAAAACGCGCTGAGGTTCTGGAGGAGTTCGACGCGAACGTTGGCAAGTTTGAAGAGCTGCTCGCCGAATGCGACGAGAAAACGCTCGGCGAGGAATGGACGCTGCGCCACGGCGACCATATCATCCTCCGCGAGCCGAGGGCGATGGCGTTGCGCACCTTCGGGTTAAGCCACATGATCCACCACCGGGCGCAGCTCGGGGTATACTTGCGGCTTCTCGATATTCCGGTGCCGGGTATCTACGGTCCCACGGCCGACGAGGAAGCCCAATGAACTAAATTTAAGACACATTCATTTATTACAATGGAGGTGTCTTTTTTGCTAAAAAGAACGGAGCTTTTGCTTTTCTGTTTTTTTACATTAAAATGGTGAGAGAAACCATGAAATAGACTCTCGGAGTTATGGGGGCGATCTGAGCTAAAATGAGGCTCAAAAGATGAAAAGTAGGCAGGTAAATCTGGATGTGAAATCCACTTTCAAAAATGGGTACGGCAAACAAGCCAACGGATGGCATTTTTTCAAAAAGGGCAATAAGCTAGGAAGCGTTTTTCAGCAGTTGCGGCTGTAGCCGTTCAAGCTCCTTTTGCTGGTGGGCATACCAAGCATCGATGTGTTGGCACATCATGATGCCGTAGATCCGGATGTACCACATCTTCGTGGAACGATGACGTCCGGCTTCGAGCTTGTAATCAATCTTTTCCCGTTTGTTGGAGCGCTCGACCGAGGTGCGGCGTTTGTAGATCTCTTTCCAAGCTTCGGACTGCCTGTTTGTCTTCGGAAACAGACGAAGGTTATCCGCTTTGAAGGTATGGTAAGTCCGGCCGTATTTAGCGGTGGAACAAGGAGTGGGGCACGAGTTCTTCGATCCGCAAGCTAGCGGACAGCGCCATTTCTGTCGGTTCTGGGTATTGTCATAGCCATTGGGTTTCATCTCTTTGCCGATGGGGCAAATCGGCACACCCGTTGGTGAAATCTGCATGTCAGAATCGGTATCCGTGTTCTTCTTTTTCCGGTTGTTGAGATCAATGAAGGGCTCCATGTGTTGGTGTTCCAACCATTCATAGATGGCCTCAGCGTCATGCGCGGCATCGAGTAAGATCTTATCGACTGTGCCTAAGGTGAAACGTTGCGTAAATTCGATGGAGCTGACGACCACACTCACAGCGTCATGCCGGGAAGCAGGCTGGAGTCGTGGATATAAAGGCAAGTCATGCTGGCTGTTTGCCGCAGAGAGCATGTACAAGTGGTAACCATTGAAGTACTTCTCCCGTGCGCTGTCCCAACCGGAGTCGCAGTCTGGCTGGGAATACAGGCGGCGGTGTGGGCAGTTCGCAAGGCCTTGGGCACTGCAATCACAAGTCGGCTTGCTGCGGGGATAACTTGAGGTGACGAGCGGTGTGCCATCACCGGCTAGTGTCAAAGCGTCCCTATCCCCCAGCAGACCGAGTTTCGCCGAAACGGAAACGATTTGGGAATGAAAGAATTCCAGCAGGCGATCGAAAGGCTGTTTTTGTAACTTAGCTCCTGAGCGAAGCAAATAATCGACCAGGCGCTTGACCTTGCCAACTGAAATTGTAGGAGCTTTCTCACCTTTTTTTCCGCGCTTTGGCTTACGCTTTTTAGGTTTGTTTTTGGGTTTGAGGTTCTTCACTTCGGAAGCCCAGAATCGAGCGAGGAAATCGTAGAACGTACCGACGCCTGGAATATCACCGGGTTCGAAGCCACTTAAGATCGAGTAAAGCGGAACGCGGTACATCTCATCGACCCAAGCGGTGATGCCGATCTCAGGCCGAACAAGAAGGAAGAGCAAGTACGAACGAAGCATGGAAGCTGGGTCTCGTGGCGCCGGACCTTTGTCTGCGTAAGAGTCGCGAAGAAAAGCAGCCGTATAGGAGAGGTCCGAAATAAGGCATTTCCAAATAATAGGCCAATCCCTGGGTACGAGTACGGCTAAACCATGGGTATAATGCTGGCGAAGTTGATCAAGAACAAAACGTTGGTAGTCAGCATGGGCAACGAAAACAGGTTTCAATAAGAACACCTCAATCACGAGTAGTAAGGGAAAATCGATACCCTTCCCACACGATTTTGGGGCAATTTTAGAAATGTCAAGTGTTTTAGACAAACAAACGGCGGTAATTTCAACCATTTTTCCCAGTTCCGATTGCGGTTGAAATAAAAAAATCCCCCAACGAAAGTAGGAGGAAAGTAGTTTTAATGGGTCAGGAAAAGCCTTGTCCCATCTACCTCGGCGAATGCCGAGAGGCTATTGAATTCATAGGAGGGATACACAATGCTGGAATTCCAACAACAGTTAAGCAGCTATGCCGAGCTCGTCGTCAAGATTGGTGTTAACATTCAAAAGGGACAAACGCTCGTTATCAACGGTACGATTGAGGCGGCCGAGTTGATTCGAATTATCGCGAAAAAGGCTTATGAAGCAGGGGCCTATTTGGTCAAGGTCAATTGGACCGACGATACAGTATCTCGTCTGCGATACGATTTGGCGGCAGATGAGTCGTTTTTGGAAGAACCCAAATGGTACGCCGGAGAAATGCTGGAGCTTGTTGAGAAAGGTGCCGCGGTGATCAGTGTCGTATCGTCAGACCCTGACCTGCTCAAAGGTGTGTCCCAGGAACGAATTGTCAATCATCAAAAAACATACGGTAAAGCGATGGCGAAGTATCGGCAGTACCTGCAATCAGATAAATTCAGCTGGTGTGTAGTTGCGGCTCCTTCGAAAAACTGGGCGGCTAAGGTATTTCCTGGGCTGCCAGAGGAAGAGCAGGTAGCTAAGCTATGGGAAGCGATTTTCAAAACCGTACGCGTTGATCAGGAGAACCCCGTTAAAGCGTGGGAAGAGCATGTAAGTAGATTGAACCAGAAATCGGACTATCTCAATGCCAAGAAATACAAAAAACTGCACTATCTGGCCCCGGGAACGGATCTGACCATTGAACTGCCTGAGGGTCATATCTGGGTTGCTGCTGACAGCATCGACGAGCACGGGAATGCATTTGTCGCCAACATGCCAACGGAAGAAGTGTTTACTGCACCTTTCGCTGGCGGAGTTAACGGCAAAGTGTCCAGCACAAAGCCTTTGAGCTATGGCGGTCAACTCATTGACGGGTTTACACTTACTTTTGAGAATGGGCGTATTATCGATTGTACCGCTGCTCAGGGTGAAGCCACATTGAAGGACTTGATTAATATGGATGAAGGATCGCATTATTTGGGTGAGGTTGCGCTGGTTCCTCATGCTTCTCCCATCTCGGAGTCGAATATCCTTTATTACAATACACTTTTTGACGAAAATGCCTCAAATCACTTGGCAATTGGCAGCGCTTATGCTTTTTGTCTCAAAGACGGCAAAAAGATGTCGCAGGATGAGCTGAAAGCCCAAGGGCTTAACACGAGCATTACCCATGTGGACTTTATGATTGGTTCAGCAGAGATGGACATTTACGGTGTAACTGATGAAGGCAATAGAGAGCTTGTATTTCACAAGGGGAACTGGGCATTCTGATACACACGAAGAAGATAAATTCCTTGTTTATACCAGCACAGCCATAAAGGTTGTGCTTTTTTTAATGTTGGTCGATAAATTGGGCATCCTATCATTAAGACTTACAATCACTTTATAAGGAGAATTTGAAAATGGAAAATAAGAAGCATAAAAATAACTACGTAGGCACTACGAACACCCAAGCGGAAAATCAGGATATGGCTTTTGTGAATGACACCTTGGAAAATGCAAAGAGCACTACTTCCATCAATTTAATGAAGGATGATCTTAATGAAGGAAAAGAAGACGAACCGTTAAATTTAAATGATATCTAGAGCGGCTTGACTTGGTTGTGATTGATTAGGATTTACCAGCATTAATGCGACGTTCCAATGGGTATGTTAAGCGGGTAACGAGTGACTTGCATGCTGTCACCGTTACCACAATAACAAAAACATTTGGAGGGTACTAGGATGAAAACTTTATTCATGATAGCCACTATTTTACTGGCAGCAGGCTGCACGAAGAATGACAATATGACACGTATGCAGCAGGCTGCACCTAATGCTGCTCAGAAAACATTAGAAGGATCTGTTGTTACCCAGGCATCATCCGTATCTACACCAGGAGCTCAACAATCCACGATTACCGTGAAACAGGACCCATTTACACTTCCCCAATGGCTTGCAGGCGGACAAGTACCAGGAACAGGAACAAACCCGATAACGAATCCAGGTACAAGCCCAACAACAAACCCGGGAACGAACCCAGTGATGAATCCAGGTACTAGCCCAACGACAAATCCGGGGACTAGCCCAATAATGAACCCAGGAGCAAGCCCAACGACATACCCAGGAACAAATCCGGTAACGAACCCGGGAGCAAGTCCAACGACAAACCCGGGAACGAACCCAATCACAAATCCTGGAGCAAATCCAGCAGATAAAACCTCCACATCAAGCCCTTATGAGCAGCAAGTATTGCAGCTAGTTAACAAACAAAGAACAGATGCGGGGCTCGGTGCACTTATGATGGATGACAAGCTGTCTCAAATGGCTCTCGCCAAAGCACAAGATATGTACAACAATAATTACTTCGATCATAATTCTCCAACATACGGATCGCCGTTTCAGATGATGGATAAATTCCAGATCTCTTACAATACTGCAGGTGAAAATATCGCCAAGGGCCAAACCAGCCCCGAGCAAGTTATGAATGAGTGGATGAACAGTCCGGGACATCGAGCCAATATCTTAAACAACACGTATACCAAAATTGGTGTTGGTTATTACAATGGTGAATGGGTTCAGGAATTTATTTCATAGATGAAGTTCACACATGACAGACAGACATAAAAGCCGCTAAAAGGCGGTTTTTTGTGTGTTTTCCTGGGTGAAGACTATTGACATATCCAGAGAATATAGTAGTATCGCACTTTAATTCAAAATAATCGCTGAAATCCCGAGCAGCACGAGCAAGCTCCCCACTATCGTACACAGATTAATGCCCTCTTGGTTTTTGAGCAGAAAATAACTGAGTGGTATGACCAGCAGCGGCTGGGAGTTGGTGATCAAAGTAGCGACCGAAATCGGAATGTAATGCATAGCCGCCATGTGCCCGATCTGAGCCGTTATCGTCAATATCCCGCTTATAGCGTATAACCATACACCTTTTCTGTCGGCGGCACGAAGGTCGGATAGAAAAGTCCTTGTTGTTTTGTTCAGCAGAACCTGCAGCAGCAGCCCAGTTAAGGCTCCCACAAAACCTCCCAATACAGGCTCATTCCAATCGTGAATGGCCGTTCCTCTAGTAATGTTGCCCAGCGCGTACGAAATCGAGCCCATCAAGGCTAACCAAACACCGGGCTGAATAAGTCCGCTCCAACGCTTTTTGGCAGATTGGCCTGCATGTTGATTAGAGTTTCCTGATGTACTATCTGATCCTGCTGCTGTTGCTTTAACAGCCCGTCCTGCTTGGGTAGGCTTAAAGCTTACGATAAATAACCCCAACATTACGACGAACATCGCGGCCAGCTCCAAAGCATGCAGTTGTTCATGCAGAAACAGCCAGGAAATGATGACGGTGAACAGCGGATTGCTGATCATAAACGTGCTGGCTTTGGCTGGTCCCAATTTGGCAATCGAATCGAAGTACAGGTAACGGCCGAGGTAGGAGGCAAATAAGCCGGATAACATGAACATGAAAAAGCCCCATCCGTGAAACTCCATCGAATAGCCATTATACATCCACTGCCCAAGAAAAATCAGACCTGCAAACAGCACATTCATCGAAATGGAAATCAAAAAGCCGGTATTTAAATCAAGTCTGCCGCTGGCGACCTTAGTAATAATCACATTCAAAGAAAAGAGCAGCAGCGCGCCGATCGCAAGTAACTCTCCCATACAAATCCCCCAACCATAAAAATTCATGTTCTCTGATTGTAACATAATGTTGAGTACCGTAGGTTGAAGAGAATCAGATACTTTTAAATTGACCATTGAAGTGATTTGGTGCTACAATGAGTTTATAATATTCATGAACATAGTTCATTATAATGAACTAATAATACTCGCTTATCTACAAATAAGCCCTTAGGAGGAATAACAATGGCAGACTATACTCAAGTTGGAAAGCTTCAGGTTGCTACGGTACTTTATGATTTTATCAATTCGCAAGCGCTTCCCGGGACGGGTGTGGATGGTGCGTTTTTTTGGTCTGAGCTGGATACATTAGTCCATGAATTGGCTCCCAAGAACAAGGCTCTTTTGGTCAGACGGGATGAGATTCAGCAGCTGTTGAATGTTTGGCACAAAAATAATAAGAACAACTTTGATTTTGATGCCTATAAGGCTTATTTGCAGGAAATCGGGTATTTGGAGCCGATAGCAGCAGATTTCAAAGTCACAACCGAAAATGTCGATGATGAAATTGCCGTACAGGCCGGACCTCAGCTGGTTGTGCCTGTCAATAATGCCCGTTATGCGCTGAATGCGGCGAACGCTCGCTGGGGCAGCTTGTATGATGCACTTTATGGAACAGATGCGATCAGTGATGAGGGCGGAGCTGAACGTCAGGCTGCCTATAATCCGGTACGTGGAGATAAAGTTATTGCTTTTGCCAAAAATTTTCTCGATCAGTCGGCACCGCTCAGCGAAGGCTCTCATCAGGATGCGGTTGCTTACACAGTTGTAGATGGCCAATTATCGGTATCACTTAAGGATGGAACGGTAACGGGACTGCACAAGGCTGCCCAATTTACAGGCTACCAAGGACAATCAGCAAGTCCTTCTGCAGTGCTGCTTCGCAATAATGGACTGCATTTTGAAATTCAGATTGATCGTACTCATGCCATTGGCCGGACGGATGGCGCAGGCGTGAAGGATATCGTAATGGAAGCTGCGCTAACAACGATCATGGACTGTGAGGATTCGGTAACTGCGGTCGATGCTGAGGATAAGGTACTTGTATACAGCAGCTGGCTGGGACTGATGAAGGGCGATCTGCAGGCGATTTTTGCCAAAGGCAGCAGCACGGTGACACGGTCGATGAACCCGGACCGGAGCTATATATCACCAACTGGTGAAGCGATCAGCCTGCGTGGTCGTTCCCTGTTATTTGTTCGGAATGTGGGACACTTGATGACGATCAATGCCATTCTTGATCAAGACGGTCAGGAGATTCCCGAAGGCATTATGGATGCGGTGATGACCAGCTTGATTGCCAAGCATACGTTACTAGGGAACGGTCCTTACCAGAATTCTGCGAAGGGATCCGTCTATATCGTGAAGCCCAAAATGCATGGTTCGGCGGAAGCGGCTTTTGCCAATGAATTGTTTGATCGTGTCGAGGATATGCTCGGTTTGAAACGGAACACGCTTAAAATAGGGGTGATGGACGAAGAACGCCGCACTTCATTGAATCTGAAAAACTGCATTCGTGAAGTCAAGGAACGGATCGTCTTCATCAATACCGGTTTCCTTGACCGTACAGGTGATGAGATGCATACTTCCATGGAAGCTGGCCCCATGATCCGTAAAAGCGAAATGAAAACTTCCCGTTGGCTGCAAAGCTACGAGAAATCGAACGTCAATGTCGGTTTGGATTGCGGTCTTCAGGGTCGCGCCCAGATTGGTAAAGGGATGTGGGCGATGCCGGATTTGATGAGCGATATGCTAAAGCAAAAGATCGGGCATCCACAAGCAGGTGCCAATACGGCATGGGTTCCTTCACCGACAGCAGCTGCACTCCATGCACTGCATTACCATCAGGTCGATGTGCAGCAGGTTCAGGATCACCTCAAGCTATCGATCAGCGATTTGCGCGACGATATTTTGCACATTCCACTGGAAAAGAACCCACAATGGAGCGCTGAACAGATTCAACAGGAGTTGGATAATAACGCTCAAGGGATATTGGGCTACGTGGTTCGCTGGGTCGAACAGGGAATCGGCTGCTCCAAGGTACCGGATATTAACAATATAGGTCTGATGGAAGATCGCGCTACGCTGCGTATTTCCAGCCAGCACATCGCCAATTGGCTGCACCATGGTATTTGTACGAAGGAGCAGGTTCAGGAAACGCTGAAGCGGATGGCTGCTGTAGTTGATGGGCAAAATGCTGCCGATCCGGTTTATCGTCCGATGGCCGCGGATTTCGATCGGTCGATTTCCTTTCAGGCCGCATGTGAGCTCGTATTTGAGGGATATCATCAGCCGAATGGCTATACAGAGCCGATCTTGCATCGTCGTCGGATTGAATACAAATCCAGTGCAGCTTTGAAAGCCTGAGTTACTTGATTGCAGGCCGCCGTGACGAACGGCGGTTTTTTTCTGTCTGAAAAGCTGCAAAACAGAAGGATGCACAAAAAAAGTGAGATGGATTAGTAGATATGAAGAGGAAATATTTGTTATATACCGAATGTTAACTATATCGAATGAAAAAGTTAATAATTGGAGGCTGGAAAAATGAAGGTCAAGCGAATCGTCGCCAATATAGAAACGCAGGATATTACCGCGGCTAAATCCTTTTACCAGGACGTGCTCGGCCTTGAGCTATTGATGGATCATGGCTGGATTGGAACCTACGGCTCTGATGAGGAGATGAGCATTCAAATTAGCTTCGCTTCACAGGGGGGCAGCGGCACGCCTACACCTGACCTGTCGATTGAGGTTGATGATGTCGATGATGCGCTTGAACGCATGAAGAAGGCTGGTTTCCCCATACAATATGGGCCGATTGATGAGCCATGGGGCGTTCGGCGTTTCTACGTTCGCGATCCATTTGGCAGGCTGATTAACATTCTGGCTCATGTATAATCGGACTGACATTGAGGCATCGCAGCGGGAGCTACCAAAGGCTGAACAACATAGATAAGCATGAATTAGATAAAAGGAACCTTCAGCTTGCCACAATAGTGGGCCTGAAGGTTCTTTTTTGCATTATTCAAGCTCTGTCTTATCATCAGCTTCAACTTGTATCCAGTTCTCCGACCATATTTCGATTTCTTTGATCAACGGGGCTAAAGCATGTCCTTTGTCGGTTAATGAATATTGGATGCGTACAGGGGTTTCCGGAAACACTTCTCTCAGGACGATCCCCTCCTGCTCTAATTCTTTAAGACGTTCTGACAGCAGTCTACCGCTAACAGGAAGCGCAGTCTCTAGTGAGTGAAAGCGCTGGGTGCCGCTCATCAACTGATAAATAATGAGGATTGACCAGCGTTTGCTTAACAGCTGCATTCCTTTTTCGACTCTCGGACATAATGAAAATGGAATCACAGGCGTATTCATAGGTATGATCACCTCGCATTGTTGTAGATTTTCTTTTATTATATACTATTTATTATTAAGTTACAAAAAGTAAATATTAAACTTGACATTAAAAAGTTATAATTGTATATTTAGTTACGAAAAGTAACTTATATGCGTGATTCTAATCTTAAAGGGGAGCTGCACAATGAAAGATTCCATTCATCCCAATACGGTACTCGGCGAGGTTCATTTAAAGGTTAGCAATCTGGCACGCTCTATTCAGTTTTATAAGGAAGTTGTCGGATTACAGGTATTGGATCAAACGGCTGACAGTGCAAGATTTACTGTAGATGGGCATCAGGTCTTGTTAGCGATTCAAGAAGTAACAGGCGCCATAGTACCGCGCAGATCCTCAGCAGGTCTGTATCATTTTGCAATTCTCGTTCCGGATCGTAAGACTCTGGGGTTATCATTAAGAAATCTGATTCAGTCCGGTATTCATATCGGGCAGGCGGATCATCTGGTGAGTGAGGCTTTATATATTGCTGACCCGGATAACAACGGTATTGAAATTTACAGAGACCGACCTCGCGAGAGCTGGAAGCGTGATGCGCAGGGGAATTACAAGATGGCAACTGACCCGATCGATTGGGACGGATTGCTTGCTGAAGCTGGAGACGAGTCTTGGACTGGATTGCCGACTGGAACTATTATCGGGCATATTCATCTGCATGTGAGCGATTTGCAGCAGTCGAAAGCCTTTTATATCGACGTCCTCGGGTTTACGGTCGAACTGAATGGGGCGGCCAACATGGGAGCATTATTCATAGCGGCGGGTGGCTACCATCATCATATCGGGCTGAATATTTGGGCGGGAGTCGGCGCACCTCTGGCACCTGCAGAAGGCACCGGATTGGCTTACTTCACCATCGTTGTTCCGAACCAGGCCGAGCTGCAAGCTGTCATTGAGCGGGTTAGCCAAGCAGGTATTGCCGTGACCGAGGCTAATGGAGACTGGGCGCTGAAGGATCCTACCGGTATTGAAATTAGATTAGTTGTAAATAAATAAGGACAAGAAGGATGGGATCATGATGAAAATCGGAATTGTTGGAGCCAGTGGAAAAGCAGGCAGTCTTATTGCTAAAGAAGCTGTGGACAGAGGACATCAGGTAACAGCTATTGTCAGAAATGCATCAAAAATTTCCATAGACGACCATGTTATGGTTTTGGAAAAAGAAGTGTTCGAGCTTACTTCTGATGATCTGCTGTCATTTGATGTCGTGGTGAATGCATTTGGCGCGCCAGCCGGGAAAGAGCATCTTCATGTAGAAGCAGGCAATGTCTTAATTGAAGCTTTAAAGCAAGCACCTAACACCCGTTTGATCGTAGTAGGAGGGGCGGGAAGCCTGTTCGTTGATCCGGATAAAAAGCTGCAATTGTACAATACACCGGAGTTTCCAGCACAATATTTACCTACTGCCAAGAATCAAGGAGAAAACTTAAGAATTTTGCAGCAAACCGATTCAATTCAGTGGACGTTTATGAGTCCGTCTGCTTTCTTCTCACCAGAGGGCAAGCGAACAGGAACCTATCAAAAAGGACAGGATCACCTACTCGTTAATTCTAAAGGC
Organism: Paenibacillus sp. FSL H7-0331; assembly: GCF_001956045.1. Next base: position 42,614 of record NZ_MRTH01000038.1, on the reverse strand, counting down.
GAAAGCTATATCAGCTATGCCGATTATGCAATTGCTGTTGTAGATGAAATTGAAAAGCCACAGCATGTCAATCAGCGATTTACGGTAGTGTCCGAGGCTGAATAATTATAAAATGAGCAAATAACCTCCTTAAGTTCGTGGGAGGTTTATTTGTTTTTTTGTATGAAAGTCCCTTAAACGCGGCAAATTTCCTTAGGGCAGTTTTCACATTTGCAAATATCCTGAAGATAATGGACATCGTTAATGGTCAGCGTACCGTTTTCCATTGAGATCGCTTCTTGTTTACGCAGGTCACTCAGCATCCGGTTCACACTTTCGCGGGTCGCGCCGATCATTTCGGCCATTTCCGAATTGTTGATTTTTTTGGTGATCTGGATGCAATCGCCTGCGGGAACACCATAGGAATTGCTTAAACGGATGAGCAGCGAGCAGAGGGCACCCGGTTTTCCATATAGCATGAGGTCACGGAATTTGGTTTGCGTCATCCGATGCATCATGCCCATCCACTTCATAAACTCAATGGCGAGATCACCATGCTGCCATAGCAAGGTTTCCAAATCCTTTTGCTGGATGATGCCGAACTCGGCGTCCTCCATGACCTCTGCATTAAAGGTATGCGCAGATTCCTGAAAAGGATCAATCTGTCCGAACATATCATCGGTATGATGGAGGTAAAGCGTAACCTTTGTGCCAGCATCCGTAGTCTTCGTCAGCTTGACGAGACCTTTTTTAATATAATACAGGTAATCAGCGGGGTCACCCTCCCAGAACAGCAAGGTATCTGCCTTGGCGTGCTTGGTGTACATAATGCTGTGCAGTCTCTCCATATTTTCGGGTGAAAAGAAATTGGAAATTCCCTCTTTCGTATTTCCTTCTATGGAAGCTGTTTGCATATATTCATCAATGGCCATTCCAGCCATCCCCTCTCCGTATTGGATACCCTTATCATAGCGCGAACGCTCATAAAAAGGCATCGGGGGATCTCCTGATTTTTGGGAAGGGTAAAATGACCTCTTACTGTGAGGAAAATCACAAGTCAGCTCAGGGATATCCTTGAATTAGCCATGTTAAAGCCCAATATCCCCCCATCATATTCCCTTATACGTTTTCAGGGAATTCCCTGACATACAAGGAAGGTCCACAGCGTTACAATAGAACAACACGCAGGGAATGATATCGGATAGCTCAACGAAGGACATCACTTTTAAGGGGGAGCGGGCATGGTGGAATACGAAGGGGATCCTATGAGAAGACTTATAGATCATCTGCGAATCAGCTCGTCCCATGACTTTGCAGCTTTGGCGCTCCCGCGGGAGGACGGACGAACCTATGCCTGGTATTACGCCAGCGGTAATCTGAATCATCGCTATAAGGGGATGGTCGTGAAACGCGGAAAAGGGCTTCCAGGTTTAGCTTGGAGACTTGGTGAAGCCGTTATTAGCGATTCCTCATCAACAGATATAGGTGGAGAGAAGCTGGATTGTGCTTTAATGACTGCCGAAGGACTGCACGCTGCAGCAGCTGTACCAATAGGACCGTTAGCGTCTCCGAGCGGAATTATAATAGTAGGAGCCCGCCAAGCCCGGCTGTACGCGACAACCGAGCTGCAATACCTGGATTCCTGCGCCATTGAGGTTGGTCATGCTATTCAGATTCACAATTATGGAGTTCCTAGGGAACAGAGCGATACGCAACAGCCATCCACTTTTGAGACTGGACCTGTTTAGAAAAAAGCCGGTAGCCATAACGAGTAGTTTATTTCGTAACAGCCGGCTGCGTTCTTTTTGTAGCTGATACCCATTTAACCACCACATACACAATAAGAAACAAGATCATGAATCCTGCCGAATAACGATACATGATCGCGTAATCGGACATGGACGAGATGGCCCCGAGAATTAACGCACCTATTGCAATACCAAAGTCAGTGGTGTTATAGAACATACTGTTCGCCATTCCATACTGCTCCTTGGTTGAGGATCGAAGCATCCAGGCTTGAAGGGTTGGCTGGATCGCACCGAAGCCCAGTCCATATAATAGAGCGGATACGATGAGCATGGACATCGAGGTGGTATAGGAAAGCACTGTCAAGCTTGCGACGACACTGATAGCCGCTGGAATAAGAACAGCCGCAGGTCCTTTTCTGTCAAAAAGTTTACCGGAAATAGGGCGGATCAAAATAATCGTAAAGGCATTAAACAAGAAAAACAAACCAACCTGATCCAGATGCCTCATTTCGCCGTACAAGGCTATAAAGCTGAGCAAGCCGCTGTAGGTCACCGCCAGTATGACGTTCAGCAGTGAAGGAAATAACAGTTTTGTATTAAAAGCCGGTTTGGATTGAGATCGTTCACCCGCAGTATGAGTCGTGCTGGGAGCGGGTGGAATCGCGCGGGACAGCAAAATGATCGGGAAAATCAAAATAACGGCAGCGGTGCTAATGATCGCCAACATACTGAACCCATAATGCTTCATCACATTTAATCCAATCATGGGCCCTATCGACATGGCGAGGCTGGTAGAAAGGCCAAAGTAGCCGATGCCTTCCCCGATTCTTTTTGATGGAATAATTTGCGATACCAATGTAGGTATGATCGTGCTTACTATCCCGAAACCGATGCCGAAGCCTACGCGCATAACAAGCATCGAACCTATAGAGCCAGCCCATATCGTAATGCCGGTCATCACAGAAGCAATGACCAGTCCGGCAAACAAAATCACATTACGATGCACCCTACGCATTAATACCGCACTCAAAAAGCGCGATAGGATGGCGGTTATCGCAAACACGCTGGTCACAAGACTGACGGATAGGTCGCCTACATGAAATTCATTTTTGACATACGCGGGGAAAGAAGACAGCATCATTTGCAAATTTAAAAATAAAAGCAATGAGCAAATAGTTAAAGAAATAAACGGTTTCGTCCATAATTTTTGTGGGTGTATAGGATGAGGCATAGCGTTGGCGCCTACTTTCTTTCTGTTAATTCGTTTGCGTGATTGTTGATCCGAAGAAGAAGCTCAATAAGCAGATCATATTCGTCATCCGATACACACTGCTTAACATCCTCAGAGACTTGATGCTCGATCGGGGTCGTCTTCAGGATCACCGATCTGCCTTTATCCGTGATATGAACGAGAAATGAGCGTCGATCGTTTTCTCCGATTTTCTTATAGATGAAGCCCTTGCCCTCCAAATGATCGAGAATGCGGGTCGTCGTCGGTTTATCTTTTCCCGAAAGCTTGGCAATATCCTTTTGGATCATGCCGTTAGTCTTGTCGATCTGGTACAATACAGACCATTGCTCAGGCGTAATGTCATACTCTTTTAGCCTATGCTGGAGGAGAGTTGTTAATTTACGATAGGTCATGCCCATGATGAAGCCGACTGAACGATCTAAACCGTTAAAGTTAGTTGTCATTGTAATCATTCCTTTTCTGTTATACTCATCATATAGTTGTTTAGACAATTATATTCAAGACAACTAATATTGTCAATTCCTTACCCATCGTGCCAGCTCGATAAATAATAAATAATCGCTGGAACTGGCTGCATCGTTGTAGGGGTTCGTTTTTTTTGTTACGATAAATACATAAGTTTGCTCCGCAAACTCAGGGATGAAGCTTACGTAGTAAGTTTGCTTCGCAAACTCTAAGGAGGATAACATGATCAAGCTATGTATTGTCGATGACCATGCGGTAGTTCGTTCCGGACTCATGATGCTCTTGAATGCCAAGGAAGATATGCAGGTCATTGGGGAAGCGTCCGAAGGAAATGAGGCTATTGAATTGTCATTGAGATTGCGTCCGGATGTCGTGCTGATGGATTTAAGTATGCCTCACGGCAAGGACGGATTAACGGCAGCCAAAGAACTGAAGCAGGTGTTACCTGAAACCGCTATTCTTATTTTGACTATGCATGATGATGACGAATATTTATTCCGGGCGATTCATGCCGGAGCTTCAGGATATATTCTCAAAACAGCCCCACATGACGAGCTATTAACGGCAATCCGTTCGGTCGCCGCCGGCAATGCGTATTTATATCCGACAGCAACCAAGCGATTAATGATTGAATATGTAGATCGACTTCGTGATGGAGAAGGCAGCAGCATGGAGACACTTTCCGATCGTGAAACGGAAGTCGTATCACTGGTCGCCAAGGGCTACAGCAACAAGGAAGTGGCGGAGCAGCTCGTGATCAGTGTAAAAACCGTTGAATCGCATAAAGCCAATGTGATGGAAAAACTCGGTCTTAAGACAAGGCCTGAGCTTGTTAAATATGCAATGAAAAAGGGGCTGCTGAATTTTGAATAATATGCCTGATCCTGAATATTCGGAACAAGGAAACACATCCAACATGATGGAGCTGCATGCTGGCGCTTTGAAACAGCTCGCTGATCTAAAATTTGCTCTGGATGAATCGTCAATAGTGGCAATGACAGACGACAAGGGTATCATTCGCTACGTCAATGATAAATTTTGTGAAATTTCCAAATATGATCGAGAAGAACTGATCGGACGGGATCATCGGATCATCAACTCAGGTTATCATGATAAAGCTTTTATGAATGATTTATGGGGGACGATTACTGCAGGTAAGGTATGGCGCGGCGACATCAAAAACCGTTCCAAGGATGGCAGCTATTATTGGGTAAATACGACGATTGTTCCTTTTATCGGCGAGCAGGGGAAGCCTTATCAGTATTGGGCGATTCGTAATGAAGTGACCGAGCTGAAGCGGGTGCAGGAAGAGCTGCAGCAGATGATGAAGCAGGTCATGCACATACAGGAGGAGGAACGGCGGAGATTTTCCCGTGAGCTGCATGATGGTATCGGTCAAAGCTTGTTTTCGCTGATTATTCAGATGGATCGATTGATTGGGGAAAATGTTCATTCCGACCTGGGAGCCATTCGAACGCATGTTTCGCATATTATTGAGGACGTACGCGAGCTGGCCTGGGAGCTAAGACCCTCGGTACTGGATGATCTTGGCGTCGTGCCGGCGATTCGCACGTATATCGATAATTTTTCCGAGCATTATGGAATCAAGGTCAGCTTTGATACCAATTTGCGTAAAAGGCTGGGAGCTCCCGAAGAAACCACTATTTATCGAACCATTCAGGAAGCCTTAACCAATGTAGGGAAATATGCGGACGTCGATCAGGCTATGGTTAGTGTGCAGGTGCTTGCAGACAGCTTAAGAGTTGAAATTATCGATGCAGGGAAAGGCTTTGTACGCGAAGCGGTTTCCCGAGGTGTCGGATTGTTTAGTATGGAGGAGCGTGCGCGTGCTGTGGGAGGTCAGTTAACGATTCATTCGGAACCCGGAGTGGGGACTCGTGTACTATTAGTAGTCCCGTATCCGTGAAGAGGGTTCAGTTAGGTGTGGGGGTCATGAGATTAGCCAAAGCCAACCATACAGCCCGATTAACGTAATCAATAGTGTAGGAATCGTAAGGATAATACCGATTTTAAAATAGTAGCCCCATGTGATGGTCACACCTTTTCGAGCCAGTACATGCAGCCATAACAGCGTAGCCAATGAACCGATGGGTGTAATTTTGGGGCCCAGATCGGAACCGATCACGTTGGCATAAATTAAAGCTTCGCGAATAACCCCTCCTGTGTTCGTTCCTTTGATTGCCAGCGCATCGATCATCACTGTCGGCAGGTTGTTCATCATAGATGACAACAGGGCCGCGATAAATCCCATACCCAGTGTAGCCGCAAGTAATCCTTGATCCGCAATCGCCTGGATGAGTGCTCCCAATTGATCTGTGAGACCTGCATTGCGCAGACCGTAGACGACAACATACATCCCGATGGAGAACACAACGACAGACCACGGAGCCTGCTGAATGACCCGCTTGGTGTCAATCGCCGGACTTCGATGAGCAGCAATAACAAATGAAATAGCGGCAATGCCGGCAATGATCGAGACGGGCACATGGAGAAATTCACTGAGCAGATAACCGAACAGAAGCACCGCCAGAATGATCCAGGATATACGAAACAGGCGGATATCTTTGATTGCTTCACGGGGTTGCTTCAACTGTTGTGCATCGTAATGTTTGGGAATACCTTTGCGAAATACCAGATATAGCACAAGTGTACTCGCAGCTAGTGAAAAGAAATTAGGAACGATCATCCGGCTTGCATATTCCACAAAGCCAATGCCAAAATAATCAGCCGAGACGATGTTAACCAGATTGCTTACGACCAGAGGCAATGAGGTGGTGTCTGCGATAAATCCGCTGGCCATAATGAACGGCAGAATCATCCGATCCTCGAATTTCAGCGCCCGGACCATGGCAAGCACGATAGGGGTCAGGATCAGTGCGGCCCCATCATTAGCGAACAATGCAGACACAGCAGCCCCGAGCAGAACCACGTACACGAACATGACCATACCGTTGCCTTTGGCCATCCGCACAACATGCAGCGCTGCCCATTCGAAGAAACCAATCTCATCGAGAATAATAGAGAAGAGAATAATTCCGACAAAAGCGAGCGTAGCATTCCACACGATTAGTGTTACATCCCTCACGTCCATGAAGCTGACGACTCCGCACAGCAGCGCAAGGACAGCTCCTCCTACAGCAGACCACCCGATGCTTAGCCCCTTAGGCTGCCAGATGATAAAAACCAGGGTAACCACAAAAATAAGAAAAGCTGTGTAAACCATACCAACCTCCTGAGCTTAAGTGCAGCACTCATTATCTTCACATACCAGCGGCTTGAGCTGTTTTTTCTGTGAAGGGATATGCTTAAGAATTTCGGACACATAAGACTTGTCTTGAATATATAACGAATAGTAAACCCGTTGACCTTTTATCGTCTCCTTGACTAGACGCCATCTTGTAATCTGTGCATATGCTGACTGATGTTGGACGGGCTGGATTACAAAATTTCGACAATTTTCTACAATAATCATTTATCATTTTCGCATACTCAACTTCATTTGTGAATCAGAATATAAGCATTTATTTTTCTTGTTTCGCTGTGATCTATTTAACAGCGTTTGTTACCCTGGAGTAGTAAATTATAGTCATGGAGAACAAATAAACCTAAGCAGTGAACTAAGAATCAAATGAATGTCATTCACTACAAATTAGGAGATGGATAAGATGATGAAATGGATGAGGGAAAATGTCTACGCGGCGGGAATTTTTTGTTTGCTTCGGATTTATCTGGGCTGGGAATGGGCGACAGCAGGCTTTCATAAGCTGACAGGAGGGTTTGATGCTACCGGTTTTATCAAAGGGGCTGTGACCAAGCCGGTAATCGATAAGGCGACCAATGAGCTGATTTATCCGACCTTTACAGCATTTCTTGAACATTTTGCACTGCCGAATGCAGCGGTATTTAATGTGGTGATCCCTATAGGGGAGCTGCTGGTCGGATTGGGACTTATCGTTGGTGCGCTTACGACGGCAGCTGCATTTTTCGGGCTGCTCATGAACTTTATGTTTATGTTTGCAGGCACCGTTAGCACCAACCCGTGGTTAATCTTGCTTGGTGGGGTTATTTTTATGGCTGGCACGAATGCAGGACGGTTCGGTATTGACCATTACCTGGCACCAGTGGCACGTAAGCTCATAAACAAATACAAAAAAGACAAACCGGTTCATCCGGCAGCGGGCGGTACCCACAAACGAGCGCATGCTTAACTGCACATGGTTAAATGGACATACAAGAGCTGGAGTACAGTCGAGCTTAGCTGTGCTTCCAGCCTCTTTGTATAAGCGGGCCACCATCGAAAGGAGAGGATGGATATGCTGTCAGGAATTATTTTGGCAGGCGGAGACAGCTTGCGTATGGGCGGTGAAAATAAAAGCTTGCTGATCCTGGAGAAGGAAGCCTTGATTCTGCGCCAGATCCGAATCATGCGGGAGTTGTGCAATGAAGTCATTATTGTGACTAACACACCGAAGCTTTTCCTACGACTGGTTGATACCTCGGTGAGAATCATTACAGATTATATACCGGGAAAAGGGCCATTAAGCGGAATGCACGCCGGTCTTACGTTATCCCGTAACCAAAGCGCCTGGGTAGTAGGATGCGATATGCCATTTCTATCACCTGCTGCGGCTGAACTGATGCTGCGCAAAAAAAAGAGAGGATTGGACGCAATCATCCCCTGGTTACAAGGTGTCATGCATCCTCTGCATGCTATTTATGACAGGGACTGTGCGGGGCACATTTGGACATTATTGAAACACCAGGATACAGAATTATCCTCTTTGAGGAAGGGCTTATTATGGCAGGAAGCAGTTGAGTCCGAGTTCCAATCAGATGGCATCGATTGCAGCTTTGTGACCACGATTAAGACAAGGGATGATTACTTTCTTGCGCAACAGCATCTGGAGAAGACTAAGGTGCGGTCCGGATAAATATACATGATAGTAAAAGTGAAAAGCGAAACTTCATGACAGAACCCAAAGATCATGCTTACGATGCTGGTTTTCGCTAAAGTGAAAACCTAAAGATTATGCTTACGATGTCGGTTTCACTAAAGTGAAACCCTAAAGATTATGCTTACGATGCTGGTTTTCGCTAAAGCGAAAACCTTAGGAGGAATCAACAATGAACATGTATCAAAAGACGCGAGTAGAGATGACTAAGGCACCGATGACAGCCATATCGGAAGGGCTGGAGCGATTGAAGCAAGAGCATGGGGAGTTCAAGCAGGTTTTAATGGAAATGGAAAAACAAGCGAAGCAGGTTGAGTCCGCACCTGAGCGCTTTGGAGCACTGCAGTCGCTGCTGAATTTAAGACTATGGGCACTCGCATTTCGGGAAGAGCTTGAGCGGCATTCCAATTGGGAGGAGCTTGAGCTGTTTCCTTTCCTGACTTCTTATATAGAGCGTAAAATGTCTCCCTCCATACTGCCTTCCTTCTGGTCGTTAGAGAAAGATCATGAGCTGGCTGATGAGCATATGCAGGCCTTCCTGAGGTCGGTTCATTTGCTAAAGGCAAATCCGGAGGCTATGGGCTACAATCAGGCCGCTGCCTATCTGATTCAAGCTTGTCACATTTTGCAGGAGCATTTGGCTAAGGAAGAACAGCTTGTTTTTCCTTTGACCCAGCAGGTTCTGGACGATATCAATGGAGCGGCAGCCAACCATTAATTGCTATTGAATTGGTAAAAATATGTCGAAAAATAAAATAAATATGTAATTAATTGTTAAATAATTCCGAATGGTCGTTTAAAGAATTTGAAATTTGGGTAAAGGTTGTGCTACTCTGTTAAAAAAAGGCCGAATCCAGTTCATCACAAGAGCTGGTACGGGGGATTCTTTACATGGGGTGAATGTTCGTCTGTCTCGAACTAGGGAAAACCTCTTCCCGAATCCGTCAACTAACCTCGAAGGCCGCAGGAGGAACAACTTGATATTATTACGGAAGAAGTTTATTTGGTTTTTCGCTTTTTTTACGTTTGGTCTGTTGGCTGTTATGCATGCAGGAACTGCTCAGGCAGCGTCAGATGAGGTCAGGATACAAATTAATGATTACCTAGTGACCTTCCCTGACGCCAAGCCCTACATCGATGGCAGCAATAATTTGCAGGTGCCTCTAAGACTGCTGATTGAACAATTGGGATACCAGATGGAATGGAGCAAGAATGAACAGGCGATACAGGTTACGCTGAGCAGCAAGCAGCAGAAGGTCGTATTGCAAACGGGAGATCGTCAAGTGCTTGTGAATGGAAAGACCGTTACCTTGGAATCACCTCCGTTGTTGTCTCAGCAAACGGTGTATGTACCTTTCCGATTCGTATCGGAAACGTTTGGCTATCAAATTCAGTGGGATGCGGTCAACAAGCTTGCGATCATAGATGCGGATGGTCTGTATCATGCTCCGGTCTGGTACGCGCCTAAGCCCAAGGCATCGATCCTGCAATCCGCATATAACTATTTGGGTGTTCCTTATGTGTGGGGAGGCAGCTCGCCGAATGGATTTGATTGCTCAGGATATGTGGGCTATATTTTTCAGCTAAGCGGAGTTCAATTGCCCAGAACATCCGCAGAAATGTACAGTTCGGCAGGCACTCGGGTTATGGATATTCAAGAAGGTGACCTGGTGTTTTTTGCTGAAGGGCGAAGAACCTCTCATGTAGGTATTTATATTGGCAATGATCAATTCATCTCGGCCACTTCCTATGGTGGTGTCACGGTTGCCAGCTTGAACAGCGGTTATTGGGGTTCCAGATACATAGGGGCAAAACGGCTGTAGCAGAGGCAGCAATCATATCGAATTATTCAGACCTGCCGAAAGGCGGGTCTTTTGTGTTAATATCAGACTATATAGTTTTCAACGGAGCCGAACAGAGTTCAAGAAAAGCATCCTCTACGACATGAATGCAGCCTTATAGGAATAAGCATAGATTCAGTTGGTTTTTAGTCTGAATGTAAAAGAGGCGAGTGCGTTGTTCAATAAACTGCAAGGGAACGCCCGCGGATGTTTAATTTATGAGCCGATGTTCATAGTCCCTTATAGCCTATATCTCACCTATGCTTCCATATACATGCTGGAGCTTGGAATTACGGAGACCGAAATTGGGCTGGTGACTTCACTTGGGCTGGTGCTGCAAATATTCACTTCATTAATCAGCGGCTATTTAACGGATCGCATGGGACGCAAGCGAGCACTGTTGATCTATGATTTGGTTAGCTGGAGTGTGGCTACGCTGCTGTGGATGACAGCCCAGAACGTCTGGTTTTTTGTGATAGCGGCAGCGTTCAACAGCTTTCAAAAGGTACCCAATACCGCGTGGTACTGTTTGCTCGTTGAAGGGACACATCCTAAGGATCGTGCTTATATTTTCTCAACACTGCAATTTATTAGTGTGGCAAGTGGATTGCTCGCACCGCTGGGAGGACTTCTGGTAGAGCGTTACACATTGATTTCTGCCGAGCGTATGATGTATGGATTAGCCTTTGTCAGCATGACGGCGATGTTTATTTGCCGCCACTTTGCGACCTATGAGACCGAAATCGGGATCAGGAAAATGAAGGAGCATGCCTCTTTTCAATGGAAAGCGCTTTTACAGGAGTACATAGGTGTATTGAGGGCGATTGTCGCGAACAAGGCGCTTCTGCTCGTATTCGGTATTTATGTACTGTATCAATTTCAGCTGACGATGCGCAACACGTATTTATCGATTTATCTGGTGCAGTCGCTGCAATTCGATGCGGTTTGGATTGCCTGGCTGCCTGCTGTGACGTCCGTAGCGACTTTACTGCTGCTGTTCTTCTATATACCAAGATTAAATCGGGATCGCATGAATACGTATATGTTGGTCGGCCTGTTCATTTGCACGGCAGCTTATATTATACAGATTGTGACGCCGCCTGGCGCAGTCATGCCGATCCTGTTCAGCACGGTGCTCACGGCAGCAGGCAGTATTATTGTGTACCCGAACTTGGAGGCAGCTGTACAGAATGCTATTGATGATGATAAGCGAGCAAGTATTTTTTCGATTTTATCTGTATTGATTCTGATCTTTATTTCACCCGCAGGTTTGATTGGCGGTTGGACCTATTCGATCGATCCGAGGCTTCCTTTTATCCTTATCATCGCCGCATTTATATGGAGTGCCGTCCTGATGCTGCTGTATATCCAACAAACCGGGAAATCTGCCAACATGGAGAATACAAGAAAAGAAGGATAAGCAGGAAATATGTCAATTAATGCCGAATATCTTGTGGACACCAAATAAAAGATTTTGATTGATCTGGCGAGTATTGTATACTTGTTGGTAACATGACACGGGGGTTGAACTTACAATGAGTCAAGACGTCAACGGCTTGGGCCGTCATTATTTACAAGCAGAGTCCTATGGTGCTTCTGCATTCTGTTTTTATCGTGCAATACTTGAGGATCCTAACAATGGCAACGCTTGGAATGGACTTGTGCTTTCACTTAGCTTAATGCGTCGTGAAAACGATGCGCAGACGATTTTGGCCCGATTTGCCCGACACCCACTGCCTTATGACAAGGATATGGTGACTTTTGCCTTGATGATGTATCAGCAAAGCCCATTAGCGATGTCGGAGTGGGTACGTGCGATGTCGATAAGGTTTGGCGTCAATGCCCAGGAGCGGGAAGCTTTTACACAAATGGCTGAGGATTTGGAGCTTAATTACACTGATTTGGTATCACGCCATGGGGAAGAGGTATTAAAGGAGCAGGGTATGTTCAGCCTGGAAGAGTTTGCGGATCGCAAGATCGAGCTAGACTGGTTGATGTCAGAGCCGATTGACACGGTATACGGAGTGATTCAAACATGGCTGGAGGACCCGGAATCGGTGTTATCCGCGGTTAGAATGCTATGTATGATGCCGGATGTGCGTAGTGAAAAGCTGCTGCGCAGAGTATGCCGCAATGAAGAAGTGGATGGCAAAACAAGAACCCATGCGCTGCTCGCACTTCGGTGGCTCGGTGTACGAGGCAACGCCCGCATACATAAGATGGAAGAATCGTTCGTTATCAATCTGGACAATCCTGTACCTGAATTAACGGTATCGGTTCCAACTGCTTACAAACCTGTCCTGGACCGAATGAAGCTTTGGATTGCGAAGCAGCAGGGTGTCGTAACGGAAGAGGAGTATGAACAACACGCTTCTACGGACGAAGTGGATCTTCCAGCCGAGCTCGCTGACAAGCTGGAGCAAGCGGACGTTCCAAGTGTTCTTCAAGAGGTAGTGCATGCCCTGATTCGATCCGCCTACGATCAATATTATCCACTCGTTCCCGGTATTCGCGGAACCCGTCAATGGAGCATAGCGCTGCTTATGCTTATGAAGGACTATGCGGTAGGTGTCATGAACGCATGGCCTTATGGCGAGATCGAAAAGGATGAGACGGCAGTATTACATCGCAATTGGATCATCAGCGCAAGCCGTGATTTTTATGATAATATCGAAATTGCCAGAAAGCTGCGCGAAAGCCAGCTTGGATAAGCCCAGTCAAATACGAAAGCACATGACTAAGAACCTTCATCTGAAGGTTCTTTTTAAGTTGTGTTCCCACCGCCCCGTCTCATCCATGGAACACGACTTCAACAACGGCTGGAACCCCATACCCATACCAACGCACCAAAGTATGGGTTTAGTCAAGTACTTGCCTCTGACTTTCATTCGATGCAAAAAAAGCCTTATCCCCAAACAATTTCGGGATAAAGCCTTCGAATGGGAAATACACACCTATGTCATGCCTGAAATGATCAACGTGCTGGCAAGGGGTTTCCATAAGGATACGTATAGTTCAATTCCTCGTCAAACGTGATGTAGTCCAGATTGACCATTAATAGCAAATAACGCATTCCTGTTTTGGGATCACTGATGATGATATGATCTCGTCCGGCTGCTTCCAGTCTGCCTTTGAATATTTTGGCATTCCATTCACTGTTGTTCTCGTAGGTCATGTAGATTGTGGCTGTCTTGCCAAGGTTTAATCGTAAAATATTCTCGATAAAGGACTGTTCCAGAGGCAGCAGGCCGGGTACAGTTGGCGCCCCTTGTGACGGAGCGGTAGGCGCACCGGGGATGTAGGAACCGCTGGGTCCGGCAGGGGGGAACTGGCCCATCTGGTTTTGTGATGTCCCCATAGGCACTTGAACATATCCAGGATAACCGGTGTACGGTGTTGTGCCGCTTCGATATGGATAGTTAATCATTAACGTATTCCTCCTTCATATGGCTCATGCCTCTTCTATATTTATAAGTATTATAACGGCTTGGACGATTAGTACTAGTTGACGAAAAAAAACATGCTTTTTGAGACAGCCTGTATCACAGTTCGGCTGTATTTGAGACTGCAGCAGCAAGAAAAGAGCCAACGCCCACCTGTAATAGAAGGTGAATGTTGGCTCCTTACTCACATTATTTTGGAAATCAAAATGTTTAGAAATTGAAATTATCCGGATCAGGCCCGAAGCGATGATTCTCGTTCAAGGCATCGAGCAGAGCAGAGTCCTCGGCCGATAAAGTGAAATCAAAGATCGCCGCATTTTCCTGGATTCGTTTGGGATTGATGGATTTGGGAATTACGACGATTCCATGCTGAAGTCCCCAACGAAGAATGATTTGCGCCGCAGATTTGTTGTACTTGTCAGCGAGCTTGGCAAGCACGGGAATATCCAGATTCCCTTGCATTAATGGGCTCCAGGCTTCAACCTGAATCTTATGAGACTGGCAGAAGCTGCGCAGCTCCAGCTGAGTTAGACGGGGATGCAGCTCGATTTGGTTGACCATCGGGACAATTTCGCTCCCCTTGATGACGTCCTCCAAATGATGCACCTGGAAGTTACTTACACCTATGGCTCTGACAGCGCCGTCTTTATAGAGCTTCTCCATGGCACGCCAGGTGTCTTTATATTTGCCTTTTACCGGCCAGTGAATCAGGTATAGATCGATTACATCCAGACCGAGTTTTTTGCGGCTTTCATCAAATGCTTGTAGAGTAGAGTCATAGCCTTGCGAGGCGTTCCAGACTTTAGTGGTAATGAACAGCTCTTCACGTGCGATTCCGCTTTCCTTGATACCAATGCCGACACCATCCTCGTTGCCATAGGCTGCTGCTGTATCGATGCTGCGATAACCTGCTTGAATAGAGGACTTCACGGCATTAATGACCTCGTCGCCATCCTTGGTTTTCCAAACGCCCAAGCCTAGAACCGGCATTTTGATTCCATTATGTAACTCTACGCTCTCCGTAATAGATACAGTCATCGTATTCATTCCCTCCAAGAGTTTTGTTCGCTAAGCAGAATCTTATTTTCTGAATCTTCTGCCGGTTCCCATTATAACACTGTGCACTGTGAATGGAAAATTCTATTGTGACCCAAGTGCCCACTGAAAATATGGATAAAAGGCAAAAGAAAAACAGCTCGCATGTGCCGCGGCTGTAATTTTTTTCTGTATGAGTTAGACGGCAAGATGTTTCTTTACCTGCTCCTCGCTGAGTGTAGAGGAGTTTCCTTCGGCGACGATTACACCTTTATCCAGAACGTAATAGTAATCAGCAATGCTTGTGGCAAAAGAAAGGCTTTGTTCGACGAGAAGCACCGACATTTGTTTGCTTGCTTTGATCGTTTCGATGACGTGTTCAATTTCCATAACGATCGAAGGCTGAATACCCTCCATGGGTTCGTCGAGCAGCAGCAGCTCAGGTTCAGACACTAAGGCTCGTGCGATGGATAGCTGCTGCTGCTGCCCTCCACTCAGGTCTCCACCCTTACGGCGTATCATTTCCTTGAGTACAGGAAACATTTCATATACGTTGTCAGGTACCTTGCTCCTGCGTATACGGCTTGCTTCCAGACCGAGCATCAGGTTCTCCTCTACGGTCAGCTGTGGAAAAATATCGCGTCCTTGAGGGACGTAGCCGATGCCACTTTTGGCTCTTCGATCCGGAGGGAATGGAGTCATATCCTTCGGCCCATAATGGATCGATCCTTTTTTGG
This sequence comes from Paenibacillus sp. FSL H7-0331, assembly GCF_001956045.1. Next base: position 27,141 of record NZ_MRTH01000038.1, on the reverse strand, counting down.
GTTTGATAAGGCCCATAATGGTCTTCATTAATGTTGTTTTGCCTACGCCATTACGACCCATCAGGCAGATCACTTGCCCAGGCTCTACCTTCATCGTAACGTTCCGCAGTATCATGCTTTCCCCGTAACCCGCCTCCAGTTCATGTATATTCAGCATTATCGCTCACCCCGCCTTCCCAAATAAACCTCGGCAACCTTATCATCATTTTGAACTTCCTGCATCGTACCTTCGCAAAGTACAGAGCCTTCATGCATGACCGTAACGGTTTTGGCAAATTGTCGGACAAAGTCCATGTCATGCTCGACGACGATAATGGTTTGTTGATCGCTGATCTTGTGCAGCAGCTCACCTGTTTTCTCGGTCTCACTGTCTGTCATTCCGGCGGCTGGCTCATCAAGCAGCAGAAGTTCAGGCTGCTGAATGAGCAGCATCCCGATCTCCAGCCACTGCTTCTCACCATGGGAGAGTGAGCCTGCTTTATCCTTGGACTTTTTCTCCAGTCCGATCATATGCAAGTAATATTTCATGCGTTCGCGCTGCTCGACAGTCGTTTGAGCAATAAGTGAACTGAGCAGACCGCGTTTTTGTCGCATGGACAAAAGCAGATTTTCCAATACCGTTAACGTAACGAAGATGGAGGGAGCCTGGAATTTACGCCCAATTCCAAGCTGCGCGATCTGGTGCTCCTGATGTTTAGTCAGATCCACGTGGTTGCGAAACAATACTTTCCCTTTTGAAGGCTTAACCTTGCCGCATAAAACGTCAAGCAATGTCGTTTTGCCGGCGCCGTTGGGTCCGATCAGGAAACGCAGCTCACCGGATGAGAGAGAGAAGTCTAGTCCACGAATGGCTTTGAAGCCATCGAAATCTACCTCTAACTGTTCAATACGGACCAATTCGCCAGCTGTTTCTTTTCTTGGTGATGTTTCCATCCTGGGAACAACCTCCTTAGAGTTTTTTTACTTGGTCGTGCGAGCGGGCTCTTTATCGCTTTGCAGCTCTGTATATTTGGCCAAGGAAGATGATGATTTCAGCAGATTCGATTTTTTGAACGGATATAAGCCCCATTTTTCACAATAGTCTTGAATGGTACCGACAAGTCCTTTTGGGAAAAAGAGTACGGCAACAATGAACATCGTACCGAGAATAATCGGCCACCACTCAGGATAAGCTTCGCTGAAAGAGGTTTTCGCCGAGTTGGTAATCACAGCACCGAGTACAGCACCGTATACCGTGCCACGTCCTCCAATAGCTACCCACAGCACCATTTCAATCGATGGAACGATGCCCATCTGGGCCGGGGAGACGATGCCTTCCTGTAAGACAAACAGGATGCCTGCCAATCCGGAAAGAGCGGCGGAAAAGCAGTAAATGAACACTTTGTACGTAACCGGATTGTACCCGATAAAGCGTACACGGTTCTCGGCATCACGAATGGCGACGAGAATTTTGCCAAGACGACTGGAGACCATCCATTGACACAGAATCAGAGTTCCGATGACGACGAAGGCGGTAATGTAGTAAAAAATCAATTTTGTCGATGGCTCACCAACATTCATCCCGAGAAACGTTTCAAAGTTGGTTAAGCCGTTCGTCCCTCCGGTATAGCCTTGTTGACCGACAAACAATGTAACGGTAATGATAACAAGAGCTTGTGAGAGAATAGCGAAAAAAGAGCCTTTAATTCGATTGCGAAAGGTCAAATATCCAAGGACGAACGCTACGGCTACAGGAACCAAAATCGCGAGTAATAGAGTAATTCCAGCCGATTGAAAAGGCGCCCAGAACCACGGAAGCTGATCAACTCCGCTCCACGACATGAAGTCAGGAAGCTCTCCATGCGAAGCAACGAGCTTCAAGTGCATCGCCATACAATAAGCTCCAAGTCCAAAATAAACACCGTGCCCTAAACTAAGAATGCCCGTGTAGCCCCAAATCAGATCAAGCCCCATGGCGATAATGGCGTAGCACAGAAATTTGCCCAAGAGTGAGAGTCTGAACTCTGATAAAAACATCGGCGCCGCCAGCATCACGGCGAGCAGGATGACGGTAAATACAATTTTCATCTTCGTGTTGGTGATGGCCATTTTATCAACTCCTAAGAGTTTTGCGTAGCAAAACTGACTTCGTAAGCATTTATTTATTTCCTCTTAAAATCCAGTGAATAAAGAGCGGAGAGTCCAAATGATCCTGTAGAAGCGTCAGCGTTCGCCTTTGTTTCCGTACTTTTTACCGCTAAATATCTTATAAAATCAAAAAATACGGAAACAACAGCGATCGGAAGGATATTTGGACACGCAGCGGCACTTATTCACCGAATCCTCTAATCCAAAGCCCGCGATTTCATCGTAACCAGACCTGAAGGCTTCCATTGCAGGAATGCAATAATAAGGGTGAAGACAATAACCTTGCCTAAGGTAGCGCTGGTTGTATACTCGAATACGGTGCTAAGCACACCGATGCCCAGAGCGCCGGCAATGGTACTAATGATTTTGCCGATACCACCAAGAACAACAACCATAAAGGCGTCGACAATATAATAGGTGCCGATTGTAGGTCCTATAGGTCCGACCAAGGTGAGTGCGCAGCCGGCGATCCCCGCCATACCGGAGCCAAAAGCAAACGCCTGACCGTCGATGCGGCGTGTGGAGATCCCGAGGCAGGAAGCCATACTACGATTTTGCATAACGGCCTGCATATTGCGTCCGCCGCGACTGTGGTACTGATACAAATAAATAATGGTAATGCAGACGATAACAAGCCCGATGATGAACAATCTTTTGTATGGAAGCATCAGGTCCGTACCGAGTGCAAGACCGCCTTCGAGCCATTCAGGAGCCTTGACAGCCACGTTAGGAGCACCAAAAATCTGCCTTGCCAGCTGCTGCAGGACGAGGCTGACGCCCCAGGTTGCGAGCAGGCTGTCGAGTGGTCTGCCGTACAGAAAACGAATGAGCGTCACTTCGAGCAGCCAACCAATTACAAACGCCACACCAAAGGCAACAAAGATCGAAATGATAAAATACCAGCCGAACGCTGATGCAGGCACATATTTCTGAAAGATTTGCTGGATCGTATAAGCCATATAGGCGCCAATCATGATAAACTCCCCATGGGCCATATTAATGACATTCATAAGTCCGAACGTAATCGCGAGTCCGAGTGCAATGAGCAAGAGAATGGAGCTTAAGCTAATACCGTTAAAAAGTTGGAGCAGTAACAAGCCCATCGGAGTCAGCCTCCCTTATAAAATGCAGGACTGCCCTAAGCGGGCAGTCCTAATTTAGAATGTCGTACCCGGTTAATCCACGGATGGAGCATGTTTCATTATTTCTTGGTCACCTCTGCGCCCCATGGGTAAGTTTTAAGGAATGGATCAGGTTTGACAGGCTTGCCGGAGTTCCATACTTCTTTAAATTGTCCGTCAGCTTGAACCTGACCGATTCGAACAGTTTTGTATACGTGCTGATTGTCGCCATCGATCATGACTTTACCGCCAGGAGCATTGAATTCAAGACCTTTAGCTGCTGTCTTTACTTTTTCCACATCGAAGGAGCCCGCTTTTTTCACAGCTTCAGCCCATAAATAAACACCAAAGTAACCTGCTTCAATCGGATCGTCGGTCACGCGGTCTTTGCCGTATTTGGCTTTGTAGGCTTCAACGAATTTTTTGTTCTCCGGTGTATCGGTTGTTTGATAATAGTTCCATGCTGCATAGTGCCCTTCCAATACAGAAGCGCCGATGCCGCGAATTTCTTCTTCGGCGATACTGACCGATAACGTAGTCAAATCCTTGGCGCTGATACCGGCATCCTTCAATTGTTTGAAGAAAGCTACGTTGCTATCACCATTCAGGGTATTGAAAATGACGTCGGGTTTATCTTTTTTGATTTTGCTAATAATTGTATTGTAGTCGGTATGTCCGAGTGGAGTGTACTCTTCGGCAACCGTTTCGCCGCCTTCAGCTTTCAGCTGTTCCTTGATGATTTTGTTGGCAGTTCTTGGGAAGACGTAGTCAGAGCCTAAGAGGAAAAACTTCTTGCCCTTGTTTTGCAGCAGCCAGGTTACTGCGGGTACGATTTGCTGGTTAGTCGTTGCACCTGTGTAGAAGATGTAAGGGGATGATTCCAAGCCTTCATATTGAACCGGATAGAAGAAAAGTCCTTTGTTTTGTTCAACGACAGGAAGTACGGCCTTACGACTGGAGGAGGTCCAGCCTCCGAAAATAACGGCTGCTTTGTCTTTTTGCAGTAATTTTTTCGTTTTCTCTGCGAATGTCGGCCAATCGGATGCCCCATCCTCGACAATCGGTTTTAATTGTTTTCCAAGTACGCCCCCAGCTTTGTTAATCTCTTCAATCGCCATCATTTCCGCATCTTTAACGGATACTTCACTGATGGACATCGTTCCTGTGAGTGAATGTAGAATGCCTACAGGGATCGCTTCATCTTTACCTGCTTCCGGTTTGGCTTCGGCCGTTGTAGTTGCCGCTGGAGCTGCTGCCGGCTGTGTCTGAGTAGCACATCCTGCCAGTAATACGGTGAGCGACATACTTACTGCCATTAAAACGTTGATCCCTTTTCTTTTTGCCAACATTCCATCCACTCCTTTTAAATATACTGAATGTGATGAATACTAACATGTAACATGATTTCTGATCTGAAACCAGAATTTTTTCTGTCTAATCGATGCAATTGATGTTAGTTCACGTTTATCATGATAATTTAAATGTAATATATATGTCAATATAAATAACATAAAATAACTTGAATAAATTGGATAAATTATCTTACATAATTCGACTTTTTCGCTAAAACGGCTCGTAAAAACCGTTGAAATACGGAAGATTGATCATTGAGTACATAAGAAAATGGATGTTGATGATTTACAGCAGATTAGATTGCGAATATAATAAACGTATTAAATGTTAATTATTCGCCTTTATCATGTTATGTTATTTGCCACATCGAGGTTTTGTGTGAAGGAGGTTCACCTGGAATGCATTTAACGGAAAGAGAAAAGGAAAAGCTGCTGATAACGGTAGCGGCAGATCTTGCCCGAAGGCGGTTGAATCGGGGTCTTAAATTGAATTATCCAGAGAGCATAGCTTTGATTACATCGGAAATTATGGAAGGTGCCCGAGACGGAATGACCGTTGCGGAGCTGATGCAATTTGGTACGAAGGTATTGAAAGTGGACCAAGTGATGGAAGGTGTCCCTGAAATGATCCATGAGGTACAGGTAGAAGCAACCTTTCCCGATGGGACCAAGCTTGTTACGGTGCATCAGCCTATTGGTCATGGTTAAGGCTGTACCTTTTAATGATGAAGGAACACAATTAACTCCAATTCAACCATTCTGATTTTCTGATAAAGGAGCGAACTGCCATGATTCCTGGTGAATATCGCATCAAGGCGGGCGAGATTGAATTGAATAAAGGAAAACGTACGATACGTATATTGGTAACGAATATGGGAGATCGGCCGATTCAGGTTGGTTCGCATTTTCATTTTTTTGAGGTGAACCGCGGGCTTCATTTTGACAGAGAGGCTGCCTTCGGTATGCGACTCAGTATCGCTGCGGGCACGGCTGTACGCTTTGAACCCGGGGAGGAGAAACCGGTGGAGCTTGTTGAATTAGGCGGAGCGAAGCTGTCCTTTGGACTCAATCATTTATCTCAGGGCGAAGCTGCGCATGGGCAGATGACGGAGGCGACTAAGCAGCGATTGGATATATGGAAGGAGGGTCCGGTCTTGTATGGCAAAGATGGATCGTAAGGCTTATGCACAAATGTTCGGCCCGACTACAGGCGATGCCGTTCGTTTGGCGGATACGCAGCTATGGGCAGAGATTGAGCAGGACTACACCGTTTATGGAGAAGAATGCAAGTTTGGCGGCGGCAAGGTTATACGCGATGGGATGGGCCAGTCCAGTCGTCATACGAGGGATCAGGGCGTTCTGGATACATTGATTACCAATGCGATTATTATAGATCATTGGGGAATTGTTAAAGCGGATATCGGGATTAAGGACGGTATTATAGTAGGAATAGGTAAAGCGGGCAATCCCGATCTGATGGATGGCGTACAACCTAATATGATCGTTGGTGCAGGAACGGAAGTCATCGCCGGTGAAGGCAAGATCATAACGGCCGGTGGTATTGATACTCATATTCATTATATATGTCCACAGCAAATAGAAACCGCGCTCTCTTCCGGCGTTACGACGATGATCGGTGGTGGTACAGGTCCGGCTGCAGGAACAAGCGCGACTACTTGTACACCAGGTGTATGGCATATGCACCGGATGCTGGAGGCGGCGGAGGCTTTTCCGATGAACCTGGGCTTTACGGGGAAAGGAAATGCATCATTTCCAGAACCGCTTATCGAGCAGGTAGAGGCAGGAGCGATTGGACTGAAGCTTCATGAGGATTGGGGAACGACTCCGGCTGCGATTGATACGTGCTTGCAGGTGGCGGATCAGTACGATGTGCAGGTGGCGATCCACACGGATACACTGAACGAGTCCGGTTTTGTGGAAGACACGCTGGCTGCTATCGGCGGAAGAACGATTCACACTTATCATACTGAAGGCGCGGGTGGAGGGCATGCACCGGATATTATTAGAGCTTCCGCTGAGCTGAACGTGCTTCCATCCTCCACTAATCCGACCCGACCTTACACGGTGAACACAATCGAAGAGCATCTCGATATGCTGATGGTATGTCATCATCTGGATAGTCGAATCCCTGAGGATGTAGCTTTTGCTGACTCCAGAATTCGTCCGGAAACGATTGCTGCCGAGGATATATTGCATGATTTGGGTGTGTTCAGCATGCTGAGCTCCGATTCGCAAGCGATGGGACGGATTGGGGAAGTGATTATAAGAACGTGGCAGACGGCAGATAAAATGAAGCAGCAGCGTGGATATTTACCTGCTCCGGATGAACTGCCGCAGCAAGCTGGCGTTACTGCGGACGATCAGGATAATTTTCGTATTAAGCGCTATATTGCCAAATATACGATCAACCCGGCAATTACACATGGCGTTTCTCATTTGATAGGTTCAGTGGAAGTAGGCAAGCTGGCTGATCTTGTACTCTGGAATCCGATGTTTTTTGGTGTGAAGCCGGAAACTGTATTGAAGGGCGGGATGATCGCCTATGCGCAGATGGGGGACCCCAATGCTTCGATTCCAACACCACAGCCGGTCATGAGTCGTCCGATGTTCGGTGCTTATGGGCGTGCGTTGAATCAATGTATTACCTTTGTTTCTCAGGCGGCCTTCGACCTTGGTGTTCACACACAGCTGGGACTGCAAAAAAGGATAGAGCCTGTGAAAAATTGCCGGTCTATCACCAAAAAAGATATGATCCATAATGGAGAGACACCTCGGATTGATGTAAATCCTGAAACCTATGAGGTCAAGGTGGATGGAGCTGCTATCACATGCGAGCCAGCCAAGGTTTTGCCGATGGCACAGCGTTATTTTTTATTCTAGAATTCCGGTGAATAAGTCTCGCTGCACGGCCAAATATCCTTCCGATCGCTGTTGAAATCGTGAAATGGGATGAGATTAAGCGGTTTATTCACGATTTCAAAGGCGAACGCTTACGCTTCTCCAGGATCATTTGGCCGCTCCGCTCGTTCTTCACCGGACTTCTGATAAGCAGCAGGCATACGAAGTGAATTTTCTGCGAAAATAGGCAGATGCTTACGAAGTAAGTTTTGCTACGCAAAACTCTTAGGATGGTGATCTCTTGCAGCAGGCACAACCGCCCATGACCAATTGGCTCTTCTATGTGCAGCTTCTGGATTCTGCCCTGCCAATCGGCGGATTTTCCCATTCCTTCGGGCTGGAATCCCTTGTGCAAAATGGCAGGGTGCACACGTCCGCTCACCTGAAGGAGTATGTGGAAACGATGCTTGTTCAGAGCTGGGCTCCCATCGATGCGCTCGCGGTCAAGGCGGTATATATGTATACGCCTCAGGAGCAGTGGGAAAAGCTGTGGAAGATTGATCAGATGCAGCATGTGCAGCGGACATCATTGGAAACTCGCGAAGGTGTAGTGAAAATGGGACGCAGGCTGCAGCAGCTGGGACTATCGATTTACCCGGAGCTTCCGTGGAGTCAGCTCCAGGAAGCAATCCGCCAGCAGAAGTGCTTTGGCACACACCCGTTGATTCATGGCTGGCTGAGCTATCATTTACAGGTACCGTTGTCGATGGCGGCAGAAGGATATTTATATGCTTGCACCTTTACCTGCATCAATAGTGGCCTGCGGCTGATGTCCATTGGCCAAACCGAAGGTCAACGTTTGTTGGCTGAGATGCTGCCTGTTATAGCGGCGGCCTGGAAGAAAGCTGAGCATGGAGATCCGTTCGAGGATGGCTTTGGAAATACGCCAATGGCAGAAATGGCCATGATGCAGCACGAAAATTTATATTCCCGTTTATTTATGTCATAACTACAACTTTTAATAATTATAAATCAGGAGGAATGTCGTATGTGTCAAGGTGGAGCACATCATCATCATGAGTGGGAAGCGCCGGAGAAGGGTCATTTGGATCGTCCCATGCGGATAGGTATAGGGGGTCCTGTAGGATCAGGTAAAACCGCACTTGTGGAGAGGCTCGCGCGCAGATTGAACGATAAATACAGTATTGCTGTCATCACGAATGATATTTATACGAAGGAAGACGCCAATATTTTAATTCGTTCCGAGGCGTTAACTGCAGATCGTATTATCGGGGTAGAAACCGGAGGTTGTCCGCATACAGCGATCAGAGAAGATGCTTCGATGAACTTTGAGGCCATTGATGAGCTGGAGAAACGCTTTAACCATCTCGATATTATTTTTATCGAAAGTGGTGGTGACAATCTGGCTGCTGCATTCAGTCCGGAGCTGGTGGATCGCTTCATTTATATTATCGACGTAGCTCAAGGTGAGAAGATCCCGCGTAAAGGCGGCCCTGGTATTATCCGCTCGGATATGCTCATCATCAACAAAATCGACTTGGCTCCTTATGTAGGTGCAAGCTTGACGGTTATGGAAGAGGATACTCGCAAAATGCGCGGGGATCGCCCGTTTATTTTCTCCAACATGTTTGATGGTCATGGCGTTGACGCTATCGTAGAGTGGGTAGAGCAGGAATTCGATCATGCCTGAAATCACCGGCTGCATCACTGCTGCTTTTAAGGAGCGGGAGGGGCAGACGAGTATCAGCGATAAATACAACACCTACCCATTAAAAATTGCCAAGACGTTTGCTTTCGATTACGGTCAGCTTGGAGTGTATATGATGGATGCTTCTCCCGGTATTATGGCAGGTGACCGATATGAAATGAGTTGGCGGTTCGATGAACGCTCGAATGTGTATATGACGAACCAATCCTATACCAAGGTGCATCCAGCGCGCCCTGGGCAGGGGGACTCCGAATCGGTGCGCGCGAGTGAGCAGGTTCAATCTCTGACACTAGGACCGGATAGCTACGTGGAGTACATGCCCGAGCCCATGATGCTGTATAAGGATGCTGTATTGTATAGTCGGATGGATGTGCAGATGGAAGCAGGATCGACCTTGATTCTTAGCGACCTCATTTGTCCGGGGAGAACACAACGAGGCGAGCTTTTTCAATATGAGCATTATGAAAATCGTCTCAGCGTTACTTACGAGAATGAGCTCATTTATTGCAGTAAGCAGAGGATCGTACCTTCACAGCAGCGGCTGAACACAATCGGCAGTTGGGCTGAGTTTACTCATCTGGGGACACTTTATATATTCAATGAGCAGGTCGACGCAGCTTTTGTGGAAGCATTGAACTTATTTATGGAGCAACAGTTGGTAGCGGCCTCACTGGAATATGGCATCAGCCGTACGTACAAAAAAGGTGTGGTTCTATCCATTTTGGGGCACAAAGTATACGAAATTCAATCGTTACAGGAAGCTGCCTGGCAGTTCGTTCGTCAGCAGCTCTTTGGCAAAATGCCGCTACATGTACGCAAATAAGCAATTGATCATGCTGTGCAACTGGACGTTATTGGGTGCTATACCTTGGAATTTCAAAGGGTAGATGCTCAACAACGTCTTTTTCTTAATACAAAACAAGGAAGTGTTTGTAAAAGCTTCTCTAGTCAATAGTGCCAATTGTATCCATATGGCTTACTTAACATACATATAAGTTGACTATGTATATGGAATAAACTAAAATGAACTCATAAAAATAATTGCATGAGGATATGGAGATATGTTGTGAGTTTGACACAATCTATTAGTGACAAATCGAGATAAATAATGAATAATCATAAAGTAGAATCTACGATCGGATCGGATGATGAGATACTCACAAAGCTCGGTAGCTGACTGAGCGAATGGGGCCGCCTGTTGAGATACCTCGACAGGCTTTTACAATTTATTAATGAAAAAGAAGAGGAGCGGTTTTCGTTGACAGATATTAATTCGTTTCGCATTTTATTATATTACAAATTTGTTCAAATCCCAGAGCCGGAGTTGTTTGCAGCCGAGCATCTTGCATACTGCAAAAGCCTGGAGCTAAAGGGACGTATTATCGTCGCAGAAGAAGGCATTAACGGGACTGTATCGGGTACGATCGAACAAACCGAACAATATATGAAGGATATGCACAATCATCCGCTTTTTTCGGACATGGTTTTCAAAATTGACGAGGCCAGTGAGCATGCATTCAAAAAAATATTTGTCCGTCATAAAAAAGAGCTGGTTACACTAAGATACGAAGACCACCTGGATCCCAATGTTCTTAGTGGGAAACGTCTTTCTCCTAAAGAATTCCATGAACAGCTTCAAAAAGAAGATGTTATCGTCCTGGACGGTAGAAATAATTATGAATTCGATCTTGGGCATTTTCGCAATGCGATCAAGCCTGACGTCGAATCCTTCCGTGATTTTCCACAGTGGATTCGTGATAATCTGAAAGAGGCTAAGGATAAGCCCATTCTGACTTATTGCACAGGCGGAATCCGGTGTGAAAAGCTGACAGGATTATTAATGAATGAAGGGTTTAATGAAGTTTATCAATTGGATGGTGGAATTGTTACTTACGGAAAAGATCCCGAAGTTCAAGGGAAATTATTCGATGGCAAATGTTATGTATTTGACGATCGCGTCTCGGTCACCATTAATCGAACCGATGAGGACGTGATTGTGGGTGTTTGTCATCATTGCAACAAACCGACTGATACCTACATTAACTGTACGGATGATTTGTGCCATCACCAGCATCTTTGCTGTGATGAATGTCAAGAGATTTATAAGGGTTATTGTACCCCGGAATGTGAAAGTAATGACAAAGCAGTTACCAAACTCGGTTAAGCAAAAATACCTACAGGTTATTCCCGATCCTTGCTGGTTATCTTAATAGAAAATACAAGCCGATGGTTAACGCAACCGTCGGTTTTTCTATTCTGTATGTCTTGGAAATAGTGACAATCCGGCTACATATTTCGTCTGAAGATGCGACAATATTTTGAATTCGTGTCGTGCTTTATTGTCAAATGGATTTGAGGTTGATATGATAAGGATTGTAAAAGTTAAAGGGGAATGTCGCTGCAATTGCTTCATATAGAGTTTTCAATGAAAACTCAGAAGATGCTTACGAAGTTAGTTTTGCTAAAAGCAAAACTCAGAAGATGCTTACGAAGTCAGTTTTGCTAAAGCAAAACTCTAAGGAGGATACAATCAAGTGAAAGATCAACTCAGCGTTAACCTTACGGCCGATTCGTTACCTGCCGCATCGGAAGCGGAGCATGTGGACCAAGGCCCTGTGACCTGGAGGGATTTTGTACAGTTGGCCAAGCCGGGTATTATTTTTTCGAATTCGATCACAGCGTTCGGTGGCTTTTGGATAGCCTCTGGATGGCAGGTTAACTGGCTGCAATTGTTGTTTACTATGCTGGGAACTGCATTGGTGATGGGTTCGGGTTGTGTACTTAACAATTATTTGGATCGTGATATGGATACGAAGATGGCTCGTACGCAAAATCGTGCGCTGCCAAGTGGTAAGCTATCTCCTCAGGTCGTCATGTGGTATGGGATTATCCTGGGCGTGATTGGTGTATCCGGTCTGTGGTTGCTGGTTAATCCGTTAGCTGCATTATTGGGTATGATCGGATTGTTTGCTTATGTATGGATTTATACGGCATGGTTTAAACGTACTTCAGTATGGAGTACAGTAGTCGGCAGCTTTTCCGGTGCGATTCCTCCGGTTATCGGCTATTGCGCCGTTCGTCATGATATTGATGCGGGAGCGATTATTTTATTCGCGATTTTGTTCCTGTGGCAGCCTCCGCACTTTTGGGCGCTTGGCATTCGTCGTATGGAGGAGTATCGCGCAGCAGGGTTTCCGTTATTGCCTGTAGTTAAAGGTACCTATGTCACGAAGATCAGTATGATCCGCTATGTAGTACTGCTGGTGCCTGTTTCCATGCTGTTGTATGTATATGGTTACGTTAATGTCATTTACTTCTACGCGGCTATCGTAATGGGCCTATATTGGGCTTATCTCTGTATGAAGGGCTTCAAGAAAACCGAGGGCGAAGAAGAAGTGCTATGGGCCAAGAAAACATTTATTTATTCGATTAATTACTTGACACTGTTATTCATTATTATGGTCCTGACTACAGTGGCGAAATAAAAATAGCCCGCAATAACGATTGTAATGTAGCTTCAAGTCCCATGGCAGCATGGGATATTTTTTTTATCGAAAAGGATGGGAACACGGATGAACAACGCATTTTTACAAAAAAACGGCTTTAAGCTGATCGTTATTGTGCTTCTGCTGGCAATGATCGGTACATTGGGGTATATGGTTCTCAAAGGCAACAGCGCAAGCAGCAAAATGGAAGTCATGAAAAAAGCTCCTGATTTTAAGCTCGATAATATTGATGGCAAATCGATTAGCCTGGCAGAGCTGGCTGGACGCTCCAAGCTTGTATACTTTTTTTATTCCACTTGTCCTGATGTATGTCAGCCAACTACGTATAACCTGTCCAAGGTGCAGGATGCTTTGGTGAAAAAAGGCGTTTTTGGTGATAAAACGGCTATTGTATCGATTTCATTTGATCCAACCAAAGATACGACAGCACAGCTTCAGCAATTTTCCAAAAGCTTTCACGCTGATCCTAAGGGCTGGTATTTCCTGCGTGGTGATGAGGCAGCTACAATCGATCTTGCGCAAAAATACGGGGTTATGGTGGTCAAGGATCAACAAGGTCAATTTACGCACAGCAATCTGATTTTGCTTGTTGATAAAAAGGGAGATATGAGAAGGTACTATGCGGGTAACGACGCTGATCTGGATGTTGATAAAATCGCTCAGGACCTGATCGAATTAAGCAAGGAAGGATAGGTGTATACTAGTTAAGGGAGCGCAAGCATGACGTACTTCATTTATATTTTACTTAATAATGTGATACCGCTCTCCATCATGATTGCCTTGGGTGTTATTTTATATAGAGCGTTCAAGCTTGATATTCGAACGCTTTCGAAGCTGAACTTTTATCTGTTTTCACCCGCGCTTGTGTTCAAAATGTTGTATGAATCTACATTGTCGATGCAATTGATGCTGCAAACCTTGCTGTTTTTTGCGCTTCACCTGGCAGCGATGTTTTTGCTGGTAGAATTCATCATGCGTGTGAGAGGGTACCAGAATAGTATGATCACGGCGATGCGGAACAGCGTCATCTTTTATAACAGTGCCAATTATGCGCTTCCGCTCAATCAGCTTGTGTTTGTCGGGGATGCGTTCACGCTCTCTATTCAGATTATTATTATGATGATGCAGTCACTGCTGCCTAATACGTACGGGGTATACAGCGTGAATGCCCATAAAAATGATCCGCGGCAAACGCTGCGTACGATATTATCGCTGCCAGTGATCTATGTGATTCCACTTGCCTTTCTGATGCGCTGGCTGCATATGCCTATTCCTGATCCGATCTATATGCCGATCACGTATATTTCCAATGCTTTTGTCTGTACGGCACTCTTAACCTTGGGTGTGCAGCTGGGAAGCATGAAGTGGAAGCTGATGTTCTCTGATGTTATGCTCTCCAATGTGCTTCGTTTATTGATTGGACCTGCTGTGGGATTTGGTATCGTATGGTTGCTGGGTATTCATGGAACGATGGCCCAAGCGCTTGTGCTTGCGACATCTGTACCAACGTCACTAAGCAGTGCGTTGATCGCAGTAGAATACGATAATGAACCGGAATTTGCTTCACAGGTTGTATTTTCATCGACCATCTTTAGTATTTGTACAGTAACACTGGTCATTTATTTAATCCAATTTATTGCTTAGAGCCGGATCTGGAAGCGGGTAGTTAATATACGCCTCCAAACCGGCTTTTTCTAATTGAAGAATCAGATATTCATCGGGTGTACCCTCTACTCCTGCATAGCCTTTTCGGGTATATATTTGTTCTGCGTCCGGGAATGTATCTCGTAAAATGGCGCGGATTTTTTTGCCGGAGGAATCGTTATCTGTAAATAAAAAAATATCGCTGCTATCGGCCTGCTTCTTTAAGGATTCAAGCCGTTCCGTGTTCAAGGATCCAAAGGTACAAAGTATAGTAATGTCCTCCGTCAGCAGCCTCCGCAGTCTGCTTTTGTCGTTCTTGCCTTCTACAATGATCGTAATACACATATCAGCACCTCACAAGTTCACTAGATGATTTGGCTTTCTCAAGTAGTATATCCACTTTCGCCATCCATTCCAAGCTGTTCGTATTTCCCAGGAAATGTCGAAATTAAGGTTATCTGCTTATTGGATTCATTGGAGCTGCTGGTCTGCCTCGTAGTTGTTGTATTAAGATTTTGTGAGAATTTTGTGAGAACGGTTTGATAGAATGATTAGAATGAACACAAAAGTTTTCTCAACAAGATCACAGCGATCATGAGGAATACATGGTAGTATGAACTTATTGTTGAATACCATGGGAGGGATACGTAGTTGATAAGCGTATATTATCGCAAGCTCATTGTGATGGGCTTGATCTTTTCACTTTTCATGGCGCTTTTTATCGCAATATATAATCAAACGATACCAAATCGGGATACTCCGCTGGCAAAGCATGGAGTACAGGATTTGTCTAATTGGGATTTCAACCGACAGGGATTAGTTGTCCTGGATGGCGAGTGGGAGTTTTATGAAGGTCAAATGCTGGAGCCTGCTGATTTTAAGCAAGGTTTAGGAGCAGTAGTTCCGTATACCTCTGTACCCGGCACATGGAAAGGAGAACAAACGGTTGGCGGGGTAAGTAAAACGGGATATGGAACATACCGGCTGAAGGTGATCGTTCCGGTTTCGGACGAAGTATTAGGTGTAAAAGTGAGAAGCATTCGGATGTCTCACCGTCTATATATTAATGGAAAGGTCGAGGGGAGCAGCGGACAACCAGCAGCGGATCCACTCCTGCATAAGCCTGGCAATACGCCCTACACCGCGTTTTTTCAACCGAAGGAAAGTGAAGTTGAAATTGTGATTCAAGTGGCCAACTATGTGTATGTCAATGGCGGTATCGTTAATTCGATTCAACTCGGGTTGCATCAGGACATTACGAAGATGAATAGTATTCAGATAGGAACTGATATTGCGGCTGTATTTATTTTGGGTATGTTTGGGGTGTATCATCTTAGCTTTTATTTTCTGGGCAGGAGAGAGAAGACTTATTTATTTAGTGGGCTGTATTTGGTAACCCTGCTGTTTAACCAGATGCTTTTTGGCGAGAAGCTTCTGCAAAGGCTGCTGCCCGAGCTTCCTTTTGCTATCAGCTACAAGCTGCTCGATTTAAGTGAGTTTCTCAGCGCAGCTGTGATTATATTGTTTTTTTGCTCCATTGATATGCGGCTTCTGACGTCCCGTAAGATGAATCTAATGCTGGCTCCGATTGTTTTGTATATGGCAGCGACACTAACTCTGCCTTATCAAGTACACAGTCAAATTAAACCTGTTTTCTTATTTTATATAGGAATCGCAGCGATGTACCTATTGGGACGAATGATTTATTTGTACAGCTTAAATGAACGAGATTCGTCAAACCGCAAGGAACTGATGTTATTCATTTGCGGTATCGTTTCACTGACTGCTTTTTTGATAGATGGAATTTTATATACCGTGAATATCGTTCCTACCGATCTGGCAGGGAAAGTAAGCATACTTTGCTTTATTGCATTTATAAATATGCTGCTTGCTATAAGATTCGCGAACGCCTATGAGAAGACAGAGAAGCTTACGCATCAACTAATGGTTTCCAATCAGCGGAAGGATGAATTTTTGACCCATACGTCCCATGAGATCAAGACGCCGCTGCACGGCATTATGAACATGACATCGCATTTACTGGTTGATGAGGAACGAAATTTAACATTGAAGCAAAAACAAAATTTATGGCTGATCAAGGATACATCCGTCAAGCTATCGATGTTGATTCACGATTTGATTGATGTCACTCGTTTAAAGCACGGAGAGCTGCGATTGCATCTGACCGTTGTAGATGTGAGGGTTGTGGTGCAAATTGTGTTTGATGTACTGGAATTTGAACTGTTGGGTAAGGAGGTGCGGCTTGATAATCGAGTGGGTTCCGATGTCTGGGTTCGGGCGGACGAGAACCGGCTGCGTCAAATCATGTACAATCTTGTGCATAATGCCATCAAGCATACAGTTAAAGGAACGATCACAGTGATGTCGAGTGTGCTCGATGACACGGTATCGATTTTCGTTGAGGATACGGGAACAGGGATCTCCAAGGCTAAACAAGCTGCCATATTTGGTTATTTTGAGCAGTTCAATCAGCCGATTCCCCAGGATGGATACACGGGTATGGGTGTTGGGTTGTATATTAGCCGTAAGCTTGTCGAACAAATGGAAGGGGACATCCGGGTTGATTGGTCAGAGGTCGGACAAGGAACACGAATGAGGTTCACATTGCCAAGCGTGGCCCCGATTCCATTCTACCGTGAAACAGCCTATACGACATCAGAGCCTCAGCGTGTTACGCGTGATCACCTGCCTCTGGATATTCTGGATCAGCAGGGTCACACGATTATGATTGTCGATGATGAGGCTTCGAACATCCATATTTTGCTTAACATTCTGAAGCGACATAAGTATAACGTGCTTACGGCATTATCGGCTAAAGAGGCGATGGTCAAGATCAAGCAGCACCCTCAAGTCGACCTGGTTGTTCTGGATGTCATGATGCCTGAAACCTCCGGAATTGAATTGTGCCGCATACTTCGAGGAGGCTATTCAATTCTTGATCTGCCCATCTTGTTTACCACTGTCAAGGACACCTCCCAGGATATCGCAATCGGCTTCAGGGCAGGGGCCAATGATTATGTTACCAAGCCTTTTGACGCAGAGACGTTAATCGCCAGAATCCAGACCCTAATTGCCATGAAAACCGCGATTCAGGAAGCAATTCGCAATGAACAAGCATTTCATCAAGCTCAGATCAAACCGCATTTTTTGTACAATGCACTGAGCAGCGTGATTTCTTTTTGTTATACGGACGGAGAGAAAGCAGCCTATTTATTAACGATGCTCAGTCAATATTTACGTTACATCCTTGATATGGATCGCTCTACGCTATTTGTTCCTCTGTCTCGTGAATTGGAGCTGATTCATGCGTATGTTGAGATCGAAAGGGCTCGTTTTGGTGAACGGTTTGAATTTGTATGTGACGTTGATAAAAGTGTTCGGTACTATCATATTCCTTCCTTATGCATCCAGCCGTTTGTGGAAAATGCGATTCGACACGGGCTGTTCGAGAAAGAGGGATATGGACAAGTTACGCTTAAGATTGACGAAGGTGAAGGGTACATAAAGGTGATCATTGAAGATGATGGCATCGGGATTCCGAACGATCTTCTGTATCAAATGTCCAAAGGTGAATCGCCAAATGTCGGAATTGGTATCCCCAATATCCGTAAACGTCTAGATTCGATTCCAGGGGCTACCTTGACCTTTAGCTCCGAGATGGGAAGGGGAACCCGAGTCACTATGTATTTACCGACTGGCTTGAATGGGCTGATTCCGTAGTGCCGATTAAGGCAGATTCTTGCCAAGCTAAATGATCTAATGCCATTCCTGGGAGGGATACCGTTGTTCAAAGTCATCATTGTTGAAGACGAAAAACCGATTCTGGATTTAATGAAATACGTGATTGGTCACAATCCGAACTACAACATTATTGGGGCCTTCACGAATCCGCTGGAGGCGCTCGCTTGTCTACCCCTGCTTAAACCGGATGTCGTTTTCCTGGATGTGGAGATGCCGAGGATGAACGGTCTGGAACTTGCACAAAAAATAGTTGAGCTGTCGGACGAGATCCGAATTATTTTCACGACAGCCTACAGGCAGTACGCGCTGGATGCCTTTGAGGTATTTGCCTTTGACTATATTCTAAAGCCGGTGACGCCAGCGGCAATTGAACGGGTCGCAAGCCGCCTGATCAAGCAGCAGAAACCTGCTCTTCCTGCTGAGAAAGGAGATAAGACGGCCTCGATCCGATGCTTTGGAGGATTTGAGGTTCGCAATCGGGAAGGTGTAACGATTCGTTTTCCGACGCGTAAGTCGGAGGAACTGTTCGCCTTCTTTCTTTGCCATCCGGGGAAGGAGCTAAGTAAGTGGCACCTGGTGGATTTGCTTTGGCCTCAGATGCAGGAGGACCGTTCTTCACATAATTTACACAATACGATTTATCGTTTGAAAAAAATACTCAAAGAGCACCAGATTGGAATGGATATCCAGAATACAAATGAAGGGTACAGGATGGAAGTGTCTGATTTCATGTACGATGTTCTGGCGTTCGAGCGGCAACGATCAGCTTTAAATGGAGTCTTGCAGGATCATGTGCATGTGGAATGGTTGTGTTCCCTCTATAAAGGTCCTCTGCTGGAGAGGAGAGATTATATGTGGAAGACTTCACTTGAAGAAGGATACGTTAAACAATATACTTTGCTGGTTCGTAGTCTGATCGAGAGTGATATGCTCGCACAGGAATGGACGAAAGCGGAGTTGAGGCTTGATGCTTACTTGTCGCTGTATCCACTGCATGAGGAGATGAACCAGCTCTTGATGGACATCTTTATTCATAGTGGAAATACGGAGAAGATAACCAAGCATTACGAGAGGTTCGCTGCCTCCTATCGACGGGAAATCGGATTGGAGCCACCGCAGGAGATGAGGGACCGAATGACTACCTATATCATATAATTGTAAATTTGCAAATAGGTTCAAAGGCAGAGAGAACAGCGAAAGCATGTTCTCTCTGTTTTTTTGTGGTTTTGTAACCCATATGCTCAAAGCGCCACGGAAGCAACAGGGTTTTGTGAGAATCTTGGGAGAATCGTTTGCTAGTATAAAAATGTATGCAAACCATAAGCAGATTTTGAAAGGAATGAAAAAGATGAAAGATTTGTGGAAACAAAGAAGTAATACCGTCAGGAGCCGTAAATGGCTGGCGGCTGCACTTGTATTGCTGCAACTGTTCGGTTTGTTCGGAATGGCGGGTATTTCGAGAGCTTTTAATGGGAGTTTTGCAGGGGGGACAGGAGTATCCGGCGATCCGTACCTGATTGATACGGCTTCCATGCTAAACGAGGTGAGAAATGATCTGTCCGCCCACTATAAGTTAATAAACGACATCGATTTGTCCTACTACGGTCAAGGGGCAGACTGGGAGCCGATAGGCACCACCGGCACTCCCTTTAAAGGGACATTCGATGGGAACGGTCATACGATTAAAAGTCTTAGAATCACATCGACTGCGGATAATCTCGGTTTGTTCGGTGTCGTCGAAAGCTCTACTATCAATAATATCGGTTTATTAAATGTGAATATAAGCTCTTTATCCGCCAATAATGTCGGAAGTTTGGTCGGCTGGGCCAAAGCTACGACAATCATCAATGTATTTGCTACAGGGTCCGTTACTGGGGGATCGAATACGGGGGGATTGGTTGGTTTCGCAGAAAGTGTTTCTGTGCCAATGCCCCCATTTCCCCCGTTCACTCAAGCCGTGCTGCTACATAAATCATATTTTAACGGCGCTGTTGAGAGCGTTGTGAACAGTGCCAGCGGTTTGATCGGCAGCAGCAGCACACCGGATACGAACATACTTTCCAGCTATGCTGTTGCCACGGTCAAAACTCCGCTAAACAATAATACATCCAGCGGTTTGATGCCAACAGGCAGCGGTTTTGTCACGGATTCCTATTACGCGTCCGATATGACCGGATTCACCCGGGGTTTAGGCACTCCGTTAGTATCCTTTGACTTGAAGCTGAGTGCGACGTATCCTGTTTATCCTGGCTCGGGCTGGGATTTCACGAATACGGGAGCGTGGGGAATGGAACCGAATAAAAACGACGGTTACCCCTATTTAAAGGCGTTTGACCGTGCCCCTACTGCTTCATCCGTCACGATAAGCGGGAATGCCAAGGTAGGTCAGACCTTGACCGGTAGCTATTCATATCAGGATACCGAGAATGATGCTGAAGGCACATCCACCTTTAAGTGGTACAGTGCAGATAATGCCTCAGGCTCATCCGAGAGTGTAATAAACGGCGCAACTAGCCGAACCTATTTCACTGGGGGGAAGGAATACTTAGGCAAATATATCCGCTTCGAGGTTACGCCTGTAGCAGCAACAGGCAAAGCAACAGGAATAGCGGTGAAGAGCGCCTGGTATGGTCCGATTGTGCATCCTTTTGCGGGGGGAGCAGGTTTGGAAGCGGACCCTTGGCTGATCGAAACCGCAGAGCAGCTCAACAGCATCAGATACTATCTGTACCCAATCGGACATCCACAGTATAAGAAAGGATATTATAAACTGACGGCTGACATCGATCTGGGAATAGCTCCTTACAATGAGGGAACAGGCTGGGTGCCGTTAGGAACCACCATGGCGATTCCTTTCACAGGAAAATTTGACGGAGACGGGCATACGATTTCGAATTTGAAAATTGCTTCGTCGGCGCAGCGGCCAGGCTTTTTCGGGGTTATCCAAGAGGCGGAGATCCAGCGTCTCGGCTTGAAGAACGTGGATATCCAATCGAGCTCTAATTTTGTCGGTGGTCTGGTTGGTCATGCTATGAGTCCGACAACAATTAGCCAGGTGTATGCTACAGGTTCTGTCAAAGCGGCATCGGGTTTTGCAGGGGGACTAATAGGCTTAGTAGACAGTAGCCCGATAACGATAACGGATTCGTACTTCAAAGGCAAGGTTGAGAGTAATTCTGTATTTGCAGGCGGACTGGTTGCAAATGCCGACGGAAGAAAGCTCGATATGCTCCACTCGTATGCAGCTGCTGAGGTCACATCGAACGTTCCGGCTACAACAGGAGGCTTATTCGGCTCCTATGCAAATGGAACGGGTTCGATAACAGAGTCTTATTATGACAAAGACGTTTCCGGCTTAAGCGATACCGGGAAGGGCGAGCCTAAAGCCACAGATGCCATGAAGCAGCAGAGAACCTATGTCAACTGGAGCTTCGCTGATCCTGGCGTGTGGAGGATGGATCCCTTCAAAAATGACGGTTATCCTTATTTGGAGTGGCAGAAATTCAATAGTGCACCGACCTCTGCAGCTGCCACAATCAGTGGAGCAGCCAAGGTCGGGCAAACCTTGACAGGCAGCTATACGTACAGCGATGCTGACGGGGATCTGGAGGGAGTGAGCCTCTTCAAGTGGTACCGGTCAGACGATGCGGCTGGTACAAATAAATCTGCGATAACGGGAGCAACGGCAAAAACGTACGTCCTGCAAGTCGCGGACCTTGGTAAATTGATCAGCTTTGAGGTGACGCCTACAGCGAAGACAGGCGTAATATCCGGTACGGCTGTGGAAAGCGCGAAAACCGCGGCGGTAACAGAGGAGCCGCTTCCGGCACCTGCAGGGCTAAGCGCATCTGCCGGAGACGGTCAAGTTGCACTGAATTGGAGCACCGTAACGGGAGCAACGTATTACAACATCTATTCAGGTACAGCCACTGGTTTCTATAACGGAGTACCTGTCGCTACGGTAACGGGCTTAACGTACAATGTAGCCGGTTTGGTGAACGGCACAGCCTATTACTTCGTGGTGAAAGCGGCCGATACCAGGCGTATAAGCGAATACTCCAATGAAGCTACAGCAACTCCGCAGGCCGGTGCTGTATTGCCTATCTATCCAACATTGACGGCGGTCAGTATAAAAAGCAGCAACCCGGCTACGGCACTAGCCAAAACCGGAGATACAGCAACCTTGACGTTTACAGCGAGCAAGCCGCTGAGAGCTATGCCTGAGGTGACAATTGCAGGACGTCCGGCGAGTGTAACTAGTGTCGGCAGCAGCGTCTACAAGGCTGCGCTTACGTTCAATGGCAGTGAAAGCGAAGGGATTGTTGCATTCTCCATCGACTTTGCCGATCTCAACGGAAATGCGGGAACGCGCGTAAGTGCGACGAAGGATGGCAGCAGCGTGTTGTTCGATAAAACCGCACCAGTTGGAACGCTGAGCATTAACAGCGGTGCGGAAGGCACAATCTCGACCTCTGTCAGCTTGACGATCACAAGCGGTGACGGTACGGGTTCGGGTAGTGTTCAAATGCGCTTCTCCAACGATAATGCGACCTGGAGCGCATGGGAAGCAGTGACCGGAATAAAAGCGTGGACATTGCTCTCAGGCAGTGGGGCAAAGACAGTTTCAATGGAGTTGACGGATGCAGTGGGCAATGTAACAACACCCGCGATTAGCGCTGCGATTACCTTGCGCAATTCGTCCGGCAGTGGTAGCAGATCTTCGTCCGGTTCTTCACAGGGCGAGACCATTACCGTTAATGTAGAAAATAGCGGCAACGGAGGAGTTATGTCGACTGCGGTAGTACACCGTACGACAGGGGCAGATGGACGGAAGAAGGATGAAATTTCCCTGACGCCGGGTCAGGCGGACAAGCTGGTTGATCAACTGAAAGCAGCAGGTTCCAGCTCTGCCAAGCTCGTCATTCCTGATCCTAAGGATGAAGTTTCAGAAATTAAAGTGACATTGCCGAAAGAATCGACAGCCAAATTGTCGGACAATAAAGTAGATTTGGAGATCAGCACGAATAATGTGCGTGTTATTATTCCGGACGAGGCGATGAATGGCTGGAAGGAAGATTTATTCTTCAATATAGTGCCGGTCAAAACAGAGAGCGAACGCAGTGAAATCGAACAACGCGCAAGAACGGAGCAGATTGTGCGCGAAGCCGCAGGCAGCGCAGTAGTTAACGTGTTGGGTCGTCCGATGATGATCGAGACGAACATGCAGAATCGCCCGGTTACACTGGTACTCCCCCTGCCCGAAACGGGCTTGAGTGAGCAGCAGCTCAAAGAGTTGGGCATCTTCATTGAGCATAGCGATGGCACAAAGGAGCTGGTTCGAGGAGAAATCGTCCCATTCGATACAACAGGTAAGCTGGGCATACGGTTTACCGTGAGCAAGTTCAGTACGTTTACGGTCGTTCAGTTAGGATCGCAAACAAGTAAAGTGCATCAAGCGTATATGACGGGCTATCCGGACGGCACATTCGGACCGGAAAAGCCAATTACACGTGCGGAAATGGCAACAGTGTTAGTCCGATTGTTCGATAAGTATAAAAGCGTTAAGCCGGCAGCCAAAGTCTTTACGGATGCTGCGCAGACGCATTGGGCGAAATCAGCCATTGACCGGGCAGCGGACAGCGGACTGATGGACGGCTATCCGGACGGCAGCTTCAAACCGGAACAGACCATTACACGCGCGGAAACGGCAACCATTGCAGCGCGTTTGAGCACGGCCACGGAAGGTGCAGGCGGAGACAGCTTCTCCGACACTTCAGGTCACTGGGCAGCGGCAGCGATCGTAAAAGCGAAAGCGGCGGGAGTAGTTAATGGATACGAGGACGGTACGTTCCGTCCTGAGCAGACCCTTACCCGCGCTGAAGCGGTGACGATGTTTAACAAGCTGGCAGGTCGCGACCCGTTGTCTGTATCCGATGCTAAGTGGAGCGATGTACCTGCAAACCACTGGGCGTTTAAGAACATTCAAGAGGCATCCGTTGATCATACTCATGAGCCGGCGGCAGCACATTCGGAGCGGTAGAGGAGGCCGATTGAACCTGTGAATCTTGTTTGAGTCACAATTAAAGAGTAACAAGGAAGCTAAGAGAAGGACGTTTGCTCCTGAATCTGTAAAAAGTCCCAGCCATCTTATGGCGGGGACTTTTTGCAGAAGCAGAAAAACGATTCACTGCTCCGTATTAATTTTAAGAAAGGACAAGATGAGAGGGTTGAATAATCGCAATGGATCGCTAACAAATTTAGATACTCTAAATTTTATAGAAATTCACAAAAATGGTGCCAATCAATATTGCGTTCTAATCAACGGAATAGATAGGGATGGCACTCTAACAACTGGTGTATATGCTTGGGATACTCTAAAAGATGCTATGACATGTGCCAAGGGAATAGCAAAAATGTTCAATTTCCCTGAGGTGCTAATAAACAAGAAAATTCATTTAGAAGGGAAATACAAGTTATGAATCGGGGACATGCAAATCAGTTTAGAGGAAGGTTGGAGGTATGGATCATTGCGATCTTTATGGCCACCATAGCATTATTCGTATTTCCAGTGCAAGCAGCAGATCAATGGAGTCAATACGCCAAGATAGGACCAACGAGCGGTAATTCGCTCGGAGCGTTCTCTAATCCGAGCGGAGTAGCGGTAGACAGCAGTGGTAATGTATACGTGGCGGATTACAATAACCATCGTATCCAGAAGCTGACGGCAGCTACAGGGGTGTGGAGCGAGTGGAAGAGTAGCAGCGGCGAGTCAGGAAATGGCCTGGGGGAGTTTTACAGTCCAGTCGGCGTAGCAGTAGATAGCGGCGGTAATGTATATGTGGCGGATACCAGTAATCATCGCATCCAGAAGCTGACAGTAACAGGAGATACAGGGGTATGGAGTGCGTGGGAGAAGAGTGGCGGTGGTTCGGGAAGCGGCCTGGGAGAATTTAATAATCCAAAAGGCGTGGCGGTAGACAGCAGCGGTAATGTGTATGTAGCGGATACTTGGAACCATCGGATCCAGAAGCTGACAATAGCTACAGGAGTATGGAGCGAGTGGAAGAAGAGCGGCAGCGGCAATGGAAGCGGCCTGGGAGAGTTTTACATGCCATCCAGCGTTGCGATAGACAGCAGTGGTAATGTATACGTGGGGGATACCAATAACCATCGAATCCAGAAGCTGAATGGTTCCACAAGTGTATGGAGCGAGTGGAAGAAGAGCGGCGGTGGTTCCGGAAGTGGTCTGGGAGAGTTTAATAATCCGCTCCACATTGCTGTAGACAGTAGCGATAATGTATACGTGGCCGATACCAATAACCATCGAATCCAGAAGCTGACAGTAACAGGAGCTACAAGTGTGTGGAGCGAGTGGAAGAAGAGCGGCGGTGGTTCCGGAAGTGGCTTGGGAGATTTTAATAATCCGAAAGGAGTCGCGGTAGACAGCAGCGGTAATGTATATGTGGCCGATTCCGGTAATGAGCGCATGCAGAAGCTGACGGTAGCTGCAGGATTATGGAGCGAGTGGGTATATCAGGGAGTAATTGCTGGAACGGACCCGGGACAGTTTCGGTATCCAAGCGGTGTGGCGGTAGACAGCGAGAGAAATGTATATGTGGCCGATTACGATAACAATCGTATCCAGAAGCTGACAGTAACAGGAGCTTCAAGTGTGTGGAGCGAGTGGAAGAAGAGCGGTGGGGGGTTAGGAAGCGGCCTGGGAGAGTTTGAGAGTCCAACCGATGTCGCTGTAGACAGCAGTGGTAATGTATACGTGGCGGATCGTTATAACCACCGCATCCAGAAGCTGACGGTAGCTACAGGGGTATGGAGCGAGTGGAAGAAGAGTGGCGGCGGGAAAGGAAGCGGCCCCGGAGAGTTTGAATATCCAGGCGGGGTGGCGGTAGATCGCAGCGGTAATGTGTATGTGGCGGATACCAATAACCATCGGATCCAGAAGCTGACGGTAGCAACAGGAATATGGAGCGAGTGGAAGAAGAGCGGCGGCGGGAAAGGAAGCAGCTTGGGGGAGTTTAATTATCCAAGCGGCCTGGAGGTTGACAGCAGCGGTAATGTATATGTGGCGGATACATCAAACAATCGCGTTCAGAAGCTGACAGTAGCTACAGGAGTATGGAGCGAGTGGAAGAAGAGCGGCGGCGGGAAAGGAAGCAGCCTCGGAGAGTTTAATGAGCCATTCAGTGTGGCGGTAGACAGTAACGGGGATTTATACGTGGCTGATTCCGAAAATAATCGTATCCAGAAGCTGATTGTAGCGACAGGAATATGGAGCGAATGGAAGAAGAGCGGTGGTGGCTACGGAAGCAATCTGGGAGAGTTTGAGTATCCAAGCGGTGTGGCAATAGACAGCAGAGGTAATGTATATGTAGCCGATTTTAGTAACAATCGCATCCAAATATTGTCAGAGTCCCCTCCGGGTACTCCGACTGCTGTAACCGCAGAGGTAACGAATGGTCAATCGCAAGCGACAGTGAGCTTTACGGCACCGGTCAGTAATGGAAACAGTCCCATAATCGGTTACACCGTGACATCTAGCCCGGGAGGTTTGACGTCTAGTGGTACAGGCAGTCCCCTCACCGTTACGGGGTTGACGTATGGGACGGTGTATACATTCACCGTCGTTGCAACAAATGTCGTAGGAAGCTCGGTCGCATCGACTCCATCGAATAGCGTGATACCCACGGTAACGAACGCCCCGGCAGCAGTGCCGGGCGCACCAATGGGCGTAACGGCAGTGTCAGTGAATGGTCAGTCGCAAGCAACCGTGAGCTTTACGGCACCGGTCAGTAATGGAAACAGCCCCATAACCGGCTACACCGTGACCTCGAGTCCGGGAGGATTGACGGCTAGTGGTACAGGCAGTCCCCTCACCGTTACGGGGTTGACGTATGGGACGGGGTATACATTCACCGTCGTTGCAACAAATGTCGTAGGAAGCTCGGTCGCATCGACTCCATCGAATAGCGTGATACCGACGTCACCGAACGCACCGGCTACGGTGCCAAACGCACCAATGGGCG
>NZ_MRTH01000037.1 GCF_001956045.1 Paenibacillus sp. FSL H7-0331 | reverse complement strand
CGGATCAATCAACATCCACTTGAAGTGATCGACCGACTTCTTCTTCGTGTATAAAAATCTTTAGTTCATTCTATATAGTTATAAGTTTGTTCCCCTAAATCAACTATTCAAAACAATGGCTATGTTTACTCACAGCACTTCTTCACTTTATCCAACTATTTTCTAAGGATTCGAAACGTACAGTAACCCAAGGCTTCTTCCATTCTTGCAAGTAATTTATATCATTAGATGAAGGGGTCAACTCACATCTATCTATAATAACAAGTGATGGCATCACAATTGAATCTCCAATTAGTATTGCCTCCCCTTCTTTTAGGGTTGAAAGTGAATCTGTAAGAGGCCCTAAATTATCTGGTAATAAACGTTTAACATAATTTTGATCATCAGGATTGGTTAAGCGCATAGCGATAAAATTATTACATTGAGAAAAAATCGTTTCTGATATCTCAGACGGTCTCTGACTAACTATCATTGCTGAAACACCGTACTTCCTTCCTTCTTTTGCTATACGTTCTATTGAAACTCTGCAAGAATTGTACTTTGCAGATTGAATTTTCGGAACATACTTATGTGCTTCTTCGTAAACGAGTAATAACGGTGTCTTGTCAAAATCTTCACTAAAACTTTTCTTAAAATGATACCCGTATTCAAATAATAAGCGAGAAATCAGTGATACAGTGATACTCAAAACCTCAAAAGGTACGCCACTTAAATCAATAATTGTTATATTATAACTTTGTGTACCCGCATCATTTTTAACGTCATATCCCAAAAATTGAGTAATCGCCTCTCTAAATTCAATCGTCTCAGCCCTATCTTTTAGAAGAAAAGTTAGCCTTTCATCATTAAGTTTATTCTCCATCCTTGATATAAAATTCAAAAAATCACCATGATTAGGCCCATTAGAAGTGGCACTAGAAGCTGGTTCTAATATTCCTTCAAACAGTAGGTTCACATTGTCATGATTTATCTCAAGTTCTTTTTCATCAGGACCTTTCCAAACGATTTTATTAGATTTATTTTTCCGATTGTTGTTTTTGTTTTGAATATAGTTTAAGACTTCATTAATACTGAATTTATAAGGAGCATCGTATGTAATATGTTTTGGATTGACGGAAGGATTATGTTTTCTTTTGTTAAGTACCACAGCCTCCTTAAATACGTTCCTCTGATTGTGATCATTGGCTTCTGTATCTATAAATAATTCTTGCAGTTCTTCGCTATTCATTAACCAATATGGTAGAACTAAATTCTCAATGTCAATATAATTAGCTTGTGGAAAGGCAGAAAAATATTCAGAATGAATATCAAACAGGACTATATGCGAGTTATTTAGCTCTTGGTATCCACCATCATTCTTTTCATTTATAGCATTCTGCAAAATTTTTGCCACTGTATGTGATTTCCCTGAACCAGTTGAGCCAACAACCGCAATATGCTTATTAAAAAACTTATTACCATTCACCGGAACTTTAATACTGACATCCTGAGATAAAGAGGAAAAACAGAATCTCTTTTCGGTTTCAATAGCCTCATAAATAGCTTGAATCTCTGACATCTTAGCAGGCTCAACATCTGTTGGAGGTATTGCTATATTGTTTCCTCCCCTTGTAAAAACACCATCAGAGTCTAGGAATCCGATAGGCATTGCCTCCAATATATATTCATTGGTACCTTTTTCATTTTTTTGAATTGAAAAGTTTTCAATAATGCATATCAATGCACAATCTTCGCTGTCCGACACTCTTAAATAAGTACCAACAGAAAACTTATCACTTTCCAACTTGAACCTTTCAATATCACTAACTTCAATTTTTATTTTATTAGGGAGTACCGAAATTACTCTTGCTAGTTTTGTATCTACTACAAATTGTTCCATAAAATACTCCTCCTAAGTTATCATTCTAATTATCTGCTCAACTTCATCAATTTCTATTTGATAATGTCTAGACCTCTCCAACTTATCCGCACTTATAAATGCGGAAGCATCTAGATAAAAATGGTAGACCTCTTGAAATGAAATAGTAGACATGACCTCTTCAAGGTCTTTATACTCCACTATCTTGACCATTACATCTTTTTCGATTGCTGTTAATTTTTCAATCCTAAATTTATCACCATTAAAATATGTTCCATCATTGAACATTATTTTTCTATCAATCAACGTCTGCTTAATTAACTTCAATTTTTCAGCACTGATGTCTTTGAATACAACAAATGGGGATGGTGATTTATCAGGACGATAAAATTTTTGAAATATCCTTCCTACTATTGTTAGCAAAACAATTTCATTACATCTTTCATCAACTGGAATAATAAACAATCTTTCATAGTTATCTATGTTCAATTTCTTTATTGTAAAGAATCTTTTTTTTATAGTAGACTCATACTTTTCTTTGCTAAGAAAATCAGAGTAAGCTGAATGAAAAATAACGCTTTTAACATCATTTAGAAAAGAGTGCAGCAAACTTACATTTAACTGTCTTTCAATTCTATTTTGTATTGTCATTTCCATAAGCTTTGAACGAAAGATAGAATGATAATAAATTGCTGTCTCGTTGTTTTTACAGTCAAATGATTTCTTTATTAAGTCTATGGTTTCAAGAAATTGCGATCTGTAATCATTTGTAAATTTAACAACAAAGTTTTTGGTAAATTCAATTTTTAATGAGCGTTTATATTTCGATTTTTCTACTCCTAAAATGCTATCCAATTCACTTAATTTCAATATCTTTTCTTGTATTGGCATATCTTTAAAATAGCAATATAAAGAGTATTTATTGCCACTGTTTTTTTGAAATAAGTTCAATAACTGCAATATCGGTTTTCTGATCTTACTGTTTGAGTAAACTTGGGTTTCTTTATGTTTAACTTGTACCACATAATCTTCGTAAGAAATATCCTGAACTTGTTCGAACTTAACATCACTTTTCGGATTATTAAATATAGTAATTAAGGTCGAATCAAATTGGTAAAGGAAACCTTTTATGGCGTAGTACCCACCGTCAAAATCATCTTCAAGAACATCAGCATGATTCTCCACTTTATCCCCTCCAACAGATTACAAATACATTGGTTACTAATTCGACATTTTCCTCTATTTTCCTTTTTTAAAACAAAAAAACAGGTCGAATACCCTATTGAAATAAGCAAACTCAATAGTGCACAAGATACCCTTGATACTATGCATGATAGGTAATCCTCGCGAGAGGCACTCATGGATATAGGCCGGACACGATAAAGCGTGTCCGTTTTTTTATTTCCCACTTTATATTCGGAGGCTGATATTATAAGCAACTATCGCAAAGAGGAACTTAAAGGACTGATTTCAGAATACTTGCGGGGGCCTACCGACAGTTACCCGATTCAACAGCTATTTGCTCAGATCCCTGCAACAGCAGAGTTAATGGACGTATCGGAGAAGCAACTAAAGAACATAAAAGGAATCGGAATAGGCAAAGCCCGTTAATTGACGGCCATGTTAAAAGTGGTTAAAACACTTACTATCCCTAACCATGAGAAAACAACCATTCAAAGTCCTAAAGATGCATTCGACTTGCTGGAAGAGACGCGATCAAACGTTGCAGTGCCCTTTGATTTGTGCTTATAATCTTTAGAGTGGAGATACTAATCCCTCTCCTGAAGACTTTGAATTAACCAAAAGACTCTTGAGTGCAGGCGAAATCATTGGCATAGAGATGTTAGATCATATCATTATTCTACTTCGGCCCAAATAACCGCAACCCATTCGTCGCCAGCGCCTTACACCCCTCTTCGCTATACTCCATATGACACATACCAATACCGCTAATATAAGAAAACCATGACCATGCCATGTAATAGGCATCACCGGATTGAATTTGCTCCAGCTGCTGAGCCTCTTGAATGATCGGAATCAACGTATCGACAAACTCGGCAACAAACTGCTTTAAATCAGTTGCCAAGGCCGGAAACCTTTCAGGATATCCAACTACATACTGAATCAGACTGATAGAGCTGGTGTTTTTTAATTGACGTTCAATCTGTCCTTCAATAAGCACGTAGATTTTGGATAAAGGCGGGCCTTCCACAAGCAATTCCGCTTGGTACGCTCTCTTCGCTGCATCCAGGTGCTCCACAACCACCTTGTGAAATAAGTCTTCTTTGTTCGCAAAATATAAAAATACAGACGCATGACTAATGCCTGCCTCTTTGGCAATGTCCTTAATCGTGCTTTCTGCAAAGCCTTGCCGAGAAAACATCGCAGTTGCGGCATCCATGATTTGTTTGCGCCGCTCCTCCCTCAGCTTTTCATTAACAGTTCGCGCCATGTGAATCACCCCGGATCGTAAAAAAATATGTATCTCGTATTTCGGCTAATCGACGACTTGACAATAATACCCATTATATCATATAAATAAACTGACTGATCAGTTATTTAATTAATGGAGGTATTGAACTATGAAATACTTTATACTTACAGGTACATCCCGTGGTATTGGCGAAGCGCTTGCCCATCAGCTGATTTCTGACGAACATCATCTCTTTTGTATTTCCCGAACGTCCAACGAAACGTTAGCTGCAAGAAAGGGTCTCGATTATATCCAATTTGATTTGAATCATATACATGGAATTGAAGCGGTCATGAAAAACATCTTTGATAAGATCGATCCAGTCAAGGCGGAATCCATCTATTTGGTCAATAACGCGGCCGTCGTTGCCCCACTGGCTCCCATTGAAAACAGCCCTGTAGATCAAATCATCCACAATATCCACATTAATCTGCTGGCCCCCATCGTTTTAACCTCATTGTTCATACATCATTCCAGCCATTTGCCCATAGATAAAAGAATATTAAATATTTCGTCCGCATCTGCCAAGCATCTCGTTCCAGGCATGAGCTGTTATTCGACTGCCAAGGCCGGGTTGGATGTGTTCTCAAGCTCGGTCGCTCTTGAACAAGGCAGCAAGGATAACGCGGTGAAGGTTGTATCTGTCTGGCCGGGAATGATTGACACGCATCTTCAGGAAGAGGCGAGAAATGCCGACCAGGAAACCTTTGCTTCCTCTATTCTTTTCAATCAGGTCAAAGACAAGGGGATGCTAACTACCCCGCAATTTGCGGCAGAACAAATCAAAAAGCTATTATTAGGTGATCGGTTTACACAAGGAGCACTCATTGAAAATTTATACGCTTGACTTCGAGCGCGCTCTAACTTGTATGATCCATTTATGAGGAGGCCATTTACTATGGATATGGAATTAACGATTCAGCAGGTTGCTGACCGAACGGGTTTAAGTGTACATACGCTTCGTTATTATGAACGAATCGGTCTGATGGATCCGGTCCATCGTACACCTAACGGGCGGCGTTCTTATAAGGAGAATGATATTGAGTGGATTGTTTTGTTAATTCACTTGCGTTCTACCGAGATGCCGATCGCCGAGATGCAGCAATTTGCCAGCTTAGTCCGTCAAGGGGATTCCACTATTTCAGATCGGTGCGTATTATTGGAAGCTCATGAGCGTAAATTGCTTGAGCAGTATCAGGAGCTGCAAACTACCCTTGCTCTGCTAAGTGATAAAATCGGATATTACCGTTCATGGGAAATGTCGCAGCATGAAAAGAAACCGATAACGGGCTGACCTCAATCACTCATTTTTACGAAGGAGACTTTTGGATGCAGCAGCTGTTATTAGGAAATACAGGGATACAAGTGAGCGCTCTCGGCTTGGGATGTTTGAATTTCGGATCTCGTACGGATAAAGAAACCTCTTATCGACTGCTCGATCAATATGTCGATGCTGGCGGCAGCTTTCTGGATACGTCCAATAATTATGCATTTTGGAATGAAGGCTGCTCGGGCGGGGAAAGCGAGCTGCTGCTGGGTCAATGGTTGAAGGATCGGGGAAATCGGGAGCATATCGTTCTCGCAACCAAGGTAGGCGCCCAACCGACGATTCCAGGTGGCGGCTTTGAGAGTATGGAAGGCTTGTCACGCAAGGCCATTGAACAAGCGATTGACGGAAGCCTGAGACGGCTCGGGACCGATTATGTCGATCTCTATTACGCTCATATTGATGATGTCAATACACCGCTTGAAGAGACGATGGAAGCATTCGATAGGCTTGTCCGTGCGGGAAAAGTTAGAGCATTAGGCTGCAGCAACCATCATACGTGGCGAGTAGAGAAAGCACGGAATATTAGCAAATCCCATCATTGGGCATCGTACAGCTGCATACAGCAAAGATATACGTATCTTCGGCCAAAGCCTGGTGCGGATTTTGGTGTCCAAATCAGTGCAAATGACGAGCTGTTGAACTATTGTCAAACCCATGATGATTTCTCTCTTCTAGCCTATTCACCTTTACTTAATGGTTCCTACACCCGCAGCGATGCGCCGCTTCAGAAGCAGTATGAGAGTGAGGATGCTCAAGCAAGACTCCGCGTCTTATCCGAAGTAGCCCAGGAAACCGGTGGCACCCTAAATCAAATCGTCCTGGCGTGGCTCCTCCAGAGTACCCCGACTACCCTATCCATCATCGCAGCCAGCAAGCCGGAGCAGCTTCAGGAGAATCTCGATTCCCTCAACATCCGGCTGACTCAGGATCAGCTGCATCGGCTGCATACAGCAGGTTAAGCACGCCTCCGAACAACCCTCTATCCGATCGGCCGTCATATCGTGGCGGCCTTTCAGCATGATTGCCTCCCTCTCAAATATTCATCGACGATTGTTCAATTTCAACAAAATCCCATATCGCCACTGCTGTACAGCAGCTCTCCTATCCCTGCCTGGCTGAAATCCGTTAAGTACTGTACATCCCCCATCGGCGGCGGTATACTGAAAGCTATGCCCTCGACAACCATACAGCGGGGCCGTTACCAGTCTGTGTATTGCTTACGCTACCATTTCGTAAATACCTATAAGAATTAACAGGACGCCACCGATCAGATCAGCATATTGGCTCACCCAGGTTTTGGCAGCCATCAAGCCGATCCGCGTGCCACAGCTAATAAATACAATTGAAAATAATCCCGCAGCCACTGTCGTCCATAGAGGGGAGACACCCGTCGCTCCAGCTCCAAATCCGGTCGCCATATTATTTAAGGCCAGAGCCAAGCCCAAGGTTAATGCTTCCTTCCACGAAATGACTTTATTCAGATCAACGTCAGCCGTTGCAGGTTGATGGATAACATCAATCAGACTATGGCCGCCAGCAGCAGACGGTTCGGGAGCCTGCGCACGCCGACGGCTGCTTACTATACCCCAAAACCCGATAAACAAGATCATGAATGCACCCAACAGGTTAGCTGCAAACCCGGACATGTAGGCTGTCATATATTCTCCCAGGGTTACGGACACATAGGTACCCAGCATCGTAATAACCGCAATAATCCCATTGGATAATGCCGGTATCCTGGTCGAGCGGATGCCGAATGAGATACCTATTCCAAGATTATCCAGATTGGAAGCTAAAGCAATGAAGATAATAGAAATCCAATGCATGTAGATGCCCCCATTTCATCCATAATGAATACCTTCTCCTACCTTATGCCGCCCAGCCCAAATGGTGATTGCTTGTGGGACATCACGCCCCCGTAAACTGGCTTGCCAGCGGTATAAGGAAATAGCCATGCCTTCTCTTGGCAGGGATCAGGAGCATCTAGGAGCTTGCACCACAACATCATGTTTGACGGAGTGATCATATGAAAGAAAAATTAAAAAAGCTGGATCAGCCCATCTTATGGGTCTTATTCAGCTTCCTCATCATAAGTACGGCTGTTATATTCAGTGCCACTGCGGGAACCAGCTACAATGGACTGCATATTAACAATGCCGTTACCTTCAGTGTGCTTTTTATTGTGATGATCGGTGTTGCCCTTATCGACTACAGAATCATTGTCAATCATCTCTCGATCATTATCTACGTCATTGGCATTATCCTACTCCTGTTAGTTATGGCTAAAGGGATGGATATCAATGGGTCCAAACGTTGGCTGAACATCGGATTTATGGCCTTTCAGCCTTCGGAAATCATGAAGATTTGCGTTATTGTCTTGCTCGCCAAATGGATGAAAAAAAGAGAAGGTCATTCCCTGCATTTATTCAAGGATCTCCTTCCCATGGCCGCTATCGTATTCGTTCCTTTTTTCATTGTGCTTGAACAGCCCGACCTTGGAACCTCGATTGTATTTGTTGCTATATTTGTAGGTATGATCTGGATCGGCAATATTCGTCTGACACACGTCATTATAGGCCTTGTTACCGTGTGTGTTATTGTCGCAGGAGTAACAACGCTCTACTTGTCCGGATCTCCGCTGTTTTCCAAAATCGTGAAGCCGCATCAAATGCAGCGGATTCAGACGTTCCTTGACCCCAAAAACGATCCTGACAATAGCTGGCACGTCGTAAACTCCATCAAGGCTATCTCTGCCGGGCAGCTGACAGGAGATGGTTATCAAAAGGGTACCTTGGTGCACAGAGGATATATTCCTTATGATTACGCTGACTCGATCTTTGTTGTTATCGGTGAGGAATTCGGCTTTCTTGGTGCCTCCGCGCTGCTGCTGCTCTATTTTATTTTGATATACAGGATGATCCGAATCGCGATCAATCGCTCAGAATTAGAAGGTACCTACGTCGTCATAGGTGTTATATCGATGTTTACGCTGCAAATCTTCGAGAATATTGCCATGCATATCGGGTTAATGCCCTTAACAGGCATTGCACTGCCGTTTATCAGCTATGGAGGCAGCTCACTACTGACAAATATGATCTCGATGGGCCTGGTTTTAAGCGTTAAAATCCATCAGACTCCGGAAAGAATCTACTCCGACTGAGGAGTTCCATCCGCCGGCTCCAACACGCCAAGCTCCATACACATGGTGATCGATAAAGCTTTAATTCCCGTTTTAAAACGAATGTGTACCCGATCCTCCTCGATGCTCGTAATTTCCCCATGACCGATAACCCGATGCTTTACAAATTGCCCTACGCCCAGATCCGCCTTACGTTTGATCGCGTTGGGATTGTCGGGAATATCGGATTTGCGCTTGACCTGTTTCACAGATTTATCTTGGGGAGAGATCGGCTTGGGAGGACTCAGGATATGCTGAACGGCCGTCACAAATTGAGACCCGCTAACCTTCTCTCCATCACGCTCTTTGTAGGTAATCAGCTCCAGCTGCGATTTGGTTCGTGTCATGCCTACATAAAATAAGCGGACTGCCTCCTCCATAAGCGCCAAATCCCCCTTCGACTGCTTCTCGATATCTTCAGAGGAGGGCAGTATTCCATCTATCAGGTCGATCATATATACCCGTTCAAATTCCAAACCCTTGGAGCTGTGCAAGGTCGAGAACGTGATAACATTGTCCTCCCTTTGGAACTTGGACTGCTTCATGACGGACTCCAGATGCTTCAGACGCTGGGCAAAATCGGTCATCGTGTCCAAGGTGGTGGCGATCCCTTCCAGCGTGTTCAGAATCCCGATCACCGTATCCTTGCGGAATCCGAGCCGCTCACTCAGCTTCTCAATCGCTTTCTCATAACCCAGTCTGGTGCGTATCACCTGGATAGCATTAAGCGGCGGCATATCCTTCATCTGAGCCAAGGTTTCCTTGCACTCCAGCAAAATCTTTCGCTGATAATCCTGCAGCTCTACGTGATTCAGCAAATTATCAAAGACGGATTCGTTGTTGTTGATCTCCTTTAATACGGACATTTGCTGCTTGGTAATGTACCCGCTGATTTTGGTATGAATAGCTTCCATAATATCGGCACGCTTGTCCGTAAAGGTCATCCGCATGAAATTCAAAATATCCTTCACAACCCAATGGGAGAAGAAACGCAGATCGTGATCCTTCATATAAAAAGGAATGCCCGCCCGCTCAAATTCATTAATCAAAATGACCGATGAAGCGTTGTTGCGGTACAAAATGGCTACATCCCGCAGATTGTCGACCTCTTGAACCTGTTCAATCAGGTACTTCACCTGATATTGATAATCGGCAAAGCTCCTGATCAGAATCGGTTTGTGTGAAGGATTGCTTGTAAACATATTTTTGTCATACCGATTCTGATTTCGCTTAATGAATTGATTGGTCACACTGACTATATCTTGAGAGGACCTGTAATTCTGCTCCATAAACAGCGTTACAGCCTTCGGATAAGCTTCTTTAAAGTTAAGCAAATATGACGGCTCCGCACCACGCCAGCTGTATATCGATTGATCATCATCCGCGACTACACACAGATTGCCATGCTCACGCACCAGCTTTTCGATAATAGCATGCTGCACCATCGAGGTATCCTGACTTTCATCGGTCAATACATGGTCATACCTGTGCTGATATTTCTTCAGCAGCTCTCGATCTCTCTCCATAATCTCATTGCATAGTGTCAGCATATCATCATAATCGACCAGCAGCTTGTCGGTACCTGTTCGTTTAAACCGCTCATATTCCCACAGGATCCGATCCGCTTTGGGCACCTCGCATTTGACCAGCGGCCACGATTCTTCAGGAACCATTTTATTTTTGATATAGCTGATGTAGGTGGTCAGCTCCTCCATTTGATCCTCGGTAATCGGTTCGTTGTGGAGTCTGGTATACAGGTCTCGTAGGATCAGCTTTTTGTGCAGCGGCAGCCCATCCATCCTCGTTTTCCCCTGCTCCTCATGCTCCATATTCCCTTCAATCAAATGATAGGCTATTCTCGTTTTACGAAAATGCTCACGAACGACCTCAAAGGCCAAACTATGAATGGTAGAGAAATCGACAGGCGGGAGCTCAGGGAAAAATCGTTTGAACCGTTCTTTCATATCCGCCGCTGAGGCTCGACTGAAGGTAACGGCCTTGATCCGTGATGGATGCACACGCTTTTCCTCTATCAAATAGCCGATTCTCATAATAATCGTAGTCGTCTTCCCCGATCCCGGCGACGCCAAAAGAAGCAGGGCACCCTCCGTTTGCCGGACCGCCTGCTTCTGAATTTCACTGAGAGACACACCAATTTCGTTATGCTTGCGGACAAAAAAATCTTCCTGTTTAATCATGATCGTGATATTCCCTTTCAAAAGACCCCTTGCTGAACATGTACATCCCTTATACTTTCAGTGGTCATTATGCATTTTCTTATATGCCTGATTATAGCATTATCCTGAATCGAAATGATAAAGGTAAATGAATCTTATTCAAAAACAACCTCTTGATCCAAAATAATCTCCTTAGGTGGATACTCCATGGGAGCTGCATATGGAATCAAGCCTAAGCTGCATTCGTTGATATTATTAGGTAGCGGCGGCGTGACCATAAAGCGTACCTGAGCTTGTCCCCCGCCGCCGTGGGAGCCGTTTCTACGAACATAGTATTCCTGATTCCCTTTTACTTCCAGCAGCAATTGCGGGCGAACATGACCATTCATTTCTTCACCTTGTACTTGCTCAATTTCCAGAAAGACAATACTTGCGTTCTTATGCTGCATGGCATGTGTCAAAGAATATTCAAAGCCATCGACAACCGTCTTTTTCATAATGGGCAATACACTCAGCAGTTCACCTGGTTCATTCGGCATCTTGGGTTGGCTTCTCTCATTAAGACTGTGCATCAGCCAACTGATTGTGGGAATGTCCAACTCATAGCTTGTCGCCCATTCCTCCATAATTTCTTTTGTTGGAAAGTACCGTTTGCCGTTTGCAAGAAGCTTGCGTTCATTCAGAAGTCTCAGGATTGTTTCGTCAATGGATCTAAATTCATCATTATATTCATTCGGTATTAGCTGCATTTCACCCCACCCCATCGTCGTAGTCTCCTTTATTATAGAAATCCATTTTGCCTTAGATTATATACTGATTGTGCCAAGGAATCACTCGTTTTCACTTCAATAACGACCGAACAATCATGGGTCCGGGCAAATTCCAATCTGTCATTTATAGGCACAATGCCCGTATATAAAGCTTGATGATCTGACTTGCCATTATAATCATGCAGGTGCATATGTTGAATGCGATTATTGTAATGAGCGAAGAACGATTCCTCTGCAAAGCCCGCTTTGGCATCATGACCAACATCCCAGGTCAAATAAAAGTTATCGAAAGCACTTAACTGGTCAAGAGCTTTTCGAATATAAGGAAGTTGAAAATTGCCTGTATTCTCAATACATAAGGCTACATCATAGGCTGCAGCTATTTGATAAAGCTCTGCATACGAATCTTGAAGAAATTCCCTAAAATTGGATTCGTACTGCTCATTGATCCAGACTTTTGTCTGCGGTAGGGTAAAATAAATCCCATTATTCATATGCATGTTCAAGGTTTGGATGCCTGATAAATGAGCCCATTCCATCGCTTGTCTGCAGCGTTCCAAGTGTCCCTTCCTTATTGAAGGGTGATAGGAGGATACATCCAATTCTTCGGGAAGATGTATCGTAAACTCCACGCCGTATTGTTCTTGATAGGTTCTTATTTCTGAACAGCTTAAATTTTCGGGTATGCAGATGGGCAGGTTCATATTTAATTCGATAAAATCCAAACCTAGTTGTTTGCACAACTGGACATTTTCAGCAATGGAAGTGTATTGTACCAATGTAGGCATTCCGAGCTTCATATGAATCCCTCCTCGATCAGGACTAACCCTATTATAACAGCTGCTGCCTTATCTTGTCCTTCAACTCAAATATAGCAAGAATTATCAAGAAGTAAACGCGAATACCGTCTAGAATGGAGACAAAGGGAGGCCACCCGATCGCATGAAGGAAGATTATCTGAAACAGATTCAAGCGACCATCGATTATGTAGAGGCACATATAGCCGAGGAGCTGTCACTGGAGCGACTGGCGCAGGTTGCGAGGCTCTCCGATTATCATTTTCATCGCGTCTTCCTATCCATGGCGGAGGTTACGGTGATGGAATACGTGCGCAAACGACGATTGGCGCTCTCTGCTTATCAGGTAGCCTACACAGATGCACGGATGCTAGACATTGCGCTGGAGAACGGATTCCACAATCATGAAACATTTACTCGTGCCTTCAAGCGCATGTTCGAAATAACGCCGACCGATTACCGCAAGAAAGGGATCCGACCACCCAAGTACTCAAAGCTGAACGTGCTTCAACGTAAGTACAATCCTTATTTAGGAGGCATTCGTATGGAATACCGCATCATCACCAAACCTGCTTTTAAAGTTGTAGGTTATGAGATTCGTACTTCAACCAATAATGGGGAGAACCTGCAGCAAATCCCGGCTTTTTGGCAGCAATATCTTCAGAACGGCTGGTCCAGGTCCATTCCGAACCGCATCCATCAAGATAGCCCTGTCGAGCTTGGGATTTGCCACAGCTTCGATATGGATTCGGGAACCTTCACGTATTTGATCGGCATGGAGGCTGAACATTTCGAAGGGGTGCCCGACGGCCTGGTATGCCGCGAGTTCATGTCCGCCGAATATGCCGTGTTTACAACACCGAGAGTTCCGCATGATCAGTTCTCCCCCTCCATTCAAAGCACATGGAAATCGATTTTCGCGGAATGGTTTCCGCATTCCGGTTACGAGCACGCCGGGACACCGGAGTTCGAGCTTTACGATGAACGCTGTCACCCCGACAAGCCAGATGCACAAATGGATATCTACATTCCCATTAAACATAAAGATGCCTGATCAGACACAAAAGGATGCCGCTTACTAAGCGCTGCATCCTTTTTGTTAGCAATCCACAAGAAACCCAAATCTATGTTTTATGATAAACTCGAGCTATAGGATTGAATACAATTAATCAGGTAAGAAAGGAGATTTCACAATGAAAAATGGAAAAATGAAAACGATTCTTTATTGGGTAACCACGATATTCGGTCCAGCAAGCTTCGTCATCG
This sequence comes from Paenibacillus sp. FSL H7-0331, assembly GCF_001956045.1. The sequence goes on along the minus strand of NZ_MRTH01000037.1, from coordinate 70,499 downwards.
GCGGCTTCCTGTTCGTCACCCACGGCGAGCAGCAGGTGGCCGTATTGAACCAGCTCGGTTATCCCGTCTATATAGCTACCATTCTGGGTGTCTGGAAGCTGCTGGGTGTTATTGCTATCGTGATCCCGCGCTTTCCGCGTTTGAAGGAATGGGCTTACGCAGGCTTTGTCTTCGAACTCAGCGGTGCGGCTGCATCCCATGCATTGTCGGGTGACGGCCTTGCTCTTACCGCCCAACCGCTCGTCTTCCTGGCACTGGTCATCGCGTCGTGGGCACTGCGTCCGTCCAGCCGCAAGCTTGTCGCACAATAGGATAGGCTGCCAACAGATTCATATCAGGACAGGACGGTTCCGACGATCAAGCTCCTCAGATCACTCATTCGGTTAGGGGTATCCAGGGTGGAGGTGTTCATCATATCGCACAAGGCAACGAGGTCCTCAAGCCTGGCAAGCAGCCGCCAATTAGGCTCCAGCACCATCCCTTGCTCCTGATAGGCTCGAATAAAATGCTGTTCAAAGGCTGAGCCCTCCTGTTCATACCTTAGCATGTTGGCAATATCCACGTACCGACTCCAGGCAAAGGCGAACTCCCAATCTAGAACGGCTGACACCGAGCATCCTGTTGGCCCATGCTGCATCAATATATTCAAGCCATTGAAATCCGAATGAACAAGGACAGGCCTTTCTTGGCTATCCGTCAATAAAGGGCCATAGGTTTGGCAGTAGGACCATACCGCTTGTGTAAGCTCATCGCCCAGCCATTTGCCGCATGGTTCATGAAAGAGGCTTTGTTCGATGAATGAGAGAAACCGCTCGCCGTTCATGCTGAATGGCTGAGTCACCTTCAGTTCCTTGTCAAAAAAGCCCGATTCAGGAAACTCAAAGCTATGGATGTTGGCAAGCGTGGTGCCGACTGAGGCTGCGGCCGATGTGAGTTCAGCAAGGGTTCCGTTTTTAAACACATCGCTTAACAAAAATCCCTCCTTCCACTCCTGCACAGCCCACGGTTTATCGAACGCGCTGCAGCTTGTATCGGCATAGAGGAAGTCAGCAACAGATAAGGTTTGCCGAACGAGCTGTGCGATGGCCAGCTCTTTATCTGCAACCTCTTTTCCCCTACTGAATATACGAACCAGGTACGAATCGACGCTATCCTCCAGCTGGATTTTGTAGTTGAAATTGCTGCATCCGACTCCTATGCGTTCAGCGGAGGTGACCCGTTTGCCCCCAAAGGCAGGTCTGACGATTTCATTCATTTGCCTCAGGTCAAGAGAAAGGGGCGACACCGCTCTTTCCCAGCCTTCTTTCATAATCTCACCCGCTTCTTTCATACTCCAACCACCTTCTCCCTCAAATAGGCTCTATCCCTTGCTTCCCAAATCATGCCACGGATCGATCTCTTTACGAAAGCGCTGTGGGGAAACTCCCGTCATGCTTCGAAATAGCTGGCAAAAATACGAGGTGTTGTGAAGCCCAACCCGCTGTCCGATCGTTTGTATCGATAAAGAAGTGCTGCCCAGCAGTGAGCAAGCCTGTCGAATTCGTCTGTTAGCAATATATTCGGTAATGCTGCTTCCTGTTTCCTTGCGGAATAATCGGGATACATGATGCTTGGACAGGTGAAGCTTGCTCGCAATCCACTCCAGTCCAATCTCCTCTGCATATCGCTCCTCCACCCATTCCATGATCGTTTCCGAATGCTTGAGCGTTCTCGGTCTCAGCTTGCTAAGCGTCGTGCCCTGCTTCCACAAGGGATGAATGGTCTCCAGCAATTGCAGCAGGAGCAGTGCAAATACAGGTGCCTTCTCGCCATCCTTCGTATCCCGCAGCCGCTGCGCGTAATGGTCCATAACCGGGATCAACATGTCGTGAAAAGGGTTCAGCTCATACACCTGCAGCTCTTGCTCCTCCTTCCACAAACTCATAAATAATTGGTGAAGCTTGGGATATGGTTTGACATATAACTCAAAAACAGCCGGCTCAAACAAGATGATACTGCGTGTGTAGGGCTCAGCTTCATCGGTATCTACGTGCAGCTTATGAAGCTGATAAGGACGATAAATGAACAGTTTACCCGGCTGCAGCTCATAAATGCGCTGATTCAGCACAACATGGCCCTTACCCTGGTGCACATAATAAAACTCAAGCCCCCGATGGTAATGATAATATCCAGGGAAATCGCCGACTGTTTGCTTTTTAAAAGTAAATGTACAGTGATCCGGACCAAGTGCAATATACTCCATTTTGTTCACGAAGGTATTCCCTCCCAAAAATATCAATCCAACAACATTTTACCACAATGGAGTTACATTGGTGAGCGTTAAAATCCTGTATACTGAACGATACAACGCATACAAATACGGACACCACGACCACTGGGAGGGATACGGCTGTGTCATTTCGTAATAGGTTGTCTAAACGCCGTAGCATTATATTAACCTGGATTATATCTTATTTTTCGATTTTATTTTTACCCATTCTGGTTAGTCTTGCCGTGAATCAGGAATCGGGGCAAACGCTGCGTGGTGAAATTAATAGAGCCAATGCCACCCTGCTTGCCCAATTGCGGGATAATATGGACCACGAGCTGCAAAATGTCCGTAGGCTCAATATGGAGCTGTCCCTGCATACTATGGTGCAATCGTTGATGTATTCCAACAAATACGCGAATAACAGCTACGTCTACGATGTGTACGAAACCTCGGAGGAGCTGAGGTTATTCAAGGCGTCCTATCCATTCGTGGACAATTTCTATATTTATTGGGCTGCGCAAAATACCGTAATATTGCCGGGTACAAACCGAGACTCCAAATTTGCCTTTGAGGACCTTCACGGTGGCTCGCCATCGATGAGCTATGAGGAGTGGCTGTCGATTATGCAGCGCAAAAACTATCATGGCTTTCTTCCCATGCAAATAAAAAGCCAGGGTGGTTCCTTGAAGCCGGCAGTTGCGTTCATCACCTCTTTTCCAGCGGGACCTAATGAACAAAGCGTCGGCTCCTGTGTCATCCTCATAGATGCTGCCAAGTTTCTTGATATGACCGACAAGATCCGGTTGTTTAGTGGTGGGCAAGTGTATGTGTTAAATGACAACAATACGATTCTGGTATCCAACTCACCCGACACGGATATCCAGCTTCCGCAAATAGAGCGCTTACACATTTCGAAGGAAGTCGAATTTGCTTATAAAGCGCAGGATGGCCAACAGTATGAGGTGATGCACGCTGAATCCAGTATTTCCGGATTGTCCTATGTATCGCTCATTCCAAGTACGCTTTTCTGGGAAAAGGACCGCTATGTCCGGAACCTGACGATTGTTAGTATTGTCATAAGTTTGACAGGCGGGAGTATCCTGACTTATTTCCTGCTCCTCAAAAACTACGGTCCCTTGCATCGCCTGCTCCGCTCGGTGGCAGCGCAAACCGGTGTCTCCTATAGCCGGAACGACAACGAGTTTCAGTACATCGAGCATGTTTTCATGGAGACCATCGATGAAAAGGATAAAATCGGGCTGCATCTCAAGCAGCAAAATCAGTTATTCCGCTCCAATTTTCTAAATCGGCTGCTCAAGGGACTATTGGACGCCCCCCTGCCCGTTGAACATATTGTTCAGGCCTATGGCATCGATTTTCAATCCAGCCGGTTTGCCGTGCTCGTATTTTATTTGAACGATATCGATAAGTTTTTATCACGGTTAGATCAGAAGACAGCCAATGAGAAAATGAAGCTGCTGCGCTTCATTATTACGAATGTCGTCGAGGAATTGGCCGGCAAAACTCACCTCGGCTATGTATGCGAAGCCGATGATCTGATGGTCTGCCTGATTAATTTCAGCGGACAGACTGAGCATGATTCCGGTGATGCCAATGATCTACGCCAAATTGCCACAGAAGCCCGTGAGTTTCTCTTAAAAAAATTCCATATTGATGCTACCATCTCCATCAGCAGCTCTCACCCCACCTTGAACGATATTCCGATCGCCTATAAAGAAGCGCTGGATGTGATGGAATACAAGCTGGTCATGGGCAGCAGTCCGATTTTGTCACACGAGGATATTCGCTCCAGCCTGAGGACTGAACGACAGGGTACCGATTATTTCTATCCGATTCAGCTGGAGCAGCAGCTGATGAATTGCCTGAAGGCGGGTGATTATGATCAAGCCAAAATCACGATGGATTCCATCATCGAGCACAATTTTTCCGAGGTTACCGGCCATGTCCATCTTCGTAAATATTTACTTTTTAATTTGATGAGCACACTGATCAAAACCGTGGATGACATCGGTGCTCTTGGCACCTTCAGCTTCACCCGGGACGCGGCTGCACTGGACCGGCTTCATTCCAGTAAAACGATCGAAGAGCTGCAATCGCTGCTGACAGAAGCGCTCCAGGAAATATGCAGTCATACGTCGGCCAAGCGCAAGCTTGCCTCCATGGAAACGAGGTATAAAACGCATATGCTGCTCATTCAGGATGTGATCGATTACGTCAATGTTAATTATCGCGATCGTAATCTGAACAACTCCCTGATCGGACAGCTGTTTGATTTGAAGCCCTCTTATATAGCCAGGCTCTTTAAGGAACAGACAGGCCAAAGCTTAATCGATTTTATTAGTAAAACAAGAGTGGAAAGGTCCAAGGAGCTACTATTGCAAAAGGAGCTGACTGTGGGCGAAATTTCCGAGGTATCCGGCTTTAACGATGTTCATGTTTTTATTCGAACCTTCAAAAAAATCGAAGGTATTACCCCAGGAGCTTTCAAGGAAATGAACCTGGTTTAAGTCCTAATCGCAACAATCATTCATCCGATTGTAACAATCGTCTACGGACGGGTACAAACCGTTCATCCGTTTGCAAGTATACGCCATATCGATTTCACTCAGACTCCCGGATAATCAGAGTAGAACAAACCATAAGGAGGAGTCATTACTAATGAAAAAAAGCTCACGTATTTCGTCGCTGCTCGCTGTTGTCGTATTAAGCGGTGGCACGCTTGCAGCCTGTTCGAAGCCAGCTGAGCCTGCCAAGCCGGGAGCGACAGCACCGGGAACCGCACCGAGTACAGCGGGAACTACGTATCCGATCAAAACCGATACGACCTTGCAATATTGGGGAGAAATGAATGCCAATCTCAACGGATTGAAATCGAACCTGAATGAGGTACCCTTTTTCCAAGAATGGCAAAAAAGAACCGGAGTGAAGCTGAAATTTACGCAGCCTGCTACCGGCCAATCCAAAGAAGCTTTTAACGTAATGCTGGCATCCGGCGAGCTTCCCGATATGGTTGAATATGACTGGCTAAGCGGCTTTCCCGGAGGACCGGAAAAAGCGATCAATGACGGCTACATTTTGAAGCTCAATGATATGATCGATAAGCATGCTCCTAACCTCAAAAAATATTTAAAGGATCACCCTGATGTCGATAAAATGGTCAAAACCGATAACGGCAGCTACTTTGTGTTTCCTTTTATAAGAGATCACGAGGATTTGATGGTTTATCAGGGTACCATGCTGCGCAAGGACTGGCTTGATGAGCTTGGACTGCCCGTTCCGGAAACAATGGATGAATGGTACACGACGCTGAAGGCATTTAAGGAGAAAAAAGGAAGTAAAGCTCCTCTCTCCTTCCTAAGCAAGCCGAGAGCGATGGAAGGCATATACAATGGAGCCTTCATAGGCGCCTTCGGTATTCATCGGCTGTTCTATATCGATAACAATCAGGTCAAATTTGGACCTGCACAGCCAGAATACAAGCAATTTCTTGCAACCTTCCGCAAGTGGTATGAAGAAGGACTGCTCGATAAAAACTTCCCTGGTATGGACAGCAAAGCGTTGGATGCCAATATTACCTCAGGTGTAAGCGGTGCCATGATCGGCAACGCAGGCAGCGGTATCGGCAAATGGCTGCCTGCCCTGCAGGCCAAAGACCCGAAGGCTGACTTGATTGCCGCTCCATATCCGGTCATGAAGAAGGGCGATAAACCCAAATTCGGTCAAAAGGATTTTGCCTTTACCTCCATAACCGGTAATGTTGCGATTTCCGCCAAAACGAAAAATGCCGAGCTTGCTGTCAAAATGCTTGATTACGGCTACGGTGAGCAAGGTCACCTCTTCTTTAACTTCGGTACGCCAGTGGTCAGCTACAATCTGGAGAACGGCTATCCGAAGTATACCGATCTGATTATGAATAATCCTGAAAAGCTGGCACCTGCCCAGGCGATGTCGCTGTATTTTAGAGGCAGCTACGGCGGTACCTTCATCCAGGACAAACGTTATATTGAGCAATATTTAACTTTGAAGCAGCAGAAGGACGCTTTGGCAGTATGGAAAAATACAGACAACGACAAATATGGTCTTCCTCCCGTTTCTCCTACACCTCAGGAAGCAACCGAGATGGCCAAAATCATGAATGACGTCAACACTCTAGTAGACGAAGCCTCATTAAAAATTATTTTGGGATCAGAGCCACTGGATTACTTCGATAAATATGTCGAGAAATTAAAAACATTACGTATTGATCGCGCGGTAGAAATTCAGAATGCGGCATTGGATCGTTACAAGAAACGATAAGCGATAACAATAGCACACAAACACCATCATGTTGGGGCATCAGGCTGAATTCGGGTGCCCCGCATCCACCATAGAAAAGGAGAGCGACCGCTTGATGAAACAGGAACAGCCGGTCCGATCCGGTATGAATACCGAAAAAATCCTGCACAGAGGCCATGCCATTCCCCGAGGAAAATCACGGTTTATACGGGATCTCGCCGCCAATAAATATTTGTATATCATGATGATTCCGGTTATAGCCTATTATCTTATTTTTCATTACTTTCCGATGTATGGGGCCAGTATCGCTTTTAAGGAATACAGCCCTGCCAAAGGGATACTCGGCAGTGAGTGGGCTGGATTTACCCACTTTATTTCATTTTTTGAAAGCTACTATTTCGGGCGCATTCTACTCAACACCGTGTTGATCAGCGTGTACTCGATGCTGTTCGAATTCCCAGCACCGATCATTCTGGCCCTGCTGGTGAACGAGCTCCGCAACAAGGTGTTCAAAAACTTCGTCCAGACAGTCACTTACATGCCTTATTTTATTTCCATGATCGTCATCTGTGGAATGGTCAAGGACTTTACCAACACCGGAGGTGTCATTCATTCGCTGTATGCGTTGTTTGGCGGGAATGAGCAATCGATGCTGCAGCAGCCCCAGTTGTTCCGGTCCATCTACATTGTTTCAGAAATTTGGCAAAAGGTTGGCTGGGAATCGATCATCTATTTGGCAGCACTCACAAGTATCGATCAGGAGCAGTATGAAGCGGCACGAATGGACGGAGCAGGACGCTTTAAGCAGATGCTTCATATTACACTGCCAGGCCTGATGCCGACGATCGCCATTATGTTTATTCTACGGATGGGCAACCTGCTCAATGTCGGATTTGAGAAAATTATTTTGCTCTACAACCCTACGACCTATGAAACCGCTGATGTCATCTCGTCATTCGTTTATAGAAAAGGCTTGCTGGAATTCAGCTGGAGCTTCAGTACGGCAGTCGGATTGTTTAATTCCATGATCAATCTGGTGCTCTTAATAACGGCTAACTATATCAGTCGTAAAGTAAACAACAATAGCCTTTGGTGAGAGGAGTTAAGAGCTTGCACACACATTCCGGTTTAGCGGATCGTTTATTCGAATGGATGATTTATCTCGTACTTTCCCTGCTCGTTATCGTGACCTTATATCCATTGATTCATGTAGCCTTTGCCTCTGTCAGTAATCCCGACCAATTGATGGCACATCAAGGGATGCTGTTGAAGCCGTTTGGCTTCCATCTCGAAGCTTACCAAATCGTGCTGAAAAATCCGAATATATTGACTGGCTACGCCAATACCTTATTTATTGTAGTCGTCGGCGTTATGATGAGTTTATCCCTCACGTGTCTGGGAGCCTATGTGTTATCCAGAAAAAACGTGCTGTGGAATCGTTATTTCGTTTTCTTTATCATCTTTACGATGTTTTTTCATGGAGGCCTGATCCCCTTATATTTGGTCGTTAAGGATATGGGACTGATTAATTCTCTGTGGGCTGCGATTGTTCCCTTTGCGATGAATACGTTTCATTTGATCATCATGAGAACCGCCTTTGCTGCTGTGCCGGAAAGCCTGGAGGAATCCGCCAAAATCGATGGAGCGAACCACTTCATTATTTTACTGAGAATTGTACTCCCGCTCTCTCTGCCTGTTATTGCGGTTATTGTACTGTACGCCGCGGTTGAACGCTGGAACGGCTGGTTCTACGCCTCCATTTTCCTTAAGGATCGCGAGTTGTTTCCCTTGCAGCTCATTCTGCGGGAAATCCTGATTGCGAATTCGACAGACAGCATGTCCAGCAATGCCGCCTTCGGTGATTTGTTCCAGATTGGTGAGACGATCAAGTATGCCACGATTATGGTAGCGACACTTCCGATTCTGTTTGTTTATCCTTTTATGCAAAAATATTTTGTCAAAGGCGTCATGGTAGGTGCATTAAAAGGCTGATCGTTAACTATAACCTTGGAGGGATCTGCGATGCTAGAACATGAACAAGAAGATTACAATTTGACGGAAAAAGAAAATGTAATGCCAGCAGGCGCAGCCGCCTCATACCGTTATTTACGCCCGAAGGATACCGCGCGCCTGCTGCTTGACTTCCTGTGGCAGGAGTATGAGCTGTCCCGCCTTGCTTTTGGATGGCTGCCTGCTGTTGCCGATTATGAGCTTAAGACGAAGCTCGGTCGATTCGGCTACTTGCACAGCCAGCATACGAAAGCGCTCCATACCCGATTGATCGAGCTGCCGGGTTCATTGAATGTTAAGGAAGGCACCCCGGCCTTGACCCGCGAAATATTCGAACGGATCTCGCAAGCTCCGGACACTGCCAGCTTCATCATAGGCTATCTGCATGTGCTGCGGCGTATGTTTGTCCTTTACGATGAGTTAGCGGCCAAGCTGGATACGATTCTCGACGCACCTACAGTGGATCATCTGCGTACGATTTTGTATTCCCGGCATGAGCTTGTCGACTATCTGTACGATCGGCTGGAGCAGTTTGGCGACGAAAAGTCAGCAGCCGAGCAGTGGCAGGACTATGTTGCCGAGGTGTGGAGCCTGTACGAGGATGTTCTCGCTCATCGGCTGGATGTAGAAGCGCTCCGGCTGCCGGTTCACCCGGCCGCAGAGGCCGCCGGACCCGTACCCGCAGAGTCCAGCAATGATCCGCAGTTTCCTGTTTATGAACGGACCGATGCCTATAAACAATCGTATTCCGACCCGACGATGTCGCCCTTGCAGGATAGTGTGAGGCAGATGCATTACATTAATGCAACAGAGATTAGTGCGGCGGAATCGCTCTGTTACTTATATTATGGCGTACAGAAGATGCCTTTGGAGTTTTATTATGATCTGGCCCGCCACTTATGGGATGAGGTGCGCCACAGTCAAATGGGTGTCCGACGATTGAAGCAAATGGGCTATAAAACCGAGCAGTTCAAGTTTTTCAACACCTCTCCCGGCGCTTCCATTGAAGAGCTGAAGCAGGAATGGTTTCCGGATATGTATGCGGGGTTGACCATGGTGGCAGAGCCCTGCTCATTCGTCAAAAAGCGGAAATGCGTCGAGAAGTTCTGGGAATTCGGGGATGCCCTCTCAGCAATCCAATGTGAATTCGACATGGTCGATGAACGGATGCATGTGGAATTCGGCAAAACATGGGGACCCGAGCTATATAAGCAAATCGACGATATCATCACCGCACGGGAAATGTCAGAGCGAGCCCGGATTCGCAGACTCGAGAAATTGGAAATTCCCGGTGATCCCGAAGAAATTCGCAGAGTAGCCAAAAACTTTCCAGGCTTTTGCGGGTTGTCTACGGTAGAGCTGCAATATACGAACTATTAAAAAGGTAAAGGTGGTGAAAAGAGGATCATGATGGGTACGAATAACGTCTTTCCGCGTTCCGGCGAGCGCATTTCCAAGCTGGGCTTTGGAGCTATGGGCCTGTCCGGGAGCTTCGGCAGCTATGACGATGAATATTTGATCCGCTCCGTCCTGCTTGCTCTGGATGGAGGCATCAACTTTATCGATACGGCCAGAGCTTATGGACGGTCGGAGGAGCTGGTCGGCAAAGCCTTACAGCAGTGGACCGGCGAGCGTCCGTTTGTTGCGACCAAGGTTGCAGCACAGCCGGCCCCAGCCTCATACCCGCCAGGCTCGGGCTGGCATGCTCCTGTGCCTGTCGAGGTTGCTTATCCGAGAGGCATGCTGCGTGCTAGCGTGCTTGATTCGTTACAGCAGCTGGGGCTTGAGCAGCTTGATCTTATCCAGCTGCACCAATACTGGGCGCATTGGGACGACTCCGACTATTGGATGGAGGAGCTGCTGCGCCTTCAGGAGGAGGGCTTGGTACGATATATCGGGATTTCCGTTCCCGATCACAGGCACGAGCTGGCAATTGCTTTGGTTCGTTCTGGTAAAATCGATGCGGTGCAAACCTTATTTAATATTTTTGATCCCTTGGCACTCGATTGCCTGATCCCGATCTGCCGTCAGCATCAGGTTGCCGTTATTGCACGAATTATTCTCGACGAAGGCGGACTGACCGGATTCTTGAAGGCAGATACCCATATTGCTGAAGGCGACTTCCGTGCCAACTATTTTGATGTGCTGCCGCGGTCGATTTATATCGACAAAATTAATGCCTTGCAAACGTTCATCCCACAGTATGCAGAAAGTCTCGCCGAGCTGGCGATACGATTCGCCTTACAGCCTGAAGGCATTACAACAGCAATTACCTCGATGCATGTGCACGAATTTATTCGCCCCAATCTTGAAGCAGCTGCTCGTCCTGAGCTTCCACAGGAAGTATTCGAGCTGCTGAGAAATAAACACCGCTGGATTCGAAATTTTTATCAGGCGAGACGTTATTTATAAGGGAGGCGCATTCGTGAATCATCTAGCTGAAACCACGAACGATAGGAGCTATTGGGTCGACACCTTATGCCGGGTTGTGACCCCCGTTCTGGAAGCACTGGCCGCTGGCAAGCTCAAACAAACGATGCCGATTGAGAACAACACGGGGGACCGTGCCCAATTCACGCATCTCGAGGCACTCGGACGAACGCTGACCGGGCTTGCTCCATGGCTGGAATCGGGTTCGGATTCCGGTCATGAAGGCGAATTGCGCAGGCATATCGCTGTGCTGGCCCGCGAAGCAATTCGTTCTGCGGTTGACCCTGCTTCAGCCGATTATCTTAATTTCCGTCAAGGCTTTCAGCCTGTCGTCGATGCAGCCTTTGTCGCGCATGCGATATTGCGTGCACCGACTGAGCTTTTTGACAAGCTCGACGACTCCGTGAGGCACAACATCATTGCCGAATTGACGGCCACGCGGTACTGCAAACCCGGCTTCAACAATTGGCTGCTGTTCTCTGCTATTGTCGAAGCCGCGTTATTCAAGATGGGAGCCGCATGGGATTCCATGCGTGTTGATTACGCCCTCAGACAGCATGAGCAGTGGTATAAAGGTGATGGAGCCTATGGCGATGGCCCTGAATTTCACTGGGACTATTACAACAGCTATGTGATTCAGCCCATGCTCATCGACATTGTTGAAACTGTCGGGGACTGTTACCCCGAATGGCAGCAAATGCGCGCGCCGATCCTCTTGCGGGCACAACGATATGCAGCTGTGCAGGAACGGCTGATATCACCGGAAGGCACCTTCCCTCCGATCGGTCGGTCACTGGCTTATCGGACCGGCGCCTTTCAGCTGCTCGCACAAGTCGCGCTGCGCGAAGAGCTGCCGGGCGATATCGCGCCGGCTCAAGTCCGCTGTGCACTGACCGCCGTAATCCGTCGTACGCTTGAAGCTCCTGGCACCTACGATGCCAATGGCTGGCTGCAAATTGGCCTGTCTGGTGCGCAGCCGGGAATCGGCGAGTATTATATTTCAACGGGCAGCTTGTATTTATGTTCGACCGTATTTATTACTTTGGGACTGCCTGCTCATTCCAGCTTCTGGCAGGGCTCAGCCGATTGGACAGCCAAGAAAATATGGTCGGGTGCGTCAACCGGCGTGGACCAAGCACTGCGCAAATCATAGAACGCAACCAAAGGCAGAGAAGCTTATTAAACAGCTCCCTGCCTTTGCTTATGAGTTATACCTTCTATATCTGCTTCCGACAGAAACTACCACTTATTTAAAGTTTGCCATAACCTTTTCCAAATATTCCTCAATCGGCACAGAATTTCTGAGTGCGACCAGATTCTTGCTGGATTGACCTACCAGTGTACGGAATTGCTGGCTGGCCCCGGTTGCCAAGGCCTCAATCTCGTCGACGATATTTTGTGGGTCCTCCAAACGACTGCTGTCAATATTTTCGAACATGCGCTTCACTTTTGCGGTTATGGCATCATAGTCCTTAATATCTTCGTTCGTGTTCCAAATGACGTTATTCACAAAATTATTACCACTGGAACCGTCTTGCTCCACCAATCTTAATTCGATATTCAGCGGCTGCAGCTCGTAATAAAGACCTTCGATCAGTCCTTCCAATGCGAATTTGGACATGTTATACAACGATCCGGTCGGTACGGCAGTCGTAACCCCCATCATGGAGCTGATGTTGATGAACATGCCTCCCCCATTGGCACGATAATGCGGCAAAAACGCACGAATCACATTAATCGGACCACGAACGTTAACAGCAAACTGCCAATCTATATCTTCCTCATCGGCCAGCTCCAAGGCACCGTAGGTACCCATCCCCGCGTTATTCACAACCACATCGATTCGACTGAATGCAGCAATCGCCTGCTCTACGGCTGTTCGTACTTGCTGCACATTTGTAACATCCAGCTTGAAGATTTTAATATTGCTGTACTTGGTAAGCTCCGTTTCCTTGTCAGGCGTGCGCATCGTAGCGGCTACGTTCCAGCCCATCTTGGCAAAATGAATTGCCGTTAATTTGCCCAGCCCAGAGCTGGCTCCTGTAATAAAAATCGTTTTGTTCATTGGTTGATCTCCTCTTTCTGATTTGTTTTATATGGATCATTCTCAGTCTCAAGCGTGTATAGATCGAACGTTCATTCTACTGACTTTTAAAAAAATCGGCCCTGGTTAACCAAGACCTGTTTAATTGGCTATTTGGATATCTCGGCTTATTCCGTTCCAGCAAGTCTGTATCGCGTTGCGAGCAATTTCTTCAGTGAATTCAATGTTCCCATGAATATGTCCTTTGACCATATATACGATAGATCCGTAATGCATTTGGACCATTAACTCCGGCTGCATGTCGATAATGAGCTGTTGATCAATCGCCTCGGCATAAAGCTTGTTCATTGGACCGCACCAGCCGCCCGAGTATGCCTCTTTTTTGACCTCTTCATAAATATAGGGCGAAAACGAATACTGCTCAATAAACAAAAATCCTTCAGGATACTTTTTGCTCAGCTCAATGACCTTCTCCCAGCCCCAGTTAAAGCGTTCCCGAATGGTTCCTTTCTGATTCAAGCCCTGAATTACATATTCACCGTTAAAGGTAACAATCCCCTTATACAGCTCATTAATGATATCCTCCTTGCTCTGAAAATAGTGATAAATATTACCTGTCGATACGCCGGATTCCTTAGCGATCAACGCCATCGATGTAGCTTGCAGCTCCCTTTGAATAATGATGCGAAGGGTTGTCTCCAGAACAGCCTGCTGTACTTTATTGTATTTATCAAACATAGCATCCCTCCACGAATCAGCTTAATCAACAAACATAGATCGAATGTTCATTCTATTTTATAATCATTTTGTATACTTTGTCAATCGGAAACATTAGTTATAACGGTTGTTTCTTTTGAACTGTAAGGAATCCATCTGTTATGATTCTCTACAGAGATCATTCTTATATCGCCGATTCAAAAAATACAGTCAATATGACGAAGGAGTTACTCATGCTAAAAATAGCCATTATTATTGGCAGTACGCGTCCAGGTCGCAGAGGTGAAGCCATTGCACGATGGGTGCACGAGATCGCCCAAAAACGCAATGATGCTGTATACGAGCTCGTGGATATCGCGGCTTTCAATTTGCCGTTATATGATGAACCCAATCCTCCAGTTTTGAGTCGATATACGAAACCGCATACGCTCGCTTGGTCTGAAGCAATCAAATCGTTTGATGGTTTTGTTTTCGTAACACCTGAATATAATCATGCCATTCCCGGGGCACTTAAGAACGCCATCGACTATCTTTTTAACGAATGGAAGGATAAAGCCGCGGGCATAGTCAGTTATGGCGGCGGTACAGGCGGGGCTCGAGCGGCAGAAAACCTGAGACTAATTTTGGGTGAACTGCATGTTGCTGACGTACGCGCTCAGGTTACCTTATCGGTCTTTACAGACTTTGAAAACTACAGTATTCTAAAGCCCGCACCTCATCAGGAAGCGGCCGTCAACACGCTGTTCGATCAAGTCATTGCCTGGAGCGGCGCATTAAAGGTTTTACGTTAATTGTTAACATTCTAACCTAATTTGAGTCAATTAGCTGTTATAAGGTGCAGCGTAAGGAGTCCACACATGTCTAAGAATCTCGATAATTCAAGGCCTTTCCCTGACAGGAGTCGTATCCATCTGCAAGCTGACTGCGAGAATTGCTTCGGCTTGTGCTGTGCCGCGCTGCCCTTTGCAGCTTCGTCTGATTTTGCAATCGACAAAAATGCCGGTCAGCCCTGTCCCAACTTGCAGTCGGATTTTCGCTGCGGTGTTCATACAAGCCTCAGAGAACTCGGTTTTCGAGGCTGCACGGTTTATGACTGCTTTGGTGCAGGGCAGCAAGTTTCCCAAGTCACCTTCGGTGGACAAGACTGGCGGCAAGCCCCGGATACAGCGAAGCCAATGTTCGAGGTATTTCCGATCATGCGGCAGCTCCATGAGCTGCTCTGGTATTTGAAAGAAGCGTTGACGCTGCAGCCGGCCCAGCCAATCCACGGTGAGCTCAGCCTCGCACTCGAAGAAACAGAACGCTTAACTTACCTCAGTCCCGACTCTCTCATGGAGCTTGACGTGGCCGAACATCGGGCCTATGTCAATTCTCTGCTCCTGAGGACAAGCGAACTTGTAAGAGCCGAGGCTCGTGACCAGCACGAGGCTTCCCTACGGCGTAAGAAGAACTACGGCCGAGGGGCTGACCTTATCGGGGCCAAGCTTGGAGGAGCAGATCTCAAAGGCGCCAACTTGCGAGGGGCGTACCTTATTGCCGCTGACCTCAAAGGTGCCGACTTGAGAGTGGCTGACCTCATCGGGGCAGATTTCCGAGACGCTGATCTCAGCGGCGCCGACCTCACCGACAGTATCTTTCTCACCCAAGCCCAGCTCAACGCGGCGAAGGGCGATGCCGATACCAAGCTGCCCTCTTCACTCACTCGCCCAACACATTGGACGAGCTTTGGAGCATAAGGCAGCTGCCCTTGGCAGCTTTCGGCTAAGCGAAATATGTACGGATCGCCTGTTCCGTCGTTTCTTTGCCTGTTTGAATCGTTCTCTCAATCTCCCAATCCCAATATTCCGGCATGAACAATTCTACGGATACCATTTCGCTATATCCAATTTCACTCAGCGTTCTTAGGATAACATCTAAGTCCACAGAGCCATGGCCTGGCCATACCCGGTGTTGATCCCTCAAAGCGCCGACAGGCAAATCTTCACAATCGTCAATATGGAACACGAAGATTTTAGCGGGATCTGCCTGCTGTAAATCCTCAAGCCTGGAGTTCATTGCATGAAAATGGAAGCAATCCAGCACGATTCCGACGTTGTCGCGATTAACTGCTTGAACGATTTGATAGGCTTGTCCAAACGTATTGACCGAGCAGTTCGGATAACCCACGAATTCGAAGGCCAGGCTTACCCCGTAAGCTTGTGCACGGTCTGCCAAATCATGCAGGACTCTGACGGTTTCCTCCTGAATTTGTTGACGGGTATAATCGCCGATGTCGAAGGTAGGAACAACAACAATTTTTTTACAGTCAATAACGGAGCCAACCTCACAAAGGAATTGCAGGTCTTCTACTATTTTACTGTAACCGGTTTCATCTCGAAAGCTGATGAATTCAAGCGCATTGAAAGCAAACGATTTTATCTTACTGGTATCGAAAAAGTTCTTCAAATCAGCTACTGTATGCTCCTCTAAGTATTCCTTTAGTTTATCCAAGCGGATTTCAATCAGATCGTACCCGTGCTTCTCACAAAATTCAAGATCGATTTATTGAAAGACACTTCTCCCCATATCCACTTTCACCCCATCAGATACAAGACTCCTTTTCCATGCGAATAATGAAATCCTCTCAGCAACTGATTATTCCATAAAAACCATCTTTTGCATATATCTCTTATATTTGGTTACTTTAAATTAATAAACCTTAAGGAAAAGAGGGAATAGAGGTTTGGTTACATTCTTATCTTTTGTGATTCTGCTTATCGGAATGGTCATCATTACTTATATAGACTCGATTGTTTATGGCACTTCTTTCCTAAAAGCGTTCATGAATATCACAGAATTTAACGTACAGACAGGGAGGAATACTGTATTTGTAGCAATTGGACTCACCTTTATGTATGCCATTATTGTCGATTATCGATTAAGGAGAAATAAAAACCCTTGTAACCATAATACAGATTAAATAAGGAGCTGAGTGAAAGTGAGACTAGTGGAAAAAATATCGCTGTCGCAGCTATTCGTTCTTATATTCAGCTTCCATTTAGGTACGGCTATTGTAGTTAGTGTTGCCAATCAAGCGAAACAGGACGCATGGATCGCTATTTTGCTTGCTTCTTTCATAGGGATCGGTTTAATACAATTTTATAGTTTCATTTTAATGAAAATGCCCAATAAAAACTTATTTGAAATTCTAGAGGCTTGCTTTGGAAGAAAAATAGCGATTTTACTATCAATGGGTTACATTGAATACTTTATTTATAATGCCTCCCGAAATTTACGTGATTTTTGCGAGTTGATAAAAATAGTTATTTTCCCAAATACGCCTATGGAATTCATTTCGTTAACCTTCATGCTGGTCATTGCTTATATTCTGTACATGGGCATAGAGGTTTTGGGGAGGAGTATGGAAATATTTTTCCCATATACTGTATTTTTTTTGATATTAATTATGTTCTTACTTTATATTGGCGGAAACATTCACCTTGAAAATTTACAGCCCATTCTTGCTGAAGGATTTAAACCCATACTAAAGGCCATTTTTCCGGTTCTTCTAACTTTTCCTAATGGTGAATTAATCGTACTTACGATTATTGGAGCTTATGTGACTCAATGCAAGCATATAAAAAAAATCAGTATCATTTCTGTCACTCTAGCAGGCTTACTACTCACTGGTTTTACTATGATTAAAATTAGTGTTTTGGGGTTTGAAATTAACGAACGTTCCACGTTCCCTCTACTTAATGCAGCAAGAGAAATATCGGTTGCTAATTTTATTGAGCGCTTGGACGCTGTAGTTGTTTTTGTGATGATGATGGGAATATACGTAAAAGTGAGTATCTTTTTCTATTGTGCGTTGAGAGGTATAGGATATGTCTCCAAATTGCATTATCGTCCATTTGTTATTCCAGTCGCGATGCAAATAGCCATGTTTGCCATTTTAATTGCAGCAAACACTACTGAACACTTCCATGAAGGTTTTCACCTTGTGCCCCTGTACATACATTTACCTATTCAATATATAATTCCATTCCTAATATTTTTGTTTATCATTTGTAAAAATATAAAAAAAGGAGGTGCTGCCAAAGATGTTGTTTAAAAAATTATTTAAATCCAAAATAAGGAAAATTGACCCCTGGATTCCTACACAAGAAAGTCGAAATATAAAAATCGGAAAAGATTTAAAGGCTAACCAAAATCATTTTCAAGAAATTTTCGGACATACATCCGATTTTTATATAGAGTCCCTGTATATAGGGCAACGAGAAGCATTGATTTGCTATCTCACGACTATGACCGATGAACAAGCAATTAATGATAAAATTGTGCTCTCTCTTTCTGTCGCTTCCGTTAATCCGTTATCTATAGACAATGAAAGTGAGCTTGAACAATTTTGTAAGGAGAAATTAGCAGGAACCCAGCTTCAGTTGTTAGAGTATGAAACTCAAGTAATCGACAACATCCTTTCTGGACATGTTATTCTCTTTATTAAAGACTTTACAAAAGCAATTTCTATACGTATGAATTCCATTTCTACACGCTCCATAGAAGAACCAAGCACGCAAGGTATTATTCGTGGTCCGAAGGATGGTTTTACCGAATCAAGTGATACGAATTTAAGCCTGATTCGACGCAGAATCAAAAATCCTTCACTTCGTTTCGAAAAACATACTCTTGGTTCAGATACATCTACAACTGTTTACGTATGCTACATTGATGGCATAGTGAATCATGGAATTTTAGAGGAAATAAACAAAAGAATCAGTGACATTACAACCAATGCCATGTTTGATTCGGGGACGCTTGAAGAATTGATTACGGATAAAACCATCACTCTGTTCCCGCTTATTTTCAATTCGGAAAGACCCGATAGTATCTCAGCTAATTTAGTGGAGGGAAAAATTGCAATTATAGTGGACGGGAGCCCATTCGCGCTCCTGCTTCCTACTGTTTTTAATGACTTTTTCCAAATATCGGAAGATTACTATCATCCTTTCCTGATGAGCTCGTTTGCTCGAATGATTCGATATCTATCTTTTATGATCTCCCTCTTATTTCCTTCTTTATATTTATCAGTTATCACCTATCATATTGAAATCATTCCGACATCATTATTGGTAAGCCTTACGTCTCAGAGAGAAAATATTCCTTTTCCAGCTTTATTCGAAATATTTATTATGGAAATAACATTTGAAATTTTACGGGAGGCAGGTGCTCGAATGCCTAAAGCTGTAGGTCCTACCGTGTCAATTGTTGGAGGTTTGGTTATCGGTCAAGCCGTTATTGAAGCGGGAATCGTTTCAACTTCTACGGTTATTATTATTGCATTATCGACAATTTCAAGCTTTGTTTCCCCTATTTACAGCTTTGCTGTATCGACTCGTTTATTGAGATTTATTCTAATTCTTTTTGCATCTGTTTTCGGTCTCTATGGAGTCGCATTAGGTTTGATCATTTTGATCGGACATTTGTGCGGTCTTCGTTCTTTCGGAATTCCCTACATGGCTCCGTTTGCACCCTTTATTATTGAGGACCAAAAAGATGTTATTTTTCGTTTTCCTACTTTTTCATTAAAAAACAGACCCAGCTACCTCAAAACGGAAAAACCACTTAGGCAACCCAACGTTGAACCTCCTACGCCCCCGATGGAGGAAGATTCTGGATGATGACAAGAATAATCGGTTTGTGTGTACCTTTACTTATTATCGTCGTTATTGTAAGTGGTTGTTGGGACCGAAAAGAGCTTAATGCAACATCCCTTATTACAGGGATCGGCATAGACAAAGGGGAGTATAAAAAATATAAATTGACAACTGAATCGATCATTGAAACAGAAATAAATCCAAAGACAGGCGGGAAGGCTACCCCTTCCATCATTTTTAGTCTGGAAGGTGATATGATTGCAGAACTTGTGAATAAGTTGAATATTGGCTTCACGAGAAGTTCAACTTACTCTCATGTACAAGTCATAGTCATTAGTGAAGAGGTAGCCAAGGAAGGCTTACTTGAATTTATTGACTTTCTGGACAGAAATCGAGAAATACGAAATGAATATAATCTGATTATTGCAAAAGGAGTTTCAGCATCCGATGTATTAAAAGTTTCTTATCCCCTGCAAAAATCTTCTTCATTTAAACTAAAAACACAGCTTGAGACCATGTTCAAGGATTATGGCGGGGATCCTCAGAGTAAAATCAAGGATTTTGTTTCCTCGTTAATTTCGAAAGGAAGAGAACCTGTGCTAACCGCTGTTACCATCCAAGGTGATGCTGAAAAAGGGAAAAGAAAAAGTAACATGGAGACCATTGAACCCGATGCTATGGTTTTATTAAGCGGTATAGCCATTTTCAAGGGCGAGCAGTTACAAGGCTATCTTGCCGTGGATGATACCAGATATTATTTGTGGACCCAAAACAAAATCAAATCCACGTCTATAACCACTACATGTGGAAAGAACAAGTTCATCACTGTTCATATATTTAATTCTCACTCCAAAGTTAAATCACACTACAAAGACGATAAGCCTTTTATACAAATTTCGGTTTCCTTGGAAGCCAAAATGGAAGGCACACAATGTAGCGATGACATGAGGAAATTAGAAACATATACCCATTATCAAAGCCTGATTGAAGAACAGGTGAAAGCTGGAATTAAAGGGACCATTGAAAAGGCCCAAAAGGAATATAGCTCCGATATATTTGGCTTCGGTGAAGTCATGAATAGGCAGGATTATCAAAATTTCAAAAAAGTCAAAGAAAATTGGAATGACGAGTTCGCGAAGGCAGATATTGATGTAACTGTAGACGTTAAAATGAGGTACTTGGGATTGAAAACTAACACTTTTTTAAATGAGAACAATTAATGATCATGAGCTTTAGCGAACCTGGGCGCATCGCTGACAGCGATGCGCTTTCTCGTGTGAGTCGATTTCATTACCAAAAGACTCGTTCGCAGCTGAGAGTTTTAAACGGCTACATTTCTACTTTGAGTTTTCTGCCATTCTTCACTTCTTACTCCCTTCATAAACGGCTTTACAAAGGTCTACCGTAAACTGGCCTGACATGCCCTCCAATGCGGTGTTGGTAAACGCCACGACGCTTATTTGCTTTACGGGATCAACGAACCACGAATGACCATAGGTTCCCCCCATACGCCAAGTTCCTGGTGACTCGCAAGTTTCTGCGGCGACCGGATCTTTAAGCACGGTAAAACCTAGACCGAATCCACGCCCCGGCCAGTAAGCCATAGGAAGGCTTCCGATCTGGTTAGTCGTCATCTCTTGGACCAAACTCTTCGGCAAAAGAGGTGCCCCACCCATCCGCAAAGTTTCCAGCAGTTGCAAAAGATCTCCCGCGCTGCCAACCATACCTGCTCCACCTGATTGATAAGCGCTATCATCAAGTGCCCGACCGGGAGCAAGCCTGAAACCGGCCGTGCCTTCTATAAATGGAATATGGTCACTGTCAAGCATACGACGTGGCTCAGGAATAGCACTCGCATATGCCGCAGAAAGCCGTATCGGGTCGACCGTAATAAACCCCGTATCATTCATGCCAAGCGGTTCGGTCACCAGAGAACGCACCGCTTCGTTTAGTGGGGCACCCGCAACTTTGGCAATTACTGCACCAAGAACATCTGTTGCAATGGAATATTTCCACTGGGTGCCTGGCGCATAGAGGAGCGGTACAGAAGCAATACGGCGTAGATTCTCATCCAATGTAATGTCAGCCTGGTCCATGCCATCTGATACTCCGGCGCTCTCGTATGAATCATGTTCTTTCTGAAAGAATCGATAGGTCAGCCCAGCCGTGTGAGTCAACAAATGCCGAATAGTCACTGCAGCAAATTCACCGCTTAGCAGACGGGGGTTAAACTCGGGCAGCCAATAGTCCACACGGTCGTCTAATTGCAGGCGGCCTTGCGATACGAGTACCAGGGCAGCCGTGGAAACGATCGGCTTGGACACGGACGCAAGTCGGAATAATGTATTATTTTGCATAAGCCGGTGATGCTCACGGTCTGCAAAACCGGCAGCACGACTATAACTTTGCTCTCCATTAATCGCAACTTGGATAACCGTGCCAACCAGCCGTTTTTCAGCAAGTGTACGATCAATTACCTCATCAATACGTGCTTGTAGACCCTCTGTATCCATCTTGTTTGAATTGTATTTACTCAACGATAGTCATCCTCTCTGAACCGTTCATCCATTGATTACTTTATCGGTATGAGTTTATTATATTAATAAATACGTTCATTTTACATAACATATTAAACTTATAATAGATATAACACATAGGAATTCGTTTATTTTCATTTTAATTACCTTGAATTTAAAGGATGATACTTAAAGTGTATCTTATTGATATGTAATGCCAGACACAAGCAGTACCAAGTCAACACGCTGCTAAAAAAAACCGCCAAACACTCAAAGTAGTGTTTAGCGGCTTTAGGTTTTATAGAGCCCAGGGGCATGCATCGTTCCTCTGCCTCCCAAACCAAGAGATATATGAATCCTGTTTGTAACCTTTCGAAATACACAATCCGCAAAGATGATCACGTTACACTCGGTTGTGATCAGCCCTCCACACAGTTATGGATTTCTTGATCTTGTCAGGCTCCATCCCCGTTTCGGCTGCCTTCACACATAATTGAGGAAATGATTCGTCTGAAGCAAAACGAAGTGCGATGATCTGCTGTAAACTGAGTCTTGCATCCAGGGGTTTGCCTGTAAGATGAACGTGCCGAAAGTTCTCTTCCTGGAAAATGCTGCGATCCTGCAATTGGGTTGCAAATAGGCGAACAAGCGCCGCCAATATTAATACACATATGGAAATACCAAAATCAAAAAGGGAAGCATAACTAAATTGCTCTTTAAACATGTGAATAATCGACGCAATGAATAGGATCAGTGCGATGGGTGCCAGGACAAAATGGAATAGAGGTACAAATTTCTTATGATTGTCATAACTTTGCGCTTTGAGCTTACTCAATCTTTTTCCTCCTTGTAAGTCGCTTTGATAACACTATAATATTTCAAAATGAATTACACACGACATGGCATTCACACCATCCCCTTCGCTGCGTCGCACATATCTTTCATGTATTCAACAAAAAGTTGGTAAATCCTGTTGTTCTGGTAACTGCCAAAATAATAAAACACATTTATTAATTATCCGTCATTTACCATGCCGTTCCTCTTTTTATGTCGATATTTCCCGGGGAATCCTTAGCTGCAAAAAAATCTCCATACTTCGTATGAAGGTTTTTCATCAAATCTGTTAATCTTCAAATAATTCCTTAAGGACAGCCTTCCTGTTTTCCAGAAAACGTCTGGTAATAATATAATGCAGCGTATCCTCATATCGAATCCCGGCTACAGGCTGAACGTCAAAGTTCAGTATTTGCGCATTTGGATATCCGAGCAGAATTGGTGAATGTGTAGCGATGATGAACTGAGCATCGTGCTCCAAATCTTTAATAATGCGCAGCAATGCCAGCTGCCGCGCAGGCGATAGAGCCGCTTCCGGTTCATCCAGCAGGTAAATCGCCCTTTTTCCAAAGCGATGTGTGAAAAGTGAAAGAAACGCCTCCCCATGCGATTGCTCGTGTAAGGAACGACCTCCATAATATTGTAAGCCCTCGGGCAGCGTGTCCATATGGGATGCAAAGTGATAAAAGGTTTCTGCTCGCAGAAAAAATCCATTCGTGATTTTGGGCATCCATGAGAGCCGAATATGATCCCCCAGAATGGACGCGGAAGCCTCTACCTCATAGGCGTTGTTCCTCCCTCCTCCAGCCGTGTTAAATCCGCACTGATAGGCGATCGCCTCCAGCAGTGTCGATTTCCCTGAGCCATTCTCCCCTACTAGAAAGGTGACATTCGTTTCAAACGAAATGGAGTCCAATTCTTTGATCGCGGGTATCGTAAAGGGATACGCTTTTGAGTCATGATCTTTATTTCTGAGAATTTCCAGGCTACGCAAATACATGGTGTTCAACTCCAATACTTATACTCTTAATTGGATACATTCAGCTGTTTGATAAGGCTAACACGAATGATATCATCCCAAATAGGACCACGTCGAACCTCTTGATAACCTATTTTTTTATTAAGCTCAATGACGTGATCATTTACCGCTTCGGTATGTGTATATATTAAATTGACATTGTGATATTGAGCTTCTTCTTCCAGCTTGCTTTTAAGTTGTGTTGCCAAGCCTGCTCTGCGGTAATCTGGATGCACCCATAATTGAAATATCTCGAGGAATCGACCGTCACTTTGAAATAGGGTACGATCTAATTCATTATATATCGTTTTCCATGAATACACATCATCCCTATTGGATATGGAATACATGATCATACCAATGGGCATGGACAAAACTGAATCCTCAGCAATAAATGCACCTTTATTGGGATCAGTTACATACTTCTGTATCTTCTGGCGGTGTTCCTCTTGCTGCTGCTCTGTCAGTTCAACATCATCTGGTCCTGACGTGTATCCATCATTTTTCAAATCAATTCGAATCAAGAATTCAAGATCATTCCTGTTTCCTTTTCGCAAGATGAGCATGGTATCCCCCTTATAAACAACTTATCGCACTATTTCTAGCAGCTCTTTCAGGAGTCAATCTGCTTCCGTAATCCTATAAACTCAAACTCACCATCCTCACATTTTTTTAGAATATAGGATTTATCCAACCATGTGCTCTGAAATTGATGGTTCCCAATAGGATAGAGAGGTTTGTGAAAGCGGCCCAAATGTACAAATTCCCAATGATTATGAACTCTTCTTAATTCTGCACGATCTTTTACGTAGACGCCTTCATACTTTTCAGCTAACTCTTCATCAAGAACGATTTCCAACGGCTTCTGCGGAACCTCTGAATTTCCTGTAAAGATCAACTCACTGATCGCGTTCCCTACCCGAAAATAATTAACGAAGTCATAATTGCATAGCACAATAATACAAATATCATCTTCGAAAAAACTTTGCATATACGCACCAATTCCAAGATATGCACCGTCATGATAAAATCTTGGTTTTCCGTACATATAATCCTTGAATAAACCATAGCAGTAACCGTTTACATTCTCCTGAAAAAAGCGAGAATACGTGCTGTTGCCCAGCAATTTACGTTCTTTGAGACAAAGATACCATTTATATAAGTCTGAACAGTTAGAAACCATACCTCCAGCACCGATACTATAAGCAGGATTATGATATTCTCCCCTTACTATACTTTCATGGATCATGCCATATCCGAAGGCTTTGCTTGTCAGAATTTCCATTCCATCCTCAAGCGTCGTGTCGAACATCCCCAGTGGCTTTAAAATATGTTCCTCCAAATATTTTTTAAATGAAATACCACTTACCGATTCAACAAGAAACGCAAGCATATGGTATCCTGCATTACAATATTCGTATCCTGATCCCGGTTCAAAATGCAGCGGACGCTCCCGGAAAAACTTTACGAACTCGCTCTGGCTGTAATTCGTTTTGTCATAGTCTCCGAAGAAATGGCCATCCAGTCCGTGGAAAATGGGTAAACCAGAAGTATGTGACATTAAATGATGGGCAGTGATGCGCTGGTCCACCTTTAGCTCGTCAGGAAGGTAATCATTAACGGATTGATCGATATCGATCAGAGATTGGTCATACAACTGCATAACAGCAAAAGCCGTAAACTGCTTTGAAACTGAAGCTAAACCAAAACGGGTGTCGGTATGATTGGAAATATCGAATTCAATGCAAGCCTTACCATATGCCTGAGTACAAATAATTTCCCCTTGTTTAACAACACGGATAACCCCTGAAAATGGATAAAGCTCCATATACGCGTTCATATAATGCAGGATAGCATTAGAATTGCTCAAAATTTTCATCTCCATTCCTACATTTCACATACGATTCACATCAATTAGTCTAACGTATTTGGATTTTATTGTAAATTAAACATAAACAGCGGTCACATCAATCCAGATAGGCCGCCGCGCTGCGGTACAAGCAAGTAATCCACCCTTATTTCAAGCCGAGATTTTGCTGCAACAAAGAAGGTGGCATTTTGTAAATTGATTTAAAGCATTTGTTAAAGTAGCTTTTATTCTCATAGCCAAGCTGAACCGATATTTCCTCTACCGTTTTGTTTGTCGTTTCGAGCCATTCCTTAGCCTTCTCCATCTTCATCCGGGTGACATAGCCGATAAAGCTCTCCTGTGTCTCTTTTTTATACAAACGGCTGAAATAGGCCGGATTCAAATGCAGCAATTCCGAAACTTCCTCCAAAGTAATTTTCTGGTCAAGATGGGTTAGCACATATTTTTGTGCTTTAATGATTTCCATACGTCTGGAACGTTTGGACATCGTCGAAATAGATTCGAGCAGCGATTTCCAAAATAAAGTCAGCCACACTTCCAATTCGTAGACCGATTCGACAGATAAAACAGCTTGATGCAGCAGCTCCTTCGACATTTCAAAATCAAAATATTGTGCTGAGGATCTGACCTTCACATATTGGTCCATCACCAGTCTGAGAATGAAACTCTTCAGCTCTTCAGGATGAAACCGATGTTCGATGAAGAAACGGAACCATTCCGAAATCGTTTCATCAATCAGTTCCACAGCTTCATCAAGTAACAGCTTCCCGAAGGCATCAGAGACTTCCGAGTAATACTGGAAAATATCCTCGCGGGCAAACGGAACGGTTAGCTGCTCCATTCGGATGACCACCCTATCAGCCAAATAAAACCGTTGAAGGGACAACTCCATTAAGACATTGATCTCCCTTTTAAGCACTTTAATATTGCTGCTGTAATGCTCCCCCATAATAAAAGAAACATCAATTTTTATATATTTATGAATGGCTGACTGAATATCCTGTAAGGGCTTCTTATCGAAATCCGTAACCTGATTCCCGGTCATTCTAGTCCCGGCAAACAGAAACAATAGTTCCTTGGAGCCTAAACGGAAACAAACCGCATCCTGATTATTATGCAAAATTTCATCGATGATATTGCTTATCGCATATACAAGCACTTCCTCGGACTGGAACCGTTTCAACTGCATGTCATATTGATTGATGTAGCAAATGACGGAGAAGTATTTTTTAGTTGAAAAATCAATACCGAATTTGTCAAACTCCCGATGCCATTCGGCTTCATCAAAGATCGGAGCATGTAATAGCTTGCTGATCAGCTTCTCCTTCAGCGTATCCTGATTTTGCTTGAAGGATAGCAGCATCCCTTGGTTTCTTCGGGTTTCGTTCTGTTCCTCATCCATTTGAACCAGCAGCTTTTTCAAAATATCGACCATCTCTTCAATTTCCATCGATTCCTTGAGCACATAATCTTGTACATGCAGCTTAACCGCTTGGCGGGTATACTGAAATTCATCATGGCAGGACAAAATGACTGTACGCATTTTGGGATTGAGCTGCTTCAAGTGTTGGATCAGCTCGATGCCATTCATTCCGGGCATGCCAATATCGGTAATCAAAATATCAGGCATCTCCTCCTGTGCTTTGGCCAGTGCCGATAAACCATCCTCTGCATATCCGATGCATTGCAGATTCAGTTCAACCCAAGGGATTTCTTGTCTCAAAAACTCGATTACCGGATAGTCGTCGTCTGCCAACAGTACTTTGTACAAGTTAATCCTCCCCTTTTGCCCGAAGCGGAAGCTTGATGGTAATCTCCGTGCCGCTCTTGGCATCGCTTTGAATATCCATTTGAAAGGAAGGACCATAAATCAAGGCCAAACGGTCATGGACATTTTTCAATCCAATCCCATTGATTCGGCTCTTGGAGTCATTCGCTTCGCGATTAAATGATTTTTTCAGTTCATCCATTTTTTCTTCATCGATGCCCACACCGTCATCCCACACGGATATGATTAAATAAGTTTGATCTTTCCATATAGACAAGATGATGTGGCCGTATTTCTGATTTAACCCATGTATAAAAGCATTCTCAATAAAAGGCTGGATCGTAAATCGAGGGATATCCTCCATCAGCACATTCGGTACGATGGACTCCTCAAACTGGATTTTTTGATTATGTCTAACATTCATCAGCTTCACATAATGTCGAACTGTATCTACTTCCACATCCACCGGCAAAAACTCATTGTTGCGGTTGATCGTCATACGCAGCAGCTTGGAGAGTGATGTAATGAGATCGGCGCTTTCCCGGTCCCCTCTCATTCGGATTTTCATCCGGATCGAATTTAACAGGTTAAATAAAAAATGCGGATTGATTTGCGCCTGCAGCAGCTCCAGCTCCAGCATCCGTTTACGCGTCTGCTCCTCCGTGATCTGCTCTATCATCAATTCAATGCGTTCCAGCATCTGATTAAACACCTGTCCAAGCCGGCCTATTTCATCCGTGCCTCGAATATCCGCTCTGACATTCAGCGTTCCTAATTTAACACTGGCAGCTACCCTCGCCAATACAACGAGCGGTTTCGTAATTCGGTTAATAATCAAGTACAGGAATACAATAAAAATAAGCAAAAAAACAAATTGAGCCCAATAATCGTTTTTACGAATATTTTGAATCTTTTCAATCGCCGTTTGGTAAGACACCAAGCTGATCAGATGCCATCCCGAAATCGAAAGCGGTTCATTTAATAATATATATTCCTGGTTGTCCACCATTAAAAATTTGGTTTTCGATTGATCCGTAGCTTCCATCTGTGAAAAGACCGTTCCTATTTGCTGGTTATCCGTGCTTGCAAGAATGGTGCCTGCTGAATCCGTTAACATCATTTTTTGCGTTGGAGCATACTTGTTGAAAAAATCGCTGATCATCTGCTCCTCCGCACTTAAAACAATATAAGCATAGGGCTTGGAGCTGCCTGATTTGAGTACCCTTGCCATGGTTACCAGATTAGGGCTTGCTTTCGTTCTTGAGCCAATATAGTTCGGGTGTGTTCCCACCCAGTGAATATCATACTCGGTCATGGAATCCAGCTTCGCAAACCAGGGCTCGGAACGAAACTGCAGCGGATTGAATTCGGAGCCCGAATAATTCGTAAAATAAGCCCCATTGGGCAGCAGGACCGAGATATACATATGATCCTTGGAGAACACGAGCGTCTCCAGTTTATTCGTTATATATTTACCTTCCATCACGATTAACGAGGGATCAAACGGTTCTTGACCCAGCTTTTTCATGACGGTTGCAGTTTCATTGTCAAATTGAATGTTATTGGTCATATAAATCATGGAATTCAACAGGTCCGTCACATATAAATTCGCAACATCCAATGATTCCTGAGCATTCGTGGCTGCCTGCTCACGCAGTACATCTCTTGTAAAATAATCGGATACCTGGATGGCAATAATGGGAGGAGCGATCAGACAAGCGATAATGGAGAACATAATTTTTTGTCTCAGAGACAATTTGAACAGCTTTTTAAATAATGAGTTCAATTCCATCCCTACTTTGCGTAAAACAGGATAACCGTGAAGAGTAAATCACTCTCCACGGCTTGTATTTTTCTGATAGATCTATTGTATCATACCCTGCACCTAATTATTTATTGGTATTAACCACATCAGTTACAGCTTTTTCCGCATTTTTAATCGTCGTTTCCAGATCAACCTTGTCCAACAGGAATTTTTCTACTTCCGAGGTATACCGTTTTTCCGCGTCGCTGATATAAGCTGGAGGAGCAACAATTTTAACCGGCTTCGCACTGTTCATCACATATTCCAATGAGGCTTTATCGACCATTTCCGGATTTTTACCTGTCTTAATCAAGCCGTCGATCATTTTGTTTAAATCTGCTTTCGTCCATGATGAGATCATAGCCTCCGAAGCCAGGATACCTTTGGTCGTAAACCAACGAGTAAACTCATAAGCTTCCTTCGGGTTCTTCGAGCTTGCAGCTACACCAATATAATCAATCGTAGCCAATGTTTGTCCGTTTGGATCGTCTTTGGAAAATTTGGGGTATGGAGCAAACACGGATACAAATTTGGCCGGGATCGTTTCACTGCCTGCCGCTTCCGTAATCATCCAATTTCCTGTCGGTATGATCGCCGCTTTACCACCAAAGTATTCATTACGGTATGTTAATTTTTGCGAAATAACATCTGCATACGAATGAGCCGTTTTGTCCACGTTCTGTACTTGATTGGCAATTTGCAACGATTTACGGATGCGATCGTTATTAATTTCAACCTTGCCATCCGCGGTTACGATACGGTTGTTAGTCGGATTGTTCACGTTTGCCAAAGTAATGTACTGCATCCAGTTGTGGAAATACGTTCCGTATTGCTTGGACGGGCCTTCGCCTTTGGTTAGCTTCTTGGAATAATCCATGAACTCATCCCAGGTCCATTCCTTGGGAACCGCAAGGCCTGCTTCATCAAGCTTTTGTTTGTTTAACATCACAAACCAGGTAAGCAATCTGCCTGGAAGCGCGTAATATTTACCGTTGATTTGAGTTGTAGCCTTGTATTCGCTATCATAGTCGATTCCGTCTGTTTTCAAAAAATCGTCCAACGGAGCCAGCATTCCTGCATTCACACGCTGCGTATATCCAGTTGAGTCATTCAGCATGACAACGTCCATTTGTTGACCGGAAGCCGCCGCCAAGTCCAGCTTTTTCATTGCTTCATGAGCATCATCCTTGGAGGATAGAATATTTACATCAACCTTGATGTTCGGATATTCTTTATTAAATTCGGGCATAATCTTGCTCCAATGAGCCGTTTCTTCAGACAACCAGGTGTAAACCTTAAGATTAACCTGTTTCGCATTGCCAGCGCCTGCAGCAGCCTGCTCTTCCTTAGGCTTTTCTCCACAGCCTGCTAACAACGAAGCCATCATTGCACTGGTAAGCAGCAAAGCACTTGTCTTTTTCATTTGAATGTATCCCCTTTATTTGAATTCAATTTTGTAAGATCCAGCAGCAACTTCATTATAGCCGGCGGAAAATATCTACATAAGCAACAATTTTATCCTGTTGGCAAATATTTTTACTTGAATGTACTTTTTATCCCTTCACGCCACCTGCAGAAATACCTTCAATGACATGCTTTTGACCAATAATAAACACAATCAGCAGTGGTAGAATAGCCGATACGGCTCCAGCCATCACCAACGAGTAAAATTGACCGTTCTCATTACCAAACGATTGAATGCCCAGCTGAAGGGTAAACAAATGCTTGGAATTCAAAAAGATTAACGGGTTCTGATAATCGTTCCAGGTCCAGATGAATCTCAGGATCGCATAAGTCGCTACGACCGGCTTCACCAAAGGCACAATGACCGAGGTAAAGATCCGAAAGTGACCTGCCCCGTCCATTCTGGCCGATTCTATAAATTCATCATTAATACTTAAGAAAGCTTGACGGAGTAAAAAAGTTCCCAGTACGCTGAAGCAATTCAAAAATATGAGCCCTATGTGTGTATCGTACAAACCTAACCAACGAAAAATAATAAATTGTGGTACCAGTATGGCTTGATGCGGGATCATATAAACGACTAACAAAATAAGGAAAATGACTTCTCTTCCTTTGAAATGGACTTTAGTAAATCCATAGGCCGCCATACATGAAATAAAAACGGATAAAGCTGTCGTTGACACGGACACGAGGATAGAGTTCCCGTAGTATTGAGCAAATGGGGTTTTTAACCATACCTGCGTGTAATTTTGCACCGCGTTCCAATGCGTCGGAATCCATTCGATCGGGAAGTTGAATACTTCCGTTTCCTGCTTGAATGAAGCAGAAATCATCCAAAAGAATGGAAACAAAAACAGAATACCTATAATCAACATCAGTAAGGTGATGCTGGATTTGCGTAAGCTAAGATTCATGCAGCGAACCTCCTAGTAATTGACCCATTTTTTCTGGGCGAAAAATTGAATCAAGGTGATGATCAATACACAGACGAGAAGAACAACTGATACTGCGGATGCATACCCCGTCTTCAAATTGATAAAAGCTTGTTGATACAAGTAAAATACCATCATGGAAGAGGAATCGGATGGACCTCCGCCGGTTAAAACAACGATAATATCAAACACTTTAAAAGAGCCAATGATGCCCGTTACCAACAGGAAGAAGGTCGTTGGCGATAATAACGGCAGCGTGATTTTGAAAAACTTGACGATCGAGTTGGCCCCGTCAATATCGGCCGCTTCATACAAATCCTTCGGGATGCTTTGCAAACCTGCCAAATAAATAATCAGATTATACCCAACCCCGGTCCATACCGTGATCCCCATAATCGTAAGCAGTGAAAATTGAGGATCGGCAAGCCACTTAGGCGGATTGGCTATTCCAATAGCTTTTAGCGTCTCATTAATCGGCCCGTACTCTGGATGAAAGAGCACCTGACATACAATCGCTACCGCTACGATGCTTGAGATATAAGGCATGAAATAAACGACCTTGAACAAGTCTTTCCAATATACATTCTTGTTAATAGTAACAGCAAGGAGAAGGGCGCTAATCATCGTCACCGGTACGACAAGAATAAAGATGAAATTATTGCTGAGCGATTTAAGAAATACAGGGTCTTGGAACAATTGGACAAAATTTTTCAATCCAACAAATTGAATCCCCTGCAACCCTTGAACCAAACTCCAGCTTGTAAAACTCAAGACGATGGAGATAATAATGGGAATCAGTGTCAGTACAAGCAGTCCTATCGCTAGTGGGCCGATAAATATATAACCCGTTATGGTTTCGGAGACATTGTTTTTTTTCATGGACTTCAGCCTTTCCTTTCTTAATTGATGTTCATTGACTTTAGTATACGGAACACGAGGATTGTCCATAAGCGTTGAAAGTGACAGGTTTGAAAAAATTTATACTTTTACTTGTCTAAACCCATACTTTGGTGCGTTGGCGAGGACATGGGTATGGGGTTGCAGCCGTTGTTGAAGTCGTGTTCCATGGATTAGACTAAGCGGTGGGAACACGACTTCAAAGACGGCCCGTAAACTTTCCACCCCACACCCCTGTCCTCTATTCATCCTTTTTGCTGTCTGTCACTTTTTAAACGTAAGAGCTGATCTGCCGTACATTTTCAAAACCGTGAAATCCTTTGTAGTGATTTAACGTGAGCCTAACGCAGCGTATAAAAAAGCCCTCCTAGACGTCCAGGAGAGCTTTAAATCTTTGTACTATGGGAGCTTTGAACCGTGATTCAATGAATCATGGCTTGGGAGGGTAGCAAAGAATGACCTCCAAGGGTGATTCATCTGTGCTGATCCATTTCACTGAAGATAAGGAGGCCGGCAGGAAAAAAGTATTCCCCTGTTTAATGCTGATTTCTTCTGATCCCCATAGCAGCTTGCCTTTTCCTTGTACAACAATGGCAATCGCAAACGTCCCGTCATTCTCGTAAGCATACTCGGACACGACGTTCAGACGATTCATGGTGAAGCGGTCTGTATCGGTTTCCTTAATTAGTGCCGTTAAGCTGCCTCCGGCTGTTTCCTGAAGCTGGGTTGGAGCAATGAACCATTTGTCTTTAATTTGCTCCAGGGAATAAGCATCATAATGAAAGCAATTAAGCATATTTTCAAAACCAAGCCCCTGATGGCACGCTTGATCCGGGACAATATTCCCTCTTGGAGTCACTTTCTCCGTACGCAGTGTGTAATCCGTAGGCTCCTGAATTTCAATAAGGAAGCAGCCGATGCCAATAGCATGAGGTACGCCGCCCTCGACAAGATAGACCTCACCCTCACGCACCGGAATCCGGTGCAAAGCATCGATCATACCGGGAATATCCTGCCGCTCGAACAGCTCCTTCCATTTCTCCGCTGTCATCCCAGGCTTGAAGCCAAACAAAACATAAGGCTCTTCCCCATCGATTTGTCTGCCACCAATCACATACCAGGCTTCCGTTTTGCCGAAATGGGAATTGAACATCGTTTGCGCGAATTCGCGGTCCGGGTGTACCTGAATCGTCAGCCGCTCGCTGGAATCTAACAATTTGACCAGTACCGCTGTGCGGGACCCGTGTTTTTCCACATGAGTCTTGCCCAGAAACGCTTCCGGATTGGAATCGATGACTTCCTGCAAGGTAATTTCTGTTCCATCGGTGAGCTTGAGTGTGCTTAATCCCTCATCCTGGATATGCTCGCGTCCGACATTCGTAGCTTTCACTACAGAAGCAACCCACTCTTCTGGAAAGCTGCTGTCTTCAGGATGATCATTGCCCTGCCATTGATCAATGAGCTTGCCGCCTGAATACGTGCGCCATACCCGATTGGCTTGCAGCAAAATAGGCTGCAAAGCCAGTTTGTCGAAATTTGTTTCGGACATCGTTATCCCCTCCATGAAAGCTTGTAAATCGCTACATCTTTGCTCTGTAAAGCTACAGGTAATACGACTTGGTCCTGCTGTTGACGTGTATCCATGGCGCTGCCACTAGTGATGTTGGAAGCAGATTCAAGCTTCGAGCTGATTCCGTTCAATACCACTTCCGATTCCACGGCCTCGTCTGTGTAGTTGAATACGAACAACAAGAGCCCGTCTTCCCCTCGCAATGTACATATTTTCAATCGGGAGTCAGCGGCGGCATGCAGGGAAAGCGAATACTTGGCATCCAACTGCTGAACCCATTTCAATACATCGGGATTGGGTTCCATATGATAACCATACCAAAGCATTGTGGAAATATAAATAATTCGGCCTTTACCAATCGGCGAGCACAGTACTCCAGGATGATGATCGGAATAGCTGCCCCATACTTCTGCCTTCGAATTATCAATACTCAGGATTTTCCGTTCAAAATATCCAGGTATCCCCGTTGTCTTATCTCCATCTGCGTCAAGTGAGATTTGCAGGTTCAGTGGATCAATATCCACGAAACGGTAGCCAAGCTCTGAATTCAGCGCTCCGCCCGGCAATTCCTCATTCAGGATGCTGTCTTCACGAATTTCGCCAAATTTACCATCCGCGATAACCGTGCCGCCCTGCTCTGCAAAATCCTTGATTGCAGCTGCAAGCTCAGGCCCAATCGCTAGTTGATTTGTCAGGAACAACGTCTGGAACTCGTTCACTTTTCCACTCTTCACATCTTCAGGTGTTATAAATTTAACCGGAATATTCAGCTCCCATAAACTTTCATACAAGCCAGCAATGGAATTGATATAAATATTCGTTTCTTTAGGCACCGTAAGCGTAAAGGCTTTGGTAAAGTCATGGGTCAGCTTATCGTAGAGAATAGCCGCACGCGGCTGCTCAGGCTCATAAGTTGTAAATTCATGGGCATGTGCTTCGAGAATATCGGCAATTTCAGCCGCTGCATGCGCTCTTGGCGTGAACCCACCCTGCGTATCTACTAATCCCCGACCCGCTGTTTGAATGCCTTTGATGAATGGATCCCATTTCCAATATATCATGCCTTTGGCCCCGTGAGAAATAGCTTCCCAATTCCACCATTTGAGCTCGTAAGGATATACAATACTATTCGGATTGAACATGTTGCGATGATGGCTTTGCAGCTCCGAAATCCAGAAACGGCCTGTTTTTGTAGCAGAATGTACACCAACAAACGTTTCCCAACGCTTATAATGCGGCTGGCCTGTTAAATTTTCTTTGGGATAAAATGAGATCCCGTACTCGTCCACATTTTCCGCAACGTTCCAGTCATCATGCGGTCTCGTATAGAAATTATCCGTAGCAATCATGGAATTGATATTATCGGCAATCGTCGGACGATCCGGGTCAACGGATTTCACATAGCCTTTCCACTCGTTCAAAATCATGCCGACGTTAGCCTTGCGGAATTGCTCCCAATCGACAAACGGCATTACGCTGGCCCATAGCCAATAGGTGAACTCAATTTGTTGCCAATCATAATACGAGCGGTCCCATACTTCATTTAACCGGTCAATTGTACCATACTTCTCCTCCAGCCAGCTGCGGAACAGC
Source organism: Paenibacillus sp. FSL H7-0331 (assembly GCF_001956045.1). Next base: position 34,849 of record NZ_MRTH01000037.1, on the reverse strand, counting down.
TGCAGTGTATAACGATCATACGAGGTAAACATCGTCTCATTCAGAATATCGTAGCCGTATAAAGCTGCATATCCTTTATAAGCCTTGGCCACATCGGTATAATTTTTCTTAACCAGCTGCTTCACTTCAGGATGGTTGTAGTTTAAATAATCGAAAATAATTTTATCATTATCCACGGTTCCATTCGCTTTGGTAGCATAATATTCTTCCCTTATCAGAAAATCAGGCGCATATTCCAGCGCGGTAATTTGCCCGGCCAGCTCCATAATAACCTTCATCCCGATTTGCTCCGCATGCTTAAGAATCTCGATCCCTGTTTGAAAAGGGTAATTCGCATTAGCTTTATTTTCCCACCAAAAAACAGCTGGCCAAATGACGACAAAATTCATTCCACATTGACTCATATCATCCAATTTCTTTTTGATCGTTTCAAGCGTAAATTCCCGTTGTACCTTGAGCACGGATCCGTACGGAAAGGATTTCATTATATTTCCCCTACCTTCATCATATTGATAGTCATTGTTCAATTATAAATGTCAGGCTTCTGACTGATAAGCAAGGAACATGACCAAATCCAAAAAATTTATACCACTTCAAAAATTCATATATTGGATGGTTACTGATGATCTTTTTTAAGTTAATATAGTTAAGGAATCATAACCGCCTATATAACACATTCCTATACAACAGGTTAAGAGAAGGAGTAGCTTCCATTTTGAACATGCAAAACGTTTTGGCTGGTATCCTGTCCGCTTTAATGGCCTGCACTGGTGGTGCGATTCTGGTCATTAAATGTGCAGAAATGATTGGATTAAACCGATCAGAGCTGATTTCATGGATATTCGTTGTTTACTTTATCGGTGGTGTTTTCAACATCGCCTTGTCTCTCAAGTACAAGATCCCTTTTGGCGGAGCACACTCCATAACAGCCGTCGCTTTTTTAAGTACAGTGGCAGCTAATTTTACAGTAAATGAATTGTCTGGCAGCTTCATGATGACCGGTGGACTTATCATTATATTCGGATTTTCGGGATTATTTAATAAAGTATTGACGTTCATACCCAAACCGATGATTGATGCCATGCTCGCGGGTCTTATTCTGAATTATGTTGTTCATATCGTTCCTGCTTTTAAAGAGTCTCCACTCGTAGGAGGACTGGCCATTCTGGGCTTTTTTATCGGACCTAGAATATCTAAATGGATCTCTCCATTATTAGGTGTACTTATTTTTGGTGTCTTAGGACTTTTCATAGGTTACGATTTTCCAATTGTTCAAGAGACTGAATTTAGTTTGCCTCAGCTTGTTCTGCCGGCCTTTACATTGAATAGCTTTATCACGATTGCGATTCCCTTAGCTGTATTAATTTTAAGTAATGATATCGCGGTCGCTTTAGCCGCCCTGAAAAAAAATGGATATCATCCACCCGTCAATAAAACACTTGTTTTTTCGGGTTTAGGCACGTTAATTGTTGGTTTATTTGGGGGACATGCAGTAAATATAGGTGGGATGATGACTGCGCTTTGCAGTAGCGATGAAGCGGGCCCGAAAGAGAAACGGCTGGTGGCAGCCATAGTTTCCGGTGGATTAGTGGCATTGTTTGGATTGTTTGCGTGGAAAATGATCGTTATTATTGAGCTGCTCCCTTCCTCATTTATTACATTGCTTTCTGGTTTTGCTCTTTTGGGAGTTTTGTTAAACAGCTTGCGATCCTCCTTTTCTGAGCCTTCATATCAATTATCCATCTTGTTTGTTTTTGTAATCGCCATATCGAATCTCTCCTTTCTTGGTATTTCCGCTCCGGTATGGTCTTTGCTGGTAGGTGTGATATCAGCAAAATTACTGGGTGAAGGTAAGTTTAGTAAGGAAAAGCTCAAAGAAGATCAGGCATAGGCCGAAAAAGTCCAGGTAGGTTCACGAAACGCCTGGAGCAGATTGCAGCAGCATGAGCAGCACAAAGAAGGTCACACAAAATGTCGTGACCTTCTTTGTGCTGTGCGCTACCTCTTAAAACTCCCGAGGATGTCGTTGTCTCAGTTCTTCTATTGCATGTCCCCGTTCCGATTGTTCCAGCCTAAGTGCGTAGTCCTTCAAGTAGCCCTTGGCATGGAAGGGGCCGCCTTCCTTCATAACCGTCCACAAAGGATCTGTGTCAAACGGCATTGTTTTCATCTGATCGTCATGCCATTGATTCAAGTAATACACAGCATCCTTACGGATCGATAAGTTGGAGTCCGCAACATCAAAAAATCCTCACATAGGTAAGGATCCTCTACATGATTGATTACTTATTATTCCCACAATTATCTGCTACTTTTACTTCTCAATTCTATTAGTGCAAATATGACAACTCCTATGATTAAACCAAAGGTTATTAGTGAAATTCCAATTAAACTAATTTTATTTGGTTTTATAGTATTGTTACTTCGGATGAATTCATTATTAAATCGATCCAAAAAATAGAGATCGTTGTTATTAAAATTACATATACTTCTTTCGCTTTCCTTTGCATACAAACTTTGTAAATCAGCAGATACTCCATTATCCGTATATCGACCAGATACCTTAGTTATATATGGACTGTCAGTTTCTGCTTTCCATACTGTCCCAGCAAACCATTCATTTTTTATCTCTACATGTAGAACATTGACTCTTTCTTTACAGTTACTTTCTAATAGAACGACTACTCCCTCTATGGAGAATCGCTTTCCTCTTAAATACGCTTGTTTTCTTAGATTTTGAACGTTTTTCTTCCGTGAAAGACAATCAGCACATGGAACAAAGTTGTAGAAAGTGTAAAATATGGGGTGAGGAAAGCGCAAAAATACACCCACCTAGACCACTCGTTTTAAAAAGTGGAGATTCTGGAAATATATGATCGCACCTTTGGATCTCCACATGGCTCATGGCGGTCAACCCTCCCATGTCTCACAGAGTCTTCGCTCCCACATTCCTTCATTCAACCTGTCCATGAGGTGGAGGTCGGATATGCTGCCCGACAGGATCTTCGTCCGTATGTAAGTTCTGTTCCGACTCGTCCGTGCTTCAATTGTCTGTTCCTTTTAATTTGTTCGACTTCTATGAAAACATTGAATCTAAACTGCTAATGACACTTCCGTGAATCGGGGGATATCCTGTAACATCTTTTCTTCACAAAACCTATGCCCCTTTTTAAGGACACCAAAGAGAACTCGAATCAGCTTATTGCATAGCGCAATGAGCGACTGCATTTTTTTCAAGGGATTATCTGGCCGTTTGGTGTAGTACTGATGTAATGCCTTGAATGCTCGGTTCTTAGCCACCAGTGGCATTATGACGCGAAATAGCAGTGCTCGTAGCCGCTTACGACCGCGCTTGGTGATCTTTGTCTGTCCCTTGTGTTTACCGGACGTGTTTTCTTTTAAGTTCAAGCCCGCTAGCTTTATGATTTGATTAGGATGCCGGTAACGCTCAATGTTGCCAACTTCAGCTAGGAATCCGGCTATGCTGTCCCGACCCATACCTTTAATGGCCATTATTTGCTTTACATGAGGGATTTGCTCTAAGAGCTCATCCAGCTTTTCTTCAAGCTCTTCAAACTTACTTTCAAGCAACTCGTACTGTGTTAACAGCAGCTTAAGTTCGAGCTTTGCTAATTCTGTACCTTCTCGGATGCCAACAGAACGGCTTGCAGCTGCTTTCAAACACCTCATACGTTCCATGCCGAGACCTCGCTTAGCCACCTCTCTAAGATGCCTTAACAAAGCCTCCTCTGACTGAGCAGCCAACTCATGTGGCAACAAACAAAGGCTAAGCATTTGGCGTGCAGACTTGCATTCCCAATCTTTAAACACTGTGAGGAACTCTGGAAAGTACCGATCCAACCAATTATGAACCCGGCCTTGCACCACTCGCAGATCAGTCGACAGATGATCGCGAATTTTCATCGCTTCCCTTAGTTCGGCATATTTGCCGTGGAGAAGATTAGGAATGGCATATCTCCCATCTTTGACAAGCTGTGCGATGACTTTGGCATCTTTAATGTCGTTCTTGGTCGGTGAATTGTCGTCTAATTCTTTGCTTTTCTTCACGTGTAGCGGATTAACCACGCCACATAATACTTGTTGTTCTCCCAGGTAATATGCGAGGTTCAACCAGTAATGGCCGGTGGGTTCCATGCCAACAATGGCGTCCACGAACCCTTGCTCCGTCGCAATATTCCGGAACCATCTCACAAACAATTCAAAGCCTTCTCGGTTATTCTCAAACGTAATCGGCCTCCCGAGCTCGACTCCGCGGTAGTCTTGGGCCCTTGCCACATGTTTGAATTTTGCGATGTCGACTCCGATAATTAAAGTAGAAGAAGTAATTTGATTAATTCTTTCATTTTGAGTAGAATGCATGTTGTAGTCTCCTTGACTTTGTTTTTGGATCCGACGCTGGCCAGCATCTGGGATCCATATACATCATACCAAGGAGTCTTTTTATTTCTCAAACCTCGTATTTCTTCATAATAGGAATGCTGCCCTTTTTAATTGAGTTTTAAGGATGAAGTAATCAATCTGATTATATAGATAACACAGAGGAAAGAACAAAATGACAAAGAGCATATAATATGCAATCAAATACTTCATGGATTTACGCATAATTTACATTCTCATCTCTCTCATTTCAGATTAAAAGTATATTTAACTCAAATTCAGAGTTGACCTCTCAAGATCATGGATCTTACTCCTAAAGGCACTGAATTCCTCCTTCGAATCGAAAATGATCTTAACTGGTGGCTACTCTGCCTGCCCTTGACTAGATATCCCTGTTCGCCCCAAAAGTTTCTTTTCCTGCTTTTACTCCTCATTCTTCGGTGAGTGATCCGTAATAACACAGAAAAATAGATGACTGAAATAGGAATTCGGACCTATTTACCCCCCTTTACAATTAATTAACATTTCTTATAACTTTAGTTACATGCGTTTTCGCACTAGCTTGACTAGTATAGTAATGAAAAATATTACTTTTTATTAAAAGCTCACTACATTTATAAGAAAAGAGGGTTCACATAACTCATGGTTTCAGAACATCAATCATCAGGTCTCAAAATGTTCGTTCAAAGCAAGTTGTTCACCAACTTTATTTTGCTCTGTGTTTTCTTAAACGCCATTGTTATCGGATTGCAGACTTATCCTTCCATTAATAGTGCATATGAATCTCTTTTTGAAAAATTTGATTTAATATTTTTAGGGATATTCACTTTGGAAGTTATATTAAAAGTGATTGTGCACCGAAGAAAATATTTCAAAGATGGATGGAACTTATTTGATTTTATAGTTGTCGCGGCCAGTATCGCCTTCATGCAATCTCAATTTGTCAGTGTATTACGAATATTAAGGGTACTCCGGATCCTGAAGACGATCTCCTCTATCCATTCGCTGCGTCGAATCATTACATCCTTGTTTATGGCGATTCCTACTATTGGAAGTATCTCCTTATTGATGATTATTGTCTTTTATATTTATGGAGTTGTCGGCGCCACCTTCTTCGCGGAATTATCACCGGTTTATTTTGGAGATCTGTCTGCGTCGCTGATTACCCTGTTCCAAATCGCTACTTTCGATGACTGGGCTAACATTTATCGGCCGATTGCGGAGAACAGTCCACTTTCCCTCGTTTATTTTGTTACGTTCATCTTTCTTGCCGTCTTCGTTATGCTGAATCTGGTAGTCGGTGAGATTGTTAATAATGCAGCCAATATTCCTGCAGATGTCGAGGAAGACATAGCCGGTATCGAAAAGGACGTGCATGATATTAAGGAAGACACATCGGAAATTCAACAGCTGCGGGACGAGGTTCGGGAGTTGAAATATTTGTTATTGGAAGAACGAAATGAACGTAATGAACGGAAATATAAATCAGTTAATTAATATAGAAAATGCGAACAAACTTGGGGAGTTGTGGTATCGTGCAAGAAAAACTAATGAAAATCACAAAAAAACAGAAAACAGGATTGATCCTATGTGCTATTGTTATTCTGGCCATATACGTAGCTTTTACCGTTTATTTCGGTTTATTTATGTCAAACGCACGAGAACAATCGTTTTTGGATCACAAAAACCGTATGGATATCACTAAGGTAGAGGTTAAATATCCTCCTCAAAAACCTAACTTTAATGAGGTTAAGGTTGGTTCTTACCTGGAGAACATACATAATGTTTCTATTGCAGATTCGACATTTTCTGCTGATCTCTACATCTGGTTCTCATGGCTGGGTAATAAAGATCTGAATCCGGGTGAAACCTTTCAGGTTATAGGTGGAAAAATGGATTCAAAGGAACTTTCAAGCGAGCATTATTTAGACGATGGTAACAATTACCAGCGCTACAAAATTACCGTTACATTAGATAAGGTTTTCGATACTACGCGTTTTTCACTTGAAGATCATATGCTTAATATCTATATTGAAGATAAGAAAAATGATGGAGGAGCATTAAACTATGTTGTGGATGATAACTCAGCCATCAGCTCCAGAGTGAAAATTCCCGGTTATCGTGTCACTAATTTTCAGAATGTGGTTAAACCACATGAGTATAAATCCACCTTTAGTTCGCCCAATGCAAACGGCTTAAACCGGGTATTCTCTCAATATGCGATAGCTATTTCAATGAATAGAACCGACTGGAGCTTTTATTTCAAAATATTTTTTCCGTACTTATTATCAGTTGCTCTGGGTTTAATAGTATTATGGACAAAACCGGATCTTATCGATGCACGAACAGGCTTAGGTGGCGCTTCATTCTTTGGCGTAGTTGCCAACGCATATGTTGTGAATTCCCTCGTTCCAGCAAACGGAGGCACCTTTGGACTTTTGGATATCCTTACGTTATCGTCATTGATTTCGGTCTTTTTAATTGTGGTAGCATCCATTTTGTCCTATAACTTTTATAGAAGACAAGAAAAACCGGAATTATCGATGGTGTTCGATAAAGTGGTATTTTTCTCGATTACGGTCGGCTATTTATTGTTATCTCTTATTTTACCGTTCTGTACTTATTTGAATACTTAAGGGATCACAATTCGTAACCTTCGATCGACATTCGTAATAGAAAAGAGCAACCCACAAGTTAATAATGTAGATTGCTCTTTTCCTTATGAAACTTTAAATACTTATAAGCCCTATTATAATAAGCTTTGTAAACTCTGCTGCCCGTTACTTCAAAAGCTGCGGCCTAGTATATGGAAAATTTACTATGCGTTTTATTCGTTAGGCATGTAAATATTAGATAAGTTTCCTGCTCGATAGTACGGATAGTCCATCAGCTTTTGAACCTTTTTCGTCATATCCGCATTTGTTAAAGATTCAATAAGGTATAAGCCTAAATCAATAGAAGCTGAAACACCGCCACCCGTAAAAGTATCCCCGTCCCGTACTATGCGGGCTTTAATAACCTGTGAGCAATAAGGAGTCAACAATTCGTAGGCAGAAGGGTTCGTTGTTGCCATTTTCCCATGTAAGAACCCTGCGGCCCCTAAAAGCAATGCACCTGTACAGACAGATACTTTGTACTGTACATCGCGTGCACTTTGGATCCATGAAACGAATTCTGTATCATATTGCAGTTCTCTAGTGGGCATACCACCAGGAATAAATATCAAATCATAATCAGATAAATCTGGGTTAACATGCTTGATTTTAATCGTCATACCCCGATCGTCAGTAATTTCCTCTTTGTTCGAACAAAGATCCCACGTTACTCCCTCTTTGGCTTTTAGAATGCTTAACCAAGATACCGCTTCGTAAAAACCAACAAAATCTAACGTTGTCATCTTGTCAAACAGAATGTAGGCCATCTTCATCCCTAAGCACCTGACCTTTCATAATTTGAAATAAAAAAAGCATCTGATCTAAGATCAAATACTTTGCCCAGGCGTACGGCTTATGAAATATGTGCTCCCTCGTAGTTACCTACGTTACGCCAGTGACACATACCAAGTTATTCCTAAATCATTTATATCAGAAGCATTTGAATATTTCAACGATAAATTATGTTTCTTGGTGTTTATTATGTAATACTAATTCAATTTATCTCTCGTTATGTACCTCAAAGTCAGGCTTGGCACTTATTAATGTTACACTCGCATTCCCACCGTTTTTTCCATAGATTTGTTGCCGATAGTAGCTGTTTGGCATATAGGTAATATAGGATATAATGCCTGCGCTCATATCGCCTTTAGGGTGCAATTGACCGGCAACCCAGTAATAAGTCTCTCCAGCTTGAAGAACCGTTTTGGAAGGATTATAACCTCTTTTTATATTAAGGTCTTGTTCATTTTGTCCGTTTTGGCTTTTGCTATATACGATGTGATCATCGCTTTCCTGTGGGATATAGCTATCCGACTTGTTAAACACGATACCTTCATTAGTTTTACTGCTTTCATCAATGGGGCTGATACTGATATGCGCCTTACCTCCATCAGAGTTATACAACCATGGATACGGTTCCGTTAGTTCTTGTTTTACTTTGGAATAGGAAATATAAGATTGAAGCGGAGCTGATATCTTTTGTAATTTATATCGATTCTCGTTTGAATCGTAAACCTTCCGATCGAACAGCATCCCTTCGGTTTCAGACCTGAATGGATCATAAGGGTCCTCTACATCTACAACGATAAACTCCAATAATTGTTCATGATATATGCCGTCTGCCGAATCCCACTTGCCTTTATGGATATCAAACGAGTCTATAAACTTTTCGGGAAAATATCTGGGCCACATCGTAAATACATTTGTCCCATGCCATAACACTTCAGCTCTCGACATCGCATGCTTATCAACAGGAAGAATTTCTCCTTGATTAAATGCGAGCATTCGATCAATACTTACTACTGCTTGTTCACGGGTCAGGGGAGAGCTAAGGGCAAGCTCGCCTTCCGCATCTACCCCGGTAAGTAAGCCACGCTTAGCAGCTTCAAATACTATTTTATCGTAAGTGTACTTCTTTTCGGCTTCTTCCACTTCCAGAACAATAGATTGTAGAAACTCTATGTACTTCGCAACCGCCTGTCCGTAAACAGCCTCAGAACGTAAGTAGCAGGTTTGAGACTTATCCTTTTCGACAATGCAGTAGGTCCCTTCCGTTTTATTGGCCTTGAACTTTGCAATTAAATCATTCTGATACATTCGCAGTTCTTTAATTAACTGGGGAACCTCCTTGACATCATTTATATTCCCGATAGCCATCCCTCTAAAATTCGGAAGGTTCTGAAGAGTTTTTAACTCATCAGGCTTCATCCTCAAAACTTCCTGCTGAGATCGTTCCCTGGCAAGCATTCGATTTTTTTCAGCGGCTTGGGTTGCTCTGACCAAGGTTTGGGCAGCATCTCCGCGAATAATGGGATTTGACCAATCACTTCGGTAATCATCATAATAGATTCCATCATTCCTAGCTGCATCGTAGTATGGAAGAAACAACGAGGCATCGGATGGTTGTGTACGGATCGGAAGATTAAGCGCTCGTACAACCATGGTTAAAAAATCTTCTTCTGTTATGAGAGTATCCGGTTTGAAAGTGCCGTCCGAATAACCGCTATCATTTGATGGTTCTGCTGAGACGGATTGAGAATGAATTAGGAACATGCTAATAAAAATAACTAGAGCTGACATTGTAGATAATAGTTTTTTCATATTCATTACAAAAATACTCCTTCTTTAAATTGATATTGTTTATATATCGGTTTTTTTCCAATAATTATGAATTCATATTTATTGATTAATCAATATCAATTAGTTCCACATGTAAAATAGAGTGACGACTACCACTACGACAATACTGATACTCAAGTTTTTTTGTTTTGTGCATCCATCAATCGAACCTCCTTTTTTGTGCTTTAACTTAGTCGAAAAGATTATAGACGATTAAAACGAGAACGATGATTCCAGTAGTACTGATTACTAATCCTTTTTGCATCGTGGACTGATATTACCTCGCCATAATACCGTTTATTGTTTCAGCAATAGCAGCTTCATGAGTAGTAACCTGACCGCTTCCAATATATTCGAGTTCGTATTCTTGTTACTTTCATAGCGATCTAATAATGCTCTTGATCTCGGCTCATACGCTCGAAGCAGGCGCAGTTTCCAATCGCTGATGAGTTCGAACCGGGGCGCGATATTAACGGTAGAAGCAGCTATGGTTAGCAACGCTTCTGTAGAAACGGTCGGGCCGCCGCGTAGACGCCAAGTCTTACCATAAGAAGATTCCTTTAAAGCAAGCTCCACCGCATATTGTGCGGCATCATTGAGATACAGATACTCCCGTTTAACAGAGGGGTTACCTAGAACCTTCACCTTTTGCCCTTTTGCGATTTTCTTGAGTGAATAATAAAAGATCGTATTGGAAGCTCCCGCCCCATACAACTCAGGACTATTCAGATGTAAATAACGTTGATCGAAATTGGCCAGCAGCAGTTTATTCTGACCTGAAGGACGATAAACACCTTCTATGATAACAACTTTGGCGCCTGTTCGGGATGAGACTGTCTCGATTGCTTTGAGCATCTGTTGTACCTTTTCTGCATTCTCATCATAAGTCAAATATATGCCGCAGAAAATAACGTCGACTCCGTCTGCAGCAACAAACATTTCGTCTGCATTTCGAACATCTCCTTGCACCGTAAGCAAACGCGGGGAATGATCGAAAGCTTCTTTCATACGGGACAACTTGTGTTGTGACCCTGAATAAGCGATGACATCCATACCTACTTTTATTAATCTCTCAACCAGAACGTTTCCTATTGCGCGGCCTGCTCTAAATGCCCTGATCTGAATGATAGCGGCGTTTGGAGGTTGCTTAGCTTCAGTTAATGGGACAAGGGGAGACCTTCTTTTGGCGTCGCTGACAGTTCCGGTCGCTTCATCCCATTTCACACCCTGTTTCTCAAGAATCGGATGCATCAGGTCGTGAGGCGGCTTACACGATCACACCCGTCCCGCTTACGGCGACCATCAGCATGCCATCGCGAATGACTGCGTAATCAATGTCGACTCCGACAATCGCATTAGCTCCCATCCCCGAAGCTTTCTGGGTCATCTCAGCAAATGCCGCATCTCTCGCTTCCTGAAGTTTGCCTTCGTAAGCGCGTGAGCGCCCCCCTACGAGATCAGTAATCGAAGCCTTAAAGTCTCTGAATACGTTGGCTCCCATAATGACTTCACCGGTGGCAATGCCCAGATACTGCTTGATCGGGGAAATTTCAATAGTTGGTGTAGTGGTTATAATCATAAATTATCCTCCTCAATTGGTCTTGTTATATGGTGATACGCTTGTTGCTGTTTTCCGCTTCAGGCTCCAATCAACCTTTTTCGGATGAGCTCCTATCATGTGCTGCAGGCTTGGACCCGGAGCGATGAACGAGCACGGCGGCGACTAGGGATGTTCTTGGCTGATGGTGTTCCAATGTTTACTTTTAGGACAGCCTGTCGTGTTAGGAACAATGATTCAAGTACTACTGTCTTTCCACCGTGAAGCCTTTCTTCTCCAGCAATGGAACTACCCCTTGGTCGCCCAGCATATGCAGCATTCCAACTACAACCATATACGTTACTTTATTATCACTGTTCAGATAGCCTTTAATCTTCTCGGCCATTTCTACATTGCGGTCAGTCAGCAGAGCCTCGTGATATTCAGCATCCCAATCAGAAGAGTTGGTATATTCGTGCAAGGCGTTATAATCGCCCTTTTTCCATATGTCGGCAAAATAATCGATCCCTCCCTTAGGAGAAAGAGTGACGCCAGAAGATGGATCCAGTGTGTCGAGCAGCAGTTTTTCCTGCAGTGAGTCAGAGTAGTTGTTGTTCGTATTGAACTGGGAATCGATACTTTCCAGCGAAATAACCGGTTTTTTCGCTTTGTTGGCCTTATCGATCAGGTACTGGTCAATCCCTATTTCCGATTGATAGCCTTCTTTTCCAACTATAATTCCCAAGATGTTTTGCTGGACGAACCACGGCTTGAAGCTATCGAAGCTGTTTTCCGGCATTCCATTTGCTTTCAGCAATGCTGTAGCTTTGTTATACGTATCGGCGGAGATATGATCCTTCAGTGTGGTTCCGTCTTTATAAACACCCAGATCCAATACCTGTTTTTGCAATTCTTCTGGAGCGACCTTCGACAAATCGACCTCTACGCCCAAATAATCAGCAGCTTGGAGCGCATTCTCAATCTCCGGACGCAGTGGATACAATCCTTCAAGTACGTAGTGAAGGGAACCCAGCATATAAGCTCCTTAGTAGTAAGATGATAAATTGTTGATAATCAGAGGCTTTGAGTGACCTACTTACCTGGATAAGCTGCTTGTCCCCCTTTCATATTATGAAAATTGAAATAGCCTCCTGAAAGATGCTCATTCCCAATCCTACCAGCCCCAATGAAACAGAACCTGAACGGATAGATAAACATCAGCTTAATTTTGCTCCCGCCGTTTAGGTTCTGTTAAGGTGATTATGCTACTATGGAAATGGGTGAAAACTATGACAAATCTATCCGATATTAAAATCGCAATCGTCGACGACGAGCCTTCGATTGTCACGATGCTGCAAATGGTGCTTCGCAGGGAAGGGTTTCATCAGCTGTACGCGGCTTCCACCTGTGCGGAAGCTCTCGATTTAGCGAAGCGTGAAGCCCCCGATATCATCCTGCTCGACATTATGCTCCCCGACGGCAGCGGCCTGGATCTCTGCTCCAAGCTCCGCGAATACGGGAATCCGCATATTTTGTTTCTGACGGCCAAGGCTTCCGATCTCGATGTCCTGCGAGGCTTCGCCATGGGTGGGGACGATTATATCACGAAGCCCTTCAATCCCCTGGAGGTGGCCGCAAGAATTCAGGCGCGTATACGCCGACTGGAGCCAGAAACCTCGACGTCCAGTCCGGCGAAACGGCCCGATCCGGGGATTTACCGGTTCGGCCGCTTCACCGTCAACGAGGCGGAGGGCGAACTAATCGTGGAGGGACAGCCAGTTCCTTGCCCAGCGCAGGTGTTCCAGCTGCTGCTGCACTTCTGTAAGTTTCCCGGCATCGTATTTTCCAAAACACAGCTCTACGACAAGGTTTGGGGGATCAACGGACAGGGCGATGATTCGACGGTAATGGTGCATATCCGGCGCATAAGGGAGCGGATCGAGATCGATCCCGGCAATCCGAAGCTGCTGCTTACCGTACGCGGGCTTGGCTACAAGCTGGTGAAGGAGCCGCAGGAGCGATGAAGATCCAACAACGCATGGCCTTCCACTTCACGTATCAATTGATCTTCTATGCCCTGCTGATTGTGGCTATTACTCTGGTTGCTTGCATCCTGTTTTTCCAGAACATGACGAGCAATGAGATACGCCGGAACTTTCCGGTTGGCGTCCTGCAACAAATCGCTCAAGAAGCTCATTACAAGGACGGGACGATTCAAATCTCCCCCGAGTGGGACAAGCTCATCAAGGAGAAAGGCATGTGGCTGCAGGTTGTCAGTGCCGAAGGAGAGGTGATATACGGCGTCAATACAACTCCGGATCATGCGCTGTCGGCCTCCTACTCTATCGCTCAACTGCTCGATATTCAAGAGACACGGACGCTTGGGTCGTATGCCGTACACACTCAACTGAATTTTTCTTTCCAGGAGCCGCTTCTGTATATGCTGGGCTACCCTAGTCCAGACCTTGACCAGCTCCTAGCCTGGTTCGACGCCTACGGGCAGCAGGGAATCATACGCAGCGAAGCGATTCCCCTCTTGGACCATCGGCTTCGCGAAACTGGCAGCTATCTGCAGGTGATCGATACCGAGAGCCATATCGTACAAGGTATCGGCGATGGAGCATACGTGAAGAAGGCATATCGACCGCTGGATATTCTGGCCATCCAGCAATCGCCCAGCAACTATGACACGAATATTGTCGCCCATCGGGACAAGCTGAGCGGAATGACCTGGATGCTCTATACGACCCATGCAGCCGGAGCCCCTCTGAAGCATCCTGTGCTGGAAACGGCAACGCGTGGCCTCGTCTGGTTTGCAGTTCTGATCCTGCTCTTGGCGCTGCCGATCTCCATCTGGCATGGCTACCGCTACGGTCAGCCGCTGATTCTGTTCGCAGGCTGGTTCGAACGTATGGGCCGCGGTCAGTACGACCAGGTACTGACCGCCAAGGACATGCGCAAGGTATTCCGCCGCAATGGCATGATGCGAATCCGCTACAGGCTCTATAAGGAAGTGATTGAATCCTTCTATCAGATGACTCATCAATTGGCTCAAATAGAGAAGGAACGCGAAAGGCTGGAAAAGGCTCAAGCGGAGTGGATGTCAGGGATTTCCCACGATCTGCGCACGCCCCTGGCCACAATTCAGGGCTATGGGTATATGCTGGAGAGCTTGCCTGAGCAATGGAGCCAAGAGGAGATGCGCATCATGGGCTCGACGATCCGGGAAAAAGGAGATTATATGCTGGAGTTGATCTCCGACTTCTCATTGATTCATCAGCTCAAGCAGGGCGATTCGATCATGGAGCTTCGGGAGATCGACTTGGTTGAGCTGGTGCGCCGCTCCGTACTGAAGTACGTCAACGACGCCACGATGTCTGAGTATCAGTTTCACTACGTTGGGGAGGAGCGTCCCCTGCTGGTACAGGCAGATGAAACCTGGCTGCAGCGACTGATGGACAATCTGCTGTCCAACGCCTTGAAACATAACCCGCCGGGCGTGATCGTTACCGTCTCTGTCGGCAGGATGAACGACAAGGCTTGCATCCGAGTAATCGATAATGGCAAAGGAATGGACGAGGAAACGCTGCATCATTTGTTCAATCGCTACTACCGGGGAACGAATACTGTAGAATCGACGAATGGTTCCGGGCTCGGGATGAGCATCGCCAAAACCATCGTGGAAGCGCACGGCGGCGAAATCCAGGTACAATCCAAAGTGTGGCAAGGCACGAAAATTGAGATCCTGTTGCCTTACTGAGCAAAATCAGGATTGAAGCGTGTGATTCCTTTACATGCTAGGCAGACGGCCACGGCTTTTTGCGGGGCTTAGCGATCAAGCGACACTGAGATCACGTCATTCTCCCTTTTACGCTCGGCTTCCTCATTGCGGTAGGCCTCCTGAATTTGCTCCAGCGGGTAGTGTCGGTCGCTAACCGTCTGGAGCTTTCTATAAACCAAAGCCCGGCTCTTTAATCTGATTAAAGAGCTATCTGAGGAAACAGATATACTCACGCACTTTATGGAGTGCAATAGCTAATGCCGCCTTTCTTGGTGCATACGCCTATCCATATATTGTCTTGGTGAACACCCCTGATATCTTTTAAACAATTGATAGAACTGGGCAGGACTCGTAAAGCCAACTTTTCCGCTAATTTCTGTTACCGACCATGCCTCCGTCAGCAAGAGCTGCTCCGCCCGCTTCATCCGGCGCATTTGTACATAAGACGTAAATGTCATCCCCATTCCCTTTTTGAACAGCTTGGCAAAATAACTGTCATTGTAGTTCAATTTGCCGCTAACTGCAGTAAGGTGGCAAGGACCTTCGAGACATTCTTCGATAAAGGCGAGAGCTGGGCGCAGCTTTTCGGCAAGATGCGGATCCATGGGTACGATCAACCGATCTTCGTCAATTTTAATGAGCATGTATAGGAGACCTTTCAAGCTTGCATTTACAGACAACTCATAGCCGCGCTGCTTCTCCGACATATCCAACAGCATTAGTTGGAGAATCCGAAATGCTTCTAACTTGTATGCTGGGTACTTGATTAGCTTCTCGTTTAATGGGATCAAGCTGGTAGACCGTCCCGTAAATGCAGCATAATAGGGCAGCAAGGACGGGTCCATAAACGACGCTATGTCTGCATGACAAACGATATACGTCAGCGCTTGCTGCCGATATTTATAAGAGCGATGCAGTTCATTGGAGCCGAGCATCACCACATCGCCGGCTTGCAGCTCATAGCTGCAAGTGGATGTTTCCATCCGCAGCACTCCCTCAACAACGGCTATCCACTCCATTTCTTGATGGTAGTGCCAAACGCCATACTGCTCCGATGCCTCATTGGCATGATGAATGGTCCATATCTTCAGCCTGAAATAAGGGTCCGAATAGTCCACCTGCTCTTTGTCGTACGCTTCGAGATTAACGGGCACAGCGGTTCCTCCGACTTCCTCTTGACTTGTCCCTATTCTACCATAAATATCCGATTTCAAGACATATTTACCTGATTTCAAGAGGCTTTCTTCTACATAATTATCTAAAATAAAGAGAAGGAAAGCCACTATGGAAGGAGTGTACTTGGCATGAAAAGTTTACCTGCTGGTCATGACCTGAGGCTGCCGGCTTGGGGCCCTTATACGAAGCAATATATGGGCATCTCCCATATCAGCGATCAAGCGCGTGGATTACGCTTTGACCTCAGCTTAATGCCGGGATTTTACAGAAGAAAGATTGATATCCCCTCCGTGTTATGGGAATCCGGCTATCATCCGTGGGAAGCTACGGCAGATTACAGCTTTTTCTCTCACCGCCATGAGCTGGAATGGAAGGATGAAGTATACACGGATATCTCATTTAGCCGATTGGACGATAACTCTCGTCTGGTGCGTGCGAGATTCGTCAACCAGACCAACCATGCTCAAAACCTGGTGCTGCATTGGATGGCTTCCCTACAACCGCCCCGGCTTCCGGGACATAGGGAAATTCATGTATGCGCTGAGGCTCGGCTGCCCCAAGGAGCTCAATGGATAGATTCGCTTGATTACAAGGAATTGACCTTTGCGCGCTCTCGCCCATCAGACGGTTTAGTGTATGACGGCTACTTGCGCGGAGAAACGCGCGGTCAGCATTATACCGGAGGCTCTGCCATCGGACAAGGCTTCGGTACGGATGAAGGCGATCTGCTGCTCTATGAAGTACAACTGAACACCTCCTTGCGGGAAGGCACATTTCTTCTCCGATATCAAGCATCTCATAACGGAGATCTCGATATTCGAATCGGCCAACAGTCCTATCGCTTGAATGTGCATAAATCAGAAGAGCTTCGTACTTCAACTGTACACGTAGGCGGAATCCCTGCGGGCTCGTTCAGCGTTGAACTTTATGGGACAGGCACAGGAGCCATAATAATAGATGGATTTACACTAGTCGAACAAGCTGATATCGAAGTTGTCTCTTTCCCTGACTTACCCTGGCAAACGGAGCCTGAGCTTCTGGAAGGCCCTGTCACAGGCAGCCTGATTCTCCGGTATGACAATTGCCCTTATCATTACGGACTTATGTGGAATTTTCCCGATGTCGAGGTTCGGCAATATAAGAACGACGAGTTGGATCGTTATGCGCGTCATACGGTTCACAATCATGTCGACGAGGTCCTTCTCGGGAATGAGAAAGGCCACTTTACGAATATTTTCATGCGGCCGATTCACTTGAATCCGAATTCATCCATTACCCTGCACGGCATGGTTTGCTCTGGCTCATACGAGGAGGTGCAAGCCGCCCTTCAGCAATTTACCTTGAAGGATGAGCAGTGCGAGATTGTTTATCAAGCAGCAAGGGCAGATCTGAAT
Organism: Paenibacillus sp. FSL H7-0331; assembly: GCF_001956045.1. The sequence continues at coordinate 17,290 of NZ_MRTH01000037.1, read as the reverse complement.
CGCCCTTCCTGCTATCCGACAGGCGCTACCTACCTGTTCAGCCAGCAATTAATGAGAGCTACGCTGCTCACGAATACGGTATTTCCTGTCTATACGAAGCGCAGCTATATCCGTCACAATACACCCGGCCGATGGTGGGATTCACTTTATACGTGGGATTCTGGATTTATCGGACTCGGTCTCATGGAACTGGATGCCCAGCGTGCGTTGGACTGCTTGAATGCCTATTTGACCGAGCCGGGGGATTCTCAGGCCGCCTTCATCCATCATGGCAGTCCGGTGCCTGTCCAACATTATTTGTTCCTGGAATTGTGGAACCGCGGCCAAGCTCAAGCCTACGTGCATGCTTTATATCCGCAATTAAGGCAATATTACTTGTTTCTAGCCGGCAAAATCGGCGGTTCAACAACAGATACAGGCCATTCAGGATTATTAAAAACATGGGATTACTTCTACAATTCCGGGGGTTGGGATGATTATCCGCCTCAGAAATATGTACAAGCACAAGCGTTGGAGCATACAGTTGCACCTGTTATTACTACAAGTCAAGCCATTCGTGTTGCTAAAATACTTAAAATGGCTGCCCGCATGTCGGATGCATGGCTGAAGGATATTCCGGAGTACGAGGCAGATATCCGCTTATGGAGTGAAGCGCTTGAAGCGTATGCTTGGGATGAAGAAGCCGCATATTACAGCTATGTTGTTCATGGCGAAGATGGCCAACCCGAAGGCATCCTTCGACATGCTTCAGGCGCCAATTATAACAGGGGCATGGATGGCCTGTATCCTTTAGTTGCCGGAATTTGCACCAAAGAGCGGGCAGAACGGCTGATCTCCGCATTATTTGATGAAACCCGGCTCTGGACGCCAATCGGAATATCGACAGTTGACCAAAGCGCCCCCTACTATCGAGCAGACGGGTACTGGAACGGGGCAGTCTGGATGCCTCACCAGTGGTTTTTCTGGAAAACGATGCTGGACCTGGGTCATCCCGAGCTGGCTTTCCGAATTGCCGATACAGCGCTTACGGTATGGAAACGAGAAACCGAAACGACTTATAACTGCTACGAGCATTTTATCGTGCATACCGGGCGCGGAGCAGGATGGCATCATTTTGGCGGGCTGTCGGCCCCCGTCTTGAACTGGTTCGCCGCTTATTATGAACGAGGCAAGGTTTCTGTCGGGTTCAATGTATGGATGCTGGAACAGTCCTTTAACGAGACGCTCACCACATACAAAGCCGAATTCTGCTATGAAGGGGCTACCGATCAACCTTTCAGCTTAATTGTCAATATGGCGAGCGGACACCAGTATGAAGCCAGCAGTACGGGCTGTGTTGTAAATTGGACAATGAACCCGTGCGGCGGTTTGGATCTAGTTATCACTGACTGCCTGCCGCAGGCAGCCATAAGGATTCAAGCTGTCGATGCCCAGAAGTCCGGTGAATAAGTCCCGCTGCGCCGCCAAATATCCTTCCGAAGTACGGAAACAAAGGCGAACGCTAACGCTTCTCCAGGATCATTTGGCCGCTCCGTTCATGATTCACCGGACTTCAAGTTGTTTATAAATTATTGTCATAATAAACAACGCATCTATCCCTGAGATAGATGCGTTCTTCACATGTATAATAGTTGTATATGTACACTTCAAATATAGGGGATCTTAACTATCACTGTCGTTCCATAACCTACCTGACTTTCAATCCCTACCCCATAACCTTCTCCAAACAGCAGCTTTATCCTGTTATTTATATTGGAAAGACCGATACTTTTCCCACCAAAACTGTTTTTCACTCTCTCCGAATCTTCCATATTCAGTTTCGCTTTAATGCTTTCCAGCTCATCTTTACCTATCCCTTTTCCAGAATCCGATACTTGAAAACATACATCTCCATTAGCATCTATATGACCGCTCACGCTAAGATGTCCCCCTGCGTCCATACTTTCAAGTCCATGATATACTGAATTTTCAACAATGGGCTGCAAGATCATTTTAGGTGTTTTCATTTCCAATAGCTTTTCATCAACATTTACTTCCATAGAAAACTTGTTTTCATATCTAATTGAGATAATATTCAAATATGCCTTAATACATTGAATTTCTTCACTTATCCTAACAAGTTCGTCTTGTTTAATACTATATCGAAATATCTTGGACATACTTGAAGTGATCTGAGCTATTTCCTTGCTGCCGTATTCAAGTCCGATACTGCTTATGCAATTTAATGTATTATACAGGAAATGCGGGTTTATTTGACTTTGTAAGGCAGAAAATTCGGCCTGCTTTTTGCTGAGCTCTGACTCATATAATCTTCCCTGTGTATTAAATATATTTCTTGTCATCTCTTCCATTTTGTCAATCATGCTATTGATATCATACGCCAACACTCCAACTTCATTGGTTGAGCGTACCTTTATCCTGAAGCCCATATCTCTTTCACCAATTTTTCGCATATCTGCTACAAGCCCCATGACAGGTCGTGTTAGATTATTTAAGAAAAAATACCCGAGAATAATCATACTTAGACTTATACCAATCCCTGCTATAATACTAATATTTTTAATAGCATTCATGTCCGTTGTCAATTCATGCACCGGAATAATACTTACTATACTCCACCCATCCGCCTGCTCCAGGCCTTTTTCCTGAACGATTACGTCTTCCCCATTTATTGTTGTTTTTACTCCATTGGTTAAACTATTTCTATCTACTGAAAGTATATCCTTGAATAAAATGCCACGTAAATTTGCATTATTGGATGCAATGACCTCATTTCGGCTGTTTAGAATATACAAAGTAGAGTTAGGCGTCAATTCCGTATTTTCAACAAGTTCTTGCATTTTTTCCGTATTAACCATAACTGAACAATAGCCTGTTTTTTGAGAAAAATAAACCCCGCCAATAGATTCAATAATAGGTGCTATATAAAAGAAATATTCATTTCCTGTTTTTTCGTTTTTTAATATGTTTGTAAACTTTCCTTTTTTAACAGACTCACTATCATTTTTATAATCACTGATAAATTCATCATATTGTTTCAAAAAAAAAATATCACCATTTGTGGAAGCTAAGCTGTAAACTCGTCTTCCTTGATTGTCATTAATAACAATTCCATTCACGTAAGAATTAAAGGACCTCATATACTCCATGAGATCCAGTACATAAGTGCCTATATCGAAATCCCTCGTATAGTCATCCTCTGCAATGGTGAATTCTTGTATCTTTTTATTATTAACAGCTATGTTTGTACTGACCTTTATATCGTTAAAAACTGAATCTATCTTTTGGCGTGTTTGTTCGATGATTTTATTACCATAATTGGTAGCTCTATTCTGAGTCAAATTATAAAAGCTATAATAGAAATAGAACTCCATTGCTGTAAATATTATAATCGCGAATAAAAATATGAGTAATATCTGATGTTTGAGCTTCAATCTACTAATCTTCAAATTCCCCCACTCCGATCCTGCAAAAAGGTTATATAAATCAGCTTTTTCTGAATTTCGTAGGCGTTATCCCACATTGTTTCTTAAATACTTTATTGAAATAATAGTAATCAGAAAACCCTACTTTTGTTGTAATTTCTTCAATTGATAATTCTGTATGTTTCAATAGCTCACAAGCTTTTTTTATCCTCAATTCAGTTACATATTCCGAAAAGGTTTTGCCCAAAACTTTTTTAAAAAGCTGGCAGCAATATACTTGGTTTACAAAGAATTTTACGGATAAATCTTTAAGATATAGCTTGTGCTGATAATTATTGTCGATGTATTTAACCATCTGAATAAAATAGGAGTCTATATCACCTTCATTTACAGACTCGCTGTTCAGTTGCTTGATGTATATAAAAATGTCATATAAAAAACTGCATAATGACTCAAAGTTTTTAAAGCGCTCTTTCAGTTCAGAGTAATTCAGGAAATCAAGTTCCATGTATCTCAGCTCTTCGTAATATGTGCCAACCAACACACTGACCACTTGATTCCATAAATAAACCACCTCCCCCATACCTAAATTATTTTGTTTGAAAGAATACATGAGTGTTTTCATGATGTCATCCATTTCTTCAAACTTATTCTCTTGAATAATAGAAGAAATTCGATCTATAAACGGCTTAACCAAATTAAGCTTTGGCTCATATTCAAATATACCTTTTTCCTCATTTAAAAATATGTTTGACGCTGCGATATCTGATTCCTTTATAAGCTTAGCAATATTTTCATAATTATTAGAAATGCTGCTGATTCCTACCGCTTTTATATCTGAACCAGTGAAAACTGTAGCATCCAATCTATCATCCAAATCAGTACTTTTTTCACTTTTGAGAATATATAATGTCTTTCTTGATCCAAATTCAACTTCCAATGTATGTTTACTATCAAAAAAATTTCTGTCATTATAATCCTTTTTTTCGCTATTTGAATACATGATAAGTACACGAAAGTAATAGTCCGATGTATGATCAAAAAATGAAGTTAAATGTTTTAATTCTCTTTTATCCGTTGAGATTAGAGCCTCTAGAATAAGGTTATTTCTCATACTTTTCTTTTTAGAAAAATGCAATGCCAGCTTTTCAATTAATGGATCTGCCATCTCTATATCTATGGGCTTCAGGAAATAATCCAGCGCACCATACCTTAAGGCCTCCTGCGCGTATGCAAATTCAGCGAAACCGCTTACAATAACGAACTCAACATCCAATTCCTTTTTTTTGGTCATTCTAATAAGGTCAAGGCCGGAAATTTCAGGCATTCTTATATCTGTAAAAACGAGATCAGGACGCTCTTCGCATATAAAATCAATTGCCTTATGGACGCTTGTAAATTGGCCCGTGATTTCAAACCCGTATTTATTCCAGTTAAATGCATTCCGTATTCCTTTTATCGCCCACGGTTCATCATCTATAATAATAACACTATACATAAGTACCCCCTTGATAGCTGATATACCTATTCCTAACAGCCTATCCGCCTGCCGTTCTATAATCTGCTAAAATTTTAACCCTTTACCAGCAAAATAACAAGACAGCCACACGTTCCATGATAAAAACCTATGGATATAACGCCGTTATGTCCATAGGCTTTTAACTTTATCCGCTGATATGTCAACGGCCTATATGAACTTTTGGATTACTTCTTATTTCTTATTGGATTGCATTGCCTTGTAGATTTTCACATTTTCATCCATTACAGTCTGCCCGCCTGCTGCCATATACTCTGCAACCAGCTTATCGTACAAGCTGTCGAATTCTGCAGGCTTGCAAACAATAAGTTTATCCGTCATTTGTTTGTCCATATCCCCAAGTGTTTTGCCAAACTTAATATTAGACTCACTTGGCGTATCATAGAAGAAATTTGTGTAAGTATCCGTAGTATTGATTTTGTATGATTTTTCTGCAGCATCTTCGAGACCTGGAGCCGATGCAGCTAAAGCCTTAATATTCTTCTGAGGATCACCCAGCTCCACACCATTTACAACCAATGTAAGATCAAGATTTAGATTACTGGTTTGCATGTTGTCCCCTGTTTGATTGATAACCTGCGGAATACCATTAACCATCTTGTGATTAACGCCTTCCTGTCCATATTGCAGGAAGAATAATACTTTGGGGTCGGACATCCAGTTTAAGTATTTAATTGCCAGCTCTGCATTTTTACTGCTCTTAGGGATAAAGATATTCACTCCATTTTCATTGTACGCGATTTTCTTGTATTTTCCTTCAGAATTCTTAAAAGTATCAATAGGAACAAAGCTTGCGTTAGGTACATTGGCTTTTAAGGGCTCACTGATACTTTGCCTTAATGGATAATCCCAGTTAGCAATCAAGAATCCAACTTTACCATTTGTAACGTCAGCATCCGCCTGCTTAGCCGTTTTGTCTAGGGCAAAATCAGGGCTGATTAATTTTTCATTGTAGAGCTTGTTAAGAAACTTGAGCGCATCCTTATTTCCGGGTCTTAGCCAACTCGGAGTTGTAACGAATTCTTCCTCCGACTGCTTCCCCCAGAAAGATTCGCCTAAATTTCCATAGTTATAGTTCATACCGGTTGCTGCCAATCCCCAGGGAATAACCCGATCTACGCCTCCAGGATTTTTATCTCTGAATGCAATTAAAGTATTATATAATTCATCTCGGGTGGTAGGAATGGGCATCCCCACTTTATCCAGCCAATCCTTTCTAATAAACATACCATTCCATGCGAGCGAAGTTCTTTTTGCAGGGATCGCCATCTGCTTCCCACCAAAAAGTCCGTAAGAAAGAACGGTCTTACCGAGATAATTCGTTAATTCCTTACCATGCTTAGCTAATAAATCATCCAATTGAATAATGCCATTAACCTTAGCGTATCGTGATACGGTTGCACTGTCATAAGTAAATGATATATCAGGCGCCTCGCCTGCAGCCATCAATACATTGAGCTTATCAATTTCCTGTGACCTGGGTACCGGAACGAACTTCACAACCGCATTATTCGGTTTTCCAAAATTTTCATTAATGTACCGTGTCCAGGTATTATTGTTCAAATCCGGTTGTCCCTGTATTCCTCTGTCAAATACTTCAACCGTTAATGTAACCGGCGTACCTGAAGGCGTTGCAGCTGCCGTTGACGTTGACTGGCCTTCTTTTTTACTCCCGCTTTCACATCCTGCCACTGTACTTATTAATAGCGTCATAACCGGTAATACAGCCAACAATTTTTTATTTTTCATTTTTGACCTCTCCTTATTACTTAGTCATTTCGAAAACTCTATGGCCATTTGTATGAGTCCTCACCAATCCTGGCTGATCGGCATAGTAACCACCTCCTTTCTTTTCCAGGTTCAGTATCAGCCCTTAATTGCTCCCGTCATGACACCATCAACAAAATATTTTTGAAGTTTAGGGTAAACAACTAATATAGGGACTGTTGCAAACATTACACTAGCCGCTTTCAATGACTCAGGAACAATAAAGGCACCCATACTACCCTCACCTTGCTGGGCATCTAACTGTTGATTTGCAGTTATAATTTGATACAGCTTTAATTGCATCGGATATAGGTTCTTATCTGTTATATAAAAAAGTGCATCTTGAAAACCATTCCATCTGTCAACCGCATAAAAGAGGCTTAAGGTTGCTATAGCAGGCAAAGATAGCGGAAGAACTATCCGTACAAGTATCCCCAGTTCATTACAACCATCTATAGATGCCGATTCTTCCAGGCTTTCCGGAAGTGACGAGAAGAAGGTCTTTAGTATGATCAAATTGAAAACACTCATAGCACCAGGCAAAACCAAGCTCCATATCGTATTAATCATTAGCAGGTTTTTTACCAGAATATAGCTTGGAATTAAACCTCCACTAAAATACATCGTAAATACCAGGAATGTTAAAAAGAAGCTTCTTCCCTTTAATCTTCTCTTTGTAAGCGGATACGCTGCGCATACGGTTAAAAACATACAGATTATTGTATATATAATAGTAAGAACAATCGTATACCCTAGTGTATAAATCATCTCTATATCGTTTAAGATCGTTTTATAGGTTTCAATTGTGAATTCTACCGGCCAAAGAGCAACCTTCTGCGAAATAATTGCATTATTCGAGCTTAGAGAAAGAGCAATCATATACAGAAATGGAACCAGACAAGTAATGGCTACTCCAGTAAGGAATAATATAATACATAGATCAACTAAATTAGTTCTTTGCTTTCTACTCAACAAGCCCATCTCCTCACCAAATTCCCTGTTCCCCAATTTTTTTAGCAATAAAATTCGCTGTCACTAAAAATACCAACCCGACAACAGATTGAAATAGTCCCACTGCTGTTGCCTGTGAAAAATCGCCAGATCCAATTCCGATCCTATAAACAAATGTACTGATTACATCGGAGTATTCACTTACCAGTGAATTTCCCAAAACAAATGGCCGATCAAACCCTATCGAGAGCATTCTTCCAATTTGTAAAATAAGCAAAATAATAATTGTAGGCTTAATTCCAGGCAAAGTAATATGCCATATTTTACGAAGCCTGTTGCACCCATCCATATCTGCAGCTTCATATAACTCCTTGTTTATTCCAGTTATTGCCGCTAAATATAAGATTGTACCCCACCCTGCACTTTGCCATATCCCAATAGCCAGATACATGATCAGCCAATTCGTTTTTTGAGAAAGAAACTCAATCTTAGCGAAACCAAGGCTAGATAGGAAACTATTCGCCATGCCTCCAGAAGAAAATATCAGGTATGCCATACCTCCAATAATGATCCAGGACAAGAAATGCGGTAAATATAAAATAGTTTGGGTCGCTTTTTTAAATCTTACATGCCGGAGTTCATTCAACAAAACTGCCAGTATTATTGGTGCTGGGAAACCTACTATCAAATCCAGAAAATTTAAAACCAGTGTGTTTTTAAGAGCACGGTAAAAACTATTTTGTTCAAATATGAATTTGAAGACGTCAAGCCCAACCCACTCGCTCCCGCTAATTCCCTCAAAAATGTTATAGTCCTGGAAAGCCATCAATACACCATATATGGGAGCATATTTAAATATTATGATATAAGCTATTGGCAATAGTAAGAGAAAATAAAGTAGAGAATCTTTTTTTAAACTATGTACGATACTGTTTTTCCTGTTTACTTTGATATTACCTCTAGAGCTGCCTACAACCGCTTTCAATTACATCATCCCTCTTCCAATAAGTTTTAACCAAACATCCTCCTGTTCAACAATTTGCGCTACAAATCTTATAAAGATATCTTCATGTAGAAAATTATACGCTCAACATTTATTAATAAAATGTAATTTTCTAAAATTAATTTGGTAATATTTTAATATTTTTAATTACCAAGGCATGCTGGCTGCACCAGTGCTTTCCGCAGCAGTCCCAGCCAGCACCCCGATATACAACCGCTTTTTTATCACAAAACTGACTTCGCCCTCAACTCTTCCTCGAATCTTTTTCCTGCTGCATTTTTCACTCTGTAGATCGTTCCGTCAGGCTGCTCTTCCAGGTTATATAAACCGAAGGTAGCCAGATTCTCTTTAAACGATAGACCGTTCGTCCGGTAGGGCCAATCCACCATATCTAGAAAAGGGAACCAGGTAACACCATAAAGCTCAATCCCCTCTTCACTCATTTTCCAGCTTGCACGAATAACATCTTCCAGCCAAGAAACTCTCTCTTCTTCGCTACCATTGTAACTTGTCTCCGTAATGAAAATGGGTCTGTGATAGCGTTGATACAGTTCTCTGGCAATATCGATCATATCCTCGGCAGATCCCATCACCGCCCTTGGGATCTGTCCTTGCTCAACAGTTTCTTGGCCAATCACATTTAAGGAAAATTGCGGATAATAATTAACTCCGACCAGATCAAGTTCAATGCGATTCTGCGCATACCATGCCAAATCCTGATCGCTCATATGATGATCTTGAACCCAAGTGAACAGCGGATGTCCCTTCTGAATTCGCCCCTGCACCAACTCCCACATGATGAATCGTATTTCATTCCATAATCGGGTTGCTTCTTCGTAGGATTGATCCTCTGCCACATACTTCTTGGAAGCCTCCACGTGCACCATTACGGCATTGGGATCAACCTCTTTTAAGCATTTAACGGTCATAATGATCCCCTTACACAACTGATTTATCATCAGCGTAAAGCCAAGTACCCCTGTTAGATATGGAGGCCATTTCCCACTCCACCCGCACCATTCCGCATTAACGAATGGTTCATTAAGTGGAGTATAGTAAGAAGCTACACCCTTGTATCTTTCCGCAAATGCCTTGGCATATCTCGCAACCAATTGCGGATACTCCGCATTCATGAATTCGTTCTTGAGCCATAACGGCGTACCATAATGCATCAGGTCAATAATAGGCACTAAATCGCGATGTTGATCGAAATAACCCATTACCTTATCCGTCCATGACCAATCAAATACACCGTTGCTGGTTTCAATTCGATACCAAGGAATACCATAACGAATCATGGTAGCCCCTGTCTCCCTGACTCTATTTAAATCCTCCTCCCAGTATTGATAGTGCTGCGTAATCTCATATTCATCCAGAACCCTCTCGCCTCTGGCCGTTTGACCAATGAAGGTATTTTCGAAGCCTACAGCCCAAACCCAAGGATGTAATTTGTCCATACAGTAACTTTCTCCTTTTCCGTCATCTCTGATCTCTATTCTTTTAAGCCAGTAAAAGCGACACCTTGAATAAAATACTTCTGTGCAAATAAAAAAGCGATAACAAGTGGAGAGGTAGCAATCACGGCACCAGCAGTTAAAACTCCATATTCCACCACATGCTGACCCATAAATAGGGCAAGTCCGGCCGGCAAGGTTCTCATATTCTCAGTACTCGTAATAATTAATGGCCACAATAAATCATTCCAGTTGTACATCAAGTGGAACAGTGCCAGACTGGCAATAGCGGGCTTAGCCAGTGGTAAAATAATTTGCCAATAGAGCCTAAATTCTGAGCACCCGTCAATTCTAGCTGCCTCATCCAACTCTTTGGGCAATCCTATAAAAAATTGCCTAAGCATAAAAATACCGAATGCATTCGTTGCTCGTGGAATAATTAATCCCCAGAATGTGTTGAGCCAGCCCAAATGGCTGAGCATAATAAACAACGGAATGATTGTCACCTGAACGGGAATCATCAATGCCACCAACACGAGGAGAAATAACTTATTTCGTCCTCTAAATGAAAGTCTGGCAAACGCATAACCGGCCATTGAGTCAAAAAGGAGAGAAATCAAGGTAACACTGAAAGAGAAAATAACGCTATTTTTGAAAAAAGCGAGAAAAGGAATCCTACTCCATACATGTAAATACGAGTCTAAGATCATTTGGGACGGTACTAATGTAGGGGGAAAATGCACAATTTCATTCTCAGGCTTAAACGATGTAAATACCATCCATACGAATGGAAAAGCAATAACAACAGCTGCCGCAATCAGCATCAGATACTGGAAATTGCGGGTTACATGTGACTTCATGTCCAGTACCCCCTAGTCCGTTTCATTGTAATTAAACAGCTTAAGCTGAGTTAACGTAATTAGAAATACAACAACAAACAAAACCCAGGCAGCTGAAGAGGCATAGCCCATATCCAGCAATTCAAAGCCTTGATGGTAAATGTAATACACGATGGTTTCCGTACTGAACAAGGGACCTCCGTGCGTCATAACAAACACCTGATCGAATACTTGAAATGAAGCAATTATGGATATTATGGTTACGAACAATGTTGTATGTCGTAGTGATGGCAAAGTAATGTGCCAAAATTTCTGAAATGTATTCGCACCGTCCATTTTTGCAGCTTCATACAATGAGATCGAGATTCCTTGCAAGCCTGCCATAAAAATAACCATATTGAATCCGACATTTTTCCAAATAGCAATCAGTATGACGGCTGGCATCGCCCATGTTGTATCCCGTAGCCAACCTGTCACGGAAAAGCCAATGAGATGACCATAATAAGATAGCAATCCGATATCCGGATCCATTAAAAATGACCATATAATCGAAAGTACTGCAAAAGATGAAATCACAGGTAGAAAATAAATAGCTTTAAAGAAACTCATTCCCTTGAGTGTCAAATTACATAATAATGCGAGCAGCAGCGAGAAAAAAATACCCAAAGGAACAGAACTTACTGTAAAATAAACAGTATTTCGCACAGAGTTCCACAAGCGTTCATCTTGCATCAGCTTGCTGTAGTTATTTATCCCAATGAAGGGGTGCTCTGTTTCCAGCAGACTCCATTGATGCAGACTTAACCAGAATGAGTTAATAATCGGCCAAAATACAAATAATGACAATAGGAGCGCTGTTGGCAATAAAAAGAAAAAGGCTGCCCGGCTTTGTTTGGTCAAAGTCCTTCTGTTGACGCGTGGGCTTATCATAGCTACCTCCTGGATCTCGTTCATTCTTATTTGTTTGATAAGAGGGCATCCAATTTCTTACTTGCATCTGCCATAGTAGCTTCCACAGTACCTTTATTGTTAGTAATCGCTTGAATAGCTGGTGTGAAAATGTCACTGTCAATTTTACTAAATTGCTCTAAGCCTGCTAAGTAAAATCTGGAATCATTTGCGACTGCAGCGAATTGTGGAATGAGAGGATTCGACTTCACTAGCGGATTGTCACTTAAATCAGTTCTCGTTGGAGGGAAGCCGCTTTTTGAAGACAGATAAGCTTGAGCATCTGCACTATTCCAGAACTTCATGAACTCGTAAACCTCATCTTTATGCTTGGTGTTTTTCCCAATCACCATCGCAGCAGCATTAGCAAGTGTAACTTTGCCTGCAGGGCCTGATGGAACCGGTGCAACGCCATAGTTTACGCCGCTTAACCCACCAGCCATCCAAGGACCATTGATTTCCATTGCAGCTTTGCCAGAAGCGAAGATTTTGTCCGCATCTCCCCCCGTCAGATTAACAGGAGAAATCCGCTTGTTTGCGACTAAGTCAGCCCATATTTTAAGCGCTTCCACAGTTTTGCTGTCGTTTAACATTGATTTCTTATGATCTGCAGAAAGAAGATCTCCGCCATTCCCCCAAATAAGAATGGGCCACATCGGAATTGTTGCATGGTCAGCAAGCACCAGTCCATATTGTTTCTCATTGCCGTTCGTTTTCGTTGTTTTCATAATAGCATCCTGCCATTCTGCCCATGTCGTCGGAGGAGCAGCAATCCCAGCAGCTTTAAATAAGTCCTTGTTATAGTACATTAATAACGTTGCCGTATTGGCAGGTACTGCATATAATTTACTGTTATATTTCATAGCATCGACTAAACTCGTTGCCATCACCTTAGGATCAATTCCCTTCCCATAAATATCATCTACAGGAAGAATCAAATTGCCTTTGGCATATTGTGGAATTAATGCGGAATCGAAGGATGCGATGTCAGGCCCTTGACCCGATGCAAGAGATGTAGGTAATTTGGCTAGAAGTGCATCCCAAGGAGAGATCTCCATCGTAACCTGAATATTGGGGTGACTGTCGTTAAATCGCTTCACAAGTTCCTCATAAGCAGGACGATCCGGACCGGTAAACCCATTCCAATACGTTAGCGTTACTTTGGCTTCAGAAGCTGCTTTGCTTCCTGTTTCTGATCCTGTGTTGCTACTTCCACATGCTGTCAGGACCACTGATAAAGTAAATACCGATACGAACGAAATCAACCATGACTTTTTCTTTAAAAGGTTGTTCATAGTATTCCTCCTGTTTGGTTTAAAAAGTGATAGACCCTTACTTTCTGACAACTTGAATAGCTACATAATGCTACATGTACATCACCTCCTTCAAAATTTAAATCGATTTAAATTTGTTTTAAAAAAAAGACTTTATGGCATACCCGCACCGCAGGATTCACGAATAATTAAATGGGTAGACATAACCGTTCTTTTTTCCTTTACTTCTTGGTTATTTAAGACGGCCATCAATTTCTCCGCGGCCACATAACCGAGCTCTCTCATAGGCTGATGAATTGTCGTTAACATGGGAGTAACCACTGTCGACATATCTATATCATCGAAACCTACAACGGACACATCACCTGGAACCGAAATCTTGTTTTCTTTATAAAATTTCAGTGCACCAATGGCCATTAGATCATTCCCAGCGAATAAAGCATCATAAACGATTTGTTTCCGCATTAATTCCGCAGCAGCTTCGTATCCGGACTCTCTAGAAAAGTCCTTCTCCATAATCAATGCTTCATCATAATGGATTTTGTTATCCATGAGTGCTCTCTTATATCCCTCCAACCTATCAATACCTTCTTGATGGTCCAGCGGGCCTGTAATATGTACAATTCGCTTCCTGCCAATCCGTATAAGATGCTCTGTGGCTGTATAAGCCCCCCCCATATCATCTCTTTCAACAGTTAGCGCATCCTCATGATGCCATTTCCCCAAATACACAACTGGGAAACCAGATTCGACCATTCTTAATATGTTTTTGTCATGGATAGAAGCTGAAGAAAGTATAATCCCATCTGCACGTCGATTCTTTAATATTTTATTGTAGGCGGCAGATTCATCTTTTTCGGAGGGGCTTGTGGAAATTAGTAAATTATAATTGTGCCTGTCTAATACTTCGTTAATCCCTTCTAGCAGTTGTGCAAAGTAAGGGTGTGTAAATACATGGTGAGAAGTATTGGGAATGATAAATGAGATGGTTTCTGTTTTCTTAGCTCTAAGACTGCGACCAATCTCATTAGGAATATAATTCAACTTCATTGCTGCTTCTTCAACCAGCTTTTTCGTTTTCACGTTTACCCTTGGATCACCAGAGAGTGCTAAGGATACGGTCGCGGTTGAAACATTGGCTAGATTGGCAACATCTTTTATTGTAACTGTGAAATTTTTCAATAGTTGCTCCTTTTATTTTAAATCGATTTAAATTATAACCAAATAGTAAAACGTTTTCTTTTTTTTGTCAATACTTTCTAAGCTCAACTGTTGGTGTGAGTAACGATTATAAATGAGACTGAAAAGTACCAGATTAAGTTCTTTTACGATGTTTATTTAAGATATTCAATTATTATATATGAGACAACGTGGGTCCATGAGTATTATAAATGAGACGTTTCGACCAAATGGACTCATTACTGCATGTACAGTCAATTGCTTTAAATGTCGCGCCTCTTTCCTCAATCCAAATTTAACCCATAATCCAGTATGATTGCGGCGGAAGAATCAATAACCGTTTGTAAAAAACGATACAGAAAATCAAAACATATTTTATTTCTTAACCCATGTTCGGTAACAAATCCAGCAACCGAATCATAAATATCATCCTTGTGTAAAACAGGGATGTTGATTCTCTTGCCTGGTTCGTTTGATAATGTCGATTTCCCAGCTCCAGACACTCCCCTAAATAATATGATTTTAGACATATAACCACTCCCTAGAATTTTTACAGGTACAACAGAGGCTGCCGACGTTTGTCCGTAGGCAGCCTCTCATGCAAGATGTTTACTGGGTGGGCCGCAAGCAGTTCTTGCCTTGCTTCAATAAGCCATGGGTGCACAACCTTTAGCTTATCCCTTTGTCCCCAGACATGGTTTAGGTAAACCAATATCGCCCCATCCAGATCAAAAACCTCAAGTTTCTGTCTCATCTTCTCCTGATATGGATGTTCACCTGGCAGTTCCCAAGAAATTTTATCAGCGACGAATAAAACCTTATCCAATGGACTTGCTCCTGCCTTTAGGGTCGTATGGCATTCAATTGCGTTTAAAATAGCTATATCCGTACAACCGAATATTCCCATAGCCATGTCCTTCGAAAGCTTCTGATGAATTATTCTCGGAAAACGTAGCTCCACTTCAATGATGTCGATTGATTGAGCTTCCGCAATACTCATCATCCTATCTTTCGGAACAACATTACTAACGTCATGGAGTAGCGCCGCTTGCAAGGCAAATGTCTCATTTACACCAAATAATTGAGCGATTCGGACTGCTTCGTTTACAACATTGATTGTATGGTCAAGGGTTTCATGTTCATTATGATATTTCAAAAACGCCTGTACGTCTTTTCTTAATTCCCCTGAAAATACAACCCCATTAATAAACCGCTGATATTCGTACACTACACTCATTCTTTAGCTCCTAACGAGACATTTTCGAACATCAAATTCAATTCTTGCGCCACATCATCAATAAATCTTTCAACCATTTCGAGAGAGATAATTCGAGGTGTGAGTCTACCCGCCGATGTACCCCGCGGCAGCCCTCGAATTGTTTATTATGGAGTTCTAGTTCCCCGTAGTTCCAAACCTCTTTTAAATAATCTTATTTGACCATTCGACCATTCCATAGAATAATAAGTCTTCATAGCTCTCCCTCTTCATTACATGCTCTGGGAAAGTACCTTCGTGTATTCATCCCAATTTTGGTTCTGATGGAACATCATGCGATGGGTTCACCAGTTTGGGCCGGAATTAGACAAGCAAATTCGTCCCTTTCTAAAACCGACTAACGTCTCCTTTAAGCCAGCAGTTATCGAGGTAAAACGAACGGGAAAAGGGTACTAGAAAAAGATAGTACTTACGGGAACTTCCGATGTCATTTAAAATAGGATTGTAAGTGATAAGCAAATGAAAAATCAGGAATGATTTTGGTGGAAATCAAGGAGCCTTATTGGTATTGAAAAACCACGAAGACGTTTGTTATAGCATTTGCCTGTATGTGCTGCAGTGTGAAGAGATGGCTTATGAATCGGCAAAAACTGCCTTGTACAACCTTATTGAATGCGACGCATTTTTCTTTGAAAATTCTCAAGCAAAAAGTATCCTGCTTCGTAAGGAATCGATATAATGCGCGCTGCAACTGATTAAATTAAAGTTATAACACTTAATTAGTCAAAGAGTAAAGACAAGTAAGAGAGGAAGTGTTGATTATGCTAATCATTTATTCCACAGGTTCTCTGATTCTTCTGGCGTTCGCTCATTGGCTGCTATGGGGGACAATCCGCTTCCAGCATAACCTTCGATGGGTAGGTATATTAACTACATTCATCATCCTGGCTCTGCCTTTACTTTATATGCTGTACAACAACGATCCTGCGAAGATAGTAGGGGCTAATATTGGTCTGGGTCTTTCCTTTTTTTTCACATGGATAGTAACATTGCTACTATTGCTCACGGCAGGCATACGTCTTTTTATACAAAGAAAAAAAGTTCGGTAATCGAAAACGTTAGTTTAATAAATTAACAGGCTGCTCCCACAACAGCCTGCTTTTGTGTGCGTTTTCGTGGGGTGACATGTCTCACGTAAATGGGACGAGCAGAAAAAGGAGCTTTGACACCTCACAAGACAACCAGAATCTGAAATATCTTAACCATGGATTGCCCAGACCCAATTCAATGTATTTCAGACTTAACTCCCCCATCACAGAGTCGTTATAAATTAACTTTTACACAAAAATTTTCATCTTTCCCTCACATCAAGAAGAAAAGAAGAGCTGCCATACGGCTGCACTATCGTTATACGTCGTTTAATCGTCCTAGGAATCAAGTTCGTGATGAAGGTGGTTCAAAAAGTTTCTTCTTTATGCATATCATTTCTAGCTTTTAGACGTTCAAATAACACTTCTACAGGCACATCAGTAAAATGAATTTTAAAGCCAGCCCCTAGGTTCTTGGCTCTGGAACGAAACTCGTCTCGTTGACTTTGAACCCAGCATCCGAAATCCAGAATTACATCAACACCAAGAACTAAAACTCTAGCCGCCACGTCCCACATTAGGGATTCCACTGAATCATGTCTAGAATCA
>NZ_MRTH01000036.1 GCF_001956045.1 Paenibacillus sp. FSL H7-0331 | reverse complement strand
GCACAGGCGCTGAGAGAGCGTGAAGCGGAGCTGGAGGCACAGAAATCTCAAGCGCTGCGTGAGCAGCAGGAGTGGCATGAGACGGTGCTGCAAGAGCGAGAAGAGCAAAGCGCTGTAGCGATTCGTGAACGTGAGGCGGAACTGGAAGCGCAGAAAGCGGTAGCGCTGAGAGAGCAGCAGGAGTGGCACGAAGCGGTGCTGCAAGAGCGAGAAGAGCAAAGCGCTGTAGCGATTCGAGAGCGTGAGGCGGAGCTAGAAGCGCAGAAAGTGCAGGCGCTGATAGAGCGTGAAGCGGAGCTGGAGGCACAGAAAACGCAAGCGCTGCGTGAGCAGCAGGAGTGGCACGAAGCGGTGCTGCAAGAGCGAGAAGAGCAAAGCGTTGTAGCGATTCGAGAGCGTGAGGCCGAGCTGGAAGCGCAGAAATTGCAGGCGTTGAGTAAGCGAGAGGCCGAGCTGGAAGCGCAGAAAGCGCAGGCACTGAAAGAACGTGAAGCGGAGCTGGAAGCGCAGAAAGAACAGGCACTAAGAGAGCGTGAAGCCGAGCTTGAGGCACAGAAAGCGCAAGCACTGCGTGAGCAGCAGGAGTGGCACGAAGCAGTACTCCAAGAACGTGAAGCAGAGTTGGAGGCGCAGAAAGCACAAGCACTCAGAGAGCGTGAAGCGGAACTAGAGGCACTTGAAGCCCAAGCGCTGATCGAGCAGCAGAAGCACTACATACAAGCGCAGCGTGAGCTGCAAGCCAAATTTGAAGCAGAGCAAAGCGAACTTGAACAGCAACGGTCTCAGCAAATTGCGGAGTATCAGCAGCGAATGGAGCAGCTTCAAATTGAACAGCACAGCTTGAAGAAGCAATTCAACGAGCAGCAGGCTAATCAGCAGCAGCTGGAAGAGCGTGCAGGCCAATGGGAGCAGCGGTGTGAAGAATTAACTGAGCAGTTGAATGAACAACGTAAGTCAGCGGCTGAACAGAAAGAAGAACTGGAGCTGCATGAAGAGCTATACAACGAGCTTGAAGAACAGGTCGCAGCTTTGAAAGAGCGACTCAAGGATGAAAATGTTAGCAGTCGTGAGGCTATGGTGCAATTGGAGGAACGCGGTATTGCTCTTCAAGAACAGCTTCGGGGTAGAGCTGAGGCTGCAGCAGCGCTTGAAGCAGATCTCCAAAAAGGCAGGCAGCAGATGGCTGAGCTTGAAAAACATTATCAACAGCAGCTCGAACAGCAGCAGAAGCTTGAAGAATCATATCTGGAGCAGCAATCGCGTATTGCCGAGTTGGAGCAGCAAAGCCAGCATTGGCAGCACCTTTCAGAGGAATTTTCGGCTCAGACTGAGCAGACTAATCGCCATTTTGCTAGCCAGCAGGAAGAGCTCCGGCTGCAAGTCGAGTTATATAATGAGCTTCAGGAACAATACGACGAGCAATCCAGGGAACAGCTAGCCCTGCAAAATCAATATGACGAGCATAGAGAACGTGCAGAGCTTGTGTTCAGAGAGCTGGAGGAACTGAAGTCGGAATATGAAAAATTGCAGGTCGAATATAATGAATGGATTGAGCTAGTAGAGAAAGAATAAGCGGGGATTAGCTATGAACGGATTGGATTGGGCAGCCGTTGTGCTGATTCTGTCAGGGTTGATATTAGGTTATTACCGAGGTTTTGTTAGCCAATTGGTGTCTATCGTAGGACTTTTTATTGCTTATATGGTTGCATTTACATTTTATAAGGATGTGGCATTATGGCTTGTGGGATGGTTTGCTACACTGAACACCGAGGCCACCACCAAGTATGATTTTTTTATAAAAGGACTGCATTTGGATACATACGTGTCCAATGCAATTGCTTTTGGATTGCTGCTATTTGGTGTAAAAATTGTTTTGAGCATCGTAGGCAAAATTTTGCATTGGATTACATTGACACCAGGGATCAAAACCATCAATCAATTAGCAGGGGCAATACTCGGGCTGGCTGAGGCTGGAATCATTGTAGTGGTTGCCATTCAGGTGATGACGGTGATACCTAATGATACAACACAGCGTCTGCTCAAAGATTCAACGACTGCTCCTTATTTCTTAAGTGCACTGCCATCCGTCAGTGATAAGCTTCAGGAGTTGTGGAACAGTAAACCCAAATCAACATAGTCACACACAAAGGCCAGCTATTAATCTTTGGTTGACCTTATAAAATAAAGAGTCTGTCCCTAAGTAGCGTTTGCTACTAATGAGACAGACTCTTTATTTTCTATTGCAAGGTATTATTCTACAATTAACTTGGATTTCATTGTCATATGACCGGAACCGCAAGGAATGCTGCATACGATGTCATAAGTACCGGCTTTGTCTGGTTTGAAAGTTGCTGTTTTTGTAGTTCCATCCAGCTTCACTTTAAAAGCGTCAATAGATACACCGTGCAAGCCTTCTTTGTTTTCCAAAGTGACAGCAACGTCTTGTCCTGCTTTTACTTTGTATTCAGCTTGATCAAATTTAAAGTTGCTTGCTGTTAACTTGACTTGCTGTGCGCCTGAAGCAGCGGGAGCCGAAGCGTTTGGTGTAGAGCCTGTTGTTGCAGCCGGGGTTTTAGCAGCTTCTTTTTGACCGCATGCAGCCAGAGCAAAAATTAAACAAATGGACAATGCCAGTACAGTAATCTTTTTCATAAGAATCCCTCCAAAAAATAGTATAATGTTGTCTTCTGAGCTATCATACCTCATATAGAAAATTATTGCAGTGACGAAACCTTGACAAAGCTTTGTCAGAATCGTGATGATTTTGTATGTATGTTTCAAAATGTGATTCAAATCATAGAAAAGATCAGTCAGGGGCTTTCGCCTTCAAGACTGACCTTTCTATGTGGCTGGTTTCCAAAGTATTATCTACCTTTTTCACGTCCACTGAGACCTTGCTCAAATGGAGTTTTAACAGGAATAAACAAGTCGATAATACCGATAACCAAGGCTGCCAAGATGGCACCGATGATACTTGTTGTAACACCGCTGACGACGAATTGTGCTACCCAGATAATCAGTGCGCTTGTGATAAAACCTACGATCCCGCGGCCAAAGGGAGTGATGGTTTTACCAAATGCACCTTCAATCACCCAAGCAGCAACTGCGATAACCAGCGCTAAGAAAAATGCACTCCAGAAGCCGCCCACTTCAAAAGCCGGAACGATAAAGCTTACCACCATCAGCACCAAAGCAGATACAACGAATCTGACTAGATGTCCAAGCAAATGCATCGATCGTCACCTCCTTAGAGTTTTCGCAGAAAACTGACTACGTAAGCAATACTGATGAGTTTTCGAAGAAAACCAGCTACACAAGCATACTGATTTTCAGTGAAAACTTGATGCCATCCTGCTTAAGCTTCTCGGTGCAAAACTTATTATTTTCTTTGCACACTCTGTTTATGAGCGGCATTATATGGGCAGCTGAAGGAGAAAGCAGGCAAGATTGGATATAGCTAAAAATTCGCTAATCATAATGGTTTTGGATATACTATAATTAGGAAGTGTATGTAAGGGGAAGGAAAGGCAGGAACACAGATTGAATACCAAAATTTTAAAAACATTGGATTTTTCAGCCATTATACATAAGTGTGCTAACCATGCAGCCACAAGTCTGGGCAAGGCGCGATTGGAGGAACTGCTGCCAAGTGGTGACTTCGAAGTGGTCAAGCAGCGTTTGAAGGCAACGGACGAAGCAGTCAATGTGAATCGGCTCAAGGGCAGTGCGCCATTTGGCGGTATTCGCGACATTCATCAATCCGTGCATCGGGCGAGAATTGGAGGTACGCTGAACCCGGCAGAGCTGTTCGATGTGGCCAACACGATCTTTGGAGGACGGCGCCTGAAGCGTTTTTTGGAGCAGGTGCAGGAGGAATATTTGACTCCGCTGCTGGTTGCATTAGCTGAAGGAATAGGCGAACTCAAATCAACAGAGGACCGGATCAAGCTCTGTATTGATGATAATGCCCAAGTGATGGATTCGGCGAGTCCAGAGCTTGCTCGTATCCGTCAAGAACTGAGAAGTAGCGAAACCCGTGCCCGTGATCGACTGGAGCAAATGGTTCGTACACCGTCCATCCAAAAAATGCTGCAGGAAAATTTGGTTACGATCCGTAATGATCGTTATGTCATCCCTGTCAAGCAGGAGTATAGAAGTCATTTTGGCGGTATGATTCACGATCAATCGGCGTCTGGAGCCACTTTGTTTATGGAGCCGGAAGCTGTGGTGCAGCTGAATAATCGCGTGCGTGAGCTTAAGCTGAAGGAAACGGCTGAAATTGAAAAGATTTTGCAAATATTGACGGCTCTAGTCGCGGAAGTAGCGGACGAATTGCTGGGCAGTCTGGATGTGCTTGCAGAGCTTGATTTTATTTTTGCAAAAGCAGGTTTGGCCCATGAAATGAAAGCGACACTGCCAATTCTCAATGACCGCGGCTTTATCAAGATCAAGCGTGGGCGTCATCCACTGATTACGGCGGATAAAGTAGTACCTTTGGATATCGAGCTGGGTAACCGTTATACGACAATCATCGTCACAGGACCGAACACAGGGGGGAAGACCGTATCCCTCAAAACAATCGGACTGCTCTCATTAATGGCCATGTCGGGTCTATTCGTACCTGCGGAGGAAGGCAGCCAGCTATGTGTGTTTGATGCGATTTATGCAGATATCGGTGATGAGCAAAGCATTGAACAGAACCTGAGTACATTCTCCAGTCATATGACCAATATCATCCGTATTTTACGCGACATGACTCCGAAAAGTCTGGTGCTGCTCGATGAGTTGGGAGCTGGGACAGATCCTGCGGAAGGGTCCGCGCTTGCGATTTCACTGCTGGAATATATACATCGGATGGGCTGTCGTATCGTAGCCACAACGCATTATAGTGAATTGAAAGCCTATGCCTTTGATCGTCAGGGCATTATTAACGCGAGTATGGAGTTTGACATTCAGACCCTTAGCCCTACCTATCGACTATTGGTCGGTGTGCCGGGTCGCAGTAACGCATTTGCTATCGCTGAGCGATTGGGATTAGCCAAATCCATTATCGATCACGCCCGAGGGCAGGTGGGCGAAGAAGATCAGCGTGTTGAATCGATGATAGCCACGCTAGAGGAAAATCGGCTGATCACTGAGGCTGAAAAGCAAACCGCCGAGCAGCAGCGCCGCGAGGTTGCCGAGATTCGCGACAAGCTGGCAGCCCAACAGCAGCGATTTGAAGAGCAGCGTGATAAAATGTTTGAGAAGGCTGAGCGTGAAGCGCAGGATGCAGTAGCCAAGGCCAGACGCGAAGCGGATGAAATCATTACTGAGCTTAGGCGCATGCAGCGTGAAGCGGCGTCTGGAGTTAAGGATCATCATCTAAGCGACGCCAAGCGCAAGCTTGATCAAGCCGTTCCCGAGCTCAGATCCAAGAAAGCGGCAGCACGGAGCGCTGCGAAGAAACCCGAAAAGCTGGGAGCTGGCGATGAGGTTATGGTCGTTCATTTGCGCCAGAAGGGACAAATCGTCGAAGTCGTGAACGATCAGGAAGCGACGGTTCAACTGGGCATTATGAAGATGAAGGTGCAGCTTGCTGATCTGGAGCTGGTGAAGTCCGCCTCGAGCGGAGGTTCCGGTTCGCCCAAGCAGCATCAGTTAGCAGCCAGTCTGAAGCGCACGCGCGACGAAAATGTACGGATGGAGCTTGATCTGCGCGGCTCCAATTTGGAGGATGCAATTATTGAGGTTGACCGTTTTCTGGATGAATCCTATTTGGCGAATTTCGGAAATGTCTATATCATTCACGGCAAAGGCACCGGTGTTTTAAGAACTGGGATTTCTGAATTTTTGCGTAAGCATAAGCATGTCAAAAGCTACCGGATCGGAAATTACAACGAGGGCGGTACAGGAGTGACGGTAGCTGAGTTAAAATAGTATAATATTTTTGACAGCAAATGAAACGACTTTCCATTTAATCCGTATGTATAAGAGTGAGCAACAATGAATCTGAGTAACAGCTATACAATTATAAAGAAATGAAACTATGGGAGGAATTTACTAATGGGGATTTTTAAAAGATTTCGTGACATGACAATGGCTTCAATCAATGATTTGTTGGACAAAGCGGAAGACCCGGTTAAAATGCTTACCCAATTTTTGCGCGATATGGAACAGGATATTAATGAGGCCGAGGTTGCTGTAGCCAAGCAGATCGCGGTAGAAAAGAAATTCAAGCAGCAGGTTGAGGAAGCCGAAGAAATGGTAGCCAAACGTGATGCACAGGCAATGAGAGCTCTGGAGCAGGACAATGAGGATTTAGCTCGCCGCGCGCTGCAGGATAAGAAAGAACAGCAAATTCGTTATGACGAAATGAAAAAACAGTTTGACGTGTCTAAAGAAAATGCGGATCGTCTGCGCAGTCAGCTGAGTGAAATGAAAGATGAATTTAATAAAATGAAAAATAAGAAAGACCTGCTCATTGCTCGTGCAGAAGCAGCAAAAGCACAAAAACAAATCAATCAGGCGATGTCAGGTTTTGGTACCGACAATGCTTCCAGAGGTTTTGACCGGATGTCTGAGAAAGTATTGCAGATGGAGGCTGAAGCAGAGGCCAGCAATGAACTTCGCTCCGGTAATCGCAGCCTGGATGATGAACTGAACAAATTGGAAAAAAGCAGTGGTGTTGATGACGATCTCGCAGAATTAAGAGCGAGAATGCAGGCTAAGAAACAATCCTGATCATAGAAACTAAAAAGGAGACTGGGGCGTGTGGCCCCAGTCTCTTCAATGATGGTTAGATACGAGACTCCCTACCTTGCTTAAACCAAAAAGCTGTTCAAGAGGGTGAGGTATTATGTTATGATGAATGAAGAGGTGGATGTTATGTTATCGAATCCGTATATTGAAACGTTGGCTTTTTTTTCTGTGGCGGTTGTCGCCTTAATCGTATTTGTCGCTATATTTGAATTGGTTACCAGATACAACGATTGGGAAGAAATCAAAAAGGGCAATGTCTCTGTAGCGATGGCAACAGGGGGGAAAATATTCGGGATTTGCAATTTATTTCGATTTTCCATTCTCAATAATGACTCGGTGCTTCAATCGTTGATTTGGGCGGGGTACGGCTTTGTTCTGTTGATGGCTGCATACTTCATTTTTCAATTTTTAACGCCTTATTTTAAGATTGATGAGGAAATCAAGAAGGACAACAAGGCGGTCGGTCTGCTGTCTATGATCATTTCGATTGGAATTTCATATGTGATCGGTGCAAGTGTTTCTTAAGGGTAGGGTAAGGATTCAGGAGGCTTGACATGAAATATTTATGGGGTACATTGCTTATATTGGCGCTTGTTTTCGTAGGAGCAGGCGTCTATTATTTTATTAATTTTGCTTAACAGCGCTAAGGAAATCGGAGGAATACACGTTGCAAACGCATGATCATATATGTCCGTGGTGCCAAACGGAGATCGTATGGGACCCTGAGATTGGTCCGGAGGAAGCTTGTCCGCACTGCTACAACGATTTGGGCGATTACCGCAGCCTGAAGTTGTCTGCCAGTCAGCCTGGACAAGAATCAGACCTCGAAGAAGACGATGAAGAAGATCACGATGAAGAGCATGATGTAGAAGATGAGGATACGGTAGAGGACACCGATCTGTTGGATGATTATGATGACGAAGAGCCTGAGGGTCCAGATGAATACGAAGAAGGCGTGCAGCGAGTGCTGGATACGCAAATCGAAGTACCTGAATGCTCAAACTGCCATAGCTTTATGCTATTTGCAGGAACTCGCACATTGGAATCAGGTTTCGTACCGGCAGTTCCTGTGGGTCTCAATCAGCCTTTGTTAAAGGCGGTGCACACATCCAAAATGTACGTATGTCCGTCATGCTTTAAAATTGAACATGCGCTGGATGATGAAGACCGTTTAGCGATGATTGAGTTACTAAAGAACAACAAATAAACAAACCGTTTAGCACAAGAGAGACGTCCTGCGCATTGGCTTGCCGCGCAGGACTGTCTTTTTTTTGAGTAAAGACAGCAGGATAGGGAAGAGTAGAAAGGACTTTCTATTCTTATCTTGCAGGTGATGAAACATGCGATCCGGTATTAAACCTTCGTGGGGCTTTACGAGCGATGAACCAACGAACCAATTGGCACCAAATGATGAACAATCGGGTAAATTAGGCAAACAAGTTCGATTGCTGCTGGCTGTTCACGGCTTATTTGCAGCGGGTACTGCGCTGTCGGGAACGTTCGTTAACGTTTATTTATGGAAAGCCAGTCATGATTATACGATAATTGGATGGTATGCCCTGATTAACTACATAGCCATGGCGATCGTATTTTGGGCTGCCGGTGTTTGGGTAAAGGAGCATAATAAAATGAACTGCCTTCGCCTCGGCGTGGCTGTTTCGGCAAGCTTTTACATGCTGGTGCTATGGCTGGGGGATAGGGCAGTCGATTATTATTGGGTGCTGGGAATCATTCTGGGAACCGCCTCTGGCTTATTCTGGCTGGCCTTCAATATCGTCTATTTTGAAGTGACGGATCCTTATAACCGTGACCGTTTTAATGGCTGGACCGGACTACTTGGTTCAGTTGCTGGGATGATCGCTCCGTGGATTGCCGGGTTTATAATCGTGCAAATGAGTCCAAGCAGCGGCTATCGGTTGATTTTTACCATTTCACTCGTTATTTTTTTGATGGGGGTTGTGGTCAGCTTTTTCTTGACTAAAAGAAAATCGGAAGGACATTACGAGTGGCTGTTGCCAGCTCGCTGTCTGTTGAAAAAAGGAACGGTATGGCGCACCGTATCACTTGCTTTAATTGCCCAGGGCATACGCGAAGGCGTATTCGGCTTCTTGATTGCACTTCTAGTATACTCAAGCACAGGTAGTGAAATGATGCTTGGTAACTTTTCATTGATTACATCGGGAGTCGCCCTGATCAGCTTTATGGTAACGGGTAAGCTGCTTAAACACAAACACAGAGCAGCGGCTATGGGATGGGGTGCTCTGATGATGACCTTGGTCATTGTTCCTATGTTCTGGGGCGTCAACTATACGACACTGCTCATATTTGGTGTAGGAGTCGGCTTGTTTTTTCCGTTGTATTCGATTCCTATGACCTCTTCGGTGTTTGATTTAATCGGTGTTGATCCGGACTGTGTCAAAAAGCGGGAAGAATATATCATTTTCCGTGAGCTGTCATTAAATGTGGGTCGGATCGGTGGATTGGCTGTTTTTATTGGTGTGGTCAGTGTGACGGTCTCTCCGCTCGCGATGAATATTTTGCTGCTCACTATCGGCAGCTCACCGCTTGTCGCTTGGCTGATGATGAGAAAAATATACGGATATCGCAAGGTACAGCCAGCCGCTGAAGCCATTAAATGAAATTAACAAGTAATCGTAAGTATAAATTAGCACTCTTTGTCAGGCAATCGCTTGAAAAGAGTGCTTTTTTGCGTTACTCGGTCTAGTTATTCTTTAAACGCGGTAAAGATTATTCGACACTCGTTGAAGATTATCGGGCAGAGTTGCGGGGTGATGTGTAAAGTTCCCTCGCTGAGGATTGTAGACGGATATCTGCTTTTTCGATACGCTCGGAGTACTCGATGAGTGAGGATTGAACAAACAGAGGGAGGACATAACGTGGACTACGAGAGATATGAGGATCGGATCCGAACGGACAACGAGCAGGCAGTATTCCGTGGGAATCGTTACTCACCCTATTGTGACTTAATTTATTACACTTCTTCAAGAAACCCAGCCGTTCGTCTGGCTATGAGAGTGTTAAAGCCAGCCAAGCCTGCGCCCATGCTGGTGACCACCCACGGCTGGCATATGAGTATCCCGGAGTTCGTGTATATGGATCAACCGTATGGTGAAGGGAAATATGTGGTGGTCGAAGTGGATATGCGTGGAAGAGCCTTTTCCACAGGATCGCCGGACTGCAATGGCTGGGAGCTGCTCGATATTATCGATGCGGTCGCTTATGTACGCCAACATTATGAAGCCTGTTTGATAGAGCCGGACGTCGTGTATTTTGAAGCGGGCAGCGGTGGGGGAGGCAATGCTTACGCACTTATTGGAAAGTTTCCTGATTTTTTTGCTGCAGCAACCGCGATGTGCGGAATAACCGACTATGCGGTCTGGTATGAGCAGGACGAAATCGGCGAGTTTAGGGATGAATTGGATATCTGGATCGGCTGTTCGCCTGATGATGATGCGATGGCTTACCGTTCACGAAGTGGGTTGGAGGTTCTACCCAATTTGCTGACGCCGCTGTTTATCGCTCACGGGCAAACCGATATTCGCGTTCCTGTGGAGCATGCAAGAATGTATAGGGAGCGCGCCCGGATGCTGGGTCTGGAGGAGAAGATCAGCTACCTGGAGCTGGAAGGAGTGGGAACCCGTGAGCATTGGGGTGGAGCGACGCACGAACAGATGCGGGCGATGGCCGAACTGAGCGAGCAAAATCGTCAGCGCTTTCATAGTCCGATTACGATTCCTGAGCAAGGTTCGTTCATCGTGGCCGGTTATCTGATGACAAAACGATTCTCAGTCTTGCTGGATTCATTGGATCGAGTAGCAGTGATCGAATATGATCTTCCAGGTAATACGTTTCGCTTGCGCTCGGAGCCCAATTGCGGGTATACGATAACGCGACATGACTGAAATGCAGCGAAGAATAAAGGGAATAGTGGGTATGCAGAAAATCGGATATAACAAGCTGATCAGGGATGCCTTTATATGACTGAATTTTAACAGAAAGGGGAAATGCTCGCACCATGAATGAGAAACCGATTACTGCCGGTCGTATTTATCCATCCACTGGAAAGTCCGCTACTGGCTCTGGTAGATGGAAGCTGGCGCTTCGCGACCGATGGCTTTATGTAATGCTATTACCCGGGATCCTCTACTTTATTTTATTTAAATATTTGCCGATGTGGGGAGTATTGATTGCCTTCCAGAATTACCAGCCGTTCCGAGGCTTCCTGTATAGCGATTGGGTGGGAACGAGACATTTTATACGTTTTTTTAGTGAGCCTGCGTTCTGGATGTTGTTTCGCAATACAGTCATGCTGGCGCTGTACAATCTCATATTTTTTTTCCCGCTGCCCATCGTCATCGCTCTGATGCTTAATGAAATTCGCAAGGAAGTGTTCAAGCGTTTTGTACAGACGATGGTGTATATTCCGCATTTTTTCTCATGGGTAGTCGTAGTTGGTGTTGTCTACATCCTGTTCACCGTAGAAGGGGGAGTTATCAATGAACTGATCGTCAGAGCGGGCGGTGAGCCGATCAACTTCCTGATCAGCGGGGAATGGTTCCGTACGATGATTATGGCAGAGGTCATCTGGAAGGAAACCGGTTGGGGGACGATTATTTTTCTTGCCGCCCTGGCAGGGGTCGATCCGCAGCTGTATGAAGCTGCCAAAATGGATGGAGCGGGGCGTGCGCGGCAAATTTGGCATATAACGCTGCCTGCGATCCGCAGCACGATTGTTATCCTGTTTATTTTGCGGCTGGGGCATTTCCTTGACACAGGCTTCGAGCAGATCATTCTGATGCTGAACGCGATGAACCGTGAGGTTGGCGAGGTGTTCGATACGTATGTGTATTCGGTTGGTATTAACCAGGCGCAGTTCAGCTACAGTACTGCAGTCGGGCTGTTCAAATCGTTCGTCGGGTTGATCCTGGTACTGTCGGCGAATGCTATTTCCAAGAAATTTGGCGAGGAAGGTATTTATTAAAAGAGATATTCGCTGACTGCGTAAAAAGAAGGAAGGATGTACACGATGAAAGATCGCTCGGCCGGAAGCCGTCTGTTCGATACCGTAAATTATTCGCTTTTATTCGTATTTGCAATGCTGACGGTGTTACCGTTTCTTTATATGATTCTAGGCTCTTTTGCTTCGCCGGAGGAGTTTGCGAAACAGGGTCTTGTATTGATCCCAAGCCAGTTTTCGCTATCGGCGTATGCTTATATATTTTCGGCGGACACGATCATGCGAAGTCTGCTGAATACCGTAATCATCACTTTGGCGGGTACAGCGATCAATATCGTATTTACGGCGCTGATGGCATATCCGCTATCGCGAAGGGAACTGCAGGGGCGGAGAACGATTATGCTGATGGTGATTTTCTCCATGCTGTTTAGCGGTGGGATGATCCCAACATTTTTGATCGTCAAGGCGCTTGGCATGACCAATACGCTGTGGTCTTTATTAATTCCGGGAGCGATTAGTGCCTTCAATCTAATTATTCTGAAAAATTTCTTCCAGCAGATGCCGGAAGGCATTGAGGAATCGGCCAAAATCGACGGCTGCAATGATCTTGGCATTCTGGTCCGTATTGTGCTGCCGCTGTCCATGCCTGCTATTGCGACCTTTTCGCTCTTTTATGCGGTGGGGCATTGGAATTCCTTTTTCTCTGCAATCTTGTATATTAATGATACGACCAAGTGGCCGGTACAGGTTATTCTCAGGCAAGTTGTCATTATGGCTGAAGGGGGAATTGGTGATTCCAGTCAAATGAACGAGGCTTTCGCGATTCCGCCGCAGTCGATCAAAATGGCGGTAATTGTTGTCTCGACCCTGCCGATTCTTATCGTATATCCGTTTTTGCAAAAACATTTCGCCAAAGGCGTGCTGCTCGGTTCGGTGAAAGGCTAACGAGAAGGACTTACAATAAGGGAGGATTACTTCACGATGAAAACGAACATGATCAAAAACAAGCTAGGCTGTAAACAGGCATTGCTGCTCACACTAACTGGCGTCATCTTATTGTCCGGTTGCGCGAGCAATCCGCAAGTGAAGCCTGAGAAAGCTGATGAGATTCCGAAGCTGACAATGATGAATATGTACTATTCGGCTGAGCCGCCCAAAGCGGATAATGAAGTGATCAAAATCATTGAGGATTATACGGGCAGCAAGCTCGAAATGATGTGGGTGCCCAACTCAGCCTATAACGATAAGGTCAACGCAACGATCGCCGCGGGAGAACTTCCGCAGATTATGATGATCGGCAGCAATAAGAGTCAGGGCATTATCAACGCCGTCCAATCCGGTATGTTCTGGGAGGTCGGGCCTTATTTGAAGGATTATCCGAACCTCGCCAAGCTCAATCCGATGGTGATGAACAATATCGCAGTCGATGGTAAAATCTATGGCATTTACCGCAGTCGTCCGGTTGCGCGCGAAGGCATCATTTTACGAAAGGATTGGTTGGAGGCGGTAGGTTTACCTGAACCGAAAACGATAGACGACGTGTTCAATGTTATCAAGGCATTCGGCAAGAAGGATCCAGACCAGAACGGCAAAGAGGATACGTTCGGCATGTACGAGGGACGCGGAATGAACGGTTTCCAGACCATTCTGGGCTGGTACGGGGGAGCAAACCTGTATGCAGTCGAGAATGGCAGGATCATCCCGGATTTTATGACCAAGCCTTATCTAGAAGCGCTTAAGTTTTATAAAAGACTGTACGATGAAAAGCTGATCAATCAAGACTTCGCGGTCGTACCGGGCACCAAAAGGCAGGAGGCGGTCAATCAGGGGAAAACCGGTCTGATTATCTCGACACTTGATGATGTTAACGCGGGTTTTAATGATTTGGCGAAAGCGAATCCGAAAGCTGTTCTGGATGTCGTCAGCCGTATACAAGGACCTCAGGGAGAAAGATTGATGCTGTTTAACGGAGGGTATTTCGGGGCTTATATGTTTCCCAAGACCAGCGTGAAAACGGAGCAGGAGCTCAAGCAGATTCTTGGTGTAATCGATAAGCTAATGGATAAGAAAATTCAAAACCTTTTTGAATGGGGGATTGAAGGCAAACACTACAAGATCGAGAACGGCAAGCCGGTTCGAACCGACGGTAAAGCTTACGAGAGCGATATTAATGCCGTAAACCAGATTCGGTTGGATGACGGAGGTCTTGCAGATGCAGGTGAGGATGCACCGATCGTCAAGAAGTACAAGCAAATGTTCAAGGATAATGCCGCTATAGCAATTGCCAATCCAGCCGAGCCTTATCAGTCGGCGACACTTGCCGAGAAGGGCTCGGAGATCACCAAAATCATTCAGGATGCCCGGGTTAAATTTATTATGGGCAATATCGATGAAAATGGCTGGAATCAAGCGGTGGAGCAGTGGCGCAAAAGCGGCGGCGATCAAGTGATCGAAGAATACAGCGCGCAGTATAACAAGCAAAAAAAATAGGATAACCTAAGCGGCACAGCTCCGAATTCAAATGATGCTGGTCTCCTTATGCATGCTGGGTTACACTAGGATTTGCAGAAAATCCGCTTATGCAAGGACACATATGCACAGCGGATTCCTTGTGAAATCCAGCGTAGGATGGAAGGAGTCCCGTTATGAAAATCCGCCAACCCAAATTTCTAGTCAAACTGTTCATATTCAGCGCGCTCTCGGGGACCTTGCCTGTGCTTCTTCTAGGACTGTTTTCTTATAATAAATCGTCTGATATTATCCAGGACAAAGTGGCCAAGGGCAATCAGCTCAACCTGGAGCAGACCCAGCAGCGTGTCGAGCAGATTCTGAAGACGGCGGATAAATCGGTCACACAGTTTATTGCAGCCCCATTGGCCAATTCAGCAATTAATAAGCCATTGACCCCCGAACAGTTCGATACGGTCAACGGTCTTCTGCAAGGGCTTCAGCAGCTCCAGAGCTTCGAGCTGGGCATTCATGATATTATGCTGGTCAGCCTGAATCGGGGGTGGGCGCTGAACAATAGCACGGAAGTGTTGTCGTTGGAAGGGTTGCCTCAGAAGGAACTGCTGAGAAGCTATGCGCAAAATATCCGTACTAGCTTCTGGAAGCAAACCGCCGGAGGACTGCTGATCCATCTGGTCAAGAAGCTGCCACTGCATACGCTGAATCCGTCAGGACTGATTGTGGTGGAATTCAATGGTAAGGAGTTGAGCAAGCTGCTGGCAAGCAATCAGGAGCTGGGTGAAGCTATGATTCTGGATGAAGATTATAACGTGTTAGCCCACACTGATCCGTCCAAAATCGGCAGCAGCATGCGTAGTATAGAGGAGCTTCAGCCGATTCAGGCACCCAAGGCATCGCCTGTTGGATTGTATTACAGCTCTGCGGGTACATCCGATGTAGGAATTACGTACAGGAGGTCTTCCTATAACGGCTGGATGTATGTATCTGTTTCAGCTGTAAATGTGATTACGCGCGATTCCAAGGCAATAGCATGGTACACTTTTACCGCTTGCCTGCTCATTTTAATGGTTACGCTGATTTTGTCCTGGCTGGCTTCCAAGAAAATGTACAATCCGATTGGCCGCCTGGTGCGATCACTACAGGCCGAGCCGGAGCTTCCGAAGCAGGTGGAAACCGACGAAATTCAATTTATCGGAAGTCATGTTCAGGGGATTTTGCATGACAAGCAGCGCTTAAGCGGTATCATTGAGGGACAGCGTCAGCAGTTGGAGGAGTTTTTTATGATCAAGCTGCTGCAGGGGGAGGTGCGTACCCGCGATATTTGTGAAAAGCTGGAAGGGTTTGGTTATGACAAAGCGTGGGAACGAATCTGCGTGGCAGCGATTCAGATCGATACGATTGAAGGTACGCGATTTGAGGAAATCGACGAGGACTTGCTGCTATTCGCGATTAATAATATAGTGACGGAAATTATTCCCCAGCCGCTTCGCCTGCCCCCGATGGTCATTGGCCGCACACAGGTAACCCTGCTCGGCTGCCCGGCTCAAACCGATACGGCGGCGTTCAGGAGAACAGTTGATGAGCTGGCGGCTGAGATCGGACAGATGGTGGAGCGTTTTCTGGAAATTAAGGTCAGTCTGGGGATTAGTCGATTTTACAGCTCCATGATAAACGCCCACAACGCTTATCTGGATGCTACGGAAGCTTTGAAATATACGATCCGTACGGGTCATCGCTCTGTCATTTATATTGAGGATGTGGAACCGGAAGGGACCATTCTGTCGCTCATACCCAACAAGTTGGAGCAAGAGCTGCTGGATGCGGTGAAATTGGCCGATTTTGAGCGTGCGGACGCGCTGCTGGCCGAATTTCTGCATAGTATTTTTCAGGAAAAGCTCAGCCACCGCGAATATTTCGTGCCGTTGACGGGGTTACTGCTCGACTTGATGAGAATGGCGCAAAGCTCCGGCGAGTCGATCGAGGTCATGTACGGTGGAGAAAAATCGCTGATTGATCAGCTATATAAGCTAAAGTCTGTTTTGGAGATCGAGCAGTGGTTTCGTCAGTCGTTAATGAACCCGCTAATGCAGCGGCTGGAAGGCAAGCGCAAGCACCAATATGCGCGGATATCGGATCAAATGCTGGCTATAATTCATCAGGAGGCCGAGACTGATTTGAATCTGGAGATATGTGCATCCAGGCTCGGCTATCATCCGGATTATATCCGAGGTGTATTCCGTAAAGAAACGGGCGTTAATTTCAGCGATTATTTGTCCAATTACAGATTGCAAAAAGCTAGGGTACTGCTGGTGGAGACAGGCTTAAAAATCTCCGAAATCGCAGAACGGTTGCAGTATAACAACTCACAAAATTTTATTCGTTACTTTCGCAAACAGGAAGGGATGACACCAGGTCAATTTCGTGAAAAGCATATCAAAGGAGAGTGAATATTATGGGAAAGCCAGATGTCTTATCATATAGGAGGACGCACAGGAAACTGCGCGGTGCCGTTTCACGCATGGCGCTGACGGCTCTTCTGGGGTCTTGGATAACGGGGGCAGTCTTCCCAGAAGGGTTGTATGCTCAAGAGACTGAGACGACTCACGAAATCAAAGCTCAGGAAGTGAAGGCGGAACAAATCCGCGAGGTAAAGTCGATTCAAATGGCCAGTAATCCGGCTGTCATCCGCGAAGGTGCGGCATACTTGCTGAACTTTGAAGCAGGAACGCTGCAAAACGGGATTTATAATGACGGCAGCAGCAATGCTTTGAGATTCTCTGGCGATACAGAAAATGTGACGCTTAGCAGCGGTCAACTGTCTGTTGGACCTGTAACCGCTTCCACGTTAGGTGCATTCGATTATGGTTTTACAGCTAATCCGACAAGAAAGTTTGAGAATTTCGAAGTATCCTTTGATCTGACCGTGACCCAACGTGAAGCGAGTAAGCAGATGGGCATTCAGTTCCAGAAAAATGCCTGGAACGATGGCTGGGACGCCCAGTTGAAGACGCACGTTACGTATGACGGAAAGCTGAACCTTTTTGAAGGCCCGACTTCGATTGCTAATACGGACGGCGGCAAATACCGCGGCATTAAGGAATACGGGGTTCCAGGTCTGAACCGTGACGTCCTTCCCTGGGAGACGTTCCGAATCAAGCTCGTCGCTGATGGACAAAGAGTCCGGACCTATCTCAATGGAGCTTCAAGTCCCGTGGTCGATGTCCAGCGAACGGCCGAAGTCAATCCGGGCTTTGTCGGAGTCTTCGCTAACGCGGGCACCGGCTTTAAGATGGATAATCTGCTGTTCAATTCATTGAAGCCCGCAGCAGAACGGGACGATTTCGGATTAACGGGAGATACCGACGGATTTTACGTGTATGTTCCTACTATTGTTGAAAGCGTTTACAAATATAATATCCGGTATCAGAATGTGACGGATGGGACCTACGGGCAGCTCCATCCATATACGGGTCTGGCGGATAAATATGTTCATATCAGCGGTTTAACGGCAGGTAAGGATTACCGCGTCGAGTTGTATCCGGTATATACAAGCGACAGGACGCATGTCGATACCGAAATGACGATGTTCAAAAGCAAAACAGTTCATGTCGGGCAGCCGCTTCAAGCCCAGCTAACGCTTACGGAGGGAGGATCGTTTTATACGGCAGCGAAAACCGTAGACCTGTCCGTTATAGGGGCAGACCGCATCCGCTATACGCTGGACGGGAGTGAGCCCGGGCTATCGCACGGAACGGAAATATCCGGCGATTTTATATTCGGCGACTCGATTACGATTCAGCAGTCGGCGACTCTGAAAGCGGCGGCCATTCTGAACGGAAGTGTCGTATCGCGTAGCGAAGCTGTCTACACGGCGGGAGTAAGCCCGGTAACATTGACTGCTTCACGTGTATTTCGTGCCAGCCAGTCCGTGACGATGGGCTCCATTTATGCGGATGCGCTGGTTTATACAACCGATGGCTCGGACCCGGTGTATCAGGCCTCCTCGAATACGGCTGCTAACGGAACGATGGTGAATGGTGCGACGGCTTCATTAAGTGTAACGCAATCGACCTATCTTAAGGTGCTTGCTGTCAGAAGCGGTGCGGCGGGCGCGATAGCCTCTGCCCGATACACCAGAGTTGCGCTCAACAGTAGCCTGATTACCTCATGGGATTTCACCCATGACGGCCTGCTGTACGCTGAGGAGCAGGATGAGCTGTACGGTAAAACTTCGGCCCCTTGGTCGAATCTGCTTGGCTGGGATGTTAATGCGGATAAAGGCGTTTGGGCCAATCATATTGTGACGGCCAACGTTTACAGGGATTTAGAAGGCGTCCATATGTTCACGACTCCCGAGCCGATCCAGGCTGCAACCTCCAATCCGAATGTGTATTTGGATACGTATGATGCCGGACTGCAGCCGATTCCTTCCGAATATCGTTATGTCAGCATCTGGATGAAGGTCAATCATACGGCCAATGCGGCGATATATTACGCTACGGATACCGAGGCCGACACGAATCAGCTGGGCGAGGTACGAAAGGTAGCTTTCCGCAATACGGCTAATGAAACGCCTGAATTTCAGCATTATATTGTGGATATGGGCAGCAGCCCGGGGTGGAACGGCAATATTACCAAGCTGAGAATCGATCCGATGGCAACCTATCCTTCGATGAAGGATGGCATTGAAATGGCGATCCGGGAAATATCACTACTGCGCAAGCAGGATCTTCCTGCCGAGGTGCGACTGACGAAATTTGAGACTTCCGACAAGGAGATTGTTAGCCCTGGAGATACGTTCGAGATTCGTGCCGAGCTGGAAAATATCGGCCACGATACGGGAACGCTTGCTCTTGAATTACAGGCACCTGATTTTATCGAGCTTACGCCTGTCAGCAGTACATTAAGTGGGGCTATGTTAACCGGTCAAAAAGCGGTAGTTACGTATCATGCGCTAGTTACGGGGACAGGAGCAGGAGGTATCTCCTTGAGCATAAACAGTGGCGGTATTCCGGCTGTACATGGTCTGTCGCGTATCTTCAGCGTAAATGCTTCGCTGCCGGCAAGCGGCCAGCCGGATGATGTGATCATCGGCACAGCCGGTAAACGGATCGTATTCCCCGCCCCTGCTCATACCGGTCTACCCGGATATGGATTCGGCTGGCTTGAAGCGGACAAAGCTGGTAGTTGGCAGAGAATTGCGGTAATGCCTTCATTGGGAAGTGTCCAGCAGATCGTCTACGGGAAAACGATCCAGATAAAGGAGCTGTATGCCAATGCTCCTGCACTTGCTACCCCTTCGTCCTTTATGATCGGCTATCAGGACCCGGATGGAGGGGAGTGGACTGGCAGTGTCACGGTTGCTGACAACGTCTACGGCAATCTTGAAATGACACATGCTCTTAGTGCGGACAGGAGGCGCAACATAGCGGCAATCGCTGGACCTACGCTGCTGGCGGGAGAAGCGGGTATACCTTCTTTGGACCCGCAGCAGAAGGT
The DNA here is from genome assembly GCF_001956045.1 of Paenibacillus sp. FSL H7-0331. The sequence goes on along the minus strand of NZ_MRTH01000036.1, from coordinate 66,303 downwards.
CATTACCGCCAATTCAAACCCTGCTAATGGTTATATCGATGAGGCACTGTTTCCCGGTCTGGAATGGCTTGACGCGAAACCGCTTAATAACCGCTCCTCAGATACGGATGCGGTCATCCAGAATCCGGATGGTTATCGGTACGTACCTCACCCGAGAAAAATTACGGTTCCGCTTATGGCAATGCGCAAAGGAGATACTTTGTTCGGCATGATGTGGGATGCCCGCAAGCCCTGGAGCGGCAATCACGATCAGCCCTCCGCTTTCTTCGGTCTTCCGAATCGCCTAGAGCGTGGCGGGGGAACTGTATCTGCCAAGATGAGCCTATTCATTCCCTCCGTGCTGGATGGTGTTAATGAAAATGCTACTTTTGCAACGGGAGTCCCGTCTTTCTTTACCAATATTCCGGCCAACTCTAATAACGAGAATCCGGTCAGACAGGCCTATGAGCTGCAGTCGGGCGAGGAGATTGAACTGAGCTCGCGTATTTTTGTGCGGCAGGGAACGGAACTTTCTCTACTGATCGATGCGTGGGTTCAGGAATACGGATTGCCTCAGCCGCTTGAATACGCTCATGGTACGATTGAGCAGGAAAGCGAGGCGATTCTGACCAGCTTTGAAAATCTCTGGCTTCCCGATCAGGGAAAATGGATGAACCGCATCGGGCCGTCGGCCTCACCGATCATCACCTCCGCTTTTGTGATGCCCTATGCGCTTCTTGGCCCTCACGGAAGCAGGAGTTTTCAAACGTTGGCCGAACAGCGTATTCAAACGGCAAAGCAGGGAATCGGTACGAACTATTCGACTTATGGATATATACTGCCTTTTTATATGGATGGAATTGCCGCTCAAACCATGGAGGCCTTGCAACAGACAAATGTGGATTCTCTGACGGTTATCGCCAAGCGTGTCAACCCGCTAAGTGTAACGGCAGGGGTATATTGGGATTATCAGACCTTTATTGCCCGCAAAGGTTTTCCGACAAGTCCCTACATGGGTCAGTTAACCGATGTGACCGCAGGATCTAATGTGGAGATTCTGTACAAAATGCTGCGGCATGCCCGACTGACCGGAAATACCTCTGCCAGAACGTACGGGCTCGCTGGAATCGATTATATCAACGCGAACTATAAGATGCCGCGCGGCTCGCAATCATGGGAGCTGCGTAATATGATACCGGAGTTGGAAACCGCTTCTATGGCCGTACGGGCCAATGTTGAAGCTTATGCCATAACAGGAAGCACCGGATACCTGATGCAGGCGAAGCTGTGGGCCAGCAGAGGCATGCCATTCGTATATTTATGGGATGACGGCAGCTACGGAATCGACAAATCCAATGGCCGCGGAGACTTCTTCGGCAGTCATACCTTTATGCGTTATGGTGCGATTGCCGCTTTCGGGCAATCCATTTACCGGACCGATGGCAAGCCGCTTCCGGGTACGTGGTTTGGACGCCCTGTCCAGTGGTCCGGACATGATTATGGCATTGCTCTTATGGAGCTTGCGTCCGCGCTTCAGCGGGAATCCTTATGGGAGCCGCACTTGCTCGCAGGAGGAACAGATTACCTGACGATCGCAAGAGGCTTGTCCGTCAGCGGTTCACGTCAGACGACATCAGCGGACAACCGTTATCCAACTCACCTGTATGATGCGGCCAGTTTGATCAAATGGGAGACTTCGGACTATCTGCTGCCCAATTATCAAGGCGCAGAGCTGCTCGGAGATCTACTGGGTTCGCAAGCCAATCCGATTACGAAGAAGGTGGAGATTGGTACGAAAGAGGTCCGGATCAGCGCTCCAGCTGAATTCGAGGTAGTCAGTGCACAGTCTACCCAGATCAAGCTGCTTGCAAGCTTTAACGGACCGGGCGAATATACGGTTCTCTTGCAGGGCGTGAGCGGTATGAGTAATGTAATAATAGGCAGCCTTGATAATCAGGCAATAAAGATTTCTCACCAGATTCGTCCGACTAGCGGGTTAGCCGAAGTCCATTTGAAGGTAACGGGTGAGGGTACTGTAGAAACGGAGGTCGAGTTCACCGATGTTGTTCTGCAATAACGAGTAACAAAAAAATAAGCTGCGTCCGTGTTTACTCAGGATGCGGCTTATTTTTCAATGTGTAGGGAATATTAACAAATCATGCAGCCGTCAGATCATAGGAGATTCCATGCCCATCTGGGACCATTCTTCGCTAGCAGGCCCGAATACACCGGAACACGAAGTCCGGCCTGGCGGGTTAACACGGTCATTTGACCCCGATGATGAACCTCTTGACCAATCAAAATCTGCAGCGCTTGCCCGTGGGTCCACAATTCGCCGTACATATTCACTTTTGTGAGTAAGGTAGCTTGATAATAAGTGGCCGTTCCTTCTGCGAGATAAGGATTCAAATGATTTGCATCTTGACAAAATAATTGTCAGCTATAAAATTAGGTCGGTGGAGTTACATAGCTATGGGGAGCAGGGAGCGTAAGCTATCTTGCAGGAAGGGGTACTACAATGACATCAAGCCGAATGGTAAATAACGTTACAGAGCTTATTGGGGATACGCCGGCTGTACGAATTCGCAGACTCGTGGGTGAACACGATGCAGAGGTTTATGTAAAGCTTGAATACATGAATCCGAGTGGGAGTGTAAAGGATCGGGCAGCTTATAATCTGATTCTGCAGGCAGAGTTGGACGGCTCGCTAAAGCCGGGAGCTACGATTATTGAACCGACAAGCGGCAATACCGGTATTGGACTGGCGATGAACGCAGCGGCCAAGGGCTATAAGGCCATTTTAATTATGCCTGATAATATGACTAAGGAACGAATTAATATATTAAAGGCCTACGGTGCGCAGGTGGTCTTAACACCAGCAGCAGAAAGAATGCCGGGCGCCATCCGTAAGGCATTAGAGTTAAGGGATCAAATTAAGGACAGCTTCATTCCGCAGCAATTCGAGAATAAGGCAAATCCTGATATACATCGGACTACAACGGCTGTGGAAATATTAGAGCAAATGGAAGGCAGGCTGGACGCCTTCGTTGCTACCTCAGGGACTGGAGGCACCATTACCGGAACGGGTGAGGTGCTGCGCGAGAAGCTCCCAGCCATCCAAATATACGTAGTCGAACCGAAGGGCTCCCCTGTATTGTCAGGTGGAGAGCCAGGTCCACATAAGCTGGTGGGGACAAGTCCCGGCTTCATTCCAGCAATCTTAAATACGGACGTTTATGATGAGATCGTTCAGGTATCCGATGAGGATGCACTGAATACAACTCGCCAGTTAGCCATTCAGGAGGGAATCCTTGTTGGTCCTTCTGCAGGTGCCTCGGTTTGGACCGCTCTCCAGGTGGCCAAAAAGCTCGGTAAGGGCAAACGGATATTGTGTATTGCACCGGATACGGGAGAACGGTACCTGAGTATGGACATATTTTAAGACAGCTCCTTTCTGAGTAAGAGTTACAGAGTTGATGAAGCACCTCGGAAGAGGTGTTTTTATTTTAGATTTGCATAAAAATTCATTTAAATGTATAATTATAATATAAGAATAACAGAAAGGCGGCGTTAGAAAAGTGGCCAATCAAGGGATACAAATCAAATTGGATAATGAGTGCCCGCTGCAAAGTGATTATCAGGATCTGCTTGCTTCGATATTGGAAGAAGACCATGACGCCAATGTCTTACAATATGAAACCTTTTGCCAAAGCTTTCACATTATTGCAGCCTACGATCAAGGCAAACTGGTCGGGCTTGGCAGAGCTGTTGAGCAAATGGACGGCAGTAAATCAGGGAGTTCAGCCTGTGAACTTACCGTTCTGCAGCAGTATCGTAACCGGGAAGTCGACAGCTATATGCGCAAGCTGCTATCCGTTCGCTAAGTAAGTAAACACTATTCCTCCTGCATCGTTTGCTTTCATAGGTGGACGATCTCCACGAAGCCTCATGTGCGGCAGCCTTTGGGGCTTTTTGCTATGAGCCAAGCCCGGTTAATTTTGTTTTGCAAAAAAGTTGCTGTTGGGTGTAAAATGAAGGAATAAGTTTTTTTAAGCTTACGAAGTAAGTTTTCTTTTGAAAATTATTAGGAGGGTCACCGACAATGGAGCAATTTAAAATTCGCATTATCGAACTGTTGAAGGAAGACGCGAGAAGGTCATCTGCCTTAATAGCGACTATGCTCGGAGCCTCGGAGGCGGAAGTTTCCGTAGCCATTCGTGAGCTGGAGGAAGCGAATGTCATCGTGAAGTACGCGACAGTCGTGAATTGGTCCAAGGTAGATGACGATAAAGTAACAGCTTTAATTGAAGTGCAAATTACTCCGGAACGTGGCCGCGGCTTTGATGCGATTGCGGAACGTATTTATTTATATCCAGAAGTGAAGTCCGTTTATTTGATGTCTGGCGCCTATGATCTGCTTGTTGAAATTGAAGGTAAGACGCTGAAGGAAGTGGCATCATTCGTTTCCAATAAGCTCTCACCGATTGATCGTGTATTATCAACCAAAACCCATTTTATATTAAAAAAATACAAACAGGACGGCATCATCTTCGAAGATAAGGAAGAGGACCCCCGCCTGCTAATCTCCCCGTGAAGGACGATGAGCTATGATTAAGAATAATGAAATACCTTCAACTTCCGTAAAATCCATGTCAGGGTATTTGGCTCCATTGGTGCGGGATATTCCGCCTTCTGGTATCCGGAAGTTTTTTGATTTGGTTAGCGCTAGCAAAGATATTATTTCACTCGGTGTCGGCGAGCCCGATTTTAGTACACCGTGGCATATAAGAGAAGCTGCTGTGTATTCTCTGGAGCGGGGAAATACGAAGTATACGCCGAACGCTGGTTTATATGAATTAAGAGAAGCTATCTCCGAATATTTGTATGATTCCTTTCAGGTTCCCTATGAGCCAAGCGACGAGGTGCTAGTGACGGTTGGTGGCAGTGAAGCTATCGATTTAGCGCTTCGGGCTTTGGTTGTTCCAGGTGATGAAATCCTGATTGCTGAGCCGAGCTATATTTCCTATTCACCGATCGTACGGATCAGCGGAGGCGTCCCGATAGGTATTGAAACCTTTGCCAAAGATGATTTTAAATTAAAGCCGGAAGCGGTAAAAGCTCGCATTACGCCCAAAACCAAGATTTTGATTGTTAGCTATCCCAGTAACCCGACTGGCGGCATCATGAGCTATGAGGATTGGGTGCCGATTGCCAAAATCGCTGAAGAGCATGACTTGATCGTCATATCCGACGAAATTTATGCTGAGCTGACCTTTGAACAAAATCACGTGAGCTTTGCCTCCCTGCCAGGGATGCGGGACCGGACGATTCTGGTTAGCGGATTTTCAAAAGCTTTTGCCATGACGGGCTGGCGTATGGGCTACGCTTGTGGCCATTCCGATATCATCAAGGCTATGCTCAAGATCCATCAGTATACCGTGATGTGCGCTCCAGCAATGGGCCAGGTAGCTGCACTTGAAGCACTGCGCAATGGTATGGAAGAAAAGGATCGGATGGTAGAATCGTATAATCAAAGACGGCGTTTGGTCGTTCATAGCTTTCGGGAAATCGGGGTGCAGTGTCATGAGCCTCAAGGTGCATTTTATGCCTTTCCTTCCATCAGTTCTACAGGCCTAAGTTCGGACGAATTTGCCCAAAGATTGCTGCATGAAGCCAAGGTTGCGGTAGTTCCCGGTGACGTATTCGGGCTGGGTGGAGAAGGCTTTATACGTTGTTCCTATGCCTATTCGGTAAATCAACTGATCGAAGCTATTGATCGTATAGGTAATTTTGTTAGAAAATTATAGTTTCGTCAAAAAATGACAAAATAAGCCCGTTTCCTTCCATCTCAAAAGCTGTTATCTTAATAGTATAGTAGTTTTTGAGAGATGCTAAGGAGGGAGGAATTGACGTGGCTTTTCCAGAGTATCAGCTTGGGCAATATTTCCACATCGGTTGGATACGGGAAAAAGATCAGCAACCAAAGTGGTTATTAAAGACCAAGAAGCATGGCTCTGATTTATTGACGTTAGAAGAAGAAATTAGCAGCTTACGTCAACAGTTGGAGATCCTGGTCATTCTAAGGAAAAGCATGTCATCTCCTGAGGTTGTTGCTTTCAGTACGATTCTTGACGAAAAAATTAATCAGTATATGAACCAGAACAAAAAGGACCGATAGCATTCGGTTCTTTTTATCTTGTAATAGAAAGGAATTGATGAAATGGACAAACTGAAATTATTTATGAAGGCATCCAGATTCCAAGTCATTCCTGTTATGATGATTCCGATTATTCTAGGTGCTTTAGGGGCATATGCGTGGAAGGGTATATTTCATCCGCTGCTTTTTGTTATAACCTTAATTGGCGCCGGAGCTGCACATCTATTTTCCAATATGATTAACGATTTATGGGACTATCGGAACGGTGTCGATGTTGCTGCAGCAATAAACTCGGGTACGATCTCCACAAATTCGGGATTTTTGGCTAATGGCACGTTATCGGAGAAAACCTTTGCTTTCTTAACCTGGGCCTTATTCTCTGTTGCCCTGATATGCGGTTTGGTGCTTGGGTTTTATGCAGGCTGGTGGGTATTGATCTTCGGCGGTCTGGGAGGCTTGATTGCTTATTTCTATGTGGCACCACCGCTCAAGTTTGGCTATAGAGGTAAAGGCTACAGTGAACTGGCTATTTTGTTGTCCTTCGGGATTTTACCGATTATGGGCAGCTATTTTGTCCAGACGATGGAGCTTGATTATCGCGCACTGCTATTATCGCTGCCGATCGGCCTGTTAACCACGTTGATTTTGTTTAATCATCATTTTTTGCATTGGCAATCGGATAAACAAGCGGGTAAACATACTTTAGTCGTGGTATGGGGTGAACAAAGAGCTATTCAGTTTTCACGTTTCCTGCTATTTCTGGCATTCCTTTCGTTATTGGTGTGTGTCATTTTCAACGTGCTGCCTTATTATTCATTGATTGCTTTGGTTACTGTTATTCCTATATACAAGGTATATGGTATGCTGAAGTCAGAGAATCCTTCGGTCGCTTACCTGCCCTTGATGGGAGCTTCACTACGTGTTACAGTCCGCTGTGGGTCGATCATGATTCTGACTCTGCTGGCACATGGGATTTTTCAGTAAATTCAACCAGAGAAAGAGGCGGCTTGGATGAGCAGAGAGCACATATTAGGAGATTTTCATAACATTTTGTCTGACAAGGATGTCTGGAAAATTGGTGGATTTCCGCTGCAGGACGGTTCCTTCTGGAATTATCGGGAGCCAAACGCTGTAGTTATCGTTCGTAATGGAATTTTATATGTACGAGCACCGCTCAGCCGCAAGCATGATCATGTGCAGTTCCTGGACAATGCGAAGCATATGTATTATTCAGTGGATGCTGTTCAGGTGCCGGAAGCAGGCGAGGTCAGCTTTGAACTGCAAATCCGTTCGAGAACAACGGGGACAGCGGCCCACGATTTGTATGATGGTTTTGTTTCACTGAATTTGCTGGATTTTACTACAGGCGCAGCGCTTGATTTTTTTGTGGGAAATGATACTTATGCCAGCGTCTATGGAATTCTTCCTTTTCCTGGCGTCGAGGTTCCGGAGTCGGACAAAACCAGATTCTTTTGTATTTTCAAGGAAGAGACGGATTTTCAGCCTCGAGAGTTCAATACGTATCGAATTACGTATCATCGTGGAAATGACGAGGTTATTTTTGCGGTTAATGGTGTCGAAGTTCGGCGAGAACGGCAGGTGCCAATCAAGTTGAATCAATTCACGGTTGCGCTTGGAATTATGACGGAAAAGGATTTGACTCCTGAGGGCAGCGTATCGGTCCATGGCCAAACGGTTATTGCCGAGTGGACGCCAATTAAAGTGACGTATCAGGATTAAAGGCTGCTGCTTTCCTGAAGTTGTCTCGGTAATAGTAATGATGTGTTTGTGTATGAGATTGGATTCGAGATAAACCTTTGAGCCTGAACGGCTTGGAGGGTGTTTGTCATACGCATTAGTTTTTGTGGAATGATAGCTTTTGTGATAAGATGTGAGGTGAGATTTCAGTACGGACGGCTGGTTGGTTGGTCTGGGAGGAGAGACAGATGAAGGCGAAATTTGCATGTTTAGGGTTGATTTTATTGCTGATTTTGACAGGCTGTGGGGGGCCGAAGGCGGATGTGCCGATATTTATGATGTCGAGCAGTGGCATCCCAAGTGAAGTGGGCGATAAGCTGGAGGCTAGTCTGGTTGAAAAGTTGGGACAAGCACCAACGGTTAAAATACAAACAACGCCTATTTTTTCCATGGAAAAGCTGATCGTTGAAATTGCCGCTGGCGATAACGGAATCATTGTCGTACCTAAGGAGCAGTTCAAGGCGCTCGGTCAGCAGGGCGGTTATGTCAGTCTGGATGCGGTAGCCAAAGCCGAGGATTTCCCTGATGGTGTGATGGAGATCCCCGTGGATGGAAAATCCGGAGGCGTCGAGAAGCATCTCTATGGTATACCTCTGGAACAAACGAAGTGGTTGACAGATTTAAAGCTCAATGGTAAAGATCTGATTGCGTTTGTACCGGCTAATGCGAAGAAGCAGGATCTGGTCATGCAGGTTTTAAAAGTAATTGCCCAAAAATAACAACTTAATAAAGTTTGAACAGGTGCCTGAAAGCTGTCGCTTATCGGGTTAAAAGGGAAGCTGGTGCAAATCCGGCGCGGTCCCGCCACTGTAAAGGAGAAATCACCAATCGGGTACAAACTCTCAAGTCAGGAAACCTGCCTGTTCACTGCAAAGACTGTCCCTTTCGAGGAAAAAGGAGCGTCGCGTTTGAATGATCGCAGGCTCTTCGAGCTTGGTGTAATCGTTTATTTAGCGCATGCCCCTCTTGTTTCTTTGTGAAAAGAAGCGAGAGGTTTTTCTTTTGTTGGGGGAAGCGAGGAAGGAGCTTTAAGATGAAGCTAAGGAATATAAGCAAGATGCAGCGCCACGGTTCGAAGCTGGTTGTGCTGATTAGTATCATCGTGCTGCTAATCATAGCAGGCTGCGGGAATTCAACGGTATCACCAGGCAAGGGAGAGCTTGTTGAACCACCGAAGGCAGGTACTGGCCAGGATTCAAAGCTGCCTAATGGGCAGACAGCAGCCCCAACTGCTAAAGCGACAATCTATCCGCTCAAAGTGAAGGACGCGACAGGAAAGGAATTTATTTTTGACAAAGCGCCCGCCAGACTGGTATCGATTTCTCCAAGTGAGACGGAGACGCTGTTCGCGCTCGGCCTGGGTGAGCAGGTGTACGGAGTATCGGATTTTTGCGATTATCCGGCAGAGGCTTTGAAGAAGCCGAAGATGGGCAGCATCGTCAAGCCTAATGAGGAAGCACTGCTGGCATCGAATGCGGACCTGATTGTTACAGGCGTGTCGATGAAAATACCAGCCGTGGAACAGCTGCGTTCGCTGAAATTGAATGTGTTCAAGGTAGAGCCAAAAACTGTCGACGATGTGTTGAATAATATGCTGCTGTTCGGTCAAATTTTCAATAAGCAGGAACAGGCGGAGAAGCTGGTTGCCGAGATGAAGGCAGATCGCCAAAAGGTGACGGATGCCGTCAAAAACCTGCAGCCGGAGCAGAAAAAACGCGTATTGCTTGAATTCTCACCAGGCTGGACGGTTGGCAAAGGCGAATTCATGGACGAGCTGATTACGTTATCCGGGGGTATCAATATTTATGGAGAAATGGCCGGCTATTCGCAGCTGAATGAAGAAAAGGTGATCGCCGCCAATCCGCAGATTATTTTGTACCCGAGCAATTTGATCGACGACAAATCCAAAAAAACTTTAGATCAAATTATTAAAGAACGCAGCGGCTGGGAAAAAATCGATGCCGTGAAAAACAATCGGATCGTGGGTGTCGACAAAGACTGGATCAGTCGACCGGGGCCACGGATCACACAAGGTCTTGTTGATATTGCCAAGGGCATATACCCGGAATTGGTGAAATAAATGAAGCAAAAGCTGTTGATTTGGGGAGGGGCAGGTATGCTGCTCCTTCTTCTTGCCATTACACTATCCTTATCGATTGGGACGGTCCAGCTCCCTCTACTGCAGGTTTGGGGGATCGTGGCTCACCAGATTCCATTGATAGGCGACCATATATCGGTGAATTGGGAAGCTTCCTCCGAGCAGATTGTCTGGCGGGTACGGTTTCCGAGGGTGGTGCTTGGTGTATTGGTAGGTGCTTCGCTTGGAGTTGCCGGTGCGGCTTTCCAAGGGGTGCTGCGCAACCCACTGGCTGATCCATATACATTAGGTGTTTCCTCAGGGGCCGCTGTGGGTGCTTCCTTCCTGATCTTGTTCGGACTTCAGTTTTCTTTATTGGGCATTTGGACGATACCAGCCGTAGCATTCGGCACAGGCATGGCGTCGCTCTTGACGGTACTGCTGCTAGCCCGTATGGACGGGAAGCTGCAGATCGAAACTGTTATTTTATCCGGTGTTGTGATGCAAGCGTTTTTGGGTGCTTTTGTAGCCTTGATGGTGTCGATGTCGAAGCAGGTTGTCAACGAGATCGTGTTCTGGCTGATGGGCAGCTTGACACTGCGGGGTTGGTCCTATTCTTTGATTTTACTGCCGTATTTGGTGCTTGGTGCTTTGCTGCTGCTGTTGTTTGGACGCGCGATGAATCTGCTCTCCCTGGGAGAAGCCCAAGCCGCGCATATGGGGGTTAACGTCGAACGCACCAAGCTGACGGTATTGATCGCAGCTACCTTGGTAACCGCAGCTGCTGTATCCGTATCGGGCGTCGTTGCGTTTGTTGGATTGATTGTCCCCCATTTACTGCGTCTATTGGTTGGACCGGATTATCGGCTGCTGCTGCCGCTATCATTGATTGGAGGCGCCCTCTATGTGCTGAGTGCCGATACGCTGGGCAGGATGTTGCTAAGTCCCACGGAAATTCCACTTGGCGTGGTGACCGCATTTCTCGGTGCGCCGTTTTTTGTTTATTTGCTGCGCAAGAGCAGGCGACGAGCGCGATAGATTGTAATGAATCGTGTGGGTTGTTATCTAGTAATTATGGTGAGTTGTAAAAGTAGATAGTTATCTGAGAGCTGCAACAGTGATCGGAGGAAGGGTTTGCTTGCGAAGCGCCTCCATGCTGCAAAAAGTGTGCGTGTAGAAGGCCAGTGAGATGGGGTGAATTCAATGCCTGAAATTGGCGAAATGGCGATCATTCAAGTGGATAATGTCAGTAAAGCATATAGAACGCAAACGGTGTTGGAGCAGGTCAGCTTCACCGTAAAGCCTGGAGAATGTTTCGGTATTATCGGCCCGAATGGCAGCGGCAAATCATCGCTGTTAAAGCTGTTATCCGGTATAGACAAGCCAGATACTGGTCGTGTACTGTTGGAAGGCCGAATAGCTCATTCGTATCCTCGTAAGCAGTTGGCGCAATGGATGGCTGTGCTGGAGCAGGATTCGCTGCCTCCGCTTGGTTTCACGGTGCGGGAGATGGTTGCCATGGGCCGTTATCCCTTTCAGAACTGGTTGGGTGATGAATCGGCTGCAGATGTTGAACCACTGATTGAACATATCCTGCAGCGGCTGCAGCTTGAAGTGCTGGCAAATCGCACAGTGGACCGATTAAGTGGAGGGGAACGGCAGCGTGTTGCGCTTGGCAAGCTGATGGCGCAGCAGCCGCGTTTGCTGTTGTTGGATGAGCCAACGACTTATCTGGATATTGGCTATCAGCTGCAGATGATGGAATGGATTCGCGACTGGCAGCTGAAAGAGCAGCTAACCGTTGTTGCTGTACTCCATGATTTGAATCTGGCAGCACAATATTGCGACAGGCTGCTGCTCATGGAGGCTGGCAGGATCGTAACCATTGGTCGGCCCAGGGAAGTCATACATAGCGAGCTATTGGAGCCGGTGTATCATACCCGTCCTATTGTGCTGGAGCATCCGATATATGAAGTTCCACAAATTTTGCTTCATGCAGACAGAAAAAATAGCCGTATAAAAGGGGAAGAATGAGGATGCCTACATCACTGGAAACGATGATTTCAGCTATTCAACCGATAAATTTGGATGCTGTTCAAGCTGCGTCAGATCATTTGGATCAGCTAACGAAACCGCCGGGAAGTCTCGGCAAGCTTGAGGAGATAGCCAAGCAGCTGGCAGGTATTACAGGGATAACGGTTCCAAAGATCGGTAAAAAGGCAGTCATTGTCATGGCAGCCGACCATGGCGTGTGTGAGGAGGGAATTAGCGCTTTTCCATCTGAGGTTACTCAGCAAATGGTACTGAATTTCTGCAGCGGTGGGGCTGCTGTGAATGTATTGGCTCGTCATGCCAATGCCGATGTGGTCTGTGTGGATATCGGAGTGAATGCTCCATTGGAGCACCCTTTGCTGTATTCACGTAAGGTGCGCTTTGGAACTGCCAATATGGCCAAAGGGCCTGCGATGACAGAGCAGGAAGCGCTCCAGGCAATCCAGGTCGGTACTAAACTGGTTGAAGAGCTGGCAGCACAGGGATATACGTTGTTTGCAACTGGCGAGATGGGTATCGGTAACACGACAGCAAGCTCTGCCATATTAGCTGTATTAACGGAGGAAGAGATTAAGCACACGGTAGGACGCGGGACGGGTATAGATGATGAGCGATTGCAGCATAAGCAAGCTGTTATTGCGCGCGCCATCGAGCTCAATCAGCCGGATAAGGATAATGCTCTGGACGTTCTTGCCAAGCTGGGAGGGCTGGAAATCGCAGGGCTAACCGGGGTAATTCTTGGTGCGGCATTGCATCGTTGTCCGATTGTGATAGATGGATTTATTTCCTCAGCTGCGGCACTTGTAGCAAGTCGAATTGCGCCGCTGAGCGTTTCTTATATGATTGCTTCCCATCAGTCGCAGGAGAAAGGGCATGAACGCTTGCTGGAAGCCATCGGATTGTCTCCAATGCTGCATATGGATATGAGGCTTGGTGAAGGTACAGGAGCTGTGCTGGCATTCCCGATTATAGAAGCAGCACTCAAGATTATGATGGAAATGGCTACATTCGCAAGTGCCGGTGTTTCACAAACGGATAATCAAACAGACTCTTAACAACTGGAGGGGCTTCCATGCTCGTATTGGTGACAGGTGGCGCGCGCAGCGGCAAAAGCTCCTTTGCCGAGGCCTATACCGCTAAGCTTGGTGATCGGGGATTATACATCGCTACAGCACAAGCTTATGACGATGAAATGAAGGAGAGAATTGGGCTGCACCGTCAGCAACGAGAAGAAACGGGTTTTGAATGGACGACTTTAGAAGAACCTCTGCTTCTGACAGAAGCCTTGCAGTCATTCAAGAACAAGAATGATGGAAAAAAGGAAACCGATGAAGCTGTTATTTTGGTTGACTGCCTGACCCTATGGCTAAGTAATTGGCTGTTGAAGGTCGAGCAGATGCCAGATATGGAGCAGCTTTTGCGAGCAAAGCTGGATGAATTGGTTGCTGTTTGTCAATCCGTTGCCAGCCAAGGAAAACATTTGATTCTTGTTACGAATGAAGTTGGCTATGGTCTCGTTCCAGAGTACAAGCTGGGTAGGCAATTCCGGGACCTGTCGGGTACGATGAACCGATTGTTGGCCAACGCGGCAGATCAGGTATTTCTGGTTACGTCCGGGATTCCGGTGGAGCTGACAAGCTTACGCTACAAGTTGTAGCATCAAAAAGGAGATGGCAGGTGGACATAGGTGTTGTTGTATTCTTGGCAAGAAACGGCGATCATGCTATTGGCTGCCATTATGATTGATTGGTGGATTGGAGATCCACGTTGGCCAACACATCCTGTGATTCGCATAGGACAGTGGATCAGCTGGCTGGAATCGAAGCTGCATCGGGAGAATGCCACGGCTGTATCCAGGCAGGCACAACGGCTGAAGGGGATTGTACTGCTGGTCTCGACGCTTATGTTTACATTTCTCGTGATGTATACGCTGCTGCTTGTCGCACGTTGGATTCATCCATGGCTCGGTTACACGGTGAATGTCTGGTTCATTTCGACAACGATTGCAATTAAAGGTCTCAAAGATGCGGCTATGCAGGTGTATCGTCCTCTCCAGCTTGATCAGATGGAGGAAGCAAGAAAGTACGTCGGTTATATCGTTGGTAGAAATACCTCTGAGCTGGACGAACCAGAAATTACGAGAGCAACGGTGGAGACTGTAGCGGAAAATATCGTCGATGCTGTTGTGTCCCCGTTGTTTTTTGCCCTACTGGGCGGTGCGCCCTTGGCGATGCTGTATCGTGCGGCGAACACGCTGGATTCGATGGTTGGTTATCGAAACGATAAATATCTGTATTTCGGCTGGGCATCGGCGAGATGGGATGATGTGATGAACTGGCTGCCTGCTCGTGTCACCGGCTTCTTGCTGGTAATGGCCGCAGCTGTCCAAAGAGGCTGCTCCGCTGTCAGGGCAGTCCGGTCGATCGTACATTTTGCAAGACTGCATCCAAGTCCCAACAGCGGAATTCCTGAATCGGCAGTGGCGGGTGCACTCGGTATCGAGCTTGGAGGCGTGAACGTCTATCATGGGAGGACAAGTGAGCGGGCTCGGATGGGCTGGCCGCTGCGTGAACGAGGTCGATCCGATATTATTAATACAATCCAATTGTTATATGTGGTTAGTTATTTGATTGCGGGAGGGTTGATATGCGCACTATGCTGGGCTTGGTGGTAAAGATGCTGGCGGCCTGTGCAGCAGCCTTTCAATTTTTGACTAGACTCCCGGTTCCGATTCAGCTGCAATATGACAATGCTTTATTTCGCAGAAGTGTGATCTTTTATCCGCTTGTAGGTACGGTTCTCGGACTGCTGCTTAGCTTGACGGGATTGCTGCTGCAAGGCTATGGACTGCCTGACGGATGGCTATCGGGCGGTATTGGGTCCAGCAGTGTTGTTGCCGCGCTCCTACTCGTATTATGGGTGGCCATGACAGGAGCCCTTCATTTGGATGGTCTGATGGATACTGCAGATGGTATCTTCAGCCATCGTTCACGCGAGCAGATGCTGGAAATTATGAAGGACAGTCGAGTCGGCGCCATGGGCGTGGTTGGCTGTATGCTGCTGCTGCTCTGCAAGTGGACACTACTTCAGCAGTGGCTGACGCTTCCCGTTGGAACCTTTGCTTACATGCTGCCACTCTCTGCTCTTTGGAGCCGCTGGTATATGGTAGTGGCGATTGCTTGTTGGCCTTACGCAAGGAATGAGGAAACGAAACGTGGACTGGGTTCTTTTTTTCGCGGAATTGGTTGGAAGCACTTATCGATACATACGGCTTTGGCTATAGCTTTGTCCCTTCTGCTCGCTGGCTGGCATGAAGGTGAATGGATCTCTAGTCAGGCGCTTATGGCAACGGGTGTGGCGCTGCTGAGCACACTGCTGATCGGTGTAGGCATGAGTATGTACTTAAACCGTAAGCTTGGCGGGCTGACAGGAGATACCTATGGTGCAATGAATGAAATTGTGGAAACAGCCCTGCTGCTGATCATCTATCTGGTTGTTCGTTAACAGAAGCATGCTTCGGCCATAAGGAAAGAATGTCCGTTAATAGGGAATCAAGGTTGTGTGTATCAGGATTGGGAGGATGGAATCATGTTAGAAAAGTATGGTCATGGCGGCGATTTATGGACGGCAGCAGAAACTTTCGGCAAAACCAAGAATCAATTTCTTGATTACAGCTCGAATATGAACCCGTTGGGTCCACCTGCTGTCGTGGAGCAGATTCTGCGGGATCATTGGCGCGATATGGCTGCCTACCCTGATCCGGCTGTAAGGGAACTGCGCGGCAAGCTGGCCGAGAGATATAAGATACCCGTCGAATCTGTTCTTGTAGGTAATGGGGCGGCCGAACTGATTGATCTGGCTGTAAGAGTGCTTCAGCCTGCCGTGATGGCAGTAGCAAGACCTTCATTCACGGAGTATGAGGAAGCTGCGGAAAAGATGGGCGGCCGCATTTTGAATGTACCTCTGCATGCACATCACGATTTTGAGCTGCAGCTGTCCGATGTAGAGTATGCGCGTGCCGCTTCAGATTTGTTATTTCTGGGGTCTCCTAATAATCCGACAGGAAGGCTATTATCTGAACAAGTGAGAGCATATTTAGCGAAGTCTGGTAAGCCGGTCATTCTCGACGAGGCATTTATCGATTTTTGCCCTGAGGAAGAGCAATTGACCATGATACGAATTGCAGCACAATCCAGTCATCTGATGGTCATTCGCTCGATGACGAAGTTTTACTCCATCCCAGGATTGCGGCTCGGCTTTATTGTGGCACATCCGGAGCAAATTAGCCGGCTGCAGCGGTTGCAGGTGCAGTGGAGTGTCAACATGCTGGCTCAGCTTGTTGGCATCGGTGTGATGAAGGATCACGATTATGAACAAAGCACGCATAACTGGTTAGCCAAAGAACGCCCATGGATGATCGGTCAGCTGCAGCAGCTTGGTCTCCAGGTAACGCGGAGCGATACGAATTATATTTTATTTTCGCTGAGTGGTCTTGGGTTGAAGGCGAAGGAACTGCAGCAGGAAATGGGACAGCGCGGCATATTAATAAGGGATGCTTCCCGATTTCATGGGCTGGATGAGACCTATGTCCGTGTAGCTATTCGATTGCGAGAGCATAATGAGCGGTTGATCGCAGCGCTGCGGGATTCACTTGAAGCGTTGGCAGCACGGCAGTCGATAATGGAACGTAATTGGATAAAGTCCGATGCTGTTGACCAAGGTGATATCGTGCAAGTTAAGAATACGCCAAGCAATGAAGCAGAAGGTCATCCTTTGAAAGGGGCAAGAAACGCAGCCGGACTTCCGCTGAAGCTGCAGCAGGCACCGACGCTGATGGTTCAAGGGACTTCCTCGGATGCGGGTAAAAGTCTGATTACGACCGCCTTTTGCCGTATTTTTCTACAAGACGGTTACCTGGTTGCTCCATTTAAATCGCAAAACATGTCGCTCAATTCATATGTCACATTGGATGGCAAGGAAATTGGACGCGCACAGGGGATGCAGGCGGATGCCTGCCGGATTGCGGCAACAACCGATATGAACCCGATTTTGCTCAAACCGAAAAAAGATATGGTCGCTCAGGTCGTAGTTCACGGCAAACCTTATCGTGACTATGATGCACGCACGTATCGGGAAAAGTATTTGCCCGAAGCGGAGCTGATCGTCAAGGATTCCTTGCAGCGGCTGCGTGAGACTTATGATCTTGTTGTGATTGAAGGAGCCGGAAGTCCTGCTGAGGTTAATCTCAAGGACCGTGATATCGTCAACATGCGGCTGGCTGGCTGGGCAGATGCTCCGGTTGTGCTGGTTGCGGATATCGACAGGGGGGGAGTCTTTGCATCACTGCTCGGTACGATGGAAATATTTACACTCGAGGAACGGGATCGTGTGAAAGGCTTTATTATCAATAAGTTCCGTGGTGATGTAACGCTTTTGAAGCCAGGCCTGGATTGGCTGGAGGCGCGCACAGGCAAGCCGGTGCTTGGCGTAATTCCCTTTTTGCCGGATCTTGAGCTGGAGGATGAGGATTCTGCATCCCTGGATCGGAAGCTGTCTGCCGGAGGGCTGCAAAGGCGCTCTAAAGAAACCGATGGTTATGCAGATGGTACAGAGCATCCGAAGCTTGATATTGCTGTCATCAGGCTTCCACGCTTGTCCAACTTTACAGATGTGGACCCGCTTCTCTATGAGCAGGATGTGCAGGTGCGTTATATTAGCTCACCACAGGAGCTTGGAGCTGCGGATGCGATCATGATTCCAGGCAGCAAAAACACGGTCGATGACCTGCTTTTTTTAAGAGAGACCGGATTGGAAAAAGCATTGCTTGAGCACGCGCGGCAAGGCGGGCATATCGTCGGCATATGCGCAGGGTATCAAATGCTGGGTGAACGGCTGCTCGATCCGCTGCATTCCGAGTCTGACCGTCCCGAGACCGAGGGCATGGGTCTACTGCCGCTCGAGACGACTTTTGCAGCAGATAAGCGTACAGTCCGGACCTCTGGCACGACCCGCCTGTTTGCTGCTGAGGACGAGTTGTTTACGATAAGCGGCTATGAAATTCATATGGGACAGACGCGTTTTTTGCGTCCGGTCGTACATCCTTTTCAGCTTCAAGAAGAGCAGGGGGAGCTGGCACCGCATCCGGATGGAGCGATTACGGACAACGGCAAAGTATGGGGGACATATGTACATGGGATTCTGCATAATGATGCATTTCGCAGAGCCTGGCTGAATGAGCTGCGAAGCAGTAAGGGTTGGGAGCCCAAAGGAATTGAGCTTGCTTTTCAAGCACGCAGGGAAACGGCGTTCGATCGGCTGGCCGATCATGTCAGAAGTCATTTGGATATGGCACGTTTATATGAGATGATAGGCGTAGATACGCAAGGCTAATTACAAGCACTTATACAAGTTATAGAACTTGTTTCAAAAGAAGAAGATATTGATCTTATTCATAGAGGAGGCTGAACGATGAAAATTTATACACGAACTGGTGATGCCGGGCAGACCGGAGTTATTGGGGGCAGAGTGGATAAGGATGATGTGCGTGTGGAAGCGTACGGAACTGTGGATGAATTAAAATGCTTTGTCGGTCAGGCGATGGGTTTTCTGGACAAGGATAAATTTGAGGATTTGCTCAATGATTTGCTGGAAATTCAGCATGAGTTGTTTGATTGCGGCTCGGATCTGGCACTGCTCAAGCAGGAGCTTCGCCCTTACAAGGTAACCGCTGAAATGGTAGACCGGCTGGAAGCATGGATTGATAAGTACGACGCGGAAACACCGGATATTACGAAGTTTATTTTGCCGGGAGGAAGTCTTGCTTCTTCCACACTTCATGTATGCCGGACCGTGTGCCGCCGGGCTGAGCGTCGTGTCGTTACACTGGCTCGTACACAACCGATCAATGAAGAGGTGCGCCGTTATTTGAACCGTTTATCCGATTTCTTTTTTACCGTTGCCCGTTTGGCCAACAGCCGCATAGATGTGAAAGATATTGAATATGCGCGCAGCGCTAACGTGTTTCGACGCAAATGAGCAGCTATTACGAGCCTTTAACGTACACGGTTTCAGTGGAAGAAGACGGCTTTTATCTGAAAACGATTTTGCAAAATCGAATGTATGTGTCCCGCAAGTTGTTGTCCCGATTGAAGCTTACCGAGCAGGGGATTTTACTTAATGGGCAGCGTGAATACATCAGCGTCCGCGTTCATACCGGAGATGTGATTGAGGTCCGCATGGAACAGGAGGAGTCCGAGGACATCCTGCCGCAGGAGCTGCCGCTTGATATACTTTTTGAGGATGAGCATCTATTGATCGTCAACAAAGCGGCTGGGATGATCGTGCATCCAACTCATGGTCATTATGTCAACACGCTGGCCAACGGGGTTGTCCATTATTGGCAGCAGCAGGGTAAGAGCTACCGCTTTCGCCCGATTCATCGCTTGGATCAGGAGACGTCCGGTACGCTGGCTATAGCCAAAAACCCGTTTGTGCAGCAGCAGGTGTCGGAGCAAATGAAAGCCAATCTGGTGAAAAAGGAATACGTAGCGCTGCTGTACGGCGTTATGGAGCAGGATGAGGGTACCGTGAACGCGCCTATTGACCGAGACCATGAGCAGCCTCATATTCGAATCGTGACGGAGTCCGGTTATCCAGCGGTAACGCATTATAAAGTGGAGCAGCGCTTCGAGGAAGTGACACTGGTGCGTCTATGGCTGGAAACCGGACGTACCCATCAAATCCGCGTGCATATGCAGCATCTTGGACATCCGCTGGTTGGCGATAAGCTCTATAAAAGGCAGCAGGCAGAGCTAAACGAACAGACAGCTGCGGACTTGGTTGAAACCGATCTAAAGGATTCTTTGACAGGGGCAGCACTCGATGAACCTTCAATATCGGATAAACATGCAACGCTTGTCCTGGAGCGGCATGCCTTGCATGCCATTAAGCTTGGATTTAACCACCCTGCTACAAAGCAGTGGATTGAGTTTCATGCCCCATTGCCCTTTGATATCGAGAGTTATATGGCACAGCTGCAAGGTTAACTGACCTTGGGAGAGTTACTTGAAGCTTTAGTATAAACTTTCAACTCCTCGATAATAGTCGCGCTGAGGCCACTGTTTTTTTCGAAAAGCACACCGTAGCTATGGTAGCTTAGAGAGGATTGCTGCCATCTCAAATAACCGACGACGGAGATATCCTTATCGGTAAAGTTAAACCCGATCTGTATTTTAATGCGATTGGCTTTGCAATTCAGATTTAGCTTACTTTCGATTCTACAGCCATTTCTGCTTAAATCTATCAGCTTGGCATATACGATTTTGCTCGTTAGGACAGAACCATTAATCTCCGTAATTTCAAATGAACAGTCTACAGGTTTAGTGAAAATATAACGGAAGGGTTCTTTTCTCCGACTTGTAAACATGAATAGACCTCCAATATGTATCAAATTCTATATACTATTCTATACAAATTGTATCATCGGGGCTGTCCAATATCCATGAGAGGTTATGTAGGGTCGTGTCGAAACCAATGAGAGCTATTGAAGGGTTTTGTCGCATATTAAAAGTAAATTAGACCTACAGTGTTTTAAGCTGTAAGTCCAATTCGCTATATATAAAGATAAGGGATGTTTATAATATAACGGATAGATATGAATCTTATATGAGAAAGTGATTAAATTTACGTTAATTTTTATATGATAGATGAATCCTGTATAATAAACACTAGTAGATGGAAGGATGATCAGCTTGACTGCTCCCAAAAAAGTTCTTATATATCATTATCCTAAGTGTGGCACTTGCCGGAATGCGTTGAAATCCTTACAGCAAAAAGGTGTGGAGGTTGAGAAAATCGATTTGTTCGAAACCCCGCCTGAGCGAGAGCAACTGAAAAAGATGATTGAACAAAGCGGCCTTGAGATTAAAAAGTGGTTTAATACTTCTGGCGAGGTTTATAAAGAGCAAGGTCTCAAGGATAAGCTGCCGCAAATGACAGATGAGCAAAAGATTGAGTTGCTGGCTTCCAATGGACGTTTGATCAAGCGGCCTATCGCCACCGATGGCACCCATGTAACCGTCGGTTATAAAGAAGAGCAATATGAACAGGAATGGGGCCAATAACAGTGCCACCAGAGTAAGTTATAGAGGAGAGTGACCGTTGTTGCAGCGTAAGAAAAAAAATAAGAAAAATCCCTTCTGGCTGCTCGGATCAGGGTTGGTTTTTATATTGGCGCAAGGCAAATGGTTAATTGGATTATTAAAGGTCGGTAAGTTCGGCGGCGCATTTTTATCCATGCTGATTTCCATTGGTGCTTATGCATTGCTGTTTCCCTGGAGCTTTGCTATCGGATTCGTACTCTTGATTTTTGTGCATGAAATGGGGCACGTGATTGCTGCGAAGCAAAAAGGTTTACCCGTTTCGGCGCCTATGTTCATTCCGTTCCTAGGGGCCATGATTAGCATGAAGCGCCACCCGAGGGATGCGGTTACGGAAGCGTATGTGGGGATTGGTGGACCCGTACTGGGTACAGTGGGGGCATTGGTCGTGTTTGGCCTGGGTTATTATTTAAATAGTCCATTCCTGTATAGCCTGGCGCAGGCTGGCTTTCTGATCAATTTGTTTAATTTGATCCCGATTCATCCGCTGGATGGAGGAAGAATTGTAACAGCTGTCTCCAGATGGCTGTGGCTGGTTGGTTTGATCGGGGGGCTTGTGCTGATCATTTACAACTTTAATATTATTTTGTTAATTATTTGGGCGCTGTTCGCTTACGATTTGTATAACAAATATGTCAAGCATCGGAAAACAGGCAGTGAACCTCGAGCTATTGCAGCGAGCTTTTTGATTCCGGCAGAGCCGTTGATTGAGCAGGGCTACCTGATTCCAGGTGAGGAGCATAAGCGCGAGCTGCCATTCCTGACCTACTCGGATCTGGAAGGACAGCAATTTGTAGAGGTCAACTGGGAAGGCTTGAATTTCCATGGAACTATTGCGCTCGGAAGACAAGCTTTGATCCGCCGCACACACGTAGTTCGATTGGAACGATTGAAGAAAGAGGATGGTCTCTATTTGATGGTTCATATTCAGGTAGATTACGAGCCTTTTGAAAATGATAAATATTATGAAGTGCCAACAGCGTCCCGTTGGAAATTTGGAATCGCCTATTTGGCGCTTGCCGGATTTTTATATGGCATGATGACATTCGTACAAAAGCTGAGTCAGGCTTCATCAGGGTTGTAAGGTTGTAAGGGTTACTTAAGCTTATGGGAGGCATATATGAAACGATTTCAATCACAGCGGTTATCCTTATTGGGTTCCGCTATTTTTTCTGAAATGGCACAGTGGAAGGAAGAGGTTATTGCAAGCGGCCTTGATGTGATTGACCTGGGTATCGGCAGTCCGGACCAGCCGCCTTCAGAGCGGGTCATGCAAGCCATGGAGCAGGCTGTACGCAAGCCTGAGAATTATGGATATCCTACCTCCGAGGGAAGCTTGGCTTTTCGCGAGACGGTAGCGCGTTGGTATCAATACCGGTTTGGTGTACAACTGGATGCAGCGACAGACATTATCACATTGATGGGCTCGCAGGATGGTCTGGCACATTTGGCTATGGCGGTTACCGATCCTGGTGATGTGGTTCTGCTCCCGGACCCCGGTTATCCGATCTATGCGGGAAGTCTAGTGCTGGCTGGCGTGACTCCCTTTTTCCTGCCGCTTAGAGAGGATCATGATTATTTGCCTAAGCTTGAGGACATTCCAGAGGAAACAGCTCGTCAAGCCAAATTTATTTTGGTTAATTATCCGAGCAATCCTTTATCGGCGGTTGCGCCGCGACATTTTTTTGAACGGCTGGTTGCTTATGCGAAGCAATACGAGCTGTTGATTGTGCATGATTTTGCATACTCGGAGCTAGCATTTGATGATTTTCAGCCTATTAGCATTTTGGAGATCGAGGGCGCAAAGGAGGTTGCTGTCGAGTTTCATTCTTTGTCCAAAAGCTTTAATATGGCTGGCTGCCGAATCGCCTTTATGGTAGGTCAGCCCGATGCCGTCCACGCGCTTCGCCTGCTGAAATCCAACATCGATTATGGGGTGTTTAAGGCTGTGCAGGAAGCAGGCATTGCCGCTTTGGAGGAGGATATGGAGCAGGAGCATTCGGTTGCTGCCCTGTATGAGAAACGTCGCGATATCGTGATTGACGGGCTTGCTGCTGTTGGCTGGACCATACCCAAGCCCCGAGCAACGATGTTTATTTGGGCGCGTATTCCTGAGGGCTGGACTTCTCGACAAATTTCCCGGGAAATGCTGTATGCGGTTGGTGTGGTGGTCATTCCAGGAGATGCATTTGGTTCAGAGGGTGAAGGCTATGTTCGGATTGCGCTGGTGCAGGATGAAGACAAGCTGAAAGAAGCTGTAAGGCGTATAGGTGAATTTTTGCGGGAACGGCCTGTGTACAATTCTAATCAATAGATACTTAAAGATGTCATAAAATCATACTCTTGGTTGTCATTAAATTGCAATTCAAACTTCGATCTAAACATGCTACTATGTAACCAAGTCATTATTTTATAGGAGGCATACATACGTGTCGAATGTAGTAAAAGTAGGAATAATCGGTTGTGGAGGCATTGCCAACGGTAAGCATCTACCAAGCTTGTCCAAGCTGGGAACAGTTGAGCTTGTCGCTTTTTGTGACATTGTTGTGGAGAAAGCCCATGAAGCGGCTAAACAATATGGTGTCGCAGGAGCTAAGGTTTATGAAGACTATACCGAGCTATTAAAAGACGGTTCGATTGATGTAATCCATGTGTGTACACCGAATGATTCGCATGCTGAAATTTCCATCGCAGCCTTGGAGTCAGGCAAGCATGTTATGTGTGAAAAGCCGATGGCTAAGACGGCAGCTGACGCTCGTCGTATGGTGGAGGTTGCCAAACGTACAGGCAAGAAGCTGACAGTTGGCTACAATAATCGTTTCCGTCCGGACAGTTTGTATTTGAAGCAGGTTGCTTCGAATGGTGATTTGGGCGATATTTATTTTGCCAAGGCCCATGCGATTCGTCGTCGCGCTGTACCTACATGGGGTGTGTTTCTTGATGAGGAAAAGCAAGGCGGAGGTCCGCTGATTGATATTGGTACACATGCTCTGGATTTGACACTTTGGGTGATGGACAATTATGAGCCGAAGGCTGTTCTCGGTACTACTTTTCACAAATTGTCGCAAAAAGAGAACGCTGCCAATGCATGGGGATCATGGGATCCGAAAAAATTCACGGTTGAAGATTCGGCCTTTGGTATGATCACGATGAAAAATGGCGCTACGATCATTCTCGAATCCAGCTGGGCATTGAATACGCTGGATGTGAAGGAAGCCAAATGTACCTTGAGCGGTACTGAAGGCGGAGCAGATATGGAAGACGGCTTGCGTCTGAATGGCGAAAAGCATAGCCGCTTGTATAAGAATCAAATCGAGCTGGGCACAAAAGGCGTGGATTTCTATGACGGCAAGCAAGAAAGCATGCAGGATACCGAGCTTCGTCTATGGATTGATGCGGTCATCAATGATACGCAGCCGATTGTAACGCCTGAGCAAGCATGCGTCGTTTCGGAAATTTTGGAAGCTATTTATGAATCCGCAAAAACCGGCAAAGCCATTTACTTCGAATAATAAAACAAGCTAGAGGAGGAAGCAGTCTTGATCAACGTTGCTATATTAAGCTTCTGGCATGTTCATGCCAAAGATTATACACGTGATGCTACCGAGCATCCCGATACGCAGGTTGTCGCATTGTGGGACGAAGATGCTGAACGTGGACGTAAGGAAGCGGCAGAACGCGGCTTCAAATTTTATGAAAATTTGGATGAATTGCTGGCACAGCCGGACATTCAGGGCGTTGTAGTGGTAACGCCTACGAACGTGCATCGCGATGTTATCATTGCGGCAGCCAAAGCAGGCAAACATATTTTCACAGAAAAAGTCGTTGCTACAACGCTTCATGAGTGCAATGAGATTCTCGCAGCTATCGAGGAAGCGGATGTTAAGCTGACAGTGTCGCTGCCGCGCTTGAACGAGTACTATACACGTGCTGTACAGGATATTTTAAGCCAGGGGCTGCTTGGTGATGTGACGTTGGTTCGTACCCGACTTTCTCATAATGGAGCCATACCTTCGGAGCGGGCAGCGAACGGTTGGCTTCCTGAACGCTTCTTTAATCGGGAGCAGTGCGGCGGTGGGGCCATGATCGATTTGGGCTGCCATCCGATGTATTTGGCTCGTTTGTTTCTTGGACTTCCCGAGAGCATCAGCGCCAATTATGGTTATGTAACCGGCAAGGAAGTTGAGGATAATGCGGTTTCCGTACTGCGTTACGCGAATGGTGCCTTAGCCGTCGTTGAAGCGGGCTTCGTTAATGCGTTCTCGCCTTTTGTCATCGAAGTACATGGTACTGAGGGAAGTCTGCTGTATTCCACACACGATAACAAGTTGCTGGTTCGCAGTACGAAGCAAGGACCGTATGTGAAGGAGTGGCAGGTTCAAACCGAGCTTCCAGAAAGCAGTCCTATAGCATTCGCCCAATGGGTCAGCCATATACAAAATGGAACAACAGCTGATGAAAATATTCAGCTTGCTCTGGACCTGACACGTTTGATGGAGGCTTCGAATCGATCTTCCCAATCGGGGGCTGCATTCAAGCTGAGTGATTTGGCTGAGTAATCAGACACATAGATGCGGTAAAGAAACCTTGGTATATTACAAAAAGAAAGGCTTGTGCGTAACTGGTGAATCAGCCAGAGTCGCGCGGCCTTTTCCCATTTATGGTTGCTCAGATGGAAGGAAATGAGGAGGTAAGTAGTTTGGAGATACATGGAAGATCGACCCCCAAGCCATACCCTTACGAGCTTATGCTGGAGCAGGGACATGCACTGGATCGCCTGGATGTAGAGTTCCGCTGGGGCCATTATGGAATTCGTATGCTGAGATTTCATCATACGACCTTTAGTCCAGGCAAAATAGTATCCTTCCATAAGCATTCCGAATTTGAATTCCACTACATTCCCCGGGGCAAAGGCAAGGTCATTCTCGGAGAGGTTCCTTATTCGCTGCAGGAAGGCATGCTCTATCTGACCGGTCCCAATCTGGTGCATTACCAGGAGGCGGATGCTCTTGAAGCGATGGATGAGCTGTGCCTGCATATCGATATTGTCAAGCTGGACCATGATGAAGCCCCAAGAGAAGTAGGCTCTGAAAGTGAACCGTCCTGCGATTGGGGACGCCGTTCGGAAATTGCCGAAGCCGAGGCCTGCATCCAACAGCTCAAGCTCCTGCCTGCGAAACCGGTGCTCGATCAATATCGGGCCATGGAATGTTTTCTGAACGCCTATCGGGCGTGGTACGAGAATCAGCCTGGGCTGTTCACCGTAATCAAGCAGTCGATTATTCAGATTCTTTTGCGTACTACGCGTGCTTATGCTTCTGGTCCTCAATCCGATATTCCATCACGTAATATGAAGCAATACCGCTATAAGCTGGCTGTACAGTTTATCAAGGATAATTATATGGAGCCGCTGACACTGGAGGTTGTGGCGGAACGTGTGCAGATTAGCCCGCGCCAGCTGCAGCGGATTTTTCGTGACCATACGGGAGGTACGTTCAGCGAATATATCGAGCACGTACGACTTACACATATTTGCAATGAGCTGAGCCTAAGCGACCAAACCATTGATCAGATTGCATTTCAGAACGGGTTTTCAAGCGCCAATTATTTGCATTATGTGTTCAAAAGAAAGCTGGGATCGACTCCGATGAAATATAGGGATCAACATCGAAGATTGACAACATAAATGAGAACTATTATCATTTATTCAACGCTTTATTTGAATGGGGTGCTTGATAATGGGGAAGATCGATTTTGATTATTTGGAAAAGCATATGTATTTTGTGAAAACAGAGGTGCCTGAAGCTCTTTTTCGGCTTGAGCTTGCTGATTTACTGGATAAAGGCAATGCCGAGCGGTTAATTGCACAATACGGACCTGTGCTAAAAGCGATGAAGCCGGAGGTTGCGTCCACTTATTTTTCGTTATGGTTCGCCTGGGTCTGTGCGGCGCTTCAGTATACGATCTCCCATCATGATGCTGCATATAACATGTCACTGCATAATCTGAGCGGGCAGGTGCATCTGGTCAATAATCGGCCGCGCTGGGCGTTTCATCTCCATGATTCCAACAGCTTGTCTGTTCCTTGTACGGATAGAAATGATTGGAGGAAGCGGGTGCTGAGCTCCTTTTATACGAATGAAGTAGCTCCGCTGATGGCGTCGATTTCGGCTGCTGTTGGAATTAATGTTGGTCAGCTCTGGGGTCAGCTCGCTACGCGTCTTCATTACGCTTATGATGCCTGGCAGAAAGAGGCCGAAACTGATCAGCTGCGACATACAATCGAGGAGGATTTTACATTTCTCCGATACGGGCTAGCTGCAGAAATATTCGGCAGGAAAAAAAATCCGTTTGACATCCAGTTTCGTCATATCGATAATCCACGGATCCCGGGAGAAACGATGCGGATCAAGGCCTCATGCTGTCTTGCCTATTTAACAGATACAGGCCATGGCTATTGTTATTCCTGTCCGCGGATGGGGGAAGAAGAGCGTATGGAGCAGCGTATGAAGATTGAAGCAACCTTGATGGCGTCTGGCAAATAAACAAACTTTACTATGTTCATAACAGTCCAACCGTTAAGTCAAGCTGAACGGATGAATGATATGGAATTTTTACAAGTGAATATAAAAAAATCCAGCACATTCACCACCCAGGTATGTTACGATAAGGACGAGTATGATGGCATATGGACACGCTTACGAAACTTTATTTTCTTCGAAAACTCTAAAGTTAGCGCTTACGAAATCAGTTTTCTTTGAAAACTCTGAAGTTAATGCTTACGAAGATAGTTTTCTACGAAAACTTTTAGGAGGTTCACAATGAGCAATATTGGAGTATGGGAAAATGCGGAGCCTGGAGTCAAAAGAAAGATTTTTGAGCCGGGCCAAACGATCATGATGATGGAAGTTCATTTCGAGGAAAATGCCGAGGGCTACGAGCACAGCCATCCGCATGAGCAATTTTCTTACTGTATCAAGGGCAAGCTGGAGTTCACTATTGATGGACAAAAGCATGTCATTGGGCAAGGTGAAACGATCTACATCCCGAGCAACGCCAAGCATGGCGCCAAAGCGATTGAGCCGAGTATTCTGCTCGATACGTTTACGCCGGTGCGTGAAGATCTGGTAAAACGCTAAATCATCATAGAAAGATCATAAAAGAGCCCTCGGAGGGCTCTTTTTGCAACGTTTACTTGATTTCTAGAGATCCGTGAAGTTGATCGTGCCTACGACCATCGACAGGAAGTTAGCCAGTTCGGCCGCTTCTTCCTCTGTCAGTTTATATACATGCTCCAGATAGCCTTCCTCCTCCAGATCGTCAGGTCCGATGACAGCGGTACGTCCTGATTGCAGATCGGTAATCAGCTTTTTTCCATAAAAGCGGTTAGTTGATGTGATCGCCAGGTCAAAACGGTGCATGGAAAGATCACCAACAAAACAAACAAAGCGTGTACGTGTATCCTCTTGAGAATCGTATAATAAATCAAATTCTGCCATTATTGCAGGTCACTCCGTTCTTGTAACTGCCATTGTACAATCGATTATACATGAAGAAGCAGATACGGGCAAAAGATCATTAGGGGATTTTGGCACATATCGTTTTCATTTGCCGCCAAACATGATAGAATTTATAGAATGCTAAAAAATTCGCACCTGATTATATACTAGGAGGTTTCACATCCAATGTCCAAACCAAAAATGAGAAGCGATATGATTAAAAAAGGCTTCGACCGCGCACCGCACCGCAGCTTATTGCGTGCAGCTGGTGTTAAAGAAGAAGATTTCGATAAGCCGTTTATTGCGGTATGTAATTCCTATATCGATATCGTTCCAGGTCACGTTCACCTTCAGGAGTTCGGTAAAATCGTTAAGGAAGCTATCCGCGAGGCGGGCGGTGTACCTTTTGAATTCAACACCATCGGTGTAGATGACGGGATTGCCATGGGTCATATCGGTATGCGTTATTCCTTGCCAAGCCGTGAAATTATTGCGGATTCCCTTGAAACTGTAGTTGCAGCACACTGGTTTGACGGTATGGTCTGTATTCCGAACTGTGATAAAATTACACCGGGTATGATGATGGGCGCTTTGCGTGTGAATATCCCGACGATTTTCGTCAGCGGTGGCCCGATGAAAGCCGGTAAAGATAAAAACGGTAAATCGATCTCGCTTTCCAATGTATTTGAAGGCGTAGGAGCGCATCAAGCTGGTAAAATTGACGATCAAAGTCTGCTTGAGCTTGAGCAATACGGATGTCCGACCTGCGGTTCATGTTCGGGTATGTTTACAGCTAACTCAATGAACTGTCTGGCTGAAGGCTTGGGCCTGGCCCTGCCAGGTAACGGTACGATTCTGGCAGTTGCAGAAGAGCGCAAAGATTTCGTTAGACAATCCGCGAAGCAGTTGATGGAAATTATTAAATTGGACATTAAGCCTCGTGATATTGTAACAATCGAAGCTATCGATAACGCATTTGCACTCGATATGGCAATGGGCGGTTCGACAAACACTGTACTTCATACATTGGCTTTGGCGCATGAAGCGGGTTTTGAATATCCGATCGAGCGCATTAACGAAGTAGCTAACCGTGTACCACATTTGGCCAAAATCGCTCCAGCTTCCGACTACCACATCGAAGATGTGCATAACGCAGGTGGTGTGAGTGCAATCATCAACGAACTGCTCAAGAAACCGGGTGCTCTGAACGGCGACTGTATTACCGTATCAGGTAAAACACTGCGTGAGAATGTAGCTGGCTGTGAAATCATCAACAAGGATGTTATTCATCCATTGGATAATCCTCATTCCGAGCGCGGCGGCTTGGCAGTGCTGTTCGGTAATTTGGCTCCAGATGGCGGAATTATTAAAGTAGGTGCGGTTGATAAAGAAGTGGGCGGCAAGCATGTGGGTCCTGCTATTTGCTTCGATTCCCAGGAAGAAGCTTTGTCTGGTATCGCTAACGGAAAAGTCAAAGAAGGCCACGTAGTTGTCATTCGTTATGAAGGC
The DNA here is from genome assembly GCF_001956045.1 of Paenibacillus sp. FSL H7-0331. Next base: position 36,114 of record NZ_MRTH01000036.1, on the reverse strand, counting down.
CCTAAGGGTGGTCCGGGAATGCCGGAAATGCTCGCACCTACTTCACAAATTGTTGGGATGGGTCTTGGAGCGAAGGTTGGTTTGATCACGGATGGTCGTTTCTCAGGAGCTTCCCGCGGGATCAGCATCGGTCATATTTCGCCGGAAGCGGCTGAAGGTGGTCCGATTGCTTTCGTTGAGGATGGAGACATCATCGAGCTGGATTTGATCGAACGCCGTATTGAGTTAAAAATTTCCGATGAGGAAATGCACCGTCGCAAGTCCAACTGGAAAGGCTTTGAGCTGAAAGTGAAAACAGGCTACTTGGCCCGTTACTCGAAGCTGGTTACTTCCGCAAGTACTGGCGGCGTCATGAAGATTTAATTTGATAGCACTCGTATATATAGCATATAGCAAACATCTGAAAACGGCAGCAGAGAATGTCCATGACACTCTCTCTGTCGTTTTTGTTTTTCGGATCATCTGAATCTATTGGAATCAAGACTCGATTTGCCCGTCATCTTCCACATCATGTGTAGGATGATCGCCAGGATAATCACGGGACAGACCTGCGTGCAGCTCGCGATTTTCATAGGTGAAACGGTTCGGCGGGCGTTGGTCTCTGCGCCATGGACTGCTTTTGCCGAGAGATTCTGTTAGATGTGTTGATCCATAGGGTCCTTCCGGGAATTCCTCGGCGGTGAGATCGTTTCTTTGGGATTCGACAGTTTTGAAATCCGTATATCGATTCCGATCCTCCTCAATAAAACCCTCTTGATTCGTTTCTATACCCATCATGGTTCCCCCCAATTGTCCAAAGTATCGTTTTAGGATGACCACCTCTGTATAAAAAAATTCTTGAGTTACAAATACAATTTATGTCATGATAGTACAACGACTTACATAAAGAGGTGAGGGTGATTTGTTAAAAGGGAGATTTTTTCGCAACAGCCTCATATTGATTTTATTAATTTCTAGTATTCCAGGTGTTATTGTGGGCTTTATTATTTATTGGATGGGTGGGGACCGTCTGGAGAATGAAATGCTGCAGCTGCATAAGAGTCAAATCTTACAAAGAGCCGCTAATGTCGATGACCAGTTCTCCTATCTGGAAAATTCGCTTGCCCACTGGGCATTTGATCCCAAATTTAATAGCAGCCTGAAGGATGTTAATTTCTATACGGAGTTTGAAATTGCCCGTGATGTGACGAAGACACTGGGTGTTATGCAGGGCTCAAGTCCGCTGGCTAAGCAGGTGGAGCTATTCCTCAATGGCGTGCAGCCGATTCGCTTTTATCCCGAGTATGATGTGATACAGAACAGAACGTTCATGGATAGTTATATCGAAATGCTTTCTCAAGGAAAACTGGTTTTTTGGTCCGACCTCCCAGCCGATCCGGGTAAAGCGGATGCAACCGATTTGACGTTAGTTCATAAATTGCCAGGTGTAAATTTTGAACCTTTTGGCGCCCTGCTGGTTCGTGTGGACAAAGAGAAAGCATCCAACCTGTTGAAAACGCTAACACCGTACAACGTAGGTGAAACCTTCATTATGCAAAATGATGGAAATGTGCTTCTATCCAGCGCAGGAACAGCAAATTCAATCGGCTTTGATGAGGTTCTGAGAAACGAGGTGATGAAGGGAGGAGCCAAAACCGGTTCCTTCCTGTACGACTGGAAAAACACGACCTATACGGTATCCTATGGCACGTTTTCGCGGGTTGGCTCGGATTGGATCTATGTCTCGGCTTCACCGATTAATGCGATTACGCAACCGGTTGTATTCATTTCCAAGCTGATTCTCTCCGTCAGCTGCACCGCCCTGCTGCTGGCATTCATCCTGTCGTGGCTGGCATCCCGCAAAATTTATTCTCCGATTGATCGATTGATCCGCCTGCTTGCGGCCAACAAGCTGTTTGTGGGCAGTGCGAACGAACAGACGGATGAATTTAAAATGATCGAAAAGGAATGGTTGCATTTAAGCAGAGAAAGCATTACCCTGCAAAATAAGCTGGAGCAGCAGCTGCCTCATGTGAAGGAAGGCTTCCTGCTTCAATTGGTGCAAGGTTTTCTGTACGCCTATTCAGAAGAAGATTTGAAGAAGCGGATGAGGAACTTTGACTGGATCGTGGATGATCAGCAATTTCTGGTGATGCATATTCAATTGACCGGCTTTGAAAATTTAGAGGGCAGGTTTTCATTGGGTGACGAGGGTCTGGTTACGTTTGCTGCTGCGAACATTATTGAAGAGCTGGCGGCGAATCGTTTGGAACAGGCCAGTACTATCAACTTCCACGATTTATCGATCGGTGTGCTTTTCATTGTCCCTCCAGATCGGCCGTTTACAGACAAGCTGCAGGCGTTTAGCGAGGAATTGATGCATACGATCAATCATATTTTAAAGCTGCAGGTTTCCATAGCTATCGGGAAAACGACTCCCTTGATTGCCCAGATCCCATTTCGTTATGAAGAAGCCAAGCAAGCCCTGAGCTATCGCAATTTTGAAAATGAAAATCAGATGCTGGATCTGGAGACGCTTGAAATGAGTGAAGAAATGAATGAGCTGCGTTACCCGTTCGTACTGGAACGTGAAATTATACAAATGCTTCGTACAGGTCAGCAGCAGGAGGCTGAGCACACGATTGTGCTGTTTCTGGAGGAGCTGTTGGAACGAAGGGCCAAGGAAATTGATATTCAGCAGGGAATGCTTCAGCTTCTCGGCAGCATCCTGCATGCCATCCGTCACTCCGGTATGGACCCGAGCCGGGTGTATAAATCAGCCAATCTGTATGAACAACTGACCCAGATCCGTGAGCCGCAGAAGATGTTGAATTGGTTTAATGCCAAGGTCATACACCCTTTTGTGAGGGAGCTGGAGGCTCGTTCCGATGTGCAGGTCAAGAAGGTTGTTGAGTCGGCAATGATCTATTTGCAAAATGAGTATATGAATGAAATTTCATTGGACAGCTGTGCAGAGCATACCGGGATGAACGCCGTCTCACTCAGCAAATCATTCAAGCAGGTAAATGGGAAAAACTTCATTGATTACTTGACCGAGCTGCGAATAGGGAAGGCCAAAGAGCTGCTCCGTGATACAGAGCTGAAAATAAACGATGTTGCCGTGCAGGTCGGGTATCAGCATAGTTATTTTAACCGAATTTTTAAAAAGCAGGAAGGTATAACACCGAGCCATTATCGGGAGATGAGTCGGAATACATACATATAATCCAAGCTAGAAAACCGTCACAGCCGAGTCTGTTCGACGGTTTTTTGGCGTATCTCTGCAAAAAAGTCTTAAAAAATAAGAAAAGTGCAAGGACTTCGAAGCTGTCCAACTCCCAGTGAACTAAAAAATCTAAAAATGGAAAAAATGTCCTGACCTTCATTGAGGCTATTTCAAAAAAATCTGATTGTTGGAAAATTATGCTGCGACTAAGCTAAGTGGTATAGCGATTGAAAGGAGTAAACACATGGCCAAAGCAACCCGGTCCGATTCGCTTGCAGCCCAAGGACAAGCTGCGGTGAAGGTTCCTTCAAAAAGTCCGCTGTTGGCAAAGCTCAGCAGAGATAAATATTTGCTCCTGCTTTGTGTGCCGGGACTACTGTACTTTTTTATTTTCAAATACGTTCCGATGTGGGGCGTGCTGCTTGCCTTCAAAAACTATCAGCCTTTCATTGGTTTCTTTGATAGTGAATGGGTCGGCTTCGCTAATTTCCAGCAGTTTTTTCAGGACCCGATTTTTTTCAAGCTGGTGAGGAATACGCTGCTGCTGGGGTTATACGATCTTGTTTTCTTTTTTCCGGCACCCATTTTATTATCATTATTGTTAAATGAGGTTCGGATCTCTTTGTATAAAAGGTTCATTCAAACGATTATTTATGTACCGCATTTTATTTCGATGGTTATTTTGGCCAGTATTTCCTATTTGCTGCTCACGACAGAGGGTGGTGCTGTCAATGAAATGGTGTTCAGCCTTACAGGGTACAGAATTGATTTTCTGACCAGTGAGAACTGGTTCCGACCGCTCATTATTACACAGAACCTGTGGAAGGAAGTCGGATGGGGAACGATTATTTTTCTCGCGGCATTGGCGGGGGTTGATCAGGAGCAGTATGAAGCCGCTATTGTGGATGGGGCTAATCGCTTTCGTCAGGTATGGCATATTACGCTGCCAGCCATTCGTGGGACGATCATTGTGCTGCTGATTCTACGTATGGGCAATTTCCTCGATCGGGGCTTTGAGCAGGTGCTGCTGATGAGCAACGCACTGAATCGGCCTGTGGCTGAGGTATTCGATACTTATGTGTACACGCTCGGGATAACGCAGGGAGCGTTCAGCTACAGTACGGCGGTTGGATTGTTTAAAGCTATTATTGGTATTATTTTGGTCTTCACGTCCAACTATTTGGCTAAGCGTTCTGGTCATTCAGGGATATTTTGAGGAGTAATGATTAGGTTCGCTGCACGACCAGAGTGTTCCTACGATTGCTGTTGTTTCCCTATTTTATGAATTTATAAGACATTTAGCGGCGAAAATCCGGAAACAAAGGCGAACGCTAACGCTTCTCCAGGATCATTTGGCCACTCCGCTCTTTATTCACCAAACTTTTAATGGAGTAGTTTTCTAAGAAAACGCTAAGGAGGTTGCAACTATGCGGCATAGCAGCTTGGGCGGCAAATGGTTCGATATCGCCAACTATTCGTTTCTGGCATTGGTGGCGCTCTGCATGATGCTGCCCATTATGTATATTGTGGCAGGCTCATTTGCATCGGAAATCGAAATCGGCAGTCGGTCGTTTTTTCTGATTCCGCAGAACATCACGTTTAATGCTTATGAGTACGTGTTCAAGGATCATACCTTGCCGCGCAGTTTATTGGTATCCGTATTTATTACGGTAGCGGGTACTCTCGTTAATTTGTTCTTCACCTTTACCTTCGCCTACGGTTTATCGCGCAGGAACATGCTGGGTCGAAATGTGATGATGAATATGATTATTTTCTCGATGGTATTCAGCGGCGGGATGATTCCGACTTATTTGGTCGTAAAAAACATGGGGCTGCTCAACTCCTACTGGGCCGTGATGCTTCCTGTAGCGATCAACGCATTTAATCTGATCGTCATCAAGTCTTTTTTTCAGGAAATCCCGAATGAGCTGATCGAATCCGCACGGATGGACGGCTGCAACGATTTAGGTGTGTTATGGCGGGTTGTGCTGCCTTTATCGAAGCCGGTTATTGCTACGTTTGGCCTGTTTTATGCAGTGAGTCACTGGAACGATTTTTTCAATGCGCTGCTGTACTTAAGTGATTCGAAGATGTGGCCGATGCAGGTTCTGCTCCGACAGATGATTTTGCTGGCTTCAGGCTCACTTGATATGTCGACTATGGATCTGACTTATGTGAAGCCACCTGATCAATCGATCAAGATGGCCGTCGTCGTTGTCGGTACGTTACCTATTTTACTGGTTTATCCGTTTATTCAGAAGCATTTTGCCAAGGGTGTCCTGTTGGGCGCTGTCAAAGGGTAGAGCTTCGGGTAGATGATCCTCATAGCTCAGCATGTAATTCCAGTTCGATCCAAAAGGGAGGAAATATCGTATGAAATGGGTTCAACAACCAAAACGTTCATTGTTTGCTTTGACCAGTATGGCTGTAACCGTAAGTGTTATCGCAGGCTGCAGCAGCTCTCCCGCCGCACCTCCGGCCAGTGCTCCTGCTACCCCAGCGGCATCAACTGCCAAGCCGGGTGACGCCCCCAAGACAGCAGAGCCGCCATTCAAGCTCAGCATCATGCTGAAAAGCTATTCGAATGATAATGCTTCTGCGGAAAGCAAAGTGTGGAAGCAGGTAGAGGAATATACGAACACCAAGCTGGATCTGCAGTTTGTACCTGATGCCTCCTACCTGGATAAGATGAACATTACGTTGGCATCCGGCTCCATGCCTGCCGCTATCTTTGTGGTGAATGTGAAGCTGCCCTCGGTTGCTAATGCAATTAAAGGTGGCGCCTTCTGGGAAGTGGGTCCGTATCTGAAGGATTATCCGAATCTGAGCAAGGCCAACCCGACGATTTTGAACAACACCTCGGTAAATGGCAAGTATTATGGTCTGTATACGACCCGTCCTATTGGGCGCATGGGTATATCTTACCGTAAGGACTGGCTGGATAATCTGGGAATGGCCGAACCCAAGACGATTGATGACTTTTACAATATGCTGAAGGCTTTTACTACCAAGGACCCGGACAAAAATGGCAAGGATGACACCTACGGCATGGTAGTGACCAAATATTCTGGTCCATGGGATATTATGCAGACCTGGTTTGGGGCGCCTAATAAGTGGGGTGTGAAGGACGGTAAGCTGGTTCCTGCCCATCTGACTACCGAGTACATGGATGCACTTAAATTTTACAAAAAACTGTATGATGAAAAGCTGATCAATCAGGATTTTGCCGTATATGATTCTGCCAAGTGGAATGATCCGATAGTGAATGGAAAAGCCGGAGTTGCTGTTGATGTGGCGGACCGATCCTATCAAATCGACGAGAAGCTGAAGACGGTTGATCCCAAGGGAGCGATAGATGTCATTGGCGCTGTGAGCGGTCCGACAGGGCTTCACAATCAACCGACGACCGGTTACGCAGGAGTATTCCTCATATCCAAATCTGCTGTCAAGACAGAGGCTGAGCTGAAGAAGGTTCTGCAGTTCTTTGATAAGTCGAACGACAAGGAGATGCAGGCTCTGCTCGGTTACGGTATTGAAGGCACGCATTACAAAATGGACAACGGCAAGCTCGCTCCACTCTTAACGATTAATGACAATATGGCTCCCGATATTAATAACAAAAACTTGAATCAAATTTCCTTGCAAATTCCTTATATTATGCCTGATTTGTTTCCACCAGCTACACCGCTTCGCATTAAGGCAAACAATGTGATGAAAGAAAATGAGAAAATCATTGTGTCCAACCCTGGAGAACCGCTGACTTCGGCCACCTTCACCCAGAAGGGAGCTCAGCTGGACCAGATTGTAGAGGACGCTCGTATCAAGTATATTGTCGGCAAGGTCGATGAAGCTGGCTTTAAAGCCGATATGGAGCTGTGGAAAAAAAGCGGCGGTGACGATTACACGAAGGAAATGAATGAAGCTTATACCGTAATTAAAAAATAAAGGGGGAGATCCGATTGATTCTCACCAGTGGAGCTAAAGGAACAATATGGCCTTCGGAACGGCGCAGTTTTCAAGACCAGTTAACCGGGGTAACCGTGACCCAATTGACAGATTATCGTTCTCACAGCTTTCATATTTATTTTACGAATAACGGTTTTTACGGGGAAGGCAAGCTGCTCTTTGGATCGGACCGCGGGAACGTCACAAATCTGTTCAGTATGGATCTGCACACTGGCGAAATGACCCAATTGACCGATCTGCAGCGTGGTTTGGCTTCACGGATTCAGGGGACGTTTCTCAATCCGGCTCGTTCTGAGGCTTATTATTATTATAACCGGACGATTGTAGCCATTGATTTGCAAACGCTGGAGGAGCGTACGCTGTACACGGTTCCGGATGGATATACGTTTGGCAGTATGAGCTGTACCTCCGATGGCAATAAGCTGTGTTTTGGTCTCAACGAGGATTTGTCAGGCCGTATCCATATGGATATGTCCAACGGTTATACAGGGTTCGAAGCGTACTTCAGTGCGAGGCCGCATTGTATGATTATGGAGGTTTCGACTGCAAGTGGAGTAGTCCAGAAGCTGTATGAGGATCAGCTGTGGTTAGGTCATATCAATACCTCGCCCACACAGCCGAACCTGCTTACCTTTTGCCATGAAGGTCCATGGGATATGATTGATCATCGCATCTGGGTGTTCGATATGAACTCCGGTCGTCATTGGAAGGTAAGGGACACAAAGCCTAATGAATATGTGGGCCATGAGTATTGGATGAAAGATGGTATCCATATCGGATATCATGGCTATACCGGATCGCTGACGGATCATAACGGCAAAATTATCGGTTCGGTCCACTATGATAATAGTCATGTTGAGGAATACAGCTTTCCATTTCAAAATATGCATGTCCATTCGAATGACTTGAACCTCGTCGTTGGGGATGGACAACAAACAAATGCTTATCATGGGCAGCAGCTTCAGGATACGCTGCAGCTATGGAAGCATGATGGTTCCGGCTTTCAGGGACCCCGTATTCTTTGCAAGCATCGTGGCAGCTTTCATACACAGAGTCTGCATGTGCATCCGAGATTAAGCCCAGATGGGCAGCATGTGCTCTTCACGAGCGATATGTCAGGCTATGGCAATCTGTACATGGTTGATGTTCCTGAATTTGAGACGCTGCCTGAGCATAAGTTAGACTAGACGTCAAAAGACTGTCTGACAAATGATTGTGGTGATACCGCAGTTGTACAGCAGGACAATTTATGATAGTATGGTAATAATTTCAATTCGCCAGGGGAAGCACCTCTCTTACATCTCATGTAGGAGGGTGCTTTTTTTGCGTTTGAAATAACTTGTATAGGAGGGCTGTCAAATGAACTTATTATTTTTAAACAGCTTGGAGAAGCGGGTTTCGGAGGATCGTAGCGTAAGTGCACAGGTATCGATAGGTGAGAGTCAGGGGAGCTGGTACGTAGGCTGGCAGGAAACGAAACCTGATGGTCGTCAGGTACAGGAATCATGGTTTGAAGGGCACAGCTGGGAAGATATGCTGGCAGCATTTCGTCACAATATTTTCACCAAGCAGTGTGACGGTTTTCAGCCGTTGCTGGAAGTAGCGATGCTGCCGGAAATTACAGCGCTTGACCGCAAGACAGCACGAATTCAATTGCTCGCCTATTATAGCGAAATTCACGCCAATGAGGAGCTGTATGAAAAGCTGCGGCAGTGGCGGCTCAAGCAAGCCAGCAGAGAAAGCAAGGCGCCATTTCTGGTTGCAACGAACAGGCTGCTGCGAATGGTCAGTGTCTATTTGCCGCGCACAATGGAAGAGCTTAAGCAGCTGCCGGGTATGGGCGTTAATAAATCGAATGCCTATGGGACCGAGCTGCTCAGTATAATCCAGGATCAAGAGCGGTCAACACCATTCCCGCTAGATTGGGTTGAAGAGCAAGTGAATCCTGCCGAATTCAACGGTTGGCTGGAGCAGGAGAAGGGACGCAAGCGCAAGCTGCAGGAGAATAAGCAGGAGATCCGCAGCAAGCTATTGGAAGCGATTACCCGAGGTGATGGTTTGGATGCATTAAGGGAGCAGACCCAGCTCGAGCGACGCGATTTGCTGCTGTGGATTGAGGAGCTGGACAAGGAGGGTTATGATATGGAGCCTTATATTGAGGCTATTCTTCATGATGTGCCTGCTGAAGAGCAATCACTGGCATGGACCGCTTTTGAACAAAAAGGCGATCGTTATTTGAAGCCTATTCTGCAAGCGGTATATGTACCGGAGGCGCTGCAAGGCAAGGAATTAGACCGGATGTATGAGTGGCTAAGAGTGCTTCGTATGAAATTTCGCCGCGTACATGCGGAGCAAGCGATTGAGGCTGGTTAAGGCTTACAGTGTGACTAACCAGAACTCTACTTGACATGCAAAAAGAGGTCTTCTCCATGGAGATGGCCTCTGGTTTCTTAAGCTTGTACCTATTCGATATCGGAGCCCGCTTACTTAACAACCAGCACCGGTATTTTCGCGTGATGGAGAATTTCCGAGCTGACACTACCGAGTAGGATTTCTTTAAAGGTGCCAAACCCTCGGCTGCCAACAATAATAAGGTCAGCATGATTAGCTTCCGCGTAATCCAGAATGACTCTTGCCGGTGCCCCTCCATCCAATAAAGTAGCGGAGGTCTTGTCCAGATTCGAGATCAGCAGCTTTGCTTCATCTACGAGTTCATTTGCTGCTTGATACAATTCTGTTTGGACAACGGCAGGACCGGTAATGACGGCATCATTCAGCACCAGATTGGAGACTTGGAATACGTGAACAACCTCCAATTCTGAATCCGCAAATACTCGTTTCATCTCGATTGCTTTATTTAATGCAATTTTTGCCGTTTCCGAACCGTCATATGCCACGATAATTTTATTGAACATAGAAGCTCACCTCTGTTAGTAGTATACCCACCTATTACCCTTAAAATCAGGATGTGAAGCGAGTGCAATCCAAATCATCCAAAACGGTTACTTATATGTATGAGAAACTCCTGTGCACTGGAATGAAGGTTCCAGGCACAGGAGTCAATTTGAGAACAGCAAGTCGATTCAACTCACAGCCATTCCTTTTTGCGAAACAAAACGAACATGGACATACCTACGATAAACATGAAAATAACGGCTGCAATCCCGCCATATTCCCAGTGAAGACCTGGGACATACTCGAAATTCATTCCGTAAATACCGGTAATAAACGTCAATGGCATAAATATGGTCGTCAGCGCAGTAAATATACGCATAATTTCATTTGCTCGGTTAGAAAGACTTGACTGATAAGCCTCACGTAAGTTGCCCATTAGATCGCGAAAGGTGTCGAACGTTTCAGAAATTTTGACGGCATTTTCGTAAATATCGCCAAAGTATTTTTTGAGCGGATCGCTGATCAGCTTCAGTTCTTTTTTATTCAGGGTTGAGATCACATCACGCTGTGGGCCGAGCACCTTTTTCAACCACAGGATTTCGCTTCGCAGACCAATAATCTCATTCAAATGGGATTTCTTTGTATGCATCAAGATATCTTCTTCAAGCTTCTCGATCTTCGCTTCGATACGATCGCCTACATTGGTATAATTATCGACAACCAGATCTATTAAGTGATATAAAAAAGTGTCCGCAGAGGCAACCTCTTCTTCCCATAGTACAGGCTTCAGGGCGCGCAGCTCATTAATCTTTTGACGGGTTACCGTTATAATATAATGCTTGCCAAGAAAAATATTCAAAGCCCGCAGGAAAATTTCTTCATCATCAAAACGAATGCTGTTGACCACGATAAAATAATTGGAGTCGTACAGCTCAATTTTGGGGCGCTGTTCCTCTTCCGTCAAGCAGTCCTCGACGGCCAGCTCATGAAGGTGATACAGCGGTTGTAAAATTTCCAAATCCTCGACATCTGCGTCGATCCAGTAGAACCCGTGTTCCGGCGCTTCCATGGCTGTCGTAATATCCTCCACCAAAGTGAAAATGCCGTCCTGCACCAAGCGTGTTTTCATTCTGATTCACCTCTTCACATGATTTACTTGAGAGGAAATACAGGCGGAAGAAACGACGCTAACATCATGCGGACAGCTTTATACCGGGCAGACAAGGTTTTATATAGAGTGGATTTAGGTCCACGTCAAATACGCTTGTATTGGCAAAGTATTGCTGGGCGCATGAGAATCAGCGGCGTAAGCCAACTGCATTCCTAACGATCTATTCGGTTGGTTGTGAACGTAGATACTACTCGTCGGGTCTCCGTCCATTCGTTGGTTGCACCCCTTTGCTATTGGTGTCGAATACTTGTCTAGTATAAACCTACATGCCTTGCACAGCAAGGTGGAAACGATAAAATTAATATGTTTTTTTGAGCCCTTGATACAGTATGCAAAATGCTGGCGGAGGTGCTCCTTCTATCCAATTACATGAAATGTGAAAATGAAATTTATACGGCGCTCTTGACTTTAATGAGGTTGTAGTAAATAATATAAAGAAAAATATAAAATTACTTTTCTTATCAAGAGCAGGTGGAGGGACTAGCCCGATGACACCCGGCAACCGACAAACCGTTGGCATATCGCGTAAGCGTATGACAGTGGAATGCACGGTGCTAATTCTTGCGGAAGCGAACATAGCTTCTGAGAGATGAGAGAGGACATTGTTATTGATAACAAGGCCTTTCTCGTTCGCGCGAAAAGGTCTTTTTAGCGTCCTTTTGCGTAAAAAAACGATTACTTACCCAAGAAGGAGTGAATTACCATGCCTATTAAAATCCCTGATCACTTGCCAGCCAAAGAAATTTTATTGAACGAAAATATATTTGTGATGAGCGAGACCGAAGCCTTTCATCAGGATATTCGTCCTCTGCGTATCGCTATTTTGAACTTGATGCCGACGAAGGAAACAACCGAGACCCAAATTTTGCGTCTGATCGGCAACACACCGGTACAATTGGAATTTGTACTGCTGCACCCGGGTTCGCATACCTCGAAGAATACATCCGCTGAGCATCTGGAGCAATTTTACAAAACCTTTAACGATGTTCGCAAAGAAAGATTTGACGGCTTGATCATTACCGGAGCGCCTGTCGAGCAGTTGGAATTTGAAGATGTGAATTATTGGGAAGAGCTGAAGCAAATTATGGATTGGAGCACGGAAAATGTGACTTCGACCTTGCATATTTGTTGGGCCGCTCAGGCAGGCTTGTACCATCATTTTGGAGTTCCCAAATATCCATTGGACAGCAAAATGTTCGGGGTATTCCCACACGTAACGAGCAAGCAAAATGTAAAGCTGCTGCGCGGCTTCGATGAGCTGTTCTGGGTGCCTCAATCCCGTCATACGGAGGTTCGCAGAGAGGATATCGAGAAGATTGCAGCCTTGGAGATTTTGTCCGAATCACCGGAGGCAGGCGTGTACATCGCGGCTACGCAGGACGGTAAGCATATCTTCGTCACGGGACATTCCGAATATGATGCGTGTACGCTGAAGTATGAATATGACCGTGATATTAATAAAGGCATGGAAGTGGCTGTTCCTAAAAACTACTATCCCAATGATGATCCGACCAAGGAACCGCTCGTTTCGTGGAGGGCACATGCCAATTTGTTATTTTCCAACTGGTTGAACTATTATGTATATCAAGAGACACCATACGATTTGTATAAAGGGGAGTATAGTATATGAGCAACGGGCAAGATCAAGATAAGCTATTGAAAATAGAAAGCAGATTAGCACAAATCGGTTCACAGGAGGAGCCGGTAACGGGAGCTGTCAGCTTCCCGGTATACCAAGCTACGGCGTTTCGTCATCCGAAGCTGGGACAAAGCACGGGGTTCGATTACTCCCGAACCAAAAACCCGACACGCAAAGTACTTGAGGATGCGATTGCCGAGCTGGAATCCGGAGACGCGGGTTTTGCCTGCAGCTCCGGTATGGCGGCCCTGCAAACGATATTTGCTCTATTCAGTCAAGGTGATCATCTGATCGTATCCCTGGATCTGTACGGTGGTACGTATCGGTTGCTGGAAAAAATTATGTCACGGTTTGGTGTAACTGCCTCTTATGTAGATACCAATGATCTGGATGCATTGGAGTCGCACTTTACCGAGAATACGAAGGCAATTGTAATTGAAACACCAACCAATCCTTTAATGATGATTACGGATCTTGAGCTCGTATGTAGCTGGGCGAAGAAGAAAAATGTACTGACAATCGTTGATAATACGCTATTAACCCCGTTCTTCCAGCGTCCGATTGAGCTTGGGGCGGATATTATTATTCACAGTGCGACCAAATACCTGGGTGGACATAACGATGTGCTGGCGGGTCTGATCGTAACCAAAGGCCAACAATTATCCGAACAAATGGCGTTCTTACATAATTCAATAGGAGCTGTATTAGGTCCGCAGGACAGCTGGTTACTGATGAGAGGTATGAAAACATTGGCTCTTCGTATGGAGCGCCATCAATATAATGCAACACGGATCGCTGAGTTTCTATTGACGCATCCTTGTGTAGACTCTGTATATTATCCGGCACTCACCAGCCATCCGGGACATGAAATACAGAAGAAGCAGTCCTCAGGTAACGCTGGAATTTTCTCCTTTAAGCTAAAGGATGCCAGATACGTCGAACCGATTCTTCGCCATATCAAGCTGATTGCTTTTGCCGAAAGCCTCGGTGGCGTGGAGTCGTTGATGACCTACCCTGCTGTACAGACGCATGCTGATATTCCGGTAGAAATCCGTGAAAGAATCGGGTTGGACGACCGTTTACTGCGTTATTCTGTAGGTATAGAGCATGTTGAGGATCTAATTGCGGATTTATCCAGAGCGATTGATTTGGCCCAAGCAGAAATCGAAGGGGCTTGATAGCAGAGAAGTTAAGCAGCAGCCGATAATAAAGAAGTTGTTATTCTTTGTCGAATAATGACAATTCATGTAGCTGATGGAATGGTAGTTGACATTCATTGGCTATTTTTTTAATATTTGCAAAGAAACGTTTTCATTTTTTTGCTTTTTTGTATTCACTCTGTGTTCATTCATGATATGATCAAAACTAGATAATTGAAATGATTTCAACCTTAGTCAGAGGGGGAGAACAATGCAGTCTGCCTTACAGAAGTGGAAAGAAAGATTGAAATACCTGTACCTTCTTCCTTTATCCAACGAGTCTTTGAAATACTTCCCCCCAGACTTTACTATCCGTGATCCCATTGTATCGATGATTAAGCAGTACCGCCGAAAAGGTCAGCCCATCGGTATGATTTTATTTTATATGGAGGAGTTTCACCACTTATTTGCCACTCATCCATACCCCTATATTCAAAATCTGCAGAAGCTTGTACGTGAAAAGCTGCTCGAAATACTACCCCGTTACTTCAAAAGCTCGAACCTTCTAGGCATTAAACAGTTCGCAAGCGATGATATCTGCATGTTTATTAAGGAGTATCCTGGCTTTAGCTTTGACGATTTGCAGCGCAAAGCACTTTTAATGCGGCAGGAGCTGGAGCAAAGCCTGCGTATTCCGATGAGACCTAATGAGGATACGATCTATTCCTTTCAAACCGGATGCCATACCATAGGAATGGATATTGAAAATACGGAAGCCGCTATTCGCAGTTCTTATCATTATGCATTAGCGATTGCGACAAAAAAACTGCCTTCACACTTTTCCAAGTCCAGACAAGAGCTGCTTGATATTATTGATCTGGAAAAAATCACTGTTCTGGCTCAACCGATAATGAGTTTAAACAGCGGTGAAATTTTTGGATGGGAGATATTGACGCGCGGCCCATTGAATTCGGTTTTTCATACACCTACAGAGCTTTTTGATTTTGCCTATCAAGCTGACTTATTGTCCAAAATGGAATTTATTGTAATGAAAAAAGCGTTCGAGGAAATAAGTAAACGTGGCATCCGTGAACAAGTATTCATTAATGTAACTCCTGTGACGTTATGTCATCCTTTATTTTTGAATCAACTTCTAATGGTTTTGTCGGCTTACGATAATATATCGGCTTCGCAGATTATATTGGAGATTACGGAGCGGCATTCAATTCGTGATTTTGCTTACATGGGCGCTTTGATGGCGAACTACCGCTCGCATGGCTTCCGATTCGCTGTAGATGATGCGGGTGCTGGTTACTCCAGCTTGCAATCTATATCCGAGCTTATACCCGATATCATCAAGATCGATAAATCCGTTATTCAAAATATAGATCAACTCGTGGTGAAGCAGTATCTGCTTCGTGCGCTGCTGTTATTTGCAGAGAATATAAACTGTCAGGTTATTGCCGAAGGTATAGAAAGTCAAGGAGAAGCGGATATTTTATATGAAATGCATGTACATATGGGACAAGGGTTTTATTTTGCAAGACCTGAACCGATCGTTGCTTATCAGGAGCGTATGCTGCAATGCCGTTCTATTACGGAAAAAATCCAGCAAAACCGCCAAATATGCAGCGTAATCGCATAACCATGACTATGAAAAGTTTGTGAATGGTAAGCACTGCTTGCTCGTTCACAGGCTCTTTTTTAATGACGGGGCTTTTTTATTGTGATACGATAGTTATAAGAAAAACCTCAAAAAGGAGTGAGCAGAGAATGAGTTCCATAGACCACATCCTTGATCGTGCTGTCGCGGGAAACAGAATCAGTCTGGAAGACTGTGTAAGCTTATATGAATCCGATCAGATCGAAAAGATGGGCCATGCCGCCAATCAGATCATGTTAAAGCACCATCCAGATCCAATCACTACTTTTGTTATTGGTCGAAACATTAATTACACGAACATCTGTGATGTATACTGCCGTTTCTGTGCTTTCTACCGTGCGCCTGGCTCCAAGGAAGGCTACGTGCTGCCGGATGAAACGATTTTTCAAAAGATCCAGGAAACGCTGGATGTCAGGGGTACAGAAATATTGATGCAGGGCGGAACAAATCCGAATCTGCCTTTCACTTACTATACAAATCTGCTTCGTGAGATCAAGAAACGTTTCGATATTACGATGCATTCCTTCTCACCAGCCGAAATTATGAAAATGAAGGATGTCTCGGACGGTCTGACGCTTGAAGAGGTCATTCGTGAGCTGCATGCGGCTGGTCTGGACTCCTTGCCAGGCGGCGGAGCTGAAATCCTTGATGATCGTACCCGTAGAAAAATCAGTCGGCTTAAGGGCTCCTGGCGTGATTGGATGGACGTAATGGAAACTGCACATCGCATCGGGATGCATTCTACGGCTACTATGGTTATTGGCTTCGGTGAAACGTCTGAGGAGCGTGCTACACACTTGCTGCGCGTTCGTGACGGACAAGATCTCTGTATCTCCAATGGTTGGAATACACCAGGCTTCCTGGCCTTTATTTCCTGGACATTCCAGCCAGATAACACCAACATGAAGGGTGAGAAGCTGGGTCCCGAGGCTTATCTGAAAAATCTCGCGATCAGCCGGATCATGCTCGATAATATCCCGAATTTTCAATCGTCATGGGTGACGATGGGGCCGGAGGTCGGCAAGCAATCGCTCCATTATGGATGTAACGACTTCGGAAGCACGATGATTGAAGAAAATGTCGTATCCGCGGCAGGCACCACACACAAGGTGAACATCGGTTCGACACTTGACCTTATTCGTCAGGCAGGCAAAATCCCTGCGCAGCGTAATACGAAATATGAGATTCTGCGTATGTTCGATGATGTCAACGAAAAGATCGATTTTGATTTTGTGATGCAGAACTAGACGCTTGATAAGGATAATTTAGGGATGATTTGGTGACAATAGGGTGAAAACTTCATAGGTAATTTAGCGTGTATGAACGACACCAAATAGTGTATTCATCACGTTAAATGCATGTATTAACTACAACGCTTATCTAATATTAAATCCGAAGGAGGATTAGTATGGATAAGCGTTTTTTGGCATCTGGAAGAGATATTAGAGGAAGGAAAAGGGCAATATTGTCCGATGAAAGCAATGGTTCTGCTATTAAGAATTATAGCCAAATTACCATCCATGATTTGTTTTCAAAATTTATTGACCTAAAGCGATCAGAGGGGATTTCCGAAGTCAGGAAAAAGGACTTGCTTAAAGATAAGAAGTATTTCACAAACTTTCTCAAATCAAAAGGTTATTCGGAACTTATGGACGATATAACCACAAGTACTATTCGTGAATGGTTGATTGAGATGCAGGAACAGTATGTTGTGTATCAAACGCATGTTCGTGGCGGCAAGCGTAAAGGTCTTGCACCGAAGACCATCAATGGACGAATAAAGAATATAAAGCATTTTTACAATGTCATAATTGAAAATAGGCTTTGGGAGAGAAATGAAGCAGCACCAATCAAATTGCTTAAAGAACCTATAGATACCGTTGAAGGGCTAACGGAGGATCAAGTAAAAGCAATGCTCAAAGCTTGCAAAAAAAGTACGTATACTGGCTATCGAGACTATGTACTAATTCTTATTGGTATCGATTGTGGCTTGAGAGCAGGCGAAATGGTATCGCTCACTTCAAAAAGTTTTGATTTTGACATAGGTGTGGTCAAGGTCGAAGAGGATATCTCGAAAAATGGTAAAGCTAGAATAGTTCCTGTGTCACGCAAAGTTTTAAATCTCATTCAGAAACTTTTAGCAGAAAATAAATTGAATTTTGGTTCAGACCATCTATTAATGACTGCATACGGACAAACAATGACAACTAAGGGAATTGTACGACAATTTGGAACAATAAGAAAAAACGCAGGTCTTACTGGAATCAAAGCTTCGTGCCATGTGCTTAGACATACATTCGCCAAATTTTATATACAAAATGGAGGCGATGCTTTCACTTTGCAAAAACTTTTAGGGCATTCAAGAATGGATATTGTTAGGACTTACATTCAAATGAATGCTATTGATATAGCGGCAGCGCATAAACGCTTCTCGCCAGCAAGTAAATTTAGGGTCTGATGAAGTCATATTCAAATCGCCATGACATGCACTCGAAGAGAAGGGGTTTTACAATCACAGGTACGATGTATTGAGCTAGAGAAAAGCGTTTTGGCGGCGAATATTACGAAAGATATGAGTGTGTTCGGCAAAGATTAAATATTTTTGCCGAATACAGTTGAACAAAAATAAAAACGAGAAATACCTTGACATAAGCACAACATAAATGATATTATTACTTCATTGGCTTGAACTTCACTTTTCTTAAAATAAAGCGCAATATAAATGACTAAGAGGAGGAAGAGGTAAATCATTTGTATAATAACAATATTAAAGAGTACTTCTTAATGAACTATCCGACTGATTCTAAAACAACGTATGAGAAGTTATTCTTAAAGAGTGAGCAATTGGAACGTGAGCAATGTCTAGATTTGTACGAGTTTGATATAAATCATATTTCCGATTTTGTTAGATCGTTAAAATTAAATTATGTTGCTACAGCTAGAAATTATGGAAGTATTATTAAATCATACATCACATGGGCAATTCATGAAGGTTACACAAAAAATCCTCTAAATCCTTTAGAGGGTGTACCGTCAACATGGTTTGACCAATTTATTACTACTGACTTCTTACCTTACTTTTCTTACAAACAAATTAGAAGTCTTTCCTTGTTTTGTGAAAATGCACAAGATGCAGTGATTATAGAAGCAATTTTTGAGGGTATTCAAGGCAAGGAAGTATGCGAACTAAGGAATCTTAAACTAGATGATGTTAATTTTGATGAGAATAAGGTGCGACTAATAGACGAAAATGGTGAAAAAAGAACACTTGTAGTAAGTCACAATTTAATGGAAACCATAGAAGACGCATTGAGCGAGACCACCTATTTAAAAAAGAATGGAAGAATGGAAGGGGAGAGCAATGTTAGATATTTCACGGATTTAGTAGATAGCAACTTTGTTGTGCGAAGCTCTAACACTACAAGAGATAAAACTAATGGTGCAGTTGATAAGCATGTAATCTTTAGAAGACTTACTACTATTTCAAAGTTATATGCTATAGCTAATTTAAACGTGAAAAACATTTCACGTTCGGGTATGATAAAAATGGGATACGATCTACTTAATATATACGGAAAATTGGAAAGAGATCAATATCTTGAAATAGCTGAGAGGTACAAAATAAACTCCTTACCTTCTTTGAAGGAGATAGTCAGTGTTCAGAACATAAACCGTTTATATGATAGTCATGACCTTTTAAAGTAAGGTCTTATAATAAGCACAACATAAATGATATATTTAAAGGTGGGATGTTCGGTAGAAATATTAATGTAAAATTTGGTTATAGAATTAAAAAAATAAATTAAAGCAGATAGGAAGTAAAACAAATGGCTAATACAAAAATCAAGAAGTTCGTACTTTTGACAAAACACAGGAGGCAAAGGGGCGCGAAAAGCAACTTTTGAGGAAAATTAAAAGCTTCATTAAACATTAATTAAATACGGATACGAGTTGCTTGAACGGATCATTTAAAAGTAGCCTAAACTCTGAGCTTTTTAAATAAACACAAAAGAGGAGATTGTAAAATGCTTACAGAAAAACTAGTTATTCATCCAAAAACGAATTTTAATGAAATGCTTGATCCTACAATTGATGGATCGCTCATTATAGATAAAATGCGCATATATGAAGAATTAAGAAATCATTTTATCGAAGAAGCTATATTAATAAACGATGTAATAGATTCGAACTCAAACGAAACATTTTACCCATACTTTGGAGGATACTGGAAAGCATTAGAAAGGTTTAAGAAATATAGAACGGAATTGCGTAAAGAACATTTAAGAGATTACATTGAAAACAAAATTGAATCGATGTATGTAGAACATATAAATGAAATGGTATAAGCGCAATATAAATGGATTTAAAACATAAATAATGCAAAAATAAATGACGGTTATATTAGAGGAGATTTAGTATGATATTGAAAAATAATTTACAAGCATTACTTAATACGGAGCAACAACGGAATCTTCACATGGAAGCATTTGACGAACTAGCTGATGTAATTACCAATTTTATTGATCAAAGCAATGATTCAAACGGAGAAGGTAATTATTACGTATGCTCTGCTTCCCCTGGTCATGGTAAGACCGCCGCACTTGAAGCTACAGTTAAATTTAAAATCACTCAAAATTATAAAGTACCATTGTTACTGGTCTTTCTTGACAATGACAATATGCAAAAATTCTTTAAATCAGTAAGAGACTTTGCAAAAAATGCTAACAAAACAAATGCTATCCAAGCTATTGATACTGACAATGTTGATGAATTTTTATCTCACTTGGATATATATCAAGTCCTATGTATTACCCAACAGCGCTTTCGTGATCTTGCAAATGGAATTGGTAATTCCCAAGATTATATGTGGTACAAGTTGCCAACAAAGGGGATATCCATTAAGCGGAACATTATAGTAGATGAAATGCCTATATTTATGGATCATTGTACTTTTGATCTGGGGAGCCAAGATAATCATGTTGATTGGTTTGATTCAATGGCAAGCGAAAGCCGTCTGAGTAATGAAGATATAAGATTTACTAGGAAACTTATAACCAAAATAATCAATCAAGAAATAAATGGAGATTTGCCCGTTACAAAGCAATTAAGTCGACATGTCGAGGATAGTACTAGCTTAGAAAAACTAGATGCAATATTAAATAAATTAACAACGAGAAATGTGGGTAGTGAACACCTTTCAAAATTTTCATGGTTCAAAAAACTCCTACATCAAGATGATGTAGCGGCAATTGATAGGAATGATAGAGGCTCAAATATTTTATGTGCAAGAAGAATTGATTATAAAGCTTTAGGGAACATTTTGATTTTGGATGGGACAAGTAATATAACCAAGTCATTGTATAATGGCGAGTACAAATTTATTCATACAAACAACTACCATGATTATCAGAGTAGACTCCATTTACATTTACGTGAAATCAATACATCAAGTTATGCAAAGAAAAACAAAGAGAATAATAAAGCAATATTTCAACTGATAGCCGACGATATGGAAGCAATCCGATCATCAGAAATTGATCCATTTCCATTAATGCAGAAAGCAGATATTAATACTTGTATTAAGCATAATATTATTAAAGCTGACCAAATCCGTTTTTATGATGGCAATAATGACGAGGAAAAAGCATTAAATATACTCAATACTACTGGAAAAAACGGATTAAATAGCTATGATGCTTTAGCATTATTGAATATCCCTATAAAACAGCCTTCCGTATATAAGAAAATGGCTATTTCATTATATGGTACGAGTATTGACCTAACTATGAACAAAGGAAAGTCAAAAACATGGTTTGTTGATAATAGAGTGCAATTAGTTTTCGAAGCACTTGTTCTTAATGATCTTGTGCAAATCATCCATAGGAGTAGCATTCGTAACATTAATGCTAAGTCTATTGTGAATATTTATCTCTATACAATTCGTAAGGAATGGCTAGAAATACTTAAATCAGAATTTAGCTTGCCATTAAGCAATATCAGTAATTTTAAGCTACAAGACTTGCCGTTAGAAAAATTTGAGCATAAATGTATTGAGTGGGCTGAAAAATCAAGTAAATTTGCTGCAAAATACGAAAATCATATTTTCAATAATACTTATCATACTGCTTATGATATAGGTGGAAGACCCTTTAAAGAATGGCTTAATTCAAACTGGAGAAAAACTGATAGGCAAGAACTTATCAAAGAATGCTTCTCCATGAATGGTTTGGGGATAAGAATTGATGGAAAAGGTTATAAATCCATTTATTTAATATCAGAAGATTAAATATTACCAATAATGTTAGGTGACGAACTGTTTCTATATTACAGAGAATAATCTCGTCACCTACTTTTTCATTAAAATTATGAAAGGTGGTATACATGCCAATTAGTATTGAAGATAAACAGAAAGCACGTAAGACAAATCTAATAGAGTTCTGTGAGAAGAATAATTATGAACTCAAACCAGAAAAAAATGGTGATTATAGAGTTGTTGGCTATAACGGACTATTTATCAAAGACAACATGTTTTATAGGTATAGCACTAATGAGTCGGGTCAAGCTATTGATTTTTGTGTAGGTATACTAGGTATGCATTTTAAGGATGCTATAGAAGCGTTACTTGATGTAGATAGCGTAGTGAATGACATGGAAGGTGCTCGCCTCCGGCTCTCACTGGCGAAACAGGAAAAAAAGGGTGAGTTTATATTGCCAAATAAGTCTGGGTGTAACTCCTTGTTCGCGTATTTATGTAAGATTAGAGGAATCAAAATGAAGACAATAAGAAATATGCTAGATAGAGGTTTGCTCTATCAAGATGATAATAATAATTGTGTGTTTCCTTGTTATGACATTATGAGGAATCCAAAAGGAGCTATTTTTAGAGGGACGTATAATGAGAAAGCCTTCAAAGGTAGAGCTGCTCATTCTGATATGAATTATGGTTGGGTTGTTGCACCTGGGGAATATTGTGAAAGGGTCATTATCGTAGAAGCTCCTATTGATGCAATGTCACTCATGGATATGTACCCAAACAGGGTAGAGAAGAATTATTTATTAGCAATGGGTGGGCTTCATCTAGATATGATCATGACATTCTTGAAGGAAAATAAGCAAGTAGCAAGTGTAGTATTGGCTTTGGATAATGATGCACCTGCTAAAGAGTTTATTGTAAAGGTGAAATCGGAGTTAGAACCAATTTATCATGTAAATGAATTTTTGCCAAAAGTTCTTAAGGATTGGAATGAACTGTTGATGCAAAAGCGCATCACATAATTTTTTTTCCTGTTCCGCAGCCTGCCTTTAGGCAGGCAGATTATAGATAGTAAAGTTACAATCGAAAAACATTGGAGGAAAAGGCATGTTGACAATGAAAAATTTTATTGATGTAAAAAAAGATGTAATTTCAAGTGGAGAAGAAATATTCTCTTTAGAAAAAAACTGGAAAATATTTAAACCATATCTTAATAAACTTGTGGTAAAGGAAAGTCTTAAAAAGGGCTTGGAGTTTAATAATGTCAAGGTGGAGACAAGTGTTAAAGCAACTATGCGTTGGTATCTAGAAATTCAAAATAAAATTGAAGCTGATGCTGAATTTCTGTTTGCAAAGCAATCTCTCCATAAATCAATGTATGGTGTAGAAGCAAAAACTGATGAGGATTGGTACTCTGATCCTTTCACCACTTCAAAAGCGTACTCAAAATTAGAGTCAAAATTTGAAAAGAAATATCAGCCCCGTAAAGGAAGTTTCGAATGGTATCAATGGAAACGTGCTAGTTTCCCTATTACGCCTTTCGTTGCAACATTACTTAAAACAGCTATAACAGATGCAGAAGCTTTCTTAATAATAAACAGTAAAACACATTCTGTTGCAGCTTTCATCAAAGATAACATTCTATACTTTGCTGATTTGCTTGTAGAATGGGATTCTGTAAATGATTTGAAAGAGTTCATGGGTGAAGTAACTCAGATAACGATACTTAATCGTCATTGATCAACTTGTTTCATTCCATCCAAGTTCCGCAGCCTGCCTTTAGGCAGGCTTGACAATAAATTTTAAGAGTATTAGGTGTAAATGATAATAAAAACATATATCGAATATGAAGAAGTAGAAGCTACCGATTAAATACTGTAACCAGTTAAAAATACTCATATAAGTCTATAAAAGTGTCCTTCCGCGCTGAGCATGTTATAGCTTACCGATAAAGAGTTAACAAATCTCACTTTTTCTATAAAGTGTTTGACTAATTACCTTGTGAAAATTTCTGAAGGGTTCTGTGGAAAAAATGTGCTTATTATTAAAAAATTTTCATTTTCATCGATAAGGTATTGATGAGCAGCTGCATACATAAAATTGAACTTTTATCTAAGCTCAATACGTTACCAGACGAACAGATTAAGTGTTCAGAGCCACTTGGATATATTGGAAACATATGCTATGTTGGGATGAATGGGATACTCTGATGGTTAATTATGTAAGGATATAAGGGGGTTGTATTTTTATGATTGAGTTCAAGATGGATATGAAAGCCGCGGAATTTATTGATAGTATTATAATAAAAATGATAAGTGAATTTGGTATTACAAAGGAAGAAGCATATGGAAGGGTTAATGAAAGATGGAAACATCTTGGACATATTAGTGAAGATGATATTATTTTTCACGAAACAGAGGAGTTTTGGGCTTACGATATCTACTACGGACATGATTCACGATGGTGGGCGAGAATGAATGATAAAAACCTAAAACCAGTCCCACATTCTTAAATAAAGGCTCTTTTCTAAAAATTGTGGCTATGATTGAGTCAATGATATTATAGGTTCAAATGGGCATGAAAAACCAGTTGGTTGTGATCAACTGGTTCAATAAAAACTCTTATATTGAATATTCATTCAACCATTTGGTTGCCTGTTCATAATTATCGAAAAATTTTACAGACTCTTTTGTGTTGGATTGCTTTAAGTAGTTCAATATTTCGCCTTCTTCAAGGAGAAATGCTATTGCCTTGCTATGGTTTAGAATGGTTTCATTGAAGAATTTATCTTTCCATTTTTTCTGAACAGAAAAATGGTCTGGGGTGTATCCTTTTCTATCTACCAACAATCTGTATTTCCGACCTTCGGAAATGAATTGCTGACATACTTGTTCAAAATCATTAAACCATTCATTAACGTCCTCTGCATTTATCTTGCCAATCAGATGGGTAACAATTAAATCTCCTGAAACTGTCGTGTTGACATTCTTTTCAATCAACGTAAAATCATCTCCCTTAGTTTCTATTATGAGTAAAAATCCTATAAAATCAATACATAGCTTCTAAAACTCTGCTTTTATAAAAGCAACATTATTTACGTAAAAAGCCTAAATAAAAGAAAATCGAGTTCCTGAACAAAATGGATATGATTGTACAATAAACCACTCTGTCCATGAACGGTTTTCTTTTGATCAGAAATCAATAAAACATCTAAAATAAAAGGACGAGCTTATGACCCATTCAAGATTCATAGATACAGGCGAGAGGGTACATGACTTTCTATTCAAGACGGAGGTTCTAATAGAATGTCCCTCGTGCATGAAATGTGCAAATGCCGTAAAAATACAAGATGTAGATTATGAATATAAGCTGATATGTAGTCGTTGTGGTATCTTGTCTAATCCAACAATAGGATCAGGGAGTAACGGTACTTTCATGGGGCTAAATCTTTGGTTAAGAACTAACTGTTGCGGGAATGTTCTTTGGGCTTATAACATAGAGCATTTAAATTTTTTAGATACCTACATCAATTCATCATTACGTGAACGCATCCCATATAAAAATCAGAGTTTGGCAAGTAGATTACCTGAATGGTTAAAGAATGCGAAAAATCGTCAAGAACTATCGAAAGGAATAGATAAGTTAAGGAATAGGCTTGAAGATGGCATTAAATGAATAAGTTTTATTAGGAGGACTTTTTTGAACGTATTGAAGTGGCTTGTAACTTGGAGGAGTACTAAATAAAATGGCTGAATTAAATTTTGAGATCATTTTAAGTAATCAAGTAGTTAATGAATCGATGGTAGAATCACTTTTTAAAAATTTTGAATTATTCATCCCCCTTAGTATGAGAGGGTCCAACCTAACTAATGCCAATTTGATTCCTTATGAAAGAACTAAATTTTTTAGGGCAATTAAAAAGGAGTTTGAGAAGAGAAACAGATTTGTTCTTTCTGTTGAAGAAAAACGGCAGTTATTTATTTTTAAAAAAAGCGTTAGCAGTAGTATGATTACTGGAAGAATACAAACTAAATTTGACCAAGGAATCGTCGATGATGTAATACAATATGTAAGTAACGTTATGAAAGAGCATTGTGGTATCGTATCGTTTATGAGCTCTGCGGAAGATAATTTTTGGCAGAATAATATGGATGTTCAATATTTTACTTTAAAGAATAAAAGTTTATCGAATTATAAGCTGATTCCAAAGCCTATGTTTCCAGATAAAGAAATTGTTGATGTTGAGGCAAATCCAGGACATCATCATTATACGGACGGGGCTTGGTTTGGTTCATCTTGGACTATGTGGTTCGGAAAAGAATATTTTAAATTTATACCTAAAGAAATACTTACTGGATTCAAAAACTGCTATGAGAACATAGAGTTTTCAGAGGATTTATTAAGAATTAAGCTATACGAAAATATCTGGGACTATGAACTCTATGAAAATCGTGAGAAACAATGCGCTTTTAGAAAATGGACAGGGATTGACGAAGTAGCCCACACTCTTATTAAGCAACCTAAAACAGTTGACGACCCTGCTATCAGTATCCAAACAGAGGATTCATGTAAATATGGTGGGATAAGACGGATTACTTATTATTTCAATCGTGATGGTAACGTCGTAACCAAATCTAAAGCCCAAGTCAGTAAGATCTATGAATTAGCTCAAAGCGGTGATGTATTATGGACAACGGAAGAAACAATTAAGTAGTAACAGACCTGCTAACTAACCAGATTTTGTAACTCTAACCTCAACAGAGACATACGTTTGAATGAAGCGCTGAATATAAACGATCCATTCAACGGGTAACTTACCAAGAACGAAAAAGCGTGAAAACTGAACAAATGAGAGCCTTGCATGCCGAGGCATTCCCGTGGAAACGGCGTCAAACAACCATGTGAGTAGGACATAGACCAATAAAGCGGTAAATAGTTTGCCATAGACGGCATTTAAGGTGGTGCCGAATAGCGTTGCCAGGTTTAAACGCTACTTGATCCAGTGAAAAAAGACT
The DNA here is from genome assembly GCF_001956045.1 of Paenibacillus sp. FSL H7-0331. The sequence goes on along the minus strand of NZ_MRTH01000036.1, from coordinate 9,168 downwards.
TCGATCTGCCAGCGAGCTTTATACATCGACGCATAATAGCAATTGTCTTCAATTCGATCAATTTGTTCTCAATTGATAGGGCAGTCCAAAGATATTCAGATCTCAGCAATGAAGAATCTGGACTTTAGTAGCCTAAGTGTCTGATGACGCTAGCAAACTGTTCCGTAACCTAAGGTACACAGAGAATGGAGTTTCAGAGTGGAGAAGTTTGGAGAGCTTCAATGGCAATTGGTATCCCATATGGGAAGAAATTATATTGTTGTCCTTGGATGCAGAAGCCTTGGTTGGAGTACATAGTTGGAGCGCATAGTAAAAAGTATGTTCAATTGCTCAAGGAAGCATGGTGCAATCATACTCATTCCAGCCGCGAAGAAAGAGCAATTGCTGAATGTGCCAGATGAGTACATATTTCTTGAATAGGGCTAGACAGCGTGGAATGCTTGAAGAAGAATCTGATAGGGTTAAGCATGGATATTTCAATAAAAGAGAAGTTTTATGTAAGACCAATCGTATCTGAGAAGGAGAAATATGATATGAGTTATTCGTTTTCAATCATAACTGTTTTAATGCAAGTCATTTCGTTGCTAATGGTAGTATTACTAGTTTTTGCGTTGATCAGCGGAATAAGGTACTTTAATTGGAAGAAGAAAAATGATGTTGAAATAGGCAAGAAGCTTGATAAAGTAATTGAAATGCTTAGTAAGGATAGGTCATAAAATAAAACAGATGAAATAGCCTGTATTCTTTCTTTGTTAGATTTCTGGAAATGTTGAAATATGAATCATTTCTTATATTAACAATGGATTACAAGGTGGTCCAAATGGTTACGGAGAAGTATTAAACTCTATTGAGATAATTGCCCAACTAAATCCTAATAAAATCATTGTTAGTATCCTGCCAGATAGGAGTTTGTCAAATGCAATTAAAACAGTATCCAATTGCTACTTGTCATATTTGCAAACAGGGGTGGGTAGTAATTGTTAAGGAGATTGCTACTAATAAATTTTTAGTTTACTGCAATGAATGTGAAGCGGAATGGGATAATCCAGAAAGTTATTTTAATAAAGAAGAGAGCACTCTTTTTAATTTTGGAAGAGTAACAGAACCAGACGGGAAAGCAATTAAGGAACTTGGTTGGGAAAAATTTATTAATCAGGATTTGAAGAACCGAATCAGTTAAACTTTTATAATGTAAAAGCCACGACTGGTTTTCATTTGCCATGTGCCGCTGATAGTCTATAATCTCCAATCGTATATGATATTGGAAATCTATGAAAACACGAAAAATAGAATTAAATGAGGTAGCGGCAAGAGTCTTATCTCGTATGGCTAACTTACAGTTCACTAAAAGCAACATATCAGGGAATCAAAAACAATATTAAAATATTTTCAGGGATTTTAATTATGATTATTTAAATTAAATTGTAAATTAATGCAATATTTTGTGGTATTATAAAAGGGGAATGAGTGTTTGTATCTATACATAAGTACGGCTAATATGGGGTGAATCGATGGCAAGAACGGTTATTACAGCATTTGATGATTTTCAAAAAAATGTAATTAACTTAGATTCAGAAGTGACTAATATGGCAAGAAAAAGTAGGGATTGGTTGATGAAACAAATCAACGATTTTCCTATCAAGGACATCACATTTCCTGAGCTATATTCTGAGAAAAATATTTATTCTGGTTCTTTTGCAAGAAAAACAAAAATAAGAGAATTGGATGACATTGACCTTATGATTGCTTTTAGCGCAGCATATGGTTCTTACTATGAAATTTATTATGATCATGTAAAGATATTTGTAACAGACAATAAGCTTTCTGCTTTTTGTAATGATGGAACCAATGTTTTAAACTCAAGGAAAATAATAAATAAGATAATTAGCAGACTTAGGCAAGTCTCCCAATATGGTTCAGCAAATGTAAAGCGTAATCAAGAGGCTGTAACATTAAAGTTAGCAACCTATATTTGGAATTTTGATATTGTTCCTTGTTTTTTTACACAAAAGGATCATTATGATAAAGATTATTACCTAATTCCTGATGGTGATGGAAATTGGAAAAAAACTGATCCAAGAATTGATGCTAAAAGATCATCAATAATTAATCAATATCATGATGGTAATGTGTTAAATGTAATTAGAATAATTAAGTTTTGGAACACACGACCAACTATGCCTTCAATACCATCTTATCTATTGGAAAATATGATTCTAAATTACTACGAAAATAATAGTTCAAAAGCTAGTCCATATGTTGATATTGAGATTGAGAAAATACTTGGTCATATTAGTATTGTTATATTTTATGATTTAGATGATCCAAAGGGGATACAAGGAGATTTGAATAAATTGTCCTATGCAGAAAAATTGAAAATAAGTAACAGGGCAAATATAGACTATCAAAAAGCGATTGAGGCAAGAAATTTTGAAAGCAATGGAGAAAATGAGAGGTCAATAAGAAAGTGGAAAGAAATTTTCGGTCCATCCTTTTATTGATTGAGAGGAGAAGAAGTTATAAAAAACAATATATACCAAAAACAAAATGAAGCAGTAAACATCATGAAACTTGCTTCTATGAGATACTTGTATTCGCAAGGAAAGATAAGTATGGGAATAAACTTAATAATAAGTGTTCCTTTTATCATTATTATTTCATGTTTGCCTATTTTTTTTGGTGCGAATGAACTTTATAGAGAGTTAATTTCAATTGCTTCGGTAATAGTCATAGGCTTTGGTTTCTTTTTTGATCATAGAATGGAAGAATATAAAAGCAAAGCAGCAGCAATGCAAGAAAGTTTTGATACAAGTGTTATGGAGTTGGAATGGAACGACACCCAGTCAAGTGGGATTCCAGATAAGGAAGATATTCTTGCTATCTCGAATAAATATAAAAAAATAGAACCCGAATTTGAATCTCTAAAAAACTGGTATCCAAAAGCAGTACAAGAAATCCCTTTGTTTGCTGCCAGATTAATATGTCAACGAACGAATTTATGGTGGGACATCTCTTTAAGGAGAAATTTTTTGACGCACTTGACTATATTAACAGTTATTTTGTTTTTTATCCTTTTAGCGATTGCCCTAATCGGTGGTATTACAGTATTAGACTTTATTTTAAAGGTCATAGTGCCTTTTTTACCATTAGCTAGATTTACTTATAAGCAATTTTACGATAATTATAAAGCAATGAAATCGATAAATAGTTTAAAGCAGAAAATAGAAAGAAGCTTTAACGAAATATTGAACAAAGATTTAAATTCATCAGATATTACAAAAAAGTCACGTTCATTTCAAGATGAAATTTTCAAACATCGAAAGTCTTGTCCACTGATATTTGACTGGTTTTATTTTCGTTATAGAAAAGAACAGGAATCTATTTCAAATTACTCTGCTGATGAGTCAGTTGTACAGTATAAAATAGCTAAAGGAATACAATGATTCAACATAACTTTAATCCAAACCAAAACACTTTCACAGCCTTGTTTTATGGGGAGGGATATCATCAATGAACATATACGGAAAGGCTGCCTTAAAGGCTGTGAAGTTATTTGAAGCAAAACAAGCTCCAATACGATGGAAGCTTGGAACATGGCTACTGTACAGATATTTGGAGAAGGAACGCATTCACAGAAAAAAGGCTGTCCCAAAAATGCCTTTATTGGCGGTTGTGAAGCTGGTTTTGTTAAAGGGATCAATAGCGGCAGTCATAGTGATCGTAAATCGAAAAACATAAAGGTTATGCGATTAGGGCAATTGAGTTGCTTAAGGTTAAAGCCAGAATTGGCAGAAGATAAGCATGCGTTGTGGAAAGAGGTTGTGAAAGGGAAGTTAAAAAGCATAACTCACAGATGGATGTGGTGATTGCTCTGTGGGAGAATGGACTGATTAAATGAAAACTAAGTAAGATAAGGAAGTGACTTGTGAATAGCATTGATCAAATATACAATAAGCTAATCGCAAATGAAAAAATGAAAAATGGTAGTAAATATGAAAGGTTGGCTGCTATAGTTTACAAAATTATTGATGAGAGTAATGTAGTTATTCATGATCTAAGATTAAAGGGTATTGGTAAGTCTGCGCAACATCAAATAGATGTAACTATAGAGAAAAATGGAAGACTTAAGAGAATCCTTGTTGAATGCAAACAATACGATAAAGTTATCGGAATTGGAATCGTAAGAGATTTTTTTGGTGCAATATCTCAAATAAAACCTGATGAAGCATTTGTTGTCACAACCGTTGGCTATACAAAAGGAGCCATAGATTTTGCTAAGGATGAAAATATAAATTTATCTATTCTAAAAGAAGCGGTTGAATCAGACTGGGATGGAATAATAAGAAGTGTGGAAATCAATTTAGAATTTATTCTGATGAAGAACCTTATAATTAATTGGATAGCTATTGATGATGATGAAATAAAAAGAGTTCAAGGTTTGCTTAAGGATAATTGGGGTGGGCAACGTTCCGCAAGTACCCAACATGAGTTTTTTTATGATCACAATTATAATCAGATTTCTAATATTCAAGATGTCATTAAACCAATAATAAATTTAGCTCCAAGTATACCAAACGAAGTGACAGAGGGGAGACATGAGTTTGAGCAAAAAAAATATGTGATAATGCTTGGTCATTTTGTTGCGATTAAAGGTTTTGAATTTAGATTTACTTCTTACTCGTGGGAGCATCAACTTATTGTAAACGACGGTGGTAAAGTTGCGTTATTACTTTTTAAAAGTATGGAAAAGGATGAAAAGTTTTTCATATTTGAAGAGAATATTTCCAAATGGATGTTCGATGACAATGGGGAAGTAATTGAAAAAAACAAATAGAATGATAATGAAAATATAGAGCTATCAAAATGCTCTAGTTATCATTTCAAAAAGTATACTTTATGCCATGCCGATTCCACTTCCATTCTTTATAGTATTTAGCCTTTCAAAATGTGGGGTTTCAATATTTGAAACATTTCAAATAAAACTGGTATGTTTTGAAATAACATGCTAATATACTGGAAACCAATCGAAGGGTGAGAGCCAAATGGGAGAGATACGGAGCTTTGGCTATATACGTGTTTCAACGAAAGAACAAAATGAAGCAAGACAAATAGAAGCATTGAAAGGTTTAGACATTCAAGAACGCGATCTTTACATAGACAAGCAAAGCGGTAAGGATTTTGATCGACCAAAATACCAAGCTTTAAAGTTGGTATTGAGAAGAGGCGATATACTTTTTATTAAAGAGCTGGATCGGTTAGGCAGAAACGCAGAAGAAATCAAAAAGGAATGGAAGGAAATCACTCAGGAAATTGGCGCGAATATTGTTATTTTGGATATGCCAATTTTAGATACCAGGCAATACAAGAACGGTCTAGAGAAGGTAATATCCACAATAGTATTAGAATTATTGTCGTATATGGCTGAAAGAGAAAAGGAAAAAATCAATAGTAGGCAAATGGAAGGAATAGCAGCGGCTAAGAATAGTGGAGTTAAGTTTGGTAGACCAAAACGTGAAATTAGCAATGAGTTTATTGTTGTTTATGAGGAATGGAAAACTGGAAGCATTACAGCGGTAGAGGCAATGCGTAGGGTCGATATGAAACCTAATACGTTTTATAGAAGAACAAATGAATATGAACAGGAGCGAGCATCCGTTTAATAATGGATGTTATTTTGCATAGATAAACAATCAGCCATGGTGGGTAGCAAAAGATGTATGTGATGTATTAGATATTAAGAATCCAACAATGTCATTAAAGAAGCTAGATGAAGATGAACTGACTAAGTATAACTTAGGGGGTCAACAGGGAGAAACAAACATAGTAAATGAATCTGGTCTTTATTCCCTTCTTCTTGGAAGTCGGGAGAAAGAAACATTGAAAAATTCATTGACCTCAATTTTGAGGTGAATGAATATATCGATACAATAGGTTGGAAACTGCCAATATATGAAATGACGCGCGATGGAATCATGCAAGGGGTAGTAGCAAGAAAACATTGAAAATTTCAACGACCTTAATTTTAAGGCGGTTGAATATTTCGATAAAAAAGGCGAAAACAGACCAATGTACGAAATAGCACGCGATGGGTTTATGATGCTGGCAATGGGGTTTACTGGTAACCTGGTTTGTCGTGACAGACTGAGTTATACCAATACAAATTAATCAACGGAACCTTCAAATGAAAAAGCATCCCAATAATAGTGGATGCTTTTTTTCTTATTCTATTAGGGGAAAGGGGGGATAGTTTCTACTTTTTTTCAAAAGTGTATATTGTAGCAGGGTATAGGCACTGCAAATCGCCGCGCTGTATTTTGAAAAATACGATAATATTATCAACTACAGCTACACGCCAAATGGTACTATAGGTATAAAAAGGAAAATATATACTTGATTAATTAGAAATATTTCAGGAGGGATAGATAAGTCATGATGATATCCTTTGAAAGAGAATCATGTAAATTTCAGGTTAGGGTAGGTTGTATCATAATAAATAACAATAAGATTCTATTACAAAGGTCGATCGAAAACCAAAGATGGTTTTTACCTGGAGGGCGAGCTGAGTTTTTTGAAGACGCTGGTGGGACAATTGAAAGAGAAATTTGGGAAGAGTTCGCTGTTTCTGTTATTGACAAAAAACTTGTATGGTTAGTGGAGAACTTTACGTCATATCCATCACTGCAACTCCATGAAATAGCACTATTTTATCTCGTCACTTTGCCTCAAGATAGTTCGATATATCTTCAAGAATCTGAATTTATCAGTAACGAAGAAGAATTTGTGAATCAGTGGGTCAGTTTAGAACGACTTGATAATTACAGTATTATTCCTCAATTTGTTGTACCAGAGATAAGAGTGCTTGATATTTCAAAAGGTGTAAAGCACATATTGAACAAAGAAGATAGATTAAGCTAACGCAGAAAGATAATTGAACGTACCAAGGGAGCAGCCGTTGCGACAACTACTCTCTTACTGAATTGAAGTATCGGACAGTAATTTTTCATAAGATCTGTTATAATTTTACTGTTAGTTGCAGGTCAAAACATGAAGGTTGGTCATGATACACAAATTCAGGGGGTAATTATGGTTTCGATAATTCAAATGAAACTCGAAGATTCTTGTAGAATACGTGATATTGACCGCTCAGAAATTATTGATTTGATATACAAATGCAAGGATGGAAATCTTGAGGAAATTAAAGCAGGACATGAATGCCCGAACTGGAAAGAAGACGAGTATCAAGAAATCATTCCACGATACGAATATGAACTCAAAAACGGCGGAACGGCTTTTGGAGCGTATGACGGGAATAAATTAGTTGGATTCGGAGTCTTAGCTCATAAGTTTAGGGGTAAAGAGAATAACCAACTTCAGATAGATCTAATGTATGTTACACGGGAATACCGAAGACAAGGAATTGGTCGACGAATTTTGGACGTACTAAGTGAAGTAGCGATTGAAAAAGGGGCGAAATACTTATATATATCTTCAACTGAAACTGAGTCTGCGGTAAACTTTTATTCAAGCTATGGCTCTAAAATTACCTCAGAAGTAGATAAGGAATTATTTGAAAAAGAACCTTATGACATTCATATGTTAAAGAAGCTTTAACACTTCACCTTAAGTATGAAATTATCGACTAGAGGGACACCAATTCGTTGACCTAACGGAGACGATAGTTAAGTTGAACAGACTGCCGTGGCAGTCTGCTTTGTTCGTTGAAGTAACGGGAGGATTGTTGAGTGGTAATGGAGAATAGTAGTAAATCTAATTTTAATTGTTGAGGTGAGAAAATGGAAAAAGAGCAACTACTTAATGAGATGAAGCAAGATATGTTGCGTGAAATTCAGAATGTAGTCAAGGAAATTAGATTGGATGAATCTGATGAAGTATGTTACATCTCTCTTCTTGGAACCGATTACGAACCTGTACTTGGATTAATCACTCTTGGAATCAAATCATATCGAGACAAGTTGATAAAAGAAGAGCACCGTCAAAAGCTGTGGTATCTGTGGAATTCTGGTGAGATGCCTGTTAAGTATCAAGTAGGGCTTGAAAAAGTGCTCCCTTCATTCCAAGAGAAACAGGAAAATTTTGTGGAGTTAATTGGAGACAATGAGTGGGAAGATTCTTGGAAGGCTTGTCAAAATGTTCGCTTTGAAGTTGCGTATCAATTAAACTCATTTGATTGGAGTAAAATCTTGCCCATCACAACGGATTTTGTTTTGTATTCAGACTGGGAAGCAATTGATGTTGAGAATGGCGACTTAGAAAGAAGTATTCCAAAGGAAAAACTTATAATTCTTAAGGAATACAGTTTGGTATAATTTTTTTTACTCCGTTAAAGGGTACGAGAGTGCAGGAGTTGCTTGTAGCGGCTCCTTTTTTATTCCCGCTGAAGTAACTGGCAGAAAAATGGTAGGTACTTCTGGATATTCCACAGACAAGAGGTGTACGATGGTCGAAGAACTAAAAAAAGAAATTATTAATGAATTAATCAATTTGATTCCGAAGGCTGTATCAGAGATTGATAAACCTCATAATGATAAGGTATGCTTTATCGCCCTTTATAGAGATGATTACGACCCATTAGTTAGCCTAATACAATTAGGATTGGTAAAGTATCGCCAAGAATGCTTTGAAAGTTCAGGGTTTTCTTTTAATTCAGGAGAACAGCCTGCTAAGTATCAGAATGACCTAACTGACGAAAAATTGAAAGAAAAAGAAAAACTATTAATCTCCATGTTGAACCCAGATGATTATTACGGCGAGTGGTGGAAGCAAACAGAAAAGATTATGTTTGAAGTATCCATGAGACTAAACGAATATGAATGGAATGAAATCTTAGATATATCGGATGATTTTATTGTCTTTGTAGATTGGGAAGCATGGGAGGGCGACTTGTCAGTAAGCGTTCCAAAAGAGAAAATTGAGAACCTCATCAAAAAGGGGTTGTACGATGAGAAATTTATCAAGAAAAGTGATGAATAGATGGGTTCATTGAACTAACCAGGAATAATTGTTGAATAAACATCATATTCGCGGCTATCGTAATAATTCGGCAACCGCGTTATGCTAAACATTCCTGTTAGTGCTAAGAAATAGGCTTTGTCAAAAAAGGAGCGCCTCGGTATGATGGGTTTGTCGACGGGTTTGTAACCCATAACC
>NZ_MRTH01000035.1 GCF_001956045.1 Paenibacillus sp. FSL H7-0331 | reverse complement strand
ATCCCCGTTAATGCTGAAGTAATACTTTTCGTCACGGAATGGACTTGATAAAATACGCCATCACCTTCTTGGTAAGGAGCAAAATAGGTGCTAAGTACAAGGAAACCATTACGCACGATAAGTAAGGAGTGAATTTAAGGAACCGATCTCGTTTCGGGAACCGTTTTTTTAACTGGTAACAAGTAAGCGAAAGAGACGAATGAAAGCAAGGCAACAAGAATAATGCCTATGGCAATCCAAAGTTTTTTAACACTAGTTAAACCCTTTAAAATCATATACCCCCCTTTAATTCCATTTTTAGGATAACTATAGCATTATTAGTTTCCCTTCAACAAAAATGCCCGTCAACGTAATGGAGGCTGCCGATCGTGCTGGCAGCCTCGTCCTGGTGTTATTGTGTTAACGTTCTCCTATAGTTTAAAGAATCAATAGAATTGTTATATACATGATTAGCTTCCAAATGAATAAATCTAAGAAATGCTAATAGGTCAGTCAATCTTTGAATTTGTGATTTATAATAACGATTGGTTTGAAGTCGCTTTATAGCTATTGCTTCATGAATAAGTCTGTTCCACTTTTCTGGTAATTCAGTAATGCCATAGTTTCCAGATCCAATTTTGCTTGTTATATCATGCTCTTTTAATGTATACAGTTGTCGCAACATACCGAGAGTACACCACTCAACTGCTTTATCAAGTTGCTCAACATTGATGTCTTGTTCCGATAAATTATCAAACGACAATTTTTTCTCTAATCTATTTATCCAATTAACCCAATAGCTATTTAGGTTACTAATTACATATTCGAGCAGAGAAGCAATTTCTAAATCGTAATTGAACGTTAAGTCGGTGCCATAAATCTTAATACCGTGTTTTTTTAATATCCACCAAGTAATCGGATTTATATCTGCTCCCAAGCCATTTGTATTTATTTGTTTATCATAGTAAGTCAATAAGGAACTAATTTCATTTTGCTTATTCTCTAGGTCATCGAAGAGTATGTAAGCCCCCATAATTCCAGTGTTTGGGATCACAACCTCAACCTCTTCATGTGCCGCCACGATTGCTTGGATATCAGACTAAGTAAGTGGATTTCGAACAATTGCTAAGAAGTCGATATCACTGGAACCCTCAATATAGTCTTTTAACGCAACCGAGCCGTAAAGATAAACTGATTCAATGTTCGAAATGCGAGCGTTTAAAGAACTACACAACAGATACATTGTTTTTTCAACTAAAGAAGGTAACATGGTGATCTCCTCCGATCCAATCTCCATTCTTAAGTCTAATTATAAATGTTGTAAACATTCCTATATAGAGAAAAAACTTTCTTGTCTTTATCCAGTTTTATTAATGATATTCTGTTGAACATTACTGTCAGTTACTTCAACGAAACCAGGGAGCAGCTGCCGCATGGCGATCTGCTCCCTGGTTATTGCGATATCGTTCCTCGTTCGTAAATTTGTAATCAAATTCCTGATCAAAGTATAAGAAACTCTACTTCATTTTCTTTTGACTAATTTTCCATAGCATGATGAATTTTGGATCCGATCCCCTGGTTTCTAAAGACTGGACGAATATAATCATTGGTAACATAGCCGTAATAAGCATCTGGGGATTTCCCTGGTCGTGGAACTTTATCTTTGAATGCGCAAAGAATATTCTGCATAAGCGTAATTTCAGAGCGTTTTAAATTATCGGTCTATGAACGATAATTATTGGAATACCAACTAATACAAATGAGAATACCTCTATCCAAACGGAATTTGAAAACCAACATAAAAATAAGCTAACAAGAGTTGCGGGGTACATAACATAGACCATAATAAACACTGGTGCGAATTTATGACCTTGATCATCGTAAATTAAAGCAGAAGCCACATTGACTCTTTTCATCCAAGCAACTCCTGTTCGAATTATGTTCATTTTCAGATTATATGTCATTCCGCTCTAATTCATGGATAATTCTTTTTGCATCTACGCTTTCCGGATCCAATCCCAGACTCAATTCCATGCAGGCAAGGCATTCCTCGTCTTTCATCAACCGATAATAACAGATGCCCATATTATAATATAAGGGTCCATCTTTTTGCAGACTATTCTGGTAAAATTCTATCGCCTCTTCATAAAAATCCATTTGATATAGCAGAGTTCCTATCAGAAAGGCTAAATCTTCTTGGTCCCCAATATCGTAGTACCAATCCCATACCTGTTCAGTGAGTGTAAACAACGTATGTTTGTCGGCATCTCGAAGTTCGGATGACAATTTTAATAATCTGGGTAAGCATTGGACGTAGAGTCGTGGATCATTGCAGCTAAGACGCAAAAATGACAAGATTTCGTGAAAATCCATATGATCTAGGTGTCGAAAAAAAGCTTTTTTTAATTGGAAATAGTCATCCGGACTAAATCTGTCGACATATCTCGCATATGCTTGCCGAGTCTCCCCAAATGCATCGGCATTTGGTACCATAAGCAAACAAACTGTATTCAAATGGCTCTGTTTATGCGTGGGGAAATGGGCTTTCCCTTGCTGTAGCTCGTAGAGATAACCCATTGCATGATAATTAACGTTCAATGAAAAACTGCCATGAGTGACCAATTTGGGTGTATCCAGTCCGTCCAGCTCTTGCAAATTGCAGGGTCCTTTATCTGCTGATAGCAACATAAACCCTACTTGAGAAAATCGACGAATACGTTCAAGAACGTCGAACCCAACAAAGGGAACTAGAACATGGGAAGTCGCGATTTGTTTTTGATACTCTTCTAATAGTTGATCTTTATAATGATTTCCTGTATCAATAGTTTCTACTCTCAAGTATCCGTACTTTAACTGCAGATTCGTCAAAGATTCTGTTATCGAATCTGTATTCTCCGGTTCTGGTTGTTCCAGCGAAACTTGGCATTCAAAAGCTTGTCCATTCCGAAAGAAAAACAAATCCTGAGGTATGCTATCAAAAAAATAATTGGCAATTACAATAATGGGTTGAGTTAGGCTGGACGTTGTAATCAACTTTTTGGAATGAATAAGGTACAGTTCATTGTCTTGCTCAACATCGAATCTAGCAAAATCGAGTGTTTCATTTTGCACAAATGTTGCAAACCGAGGGTGTGAAGCGTAGAAATCAACATTTTTTTGAGGCAAATCGGTCCATATATAACGAATAGGTGGCAAGGATTCCGTTGTCAGCATATAGAGGGATTCCAACGATTTAAGCATGAAATAGGCGCAGCGTCCGGTCCCGCCACCCACCTCCAGCAAATATATGGGCTCCTTTACATCGTTACCATCTCGGGCCCAATCCTTCAAAAACCCGAATACCATCTCCACATAAGCGTTCGCCAATAACGAATTATTCGTAATATAATACGGAACCTCACTATCTCTCCATGCCTCTATGCCTTGTTCTTCGAAATACCGGCGCTGAAGATCCCAAATCGGGGATTTAGAAAAACTCATATAATTGTTCATTTGTCATCCTGCCGATCAAGCAATTTTAGAAAAAAAGGGGAAAGAAATAAGATGTAGAATATGTATAATAATCTTTATTTAGGAGGTGCGATCTTGTTTCACACTCACGATCCAAAAGGGCGAGAGAATTCAAAGCACTCCCCTTCAGGCAATTCTACCGTGAAGACACCTCAGGCCGATTTATCCCCTTCCTTTATTATGCAACTACAGAATACGATTGGCAATAGAGGAACAATGCAGTATCTGCAATCTTTTGATTCGCTGCCGTCAAAACCGATACAAGCAAAGACTAGAGAAAAGCCAGTTATTCTAAATAGACAGTCTGACAATCAAGCGGTACAACGAGTAGTCATGAACGCATCCAATAAGCCGTATTCGAGAATCGAAACTTCCAGTATCTATAAACTGTACAAAAGGGATACAGACGAAGCTAGATTGATTGATCTGATGACAAAACACGAAGATCTCGACAATTTTTATACCGTAAAAGGAACAGAACTTATCCCACTCTCTAAACCTGTAGAGCCCTCCGCGGATCAGGCAGATGGGGGTGGAGCTTCAAAAGGGGGTAGAACCTCTTATAAAAGAGCTGTCAAAAAAGGGGAATCTCCATCCATCTCTGGAGGCAGGGTACCGCGCAGTGGCAAACCAAAACCAAGAACTGACGTCATGGTGCCTGGTCGAGATCCTCTTCCAGATTTCGTCGCCAAGTACAAAAGAAAAGGAATTCCCAAAAGAGTTGATACGGGTCTTCGTAAAAGAGAAGGTGGAGACACTTCCCGTTCCGATCATTCGGCCACGTTCGGGGGTATCGAACACCTGGAAGCGAAAGTTAACATGAGCAGTTTAGGTTTAAGCCGGAACCATATTATCGCCGATAGTAACATAGCCAGAATTTTTGGGTCAGCAATTGAAACGGCAACTACGCCAGAAGCCCTGGAAAGTTTTAATCGTTTTATTACTTCAACGGCTGGACCTGATCATAAAGAGTCAAAAGAGGCAAAAGCGTCTTTTGACTCCGCCTTAGAATTGAAAGCCAAAAATAAGCGATCCCATGCGATTGCTGCGCTTACCAGAGCCATTGATAAAGTCTCGGTCGGCGCTGGAAATATACGAGCCGACGAAGCCAAAACGAATACAGCAATCCTCCATGGCGCCGATTATCCTTTGTCAGAAGGAAGAATGACGGAGTCGGCAGAAAAGGCCTTTCATAGCACTCATGACCTTGCCCGAAATAAGGTCATTACTCATAAGGAAGCATTTGCGATGACCAGCCCAGCCATGCATGTGACCAAAGACGATAAAGGAATATTACATGGCAATTACCTTTCTTCATCGACATCAAGCAGTCGCTCCGCAACTGGAAGACGCTGGGGAGATACTCAAGATCCGGATACACTACGGGTCCCTCGGAGTAAACCACCTGTTCGGGCTTCAAGATCCGAACCACGGGAGCTTCCAAGTTCAAGGGAGCGAAGACCCGACCTGCCTGAGATAGACACGCCATATAAGGCAAAAGTTAAGAAAAAACGAAAAGGAAAAGGGAAAGTAAAAGGAAAAGGGAAAGGAGGATTTGGCGGGAGAAAAAAGAGAAAAAAGGAGTAATTAAAGATGAATTTTCGAGCTGTTGGGTAATTTCAAACAGATAGAGATACGGGATGCAGAGTGGATGCTTTACAAGTAGGCGCGCAAGGATTTTTTTCATTATCCCTGTGCTTCGATCTTGGCATGGTCAATATAGCCATTATGAAAACACGGATGGAGCGTGAGTTTAAGCACTCATTTATGATCGGATTTGGAGCGTTCTTTGGGGATTTGTTCTATCTTTCCCTCGCTCTGATCGGGGTCAGTCTTTTTGTTGTACCTCGCCTTCAGAACACTGCGAGATACGTGGAAGCCCAAGCCCATGGAGGCTGGACAAGTTTATGGCTCAGTTTAACGATACTATCGGCGAAAAATGCGAAAGGAACTGCTGCTGCGCGGTGATCTGCTTGTTCCGTTCAACTATCGTACCTGTTAGTTGCTCACGCCATATTGAAATGCATGTCGACTTGGGGGTATTTACAGCGGACAACCTTATAGTGGTAAAATATAGATATGAAATATTGGGGGTGAAGTTATGTATGGCTGAGTACAAAGATAACAGGAAGTTAAACTTTCTATTACGGCACCTAGAATATCATAACACCTACAAAAAAACGTTTAATAATGAGGAAGAAAAAGGGAAGAAACTCCTCCATTTTATAGTTGATTGTCCCGGCCGCGTCGCGGGGAATCCCCTTCCGCCGCTCAGGGTGCGAGTATCTTCCTCGGGAGGGCGATGTCGATGAGGGATGCTGCGGAGGGTCAGCAGAAGCACGGGCAGCAAGAACATATCGAGACGCTGCCGCTGTTCTCCACCACGGATAAGAACGGACGAATGACTATGCTCCTGCCGGGACGTCGCGTCGGACGCGCTGCTCCGCTGATACCGTGGCTGATTACAGCCGCTGTACTGTGGGCGCTGACAGGCTCCGTGCCGTTCGGCGCACTGCTCGGCATGGCGCCGACACCGGCGATCAACATGCTCCTCGGTCATCCGGTCACAGTGGGCGTCGCCGTTTTGCTGCTGTTCGTCGCGATCGGTACGACCGGTGCAGTGTACTCGCGATCGATTGAGCAGTTCGGACAGACCAGGGTAGCGGGCCTGTTCGCGACGCTATCGGTAACAGGAGGGCTCGCAGCAGTCGCGGGAGTCCTCCTGCTCTGGACGCTGACAAGCAACCCATCGCGCCCCTTTGACCTCGAGGCCATAGCGACATCGCCGACGATCCCGCTTGAGCTCGGCGCCGTCGTCGGAGCTAGCTTCGCCCTCTGGGCCGCCATCACGCTCCTGCGGTTGCCCGGCTCTATCGCCCACGCCCGGCGGCGTCAGGCGGACATCGAGCGACTCCGCGTAGAGGGTTCGTCATACACCGGGACGTTGACCGCCGTGAATTTTACTAACAGTTGGCTCTTTAATTTGCCGATTTTCACGGTTGAGGTAAATTATATCGTTGACGGTGCTCCACGTGTCGTACCAGCACACATGCGCACCAGCGACGACCGCGTTCCCGTCGTCGGGTCGCGAATGATCGTGCTGACCGACGATCGCGGAACCACCCACGTGGAGCTGAACCTGGCGAGTGGAGCGGCATTCGAGCCGGACGTGGGTAAGTACGCCCCGTCGGACGGTTGATTTTACGGCCCTGATGCAACATGGTTATAAGGAGTTCAAGGCAACACGGAGCTAAAGCTTCGCTTCACCATTTTAAACGCAGGACAAATTGGGCGATCGCTCGGTATTCCTATGCGCAGCAAGTAGCAAGAGAGGCATTGGAAGATCAGTTAACGTTTATGAATTAAAAAATCATCAGCTTCTTAAAAATAAGTTTTAGACTGGGTCCAATAAAGCAGCGACAGAACAAGACTTGATACATAAAGTCTTAGACTGCCGCTGTTGTTGTTCAATTATCGTTTCCCGTTAGTTTAGTCAAGGATGCTACGAAAAAACTATTACTGAACATGTATTTCCGGTTTGATGTCATTTTGACTTAAAAATTTCATTAAATCATTACTCAGCTGCACAATCTCATTGTTAGCATTATTCGCATAATCCGGCAACATCATATCCCTAACCATTTTAGTTCGTAGCCATGTCATAAAGAAAAGATCCAAAAATAAGTTTGGAAATTTAAGCACCATTTTAAGCATTGGTGGATCAATTGAAACGCCAGCTTTTTGTATTGCCCTTAGATACGCTTTTAAAGTGACTGTTATTTTGCGTGCCGTCTTTCTGGCTGTTTTTTTGTCAATTATCTTATTCTCAGAATGCAAAAAGCTCAGCATGGCAATGTCTGATACGGAATGTGTGATTAGATACGCTTGCATATCCTTTTTAATAACGTAGGGAAGCTTTGCTGTTTTAAATAATTTTGCGAGGTTTTCTATGCGTTCTGTCACTACACCATTAATTTCTCCAAATGCAGTTGCCGCTATAATCTTTGGTAGAAATCGAGCATGCAATACTCCATCTTTAATCTGTCCGCCGAAGCCGGGAAAAGCTGGTAAAAGTCTATCCCCTACGATATCCAGCCACGAAGAAAATCCAATTGGATTGTTAGTCATCGTAACTATATTTTTGCTTTGATTATCTTTTAGCGCTAACAACGCTGATTCGGACCGATCATAACGAACGGTAACGAAAATAAAATCGTATACATCGTCATTTTCGAGCGTATCAATGACATTCACTTGTATCGATCTAACTGCACCTTTTTCTTTATATTGCAGGCCATTTTCTCTTAATGATTTAAATCTATTAGAACGTGCAAACAGGGTAACGTCAAACCCTGCTTCAATGAGCTTAATTGCGTACATGCTCCCGATGACACCTGCACCAAAAAATAAAAATCTATCTTGTTTTGCTGACATTAAAACCACCCCTACTTATTAACATTTCCTTTTGATTATCAGACAACATGTTGTATGATGTGATTATAAATCTTTATTATTCCTTGATCAACCATCAGTTTTTTATTATTTGTCGGATGATATTCTTATTCGCTAGTAGGAGGGAAACATGAAAAAGCAACCCCAAATAACGGAGAAAACAAGACAAAAGTTTGTAGAAGTTTTTTGTGAGTTATATAGCCAAAAGCCGATTGAGAAAATTTCGGTTCAGGAAATTGCGAATAAGTCAGGATATAACCGCAGCACCTTTTATCAATACTTTACTGACATTTACGAATTGTTAGACTCTGTTGAAAATGACTTATTGAATGAATTAAAAAAAGAATTGGCGAATAAAGAGCTATTGATGCATACGGTTCAAGATACGCTCTATTGTCTGGACAAAAGAGAACATCTCCTGGTTCTTAATGCCCTTTTGGGTGATTATGGAAGTACCCGTTTTTTAAAACGCTTAAAAAAAGAAATCACTTTGGATCAATTAGAATTAAACGTTCCGCAAAACCATTCCTTAACGCCATACTTAATTGAGTTTTACCTGACAACTTCCCTTTCTTTATTTCGTCTTTGGCTCCAGCGTCAAAAGGATTTATCGTCAGAAGAATTTTTCAAGTTAGTGGAGAACCTATATTCAAGAGGGATTACTCCCTATTTTAAAGAATGAGTCTGTCATTCAAACCAAATCCATATGTTGTATAACAATAAAAAAGCGCGCATAAGCTTGTTTACACAATATACTCCAAAAAGACTGACCTAACCTACTGTAGTAAATCAGTTTTTATATTAGTTTAATTGGGTATTCGGATTTTGTGATGGAATTTCAACCTTTACCTTTAAAATGCAAAATCGGATTTTATGGTAGAATCTCCTGCTCTTCATATGTAAAATTGAAATATTGCAGCAGATCGAACGGGAAGACGGCGGGATGCCCCTACATGAGGTGGTTGTTAAGAGGCTCGAACCGTTAACTGTCGTATCGTTTAGAGAAACAACAAGCAGGGCAAGTATTCCTGGATTGTTCGAAGAGTTCGACGATTATTTAAAATGGAGTGGTGTACCTAATTCGGTACCCCATATGGTGGTGTGGCACAATTGTCTGGAATGCGAAAGTAGCATTGATTTGGAAATTGCCTGCCCCATACCTCGTAAATTTTAAAAAAAGAGGATAGCTCAGATATAAATTCATCAGGCTACCCTCTAGACGTTTTAATAAATTAAGAACAACTCATTTGCGGTTCCATACATTGTTTACTGGTTCCAGACTTTTTTATCATCTGACAAAAATCACAAAGCAATACTTTATTACTCACACTTGTGAGTAACGGCTATAATTGAGACTAAAAAGAGCTAAAATCCCAGAGTATTTTAACGTCTATTTGAGATAAATATCATTAATAACTGAGATAATTCGTTATAATTATGATATTAATTGAGATAATTTGTAATGTACCTGGAAATAAAAGTGATAAAAATGAGATTTCCTATCTGGGAACTTTCCCTTTTTCCATAAAATAGTTCTAAATAATGAACGTATAATAATAACGCGGAGTTTCCCGGTAATTAAACTGATATAATGCAATTTCTGGCCACATTCGCGGTAATGCTTCGACCAATCTCAAGAGAAGTCTCCGCTGAACACACCTGGAATTCTTGAATCCTCCTCTTTATCAAGAACAACTATCGCTTTACATGAGGGACAATAAGCTCCCTCTGGGAGACCAACGAAGACTGAGTCTACAGGTAACCACTCCGAACTTCGGATACCTGTCGGGGTATATTCGAGACTTCGCTACTCCCCTCTTTGAATCGGGTTATTTGTACAGCCTTAAGCATATGATTACAATCGGAGCATTTTAGAAATGCCATCCTAACGCCTCCCAGTAAGTGGATATCTACTAAATCTAAAAGAGACGACTATAGGAAGCCGTCTCTTAGGATTATCGCCATGCTCTAAGCCCCAACAACCTCAGCGTTCGCGTTAATAGCATCAATAACTCCAATAATACTGCGAGCATCATCCATATTGCTGCTGAATAGCTCCGCCATACTACCGACTGAACGGAATGGCTCTTCCTGCAGAACCGATTTCTCGATTAATCCATTACGCACTACAAAATCAATGATCAGCTTTACAAACCGCACCTGGTTCACGTTCAAGCGATTTTCCTGTAGAAATACCATAAAAGCCTCATTGGCCGCCCCAATATCTAGTCCCACAATAGTACGGACGAGCTTCGAAACAGGCATGTTCTTATATTCCCGCTCATAATCGGCCTTTGTACCAAGTTCCTGCCATAGAATCTGCTCAAGCGTCTTCAAGTCTTGCTTCGTAATCGGCTTGTTATTACGAAGCTTGTAGATAGCCATTTGGTCCTTATTCACTTGCAAATACTGACTCACCTTCTTGCGGTAATTTTGCAGGTCATTACTTCCATACAGTCCGCCGCCCTCTTCTATTCCCTTCCATTCATCCTTGAAGTTGGTGAAGTATATTTTCTGCACGTCCCGCTCCAGAAACTTGATCAGCTCTCGGAGTGCTTCACGTACCCTCTCCATCTCGAAGATATCCGCTTCTTCCCAGAACTCCACGGTCATTGCCTTCTCAATCACATCCCGCTTCGCAACTACCTGCGGAATGCTCCCCAGCTTCCACAGCTTCTCTGCCGTCTCCATTACTTTACGGATCGGCTTTATCGCCTGATCGCCCTGCAGCCTAGCCAGCTCTACTAACAGCATCACGTAATCGAAGCGTTTGGCCAATTCATCATTACTGAGCGACACGACCAGAGGCGCCAGATGCTCACGCAAATCACCAACATCTGTATCCGTTAACGACAACCATGATGTAGCCTTTTGAAACTTATGTACATACTCAATATGCTGTCTAATCCGAAAATGTTCCTCATTCAGCACCGCTACTTGCTCTTTCAACGCATCAGCCATTTCCGACCGATGCGCAGCATAAGCTGCCTCCTGATACCGCATATGCTGCAGTTCACGCACGGTTTGCACCCGTACATTAAACAATTGCTCTGATAATGTGTATACGGCATGGCCTTCCGTTCCTTTTGGATTTGCCCGAAAATACTCAAAATTCCTGCACAAATCAAATATTAGGAATTCTTTTTTATCCTCACCAATACCATGGAGGTCTGAACACAAACGTGTACCGCGACCAATCATCTGCCAGAACTTCGATTTTGAACGCACTTTTTTGAATAACACCAAGTTTAAGACCTCTGGAATATCCACACCTGTGTCCAACATATCTACCGATACAGCTATTTGCGGAAGCTTGCTCCACTGAGAGAAATCGTCAATAAGAGATTGAACATATTTCGTTTTAATATCAACCACTCTGGCAAAGTGTCCTTTCAATGCCGGATACAGCACATCAAATCGCTCTACTATTGCTTCAGCATGACGATGATTTTTGGCAAATACGATGGTTTTACCAAGCTTGTCCCCACCTTCAACTTTGAGCCCTCTATCCATAATGAGCTGCAAGGCACGATCGATCGTATCACTGTTAAATAACCACTCGTTTATAGCAGAGCTATCTATATCATGCGGCTCTTCCTCTTCATCCTCCAGCAAAATATCCTCATAGTGTTCCTGCTCTTCCTTAGAAAGCTCGTCGTAGCGGATACCGTCGTCGAGCAGCTTCGTCGTTGTTTCCAACGTGCGGTAGTCCACCAAGTGACCTTCCTTAACCGCTTGTTCCAGTTCATAGGCATAGGTCGGCACACCATTTTCCAAATGAAAAACATCATACGTATTCTTATCTACTTCATCCTTAGGTGTCGCGGTCAATCCCATCAATATGGCGTCAAAATAATCAAATATCGCCTGATACTTCTTATAAATGCTGCGATGCGACTCATCGATAATAATTAAATCAAAATGACCAACCGTGAACAGCTTTTTGCCGTCCTTCCGCTTGGCTTCATCAATGGTATTCATCATCGTTGGATAGGTTGAGAATAAGATTCGCGCTGTCTCCGGGTTGTCCTTGCTATCTAGTAAATTGCATAATGTCATCTCGGGTAAGTGCTGACTGAAGCTGTTCTTGGCTTGTCTCACAAGTGTCGTACGATCGGCGAGGAAAAGAACATTTTTCACCCAATTGTGTCGGCTTAGCACATCTACCAATGCACTGGCCGTTCTTGTCTTACCGCTGCCCGTTGCCATGACGAGCAATGAATTCCGCTGCCCCTTATGCAGCGCATCACACACAGCCAGCACCGCTTCATGCTGATACGTCCGATTAACAATCGTATTATTTATCAGTACCTCTTGCAGTTGCTTACGTATCGAGCGGCGGTTCATAAGCAGTTGCAGCTCGTCCTGACTAGCAAAACCCGAAACAATTCGACTGGGATACTGCTGATCGTCCCAAATATGTGTTTGAAACCCATTTGTATAATAAATGACGGGTCGCTGTCCATAGCGCTGCTCCAGGCAATCCGCATACAGCTTCGCCTGCTGTTTGCCTATATTCCCATCCACACTAGTACGCTTCGCTTCCACAAGTCCAAGGGGCTTGCCATTCTCTCCGAACAGTACATAATCTACATAGCCAGTTCCTTGCTGATTAGGCATACCCTGCACTTTGAACTCTTCTTGTACATTGTTACGAAATGTCCAACCCGCCAGCTTCAAATCCAGATCAATATAACGCTTACGAGTCTCGTATTCGTTAATCTCATCCATTTCGAAATCATACTCTTGAGTATTCTCGACCCGGCGTTGGGTCAATTGCTTGCGCAGTTCTTCATTCTCCTTCATCATATCTGTCAGCTTACGATCCTTCGATCCCAAGCGGTCATACAGATCTTGAAGTTCCTGCGGCCGTACCTGCTCCTGTTCGCTGTTCGCCTCCATCAGAAGCTGCTCATCGAAGCTGCGAGCCACATAGTCACTCGCATAACAATAGTCAATCCAGCTAATAAATTGATACAAGTTACGGAGAGACAATACAGACTCTCCCCGATTGATGGTAGCATTCGAATGTACAGCCACATTGCCAAGTTTGGTCACATACTTGAGCAGCGGCAGCATTTCCTGATCAATGACACTTAGAAATGTCGCATCATGAATCAAGCTCGATAAATTATCCTGATACGGTGCTTCTAAATCGCTATCATAAGTAAAGAGCCACTTTACTGCCAATTCCAGTGCTCGCCGGCTTAGAATCGCACATGTCGCTGGACTCACCACCAACGCTTTCTCCGCCTCTATACATGCACTTGCAAAGCTACTATATGTCGCATTCTCATTTAAAAACCCGAAATTCGTAAGCTCCCGCAGCTCTCCCATTTAAACCGTCACAACCTCCCTGACTGTTAATTCACCTTTAAAAGCCTTTTGCAGCAGCGCATTGAAGTTGGATTCTAGTTGTTGGAGTTGAATTTGCATTTGTTTCTTCTTGAAATCAATCGTCTTAATTATCATTTCAAAGTGATCTTGCAAATCAATAGGAGGAAGAAATACTAAAAACCCTTTGAGTTGCGTCATATTGATAGTTGCAATACCAGTCGTTTGCTTAGCCATCTTCAAAAAATATTTTTTTCCATAATCACTACCTGCACATGAGCTAAAAAAATACGGGTTAAGAATTTTGTCGTTTACACGTACTTTAAAGATATGATTCTGGTGAATACAGTTTTCAATTT
Organism: Paenibacillus sp. FSL H7-0331; assembly: GCF_001956045.1. Next base: position 73,307 of record NZ_MRTH01000035.1, on the reverse strand, counting down.
TCGAAGTCCAAACAGCTCCTCTTCCAAGCTTATCAGGATCTCCACCTTCCGTTAACAAAACATCCCCATAACATAATTTATATCTTTCTGCGTCACTCAGAGAAACTAATATTTCCTTTATCTCCGATAAATCCACATAACCAGCTTGTACATTTGCAACTCGCATATAGGGTACTGAGATGAGCTCATTATTACTATATTTCTTCCCTTTAGTTACCCCTGAAGCTATCACTGCAACTTCAGAAAGCTGCGAAATATTCCACTTCTTTTCATTTTTATTCAAATCCCCAAACATATCTAAAAACACAGCTTGGACTAATTCATCGAGCTTTGCTATTGCTTTTTTTCGTTTATCGATTAAGGCTTGGGCTTTGTCTAAAATGGTTGCAATTTGTTTTTGTTGTTCAAATGGTGGCAAATAAACCTCAATCTCACTAATATCTGAAGTTCTAATACTCGGGTAAGATTCATCTACAATTAATTTACTCACATTAAACCACTTTAAAAATTTCTGTACATAATCAATAACCGCTAACTTCTCATTTATTTCAATTGTAGCTAAGTGATTAACTATGTATGAATCAGTTACGCATTGATACACTCTATTTTTCAAACAACTCATTCCACTTTTAGCAAGTAAGATTGTCCCTGTTTTAACCAACCTTAGTTTATTTATATTTGCAATTTCCTCGCTAATTTTAGGAATTCGATTTATATCAATACCAGATATTAAATCATCAAGATGACTAACTCTAATAAATGGATGACCTGAATCCCCAAAATACTCATCTTTTGGCGCTGACGTTCCAGCTGAAATCTTAGCAATTTCTCCTAACTTCAACTTTTCTAACCTCACCCCAACAACGCCTCCAGTTCTGCGAGACCTTCTACAATCTCGTCCTCTAGCTGCTTGATAGAGGCTAAAATAACCTTCGGGTCCTCGTAACGAACCTCCTTGCACTCCGTTTCTCTGTATCGATTAATACTAAGATCGTAAGCATTATTACGAATTTCATCCGCCGGAACGAAAAAGGACTTCTCAGTCCGCAGACGACCCGACTCAGCATTCAAATCACTGTAACGCGCGACTATATCTGAAATATCGTTCGCCTCAACTGGATTACGCTTATCATCAAGCGAATAACCATCAGCTTTCATGTCATAGAACCACACGTTATCCGTACCGCCTGCCCCTGTCTTGGTGAAAATAATAATCGCCGTTGATACGCCAGCATATGGCTTGAATACCCCGCTTGGCATCGAAATAATCGCTTCCAGCTTATGATTATCCACAATCTCCTTGCGAATGTACTTATGTGCGGTACTGCTTCCGAATAGAACACCGTCAGGTACAATAGACGCACAACGCCCTCCCACCTTAAGCATTCGTAGGAACAGCGACAGAAATAATAGCTCCGTCTTTTTCGTTCGAGTCACACGCAGCAAATCAGCTGCAATTGCATCCGTGTCCAATGATCCTTTAAAAGGCGGATTGGCTAAAACTAATGTATATTTTTCTTTGTCGGTGTTGTTTTCGTTCAATGAATCGCGGTACTCGATATTCGGATTGTCTACTCCATGCAACAGCATATTCATCGCACCAATACGCAGCATCGTCCGATCCATGTCAAACCCATAGAACATCCCATTGTTAAAATGATCCCTCAATCCTTGGACAAGGAATAAATCCGCATGGTTCTGACGTAAATATCCGCTTGCTGATACCAGAAAACCCGCCGAACCTGCAGCCGGATCAACGATAATGTCCTCAGGCGTTGGCTTCATCAATGCCACCATCATATCGATAATATGCCGCGGCGTGCGGAACTGACCGTTCGTGCCGGCAGTAGCCACCTTGGACAGTAAATACTCGTACAAATCGCCCTTCGTATCGCGATCATTCATATCTATTGTGGCAATGCCCTCCACAATGCGAACAAGCATGCTCGCCGTCGGAATCATGAAGATCGCATCACCCATATATTTCGCGTAGGCCGAATCCTTGTCACCATGAAGACTTTTGATAAATGGAAACACTTCACCAGACACAACATTATACATCTGTTGAGGATCTTGGCTCCTGAATCGCTCCCATCGCAAATGCTGTTTGTCAATCGGAAAGGTCCGAACGAATGGTACTGACAACAACTGAGATTCATTTTCCTTACGTGTCTCGGCATCATCCAGCCCTTTTATAAAAAGCAAATATGTAAACTGCTCGATCACGCTCAGCGGGTTCGTAATGCCTCCGGTCCAAAACGTTTCCCATAGACGATCCACTTTATTTTTCAATTCACCTGTAATCATTGCTTAGCTCCTTTGATCTACTTACTATATAAATAACGTTCGACAGTATGCGACCTTTTTCCTGCCTAGGCCATTGTTTACTTCATTTACAAGCTTACATATTCATTCCTATGAAGGAAATATAATCCTGCTTCCTTGATCAACGAATGACCGCTGCAGTTCATCCGTTTATGCCATGACCTGCGGCCAGTAGAAATCTACAAACAGCCCCTGCTGTGTACCCTCGTAGACATCTCTGCGTCCAATCCGCCGCTCTCCGGTCATCCGACTGTAGCAGCTGCAGCTTTAATTAACGTTCCTGCACGATTCGAGCCGCTATACCGGACTGCCGCAAGCGGAATAAGGCCCAGATCTTCTATCATGAGCATCAGGGCAGACACTGCCGGCAAAATCATGATCTTCTCCCGATACGAAGATAGCCGCTGAAGAGCAATGAAAACCGGCATAGCCGTTACGGACACCTCTGCCGGATTCGGAAGATAGGTATAGTTGAATTGGAAGCCTTCCATTTTATAATGGAATAGTGCATTGTCACTGATGCCGAATAACTCATCTATTGACGAAATGCTTCTCAATTATAACCATAACTCACAACACTTTTGCTGAACGCTGACGTTACAATCCCCTCTGCCTCATAGCCTCAAAAAGCACAACCGTCGCTGCCATTGCTGCATTCAGCGACTCTGCTTTTCCTTGCATCGGTATCCGTATATGCTCTGTTGCAAGACGTGATACCTCGGGCGATACCCCCTGTCCCTCATTGCCAATGACGAACCAGACCGGACGACGGAAGTCGAACTCATAACAGCTTGCTGTAGCTTGAAGGCTGGTAGTCACAATAGCAACGCCTTGCGAAGCGGCTGAAGGCAGCCACTCTACCAAGTCTCCCGAGGCAATCGGTAGATGGAACAGCGATCCCATCGTGGAACGAACGGTTTTCGGATTGTACAAATCAACAGTGCCCTTGCCCAGTAAAATACCGGTAGCACCTACAGCGTCCGCGCTGCGAATAATCGTGCCGAGATTACCAGGGTCCTGCACACCATCGATGACGACGACAAGGCTGGGAGCTGAAGCCGCGGAGGTTTCTTTACTAGAGGTTGAATGTTTTCTATCAATCTCATAGGGCTGAAGCAAATCCTGCGGCTTCCAGCTCAGCTTGGGCAGCACGGCAAATACCGCCTGCGGCGTTAAAGCATCCGTACATTTATTTAATACCGCCTCACTAACGGCGATACATTCAATGTCAGCACTCTCTGCTGACTGAAGCATTCCCGGAGGCAGAGACTGCTGCCGCTCCTCTGCGTAGACGAGCACCTCGATCTTGACACCGGAAGCCAATGCTTCCTGCACGAGATGCACGCCTTCGATCATATATTGCTGCTGCTGGTCCCGCCCTTTTTTGTCCAGCAGCTGTGCCCACGCTTTGACACGCGGATTGTGTACAGATGTAATCAACGCTTCACTACTCCTCTTCATCCTGCTATTCCGCAAACGTTTTTTCAAAATTTTGTAAATCTTCATTGTTCCCAACAACAATTAATATATCCTCAGAATCGATCAGTTCTTCAGCGTTAGGAGCGATATTCATCTTGACACCTGTCTTGATTCCGATGACGTTGCAGCCATATTTGGCACGGATATCCAGCTGTCGCAGGTTTTTGCCAACCATATCCCGAGAGGCTCTGATTTCAACAATACTATGGTCTTCGGACAGCTCGATATATTCAATAATGTTCTTGGAAATCAAATGATGCGCTACCCGTTGGCCCATGTCCCGCTCTGGATAAATAACTTTATCAGCACCGACTTTTTTCAGCACCTTGCCATGAAGCTCATTCTGAGCCTTGACAATAACCTTGGGTACTCCGATTTCTTTTACGATAATGGTCGTGAGAATGCTTGCTTGAATATCGTCACCGATAGCGACAACCACAACGTCAAAATTACGCAGCCCCAATGCTCGGAGCGCTTCTTCATCTGTCGAATCCGCCTGTACAACATGGGTAACTACCGAAGATATTTCCTGGATCCGATGTTCATTGCTATCAATAGCTAATACTTCAAAGTCCAATCCTGACAAGGTTTTGGCAACGCTGGTACCGAAACGACCCAAGCCAATAACGGCAAATTGCTTTTTCACGGACAACTACCACCCTTCTATCCAATCACGGTTTGACTTTTCAGCTGAACGTATTTCCATTGTGCTTTATTATACCATAAAATGATTTCTCCATAACCAAGCATGAACCACAGCAATTTGGCACATATTATATCAAGTAAATTCAGTGAGCAAAGTGAGGAAACTTCTATGAACATTACCCTTAGAGAAGCCATTATTCAACGCGTGACGGATAAAAATGATGACGAGCTGACGGGTATTATCGAGGACTCTGTCGGTGGGGCTGAGCAGGTGCTACCCGGTTTGGGTGTATTGTTCGAAATCATTTGGCAGCACAGCGAAAAAAGTGCTCAATCGCAAATGGTCACGGCTTTGAAGGAGCATTTGGCTTAACATTCGTGGAACGAATGGATCCTGTGTAGACTCAGCGCTTGGTCCCACAGATTGCTTAAGCAAATAGTAAAAAGCCACTGTCTGGATCCGAATGCTGCGATTGCAAGCGGCTCGGTCCACCGTGGCTTTTTTCTTTAACAAATGATGAAAGCTTAATCCAATATGCCTCTAACCAATCCGCTTGGCAATGGCAAAGGTTTATCGCAAGTGCTTTGCATCACATAATGTTTACCCTGCTCGGACGCATCATGGAAACCATGCATCGCTTCCAGAACGTGATACGCAAGTTCTCCATTGGCGCGGTTCAATCTGCCGTTGCGAATGGCAAAAGCCATATCCAACACGCCCAGGCCACGGCTGTTATCCGCATAACCGTGAATTAGCGGTACTTCACTAAATTCCTTCGCATCGTGACGACGTACCAATACAGGCCCACCGAATGTGTTCGGATCTGGTACGCTCAGCGTGCCTTCACTTCCGTAAATTTCAATGCGCGGCACTTGCGAACCGCCAAAGGAATCGAAGCTTGTAATAATCGTTCCAATAGCACCGCTGTGGAAATCGAGCACGCCTGCAACATGTGTAGGTGTCTCCACTTTGATTTTTTGCCCAAATTTGGGTGCGCTGGTGATCGTCCGCTCTGGATAAGAGATTTTGGCTGAGCCCGTCACCCTTTGAATTGGGCCAAGCAAAGCAATGAGAGCAGTCAAATAATAAGGACCCATATCGAACATAGGGCCGCCACCTGGCGCATAATAGAACTCAGGGTCCGGATGCCAATGCTCATGACCGCGACCGATCATAAATGCGCTGGCAGCAATTGGAGTTCCGATCCAACCATCGTTAATTAGCTTGATGCAAGTTTGGATACCGCCACCCAAGAAAGTATCCGGTGCGCTGCCCACCAATCGATCGTTCTTCTTCGCAGCAGCCAAAATCCGTTGACCCTCTTCGCGGGTTACCGCTAGCGGTTTTTCCACATACACGTGTTTACCTGCTTCGAGCGCCTGTATACATACGTCAGCATGAGCTGCCGGAATCGTTAAATTAATGACCAGATCAATGTCTGGATCCGCCAATAGATCGGCAACTGAGCAAGCCTTGGCAATACCAAACTCCTCTGCACTCGCTTCTGCTCTTGCTACGTTCAAATCAGCGCACGCTGTAACTTCTAAAGCCGAAAATGTTTGGCAATTTTTAAAATAAATAGCACTGATTTTGCCGCAGCCGATTATACCTACACGTACCTTTTCCATTTCAATGCTTCCTCTCTGCTTGCCAATTTTAATAAGTTTCACTTTTACTAAATAGTACGTGTTCAAAAAGTCGGCTTTTCAGCACCGAGTAGTTAAAGTTTTCTCTGAAAACTCGCTTCGTAAGCTGTAAAGAAGGAGGAGCGGAGTTTAGGCTATACCTAAATGAGCACCGCACTTCGAGCCTGAATGCAAGATTCGATGCCGAGTCAGCAACGTGTATAACTTCGTGATCAAAAGATGGCTTTTTGAACAACCTCTAATACATATGAATGCTGGTTTAAACCTGACTATCACCCATACCTGAGTAAGCTGCAGTGGCAGATGCCTTGTTACTTGCTTGAGTCTTGCCTTCTGCCGCCCATAGGAAGCCACGACGCATGAGCAGTTTAACCTGCGGGATGTCAATGATGTTGGCTTGATGTCCGAGCGAGTTGTAGTACACGCGTCCGACTCCCCAACGTTTGGTCCAGACCACAGGCATATCGACTGCCTTGTTCAAGGAATGAGGGCCTTCGGCAATAGGAAATCTTGTAGTCGCCAATACCTCTACAGCCGGATCTACATGCAGGTAATACTGCTCGCTGGATACTGTAAAATCTTCAATGCCCTCTACGAGCGGGCTTGTGCTGCCTTTAATATTAACTACGTATTCCACTCCATCATTGCCCGGATGAGCTACCCAGTTGCCGCCCGTCATGAACTGCCAGTCCACATTATTACGGAAGGAATCGCACATACCACCATGGCAGCCAGCTAGTCCAACTCCGCTTTGTACGGCTTCCGATACATTTTTGGCGTACTGCTTATCAATCTCACCCATCGTCCATACAGGTACAATCAGGTCAAGCCCTAGTAGCTTCTCGGCATCGGCAAAAGCTTCCAGTGTATCGGACACCTCAACTTCAAAGCCTTCTTCCTCCAAAACAACACGAAAAATTTCAGATACTTCCTTAGGCTGATGACCTTGCCAACCGCCTTGAACGATCAATGCTTTTTTCATTCTGCACGCTCCCTTTAATTAGTAAGATTGGATGATTGTAAGCTGACTTCTAGACTTCGTCAATTCGCACCCAACGGCGCTCCGCAATGGAACGATCTACCGCTTCCAGTACCTCCTGACACTTCACACCATCAACAAAATTAGGCACAGGCTGACGGTCTTCCTCCAATGCCTGCATCAGCTCGACAACCTCATGAATGAAGGTGTGCTCATATCCAATGGTATGACCGGCTGGCCACCAAGCGTCCATATAGGCATGAGAAGGATCAGTTGCCAACACGCGGCGGAAGCCCTGAACATCCTCAGCATCGTCTGTAAAATAAACCTGCAGCTCATTCATCCGCTCAAAATCGAATTTTACACTGCCCTTGCTGCCGTTAATCTCGAACGAATTCGTGCAGCGATGTCCGGGTGCAAACCGTGTTGCTTCGAAGCTGCCGAGCGCGCCATTGGCAAAACGGCTCATAAACAATGTCGCATCATCGACCGTAACCGGACCCTTTGGCGCATCCTTACTTCCCTTCGCACTCAAGCCTGTCATCGATGTAGGCTCGGGACGTTCTTTAATGAACGTTTCGCTCATCCCGATCACCTCGGTCATGCCGCCGATCAAATAATGCGCCAAATCAATCAGATGTGCGCCCAAATCTCCATGTGAACCAGAGCCGGCAATTTCCTTCTGTAGTCTCCACACCAGCGGGAAATCCGGGTCGACAATCCAATCCTGCAGGAACCAGGCACGGAAATGGTAAATCTCACCCAAACGGCCTTCATCAATCAGCTTCTTGGCCAGCATCACAGCAGGTGCAAAACGATAATTGAAGCCCACCATATGCTTCACGCCTGCATCCTCTGCAGCTTTGAGCATTTCTCTGGAATCCGGCAGTGTCAGCGCCAGCGGCTTCTCGCAGAACAAATGCTTGCCAGCCTTTGCCGCTGCCAAAGCAATTTCCATATGCGCATTACTTGGGGCATTAATATCGATCACATCAATATCTTTGTTATTCAACAAATCCCGCCAATCCGTCACATAACCGTCCCAACCGAATTGTTCAGCTGCCTGAGCGACACCCTCTTCATCACGACCACAGATCAGCTTCATAACCGGCTTGGCAATCTTCGGAAAAAACATATGTAAATCACGGTAAGCATGGCTATGTGCCTTGCCCATAAATTTATAACCGACCATCCCAATATTAATTTGCTTCATACTAGAATCCGCCTCCTTCAAAGTTTCACACTGGATTTTCATCTGTAATGTGGTGTACAACACTCGCTGCTCTGCGTATCAACTATCTGAATACCATGCAGCTTAACTAAAATTTCTGCTGCATGATTGTCGAACGACAAGCTCGGTATCCAGCTTGACCTGAAAGCTACCTTGCTCACCGTTCACCTGAGCCAGCAGACGCTCGGCTGCGAGACTTCCCATATCATAAAAGGGAACAGCTACGCTTGTGAGCGGCGGGTCTGTCACTCGGGCCGCATCAGAGTCATCGTAACCGACAATCGCGACATCCCTACCGGCTTCCCAGCCAAGCTCACGCAAGCCCTGCATAAGACCTATCGCCATTCGATCGTTTGCCGCAAATATCGCATCAATCTCGTGCCTGCGTTCATATAATGCTGCCGCCATCCTGTATCCACTGGTACGGCTGTAATTGCCTTCGTAATACAAATTACGAAGCGCCTCGGCATCCTTACCTGCTTCGCCCATTGCCTTCCTGTAGCCTTCATATCGATCTGCACTATTGGAAAACTGCGAGGAGCCATTCAAAAAGGCGATTTGCTTATAGCCCTTATCCATCAAATGCTTCACTGCACGATAGCTGCCACCGATATGATCCGCGTCTACTTCATTGAAGCTTTCACCGGCAAAATGCTGATTGACCAGACAGAAGTGATGCCCCTCGGACTCCAGCGTCTTCAGCTGTTCCCTTTCCTGCGGGGTATCACTAGCCCCCAGAATAATGCAGGCATCCACCTTTTGCGAACGGAATCGTTCAATGTAATCGCTCTCTTCGTCCAACGAACGAAAGGTAAGCAGTAGATCATAACCCTTATCTTTCACCTTGGCGCCAATACCGCTTAACACTTCGGAAAAATAATACGTTGAGAACAAATGAACCTTCGGCAAATAGGGAAGTACAACGCCCAAATTTCCGCTTTTGCGGCGGGCAAAGCTCTGAGCTATCGCGTTGGGGTGATAGTTAAGTGTTTTGGCAGCTTCCTGAACCCGCAGCTTCGTCTGTGCTTTCATGGGCCCTACACCATTAAAAACACGGGAAACTGTAGCCTCGGATACACCTGCCAGCTCAGCAACTTCCTTCCTGGTTACAATAGGACGATCCCTCCTTCAGGTTTATGAGACAAATTGACTTTTCAAGCAAATGCTTTGAGATACAGTGAATAAGTGCCGCTACGCGACCGAAGTATTCCTCCGATTGCTGTTGTTTCCAGAATTATTCTATAAAAAATATAGCGGTAAAATTCCGGAAACAAAGGCACCGCTCCGCTATCTCCAGAACACCACGGTCGCTCCGCTCATATATTCACCAAACTCTTGAGTTTGTACAACAAACAAACTAACTAACTAGCATATTAACTGACAAACCCATTAACTTCATTAGCCTTCGGCTTACAAGCTTCTCGCGAACTTGATAAAAAGCAACTCGCAAGCATTTTTATAGCTTTATTTCACATAATGTACACGCGTACATTTTCTCACGGGACGCTTCCCATGTCAATACATAATCTAGATAACTTAGCCTCATCCCATTTCGCACTGCACAGCAATACCTATTCAGCAATCTTCCGAACCATCAAGATATTGCTATTCAGGGATCGAGCGACTATGCTTGAAATAACGAATTGCCAAGCCCGGAGGGGATTTTCTATGAAACTGCTCGTAGCTGAGGACGATACATCCGTATGCGAAATGCTGCAGCTTTTTTTTCAAAAAGAACATTATGATACCACCTTCGTCCATGATGGATGGGTCGCCGAGCAGCGTCTGCTTGAGGAAAGCTGGGATTTCGTCATTCTGGACTGGATGCTTCCTGGCAAAGATGGAATCAGCCTCTGCAAACAGCTTCGCACCATAACGCAAACACCGATTATATTACTTACCGCGCGGGATCAGGAGCAGGATCGGATTCTCGGATTGGAAAGCGGCGCAGATGATTATGTCGTCAAGCCCTTCAGCCCGATGGAGCTGATTGCCAGAATCAAAGCGGTCCATCGTCGTTATCATATCAGTACGGCCTCATCCAATTTACAATCAGAGCCTACGCATCATCTATACGATTCTTTGAACATCTTGAAGCACAAGAAGATTCGGATCGAATTGGATACCCGAACCGTTATTATACGTGGAGCTGTGCTGACAAATTTGACTCCCAAGGAATTTGAGCTGCTGTGCCTGTTTGTTCGCCACCCGAAAAAGGTATTTACCCGCGATATGCTTATCGAGAGCATCTGGGGCTACGACTACATAGGTGAGGAACGAACCGTAGACGTCCATATCAAAAGGCTGCGCAACAAAATATCAACTCCTGAGAACCCACTCGTGGTCACCGTATGGGGCATAGGCTACAAGCTGGAGGAATGACAATGGGGAAGAAACGTTTGCATTATCGCTTTACTTTTTTTCAACGCCAATTTATAAGTCATATGCTCGTATCCATTCTGATTCTTGCTCTGACAGGAGCAGGCTTTGTTTATTATTTGAAACAGCAATCATATGTACATGTAACGGAGGAGCTAAGCAGCGCAGGCAAAGTTATTGTCCGAATGCTAACCCGTGAAGAGGAAGAACCGACCGGACCACTCCTGGCTTATCGAGGTTTGCTATCCGAGCGTAAAATATCTTTTATTATTTTAGATAAAACCGGAGAGATTGTGTACCGCGATCCCAAAATGTCGGCCGCTCTGCGCAATAAAGCATTTTTGGATGGCCTTCGTGCCCGCATCATGTCCATCAAAGACAATCAAAGCTTCATCGTTGAGCGCAGCCCCGAGCAGCCGCTTGTCGTCTTAACCAAACCCATTCATCCGAAAAGCAAAACAAACGATATGTACCTGTTCATTTTTTCCCCTGCAGTTGGTTTCAAGGACACCTCATTGTCCCTGGATCGGAATGTAGGATATGCAGCAGCATTTATTTTTGTGATAGCAGCCCTTATAAGCATTTATATATCCCGTAGGATGAGTCAAAGCCTTCAACCACTGCGCCATGCCACACGCAAGATCGCCGCCGGGAATTATGCCGCCCGTATGCCGATCATTCGCTCCGATGAGCTGGGTGACTTGGCGCTCGACTTCAACGCGATGGCAGTACAGCTGGAGGTATCCTCTCAAAAACTCGAGCAATACGAATTACGCCGCCACTCCTTTATGACCGATGTATCCCACGAACTGCGAACACCACTAACCTCCATACGGGGTATTATTGAAGGTTTGAAAAACAATCTCGTCACAGAACCTGAGGATAAGCACAAATACTACGCCATTATCGAAAAAGAAACATTTCGTCTTATTCGTCTGATCAATGAGCTGCTGGATATGGAAAAGATCGAAAATGGCTTGATCACCCTGGTTAAGAAAAATAGTTCACTGCGTGAAATTATGGAGACAGTTGTGGAAACCTTGGAAGTGCTGATCGAAGCCAAAAAGCTGCAAATTGTCATTGAATGCGACTCTGACCTGATCGTCTATTGCGATTACGATCGGCTCACCCAAATTCTGATCAATTTGATCAAAAACAGTATTCAATTTACCGAATACGGTACGATCCGGCTCAAAGCGACAGAAACCGAAGCCTCCACCCTGATCGATATTACCGATACCGGACGGGGGATGACTAGCGCGGAGCTTGCTCTTATCTGGGACCGCTTCTATAAGGCAGACCCATCCCGCGCCAAGAGCAGCAGTGAAACGGGACTCGGTCTGTCCATAGTCAAGCAGCTCGTGGAAGCTCATGGGGGCACGATTGAAGCGAGCAGTACACCAGGGATCGGTTCTAGCTTTGTGATTACGCTTCCCAAGGTGGAATCCTAAATTCTCTCTTGCTATTCTATGGAAAAGAACGTATAATTTCGACTGATAATAATTATCATTATCGTATTTTTGCTCATACATAAGAGGATCCGTACGCTGGAGGTGTCGAAAGCAACACAGCAATCCTATGAGAAAATTCCAAGCCACTTCGAGTATGAAGCTCTTTTCCTTTAGCCTTATTTTTATCATTTCATTGTTCGTTTTAGTAGCGGCGATGTTTCTGGCCATCTCCTACGGAGCCAAAGAAATGACACTTGGTACCGTATGGACAGCCGTGATCGATTATAATCCCAAATTGACCGCACACCAGATCATTCATGAGCTGCGGCTTCCTCGGGTAATAGGAGCAGCGGTTATGGGCGCGGCTTTTGCCGTCGCTGGAGCTTTAATGCAGGGTGTCATACGTAATCCGCTGGCAGATGCGGGGATACTCGGAATCAACTCGGGTGCGACCTTTGCCGTGGCCCTTAGCTTCGCGTTTTTCCCTAACTTGCCTTATTCGGCTTTAATCGTGGTTTCTTTTAGCGGAGCCGTGCTCAGTACGCTAATTATTTTTATGCTGGGCAGATCAGCTCCAGGCGGCCTAACCCCTTTAAGACTCACCCTCGCAGGAGCAGTGGTAGCCGCACTGCTGCATTCACTAAGCTCAGGGATTGCGATTTATTACAATTTGGCTCAGGATTTGGCATTTTGGTACGCCGGAGGTGTTGCCGGGGTCAAATGGGTACAATTGCAGTTGTTAGTTCCAGTTATTCTGATTACTATCGTATGGGCCTTCATGATGGGGCGTTCGGTCTCGCTGGTATCGTTGGGTGATGATGTAGCCATTAATCTTGGGGTAAACACGAAGCGGATTCGACTGCTTGGCATGACCGCATCAGTGATTCTTGCCGGGGTATCGGTTTCAGCTGTAGGTGCGATTGGATTTGTCGGGTTGGTTATCCCACACATCGCACGCAAGCTGGTCGGTGTCGATTACCGATTCATTATCCCCCTCTCTGCTTTGTTGGGTGCCGTACTGCTGGTTGTCGCCGACATGGGCGCCCGAATGGTCAACCCACCCCGAGAGCTTGCGCTTGGCATCATGGTCGCTTTGGTCGGCGTTCCTTTCTTTCTTTATCTGGCTCGTAAAGAAAGGAGGAGCTTATAGATGCAACAGCAAGTATCCAACAGGAACAAAAAAACGATCCAGGTCGGGATCATCCTGCTCATTATCGGCTTGTGCGCCATCCTGATCAGCCTGAACACAGGAACGATCCGGCTCGCTCCCCTTCAAGTCATTCAAACCTTTCTGGGCCATGGCAGTCCCGATGACAAGCTGGTTTTGTTCGAGTATCGCCTGCCGCGGATTTTGATCACGATGCTGGCTGGTATCGGATTAGGTGTTTCCGGTGCTATTTTACAAGGATTGTCCCGCAATCCACTTGCTGATCCCGGTATTCTCGGGCTTCATGCTGGAGCTGCCTTTGGCCTTATTGCCTTCGTCAGTTTTTTTCATTCGATGAAGGACGCCTCTGCTCTGTTGATTCCTTTATTCACTTTAACAGGTGGTGTTTTGTCAGCCTTTCTGATTGTGCTGCTCGCTTATGACCGCCAAAGAGGTCTGCTGCCTATTCGTCTCATATTAATAGGAATTGCAGTAGCTGCGGGCTTCAGTGCGATCACTTTGTTTTTATCGCTACGACTGGACGAAACGACCTATGCATTCACCGCAAGGTGGCTGGTTGGTAACGTCTGGGGACGGGATTGGATTCACGTCTACGCCCTGCTTCCATGGATTCTCATATTTGTTCCTTACAGCTTCCTCCAGACCCAAGCACTAAATGCGTTTTCGCTTGGAGATGAAGTAGCCACAGGTATTGGAACAGCCGTACGTAAGCAGCGATTACTACTGTTGGCAACTGCCGTCGCTTTATCCAGCGCCAGTGTAGCGATGGCCGGAGGAATCGGTTTTATCGGCTTGGTTGCTCCTCATCTTGCACGTCGTTTGGTCGGACCGATGCACCAACACTTTTTACCGATAGCAGGTCTTATAGGGCTCGTCATTCTGGTCGTTGCAGATACGATAGGACGCTCCTTATTTCAGCCGAATGCGATTCCTGCAGGAGTTGTAGTCGCCGCAATCGGTGCTCCGTATTTCTTATATTTACTTACCAGATCCAAATAAAACTCAATCTTAAGGAGACCTTATGAAAAAGACACTCATGATCCTGTTAAGCGCCGTATCGATGATTACCGTTTCCGCATGCGCTCAACCGACCCCTCAGACAGCAGCACCACAGCCAGCACCCGCTGCTGCCCCTGCAGCAGCTAACGACAAGACAGCAGCCAAAGCACCAAGGATCGCTTCGGTTTCCATCCATTTAACGAATGATTTGCTCGCGCTCGGTATTACTCCGGTCGGATCTGTAATCGGTGGCGATTTAAAAGCGTTCCTGCCTCACGTAGCCGACCGTTTGAAAGATACGAAGCCTCTCGGTGTAGTTACAGAGCCGGATATGGAAGCCATTTTGTCATTGAAGCCTGATGTCATTTACCTGGATAAGCAATATGCTGGCAAAGATATTTCCAAATACGAAAAAATCGCTCCGAGCGTAGTATTCGATCTTGATGAAGGCACATGGCGGGATCACCTGAAAAAAATCGGTAAGCTAGTCGATCGTGATAAGGAAGCCGAAACGTTCATTAAAGACTACGAAGCCCAGAAAGAACGTGTAAAAGGACTGATCAATACGAAGCTTGGCAAGGACGCTACCGTAATGGCCGTTCGTGTAACTGCCAAGGAGCTGCGCGTATTCGGAACGAGACGCCCTATGGGTCCTCTCTTGTATGAAGACCTTGGCCTTAAGCCAGCCAAAGGCGTCGAGAAAGTAAGCAAGGACAAAGCGTTTGACGTGATTTCTCAAGAGGTATTACCGGACTATGATGCGGATGCAATCTTCGTGATCGTGAACAGAGAAGATGGAGCCGAGAAATTATACAAACAAATTGAAAGCAATCCAATCTGGCAAGGTCTCAAGGCTGTAAAATCCCAACACGTCTATCTGATTCCTGATCAACCGTGGTTGGATTACTCCGCGCTTGGTACCAAAATGGCACTTGATGATGCCGAGAAGAAGTTTGCCAAGTAACCCGGATTCAATTGTATTCACAGAGCCATGTGGTCAGCAGACTGCATGACTCTTCTGCTCAGTACAAGCTCTTTAAGCTCATGCTCAGTTCCCATTCAGCGAACATTCAGTTTTTAATTGTATACTACTGGAAAGCAGCAGCTCTCCACCAGTAAGCTTGACCCTTGACACTCTGCCGTGTTGCAGTGCTGTTATTTTTTTAAGTAACTACACTACTTTATGTAGTTCTATAATGCAATGATGTCCGTTATGCCACTTCAGGCTGCCGGCTCATATGTAAAAGGAGGCTTCCCCATGAATATAAGAAAAACTGTACTTGCGTTAGGTGTAGCGGCTGTACTAATAGGTGGCGGTTATGCCGCTTATGACTACTATGCCGGAAATCACATTACCATCCAACAGGTTATTCCTGCAGCCGCAACTTCTTCTGCATCCGTCCCCACCAACAGCATGACAGCTGCTGTACCAGCCAAGCTGGACGGGTTATGGACCATCCAGCCGGCTTCTAAAGTGTATCTCTCTGTAACGACCTCCAAGGAAACCGTGAATATTGAAGGCGCCTCTGTCAAGGGAACATGGGTCATCAATACTGCTGAGCCGAACCTCATGAAAGCAGAAGGCATCGTCGATACGACCGTGCTGCAATCAGGTAATCCGCAAAGAGACAACCATGTCAAAGGAAATGATAGCTTAAACACAGCTAAATTTCCGGAAGCCAAGTTCACCGTGAAATCCTTTGATAACTTCCCTAAGGAGTGGAAGGAAGGCAGCAAAGTCTCATTCACCATGACCGGAACTCTTACAATCAAAGACATCGCGAAGGACGTAACCTTTACCAGTGAAGCCTTATACAGCCAAGGTGCTTTGAATGTGGAGGGCAGTACAGTCGTAACCTTTGCCGATTATGGTATGAAAAACCCGCATACGGTTCTATTAGAGGCCCAAAATAATGTGACGGTTCAGCTCAGACTTGTATTGAAGCTATAGTCGTTTCCCATACGCTCTTGCATATCTGCGAATTTTCCCGAAGATGGACTTATCCTTCAAACGTCTGAATATATAAGGATCGGGAGAAGTATTCACCTCGAGCACCCACGGGTGCAGCTTATCATCCAATGCCACGTCCAGGCCGATTTCCTTCAGTCCGCGATAGGTCGTGTGAAGCTGACGTGCTGTAGATAGTCCAAGCTTTCGTAAGCGGTGAATATATTTTTTCTTCGCAGTGCCGGATACATAGGCGGAAAGCAGAGTCCCTATCGGTTTAAGCGTACCTCCATTATGAACATTCGTAACGATTTTCTTCGGGTGAGCTACACGGCCGATGACACCGGTGGCTTCCCAGTTCCTGTTTGGTGTTTGTTGAACCATAACCCGAATATCGAAACGCCGATTCCGGTATTTGGTTAAATGGATGCCCTTCTGTACGAGATATAGTCGTTTTCTTGTGCGTTTTCGGATCGAATTGTAAAGATTATCAAAGTCGGAAAATGATTTTTTCACCACTCCATTCTGATACTTGTAACGCTTCCCATCCGTGACAGAGCTCTTTTCCACACGCATAACACCGTTGCCGTAAGTGCCACTATCCGGTTTGATATAGACCATCCCATATTGATTTAACAGGTCGTGCAGAGAGGTACGCGTCATTTTTCTCGTCACGGGCACATAAGTACGCAGCTTGGCATTACGCAGCATCACGCTTGTTTTTCTCCATTTACTTACAATATGCCTACTATAGTTTACTTTGCGCATTCGGCTCCACCTTTCTTCAAGCTTCCTTCAGCAGTAACAAACATGAAGTGAATATCTCCCACTTTCAACCTATTGTATGCACATACGGCGCTACTTGAAAGGGCGCTTTAAATTTCTCTGATCCTTTCCTCAAGCCACCGCAACGCAAATAAGCAGCCCCTGTGGGACTGCTTATTCTTGCTATTTAAATTTCTATGGAGCTGCCATGCTAGCTTATAAGCCAACGTCATGAAGTCAAATGCGATTCAGGCGCCACCAGCTCCCTCTGCTTACGGAGCAGGTAAGTAAAATAACGGATATAGAACGAAATCAACACAAAGAATATGCCTACGGTCAGCGGATCCTTCGTATAGCTTTCCAGTGTCGGCGCTGCAGCTGCCCCGGTCATTCCCGAGTCACTCTTCAAGTAGTACATGGCCAGCAGTCGATACACAATCCGCCCCAGCAGCAGCACAATTAAAGTTACCTCAACCCACAGATGGGTGCGATAGTACCAAGCATCGTCTCTTTTTTCAAACTGAATATGCTTGATAGCGTAGTAACTAAGGATCAACCCGACAGCCAAGCCTACCGCGTCGGCAATAAAATGAATAGGATGCAGCAGACCTGCATACAGAAACACGCAGCCTAACACACCGAAAATCGTCGTACGAAATATAAGCCGTTTACGGTTCAGCTTCTGAAAACCGATCGTCCGTTTCAACCTACGGTAAATTCCAAAGGCAATCAATGCCATTATAAGCAATGTAGGCCCCAAATGCTCCATGTGGATCATCCCTCCTAACCGTTGTATAGGGTAGATATCGAAGCCTTAGCACATCGAGATCAAGGAGCATTCTCCAAAAATTGCGCAGTCGGATTTTTGTCCATTGCCGAACGCATCGCGTATTCACTCTCAAACAGCACGACGAAATTATTTTTCTTATCCTTCACAAGCTGTGAATTAATCCGGAACTTGGCAGGATCGACATCCTTATCTACAATCCAACGTGCGAACTGGAAGTTCATCCGCTGCAGCTGTACCTCAACCCCATACTCTGCCTTCATCCGGTACTCCAATACCTCAAATTGCAGTTGGCCGACTACACCGAGAATCATATCGTCAAAGCCGATCGTACGGAATACTTGAATAGTGCCTTCCTCTGTCAACTGATCGATACCCTTTTGAAACTGCTTATGTTTGAGTGCATTTTTGACAGTCACCTTGGAAAATAACTCAGGTGAGAAGGTCGGCAGCTCATCAAACTCGTAGTTGCCGCCTTGACACAATGTATCGCCAATTCGAAAAATACCCGGGTCAAACAGCCCGATAATATCGCCGGGATACGCCTCCTCGACAATATCGCGGTCCTGTGCCAGAAACTGCTGCGGTTGAGCCAGCTTGATGTCCTTGCCTGGACGAACGTGTTTCACGGACATCCCACGCTCAAATTTACCGGAGCAAATACGCAGAAAAGCAATCCGGTCCCGATGCGCAGGGTTCATATTCGCCTGAATTTTAAACACATAGCCGGAGAATTGCTCGCTAAGCGGATCAATATCCCCTTGAGTACTTCTACGTGGTGTTGGAATAGGTGCCAGCTCCAGAAAATTTTCCAGAAAGGTTTGTACACCAAAATTATTGATCGCACTGCCGAAGAACACTGGGGTCAATTCGCCACTTTGCACTTTTTCATAGTCGAACGGATCGCCTGCTACATCCAGCAGCTCCAGATCCTGAATCAGCTGATCGTAGAAAAACTCGCCTGCAATTTCTTTGACCAGTGGGTCCTCATAGCCGCTTACTTTGCGCACTTCAATCATTTTATGATCGTCGCCCTGAAACAGCTCGACCTGCGTCTGCTGGCGATCATAGACACCACGGAACTGCTTGCCCGAGCCTATAGGCCAGTTCATAGGGTAGGATCTGATCCCAAGCACCTGCTCCAGCTCCTCCAGCAGCTCAAAAGGGTTTTGTCCCTCGCGGTCCATTTTATTAATGAATGTAAAGATCGGGATTCCCCGTTTACGACACACTTGAAACAGCTTCTTCGTTTGCAGCTCGACCCCTTTGGCAGAATCGATCAGCATCACGGCACTGTCAGCCGCGGTTAATGTCCGGTACGTGTCTTCAGAGAAATCCTGGTGACCCGGTGTATCCAGAATATTGACGCGATGTCCGTCATAATCGAACTGCATAACGCTCGATGTAACAGAAATCCCTCTTTGCTTCTCAATTTCCATCCAGTCCGAGGTGGCGTGCTTGCTTGCCTTGCGGCCTTTGACCGTACCGGCCAAGCGAATCGCTCCTCCAAACAGCAGCAGCTTCTCCGTTAATGTCGTTTTACCCGCATCCGGGTGAGAAATAATCGCAAAGGTGCGGCGTTTCTCAACTTCTTCTTGCATCTTCTGTGGCATGTTCATACTCATGGGTTGTATTGTTCCTTCCTTCATATCACTAAATATTTGTTTACTTAGTCAGCTTTAAATTCCAATCCGCTTCTTTGAGCCAGGTACGATTACTGAACTCACGTCCTCGAACCGTCACATGATCCTTATATACCTGCACATAAAGCCCTTGGGATTTATTCTTACCTTCATTCTGAAAATTGCGGTTTAATACACGACCCACTGAGGAATTGTGAAAAAAGTGGAAAGTCTCCTTCACATAATGCTCGGTGCCGTTCTGAAAATCCTGATGACGATGGCCGCAGAACACAAACACATTCGGATACGGCTTTAAAATTTCGCGAAATAGCTTGGCACGGATTAACGTATGGCTGCCGCCATCAGAGCCGATAGGCGGTAATGGCTGATGGACCATGACAAATACCGGCTTGCCATCTTTGTGCTTGGCCAGCTCCGTCTTCAACCAGTCCAGCTGCTCATCGGAATACCAGGCACCCTCACCAACCTCAGGCTTCTCTTGAACATAAGCTTCCTGTGATAGCATCAGGATCGTTAAACCGTTGATCTCAACGGCATGGTAAGGCTTCTGCAAGCCAAAAAATTTCTGAAACCGCTCGCGTGCCTGCCAGTCTGTTTTGCCATTGGGCACCGTATCTTTATTGAAGGCACCCTTCTTGTCAATCCAAATATCGTAATAATCGTGATTCCCCATATTAGCATTAAGCGGAGGCAGCTTGTAAGCAGATATTACCTTTTGCAGCTCCCTATAGCCATCCGGATCGCCAAAATCTGTCAAGTCTCCCGTCAGCAGCACGGTCTCCACAGGTGACTCGAACTGTTTGATATCATCAAACGCTTCCTTCAAATGTTTAATCGTATCCGGATCGTAGACAGATACGTGAAGATCGCTTAATATCATGAACGACAGCAGCGGTTCTTTATCATTAATCGGCGCTGGCTTCGACTCTGGTGTCTCGGGCTTCGGTGCAGCCAGGGGCTGCTCAGCAGCATGCTTAACGACGCTCTGTGAATTAACGGAGCGCTGAAGCAAATAAATAAGGCCCGTTGTTGCTGCACCAATCATCACAAAAAGCCCGAGCATCCAACGTATAAAAGCCCGACGCGACATATTTATTAACCTCCTGATGGTCTCCAAAATGATGTCTTTATATTATATCTTGAATAACAGGTATCTGTACACTTTTTGAGGGTATGTAAGCAAAAAAAGGCCCGTACCCGATAAAGTACGGACCCTTCTGCAGAAGCGAATGATTCAACCTGTGCTGAGCTTATTTTCTTAAAGCTGTTTCCCAAGCCACTTCGCCTTCATCTTGTCCATTTACTGGCCACCACTTGAAGCCGTCTTCTGAGAGCAGCTGCTGAGCTTGATCCGGGCCCCACGTTCCAGCTGGATACAGCATCAAATTGTCCGTACGCTCCGCCCATGCAGAAGCAATTTTATCGACATACTTCCAGGCCAATGCTACCTCGTCCCAACGGGTGAAATAAGTGGAATCGCCGCGTGCAGCATCGTACAGCAGACGCTCGTAAGCTTCCGGTGTATTCAAGCCTACCTGGCAGCTTTGGCAAAAATCCATCGATATCGGCAGAATGGAGCCTTCCGAGCCCGGTTGTTTGGCATTCATTTTGAAATAGATGCCTTCCATCGGATTGACTCGGAATACGAGCAGGTTAGGTTCAAGCTTATGTTTCTTAGACAAATACACATTATTAGGAACATTTTTGAATTCAACCACGACCTCAGTCGTTTTGACTGGCAGCCTTTTGCCTGTACGAATATAGAACGGTACGCCTGCCCAACGGAAGTTATCAACAAATACTCTTGCCGCGAAGAAGGTTTCCGTCGTCGATTCAGGATTAACCGAATCCTCCTGACGATAGCCGGATACTTGAGAACCCTTCATGGTACCTGCTGAATATTGACCACGGACTGTATTGGAGCGTACCTCTGATGCGGTTTGGAAGCCGCGAAGTGAGCGGAATACCTTTACCTTCTCATCACGGATATCTTCCGGAGACAGCCGGCTAGGCGGTTCCATCGCTATCATAGCCAGCGTCTGCAGCATATGGTTCTGCCCCATGTCACGCAGTGCCCCGGAGTGATCATAATAACCGCCGCGGCTTTCAACACCAACCGTCTCACTTAGCGTAATTTGAATGTTAGCAATATATTTATTGTTCCATAGCGGCTCGAAGAATGCGTTGGCAAACCGCACCACATTAATGTTTTGCACCATTTCCTTGCCGAGGTAATGATCGATCCGATAGACGTCCTTCTCTTCAAACACTTCACGGATCTGGCCATTAAGCTTTTCAGCAGATGGCAGGTCATAACCGAATGGCTTCTCGATAACAAGACGTGCCCAACCGGATGTTTCCAGTAATCCGCCTTCCTTCAAATTGTACGATACGTTGCCAAACAGCTCAGGGGAAAGCGCCAGAAAGAAGAGCCTGTTGCCGCCTATGTCAAACTTGGCATCCAGTCGGTTAGTCATAACGTTCAGTTCTTTAAAAGCCTCGACATTATTCGTATCCAGCGACATATACTCAAAATGCTCGGCAAAGGATTCCCACTGTTCGTCCTTCGTCACATTATAGCGTGCAAATTCCTTGATCGATTCATGTACATCTTCACGGAATTGCTCATTCGTCCGCGGTCTGCGTGCCAAACCGATTACGGCAAAGCGGTCGCCAAGCTTACGTTCACGGTAAAGGCTGTATATCGCAGGATATAGCTTGCGGCGTGCCAAATCTCCAGTTGCTCCAAAAAGCAAAATTACCGTATCGGTCATTTTATCATCATTCTCTCTTATGTATTTTTCGTTGCTATTATTTCATGTCATTCATCTCAACTTACTAAGCATAACCAAATATAACGCAGGATTCAACATCCCAGCTATAACAAATTTTTATAAGCTTCTACATAAAATATGTAAGGGGACATCATAGCTCACCAAAAAGACCCCGCCACGTGATGCGAAGCCTTGGAAAGGCTTGTAAATGTAATGTGCATATGATTTATTTTGTTGTCCAACGGTCATTTTCATTCGTCATCTTGTCGAAAACTTTTCCTGCTACTAGTACCCCATTGACCATTGTCTCTCCTGGGCTTGAGGTACGTGTAATGATTTTCTGAGCATATAACAGCGGATACTTGCATCATAATGAATCGACTCGTAGCCTTTGGCTGTATAAAAACGCTGCGCCTGTGTATTCGTATCATCCACCCACAGGTAAATTTCCTGCTGCCCCTTCTGCTGCCCATATCGTTCTGCATGTTTGAGCAAGGCCGACCCAATCCCGTGCCCTTGGATCGTTCTATCGACAGCCAGCATATCGACATACATCACATTCTTGTCCTGTCGGATAGCAATAAATCCGCACACCTTACGTCCCCCACGGATATAAACGTAGGTTGCACAGCCGCGTAATCGCTTCCGAAGTGCCTTTAGGTCCAATTTTACATCCGGTTGGGTTATTCTGGCATACGGCAGCAGTAAGCTCTTAACCAGCCCCAGGATCGCTTTGTCATGCAGGGGTAGATGTTTGCAGATCAATGACCATCGCCTCCATAGATAATTGTACTTTATCTTATGAAGTGCGCTGATCGTCTGCTATTATTTCAAGTACTTTTTGCCGACAAAGCCCAAAAACAATACGCTGATAACAACTACAATGATAATGACGGCGATCTGAATCCAGTCCATAGCTTGTACCCCTTAATCAAATTTACAATATCCTGTTTCAACTGATGTATCTGGAGTTTATTAAATGATAATAAGTTAAATTAGATTACTCTTGAAGTTAATTTTATATCATAATTGATCTTTCATCCAGCTGTCAATAATAATTTGCGAAAACTCGTCAATATTGTATAATTATACATATAACATCCATGATCGTGAGGTGTGTGAGCAATGATTTCCAAAATTTCCGAAGTCAATCGTATATATCGAACAAATGACATATGGCGTGAGGAAGATCATGCGTGGCAGGAGGGCGGCTGGCAGTATCGTCCCTTGGTCTCATCGAAAGCCAGTGCGGAGGTTGTGTTTCAACGGTATGCCTTTGGACAGCATGCTCGTGCAACCGCAATGGCGGTAGCTGGCTTATTGACCTCAGCAGAGCAGTTGAAGCAAGCCGGGGAAGCCATGCTGGGTTCAGATTCGTCCTTGGATCATCGAACGGTTGCGGTTAGTCATCCCTCTGTTTTAACCGCCGTAGTTCAAAAGGGTGCCCAAATCGGCTCGTACATCATTCAATCCGATCAAATTGCGAAAGCACAGTTGAATGACGGAATCGTTCTACAGCGTACTTCGCCAACGCTCATGACAGCGGGCTCTAATCAGATGAAGCTTGTCACTGAAAATCAAACTACCTCTTTCTCCATATACATTTTATCCACAGATACGAATCAGCAAGCGCTCCAAAAAATTCGCAGCGCTATCAACAGCACCAAATCAGATCTCCAAGCTTCCATTGCCTGGGACGATCTTAAAAATACCGTACAATTGAAAATCAACAGCCTTCACACAGGAGCAGCACATGCTTTTTCGATTATGGATATATATGGGAATGCATCGGCGATCAGCGGAATTGCTAACGTAACGCAGCAGGCGGAAGATGCTGTCTACCGCATTAACAGCGATACTCCAGTGGTGTCAGCCTCCAATCAGATTGTATGGGATCAGGGCAATGTCTCCATTACGTTATTGGCTGCATCGGAAGAACCTGTACAAATCAACATATATCCGGATTTGATAGGAATTAAACGACAGGTTCAAGCTCTCGTTGACCGATACAATTCTCTTCATTTATTGCTTACCCAATCAAGTGGATTGCTCACGAGTGAAGCTTCCGAATCGGTAATGGGCAAGCTGACATCGCTGCCACTTGAGATGATCGGAATCCAGCTGAACGCAGATGGTTCACTGAAAGTGGACTTGTCCGTATTGGAGCAGCAGGCTATATCCAGATTTGATCTGCTGGAATTCAGTTTACGAGGCTTCGGCGGGCTTGCTGCAGCACTGAATGTAGCAGCCAAGACATTACTCGACCCGCCTTCGTTTGAATTGCTGGATCAAGGACAAGCTTTATTTCAATCCTTCAATAATTATCAGTTGAATCAGCGGGATGGAACTCCTGTTAATACTTATCTTCCATTACCCCTGTCCGGTATCTTAATGAATGATTATATCTAGTCTTAAGATATATGGCATTCTGGATGCATACAAAGAAGGCTCGACACCACGATGAATGTGGTGTTAAGCCTTCTTTGTGGTTTTCCGCACACGCTAAACCATATCAGAATCAATTACGTCTTGGGAAGGACGTTACCTATCGCTTTTTTCCGGCATTCCAACGAATAGTTCAACGCCGCATGTTTGACTTCAGCCAGTCGGGCGGCATCCTCCATATAAAACCATTCTTCATGTGTATATAATTTCAATAAAATATGCTTGGCGGCATGGATAGCCTGCTTCTCATCCCGCAGCATAAACCATGTAATTTGATAGCAGCTGCACTCATAGGCACGCAGTATCGTTACCTTTTCATGAGCTGTCAACGGAATTACCGTGTCGAGTATGGAAGGTCTGGAACTAGCGGCCATTGGCTCTGCCTCCTTCATTTATGGTAAAAGACCAACCTGAGACGGGTGGTTCTGGATACTTTCTGTCTATCACCTTGCGTATTAAGGTCAGCTTTTCCGGAATCCGCTGAAGCGCAGGAATTCGAAACGCATAGTCCTTACCAGGAAACTCATTCCCTAATGTCACAACGCCATCAAAAGCTGATGAGCCTCCGCGGTAATGAACCGGATACTCGATACCGTCTGCATCCTTGACCACCCACTCATCGCCAGTAAAATTGTTTTTGAATATGCCTTGAACCCGTAATACCGCTTCTTTTCTGTTCTCCCTTGGATCAGGTGCATCATCCATTTCAAAGCCTGTCAAGCGCAGCTCGTCCCCCTCATGATGGAAAATTGCAGGATGCGCAAACAAATCATCAGGAACAAAGTCTAGTCTTTCCTCCGTTATTTCCGGGAGTATGTAACCGTCCCATACGAACCGTACATAGCTTTCTGCGGGTAAATATTTGAACGAATAAGACCAATGCATGATATGAGCTGTGGGATCCTTTATTTTGGATGCGGTCAATAAACTGTCCTTATGCGGAAATTTCGTGCTCATCACACTGTGAATCTCTTCCCCGCTCTCGTCTTCAAAATGGAACATCAGCTGCTCTCTTTCCCTCAGTCTTGCTGGTGAACGCTCTGCGGCAGCCGCCGATAGCTCGGTATCCAGATCAAGCCTGACCCCGCTTGGAGTTCGTACCAGCCGTTTCATACGAATAGTCATACCGTTCTCCGTTGTATACGATTGGTTCAAAGGCTGTACCGTAGTCAAAGCCTTAGCCTGCTTCAGGTTCACATTAAACGCAAAGCTCCATTTTCCCTGAATATAAGGGATTCGTTGTATGTCACTACCCAACCTGGAAATGGTTGCCTGGATCATCAATTCATCAGCTTGTATTTCCTGCGGAAAATGGGCTACAAGTACATACATTTGTGAGGTCATGCCGATATCATACAGTTCTCCGAGCTTATTCCCATTACGGTCCGTTATCTGTATCTCATTGGGGCCGCTTAGCTCCAGCATATTATGATTGGGCATACCATCGGGTCCTGTCAGCTTTAACGCCATAACGACTCTTGTCGAATCCGCTACCACCTCGTTGATCTCCATCGTGTACCCTTGATCCTTGACCTTAATATTGGGATTATTGACCAAACCAAGCTCCTGAGACTTTAAGAGCCCGTAATCGACAACATCAGGCGCAAATAAGGAACGGACATATTCCGCTAAGGACGGAGACGCCATGACTGCCAGAGTACTGGATATAAGAAGGATCAATGCAGCCGTCGTGAATGCCCATTTCTGATTGCGAATGGAAAGCCAACGGCTCCACCGTGGAAGACGCGCTTGGCTGAACTGCGAGTCCTGACTGTTCCCTACAGATATCGATGGCTGATCGGAGTGTTGCTTTTGCATGCTCAGAGTGGTGCTCGTCATGGATATCGACAGCGGATCGGAATATGACTCCTGATCATCCAGCAACAATTCCGGCTGTGTTGCTGATTCAGCTTCCGTGCGGACAAAAGCGGTTCGTGGCCTACTCTCTGAGTATACCGTCGTCAGTGCCACATCATCTAATTTGGCCATCAGATCTGCTGTAAATGAACCTGGCAGCGCATCCTCTCGGGGAAACAACTGATCTGTCCATTGCGACTGCTCCATCCGACATTCTTCCAACCGCATTCGGCAGGTCGTACAGCTGTTTAGATGCTGCTGAATTTCTTCGAGGAACACGGGTACACCCTTGAATCCACTACCTTGTAAACAAGCTTTATGAGTGCTTTTATGTACATTACAGCTGGCCAGATATAGATCTGCTTCCTCAACGCTCCAACATCTCATGGACGTGCACCTCCTTGTC
The DNA here is from genome assembly GCF_001956045.1 of Paenibacillus sp. FSL H7-0331. The sequence continues at coordinate 46,379 of NZ_MRTH01000035.1, read as the reverse complement.
CTTCAGCAACTGCTTCATTTTTTTCTTGGCACGATGCAGATCGTTCTGCACCTTACTAACGGGTATGTCCAGTATGACCCCAATTTCCTCGTAGCTCAGATCATTTGTGTATCTAAGCAGCAGCACCATTCGGTGTTGTGGGGATAAACCCAGCAGCATATCATGAATTTCCAGTCTTTTCTCCATTTGCAAATACATAGCCTCAGGGCACTCCATATGTTCATGCGCATTCAGGTTGTGTCCGTAGGAAATATCAGCCTGTCTGCGCCTCCATGAATCTCTCAGTAAATTGGCAGCGATCGTATACAACCATGAAGCAAAGCTGCGTTCAATGTGGTGGGAGGATAAGCTGCGATACGCTTTGATGAATGCCTCCTGAGTCAAATCCTGTGCATCCTGCTGCTGCGCACCCATACCTCTAAGCAGCCCATACACTCGGTCTTTATACCGGTTTACAAGGAACGCGAAAGCTTCCTTGCCACCTTGAAGCACTTCTTTGATCAGCGCTTCGTCGTTCAACTGATCATCCATAATCGACCTCCACAACATTCTCTACACTATATAGACGCAGCTCAGGCGTATTTCCTTTCATTTTTTACAAAAAAAATACAGCCCGCCTGCCATTAGGCAAGGAGCTGCGTCCATATCCCTTTCCTTATCCTTTTCATTTAGTGAAAAGCCCGCCAAAACTCGCCGTTGACTGCAATCAAATTCATGATGCTGGAAAAAGGAATTTTGAATGTCGGAAAACCCGCCACATAGGGCGCAATATCGTAGGGATAAAAATACAGATGCAGCGCATGCTCCGAAACATAGAACGGCTGATCCGCCTTGATCCCCTTGTAAGTATCCGGGAATACATACGAATATTGCGGGTCCTGCTTAATTTGCTGTCCTACAATGTCACTAAGCACCGAGACGTAATCACTGTCTGGCTTAAACAGATCCTTCAGCTCATAGATCCGTCCATTCATCAAATTAATAGGTGTATACAGCTTTGTAGGCATCCCATGCGCCGCGCCGAACGGAAAATTGTAACCATTCAGCTGAAGCTGCAACAAATTTTTCTTAAAAAATGAGACGTTAAAATCACCACTATAACTGTAATCAAGCTGAGTATCAGCAGGTACCGGCTTCACTTGTGATAGCTGCTTCAGCTTCTCGTTCACTTGTGTTTGTGCGATCTGGGAACTCATTCCTTCTATCTGTGGATAGTACACCAGATAGTCTTTATTCGGTTTATACTTAAGTTCCCTGACACGATACGGGGAACGCAGCGGGATCACCGTATTTTGCTGCCATACGACATGCCCCCTGCGGTCCACGTACGACAACCTTTGATCGATATTCACTTGAATGAGCGGCTTCATCCAGACCAGGGTGCCACTTCCCTCCAAATGTGGAAAGCCCTCCGCGGGTTTGCCGCTTGGATCGATAAAATAAGTATGGTCACCATCCGTGACGGAAGCAAGCCCGTCCTTGAACTCGGATATATCCGTATACACAAACTCCGTGAGCCGCTTGCCAAACAGATCGGCAATGGCATATTTAGAGCCGATATATGGCCGTTTGGGATCAATGGCTTGCCCGATCGCAACCCTTTGTTCCCCCAGCGTACGAATCATGTTATATTCAGGCTTAATTTCAAAGTTGGCATCACGATCGATTAGGCCGTATTGTGAAGTGTAGTCCTCGGAAATATCCACGATTGCCCTCTTATCCTCAAAAGGCAAGGCAGTTCTATACTGTGGTGAAATAATGATTTTGCCGCGTTCATTGATGTATCCAAATTTACCTGAGGATTCCTTCTGAAAAGGCAGCAGTCCATCTCCCAATGCACCCACATACGCATAAGGATACGATGAGAGGCGTGCTCCATCCCTGTCGATCAAGCTATATGACTTCTTCTTCAGCTTAACAACGGCCTTGCCTTCATGAAAGTCTCCTGCATCCTCATACTGCGGAGCTATGACCTCATGACCCTGCAAATCCAGATAACCATAGCGTTGGCTGTCTGGGTTAACCGTGTTCACATTCGCGAACACAGCTCGCTCATTATGGTAGGGAGCAATATAGCTGTAGGCTTTGTCTGTAACAATTTGACCGTTCTCATCCATGACCTTAAAGCCCTGCTTGTCGATAACAATAGCGCGTCCTTCAGAATAGGAACTGATGGAATCCCATACAGGGGGGACAACCTGCCTGCCCGTAAGGTCAATCATCCCGCTATGGCCGTTTACCTGCACAACCGCATAACCATTGCTCTGAAATTGTGCAGCATACTCATACTGGGGTTTGATGACCCATTCGCCCCTATCGTTGATATAACCCCACTCCGTACCATCGATCGTTTGCAATGAGGCGGGAAACAATGAGGTTGCACGCGTATCATCCGCCTGCTTAGCCTGCTCAAGCTGAATTAGCTTCTGCAGATCCAACAGCATGTCTGGAGTAGGGTAAGAAGGCTTCAAGCTGATTGTTTTATCCAGTGATACAGCCGCGGCTTCAGGCATATCGGCTTTATACTGTGCATCCGCCAAATAGTACCAATAGAACGCATAATCGGGATGCTCGTTAGTTAATGCCTCATAGTAGCGGACTACCCTTTGAAAGTAATAAGGATACACATCCCATGCACTCGTGAACTCGCCATTGTGCCATCTAAGCACCTCAACCTTGTACGCTTCGCCCGTATCGTGGATCCACAGCGCAATTTCACTCAACCCATCCCAGCCATACCGTCCCGGCATATCCTCGATTTCCACATAGCTGTAGTCCATATCAGTTGGAGCTACATCCTTGAAGCCTTGAGCTGTCCATTCATAAACAGACAACTTTGACCAAATCGAGCCGATCTGCCAGCCGACAATCAAATTGCTGCGGTCACGACTGGTCACTGGTGCAGCAGTAAGCAGGCTTACCTCATAGCCAGGGCCTTTCAGATAGGCAATGGGTCTCCATTCATTCCCCAACTGCTTGAATATTGTTACTCCATTCTCACCGTTTATCTTGTAAGCATAGGCTATTTCGGGGATCCCATCCCCATCCAGATCGACCGCAATAGATACGGGACGAGAAGAGTTCGGGTCTACAGTCAGCGATTGCGCAGCTTGGCCGGCATACGCCCGGATCAGCTGATTCGTCTGTGTTTCATTCATCATCATCTCAGCACCTCATATGGTTAGTCGCCTATAGCATATGGGCATCTAGCCAAATCGGTGCATGTCGAACTGATTGTCAATGGCTGCATTCCTGCGACAATCAGCTTGTTCATAGCTCTTGATACAAGAGCAGTCCTACGTTGTTGACCATTCATGGATTCTTGGAGCACGTATGTAGGGGAGCAGAAGCTGTTCCGTATATTCGAGGATTTGAGACAATGCTTATTCAGCCAATCCGTTCTTGAACGCGTAGATGGCTGCTTGTGTACGATCCTCGACACCGAGCTTGGCCAAGATGTTCGTCACATGGAATTTAACCGTTTTGATCCCGATAAACAGCTCGTCTGCAACGTCCTGATTCGACCGCCCGGATGCAATAAGCCGCAGTACCTCCATCTCGCGTTCCGTCAGTTCATCGTGGGCCGGGGCGACAGGCTTCGGTTGCCGGAAGCGGTTCATAATTTTTGAAGCGACCTGAGATTCAAGAATAGATTGTCCCTTGACCGCAGCACGTATCGCCTGCGCCACCTCTGCCGCGCGTGATGTTTTCAATAAATAGCTGAAAGCGCCCGCTTCAATAACAGGATACATCTTCTCATCATCCAGAAAGCTAGTCAGCACAACAACCTTACAATCGGGATACAGCTTGAGCAGTTGCTTCGTTGTTTCAATTCCATCCATACCTTCCATGACAAGATCCATCAGAACCACATCCGGCTTATACTCTTGTGCCAGACGAATCCCTTCCGCACCATTGCTGGCTTCACCAACTACCTCAATGTCGTCCTCCGTGCTCAACACAGCAGCAAGACCGATTCGCACCATCTCGTGATCATCCACCAGCAATACTTTTATTGCCTCTTCCTCATTCTCCAAGCTCTTCCACTCCTTCCGCTATAATTGGAACCCGAATATCAATCCGCGTACCCTTACCCGGTGCCGTAATCAGATTCAAGGAACCACCGATTTCGTTCACACGCTCTTTCATGGTCATAATGCCATAAGAAGCATGCTTCTTCACATCCAGATCAAAGCCGATTCCGTCATCTCGGATAAGCAAACGAATACTTTCTGTTGATGACTGCGTGAGCCGTACCTCCAGACGTGTCGCTTTGGAATGCCGCAGCGCATTCGACATCGCTTCCTGAACAATACGGAACAGGTGATCCTCTATACCCTTAGGCAGATAGATATCGTCCGTCAGCTCTCCCACGATTTCCATTGGCACCTTGGCCGCTAGCTCATCCAGCAGCTCGACCAAGCCCTCTGCCAGCCGTTTGCCTTCCAAATGAACGGGCCGCAGATGCAGCAGCAGCGCACGCATTTCCGATTGTGCGACTGATGCCATTTCCTCAATCAAATATATTTGTCGCTGAGCTTTGTCAAAATCCTTATCCAGTGTGCGTCCAACGGCCGTTGCCGTCATCGAGATTGCGAACAGCTGTTGACTGACCGCATCATGCAGCTCTCTCGCCAACCGCTGTCGCTCTTCAACAATTGCCGAATATTTGGCCTTTTGCGCAAGCTGCGCATTGTTATTGGAAAGCCGCTGCAGCGAGCTGACCTGTTCTTCCCATTTTTTCGTTATCTCGTTAAGCTGCTCTCCGAGCCGTCCAATTTCATCCTCACCAAGCGGGGGAACGGTGCGTGTCAGATTTCCCTTTTCCAGTGCGAGCATGACCTCGCCAAGCTGCTCCAGTCGGGATTTCATCTTGCCACTGTACCAGATGCCATATACACCGCCGATGGTAACAACGATGAGAATCAGGGTCAGGCTCATCTGAATCCCTTCACTCCAAGAAGTGAACTCTTTGAGATATCCATAATGAATCAGGAAATACACAATAACGCCAAACAAAACAAGGCTGAGCCCAATCGACTCACCCATGCTTCGCCACATCATATTGGTCAGCCGTTTATTGTGCCTTTCCATTAATCATGTCCTCCCAGCATTCGGACAATTCCTCTATACAATCTTGATATCAATATCAGCGATAATATAGGAAATCATCAGCTTCACCTGCGTATCCGCCGTTTCAAAGTTGGCTGTTTGCCATACGGTTTTATTTAAAATGCCTGATTCTTTATTAGGTCCAATCACAGCTTCCCCGAAAATAACGGACGAGGTGACTGACAGCCCCATATCCTCCGGCACGATAATGTCCAGATCTGCGATGACTCCCTGTAGAACAAGCGTGACTTCTTTTTGTTCAGGGATCGCATAGGTCAAATCAATCTTCGCTTCACCAATGACATGCCAGATGGAGCTGTTGCGCAATACCCATGGCTCTTTCCCCCAACGCACACTCTCGATCAAGCTTTTCTTCACATAACTTTCGGCACGATGCAGCTGCCTCGAACGAATATAGAAAAATCCCAAGGATATTAATATAATGGCAAGCAGCAATGAGAAATTACCGCCTAATAAAATAACGAGCCCGATCCCCATCAAAATGTAGCCCTTGCGGGGTGATGACTTTCTCACCTTATGAATACCGACAAAGATCAGCACAATGGCAAGCACGGTGAAAAAGCCCCAATGATTATTGGAAAGCAAAAATATGCCGACGCCGATCAATACCAGCGCTACATTGCGGTCGTTGCGGTTGCCCTTCCGGTCATGACCGGTGCCGTCTCCGCGGTCGCTTCCCTTCCATTTACGGTCAAATTTCTTCATCCTATGCTGCCTCCTTTCTTATGCTGATTCTGGGTGGTAGTATATGACACCTATGCACATGCATTTACTCTGATCCTCATATAGGCGGAAAAGCCATAGCGGCTTTGAAATGGCCCTATGGCTTTTTGCCTTACCAAGCATATCATAATTCGGTATCCACTCAAAGAGGATAATGAGAAGAAATTACTGAGACTTTTCAGTACCCATTTTTTCCTTTAACAGCTGCAACTGATCATCGACTTTCTTTTGCTTAGCCGCATCTACGCTGCTCGCAGGTGTGTAGCCAACTCCACCGGAGTATGCACTACTGCCCACGTAAGGCTTGCGAGCAATTTCAGCTTCCACTTCAAGGGTTACAATCTTGTCTTCCATACGTCTGAAGCCTTTGGCTGCATGACCGCCTTCAATGACATTGTGCGCTGTGACTTGAGCCATCTGCCGCTGTGCTCTCGCGAGTTGGGCACGGGATACAAGCTCACTGCGCTTGTTGCGCATTTGATAGAACGCATCCTTCATCTCATGAAGCTGTTGAACGAGCTCCGCAGCCTGTAGCTTGGCCTGCTCATGCGAGTCGGCATACTCGGTAATTTTGCCTTCGTAGTACAGCTTTTGCTCCAGAGCCTGACGAGCAGCCAATTCCTGACCATTCTTCAAGGCTTCCTTAGCTTGCTCTTCACGCTGATCAGTCAAGCGAATCGCTTCTTCATAACGTTCCTTCAGCTTACGCTCGTTGGCAATCTGGCGGGCTACCGTTACTTCCGCTTGTGCAATTTCTTCCTCCATATCACGCAAATACTGGTTTAACATAATAATCGGATCTTCAACTTTATCCAAAATTTCATGCAGCGATGCTTTCGTCATGTCCTTAATTCTTGAAAATACTCCCATGGTTTACACGTCCCCTTTAGTTTGTTGGTTTTTTTCGTATTGCGCTACTTTGGCACGAAGCTCTTCGATTTCTTTCCACATTGCTTTTTTCTCAATATCCTTCATCAAGTCATCCAGATTGTCACCGGCTTGACCTTGTCCATTCGCTTGGGAGCCTTGATAGCCAGCTCCATTTGCACCGAATTGGTTGTTGTACTGACGATATTCATTGCGTTTATGCTTGCGATAGCCACAGCCATGTTTTTTTCCATTCCATTCCTGACCCCATGGCTGTTGTCCCCATCCAGGTCCAGCTTGCCCATTCCAATTCGGTGCCCCTGCACCTTCGAATCCGTATCCCGGACCAAACGGTCCATGGTCACGCGGCTCCTTCGGAATGACCAGTGCAGCAAGGAAATACAAGACGATTACGACTCCACCGGAAAAGAATGTGGTGAACACCAGAATCAAACGAATCCAGGTTGAATCGATTCCTAAAGTTTCTGCCAATCCACCGGACAGACCGGTTACATATCGGTCCGAACGTGAACGAAATAATCTACTCATGATCGCATCCAGCCCTCCTCCTGCAATTTAACCTTGAGTTTAGCCATCTCCTGATCCAGCGCTTGTGAGGCTGCCGTTCCTACGGCTTGCAGCACCTCACGTCCATGGCTTCTCACTTCACGCAATGCACGCGCTGCCGATTCCATATCGGAGACCCGCTCTTCTAACCGATCGAACATCTGCGGCTGCTCAGCGCCAATTCCGCCACCCATACCGCGCAGCCGTTCGTTCATCCGCTGCTGCAGGCGCAGGCTCTCCAATCGTGCAATGTAATAGCTGCGTTTGGAAGCAATCTCCTCGTAATCTGCTTTGAACTGCTGAAGCTGGCTTTCCAGCTCGACAATACCAAGTTTGCTTTGATCATACAGCGTCTTGTACTGCACACTGCGTTCCTCCTGCTGCAGCTTTTCCTGAAGAGCTATGCGGGCCACTTCATCCTCACCAGCCTTCAATGCCATCAGCGCTTGCTGCTCGCGGCGCTCCATTAATTGCGCAGCCGTCATATACTGCTGTCTCAGCCCGGAGGCGTGTGACAAGCACTGCTGCAGGAGGCGCTCCGAGTCTCGAATTTGCTCGGCCTGTGAGTTCAAATATTTATCAATCAGGCGAACCGGATCTTCTGAATTTTCAAGCATTTCATTGAACGTAGCAACCGTAATATCTCTGAATCGTTTGCCTAAACCCATACTCTTAACCACCTTCATCTTGGAATCTGACTATAAGTCTTAATAAGCGCGTGATTTTCTTTTCAAGCTAGATATTCCATATACGATTAACCCTATGGCAACTATTATGGCAATCACACCGGACAGCTTAACGATCAGCACTAGCGAACCGATGGCAATCAGGATCAGACCGATAATCGTACGATCATTCCGAAGTCCCAGATAACCTAGTCCAATCAACGCAACCGGGAATAAGTAACTCATGATGTGCCCCATGTGCAATCCCATTTTGCTAAGCAGAATCATGACACCAAATGCTATAAGCGCTAACGCCAAACCGCTGTTTCGATTCAACCTCATTTATGTATTCACCGCCTTTCGTTGTGATGTCCCTTGCTCATGTCTTTATTCTAGACCACACAACCCCTTTTCAAAACGGACCTACGGCGGTTTTTCATACTGGACCAAAGTCGGGGCACCTATGCGACCTCAGGCGACATCTATGGATATACGCTTAAAGGACCATAAGAAAAGCTCCTAATCGGAGCTTATTCAACGAAGATACATCCGTATTTTAAATGTAGCTTTTCTTGCGAGATAAGAATCGTTCAGCTTTGCTGAAACATATAAATTATCTATTAAGAAAAAGCGCAATCCGCCATTCCCGGCAGCTTGCGCTTTTTGCTTGCTTTAGCATTCAGATCAAATCCAATTAGCATTACGATGAGACAGATTCAATCACCGAACGGTGCACCAAGCGGCCAATCGCATTGCCGATATCCGTTGCTGTCCCAGCATGCTGGTGAACGCCACCTTGAAAGTAACGAGAATCACAGGCAATTACAATAGCATCAGAGGTCGTTCCCGTAGCGATCAGCTCTGTCTCCGGGTCCATAATCGACATATTTTGAAGTGCTGCCGCTTTGGCTTCCGTAGCCGCCATAATGCCCTCAATCATAGCCGAAGCAGTCATTGAGCCTTGGATAAACATCAAGATGTTGATCGTTCCCGGTCGATAAGATGAATAAACCGTCCGTTGCACGCCCGCCCTGGCCGCATTCCCCACACCGCTGGTTGTACACACAACGAGGCCATACTGGTCACCAATCTCCTCTTGAACAGATGTGCGGTGTAAATGAGCCGCTGTCATCAGTCCTACTGTTTTATTTAATGGATAACCAAATTCAAGGATGAGACTTTCCAGAGTTTTTTCGGGCATACTACAATCAAAATCTTTGGAGACGTGTAAATTAACAAAATGAGATGAGTCTCCCAAACCGCCACCCCATAAGGCACTTCCCAGCGTGATAAATCCCGATTGCGAATGAACAACGATATGTTGCTCTTTTAATTGAATGGAAAGCCCAGGCCAGATTGCCGAATGATATGAGGCTGTCGTTCCTTCAAAGGGTCGTGCCATAGGAAAATCACTCCGATTCGTAACCAGCTCCAGTTTAAAAGAAATCAGGCAAATAAGTCTGACGGCGCGGTATCAAGGCTTCGAGTCTCCTTATCGACTCCTCAGAGCCCTGCAACCGGTTAATGCTATGCAGAAACTCGGGACGCTGATAGCCCATGAACATCGCAGAAAGCGTCGAGATATCACATTCCACAGCCAGCTCGTTCAAGTCGTTTTGCCCTGCTTGAAGCTTCTCCACCTTGGCTGTGCCAAAGGCATCTATCTTGATTGTAAAGCTGCCGTCATTCCATTCAGCATGGCGATCACGGATGTGCAGCGTCAGCTCACTTTCTCTCATTCCCGTTCCCAACAGATCATCTGCCACCGCAAACGGAAACTGCTCCAGAAAGCTAACGACATCAACAATTCGTGCCATAAAATAAGGCACCAGCTCCTGCTTGATCCGTGGATTGTCCAGTAAAAACGATAGACGATTATCGGCAGGTGCCTGCAGCGTAACCTTATCCATCATGGAATCATGATCTGCTATGAACTTCCACAATGCCTGCTCCGCTTCATAATTCAAAGCGATCATCTCATGAATTTTGCAAATGTTATCCTTAACATCATAAAATACATACCCACCCGGTACGCCAGCAACGTCTCGATAAACGGCTGCTGTTCCTTTTTTGGATGCAAAAATGCGTCGCTTCCACCACTGCTCATCCCGATCCAGCGTACCGTTGTAACGAACTGCATAACTGCGATAAATCCCGTTTAATAAAGGGATCTGCTCATCCACACGCACAATGCTACCCGTCTGCAGAGGAAGCTTCGGCAGCATGGCAGTAGGGATCTCATACTTCATATAATCCGTGTAGGTTTCCCAACCAAATTTACGATAAAAGGCGAATTGAAAAGGATGCAGGAACGACAAGGTCTGACCTTGCTCCTTCATGACACGCAGTGCGTTATGCAGCAGCCCCGTAACCAGGCCGCCGCGGCGATATTCAGGCCATGTTGCTACTCCAGCAATTCCCCCCATTTCAAAGCGCTTGCCATGAAGCCACGTATGCAGCTCAAGAATCGACAAGCGGGCTGCCAGCTTGCCATCCACATAAGCACCCCATGATTCCTGTTCATTGAAGAACGCAAATCGTTCCTCCCGTTGCTGCGGTGTTAGCACCATCTGAAAAGCGAACTCGGATAAAGCGATACTATCCGCAGCATACTCCTTATGGATTTGACGAATGTCCAATGTACTCATCCTTATTTCCTCCCATTCCATAACCTTACATTTATTATACTAGTGAAGACTAGCTTTTTAAACCACCTGCAAGCACGATAGATCCTCTCGGCTTTTCACCGTTGGCATCCGGTTCGAGAGTAATCGCGACCGTATCGTAGTCCTTCGGTTCAAAAGTAAAATATACGACGCCTTTGCCCTCTTGAGGGGAGAACGTGCCTGCGCTCACGGGCTGATTATCTTTAATGAGCCAGACCTGAAAAGCCTCCTGCTGCTTCACTTCAGGTAAATCATCGGCCTGTACGATCAGGTGTGTTCCTTTACTATCGATGACAATGGAGGCTAGACCTTTGGATACAATATTTTCCGCTGCTGGATTCAAAGTGACGATTTTATTAACCTGCATACCCGCTGCAGGCTTACTCGCAACAGCCAGCTTGCTGTTCAGTCCAACCAGTTCGGTTTGCAGCCCGTTGACCGTCTCTTGTATGGCAACCAAATCCGCCTGCAGCCCACCCATACTGCCTTTAAGTGAATAGGCATACAGCCCGAGTCCGATTACAACTGCTGAGAGCCCGAGGCTGGCCAGCCTCCAGTAACGAAGCCTTTGGTCTGCTTTGCCCTGACTGGATATGCGGCTGAGCTCCGTAACCCTGGACGAATCGTCCATCGCTTGCTGTTCTTCAGCGGCCTGAGTTGAACGGCTTGCCCGTATGGTTTTCAAAGCGGTTCCCGAACCAGATATCGCGTCCAGCTCAGAGACAGACCGAATCACCACATCCCGAGCCGGATGGCTAGCTGCCGTACTATTAAATACATGATCCAGAACTCGTTCGCGCATCCCTTGCGGCACTTCTACCGGTTCTGAAGCAGTTGGCAGTAAATCAACAACTAGCTGCTGCTCAATTAATTGATTGCGACATACGGCACAAGTTTTCAGATGTTTCTTGAACTGTGCTGCTTCCTCTTTCGTTAAGCCATCCAAAGCGTACAGCTCTACCAGCTCACACATCAGATCTGTTCGTTGGTTACTCATTGCTGAACTCCCTCCTTCCCCCATCGGATAGACGCCGCTGAAGCTGTTTCATGGCTAACCGAACACGACTTTTAACGGTCCCCAAAGGGATGGCGTACATGTCCGATACCTCCTGATGCGTATATCCCTGATAGTAAATCCATTCGACGACTTTTTTCTGATCCTCGTTCAAATCATCCAAAGCGGCCTTCACCTGCTCACCGACCCACTTCTTTTCTACATTCAACTCTGTATTCATCCGTTCATCCGCAACAAATTGCAGCTGATCAGGCTCAGCCATAGAATGCGGTGTACGGCTTCTTTTTTTCCTCAATAGATCAATCGTAATATTGCGTGTCAACGTGAACATCCAGCTCGTCAGCTTGCCCTGTGCGCCATCAAAGCGCTCGGCTGTTTGCCAGATCCGCAGAAACAGCTCCTGTACAATTTCCTCGGACATCATAGCATCTCTTACCATACGATAGGCGAATGAATAGATTGGTTTTTCATAATGATCATACAGCTGCTTTAAAGCCTCTTCATCTTTAGCTGAAATTCGCTTCATTAGCTCTTGGTCGGGCATTAAACCGTTCATGAAGGATCTCCTTTCAGGCGACTCTCCCTCTTATACTTCTATTCGCAAATAAACTCTCTCTGGATTCACATGACCAAATTTTTCTGCACGCAGAAGAAATCCCCATGAGCCTTAGCAGGTATGCAACAGGTATAAGGAAAAATCGACGATGTTCTCTCTCGTGCCATTGTAACCCAGTTCAAGGATGAATTCCATGATATGTCAGCTATAATGACGAACATTTCGCATCCATTCCGCAACGCAATACCTTATGGGTAACCGAAATAATCATACGCCAAAAGGGTGCTTTCCACTAATTCGAAAGACACCCTGACGCATTGTTAGAATTCTGTTCAAGAACCATCGTAAACAGCAAAGACAACACCAATCATAAGACTATGATATAGCACCTAGCCATTCGTACACAGATAAGTATCATCTGCCTGCGAAGTAATAAACGGGCTGGGCTGACCTAAGGAATATATATACAGCAGATGCATCGCACGGGTGCATGCCGTATAGAACAGCTTGCGCTCATTCTCACGACTGTACCGCACACGGGAGCCATTATAAATAATAACCGCATCAAACTCCACACCCTTGGCTAAATAAGAAGGAATAATGAGCACACCTTTTTCAAAAGACGGCGTTTGCTTCGTGATCAGACGCAGCGGGAGATGTTCACGCAGCGCTTCATATACTTCTGCACTCTCGTTCGCTGTTTTGCAAATCACGGCTATCGATTCATACTGGTCTGCAATAAGCGCCTGCAAATCAGCTTTCATACGGTCATGCAGCACTTCCAGCTCCGAAGCCACAATAACCTTCGGTTTCTCTCCGCTACGATTAAAGGGCACGATATCTTCACCGCCGGGCACCATCCCTCTTGTGAATTCAACAATCTCACGTGTAGAACGGTAGCTGCGCATTAACCGAATCAATTCGGTTTGTTCGGCACCGTATAACCGGGCAATCGGATCATGCTCGCCCAAAGAAGAAGCATGGGCATAAATCCCCTGATTCACATCACCTAAAGCGGTCATACGGCAGCGAGGGAACAATCGTTTGAGAAAATGAAGCTGGAACGGCGAATAGTCTTGAGCTTCATCGATAATGACATGGCGGATACTCGTATTCGTCTGAAAGCCCTGAACGAGCTCCAGCAAATACAGATATGGTGTTACATCCTCATAAGCAAGCTCTGACTGCTCCAGCCGCTGAATCGTCTGACGACTGATTTCAGGCCAATACTCAGGTACACCGGCTTCTCCCGACAAGCTCGCCAGCAGTCCTTCCTTATCAAATAACTGCCGATACAGCGCTCGTACATTAACAAAGCGCAGCTGCTTAACACGTCGCCGCAGCGGCTTTAACCGCTCATGGACAACCATGCGTGCCAGATAGCTTTTTTCCACATCAAAGTCATCGAACGTCGTGCCTTTGTCCTTTTGAATGCGCTGCTGCTCTTTATAGGCGCGCCGGTAATCATCGACATCGAGCAGCTCAATCTCTTCTTCCACCCAAGGCATACTCCGCTCCAGCTTCTCAAATGCACTGATTTCCTTCAGCAGCCAATCGCGCAGCAGCACTACCCGGTTAGCCAAACGAATGGAGGAATCAAAGCTGTAAAATCGTTCCTTGATTCGGCGCGAAGACACAACCTCACGACCTTTAAAACGAATGGAAATAAAGTTCATCCCCTGCTGCTCCAGCCAGGTTTTATACGCATCCATGACCATCAAATAGTCTACGGACGACTTGTAGCGGATACCGCTGTTTCTGGCCGCATACTCCACATCCTCTGGCGCACTTAATACGTATTCGATCTGGATAAAAGGATCCTCGAGCTGAAAGTCACGGCCAATTCGGCTTTCCAAATATTGCTGGAATGTCGTTTGCAGCATATTTTCCTCGCCAAGCTCAGGTAGCACGGTCGATACGTAGCTGTTGAACATCGGGTTCGGTGAGAACAGCAGCATCTGATCAGCCTGCAGGGTTTCGCGATTTTTGTATAACAGATAAGCCACCCGTTGAAGCGCCGATGACGTTTTGCCACTTCCTGCTGCCCCTTGGACAATCAGCATACGGCTGCGGTCATTACGGATGATCTGATTCTGCTCCTTTTGGATCGTGGCGACAATACTCTTCATTTGCGCATCCGAGCTGCGGCTCAGCACCTGCTGAAGAAGCTCATCACCGATTGTAACACCAGTATCGAACATCAGCCGAATATCGCCTTCGCGTATTACATACTGCCTCTTGAGCTGCATCTCTCCTTCAATGGAGCCTCCGGGAGTTTCATAGGCGGACGGACCCGGCGGGTAATCGTAATAAAGGCTGGACACAGGCGCGCGCCAATCATAGACGAGAAAGGTATCGTCCCTCTCGTCCATGAAGGACGCAATACCGAGATAAATCATCTCTGCTTGTTGCGTGCCCTTTTCCTTAAAATCAATTCGGCCAAAGTACGGCGACTTGACCATACGATTCAGCTTCTTCAGCGCAGAATAAGCCAGACGGTGGGTGCGTTCCCGTTCCGACAGCATCTCAACCTGCTGTTTAAGGTTGGATAAGGTCTCGGCTGCATCCTCCGCCGTACCCATATTGACCGTGACATCATCCCAGAAATGGGCACGGATATCTACAACCTCGCCCCTAACCTCACCGACATCTCCTTCCAGCTGCCCGATTTGCTGTTCCATCAAGCCTACAACGTTATTAACACGCTGCTGCTCCTCATTCCATTGCTGTTCTGTCATGCTCATTCAAGCCGCCCTCTTTCAAAAATAGTGAGTTAGGTAAGGTTATTCAGGAATATCATTGACAATGCATTCGTATTAATGTTATACTTGGATAAAGATATTCATGTTCGGATTACGTTAATTTCAGACTATTTCTTATTCTAACATTTACTGCCTCCAAAATCAATATAGGAGGCTGTTTGCCGTTTCTGTCTACATGTCTACAACTGAATCTATGTAATGATGAGCTTGGAAGGTCATTTCTATCCCCATGCATGACACTAAAGGCTTCGCCGTCCCCTTGGGATTGCGAAGTCTTTAGTGTCGCTTATAATCACTAACGTTTCTATCATTTACCTCATCCCTTATTAATCCAAATGAAGGCAGGTATTTAATCATGTCCCTTCGGATCGTCATCCTTATCGCACTCAGCTTTCAAATCATGCTGTTCAGTACCCGGCCTATCATGTCCCTGTACGCCTTGCAGTTAGGAGCCAGCACCTGGGAGATCGGCATGCTGACAGCGGCATTCGCTTTTTTTCCATTCGTATTGGCGATTCATATCGGAAAAATAACGGACTTCATCGGAGATCGTCTGCCCGTCATATTTGGCATGATCGGCCTGACCGTCGGTGTCGCTTTACCTTTCCTGTTTCCTCACCTATGGTCGCTTTATGTATCTCAGGCGATTATCGGAGTATCTCAAATTTTTGGCGTTATTTCTCTGCAAAATGTAATCGGAAACATATCCACCAAAGAAAACCGCGACCATCAATTCGGCTTATACAGCACGGCTATCGCCTCAGGGGGCTTGATCGGCCCTGTTCTGGGCGGATATTTGGCCGAACTGATATCCTATCCTTTCGCTTACTTCGTTGCGGCCTGCATCGGGGTCTTACCTATTTGCTTATCTTTCCTGATTCCTCATGTAGAACGCAAGAAAAAAGCCGGTACAGAGAAAACAGGCTCCTCGTTTCAATTACTCAAAATTCCCCTACTGCGTAAGGCGCTCGCTTCCAGTGCTCTCGTGCTGTATTCAAGAGATATATTTGTCGCCTACTTTCCACTGTTCGCCAGTCAAATGGGCTTGTCAGCCACAGATATTGGCTGGATTATTACGATACAAGGATTAAGCATGGTTATCGTCCGCTTCTCGTTAACCAGATTGAGCGGCAAGTTCGGGCGAGGTCGTGTGCTGCTCGGCTCTATATTGGTCGCAGGATTGTCCTTCCTGTTAGTACCCTTATCCAGTAATGCAATCTTGTTTGGGGTGCTCAGCGCCTTTATGGGGGCCGGACTCGGATGTGGGCAGCCTCTATCCATGACGACCACCTACAATGCTTCGCCAAAGGATCGAACCGGAGAGGTGCTTGGTCTACGGCTTGCCATTAATCGCCTGTCGCAGCTGGTGGCACCCATGATGTTCGGGCTGCTGGGTACATGGGCAGGTGTCGTTTCCGTCTTTTACGTCAGCGGCGCTTTTCTGATCGGCGGTGCTTTTTTGACCAAGCAGACAAAGGAGGAAGACTTTGAAGAGCAGAAACCAGCAAGCCCATGAGCCACACTCCCGCGATTCAATGGCAGCTCTACATCCACCCTTGCGGCCCCTGTCCAATCAGCTCACATCCCTCTGGCATATGATGGAGTATGCCTGCTGAAAGGGGGATTTCGAATGAGCGCTATTGGCGGATTACACACCAGTACAGGTGTGATTCTTGTATTGTTTATCCTTCTTGTAATTATTTCCCGTACTTTTTTGTAAGCCGTAATAACGGACAACCGATTCAATTGTCCGATAATATTGCACTCAAATAGTCGTTTCCATTAGTAGAATACGAATAAAACAACACCAAAACCCCCATGCACAGCGGTTTCGCTCTGCATGGGGGTTTGACTGTATTCAATAACACAAATGATTTCATTTGGAATATATTCACATTATATTTCACCAAACTCTTACTTATATATGGGTTTCGTTAAGTAAAAGCACCCTAACCAGCTCTTCCCGTTCGGCTCCACGCCCGCCTGCAGGTATATGAATCAGACAGTCGGCGTCCTTGATTGATCTCATAATACTCGATTTATCCTTACCGGCAGGCTCGACACATACCCGACCTTCCTGCAGCTTCATCGTACCTCGTACATATCGTGGATAGGCGGAGCCTTTGGCGTAGTCGTCTTGCAAGTATCCTTTTGTCTCTGCATGCGTCCGTTCTGAGCACCCAAGAATTCCTTTTATGTAAGGGCGGACGAACAATTCAAAGCCTACAAAGCTGGCGCCGGGATTTCCCGATAAAGCGAACAGCAACTTACCTCTCCAAAATCCGACTGAGGTCGGACTCCCCGGACGCATGGCTATTTTGTTAAAGAGCAGCTGACCATCCCAACGCTCGAATACATCTACCAGGACATCCTTATCTCCTACGGATACGCCACCTGTCGTGATGATCAGATCCACATCCTCCAATGCCTCCAGCAGCGCCCTTTCCACCTCTGCCGGCTCATCTGGTAAAACACTCATTATGACGGGCTCCCCGCCAGTCTCCGTCACCTGGGCAGCCAGCATATAGCTGTTGCTGTTGCGAATTTTCCCCGGCTCCAGAGGCAGCCCCACCTCCAGCAGCTCCGAGCCTGTAGAAAATATCGCCACACGCGGCTTCCGAAACACACGTACCCGATCAAACCCAAAAGTAGCCAGCACTGCCGCCTCACCCGAACGAATGATTCTGCCCGGCTGTAGTAGTACCTCACCTGGCACTACTTCTTGTCCAATCGGTGTTATATTATCACCTTCGGCCATTTGCTTATGAATACATACCTCTTGATCAGCAAGCGTGTCCGTCATTTCTATCATAATGACCGCATCCGCACCTTCAGGAACGACAGCACCTGTCATGATTCGCGCAGCTTGTCCTTTCCCTACGGGAAGAGACGGCATCGTTCCGCAAGGGATCATTTCGGTAACAGCTAATTTAACGGGCTGACCCGGGGTCGACCCGATACTATCCGCCGCGCGCAGCGCATAGCCATCTACACCGGATCGGCGAAAATGCGGAACCGGATGGTTGGCCGTCACCGTAACTGCTAACCGCCGTCCAAAACTCTCGGCAAGCCCTACTTCCTCCGTCTCCTGCAGACGCACGTAATGGAGAACCGCTTGCTGCGCATCCTCCACCTGGACCAGCTTACGCTGAAATCGATATCCTGTCACCGTGTCAATTACCCTCCGATCTGCGACATTCTGCGTAAAGTAGGACTATGGCTTTGCTGTTCACTTAACAGAGCTTTTGCCATTTCGTGACTCTCCGGCTTCACATCAAGCGCCTTCAGAAACAGCTCTGCCAATGCCAGATCGTCGCCGATGCGGGAGCGTACATTAAACTCATCGGACCAGTAGAGACAGGGCTTAATGTTACCATCCGCCGTCAACCGCAGTCGGTTGCACGTTTCGCAAAAGTGGTCACTGATCGGATGAATTAAACCAAACGACCCGAGCGCACCGTCAATTCGATAATTTTGCGAAGGCCCGTTGCCATACACTTCACCAGAGGGTAAAGCCGTCCATCCTCTTTCCACACATCTATCCATCACAGTCGTTAAAGGAACATACTTGCTTTTCCAATTCGAATCATCATGTCCTATCGGCATATATTCAATAAACCGCACCTGTACATCACGGGTCATAGTCATCATCAGGAAATCATCAATTTCATCATCATTCAAGCCCTTCATCAGGACTACATTCAGCTTGATCGGATACAGACCTACACGATAAGCGGCTTCAATACTAGCCAAGACGCGGTGAATATCACCTCCTCTTGTAATTAAGGAGAATCGGTCAGCACGCAGTGAATCCAGGCTAATATTAATACGCGTTAATCCTGCTGCACGCAGTTTATCCGCTCTTTGTGCGAAATATATACCATTCGTTGTCAAAGCAATATCTTCAATTCCGGGAATCGCGGATAGGCGAGCGATTAGCTGCTCCAGATTTTTCCGGACCATGGGTTCTCCACCCGTAATTCTAAGCTTGCGCACACCAAGACCAGCGAGAACCCGCACAACCTCATAAATTTCATCAAAGCTGAGCATTTTGTCCTCAGGCTCAAATTCCATGCCCTCCTCAGGCATACAATAGACACAGCGCAGATTACAGCGGTCCGTAACGGAAATGCGCAAATAATCATGAACACGGCCAAAACGATCCTGGAGTATATCCGCCAATTCATTCACCCCATTTCCTTAGATTGTAGAATGGACTTGATATATATGGAAGGGTTTAATTTCAGAAGAATACTTACTCGTTATTATCGCACATTTTACAATCAAAAAGTAAATCATGCATAAGTTCCCGCAATCTATCTTGCTTATAGCTGCAGTTTTTCCAAGTCTGCGGGTTCATTGACATTGACAATAAAATTCAACGGGATCTCTTGCTGCACGAACAAGGACTCTTCACCAACCGCACTGCTCGCAAGCTCAATTAATGCCATCATCCGGTAGCACTCTTCATCCAGCAGCTGATCGATTATCGGCTTACAGGACCTAAGATAAATCGCGTGCAGCGGCTGCAGTCTGCCCGCAATCAGCGGCAGCGCAATCTCGCACTCCGCCCGATTTCTGTCACGTCTCAGTTCCAGCAGCAGCTGAGCAGCCGCCGCCGAAGCAAAGGGCATATCACAAGCAACTACCCATAACTCATCATACCTTGCCTTAGCCATTGCAGCCTGCAGACCCGCAAGCGGACCTTTTCCCGGGTTCAGATCCCTTATGATCTGTACATTCACTTGCTGATTGGACAAATACGGCTCGAATAGTTCCGGTTGATTGGCTACTATAATAATCTCACTGCACAGCTTGCTCAGCTCTTCCAGCTGCCGCTCGATGAATCGCTTGCCATCCAGCTGCAGGAGCGCTTTCATGCTGCCGCCCATCCGACGGTTGCTGCCACCGGCTAAAATGACTCCAGAGATCAAGTGCGATGACCCTCCCCAACCCTCCCTGGAAGGGGGGGACCCAAAGGGCGTTGCCCTCTGGACTCCCTCTCCGGGGGCGCATACTTTTTAGTTCTTATACTCGCTTTTCGTCCCTTATGGGACACGCTTACTTTGGTGCGGTTGGCTCGTTTGTTGATTGACTGTGTGTGTTCGGGGCGCTTTTCGTCCCTTACGGGACACGCTTAGTTTCGATTATTAAATTCATTAATCAACCAACCCTATTCGGGGTTCTCTAAGCGTTTTTCGAAAGAAGCTCGCCAGCTGTCGGACAGGGCACCGACAGATAGTAATTGGCGAATAGCGGTGGTATCGGATTTATCGACATATTTGAGACGATTGGCATTAGTAACCGTGATAGCAAGCGGCTGTCTCTCAACCAAACGGAATGTTCGCCCTGCTGAGACACGTCCCTCTTGCAGGACGCGAAAGTAATAACCGGTATAGCCTGTTTCCTGAACCTGCAAAGGGAGATCCTTGATTCCATGCTTAACAGCAAGCTTAAAGCACGGCTGCCGGGGCTGGCTAAGCTGGACGACAGCTGTACCAATTTCATACGTATCCCCGATATGGATATCAGATTCAAGCAATCCCTCGATTGTAAAATTTTCTCCAAATGCTCCATATGGAAGCTTCCGTTGTAGCTTTTCCTGCCAATAAATATAATGCTCGGCGCAATATACGCAGACCGCTTTATCGGCCCCACCGTGGTTCACCAGATCTGCCTGCCCATCTCCCTCCAGCTGGGTCGTGGAGAGCAGCAGCTCCTGATCTACGGGATTTTTGAAAATTCCGGTTTGTACAGGCTTTCCCTGATAATCGACCGTAACCGGCATACTGATATTTAATGAAACCAGCTTCATGTCCATAAGCCTCCCGCTCGCCTGTCAGCTGTCCTGCGCGAGTTCTTTTCCTTCTACTATAAAATAAAAAGTCAGAGGAGGCTATACGAAATTACCGAAATGGTTAGATACAACGTCTATCCCACATCGCAACTCATACGGCAAAAGGAGCCGAACTGTCTAAGACAGCTTGCTCCCTGGTACCCAAGCATCATTATCGTAGCCGCGAACCTCCCAATAACCGATATGCTCTTCTTCGATCAATTCGACAGCCTGCAGCCATTTGACCGATTTGTAAGCATACATTTTCGGGACGATCAGCCGGACAGGACCTCCCAATTGATTCGGAATCGGTTTACCGTCCATTAACACCGCAACCATGACATCTTCCATTTTAACCTGCTCCAATGACAAACAATCCGTATATACCTTGTCGCCCGAATACATTTTGGCAAAACGTGCTGCGCCCTTCACTCCAGCCATCTGAAGCAGCTCCGACAGCGGAATCCCTTCCCAGGTTACTTTATACACCGACCAGCCGGTCACACAATGAAAATCACTCACCTGTACCTTGCGCTTGAGCTGCATAAACTGTTCCCAGTTCCAGGTTATTGGTTTATCCACCAGACCCGATATCGAAAACTGCCAGCTATCGCTCGAAAAGGCCGGGATATCCGTAACCGTATATACTCGAAACTCGCCTTTCAGACCTCCTCCGATAGGAGGACTTGATTCGGCAAGTGCAATAGGCTTTGGCTGCATTTGATTGGCATCGGCCGCGTAAATCTGGTCCAGTTCAGCGCCCCCGGTATCCGAAATACTCTTCATCCAACGGTAAAAATAAGGACCTACACCGAATACTAGCAGGAACCCAATAACGGTACGCAAAAAAGTCGCCCGCGAGATCGGTGCATTTTTCAAAAATTCCACAAATTTTTGTGGACTCATAGCACTTGCTGCCACAATCTCACCAGAACCAGATCCCGTTTCTGCTGCCGCCACACCCACCGTTTCCCGTTTATCCTTCAGCAATTGTCTGGCTGCCTTCTGTTCCTCAGACCGCATCGTTTTGAGCCAACGGCTCCGTGAAATAGAATGATACAAGGCGTATGGGATTCCGACCCATGTGAACAAGTCATGCAGCACCAGCGAAACATTACTCCACACTGGAGGCAGGTTGTGGAACTGCCACAGAATAAGTCCTGTAACCCCCCAACCTATGAGTAAAAACAGCACAACCGCTAAATTCCACCGCTGCTTTAATCTCGTTTTGAGCTGCTTCCAATGCTTGGGAATCAACGGCAGGTACAAGGCAATGAGAACAATGGACGCGATACCGAGCACGATATGAGCCTGCTTCAGAACTACACGAAGTGCGCCCAAATCACCACGAATCGTCGGGACATAGAGCACCACACCCGTAACAGCCAGCAAAAGTACGACCCAAGCGTTCCATGCGTGCAGCCTTGATAATTTTTTGCCGTAAGATTCCTTTAGCCAATCTCTCCATCTATCCATTTCCGCACCGCCTTCCTGTTTACATCCATTCATTTGGCAACCTTCTGATTCGTCGTCTTTACTTAGGAATACGTAAAGAGCAGGGCTCTTGGTTGTATGCAATCTTCTAAATTACGAAAATATATGCTCACAAAACCAATCTACTTATCGTTGGACCACAGGTACCGTAAACCAGAATTGACTGCCTTTCCCAAGCTGACTGCTTACTCCAACCTGGCCGCCGTGAATTTCCACGATCGATTTGGTAATCGCCAGACCAAGCCCGGAGCCTCCGCTCGCCCGGCTGCGTGAATGATCCGTCCGATAAAAGCGCTCAAACAGCCGAACCTGCTCCTCTTCGGCAATGCCCTCACCTTGATCCTCCACTGTAACCAATACGAACCCATCCTTCGGCATTTGCGCGTAAATTCGAATCTTTCCCCCTTCAGGAGAATGACGCAGCGCATTGTGGAGCAAATTGGAAACGACCCGTTTAATTTCATTGGGCATAATCGAAACGGGCGGCAGCCCCTCAGGAATGTGTCCTTCCACTTCGATTCCTTTATCCTCAATTTGCAGCAGATGGCTTTGCAAGGTTTCGACAATCAGATTATCCAGATGATACGCCTCAGGCTCAAAGCTTTCCGCACCTGCCTCCCTGCGCGACAGATCAAATAAATCATTGATTAAACCACTCAGACGTTGGGTTTCCAGACGAATCGTACTCAGATAACGTTTATACGTATCAGGGTCCTCTATTAAATCATCCTGCAGAGCCTCAACAAACGATTGAATCGAAGCCAGCGGCGTACGCAAATCATGGGACACGTTGGCCACAAGCTCTCGCCGCGAAGCCTCCGAGGACCGCAGCTGCTGGAAGCTTTCATTCAATTGACGGCTCATTTCATTAAAATGAACGGCCATCGCCTGAAACTCCACAGGTCCAATCAGCGGCAGCTCCCCACGAAAATCTCCCTGCGCGATCTGCTGAGATTCCTTGCTGATCATATCAATGGCCCTCTCAATTGGTCGCGTCATGATCAGATGTACAATCAAGGAAAGGATTCCTGCGCCAACAGTTACAAGAGTAAGCCATATCAACTCATCCAGCGTCAAGAACATCTTCCTGTAGCTGACAAACAAGCTGATCAAGATGGCAGCAATACTGACCAGACTCGTTAACAGCAAATAGGTGCGCAGGCCCACCGAGCCCATAAACCGGTTCATACCGGTTCGCCCCCTTTTCCGTCAAACTTATAACCGATACCCCAAACGGTTTTGATGTATTTAGGTGTAGAAGGGTTCTGTTCAATCTTCTCCCGCAGCCTTCGGATATGAACCGTTACTGTCGTCGTATCTCCAAAATAATCAATGTCCCAAATCGTATTCAATAATTGATTGCGAGAAAACACCTGATCGGGATGGTTGGCAAACAACCAAAGCAGCTCGAATTCCTTAACAGTTAGCTCCGCTTCCTTACCGCCTACCCTGACTGTCCTTCGCAAACTATCGATTTCCAGACCCATTCGATGAATGATCGAGCCTGATTTGCCAGCCGGAGAAGAGACTGCTGTGATGTTGGCTGGTTCTATCGGCCTCAGACGCCTTAGAATCGCTTTCACACGCAGCACCAGCTCCCGGGGGCTGAACGGCTTTGTCATATAATCATCCGCGCCCATCGTAAGTCCCATGAGCCGGTCCAGCTCTTCACCTCTGGCTGTAAGCATCAGAATCGGCACATCGCTCCTGCTACGGATTTCCTCACATACTTGCCAGCCCGTTTTCTTCGGCATCATCACGTCCAGCACGATAAAATCCGGTGACTCGCTTTCCCATATATGTAGCGCTTCATCGCCATCCTTGGCGCATACGACGTCAAACCCCTCACGCTGCAGGTATCGGGCGCACACATCAGTTATATTTTCCTCATCATCAGCGACCAATATTTTCACCATAGACTCGTACGCCCTCCTTTTTGGGTGACAGCAATGAGACACAAGCCAGTTCCAGCTAAACATACTATGACTGTATTTTAACATAACCTTCACCTGCAAATATTACGTATTCCTTAACAATCTCCTGATCACCTCTCATTTCTTTCATAACCTGTAAAGACGACAAAAGCCCCGCCGACTTTGTGAGCTCGACAGGGCTTTATTCATGTTATCTAAATTAAAATCGTATATGAGTGCAGAGCTTGATTGGTGATCTGATCTATCTTCATCATTTCAGCTAAATTACTGATTAATATAACGCTCGAAAATATGACCATAATCCTTGACTTTGTACTGCTTGTGGGTTTCCACCATCCAGAAGAAAGCAGACTCCGTAATTTCCTTAAATTGCTCGACGATATTACCGCCCTCTTTGACCGAACGATTTAATGTCGCTGATGCGAGATGAACGCTTTCTTTTGCATACTGCAGCGTCGTTTCGTTATCATAGGAGATTTCCGCAATTTTGAGCAGTGATTTATACAAATCCTTGACTTCGGCAATATGCTTCTTGTGAACATCAATGGAATAAACCGCTGCGCCAATCGTGAATTTAATTTCCACATCGAGATCAACAGTTCCCGCTGTTTCAAGAGCTACGTTCGTAATGGGATGATGGCTGTAATTAAAGCGACGAAGCGTCCGTTTTTTGCTTAGTGCACTTGTACCATCCAGATGGATAAGCCCCAAATTGGTGAAGCAGTACTCATCAGCCTTGGATTTGATCAGAAAATAAATTTTTTCGTTGTCCTCATTCATGACGTAATCGTCAGCATCTACCTTATCGTAATCCGCTGGTTTAATTACGCTTCCAATATCGCTTAACCCTAACGCATCAGCAGCAATTTTTTTGAACATAAAAGTATCATTCCTCTCCAAACTGATTATTCGATATTTATTGCAGTCCTAAGACATATACCCCAGAATAATGCCTGCCGTTTCCTCAATCGCCTTGTCGGTTACATTAATGACTGGACAGCCAAGCTGCTTCATGATGACTTGGGCATACTCCAGTTCCTCAACAATACGATCGAGCGCAGCATATTTGGCACCATCAGGCAGCCCTACAGCCTTTAGTCGCTCGGTACGAATCTTGAGCAGCTTATCCGGATCCATGATTAATCCGATAATTCGCCTGCCGTGCAGCATGAACAGTTCCTTCGGCGGCTTGACCTCAGGAACCAGCGGTAAATTGGTCACCTTATGGCCCTTATGTGCCAAAAAAATACTGAGTGGTGTCTTGGAGGTTCGTGATACGCCAATCAATATAATATCTGCCTTTAGCAATGAGCTCGTATCTCGTCCATCATCGCATTTAACAGTAAATTCTATAGCCTCGACACGGCGAAAGTAATCATCATCCATCTCATGCTGCAGCCCAGGCTTGCGCTTCGGCGAATCATTGAATGTGTCGATGAACGCCTCCATCATCGGTCCCATAATATCTATGGCTCTGACTCCCAGACGGATGGCTTCTTCCTTCATCATTTCACGCAGCTCCGGCTGCACAAGCGTATAAGCTACAAAGCCTCCCCGTTTGGCGGCAGCCTCCATGATTACACGTATTTCATCCTCATGCTTGATATGTCCAATCCGTTTTGTTGTGACCTGATGGGCATCGAATTGGCGCATAGTCGCTTTTACAACCGCCTCGGCCGTTTCACCTACCGAATCCGAGCAAATGGTTATCTCATAATGCCGATCGTCCGTCATCCACTGTTCTCCTTTGCTCACATCATACTGTACCGGCTACTTCTAGATATTCGGTGAATTCACCGTACTATCAAGACTCCGAGGCAAGCTCTACCAGCAGCTGTGTCATCATCGTATTGGTAATGCGGCCAACGACCTCCCAGCGATTACGACCCTGAGCGTTATCCTGCTTGATGGGTACAACTACCGGCAAACCGTCCACCTGATGATGGATCATCCTACGCGCCGCTTCAAGTACATTGTCTTCAGGCTGTACATGAATCACATTGGGCTCCCTGGTCATAACCATACTGACAGGCATCGTGGAGGCCGAAGGATTGCCAAGTGTGAATTTCAACAAGTCCTTACGTGAAATAATACCAGATAAACAGCTTTCTTCATCAACTACAATCAGACTGCCGACATTTTCCATGAAAAGCGCAACAACCGCATCATGAATCAATGCCGACTCTCTGACTACGACAGGTACGGCCTGGATATCTTTTATTTTCAAGGATTGCAATCTTCGAGACACTTGATTCTCAGCGGAAATGGATGAACCCGGCGTATAGCCAACCTTCGGCTTGGCATCGACCAACCCAAGCATCACCAGCAGGGCCAAATCTGAACGAAGCGTCGGACGGCTTAACCCGAGCATCTCTGCAATCTGCTCTCCGGTAATAGGCGAATGCTGCTTGACCAGTTCAACAATATGTAATTGACGGGCTGACAATTCGATAATCGTGACCTCCCTGTCCCGGAACTTTATACTTCTGGAACCTTCTATATGATATAAAGTATACCAAAAATCAGAAATGATTTACACAAATACGTCCTATAAACAATATTTATCTGCTAATAACAAATATTTTATCAAAAAAATTGGTTTTTTTCACATTTATCAGTTACATTATGTATATATAATGTGTAATAATTGATCTGAAACCACGATATATTGCAACTTATTTATTCAAATATGAGTTTGGGGGAATATGTATGGAACGAGAGCTAGCGATGGAAATAGTAAGGGTCACCGAATTGGCCGCATTATCCGCCGCACAATGGATGGGACGTGGCAACAAAAATGAAGCTGACGGGGCTGCAACTACGGCCATGAGGGCGATGTTCGACTCTGTTTCTGTACAAGGTACCGTTGTTATTGGTGAAGGTGAAATGGATGAGGCTCCTATGCTCTACATTGGCGAGAAGGTAGGAAACGGACAAGGTCCCGAAGTCGATATCGCCGTGGATCCCTTGGAAGGAACTGAATCCGTGGCCAAGGGCTTGAATAATGCGTTGTCTGTTATTGCAATGGCCAATAAAGGCTGCCTCCTGCACGCCCCTGATATGTATATGGATAAGCTGGCTGTAGGCCCATTATTGGCGGGCAAGCTGCATCTGGATGATCCGTTGGAAACAACTCTGTTGAAAGCTGCTCAATACCTGGATAAGCCGCTCAGTAATCTGACGGTAATGATATTGGATCGCGAACGCCATCAAGACAAAATCCAAACGCTCCGCCGCGTCGGTGTGCGCATTAAATTGTTAAGTGATGGAGATGTAGCGGGTGCAATGGCTCCTTGCTTAAGTGAATCCGGTATCGATTTATATGTTGGTTCCGGTGGTGCACCCGAGGGTGTATTAGCTGCCGCCGCGCTGCGCTGCCTTGACGGTGAGCTTCAGGGACGTTTGATGCCTGCCAATGATGAGGAGTTGGAACGCTGCCGACGTATGGGAATTGGCGATCCTTTCAAGCTGCTGAGCATGGACGATATGGTTGGAAGCGAAGATGTATTCTTTGCGGCCACCGGGATCACACCCGGAGAATTCCTTGGCGGTGTGCAGTATATGGGTAATCAACGCGCAGAGACACACTCGATCGTCATGAGAGCCAAAACCAAAACAGTCCGTTTTATCCGTACTGTTCATTATTTGCCCAATAAACCGCTGATCGGTGGACTTTATTTGAAATAACGGCTGCGCTGATGCATTGACCTTCATTATAGGTATGATACTATGATAAATACCGATCATACATGGCTATTTTATGAAGGAAGGTACAAGCATGAGCTTTTTATTTTATACGGTTGTGGGGCTGCTAGCTGCAACGCTTGGCAGTCTCGTCGGTCTGGGGGGCGGCATCGTCATTGTTCCCGCTCTCATTTACCTCGGTCCTTATTTCGTTGGACAGGAAATATCAGTATCAACAGCAGTCGGGACGTCCTTGGCTGTGCTGATTTTTACGGCATTTTCCTCTACGTGGGCTTTCCATAAGCAACGTAAAGTGGACTTTCGCAGTGGCTGGCTCTATTTCTTGACGTGCGGACCGGGCGCGATGCTGGGCTCTTATATGACTCAATTTGTCGATGCCAAGTCATTTCAGCTTGCCTTTGGGATTTTCATGCTGGTGATGGCGATCCTGCTGATCATTAAAGACCGTTTGAAGCCGCTAAGTCTGAAATGGCCCATCCAAAGAACGTACACAGATGCACAAGGACTCGTGCACTCGTATGGATACGGAGTGCTGCCCGCACTTGCGATCGGACTGCTTGTTGGCATCATTTCCGGCTTGTTCGGCATTGGCGGTGGTTCCTTGTTCGTACCGGCTATGATGATTTTATTTCGTTATCCGCCGCATGTGGCAACGGCTACCTCGATGTTTGTAATCTTTTTGTCGTCAATTATGGGTACCGTCACCCATCTAAGCTTGGGAGAAGTCGACGGCTGGATGGTCCTGGGACTTGCGCCGAGTGCTCTGGTTGGTGGATGGCTTGGTGCCAAAATCGCCAACGCGTTGAGCAGCAAGAAGCTGATGTGGGTGCTTCGTATCACTTTTTTTGTTGTTGCTATCCGCATGATTAACGAGGCCTGGAAGTAGCTGACTGTGATTGATGAGGATAAAATAAGAAAAGCAGTATCTTCTGAATGCTGTTCTCAGAGGTACTGCTTTTTCTATGTCATCATTATTTAGGCAGAAAGGTCTTGATCCATGAAGCAAAGCCTGCCGGATTCCGGGTCTGAATCAGCACTACACCTTCACCCCGAAAGCGGCACACAGCAGCCTCACCACTCGTTATACTGGATATCCAGCCCTTGGATGCCTTTTCAATCGTATAATTCATATAATCAGGCCAAGCAACCAAATGTCCGTTATCGATAATCCTTTCTTCTCCAGGTCCAAGATTAACCGCATGGATAGCGCCGTAGGACGATAAGAATACGGTGCCGCTGCCGCTAATCTCAACAATGAAAAAGCCTTCCCCGGATAAAAATCCCTTCATCAGGTTCTGCATCTTCGTGTTAACCTGAATGCCATTGGTCCCGGCCAGAAAGCCATCCTTCTGTACGTACAGCTTATAGGATCCATCAAGCTCAATAGCTTGTACATCACCAACCGCCGCGGGTGCCAGGAGCACCTCACCTCTGCCCTGTGTAGCTGATAATTCCTGGAAAAAGAATTTTTCACCGCTCAGCATTCTGCCAAGTCCTCGCATCAATCCACCGTCCACCGTACCTTTAAGTTCAATATTAGGTGTCATGGATACCATGGCCCCCGATTCTGCTTTTACATTTTCTCCTTTTTCCAATTCAATTTTGACCAACGGAAACGCACCCTGATACAGAATTTCGTACTTCATAGCTTATATATTCCTCCCATTCTATGAGCTAATGTAAAAATCTTCTTCTATTATAATACATTTCGCCCTTGCAATAACAACTTATGCCGAATGGTGTCGGATTATACAATCCAAATAACCCGAAGCCACGGCTCGGGTCATCCATGATTAAGTCATTTATAAAAGCCCTGTTCCTCGGCATATCGTCCCCAATGAGGACGTGATCCATCCCTATCCATAAAGCCATATATATCCGAAAGCTCCCAGGAAGTCAGAATCTGTCCTGACTTTTCAAGTACATTCGAATCTGCTGCCAATGCTGCAACTGCTCTTCCTACATAATAGGGTGTTTCCGATATCAGAAAATGTGGATCTGTCTTCGCCGCATCACGCCAATTCGCTTCCGTCACACCAAAATAATCCAGCATCGCCTCCGAACGTAAAAAACCGGGTGTTAATGAAACTGCAGCTACACGGTGCTCACGAAGCTCCGCCGCCATGGACTGTGCGAGATGGATCGCCGATATCTTCGCCAGACTGTAATACAAATTTCCACGATATCTATAATCAAAGCCATCGGTTATTTCAATGATCAGCCCCTTGTTCCTGGCAACCATTAAAGGAGCAGCATAATAGCTTGTCACCATATGGGCATGAACCGCAGGAATTTGCATTTGCAGTCCCTTATTTAATGAATGCTCCCAGAATGGCTTCCCCCATTCCGTCAGTTGCTCGCCGCCCCATATATCATTAACAAGGATATCGAGTACTCCATTCTGCTCCGAATGCACCTGCTCAAAAAGCGCCTTTACGTCGGCCTCAACCGTGTGGTCTACCCTTACTGCAATCCCGACACCACCATGTGCCGTAACTAATTCTGCTGTTTCCTCGATGGTCTCCTGCCTTCCCATATCGGATAGATTCCCTATTGTACTGCGTCCTGTCACATAAACAGTAGCGCCTGCTTCCCCCAGCATCTCAGCAATCCCGCGACCTGCGCCTCGTGTACCACCTGCCACTACAGCTACCTTTCCCTTTAAAGCCTTCATTGTAAACACAGCCTCCTATTGAATTCATCTTCATAACTTCCCAGACTACCCAGTCAGTATAACAAAGCATATATGTCAGATTTCGTCTTAATTAGGTTTACTATTTATTTCATTCATTATTAACGATGTCAAGCCAACTTTATTGAAACGGACCCCAACTTATGTCCAATTATTGATCGAATTGCGAATAATGTTTGAACAAATACCAAAAAGTGTAGTATACTATATGTAGGAAAGCACTTACACGATTAGGGGTGTTCATTATGACAACCAAAACAGCTTCAGTACATCATGCGGATCTTGACAAGACCCATTCGAATAACGAAATCCCTCGTCTGGTCACCTTAATGACCTGGATCGCTTGGGTTGCACTAGGCGTCGGCGTTCTTCTTTGTCTCATGAATTTGAACCAATTCAATGACCGTAATACCGGGCTTATGGTCGGACTTGGCTTTATTGTAGGCAGTGTGCATATTTACGTTATCGGAACCGCGATGGGACTTGTTCACAAACGTCATCTCGATAACAATAAGCAGCCATTCTAAGGTAACGAACTTCGTTTTCTGGATTGATTGCGTAGGTTGCGTTTTGTTGGGTACACATAAGCTGTAGCGACCGCTTCGAAATCACATCGTGATGACGAGGCGGTTTTTTTGTACTTATTTTGTACTTATTTTCTGCTTATTTCATTGCATAATGAGGGTCAAATCGCCACAGATGTCGAACAGGTGACATTTGTATTACGAAGAAAAGACAAATTATTGACGGTATTGTTAAGTCTGCAGTTATCTGCTTTCATTTCTGCTAAGTTATAGATAGTGATTTAATGAATTGAGATTCAGAGTTGAAAAAGGAGATGAAAAGCTTGAGGCCGAACCTACGCATTCTAATGCCACTGTTGTTTATTTTGTCGATCGTCCTGCTCACAGGATGCAGCGAACAATTTATTGTGCTCGATCCTAAAGGCCCTGTCGGCGCGGCACAAAAGGATTTGATCTGGATTTCAACTCTGCTGTGCTCTGTCGTTATCGTTCCTGTATTGCTGTTGAGCGGATTCATCTTATGGCGATACCGGGAAAAGGCGGGCAGTAAAGCAACCTACGCACCCGATTGGGCGCACAGTACCAAACTGGAAGTCATTTGGTGGGGTATACCGATTATTATTATCATTATATTGGGTTTAGTTACCGCTAAATACACGTATGCCCTTGAACCCTCCAAACCGCTGGTTTCCGATAAAAAGCCGATCACCGTTCAGGTTACCTCAATGGACTGGAAATGGCTGTTTCAATATCCGGAGCAAGGTATAGCTACTGTGAATTATTTGCAAATACCGCAAGGCGTCCCGGTCAAGTTTGAATTGACCTCGGCAACGGCGATGAATTCATTCTGGATTCCTCAGCTTGGCGGTCAAATCTACACGATGTCCGGTATGGCCATGACACTATTCCTGCAAGCAGACGAGCCTGGTCAATATTTTGGCAGCGGCGCTAACTTTAACGGTCGTGATTTTGCCCAAATGACGTTCAAGGTTGATGCTACCTCCCAGGAAGCTTTTGACGCATGGGTGAAAAAAACGAAAACCGCTTCACCTGCCCTGACAATGGACGGCTATACCAAGCTTGCTGAACCTGGGCCTGCTAACGTGCAATATTTTTCTTCCTTCCCTACCGGCTTGTTTGAGCGGATCGTAACGCAGTATGCGGTTGGCGGAAGTGCCCATCATCATGGCAGCTCACCACAGCCAAAGGCTATTGATACCAGCACTACACAAGGCAAGACAGCTCCTGCAGCTGCAACTACCCCTAATGGACATTCGGGTCATTAACGACAAAACGAAAGGAGACCTACCATGCTGGATTCAATCAAACAATTTTCATCCACATTTTTCGTCACGGGCGATCCGCTGATTCTTGGAGCTCAAGTCTCCATCGCCATCTCCATGGTGGCTATCGTATTGGCCTTGACGATTTTCAAAAAATGGAAGTGGCTTTGGACCGAATGGCTAACTACAGTTGACCATAAAAAAGTAGGGATTATGTATATCATCGCCTCCCTGCTGATGCTGTTCCGCGGCGGTGTTGATGCACTGCTCATGCGTACACAGCTTGCACTTCCGCAGCTTGAGTTTCTGCAGGCTGAGCATTATAACCAGATTTTCACTACGCACGGCGTCATTATGATTTTATTTATGGCAATGCCACTCATGTTCGGTCTATTCAATATTGCGATACCGCTGCAAATCGGTGCTCGCGATGTCGCTTTTCCGTTCCTGAACTCGCTTAGCTTTTGGCTGTTCTTCTTTGGCGCGATGCTGTTCAACCTGTCCTTCATTATAGGCGGTTCTCCCGATGCAGGCTGGCTGGCTTATCCGCCGCTCTCGGAGCTATCGGGAAGTCCGAGTGTTGGTCAAGACTTTTATATATGGGGTATACAAATCTCTGGGATCGGGAGCTTGGCGACAGGCATTAACTTTATCGTAACGATCCTGAGAATGCGTGCTCCCGGCATGACGTTAATGAAAATGCCAATGTACACATGGTCTGTTTTTACAACCTGCATCATTATCATTTTTGCCTTTCCGATCTTGACCGTTACGCTTGCCCTGTTGTTCTTGGACCGCTTCCTCGGCGCTCACTTCTTTACGCTAGATGGCGGTGGTAATCCGATGATGTACATCAACTTAATCTGGATGTGGGGTCACCCTGAGGTTTACATTGTTATTCTGCCCGCATTCGGTATATTCTCGGAAATTGTTTCGACGTTTGCCAAGAAAAAGCTGTTCGGCTATAAATCAATGGTATTTGCGATGTTTTCCATTAGTATTATGTCCTTCTTTACTTGGGCGCATCACTTCTTCACGATGGGCTCCGGTGCCAATGTGAATATATTCTTTGCCATAACGACCATGATTATCGCCATACCAACCGGTGTCAAAGTGTTCAATTGGCTGTTCACGCTGTTCCGAGGGAAAATTACATTCTCCACGCCGATGATGTGGACCGCAGCATTCATCCCTTGCTTCATTGTAGGTGGGATGACAGGCGTGCTGCTCTCTGTTGCACCAGCCGATTTTCAATTTCATAACAGCTACTTCCTGATTGCGCATTTCCACCAGGTGCTGATCGGTGGTGTCGTATTCGGATATTTTGCCGGGTTATACTACTGGTGGCCGAAGATGTTCGGCTTCAAGCTGCATGAGGGTCTCGGTAAATGGGCCTTCTGGTTCTGGAATATCGGCTTCTACGTCTGCTTTATGCCGCAATATGCACTTGGTTTGATGGGCATGACGCGCCGCTTTAATGCCTATGACTTTGATATGGGCTGGCAGCCGCTTAATGTCATTTCCACCGTCGGCGGCTTCTTGATGGGGATTGCGTTCATTTTCCAGGTGTGGCAAATTGCCCACAGTATCAAGTTTATGCAAAAGGATACAACAGGCGATCCATGGGGCGGACGTACGCTGGAAT
The DNA here is from genome assembly GCF_001956045.1 of Paenibacillus sp. FSL H7-0331. Next base: position 12,312 of record NZ_MRTH01000035.1, on the reverse strand, counting down.
GGTCCATTCCGTCACCAGCACCGCTATATAACTTTGCAACCATTCCACGGGCAGATACGCTGGATCCATGGCTGGAAGAGAAAAATAAACGTGCAGCCGGTATTGCCACTCCTGCACCGGAGATCGAGCCGATTCATATGCCAAGAAACTCTGCGATCCCATTCATCATGTCAGTCTGCTGGTTCGTTGCAGGCTTCGGGTTTGTCTGGAGCTGGATGTGGATGGCTATTCCTGGACTTATCGGCGTCGTTGTCTGCTTGCTGGTTCGCTCCTTCACTTACAACACCGACTACTATATTCCAGTCGATGAGGTTAAACGTACAGAAGCTGCATTAAGGGGGTCCCATTAATGGCACAGACAATTACCAACAAGTCCTCCGCACACAGCGGCGGACATGGGCACGCTCAAGAGCATGACCATCATCACGATGGCCATGCCGATCAAGAATCCATGAAGACCTTCGGCTTCTGGCTGTTTCTGATAACGGATTGTATTTTATTTGGTACCTTATTTGCCACCTATGTGGTGTTAAGATTGAATACGAACGGCGGTCCCACAGCTCATGAGCTATTCGAAATGCCTGGTGTCATCGCTGAGACCTTCATCCTGCTAACGAGCAGCTTTACCAGCGGCTTGGCCGTTCTCGCCATGAATCAGGGCAATAAAAAGGCTTTGATCGGTTGGCTGGCTGTCACTGTACTGCTTGGTGCATCCTTTATTACACTCGAAGTATCCGAGTTTATTACTATGGTGCACGAGGGCGCGACGATCTCCACCAGCGCATTCCTGTCTGCCTTCTTCACGCTCGTCGGTACGCATGGCCTTCACGTATCGCTTGGACTCGTATGGATGATAGGCATCATGATCCAGCTCAGCCGCCGCGGTATCACCGATGTGACAAAGCGCAAGGTTACGATCATCAGCTTATATTGGCATTTCCTTGATATTGTGTGGATCTTCGTGTTCACAGTCGTCTATTTAATGGGGGTGATGTAAATGGATAATCACAATGCTGAGCCGCATCAAGCACATGGCGGATCCTTGAAATCCTATACAATCGGATTTATTTTATCCATTGTGCTGACCATCATTCCGCTTGTGCTTGTTATGAACCATATGCTGAACACTACCGCAACGCTTGTCATTATTCTTTTAATCGCTGTTCTGCAGTTCGCGATACAGATGATCTTCTTCATGCACATCAAGGAAGAGCAGAAACCGCGCTACAACTTGATGGCTTTGATACTTGGTCTTGTTATTCTGGTGACGATTGTATCCGGCTCGATATGGATTATGACGTATAATGCGGTTGCACATTAAAAGCTGCCATAGAACGTGAAAGCAACCCAAGCAACATCAACAAACCCGTAAGGGACAGCTCAAGAAATCGGCTGTCTCTCACGGGTTTTCATTTTCTTGCACATATTCCTATTCCGATAAACTGCCTCCACGATACCTCAACGCGTTGACAATCGATACTGCTTAGGCGTCATCGCCACATGCCTCTGAAATGCTCTATTCAAGTTCCTTTCGGAATAACCGACCATTGAGGCAATTTCCGTTATACTATAGTCCGTTACCTCTAGCAGCTTTCGAGCCTTTTCCACCTTGTATTTCATCAGGTATTCGATAAAGGAAATACCTGCTTCCTGCTTGAACAGACGGCTTAAATATGAAGGACTCATGTTGACCAGCTCCGCACACTCAATCAACGAAGGCAAGCCCTCGTTAGCCTCAATATGTGCGCATACCTTTTGTACGGCAAGCTTCGTCGTATTATTCCTGATTTCTTCCGTAATTTGTCGGTGCATCGGAAACAAGATCTCCACAAACCATTCATGGACCTCTTGGTACGTTTGTCTGGCTTTGAGCTGCTCGAATAAGTTGTCACCGAGACTATCCAATACACCGTAGCCCATTTCCTCCAGTGACTGAATAATTGAAGATAACAATACCAGGTAGCATTGCATCGCTGTGTTATAGGAATCTGATGCCCTTACCCGCTGCGAAAATTGCACCAAGATCTCCTCGGCTGCCAACAGCTCCCCCTGAAGCAAGAATTCAACCATATCCAGCTCAAAGCTTTTCGGATAATTAAAAATTTTCAGCTTATCGTTAGGAACGGCTAATCGGTTGTAATAAAGCACATGCTGACTTTCGCTAATTAACCGGTATTGCAGAGCAAGCTTAGCTTCATTATAGGATTCTGACAGCAGGGCGACGCTCTCACGCAGCTCTCCAACCCCAATTGAAACCTTGAATGACAAGTACGTCTGCAAAGCCTCGCAGATTTTATCCGCATACCCTTGAATCGTACGTGCAATTTCATCCTCGTCAGTACTGCTGTTAAAGTGCACAATGCCAACTGCTTCCTTCTCATCCTTCTCTACTACAAATCCTTGTGCCGGGGCGCAATGCTCCAGCAATTCGAGCATCACATTTTTGATAGCAAACACAATGATCGCGCCTTCATTAGGCAAAAATCTTTTTTCCTTGAACAAATTTTCCGCCATCACAACCAGTACCACATAGATACCTTCCTGTGGAATCCCATACGTATGACAGGACGAATCTAAAGCTTCTTTGCGGATTGCCAATGTATTGCCTAACACATTCAGTAGAAATTGATCGCGTAAATCCGGCTGGATCTTTTTCACGTAGCTGTCCAACGATTCCGCCTGATCTCTCAAATAAGTCAAACAGGAGCGAATAAATTCGATTTCATTGCCCTTGATGCCGGGAGTCCTCGTTGTACCTACATTCCGCAGCTGTTCGCCATATTTAAGGAGCTTGTCGATGGGGCTGTATGCCATCTTGGAGAATACAATCGTCAATACTACACCGAGAAGCAAAAAAATCAACACGGATAGGGCGATAAACAAACGAAGCCACGTCAGTTGGCTTGTCATTTCGCGCTCCGGCATCAGTGAAACATAAGTTCTTCCGAGAGCCGTTCGATAAAATACGGTCAACAGACGCTCACCTTGATCATCGGTTTGAATAAAACGGTCGGTATCGCTATCATCTGATAAGACACGGTTTAGCAGTGGCTGTGTATTTGCAGGCTTACCCAGCAAGAAATCATTGGATGAGTGCAGCATAATATGATTTTTGCCATCCATAACTAATAGATCCTGGGTACGCAGGCTAGAGCCGGAATTGAACAACAGCTTGCGTATTTCCGCCTCTCTGACCTGGAAAATCATAATACCCTGCGGTTTGCCGTAATTCGTTACTGGAAGCCGACGTACGTATGAAATACAGCCATCCTGAGCGGAAGAAGGCAGATATACCCATTCCGATTTATTTTCCATAGACAGAACCTTTAAGATATTGTCACGCTGCGGGGAGTTCTCCAAAGTGGCTGCTCCGTACCCGCTGGATATGGCAATATCGCTCGCGCTTTGATAGAAAACAACCTCACGAATCAAGCTGCCGGAATTCTTTTGCACCGACAGTGTCTCCAGTATCTCTGACTGCTCAACATAATGTTCGGCAAAGTCGGGCTGACCGAGAACAGCTTTGATCGAGGGCTGGATCGATAGCTGTAGCGATTGATATTCGATTTGAGTCAATACATTTTCCATACGTTCCTTCAGCTGCAATAACGAGGCGTAGCTGTCCTCCTGAAACTGCTGGGTCAGCTTGTTCTCAGACACGTGCAAATAAGCGCTGCCCAGCAGGAAAATGGGCAGCGAAACCGAAATACATCCCAACCAGACTAGACGGCTTAAATAGTTTGTTCCGGGGAGCATGGTGCCAAGCAGCGCAAGCCCCCTTTGTATCCAGTATTTCATAGACGCCTCCCCGGCAAACAGAGGTTGTTACTTGCCTAAATAGTTTTTATAATTTTTGGCGAATTCCTGATAAGCTTGCTTCGTTTCTGGAAGATTATTAATTTTATCGACATACTGCTTGTATTCATCCATACTAATCTGGCCGACAATCACCTTGGTTACCATCGATTTCCACTCGCTCTCATATTTGGACCACACATTGATCCAAGAATCGGACACCAGGAATCGGAACGGGTCCACCTGACCAATTTCATCAAAGTTGGCTACTTCCTTGATCTTGGCGTCATTGTAGGCTTTGCTTCCGGATGCGCTGATGACCTTACCCCATTTTTGATAGGTAAGCACTCCGACTCCTTTACTTGTTGTATTGACTTCCTTAATCCCCTTCTCGTTCAATACCTTTTGTCCATCGACTACCGTATAATGTACACCCTCTGTACCGTAATAGGCAAAATCGGTGATACTTTCTGATGCCGTCTTCTCAAAATAATCAAGAAGCTGCCATACCTTGGCTTCCGGTACCTGCTTGGATATCAAGAAGCCTCCACCGCCACCTATAGATAGATCAACCGCCATACCTTTAGGACCTTTAAGCGCCAAATTCAGAATCTGCGGATTTTTTTGTCCGGCTTTTTCCATTGCGGTTTCCCACTGCTTATCCCACCAAATACTTCTTGGATAGGAAGCGGCGCGGCCCGTCTGGAATAGTTCCTCAGCTTGGGTCGTTTTCATGACGGCAAATTCCTTGGACAATATGCCCTCCTTGTAGAGCTTCTGAAACCAGGCAATCATCTCTGTGTACTGCGGATTCAAGCTGGTATAGATCAAGCCTCCTGCAGCATCGTAGGTAGGCTGCGATGCGCCAAATCCAGCAGCAAACGAGGCATCCCCATCACTCACGATCACTCCATGGCCGATCAGGCCAAGCGTGTCCTTCTTGCCGTTGCCGTCAATGTCGGCATCGATGATTTTTTTCAATGCGTCCGCATATTCATCCAGTGTAGTAGGTACCGGAATTTTCAACTGATCGAGCCAGTCCTTACGGATTTTGATTCCTGGGTCTACTCTTGAACGTGATCCCGGCAGCGAGTAAATTTTGCCATCTATTGTTCTGTATTTAAAAGCATCCTTAACCAGATTGTTTTTCATATTCGGGTATTTACTTAAATCACCGAGAAACGGGGTGAGGTCCCAAAACGCGCCATTTTTGATCGCACTGAGCAGGGTTGCCTTCTTGAAATCGGGAACAGCAACGACCTCGGGCAGATCACCAGAAGCGAGCAGCAAATCGAGCTTTGTGTTCAAATCACCAGAGGGTACCCATTCCACGTTGAGCTTGGAGTTGGTCCTTTTTTGCCATTCCGACCAATAATCATCATTCATATTCGGTACTTCATTATACAATCCAGCAAACATTTTGATAGATAACGGTTTATCTGCATCCTTGCTTTGTCCTGATGGCGCTGAACCTTTGTCCGTCCCGGCTACCTTATTCGTCTCCGTCTGACCCGAACAACCCGCAGCTGTCGCAAGCGCTAACATCAGCGCCAACGTCATATACATCCTTTTATTCTTGTGCTTCATCCGTTAAAATCCTCCCCATTGTGATTATCGATGCGCAGCTCCTACATGCTACCAGAGCGCTCAAGTCGAATTATATACGGCTTCGGAAAGGCAGAATACGGACAATACTTTTACATCGCATCTCAAAAAGAAATGTCCTGCTCTACCGCCGTACTTAATAAGGAAAAGCGGGGATCGTGGCCGCTAACGAAAGAAAAGTCCGGTATATTCCATCCACTTCAACACTGCTTTCGAGCAGAATCAGACTCATTCATGGGATTGCTCTAGCTCCCGACTGTCTTACCACTCATTCGTGCCTTGAATTCGCCAGGTGAGCAATGATTGTGCCGTTTGAATAGTTTATAAAATTGAGCAGTGCTCGGGATCCCTACCTCACAGGCAATTTCCGTAATGCTCAGATCACGGGTCGCCAGCAGCCGTTCGGCTTTTTTGACGCGTTTGTAGTTAACGAATTCGATAAAAGACAGTCCCATCGTTGTGCGAAAATAGCGGATAAAATAGGCGTAGCTCAAATTAAGCAGGCTGCAAACCTCTTCGACTGTAATTTTCTCACCTAAATTCCGCTCCACATAATCAAGTGCAGGCCGCAGACGGGTTACCTCCAGATCCGTATCGCCGCCTTGAAGCATCATCCTGGAGTCATAGCGCAGCAAAAGCAGCAGCAGCTTTTTGATCGCAGCACCAATGGCCAGCTCGTAGCCGCGCTGCTGCGACTGGGATTCCCTATATATCTCGTTCACAAGTGAGAAAGCCTCTTCGCAAGCCTCAGGGTGCTCCCTGAATATATAATTCAATGTGCTCAGCGGCTGGGTCAGCTCGGAAAAGCAGTGCAAATAAGGCAGCGAGCTTTGATCAAAATGCTGCAGCAAGTCGACCTGAAGCACAATGAACCGCAGCGGGGTTGGCAGTGCTTTATGAATTCGATGCAGCTGTGAGGAGCCGAACAGCATAATATCCCCATAGTCCTGGATACGATAATCATCCTTCGTTTGTATGCCGGCACGACCTTCTGTTATGGCTAGAAATTCAACCTCTTTGTGATAATGCCAGGGCCATACCTCGGGAATCCCCGCTGTCTGTTTGTCGGATTGTACCTCCCATACCTTCAAAAAAAGGGATGGGTTCTGATATATAACGAGTTCCTCCCTGACGGGATCATGCCGCGTATCCATTGCAATGGTCATAAACGAATGCACCTCATCGGTTTCACTTAAGAAGATTGTTTCCTCTTATAGATTGAAATCTATATATGTCGAGTATAGCACAGGATCTTTCGATAAAATCAAAAAGGTCATTTTTGGAGAAGGAACGGGCAGTTTTCAGTCTATCTTTTGTGTAAGCGGTTGCCTATAATCTGAGAAGAAAGCACATATCCGAACATATAATGGAGGTATTCAATATGAGTGCAAGACTGCGCGTTACCGTCTGGAATGAATTCCGTCATGAACAAAATAACGAAAAGGTGCGGGCCGTCTATCCCCAAGGCATCCATCACGCTATCGGTGAAGGCCTCGGCGATGCTTTTGAGATCAGCTATGCTACCTTGGATGAAGAAGAGCATGGATTAACCGAAGAGAAGCTGAACGGTACCGACGTTCTGATCTGGTGGGGGCATAAAGCGCACCGTGAAGTGGCTGACGTCATCGTCGACCGCGTTCATAAACGTGTACGTGAGGGCATGGGTTTAATCGTGCTGCACTCCGGACATTTCTCCAAAATTTTCATGAAGCTGATGGGTACCTCATGCAATTTGAAGTGGCGTGAGGCTGACGAGAAGGAACGGCTGTGGGTCGTATCCCCCGGACATCCGATTGTTGAAGGCATTGGTGAATACATTGAGCTTGAGCAGGAGGAAATGTACGGCGAGCACTTTGACATTCCACAGCCGGACGAATTGATCTTTACAAGCTGGTTCGAGGGCGGGGAAGTATTCCGCAGCGGCTGCACGTTCCATCGTGGACAAGGGAAAATCTTTTATTTCCGTCCCGGTCATGAAACCTATCCTACTTATTATAATGAACAGATTCGCCGCGTTATCCGCAACGCCGTATCGTGGGCAGCGCCAACAACTCGTCCAGTGCCTGTCTATGGCAACAGCAAGCCGCTGGAGACGATCCAAGGAGGTAAGTAATATGTCGGAAGCTGTCCAAGCAAATAAGCCCTTCAGGGCCGTCCAGGTCGGCTGTGGCAACATGGGCAAACGTTGGGTCAAATATGCGCTCTCGAGAGAAGACGTTGAAATTGTCGCTTTGGTCGATATTTATCCAGCTGCCGCGGAATCGATGGCGAATGAGCTCGGTCTTACCTGCGGAAGATTTACCAGTCTTGAGGAAGCCATTCGCTCCACCGGAGCCAACCTGGTGATGGACGTTACGATACCCGAGGTTCACAAAAGCGTCGTTATGACAGCAACAGCGCTCGGCTGCAATGTGATCGGGGAGAAGCCGATGGCCGCCTCCATGCAGGATGCAGTTGAGATGAAGAACTTCGTGAATCAACATAATAAAAACTACATCGTTATGCAGAACCGCAGGTACAATAAACAAATCCGCGAGGCGCGTGGAATGATCGAGCAGGACGTCATCGGACAACCTGGCTTTATGAAAGCCGACTTTTTCCTTGGACCGCACTTTGGCGGCTTTCGCGAAGCGATGGACAACCCGCTCATTCTCGATATGGCAATCCATACCTTTGACCAGGCTCGCTTTCTGCTCGGTGCCAACCCGGTATCCGTGTACTGCCATGAATTTAATCCGCCTTATTCCTGGTACAAAGGCAATGCTTCGGCAGTCTGCATATTTGAAATGTCGGACGGCACTGTGTTTTCCTATAATGGCTCATGGAGTGCTGAAGGCGCCCCAACCTCCTGGGAAAGTGCGTGGCGAATTGTCGGCTCCAAAGGAACCTTGATATGGGATGGTACAAATAGGCCCTATGCCGAAGTCGTACCCGTAGAACCGGCTCAAGGAGCCTTTATGAACGAACACATGCAAGTTCACCCTTCCGCAGTCTGGGAAGGCCGTGAGGGGCATGAGGGCTGCTTCGAGGAAATGTTCACCTCGCTTATTGAAGGTCGCAAGGCAGAGACGGATTGCTCGGATAACCTGAACAGTATGGCAATGGTGTTCGGTGCGATCGAAAGCGCGAAGCGTGGGGAAAAAGTACAGATCAGCTCCATAATTGAAAAAATGTAGGTTTATGAAATCGAACATAGCCAATCAAGACCATTACTCGTATGGTCTTGATTGATGCTTGATTACGATGTCCTATGCCTATATGTCGGTGAACAGAGAAGAAGCTAAGAATCAATTGAAATTGATTCTTAGCTTCTTTGTGATGCCGGTGAAGGGACTCGAACCCCCACTCCCTCTCAAGAAACGGATTTTGAGTCCGTCGCGTCTGCCATTCCGCCACACCGGCAAGTGTGTGGCGCGCCCTGAGAGATTCGAACTCCCGGCCTTTTGATTCGTAGTCAAACGCTCTATCCAGCTGAGCTAAGGGCGCGCGGTATATAATTATATTCTGCATTCCAGCAGTTATTTCTGCGCTGCTTCATGTGCGCAAGAAGTATAATATCACGAATAAAATACGAATGCAAGCAAAATATTAAAATATTATTTTTTTTCCAAAATATCATCCATTATCCCCTGTTCTAAAGCACATAAAAAGAACATGTCTATTCCCTTTTACTCATCACATACCAGCTATCCGTTTGCTCCGGGTAATACTTGTGATCGATTATTTCATATTTCAGCTTCTGATACAATTCAATATTCCCTGGTATCGATAAACGTACCTCCACCCTGGTTTCCAATATTCCTTTGGCTCTAGCCTGTTCCTCAATAAAGCTCAGCAGCTTTCTACAAATCCCATTCCCTCTGTAGGCAGGTGAGACTGACACTCTTCCTATGTACATGTGTGAATCTTTAAATTTATAACGGGCCGTTCCAACAGCGGTCTGACCCGACCAAGCTATCACCGCACCGCCACCCTGCTGTATGATTTTAATAATATCGTCCGCTGTTTCGGAAAGCGCCCCTGATGGCGGATTCAACTTACCTGCGTACTCCTGAAAAGCTTGCTGCATCGTGCTCAGGATCAGATCAGCTTGATCGATATCCGCTTCTTTTACCTCAATGTTCATGAATGATCACTCCGTCATATAAGTTCACTTACAGCTACAACCGTTTTTCAAGACAGATCGGGATCATCCTGTTCTGGCGAACTGTCCTCACGATTAAATTCTTGCTCCAATATGGAGTGAAGTAAGGAATCGTGCCATTTACCTTTATGCTGCATATGTTCTCGCAGACGCCCTTCATAAGTCATTCCGATTTTCTGCATGACCTTGGCTGAACCGATGTTGTCAGGACGACAAGTCGCGTAGATTCGGTGTAACCCATGAACTTGAAATCCAAAGCCTAGCATAGCCGTAGCAGCTTCAGCTGCGAAGCCTTGTCGCCAAAATTCCGGATTGAAGCAATAGCCAATCTCCCCCTTCTTCGGTTCAGATAGGTGAATACCGCATCCACCAATAATCTGATTCGTCGCCTTCAGGACGACAGCCATTTCAAAATCTTTTCTCAGCTGCACCTGCTGCTGCTCAATGACTCTGCTCACAAAATCCTTGGTATCCTCCTCTGTATTGGGCCCCCAGATCATATGTGTGGCAACCAGAGGACTTGAGGCGTACAAATGCACGGCCACCCAGTCTTCTTGCTTAAATTCTCTTATTATCAATCGCTCCGTAACTAGCTGCATGCACATATCTCCCTTCGCGTTCAAAGTGTTTATAGCGCAAAAAGGAATGCGTCTCATCAAGCAGCATTCCAATACACTCTTAATACGATTATAGGATATTATTATTAAATTTGGAATTAAAACTATGTTAAGGCTAGCAACAACTTATAACAATCCAACCGGGCTGCAGCTAGCCTCGTGCTCTTGTAACCACCACGTACTGCGCGTAGTACTCAAAGCTTGCCTCTGGCGCCCGTATCCACCTCTCAGCGCTTCCAGTCAGCCTCCACGCTTGTATCCACCCTCCGAGTGCATAACCTGCCCGGTAATCCATTCTGCTTCATTACTTGCCAAGAAGGCGATAAGCCGTGCAACATCCACAGGTGTTCCTATTCGTCCTCTCGGGAATCGAGGCAGCTGTTCAGCTTTGATAGAGTCTGTCATCCAGCCGGTATCGGTTGGCCCAGGGTTGACTGCATTAACTGTGATTCCTTTATCCGCTACTTCAGCGGCTAGCGTCTTGGTTAGTACCTCTATTGCACCTTTTGTCATCGCGTAGGCAAGCTCCTGTTCCATAGCTCCAAGAGATTGTCCTGAGGTCAGGTTTATGATTCTCCCGCCTGTACCTTTGTCAAATCTGCGTGCGAACTCCACACTTAATAAGGAGGCTGTTCGCATATTCACAAAATAGTGTGCATCCAGTATCGAGGAAGTCAGCTGCTCGTAGCCATCACGAGTCGAATATGCTGCATTATTAACAAGAATCGATGGCGCTCCAAACTCCTGCTCCACCGTATTCAGAACTTGGTTGAACGAGTCTGCTTCAGATAGATCAATTTCTATAAATTTGCAGCGAACTCCATAGCTCTCTACTTGCTGCTGGATTTGAAATGCTTCATTTTCATGGACTCCCCAAGGCATTGTACGATCATAGCCTGGCCACGTTGTAAAAAAGATATCTATTCCCGCCTGCGCCAGTGCGTTGCAAATTGCAGCACCGATTCCTTGCAAACGTGTCGCTCCTGTAACGACAGCTATTGTATCAAGTGAACTGTTCAATTGATTCATATTGGCCATAGAAACCTCCATCCTTCACATCCGTATACATTATTCTTTAAGCAGCCTCAAACTTCGTTCCACCTATTTGATTTAAAGGTTTGCAAAGGACCTTCGCCATCATCACGCCTGCCTTCTTCGTAATTATGATCTGTATACTCGGAAATAACCTTTCGCCAAAACAGCTGCGATGAAGCATTATTTTCTATTTGCCCCACCCTCCATATCCCCGGAAACATGTCAAACAAGCTGATCGCCACCTTGCTTCCTATTCCCATTCTTCTAAATCTCTTCATCACAAAAAACTCTGCTATCGAATAGATCGTATCCCCTTCTGTATCCACTTCAAGCGCTCTCACCAAAGCGAAGCCAGCCAGCTTCTCATCTACTCGTATAAAAAAAGCATACCTGCCGTCCTCAGTCCAGTAATGATCCAAATATGCATAATCATAGTATCCCTGCTCGTTCACATCATCAAGCTCATACTCACTAAAATCATATTTGTACAGCTCCATTAGCTGTCTCAGTACCGATTTTTGTCCATAAGCCACTTTTTCTAATATCATGTTCATAACTCCTCTCTCCACTATTTCTTCCTATTATTATCCGTATTGGAAGGGTACTTGAACATGGATTTTTTGTATGTAATTAAGATTTCCGATCCATGTTTCTACTATTTAAATGGATTACTTATTTAAGAGCTTTTCCGAAAAAGCAAAAAAACCTTGATATACAAGGTTTATCGGTTATCACTATATATAATTAGCATTTAATTTAAAATGGTCGGGACGACACGATTTGAACATGCGACCCCCTGGTCCCAAACCAGGTGCTCTACCAAGCTGAGCTACGTCCCGACAATATATACAATTAGAAATGATTAAGTTGCGGGGGCAGGATTTGAACCTGCGGCCTTCGGGTTATGAGCCCGACGAGCTACCGGGCTGCTCCACCCCGCGTCAATCAATATAAATATGGTGGGCGCTGACGGGATCGAACCGCCGACCCTCTGCTTGTAAGGCAGATGCTCTCCCAGCTGAGCTAAGCGCCCTTGCTTTGGTGACCCGTAGGGGACTCGAACCCCTGTTACCTCCGTGAAAGGGAGGTGTCTTAACCACTTGACCAACGGGCCGA
>NZ_MRTH01000034.1 GCF_001956045.1 Paenibacillus sp. FSL H7-0331 | reverse complement strand
GTTGTGTAGGCGGTCTTATTGCCCGCCTCATCCTTCACGATTACGTTGAAGTAATAGGTTGTGCTTTCCGTTAGGCCCGCCACATTATACGTGCCGATATTCGCCGTATAGCTGCCTACTGCCGTCCCATTGGCTTCCATATTCGCCACTGTGTTGAGGTTGTTGCTGCTGGAACGGTATAGTTGATACTGCAGCGCGCTTGCCGCACTTACCGCATCCGTGGCCTTCGTCCAGTTCAGCATTACTCCTATCCCGGTGAGGCCTGACGTGCTTATTGTCCCAACGGACACAACCGGTGACGTGATGTCTGGCGTCACAACCTGCTTCATTGTATAGGCCGTCTTATTGCCCCCCTCATCCTTCACAATGACATTAAAGTAATAGCTTGCGCCTTCCGCTAGTCCCGCCACACTATACGTGCCGACATCCGCCGTATAGCTGCCAAGTGCCGTGCCATTCGTTTCGATATTAGTGACCGTGTTGAGGTTATTGCTGCTGGAGCGATATACTTGATACTGCAGCGCGCTTGGCGCACTCACCGCATCCGTGGCCTTTGTCCAGCTCAGCGTAACGCCAGTTGCCGTGATACCTGAAGCACTAAGAGTACCGTCAGACACCGTCGGTGGCATGACGTCCGCTCCGACCACATTGGCAATCGTAATATTATCAAAGTTTAAATTCGAGGGTGCCAAGTTATTTGCAAATTTCCACGTTATCGTAATAGAGGCAACATTGTCGTAACTATAAGGTGACCCTCCAAGCAAGCTGCTCAATTGAGCGGTATTACTTGTAAGGATGACACTCCCTGAGTTGGAGAGAGTAGCAATTGTAGCGCCCACCGTATCTTTTAAGACTACAGAAAGAGAGGTAAGATTCTGACCTGATGCTTCATAAGAACTAATACCCAAATCCTTAAAGGTAAATGTCCTGCACGTTGCCGTGCCTTCAGCCTTGATAACAAGGGTTCCAGCTGTGTTAGCAGTTTGCTGATTCTCAGACCATAATTGCGAACCTGCAATAGCAAAACCATTGCTCACAACGAACTTATCAGCAAAGATTGCATAACCGGCGCCTCCACTATTGTTCACCTTCAATGGACCGCTGAAATCATAGGTTCCGCTGGCTGTACCACTGGATGCTGCAAATACATTTGAAGGATTTACAACAAATACAGTTACAAAAAAGAACAAAATGAATAACAACAGGCTGAATTTCTTAAAATATTTTCGCATAATGCCTCTAACCTCCAAAACCTAATTTTGAACCCATAACGAAATCTATGTAATTCTAAATCGTAACTTCAAATATATATATATCTGTCATCTGATGTTAGATTTATGGTGAGAATTCATTATTTCATCCGAGATGGAAGAATGTCTGTATGGTATCTGATTGCTGTTGATCTATGCTTTCCTAACGTGATTCTTTATCCTATCCTCGCTTAGTACGGGGATGGTGACACTTCGATTTCTTCTGGAGACTTCAACTCGTGGACAGAATAATAACTTTCATAATGTAAGTCTACAACAACCAAATAAAAGAATAATGAAAGATTCGGCCATTTCATAGAAAAAAACGCATTACACCGCTGCTTTATCGAATTATTCCCTACGAAAAATTTATCCGTTTATTTGTGATACGTTTTTCTGCATTGATCTATACTCCCTCTATAGTGAAACGCTTTTCTCTTAAAAGCTCACTGAAAAATGAATAGAAAAATACTTATGGAATTCGTAAATATTGCCGTCACATCTGGTCTGCCATGATCCTGTAGGTCTGTATTAAATCTACCCGATATTACTACAAAGATGACTAAGCGATCATAGTAGCCAGTACGTTGAGTTAGATGACAAAAATTACTAAATATGATAAAAAATCCAATTTATTGTCAGTGGTAATGACAACAAATTGGATCTCATCCATTCAAATTATTTCAACAGCTTAATCTCATTGTAAGCCAGCAACAGCGGTGCAACCCCGTGTCCATTGTTCTCCACAACCTGCTCACCGGTAATATAGTACGCATAGCTGCCGTCGCGCACAATGCCCGTGTCCGGATTTCTGCCAAGTCCTGCGCTTTTACAAATACCACCCAGTCGAATTTCTCCGTCTACCTCATGAATGTATTCCTTTACGGTACCATCAAAAGCTTTTTTACCGTGCACTGCATATTCCTTGGGTAGATATCCAAGCCGCACCCCTTTTAAGATGGCATAAGCCAGCATCAACGTTCCACTCGACTCCAGGTAATTGCCTGCACTGTCCTCATGATCTACGACCTGGAACCACATGCCACTTTCATGCTGATGAGGCAGCATGTCATTGATCGTTTCCAGCAGCATGGCCTTTAATGGCTCCGAATCGGCAGGCTCGTTCTCAAGCAGCTCCAGCACATCGACCAGTGCCATGACCAGCCAGCCCACAGCACGCCCCCATACATGGGGAGACTGCCCCGTAACAGGGTCGCACCAGAAAATTTCACGGCTCTCATCATAAGCATGCGCGTATAGCTTTTTACTGTCATCATATATAAATTGGCGCGCATTCGCGAATTGGCGCAGAGTATCGGAATAATCCTTGGTTTCGCCGAACTCCTTCACATACTGCACATAAAACGGCTGCCCCATAAATAAACCGTCAAGCCAAACCTGATTCGGATAATTCTCCTTGTGCCAGAAGCTTCCCGATTTCGTACGCGGATACGAATCCAGCTGCCTATAAATCAGGTCCAGCACGTCTTTGTATCTCTTATCCTTCTCCTGTTTATAAAGCGCGAACAGGTTAGAGGCCATTCGGATCTGGTCTATGCTGTAATAATTCACATCAATGAATTCAATAATACCCGCTTCATTAAATTGACGATCGATAAAGCTTTTGGCAAAATCGTACTCGGCTTGGTCTCCTGTCTGCTCGTAGCTGTCCTGATAAGCCTTCAGAATGCAGCTTTCAATATAATGCCAGCGCAGCGAATACCACTTCACTTCTGTTCGATACTGCTCCTTAAGTAAATCAATTTGTGCATAAGTCATTGTCAACTACCTCCTAAATTCATGAAAATGCGCGTTCCCCCAAGATTGCCCAAGGCTCTTGGTGAACACGCACTGCTTGCCGTATGCTCTTAAATCTCAACCATCGCTTTTATGACACCGTTCGCCGGATCCAACCATCCTTCAAATTCCGCGATCATGCTATCAAAGCTTGTTTTATTTGTAATATAAGCATTCATATCCATCTTGCCACTGCTTAGGGCTTCAATGACAACCTCAAAATCCGCCTTGATGGCATTGCGGCTGCCCATTAGGGTCAGCTCTTTTTTATGAAACTCCGGATCGTTGAAAGTGATATCCGCACTGACCAAGCCGACATATACCAGCTTGCCGCCATGGGCTGCCCATTGAAAAGCACCAGTCATCGAATGCCGGTTGCCCGTGGCATCCCACACAATCGTCGGATAGTCACCATCTGTGATAGCCTCCAGCTGCTCCTTCGGATTATCGGATGCGTTCACGATATAGTCGACACCGATCCATTCGCGACAAAACTGCAGACGCTGATCGTTCATATCCATCGCAATGACAACGGCACCGCGCTGCTTGGCAAAGGCCATAACCCCGAGTCCGATCGGACCCGCTCCAATGACAAGCACCTTCTCTCCCGACTGTGGATCGGCACGTCGTACAGCGTGGGCGCCGATGCTCAGTGGCTCCAATACAGCTGCCTGATCCAGCGTAAGCTGATTGACTGTGATCAGGTGATCAGTAGGTACAGCAATAAATTCTCTCATACCGCCATCTGTATGAACGCCCAGCACACGCATCTTCGTGCAGCAGTTCGTCTTGCCATTCATGCAAGCAATACATTCGCCGCATTCCAGATAAGGAATGAATGCAACTTGATCACCGACGGAAATCCCCTTTGCTTCGCCTTCAATCTGCTCAACAATGCCTGACAGCTCATGACCCAGTATGCGGGGATAGCTGAAGAAAGGCTGATTGCCTTTATAAGCATGAAGATCCGTTCCACAAATACCGATCCTTTTAATGCGGACAAGCGACTCGCCGGGCTGCGGCACGGGAATTTCCGCTTCAGTCATTATGAATTCATTGATTTGTTGACAAACAATGCTTCTCATTCAGCCTGTCTCCCCTGCTTAATTTCTCTTATTTACCGACAGTTTCCTGCCATTTTTTCTTCAGCTCATCGAAGCCCTGCTCTGGAGTGATCTTGCCAAATCCGATTTGCTGAGAGATCTTGTTGTATTCGCCAGCAAAGCTGCCATAGCCTTTGGGTCTGCTGTTAAATTCATTTGCAATAGGAGCCGTCTTTTGGATCAGATCAATCTGCTGCTTCTCCACATCCGTATATGTAGAAGTGAGAGCCTCCGAAACTTTTTTAGAAACCTGCGGTCCACGTGACAATCCTAAGATTTTGCCCGCTTCTACATCATTCACTAACCAGTCGATGAATTTCTTTGCTTCCTCCGGATATTTGGATTCCTTGGATACTGCAAAAAATTGGGCAGGCAGCAGGAAGGAGCCTGATTTCACAGCTTTAGGTGTAACCATTAATCCGAATTGGCCTGGCTTCACACCATCAATAGCACCGATGCTTGCCGCATATCCACGCTGGATCATGATGGTACCATTCAATAAATTGTCTAGCTTCGGATCATTTTCCTTATTCGCTACCGTTACATCAATCGGAGGTACGATACCATCCTTGCGCAGCTCCGCAAATAGCTGATTGAATTTCACGAAGGTGTCTTTATCGATATTGAATTTACCATCTGGAGTGTGCAGAAGGCCTTTGCCTTGGGCCAGCTGGTAAATCTCATATTTGTCCGTTTCATTCCCGGCGATGGAAACCGATAAATCCTGAAGCAAATACTTTCCTTTGTCCAGCTTCGGTTTCACCTCGCGCGCCAGCTTGATCAGCTCATCCCATGTGAAGCCTTGATCGGGAACCTGAATACCCAGCTTCTCTAACATCACCTTATCGTAATGCAAAGCTATGGCGTTGGCACCGATCGGAATCGCGTACTGCTTGCCATCCACATTGCCAGCTTTAATCAGGGAAGGATCAATATCGGATGCGCTGATACCGCTTCCAATGTCTAATAATTGACCGCGCTGCGCGTAATCCATCAAGTTATTCGTATCGATTTGCAAAATATCGGGCAAATTTCTGGCTGCGGAGAGCGTACCCATCTTGGTCCAATACGTATCGAATCCCATATACTCAGGCTCGAATTTCACTTCAGGATGCAGCTTGGTATAAGCATCCAGAGCTTTAAGCGTAGCATCATGTCTAACTTGCGAACCGGCCCATGTAATTCGCAATTTGACTTCCGATTTTTTATCCCCACCTTGGGCAGGCTGGGCTGTCGGACTGCCCGAACCGCACGCTGATATGGTTAAGCTTAAGCCAAGTACCGACAGCATAGCAGCCGTCTTTTTACGTCCAAATCCCACTGTAATCACCCTTTTCTTTGTTTTCACCTTTGACCCTTCATATTATAATTTAACGGCAGATTGAATCCTATAACACAAAGTTACAATTGTTTCTACAAAACAACAAAAACCGATTGTTATTTAATTAAATCCGTCGGATTATAGCCGGTATATTTTTTGAATTGCGTACTAAAATAGGAAATACTGTTATATCCAACCTTTTCAGCCACTTCATAAATGTATAAATTCCCTTCAAGCAGCATTCCTTTGGCCCGCTCCATACGAATTCGGGTGATGTAGTTATTGAAGGTCTCGTTCATTACATTTTTGAAAATTTGGCCCAAATAGTTTTTGGACACCTGAACCTTCTCCGCAATCATACCGAGTGTAATATCTTCCATGTAATGCTCATGGGTAAACTGGGTGATGAATTCAACAATTTTCTGATGGCGTACATTTTCATTCATATATGTGCTGTGAATGATGGTCCGCACCATCTCTTTGAGCCAGCGCTGCAGGCTGTCTGTAGTATGCTCCCCGCCTGGCTCCGGCACGGGCTCAAAAGCCGGATACATATTCTTCAGCTCGATTCCGATATCATACAGCGAATAGTTCATAATAATCCAAAGCTCACTCACAAACTGCTTCACATCCTGCTTATGAAACGGTTCGTCAGCCTTCAGCCCGGCTATATATTCAGCTATGAGCTGGTTGCCGTGCTCCTCTTGAACATTGCGAACGGCTTCAGCCAATTGATGGAAAAAGCGTACGGAGCTGATTTCCTGCCCCTGAATAGGCTTATCCTCTCCAAGCGTCTCGCCCTTAAGGCTGTGGCATGCCTGTTCGAACGATTCGCCCAGCTGTCCCCAGTCCTTCTGGAAGCTGCCGACCCCGGTTGCCATCGTCAGCTTTACATGATCCCGCAGAGCGAGCTCGATCTGACGGCTGCTCTGGCGGGTGATCGTTTGCAGCTGCTGCTCACTTTGTTCATTCGCATCCAGATGGATCAACAGCGCGTACAATCGGCTGTTCATTTCCATATATTCATACTCGACTTCGTAGTCATCGAGTATTTCCCGGACCACATTCTGGATCGCGAATCGCATCAGACTGCGGTCGAAAGCATACCAATTCTTCAATCCATCCGACATTTCCAGCTCCATGCAGAGTACGACATGCACCTGTTTTTCCCATTGCTCCACCTTGACTTGAACCAGCTCGGACCGGATGACCTGTTTGCCGGCATCGCCGATCAGCAGTGATTTCAGCCATTCCTTCATTACATAAGGCTCAAAATCCTGTAGCCTCTGCTCGTGCTCCTGAGCTTCCTGTTCCTTCAACCGTTCCTGCTCCAAATTCCCGATAACCCGCTCCAATACCTTTTTCAGGCTTTCAATCGAAATCGGCTTGCTCAAATAATCATCAACCGACAAGCGCAGCGCCTGCCTTGCATATTCAAAGTCGGAATATCCGCTCAAAATAATAAATTTTCCTTCGTACTGCTCACGACGCAGCGCTTCGAACATTTCCAACCCATTCATCACGGGCATGTCAATATCGCTGATCACAATATCGGGCTCTGCCTGCAGAATCAGCTTCAAACCCTCCTTGCCGTCAATAGCCTCGCCTACCCACTCTGCCTGCAGCTCCTTCCACGGAATTGCATATCGCATCCCCTCCAGTAAATTGGGGTCATCATCAATAATCGCAACCTTCCACATGACTTAGCCTCCCTCCCGGTTCTGGTCTATAGCTTCGTTTCCAGTTTTGGAATTTGAATGGTCACCCGGGTTCCCTCATGCTCCAGGGCGCTTAATTCAATACTGTAATCCGAATCAAAAAACTCATTCAGCCTCGCTCGTACATTACCAATACCGTAGCCGCCAGCCGTTTTTTTCCCAATCTGCTTCGTGTTATGAAGCCCCTTCCCATCATCGGTGATCGTGATTACAAGCTTCGTTTCCGTCGCGCTGACCTGGATATCCAGATTGCCGTGCTCCCTGCCGTGAAATCCATGCTTGATACTGTTTTCAGCGAAAGGCTGCAGGGTCATCTTAGGAATAAACAAGGGAAGCAGCTCCTCACTGACATTGATCTGGTAATTAATTTTCTTCTCTCCGAGGCGGATTTGTTGGATTTGCATATAATTTTTTACAAAGTCCAGCTCCTGCTCGACGGTTATCAAAGCTTCTCCGTCTGATAACCCGATCCGCAGCATCGCCCCCGTCATCTCCAGCACGACGCTCATCCGTGTATTTCCATCTTTAATAGCCATCCAATTTAGCTGGTCCAGTGTATTATATAGAAAATGCGGGTTCATCATCGCCTGCAGCGCTTTAACCTCGGTTTCCTTTTTGCGTTTATACTGCTCTTCGAGCGACTGGTAGAGCTCCTCAATCCGTGTCAGCAGCCGGTTGTAGCCCAGAAACAGCTGTCCGAACTCGTTGCGGTAATCTGGGGGCAGCTGACCCTT
This sequence comes from Paenibacillus sp. FSL H7-0331, assembly GCF_001956045.1. The sequence goes on along the minus strand of NZ_MRTH01000034.1, from coordinate 84,544 downwards.
ATTCATATCAGGGTATTGGTTCATGCTTCGGAGCAGCAGATAGATTGGCTTTGTAAACTGTCGGTTCAAATAGACACTAATCAGCATTACGGCAATAATGGATAGCAAACCGATCATTCCGAGCACCTTCAGCATAAACAGACTGTCCTCTGCAAGCAGCTCCCACGGCGTAATTTCCGCAACCACCCAGCCGGAACCAGCCATCTTGGAGGAAACGACCAGAGCTGTCGAGGATGAAAATACAAGCTTCTCGACACTCGTTATTTCCTGAGCCGTCAACGGTGGTGCGCTGCCGAGCATTTTCTTGTATTCATCGTCGGTCAGCACAATGGACGGATTACCGATCTGGACAATCTTGTGTCCGGTGGAATCAACCAAAAGCCGCTGTGATAGCAAATGATGATCTCCGAGCACCGCTTGCAGCGTGGTCGCTTTCATATGAATTAGCACGACTCCGGCAAAATCACCCGACAACGAAGTCAGCTTACGCGCAAAGCTAACGACCGACTTTTTACCATTTGGGGAATCGATCAAATGCTCGCCAACCCATAGAAAATCGTTTTTTTCCAATAACGGATACCAAGCTTCCTTGTCCAGCTCCTGAAGCGGAAGATAGGCCACTGGAGGCACGGGGGCTGGGGGCATATTCATATAAACATGGATGCTGTCAATCATCGGTGATGAGAAGGTAAGCCCGAGCAGCGCCGATGAAACCCGCTCCGTCAGAGCGTGCTGCTCATAAGCCTCGTTTTGATTGCCCAGTAGATTAATCACATCGGGATTTCTGGATACCGCTAAGGAAATGGACTCTATAAAGTCCAACTTCTCCTTAAGCCGCCCGTTTAATTCAACAAGCATTTTCTCCTGGTAACCCGAAGCTGTCTTCACGATAGCCTTAACCGAGTAGTGATAGCTGATCCAAAAAATCACGGTGAACAGGCAAAGGGCGAACACCGCAAAAGATCCGAAATATAGATAACGTATAGGAAGCTTTTTGAATAACGACTCCAAGCTCTTCGCCTCTATTCTATAAATTAGTGTCCGCCCAAAACGCAAAGTCCGAAAAATGCCGTAAACCGGCACATTTCGGACTGGGATGCAACTGAACTTGAACTTAGCCTTTTAAACCGGAAGTTGCCATACCTTCCACGATATATCTCTGAGCCAGGAAGAAGATCAACGTTCCCGGCATGATCGACAAGAATGACATAGCGAATAGTTGGCCCCATGGCGTGCTCGATTGAGCGTCGACAAATACTTTAAGCGCCAAGCCGACGGTGTACTTGTCTATGGATTGAATATAAATCATATGTCCCAAAAAGTCATCCCAATTCCACAAGAAGCAGAAAATAGACATCGTAATTAAGGCAGGGACAAGTAGTGGTAATATAATACGCCAGTAAATTCCGAACGGCGAGCATCCGTCGATCTTGGCAGCCTCATCCAGCTCGTGAGGAATACCGCGAATAAACTGTACGAGCATAAAAATAAAGAATGAGCCGCCCACGCCGCCAGCAAGCGAATGCGGTACGATAAAAGGCAGGTACGTATCTATCCAGCCGAATTTGCTGAACATCACATACTGCGGCACAATAGTAACCTGATTTGGAAGCATCAGAGTGACCAGTACGATGGAAAACCAAAAGCTTTTTAAAGGAAAATTCAATCGTGCGAACCCAAAAGCAACCAGGCTGCAGGAAAAGAGCGATGTGAACAGCACACTCAAGATCAACCGGAACGAATTCAGGTAGAAATGACCGAATGTGTAGCCTGTAATCGCGGTCCAGCCCTTCACGAAATTATCCAGGGTCGGATGCTGCGGCCAGAAGCCCGGTGAAGCCAGCTCCGCATTTGTTTTGAAAACAGCTCCCAGCCACCAAAATATTGGATAGAAGAGAATTAAACATAACACAATCAGGAACAGATGTGAAAGAATTCGACTGCGACCCCAAGTCATCCTATTTCCCTCCTTCAGTTTCGTAATGAACCCAGCGCTTGGATGAAAAGAAGATCAAAGCCGTCACTACGCCAATAATTAACAACAAAATCCAGGCTAAAGCAGAAGCATAGCCCATTTGGTAGCGGGTAAACGCCTTTTCGAATAAATAAAGTGCGTACATATATGTAGATTCCAATGGTCCACCGCGTGTAATAATAAAAGCCTGAGTGAACATTTGAAAAGCTCCAATCGTCTGGAGGACCAGATTAAACAAAATAATCGGGGACAACATCGGCAGTGTGACGGCGAAGAAGCTTCTAACCTTGCCTGCGCCATCCACAGCAGCCGCTTCATAAAGCTCATGAGGAATTTGCTTTAAGCCGGCCAGGAAAATAACCATTGAGGAACCGAACTGCCAAACCGCCAGAATGATCAGCGTCAACAGCGCCGTTTGGGGAATCCCGATCCAATTCATGCCTTCAATTCCAACTGTCAGCAGCAGCTGGTTGATCAAGCCATCACGACCAAATAAGTTACTCCACAGAATCGCAACCGCGACACTTGACCCGATCAAGGAAGGAAAATAAATGACCGTACGGTAAATGAACATGCCTTTGAGCTTCATATTGAGAACAACGGCAATGAGTAGAGCTCCTGCCAGCTTAATCGGTACGGCCAGCAGAACGAAAATAAATGTAGCTTTAATCGAGTTAATAAACGACGAGTCATCAAACAGGATTTTGTGATAGTTGTCCGTCCCGATCCATTTCTCAGCTTCCAGCAAGGAATAGTCGGTAAACGAAAAATAGAGGGATTGCAGCATGGGCCAAAACGTAAGTAAAAAAAATCCCAGCAACCATGGTGAAATAAACAGATACCCTTGTAAATAAGACTGCCATTGCTTTTGTTTGTTCGCTGCTGCAAATTTTGTCATGTGCTAATTCACCTCGCTTAATTTGGTCTTTTTCAGGTTTTCGAAATATACATTGTCCGGTAAAGCCATTTTTCCTACACCCTCTCTGTTGCCTTTCAGCTATCAAGTATAGGATTAATTATAAAGCATAAAGAAGCCATCCAGAGGCATGATCTTTTTAAGATAGTAACGAAACTTCTCAATAACTAACGTTTCCAGATAGCCATTTGAATTGAGCCCCATTCTATATACATATTGCCCGGTACACGTCCCTCTTTATCTCCGACCAACTTGGACTAAGAGAAATCCACCTGGATCTTTGCATGAATCCCGTACAACCTTACTTCCACTGTGCAACTTTATCGATCGGTAGTCGAACTGATCCTTGTCCAGCATTGGCTCCTTTGCCTATTGAGATCAACATAACAGTTATGAAACGATCAGCTTCTAGACCAAAAGCTTCGGCAATCCGGCCCTGGATTGTCTCGTATCCATGTGCACGGGCAGACAGCACCAGTTACATGGATACGAGACCACTGTCGATAAAAACAGATTCCTTCTTCGCTTCGAGATGACGGGGCGAGCGCAGCTTCCGTAAGAATTTCCTTTAGAAAACTTTCATTAAATTAAGGTATGTCAATTGGATCAAAGGTGCAAAATTAGTTTTCTTTCATATGATGAGATAAAACCTGCAATGAAAGGAATTCATACTCATGGAATATTTTGATATGCTGGCTAAATTAGGTATTGGCAATGCTCATCCAGGAGGGTTTGCAGCAACTTTAAAGCAACTTGAACAATATCCTCTACCAACTAATTCTCGAATCCTTGAAGTTGGTTGTGGCACAGGCAGAACATCTTGTTATGTAGCTGCTAAGGGTCATGATGTAATAGGTATAGATATTCGCCCAGATATGATCGCAAAAGCAAAAATACGGGCAGAAAAAGAGAATCTTTCCATTCAATTTATGGAAGGAGACGCAAGCTCACTTCCTTTTCCTAACGAATCATTTGATGTGATTCTTGTTGAATCTGTATCCATATTCACGGATACTGATAAGGCATTATCGGAATATTATAGGGTTTTGCGTTCTGGAGGCAAACTTTTTGACAGAGAAATGATGTTACGCAATCCAATGCCTATGGAAGTCAGCGAAGAAATTACAACCTTTTATCACATTGAGAAGCTATGGGACATTAATGTTTGGTCAACATTAGTAAAAACAATAGGATTTAATCGATCACAGATAGAGGGACCATTCTTGTTTCCTGAAACCAGTGAGGATCTTTTTGAGCACCCAGACCCATATCAACAAATTGATGTTAGTTCGTTTCTTGACATCCAAATTTGGGAAGTAACAAGTAAGTACAACGATATAATGGACAGATTTCGAGAATACATCGGATTTATTCTTATTATTGGAACTAAATAAATTAAAATAAAGAACAATAGCCTAGAAGAATTAGGCTATTGTTCTTTATTTATTCTCACTTTTCAATTAAATAAAGAAACCAACCGACAACACGATCACCAACAAAATGTAAAGAACCAAAATTTCTGCAGTGGAAGTTCTGTTTCCAATACCAACACAGCTCATCGATTATCCCTCCTTTTTGCTTACAATGTAATGATATGCATTGTCCGTCCAGAATGTATGGATTGTAACCTAAATAATATGGAGGAATCAAAATTATATGGCGAAAACCCCCGATCGGCATTTGCCAACCAAGGGTTTTCCTTGAACGCCTAGCTTGTTTATAGCGAAGTGATAGCTGCTTACTTCACATCAACATCAAAAGATGCTTGTTCGCCACTTGGTGCAATGACGTTGACTTTGAAGCTCGTCACATCGTCAGCCGCGCCTGTATATTGGATGAAGCCAGTGTTTTCATCCACGCTTACTGCATCTGGGTTGGCGCCGCTAATATCGGATACGTAGAAGCTAAGTTTAAGCAATTCGTTGCCGTTGTAGCCGACCCCTTTTGATCGTACAAGCATATTGTCGTTCGCTTGGCCTTCTTCATTCATCGTTCCCGGTGCGTTCTCGCCGACGATTTCGTCACCATATTGATCAAGTGCCGTCAGTTTCTCACCGAGCTTCGCGTCCCACAGATACAAGCCGGCTTGCAGATCGGCCATGGACACGGATTTGCCTGTTTTCTTCAGCTTCAAGCTGCTTACGGCTGGCGCTTCTTTCTTCGTACTTACTTTCAATGATGAAGTTTGCATATTTTTCTTGCCATCATAGAACATAACGGTCACGGCTGCTTGGCCTTCCTTGCCGCCTGCAATGTAGTGAGTGCTGTCTTTATCCTTCGATTTGCTTGCAACGTCCGCTACTTGCGGATCACTCGATGTCAGTGACACGATATTGGATGAGACTTTGACTTCGTCACCTTTGTCTTTGGTCGCACGAATTTTCACTTCTTTGGTGAATGGCTTGTACGTATCGTACATAGTGCTTGCCCCTTGCGCACCGGTTCCGACCGACATGAAGTCGTCCGCGGCCAGCATGGTGTTATCTATCGATTTATCCAGGTACGCTTCGTACGTCAGGTTCGTGTTCACATTCGAAGGATCGAGCACTTCCATCGTCGTGGACAAGTTGTTCACTTCAACATAAGAGTTGCCATTAATCGTCACCGTACCCGTGCTGTCCTGCTTGTACAGCGTCGCTTTGTACGTGTAGTTGGCCGCTTTCGCATCTGCTGCCGTGTAAAATTTGAACGATTTGTCGTAGATGGAGTCATTCGATGTGTCTGAGCTGTCAGCTGCCAAATGGAAATCCCGCGTAACCGCTTGTCCGATCTTCGTCGGCTGCAGCACATACTTACGAGCGGATGTCGCGTCGCTTTCGTCCACACGCTGCGCACTAGACAAGCTGGTTGCAGCCAGGCTGGCTTCATCTCCACCACTCGCCGTCAGCGAGTAACGCACAAGATATTGACCGTTCGCATCGTATTTCAGCTCACTGCCGTATTGGTCGTACAACTTTATTTTCATTTCATTGTCAGTGCCGGCAGTCATATATTTTGCCGGTGCTTGGGAAAACATAATTGTATCGGCTTTGCGCTCGTCATTCACATTCACCTTCAATTGCGTTTGAACCTGCGGGTTGTCCTTCAACTGCACCGTAATGATCGAGCTGCCTTTTGTGTTGACACCAGCGATTGCAATCTTGCCCTTATTGCTGCCGGAGTTCGAGATCGGCTGATCAGCAAGTGTTACGCCACCGCTGGAATATATCGTAAATTTATCACGATTGTCATAAATGTCCTGCGCCGATAGCGTGTTGCCTTGGTCGTCCTTTACGATCAGTGGCAAGTATAACTTGGCATCAAGGCTCTCATCGCCACTTGGCGCGTCACCTTTAGCCAGTGTGTAAGAGTATGTTCCAAATTGAACGGAGCTAGGTACGTTCGTCGCTATGATGGGAACGGTTTTTGTGACGGATTCGCCGGACCCATTCGCGAATACGGTCACGACTACGTCCTTCACTTTGTCGCTAATCGCACGCAGCTTCAGGTCAGCCGCATCATCACCCACAGCGTTGTCGACGAACGCACCGGATTCTCCCTCGTTACCTTTGTCCAAATCGGAGTCAGAGAAGGTAACGGTGACGCCCTTGTTCAACTCGTCCAACGCATCCACGCGCAGACCGTATTGATCGTAGACTTTCAGGTCAAGATAAGCGTAGCTGTTCGATTCGATGGAGCTTATTACACTACCGGACGTGCCAAGAAGGTCACCCAGCTCAACCTTGGACACGATACGCGCATCGCCAATGGTGAACACTTTGTTCGCTTGTGTGCCGCTGTCCTGGTGAATGACGGTCAGTGACAAGCGGTCATCGCGGTTCAGCGTAGACGGCAGGGTCAGGTAGAACGCCTGCTCGCCGCCAATTGGCGTTACTGATCCGAGGCTGGCATGCAGGTCAAATTCGCTAGCTGATACCGACGATTGCTTACCGTATTGGTTTGTTGCCTTGAAGTCAATACGCAGCTTCGCCGATGGGTTATTAGGCAAGGTATCAGATGTGGTCACCAGTTCGATCTTCGCTATTTTCTCTTTCACTGTTGTCGCCTTCGCCGTTTGGCCAGCTTCGTCGATACTGCTCAATCCGCCGAGTGTCGCGGTCCAGGAAGCATCATCAAATTTAGTATCAAAGGTTAGCATTGCGGTAGACTTATCCGCGCTCCAGGATGTCGTGTAGCCATCGGCTACCGGCAAGCCGTTTTTCGTCAGCGCAAAGGTAACGGCAGAGGTATCAGCGACTACGCCGTTAAGCCGAATGGACAGTACGTTCGCATCGGTAGCTTTCATCGAAGCAATCGCGTATTTACCACTAAATACCGATTTAATCTGATATTTCGATTCATAGGAAGCCATCGCGAGCAACTCGCGGCTTGCTGCTGTCGTACCGCCGAACGTGCCGTTGATGCTATTGCTCATCAATCCGCGGTCTAGCGCAAGTGCCACGTAGCCTTTCGCCCAATCGGAGACGGAAGCATCCTGTATGGCTGTTATATTCTGCGCATTTTCCTCAAGACCAAGACCGCGAAGCAGGAAAGCTGCCAGTTGTTCTTTTGTTACTTGCCCGGTTGGATCGTATTTGCCTTCAGCGACTCCGTCGGTAATGCCCGCTTTGACGATCGCTTCTATATAAGGCATTGCGTAGCCATTGGCCGGGTCACCGCCACTCACATCGGAGAAGCTTGAGGTCGTCAATGTCATATCGACCGGCAAGCCGAAGATGAGCGCAGCCACCTTCGCGAATTGAGCGCGGTTCATGTTTTCTTTCAAGCCAAATGTGCCTTCTGCAATACCGTCAAACACGCTAGTGGCGATCAATTCATCATATTTCTCTTTCGTTACGTTGTCCAGGTTCATGAGGTCCGTAAAATCTTTGGATGATTTTGCCTTTGTTGTCGTTGTCGCTGCTAATGCAGAGGAGGAGAACATCGAGAACGCTATGGCCAAAGAAAGAATCGTTGACAAAGTTTTTTTCATATGTTGAATGACCTCCTAGGTTTTTGGTCCCCTGTGTGAACTGGGTCGTCTTCGAAAAGTGTTTGTGTGGTTGAGTGTATGAGCCCGTTGCTTCCTGTCGTATAAAACCGCCAGTGCACGCAAAATAGCGATACACCAGTCGGTTTATCCAAAACACACAATATCATTCTTTCAGAACGAATCGTCTGCTTGCTAGGCGCTCATTCGCGCCGCCGTCTGTTGTGTCGCTTGCTACGAGACTTAGTATACTAGATTATCGTCGTCCGCGTCATTGCTAACTATTTGGCAAAACTCCCAACGATGCGAGCGGTCCGCATCTGTTCATGCAAAAAAATCTTCCATTGCCTTGTCATCGCTGGGATCGCACCGCACATCGGTTGGTGTATGAAATATGTATATCCCCTGTTCCATGTTCAGCATCAGAACCCGATAAAATCATGAATCCGATTACTTTTTTCTTTTTTCGTTGCTCAGAAAGAGAAAAGAAGGTACAATGGCAAGTAAGTTCTGTCTTTATATTGTTTTATATTTGGTTAAGCGCTTTTCTAGATTCATGATTCACCATGAAACAAACATAAACAAAAAGGAGCAACTGCCATGCAGGATACCATCCAACACGAATTAAAAAAAGTCATTAATCAGCTGTTACATTTAAAAAGACCCGACAACGAAAGCCATTTAAAGGAATTGGCTGCCGATGGTAAAGCCTTGGGGTACTTTCCCCGCGATTTTGGAATGGACGAATGGGACTGGCCGCAGGGCATCGGCTTGTACGGCTTAAATAAACTCACGAATCAAGAGGGCTTTGACGGGTATCAGGACTTCTTTGTGAAGTGGTCCAACGAACAGATCGAGCGTGGGCTGCCCCTCAAAAATGTTAATACAACAGCACCTTTACTTACCCTGATGGACCTGCCCAGCGTGGAGAAGCTTGCTTTGGAATGGATGCAATGGGTTGAAAATGAGTGTCCGCGGACGAAGGAGAATGGGATTCAGCATGTAACCTCCGGAAATACTTCGAAGTTCGAGCTAAACCTGCACGATCAAGAAATTTGGATCGACACTTTGTTTATGGTTGTGTTGTTCACCGCCAAAATGGGCAAAAAATATAATAATCCGGGTTGGATGAACGAGGCGACCTACCAATTTGCAACTCATATCAAACATATCTTTAATCCCGGGAATTCTTTGTTCTTCCATGGCTACGATTTCAATCATCAAAACAATTTCAGCGCAGCGCATTGGTGCCGGGGAAATAGTTGGTTTACATTGGCCGCCCCTGAGTTTTTGGAAATTATGCAGGAGTCCATAACGGAGGAGTCCCGTGACCTTATATTCGGCACGTATAAGGCCCAAGTAGATAAATTGGTTGAATTGCAGCATGCGAACGGACTTTGGCACACTCTGCTTGACGATAAGGACAGCTATACAGAGGTATCGGGCTCTGCTGCGATTACTGCAGGCATCCTCAAGGGGATCCGCCTTGGCTTATTGGATTCCAGCTACCTAGCAACATGCCGTAAAGCGATTGCCGCGGTGCTGGAGAACATCTCCGAAGACGGTACAGTGTTACACGTCTCAGGGGGAACTCCGGTCTGTCAGCATAAGGAAGACTATAAAAAGATCGTCTTCGCGCCGACTGCCTACGGACAAGCTTTAGTGATCGTGCTGTTGGCCGAAGCTCTGTATCATACTGAACTGTAAGAGTGAATTTTCAATAAAGCTTGAGTATTCAAGCTTTATTTTTTGTCTTCTGAAGAGTTTATGGTACAACGGCGTTGCCTTGAGCCTACCTCTGAATTCGATTTTTTTGAATATTATCGGTACCCAGAAGCATTCGCAGGTTTGCCTGCATCCTGCACTTACGAGATACCGCCAGCAGTCAGGCTGTGAGCTGTCAAGATCACAAAAACCATAACAGGTACGTTCCAATGTGCCAAATATTCAGCCCTCCACACATCGTTGACCAGGATGTCCAGTCTTCCCAGTTCATTCTCAATGCGAGAAATTAGAGCCTGAACCTTACGCACGCAAAAAAAGGAGCCCGCGGGCTCCCTTTTGGAAAATTAATGCATAGGACTCATCGCCGCACGGTTGACAACGACGCGGCGGATAGAGAACGCTATGGCCAGACCGATAATCGTCACGATCATCGCGAAAAAGAACACATTCTGCGAGCCGAATGTCATCGCATTCGCCATTTCGGTCAGCTCTTTCGGCGCGGGGGAGTTGTGCAAGTACTTTTCCATACCTTTTGTAAGGATGCTTATTGCTACCGCCGTGCCGATCGCACCTGCGACCTGCTGCAGCGTGTTCATGACCGCTGTGCCGTGCGGATACAACTCTGGTGGCAACTGGTTCAGGCCGTTGGTCTGCGCTGGCATCCAAACCATGGAAATACCGACCATTAGACCGATATGCAAGGCGACGATCAAGGTGATCGAAGAAGCCAAGGTAATACTGGAGAAAAACCACAACATAGCTGCGACGATGAAAAGTCCAGGAATGACGAGCCACTTTGGTCCATACTTGTCGAACAAGCGTCCCATTTGTGGTGACAGGATTCCGTTCAGCGCACTGCCGGGCAGCAACATGAGCCCAGCAGCGAACGCGGACAGTTTCATGCCATTCTGCAGATACATCGGCAGAATAATCATGGTAGACAAAATGATCATCATACATGACAATACCATAAGTAGCCCCACGATGAACATCGGGTACTTGAAAACACGCAAGTTCATCATCGGCTCGCGCATGAATATTTGCCGCAGCGCGAACAACGCGAGCGCGACTAACCCGATGACAATCGATGCGACCACAACTGTGCTGGTCCAGCCTTGCTCACCTTCACCTGCCTTACTGAAACCGAACACGACGCCACCAAAGCCGATCGTGGACAATACGATGGATAATAGATCGATGCGGGGCTTCGTAAGTTCTGTAACATTTTCCAAATACTTTAACCCTACCAACAGACCTATGACCAAAAACGGCAGTGAGAGCCAGAAGATGTAGTGCCATGTTAAATATTCGATCAGGATACCCGCCACAGTGGGGCCGGTCGCTGGAGCGAACATGATGACGAGACCGACAAAGCCCATGGCAGCCCCACGCTTCTCCGGCGGATAGACGATAAGGATCGTATTGAACATGAGCGGAATTAACAAGCCCATACCAACCGCTTGCAGAACGCGAGCTACCATTAACATTTCGAAATTGAAGGCTATCGCCGCAATCAACGTGCCTATGATTGAACTCGCGAGTGAGGCGATGAACAATTGTCTTGTTGTAAACCATTGCAGCAGCAGCCCCGTCATCGGCATCAAAATACCTAACGTCAGCAGGAACCCCGTCGTTAACCACTGAGCGGTCGCGGCTGAAATTTGGAACACGTCCATTAAATTACTGATCGCGATGTTGAGTGCCGTCTCGCTGAACATGCCGACGAAGCCACAGATGAGCAGCGACGCCATGATGGCTCGCGTATTGTATTGCTTCATTATCGATTCCACTTTCCTCTCCAGAAAAATCTCTAATTTGAAAGCGATTCTGTTCGCTCACTAACTGTTAGAATAATAGTAACAGTTACTCATGTCAATACCCGGAGCATATTTTAATTGTAAATAAAAGAAATTAGTCTTATTGTTCTGAAAAAATACCAAATGAATTATGAAATCAACCAACCGGATAAAATATTAACATTAAATCATTCCGCATGGCAAATCCATCCCGCAAAAAGTCCAGTAGAGTAAAAACGAGTTATTTTTATAAAGCCGGATTCTGCCAATAATTCTTCGATTTGTTTTTCAGGAAGTAATGAAAGCCTCGCAAGTGCGCTTCTCACCATCTCGTCAACTTCGGATGATTCGCGGCCGGCATGGATCCAGAAGCTTTTCCAAACATTTAATCTCGCTTGAAGTTCAGAACCGTCATGGTTTCCATACGCGCTTACGAGTACAAAAGGGGCTCCCGACTTTAGTTTAGCCTTAATGGATCCAAGCAGCTTCAACTTTTCTTGAACATCATCAATGAAGTGAAGAACCAAAATACAGCTTGCTGCGTCGAACTTTAAATATGTCTTAGGAAGGTCATCAGTCGTCCCTTGGATGAGACTGACGCGGCTTTCTAAGCCTAGTTCAACTACTTTATGTCTAGCAATCTTAAGCATCTCTTCCGAAGGATCGACTCCAGTAAATGTCCATCCTGGGTTAGATGGTCCCCAAGCAGAAAGTTCATTGCCACCGCCCGCGCCGATCAGGAGCAAGGATGCCGCATTTTCGCCCAATTGTACTCGATAATAAGATTGAATCATCGCGAATAACGAGTCATATGTGGGAATCGAGATTCGAGTATTTTTCTCGTATGCAGCCGCCATGTTTGAATTGAATGTAAGATCTTCAGTCATTGTTATGCCCCCCATCGTCTTAAATCAATCTTCCGCTTTTCAATGTTTTCATTACATATTAAAGATATAACAGACTAATGATATCCTTAATACTTCAAAAAAGAACGGATCTTTACTCCGTCATCATTAATTTGGCCAAATCGGCTATTTTCTTGTTCTCCAGAAACTGCTCCATCTGACGTTCGGCGTCAATAACAACCTGCTGGATCAGACATTCGCTTCCGTGACTCAGGCTGCATTCGAATAAAGAAGCGGTTCCTTCGATCGCATGGATGATATCGAGAAAAGAAATATCTTCCTGCTTCCGTCTGAGGCGGTATCCACCATTTGCGCCGGGCGCGGACTGAATCAATCCTGCCTTAACAAGCTTGGTCATCATCTTCGACAGATAGGTTTGCGAAACACCCAGCTTCTCAGCGAGCAATTGCACGCCAACAGGCTTATCGTGCGCCGCTGTTACCATATAAAGCATCGCATGAAGCGCATAATCGGTCGCCTGAGAATATTTCATTCAGCACCTCCATTAAAGACTTTACGAACCCATAATAACTCCAATATCTCTAAAAGGCAAGCATTTATTCCGAACATCGCTCATTGCCCCAGTATCCAATCAGCTTTGTCATTGCGTTATCCTGCACGTTCATAATAGGAGATCAACCAGAACTCGCTGGTTGATCCTTTTTTTGAAAATATCGTATAAATTAGTATGTTTCAGTGTCAACTTGATTCTAATGGAAGAGAATCGGCATCCAGAGACTGTTTGTTTTTCAACAAACGTTTCACAAAAAAAATGAAAAATATTAATGAAAACGCAACGGACACGGCACTGACCGCGAACAATATTTGGTAGCTTGTGTACTGTGAGACCCAGCCCAGGATGATCGCACCTAACCCGATGCCAAGATCATTAGCAGTCGCTATAGAGGCGTTGGCAACGCCTTTACGGTCCGAACGGGCCAGACGTATCGTTGCCGCTTGAAGAGCAGGCTGCGCGGAACCAAATCCGATGCCATATATAATCGCCGATACTAGCACGCCAATCAAACCGGTCGAGAGGCTCAAGACAATCAAAGCACAAATCGTAATCACAAGTGCCGGTACAATGACAAACATCTCTCCATATCGATCAGAAAGTTTTCCCGAAATGGGACGGCTGAGCGCAAGTGATGCAGCGAAGGCCAGAAAGAACGCGCCGGAATTGACATGGATGGAGTCAGCGAACAGCGGAACAAAGGTGGTAATGCCGCCGTAAGCGATAAACAGAAAAAAGACCGATGCGGCAACGGGCAAGACCGATTTTTCGAACAATTCGATTCTTCTTGCGCCAGTTTGCGGCCGGAAAGGCATTTTGGCACCAAGCGTCAGGAGCAGCGCTGCAGCAGAGAGTACGACAGCGAACACAAACAATGCGCTATACGATAGGTTCTGTGTAACCCAGATGCCGAACAACGGGCCGATTGCCATGGCTAGGGTCATGGACGTGCTAAACCAACCCATTCCCTCGCCTCGGCGGGTGGATGGGATCATATCCGTAATCGCCGTGATTGTGGCGGTTGTGGAAACGGCCCAACTCATCCCGTGCAAAATTCGGAGCCCCATCAGAACGACAATTCCCCCCACCCAGTTATACATATACATCGCCAAGGTGAAAAGAAGCAATCCCCAGACGATAAACGGACGCCTGCCGAACCGATCTAGCAGCCCGCCGACGAGTGGCCGGAAAATCACGGCGGACAACATAAACGCGCCCATCGCCAGACCAACCTGCGATTCGTTGCCTCCCATCTGTTTAATGAACAGCGGCAATGTCGGGTACAGCATATAAAATGCGTTAAATAGGAATAGATTTCCTATAGTCATTAGAATAAATGGTTTGGTCCATAGGCGTTCCACTATTCTTTCCTCCTCAAGATCAGGCATTATCGAAAACCAATTATTCGGTGAGATACCCCCTTCTCATTTGTTTTCGTTCAAATTAAAGACATCGAATTTATAATAGATCTTGATACATTAATGAACTTACGTCTATAATTATAAACAGATACAGAACATCTGCAATTGTTAAATGAGCGTGATTTGTAAAGTAATGAACAACTGCTTACTAATTGTTAATTATTTATGAAAGCTTGGTGACCGCCAATTGGCTAAAGTGGATCGACGAATACTCAAAACGCAGGTAGCGTTAAAAAAAGCTGTTATTGATCTGATGTCAGAAAAGAATTTTGATGACATTACGATACAGGATCTTTCCGACAGGGCGAATGTGAGCCGCGGGACCATCTATCTTCATTATTTAGATAAATTTGATCTGCTGGATAAACTCGTTGAAGAACATATAGACGTTTTGAGGGAAACGTGCAGAGAAGCATCTGAATTGAGTTTTACCGAATCGACTCTGATCTGGACCGAATACTTTGAACGTAATTATTCATTCTTTTCGATGATGTTAGCGAGTAAAGGCGCTCCTTATTTTCGTGGTCGGTTTCTTGACTTACTTATCGAAGAATTGGCCAACGAGGCCAATGTAACCAACGGAAAGAACAAGGGGTTAAATGAAGATCTTCTCGTTAGGTTTGCTGCATCTGCTTTCGTAGGGGTAGTAGAATGGTGGTTTACTAATGAAAAACCTGTCCCCCACCATGTCTTGGCAGAACAACTGGGGACATTGCTAGAGAGAAATCTGTAAGCGGTACGTAACCTTATTATGCAATAAAAGAAAAACACTCTGGTATCTTAATTGTCTTAAATGATTGCCTAATTCTCTCACTACCACTTACGTTACATACGTATATGGCTTATAATTGAAAAATGGATAAAACACTAAGGAGGCGCCTATGTCTGAAGAAATACTACAACGGCAGAATGAAATCGCCAAACTGATTGAGCGTCATTCGGATCAGGACGGAGTTTACAAGACCGCTATCCCATCTTTATTTATTATTCACCGCTCTAATGTGACCGAGCCCGTCTATAGAGTTTACAAGCCTTGCTTATGCTTCATAGCTCAAGGTTCGAAAGAGATATTGCTCGCACAGGAGCGTTATGAGTATGGTCCTGCCGACTACCTTATTTCGTCCATGAACTTGCCGGTAATTGGCCGGGTCATCAAGGCTTCATCCGATGCGCCGTACGTGAGTTTCAAACTTGAATTTACAGAGAGGCAAATTTTAGAGGTTTTAAATGAATCTGAAATTCAAATCACCCCGAAAGAAAATGCTAAGCGAGCTATGTTTGTCGGGCAGATAGAGTTACCTATACTGGATGCGATACTCAGGTTAGCTCGTCTGCTGGATAATCCCCAAGACATTCCTTTCCTTGCTCCTGTCTACACAAGGGAAATTCTATACAGGCTTCTGCAAGGGCAATACGGAGTTGCGCTGGCACAAATCGCTATGGAAGGAAGCAGCACCTATCGAATCAGCGATGCTATTGAACAGATTATCAATGACTGTGATAAGCCCTTGCGAATTGAAGAGCTTGCAGAACTAGCCAGTATGAGTATTTCTTCGTTTCACAGACACTTTAAAGAAGTAACTGCAATGAGCCCTATTCAGTTTCAAAAACAGCTGCGATTGCAGGAAGCTCGGCGCCTGTTATTATCTGAGTCAGCGGATGCTGCTGATGTCGCATTCCGGGTAGGCTATGAAAGTGCATCCCAATTCAGCCGCGAATATTCTCGTATGTTTGGTTCTCCTCCCAGAGCAGACATAAAGCGTCTGAAGGAAAAATATGACCAAAGAAACGTAAGATGATTGTTCCCAGATTGTGAAATCATGTCCATATTGGTAGCAGCGTTTCTCCACGATCCGTTGCAGGTGCAGGAGTCACAGAGAGTGAAGATATTTCATTACGCAACTCTGGAGTCATGTTCACATCAATAGCGGCGAGCGAATACTCAAGCTGTTTTCAACTTCAAACGCAAATCCGGACGCAAAAAACTGGAGCTTGTAAGCTCCAGCAGTGCAGCACTATTATTTGTTCTTATAAAAGATCAGTCATTGGTGACTACCTGTTCCACAATTAGAAACTCTTTGCCGCCTCTTTCGCTTTTGCGATGGCTTTATCTTTAATGGATTCCGCTTGGTCCGGCGTAGCCGCCATGCCTTCAACAAAGATGCCTTCAAAGGAAGAAACACCATGGAATTGCATAATTTTTTTCAGGTAGCTGTGACCACTTTCAAAACTGGCAGCAGGTCCCTCGGAGTAAACTCCGCCGCTGGCTTGAATATGAATAGCCTTTTTATCCGTAAGTAAACCGACGGGCCCGCTTTCCGTATATTTGAACGTTTTACCGGCAATGCAGATCGCGTCAATGTAGGCTTTTAGAATCGGTGGAAACGAAAAATTCCACATGGGAGAAACGTAAACATATTTATCTGCTGCCACGTATTGTTCCACAATCTCATTGAGTCTTCCGGTTTTGGATTTCTCCGACGCCGAAAGCTGATCAAACGAAGAACCCGATCTCAGTTTCCCCCATCCGCTAAAAACGTCAGCATCAATATGCGGAATATCCTGCTTGTACAAATCCAGCGTAATGACTTCATCCTGTGGATGAGCATCACGATAAGATTCAATGAATTGTTTTCCTACTGCCATACTAAACGAGGTTTGATGATCATGAGGATGTGCCGTGATATAAAGTACAGTAGCCATTCGGCGGTAACTTCCCTTCTGTATTCATGATGTTTATTCTATTTATCAAGTTTTTCGAAATGAACAAACAACCCTACGCTTCAGGCATTACGATGATCCCCGAAAGGATTCGCGCTGATGAAACCGCGCCATTCTTCCTGATTAACCGTTTTTTCTTGGAGGCCAGCCTGCACACCCTCTGCGATTTCGTCCGCAAACTCGGTAAGGTCGGAGCCGTCGAAATAATGGGGAACATCATTTTCACGCTTCTGCATATGTCTTCACCTCCTTGTATTACTCAAGTGCGCTAAGCTATATCATTTACAGAAATATTTGTGACCATTCTAACAACCATATAGACATAAAAAAATAAAGAGCCTTCTCGTGTTGAGACGGCTCTTTTCAGCTTCTAGACAAAATTCAACTTAACTGTTCACGGATTCGCACCGTGATTTGGTGAAACAAATAACAATCCCGTTTCTACAAATATGTCTTTCTGAACTTTTGCGGTGGCAGTCCGTACAGGTGCTTGAACAGCGTGCAGAAATACCTTTCATTATGAATACCGACCAGCTTGCTCAGCTGCAGATTGGAATAGTCCTTTTCCTTCAGGAGTGCCAGCGCCTTCTCAATCTTGCGGCGATTGACATAATCGACGAAATTTTCGTTCTCCAGCTTTTTGAATAAGGTGCTGAAGTAGGAAGGAACAAGATTGACGTATTCTGCTACCTCGTCCAGTGTCAATCTCTCTGCAATATTGTCCTCGATATACTGCTTTGCTTTGGAAATCTCCGACCGAACCGGAGCATGCCTCTGGGACAGGCAGTCATTAATGTAAGCCAGCACCCGGCTCCACTGCTGCTCGAACTTCATCCCCTCCTCCAGCACATAAGGAGCAGGATCGGCAACCAGCTTCCAGACGACGATCTTTTGTCTGACATCGTCCATGAACTTCCGGAGCAGCGCACTCATACGTGGCTCGGGTATATGGTGCTCACGGGCATAATGGGCAATGCGACTGAGCTTCCCTTTCAATTCATCAAACTTGGTTTCCGGGGCGAGCTTACGGCTGATTTCCTGAAACCACATCCGGATCGTGTCCTCGTCACCTGGCTGTGCAGAATGTGAGGGCTGCTTGGCATATACCTGCCCTGATCCTACAGAGTAGTATGCATCCCGAAGCAGCTCGGAGGCCTGCCCGAAAGAATCGGCAGCCGTCGCCCAGCCGTTGCGCCTCGAGCTGAAGCCGACATGAACCACCTGTTTCATGTATCTCTGAATATTTTCAATCAGCTCACTGCCGAATTCCCTGCAGCGCTTATAGACGTCGGCCGCATTATCCATCGAGTCCCATGTAACGAAACCGATAATCCGATGGTCCCGAACCTCGCTTACGAAGCCTTGAGCCTTGGCCTGCAGCGTTTCTTCCGCCACATTGAGCATCCCGTACCGAATGATCATCTGATCCGCTTGACCGTATTGCTTCTTGAAGAGAGCCTCGTCGTCAAACTGGATAACGAGGCAGCAATAATCGTTCAATACCGGATTCACTTTCAGCTCGTCGCAATAACGTGGAAAATGGTTCGGATGAATATCTCCCTGCAGCAGCTCGGATACAATCTGTCTGCGGAGCCGGTACAGATTGTCCAGACGGGAGGTGTTAAGCTTGCGCAGCTCCGCTTCCTTCGTCTGCAACTCGTGAATCGTCTGCGCCGCACGGTCCAATGCCTGAAAAATATCCGTCTCGGACAGTGGTACCTTTACGATATAGTCCTTCACATTCATCCGGATCGCCTGCTTGGCATATTCAAAATCGGAATAAGCGGTCAAAATGATGAAAATGGTTCGTGGCAGCCGTTCCTTGAGAATATCAATCAGCTCGATCCCATTCAGACCGGGCATCACAATGTCCGTCAATACGATGTCAGGCTTTAACTCCATAGCCAGATCGATGGCTTCCTGACCTGAATAAGCTTTGCCGATCAGCTCATACTGCTCCTTGTGACCTTCGAAAAACTGCTCCAGGCTGCGAATGATCAAATCCTCGTCATCAACAATCAGGCAGCGGTATTTGTTCATAGCAGATTCTCCTCTCCGTTCCAGGGAAATATGGCTTTCACGCAGGTTCCCCCGCCCGGCTCGCTTGTGATATCCAGACCGTAAGCTTCTCCATAATTCAGCTGAATGCGTTGATGAATATTGATCAGTCCGATTCGTTTGCGTTTATCCGGTTTCACCTGGTGGCCCGGAATAAGCAGCAGCTCGCGCTGGCGCTCACTCATCCCGATGCCGTAATCCTGCACTTCGACCTCGACGCGCCTGTCTGAATAAGCGGCTCTAATTCTTATTTGTCCGGGCACCCTCCCCCCGCTGTAGCCGTGAAACATGCTGTTCTCGACAATCGGCTGCAGCAGCATGCGAAACACAGGGAAATCGTACAGCTCCTCAGCAATATCCTCGATCACTGTAAATTCGCAGTTATAACGAATATTTTGAATGAAAATATAATCTCGGACATTCATCAACTCATCACGCAGCGTTACTTTCTCGGCCACATCACCGATGCCGTACTCCAATATTTTAATTAAAGATTTAATGATCGGATCGACATGCTGAACCTCACCCAGTCTGACCACGTTGCCGATGGAGCCAAGCGTATTGTACAGAAAATGCGGATTGATCTGTGATTGCAGCACTTGAATTTCCAGTTCCCGTTTCAGTTCCTTGTTGCTGCGCAGATTCTCTACCAGTTCATTGATTTGCTTGATCATTTGGTCGAACGTCCGTGAAAGCTCACCGAACTCATCCTTACGGTTAATCACGAGCGGGATATCCAGAAAGCCCTGTTTGACCAGCTTCATTTTGGTCATCAGATTGCCAAGCGGCTTGCGGATAAATCGCGCCAGTATGCCTGCCGCTATCGCACTGAGCACAAGTCCGATGGCAAGCAGTCCGAAATAATAGGGCTCGATATGCTTGAGGGAGCGTTTGTTTAAGGAATCGTTATATAAGGATAATATCGTCCAATTAAAGTGTGATGCCGGATATTTGCGCACCGTCCAGTTCTGATTCTGACTTGACCGAAATTGCATCACATTGCCGCTGTGGCTGAGCAATTCTTTGGAGGACAGACCTCCCAGTTGAAACGTATTGTCCACTTCGTTCATATGCCCGGCATCGCCCAGATTGCCCGCGATCATCGTACCATGCTCATCCATAATGACGATGCTGACCAAGTCGTCGCGGTTAATTTGCAGCAGTGTCTTTTCCATGGCCTTCAGATCCATATCAAGTGCAGCCGCCGCCATCGGCTGGGAACCATGTAGATAACGTGTAAAGGTAACCGTCAATCCTGATTGCTTGGAGACATAGGGCTGGCTGACCATAATGCCGTACCGGTCGTTGGCCGTTTTTTGCAAAAAAACGCTTCGCTCCAAGTTCGGACTATCAAAAGCGGCTGACAACGGACTGCCCCCAATAATGCTCGTATCATCTTTAATAACATAAACATTCGTTACCAGATTCAAATTCAACTCATACAGCTGCTGCAGCTGCGGCTTCATCATTTCCAGGCTCTGCATGCCCGGCGTGTACGATGAATCGACAGCAGATAAAATCGTCTGCAGGGAGGAAAAGCTGAGTGTTACGTACTGATCCACCTTGGACAAAATCTGACTGATGAAAAAATCGTTGTTGGCTCTCATTTCATTTTGAATAAAGCTGTAGGAAAGCTGGCTGACAAAAGTTACCGTCCCGAACATGAACAGGAAACACAGGAGGAACATTTTAAACGGCATACTGCTGAAACGAAAGCTCATGATGAGGCTCCCTCCTGTTCTTGGTTCGTTCAGCCATGCTGAACATGTAGGCACTCTTCTATTATATTAGATTAGCGTAGAAGCTTTCGCCAGCTTTTCTTGTATGGACGCAAAACCGCGGAGGAGCGGCAAGCTCCCCCGCGGTTGCCCGCTTTAATTAAAGCCTTCTGCACCTCTATCAGCTACACATCGAGCGCGTAAGCAAATTACGGCTTGATACCAGCGTCGCTTAACTGCTTCAACACATCTTCCTTGTATTTTTTATAGTTGAATTTGGCATCCAGCGTACTGACGTAAGTATCCCAATTCGCGAGCGGTTCTTTGCCGAGAATAAATTTAAGCAGCGTTTCGTTTACATATTTAATGCGGTCATTATATTGTGTGTCGTTGGCATCGATCAGGACGAACGGATTTATTTTATTCGGTTTAATATATTTCAGATTCGTCTGATGGAAGCTGTCCGTTTTATCATAGGTGAAATTGAAGTAAACAGCATCGTTGCCTCGGCGGGGCAGGAAGTAGTTGCTTTGCCACTGCCATTTTTGCACCATATCCTTATTGGCCATATTGTCCTTCAGGCGTACCGGTTTGCCGTCCACCATATCCCACATGATGCCTTTTTGTCCATATGAGAAGTACGGTTGAGCCTCTTTATCTGTATACCAGTACTGCAGCAGGGACATAATGCGCTTGAGCTTTTCCGGGTCCTTAGCCGCTTTTTTGGAAATGGTCCATGAATTACTCTGGAACTGGGCAAACCCGGCCCATTGATCACCATGAGGTCCCTTTGGCGGAGCAATAGTAATCCAGTCGGGAACTTCCCCAGATACGTCCTTCATCTTTTGCTGGCCAGAAAGTTCCATCGCTCTCCAGTCTCTGTACACGATACCGTACTTGCCGGTCTGCATTTTCTTTTCCAGAGCGGTACCGTCGTTCGTCGTTACCCAATCCGGATCTACCACATTGGAGATCACCACTTTATTCATAAACGTCAAAGCTTCCTTCATTCGGGGATCAGTGTTGTCGAATGTGATTTTACCGTCGATGCTGTCAACCATATTGGGCACCACGCCGAACATCATCATGATGGCATCCCATCCGTATCCGCTATTTCCCGGATTGTTGAAATTCCCGTCCTTGAGAATCCCCGATGCAAATCCGTACGTATCGTTCTTGCCATTGCCGTCCGGATCTTGTTCTGTAAAGGCTTTCATTACCGTCAGCAGCTCATCGGGTGTTGTTGGAACCTGCAGGTTCAGCTTTTTTAACCAATCGTTGCGAATCCACCATCCATTAATGCCATTAACCAATTCGTAACCGGGCGTTCCGATCGTTTTACCTTTATAGAGCATGGAGTTCCATGAATCCTTGTCAAAACGGTTATAAAGCTCTGGATAGCCTTTGATGATATCATCCAGGTCGGCGACGATCCCTTGATCATAGTATTGAACAGCTGTCAAACGGTCTGTCATAAAAATCAAATCGGGAATGTCGCCCGACGCCACCATCGTGTTCAGCTTCGGTTTGATCTGGTCGGCCGGAGGCACGGTCATCTGCAGATCGATATTGACGGCTTTCTCCAGCATTAGGCGAAGTGGATCATCCTCACGATTGGTTGGCGGCTGGTTGTTTGGTGAAAATCCGCCTGCATTATACATCGTAATCGTCATTTTCTTATCAAAATTAGTAGCCCCACCCTTGTCCCCAGACGGTGCCGCAGGTGTGCTGGTACCCGTGGCAGCCGGAGTGTTGCCTCCACATGCCGACAGTATCATCGCAGAGGCTAGCATTAACGAAACGGTTGTGCCGATTTTGTTTTTCTTTTTCATTTTGACCTCTCCTTTATGTTCATCCTTATTATTCCTGTTTTTTATTAAACCGGCAAGCCGGATGATACCATATTTATTGTTTTTCACTCTTGCTCTTATCTCTGCCTCTTTGTTCTTACTCTTTGGTTCTTCGCTTTTGCCCTTCGCCCTTGCCCTTCGCCCTTCTTCTCCCTCTAACCCTAGCTAAAGGGTTAGAGTATGGTTTAAGGCATTGCGCGCATGCACGGAGCGGAGTGGCCGTGGTGTTCTGGAGATAGCGGAGCGGTGCCTTTGTTCCCGGATTTCAACCGATAACGCTCTTATATAATAGAAGAAATCGGGGAACAACAGCAATCGCAGGAACACTTCGGCCACGCAGCGCCCCCCTTCCAAGAGCCACCGCCAATCAAACTCTCACCCTTTAACCGCCCCAATCATCACACCCTTGGCAAAATGATTTTGAATAAACGGATACACACACAGGATCGGCACCGTCGATACGATTACTGACGCCATTTGAATCGCCAGCGAGCTGACGGTTGCATCGTTGACCTGTTCCATATTTTGATTTTGCGAGCTGAGGAGAATGTTCCGCAGAATCACCTGCAAAGGCATCAGGTTTGCTTTATTTAAATAAATAACGGCGTCAAAGTAGCTGTTCCAATGGCCGACCGCATAAAACAGTCCTATCGTCGCAATCGATGGCAGGGACAAAGGCAGTATGATCGTAAACAGCACCTTCAGTTCCCCGGCCCCATCGACCTTGGCCGATTCCTCGAGTTCAACGGGAAGCTGCTCGAAAAACCCTTTGACGACAACCAGATTGAACACACTGATCAGACCAGGAACAATTAAGGCCCACACCGTATTCGTCAGCTCCAGAGAACGGACGACAATGTAAGTAGGAATCAAACCGCCGCTGAACAGCATCGTGAAAATGACGAACAGCAGCAAGCCGCTTCGACCGGGCAGCGCTTTCTTCGAAAGCACATAAGCGCCCAGTAGTGTAAACAATAGGTTCAGCGCCGTACCGACTATGGTACGAAACAGCGTAATCTGATAGGCGGGCAAAATGCCTGAACCGCTGCCAAAAACCGTTTTATACGCGTTAAACGTAACACTCTCGGGAATGAGCACAAGCCCCCGACGGATAACCTCGGACTCAGGTGTAATCGAGATCACCACGACATACAGAAAGGGAAACAGCGTCAAAAGCGCAATCACGGTCAAAATCGAGTAAATGGCAGTGCGGCCCACTTTTTCAGATAAAGTCAATTTAGTCATTGGCGAGCCTCCTTAAAGCGTTCTATAGAACGCTTACTACGTAAGCATAATCTCTAAGCGTTCCTTAGAACGCTTTCTTCGTAAGCATAATCATCGAGCGATCCTTGGAACGCTTTCTTGCTAAGCAACTTCTTCAAGCGTTCCAAGGAACGTTGGCTTCACAAATCTATTTTTCACCATATTTGTCCATCGAATTTTTTAGCCAGCTTGTTGGCTCCAACGACCAGAATAAAGGCAATGACCGATTTGAACACCCCGACAGCTGTCGCCAGACTAATCTGCATTTGTTCAATTCCCTGTCTGTACACCCATGTGTCGATAATGTCTGATTTGTCGGCATTAAACGTGTTCGACATCATAAAAATTTGATCGAAGCCCGCATCGAGAATACTGCTCAACCGAATAATCAACAAAATAATGATTACATTGCGGATACCCGGCAGCGTTATATGCCACAGCTGTCTCCATTTCGAAGCTCCATCTATACGAGCCGCTTCATACAGACTGGGATCAATACCCGCCAATGCCGCCAAATACAGAATCGCGCCCCAACCAACTTCCTTCCAAATATCGGAGCCAATGATCAGTGAGCGAATCCATGAAGACTCGGTGAGAAAAGAGATAGGCTGCAGTCCGTACTGCTTCATAATCAGATTCACAAAGCCGTCCCCCGGAGACAAGAGCGCCACCATCAATCCATAAGCGATAACCCATGAGATAAAATGCGGCAGGTACGTCACGGTTTGCACCGTTTTCTTGAACCACCCGACCGTCACCTCATTAATCAGAAGTGCCAATACAATCGGTGCAATAAATCCGAACAGCAATTTGTAAATGGAAATCGCGATTGTATTGCTCATAATATCCCAAAAGTAAACGCCACTAATAAAATTTCGAAAGTTGTTCAGGCCTACCCACGGGCTGTCCCAAAAGCCAAGCCCGATATTGTAGTTTTTGAAGGCGATTATAATGCCAAACATCGGAACATACTTGAAGATGACAAAATAGATCAGCTCCGGCAGCAGCAGCAAATATAAAATTTTGAATCGCATGATACGTTTCCAGCTGCTTTGCCATTTAGTACGGACATGGGTCTTGTTGCTTGCGGAAGCCGCAGCAGTTGAGTTCATTGTCATCACCTATGCATCTATATTTTCTTGATGTTCTTATCATAAACGGTAATGGCTCCGGCAACCTCCAATATTTTAACCAATTACTCCAATATTTCTAGAAGTTGAAATTGTAACGTAATATCGTTTACCGCTATTAGACTGCCTGGATGACCGCATAGTCCGTAACAAATTTGCGCAGCTCCAGCTCGTCAATCGTAACGCCGAGGCCAGGGTCCGTCGGAACCTGGATGGTTCCTTTGTTCATTGTGAAGGATGCCGTGGAATACTGCTCGGAAGCTTTGAGTGCGTTCGGCTGATATTCGAAAATAAGAAAGTTCGAGATCGCCGCCGAAATATGGACTGTTGCGGCAACGCCAACAGCCTGATGCACGCTCAAATGCGGTGCAAAGGCCAGATGGTGGGCCTCCGCCAAATGCGCGATACGCATCATTTCCGTGATCCCGTTGCGGCCCAGATCCGGCTGTGCAACCTCAAGCGCCCCTGCGGTTATCCAATCGCGGAACGTATAGATCGTGCGCAGCGGCTCGCCGACAGCGACAGCCGTATCGATTGCATCAGCCAGCTTGCGGTGACCCTGTATATCCTCAAAGGTGAGCGGTGTCTCAAAAAACAGCAGGTCCAGATCGCCAAGCGCCCGCCCCAGAGAGAACGCCTCCGAATGGGTATATTTGCCGTGCCCGTCCAGCATCAGATCAAGCTTGTCAGCAGTATATCGCTTACGGATCGCGCTCAGCATATCCCGATCAGCTGTTTTTCCTTTACCGAACGTATGAATCTTGATCGCATCATAGCCCTGCTCGACGATTCGGTCCACACTCTCCAGCCGTTCCTCCAGCGTCCTGCCTGGCACACTGGAGCAGTAGCAGCGCAGCTGGTCACGGTATTGTCCGCCCAGCAGCATATAAACCGGCAGATTGAACGCCTTGCCCTTAATATCC
The DNA here is from genome assembly GCF_001956045.1 of Paenibacillus sp. FSL H7-0331. The sequence goes on along the minus strand of NZ_MRTH01000034.1, from coordinate 58,660 downwards.
CAGAAGGCAACATCAAGCCCGGCCATCGCGTCAACCAGGTAGCCACCGGTGTAACCGCGCTCGCGGAGCGTATCGAGCATTTTATCCCACAGAAATTGAGTTTCCATCGGGTTTTCACCGATTACAAGCGGAGCCAGATGACCTTTAATAACTGCCGCAGCAACCTCCGGGTTGGTCGGAGCTAGCAGCTCGCCCCAGCCTTCAATGCCTTCGTCGGTACATACCTTGACGAAGATCGTTTCCAGTTTATCCGAGTAAATGCAGGAGCGTCTTCCTTCATTAATGAAATAATCATCCGTGATGTAGCGCTTCGTATTCGGCGATGCGGTTGGAATCGACGGGATTTTGACGACAAAGACTTCAACCTTCGTAATTTTCATTAACTGCCTCCATAAGTGTCCGAATTCGGTAGTAGCTTGTACGTTCCTGATTTCCAGCCTGCGCGTAAGTCGTCCCTGAGAACAGCCGATACGGACTGGGCTGTCATGCCTCCATCGATCAGTAAATCCTGCCCTGTAATAAAGGCAGCTTCACCTGAGGCCAGGAATAATACCGCGTTGGCTACGTCCCGCGCCGTGCTGAACCGCCCCAGCGGGTAGCAATCGAGCGATATTTCCGATGTTGAGGCAAGCGGCTTCTCCACGCCCTCCTTGAAAGTGATGCTCGGAGATACGCTGTTAACGCGGATTCCCACCGGAGCCAGCTCAACGGCAAGCTGCTTGGTGATGGCCAGAACCGCACCTTTGGACGCACTGTAAGCCGCCAACGCTGGAACCATCGTATACGCGTTGACGGACGACAGATTCACAATACTCGCCGGGCTCGACTGCTTCAGCAGCGGCACTGCGTGCTTGCACATCAGGAACAGCGATGTCAGATTAATATCCATCACACGTCGCCAATCGTCCAGCTCCATCTGATCGACTGGCGTTCTTTTCCCCGTCCAGCCTACGTTATTGACGAGGATATCGAGCCTGCTTATTGACCCCAGCCAGCTGGCGATTTGGACTTCATTGCATACATCAAGCTCCGTAAAGCTCGCGCTGCCGTCATTTCGCCCAATTTCCCGAACAGTTTCCAAGCCGTTCGATTTATCGAGATCCACGATCAGTACTTCGGCCCCCTCTTCGGCGAACCGCATAGCAATCCCTTTTCCAATTCCTTTGGCCCCGCCAGTAATTACCGCTGTTTTCCCTTGCAATCGCATATAATCGCCTCATTGGTATGCGGGAGCTGTCTCCCTTAATCATGCTCCTGCCTGGAATGGCTTCAGTATACCTTAAACAAAATCGCAAAAAGTTCAATATTTATTGAAGTTGTTTCAATATTTATTGTCTGGTGAACGGAAATCATTTCAGCAAAAAGACTACTCCCGCGTAATAACTTCACGGAGAATAGTTGTTGATAATGAGAATTGAGCTATTCGGTTTATCAATGCGGAACGAACATGGCCGAGTCCGCTGTCGTGTAGTCGCTGGCGGCACCTACTATTTTCAAATAATTGCCTGTGCCTGCATTGAAGTTATACGTACCCACGAGCACCCATTTTGTGCCGTTAACTTTGTCATTCAGTGTTTTGCTCGTATCCGTGCTGGAGCCGCCATTGTAACCAATCTCAAGAGGAACGGCATTCGAGCGGTTCGGGTGAGACTCATACCAGACATAACATCATAGCTTCCGCTGGTCGGGATCGTAGGCGTGTATTTGATCGTATTCGCGGAACCCCCCGTTTGAAAACAAGAAGTCAGTGCCCTTGTATCCCGCTATGCTTGCGCTTGAAGTCCAGGTGCCTGTTTTGGTTATGCCCGCTGTTTTTCTTTTATGTCGGCTCACAGGATGTAAAAACTAAGAAGGAGATGAACGAGGAAGGTTTGGGTTACGAGCCGATCCAGAGTTGTTAAGTGGCGTCGACTGCAGCTTAACAGCGAATAAAAAGGAACTGCGCAAATTCGCAGTTCCTTTGTCGTATACATCGTTATGAGTGAGGCAACTCCATTCCAACTCAAATACCTGTATAATAATTAGCTGTAATATATCCCATCTTCATGGAAATTTTATCTGTGGCCTCGATCAGAATGGCCGACAGCTCAGCCTCCCGTCTGGAGAGATTGATTTCGGATAACGGCCCGGATAAGCTGATTCCGCCTATTACCTTGCCGCTGCGGCCTCTGACCGGCGCGGCGATGCAAGCTCTGCCCAGCGCCAGCTCTTCATTCTCTATCGCATAACCTTTCTTTCGGGTTGATTCCAACTGCGACTCCAGCGCTGAAAATTCCGTGATCGTTTTATCGGTATAGGCAGTCATCCCTTCCTCTTTCAATAATGACTCCGCCTCTTCCTTATCCAGAAAAGCGAGCAGAACCTTGCCAATGCCTGTGCAATGCAGCGGGTTTTTCCGTCCGATCAGCGTGTACATGCGAGGCGACTTGTGGCTGTCCACATGAGCCAGATAAAACATATGAGGCCCGTTCAATATTGCCAGGTTAGCTCCCAGCCCAAGCCGAGTCTCCAAGTCATGAAGCTCGGGTAGCGCCTGCTTGCGGATTTCATAATGATTCAAAGCGATCCCACCAAGCGAAATAATCGATGTTCCCAAGCGGTAAAAGCCTGTAAGTTCATCCTTCTCCGTATACCCGAGCGATACCATCGTTGTCAGCAGTCTGGAAACGTTACTTTGCGTCAGATTCAGCTTTTTGGCAAAATCGATTACCCGCAGCTCCGGCTGTTCATCGGAAAAACACGATAAAATCGCCAAAGCCCTTGTGACGCTTTGCGTTAACGCTGCTGCGGTTTGCTCCTGCTTCAATACAACCACCCTTTCATTTGAATTCATTGTATAATCTTTGATTCACAACATCAATAAATTGACTATTGAAATATATAATTTCTTATTATACAATCTATTTGCATATTATGATATTAAAAATCAAATTAAGTAGGTGTTTCATGAAAATTACGAGTGTAGACGTATTCCCTTTAAAAATCAAGAATGGTCCGGTGTATTTGGGAACCTCCATCGGCCAATCCGATGAAAGCGATTACTACATCCGTCCTGAATACCGCTCCATCTATTCACGCAATCTGGAAACGCTGCTGGTCAAGATTACAACAGACAGCGGCATATATGGCTGGGGAGAAGCACTGGCCCCCGTTGGGCCGGAGATTGCCGGGGAAATTATCGAACGGCTGTTTAAGAATTTCCTGATCGGGCAGGACCCGCGGGACATCGATGTGATCTGGAGCAGGCTCTACGATTCCATGCGGGAGAGGGGCTACTTCACCGGGTTCATGGTCGACGCCCTGACCGCCGTCGATGTGGCACTGTGGGATATTCTCGGCAAGTCCGTACAACTGCCCGTGTATCAGCTGCTGGGCGGCGCTTACCGTCGGGAAATACCAGCTTATGTATCCGGCATTCCGAAGCAGACGCAGGAAGAACGTATTGAACTGGCACTCGAATGGAAGTCGAAGGGGTTTACGGCAATCAAGCTGCATCTTGGGTTCGGGGTACATGAGGATGCCGAAATTGCCGCTTACATGCGTGAAGCGCTCGGACCTCGATTTCGTCTGATGGTTGATGCACACTGGCAATATTCTGTTCCCGAAGCGATCCGGTTAGGCCGGGCGCTGGAGCGATTAAACATTGAATTTTTGGAGGCGCCGACCGCACCAGAGGATATCGAAGGAACGGCTGAAATTACAAGAGCTTTGGACATAGCTATTGCCATCGGGGAGGCCAAACGCACACGCTATCAATTCAAGGACCGCTTGCTGAAGCGGGCAGCTGACATCTATCAACCCGACATCGGGCGCACGGGCATTACCGAAGCGCGGAAAATCGCCAACTTGGCCGATGCGTTCAATATTCCTATCGCTCCTCATCTGAGTGTCGGTCAAGGCATCTGTATTGCTGCGACTTTGCATCTCAGTGCCGCGATCTCCAATCTGCTCATTGTGGAGTATCAACCTACGGTGATGACAGCGGCCAACTCTCTGCTTGTCCGACCGCTCATATGTGAGCAGGGACGTTATCTGCTGCCGGAAGGCCCAGGGCTTGGCGTGGATATTGACGAGGAACAGCTGAGAAAGCATATGAGCGCATAGAAGCCTGCAAGCAGAACTTTCTGACTAAATGAAACATATGGAGGTTATGACTATGAGTCAACAAGTGAAATTAGAAGGCGTTTATCCAATTCTGGCAACACCCTTTACTGAACAAGGGGAGGTGGACGAGAATAGTCTGCGTGAGCTTGTACGCTTTCAGCTTCATGCCAAAGTCGACGGTATTGCTCTGTTCGGCATGGCCAGCGAAATGTATACGCTGCTCGATGAAGAAAAGGCGAGAATCGCTGAAATTGTCGTCGATGAAGTCAAAGGCCAAGTTCCGCTCGTCTTCGGCAGCGGTCATACGGGGCTAGAAGTTGCCGTTCAACTAAGCAAACGTGCGGAGAAACAGGGGGCCGATGCGCTCATGGTACTCCCCCCTTACATGGCCAAGCCGGACGGCAAGCGGCTGTACGATTATTTTGCCGCCATTGCCAAAGCCGTGACGATCCCGATCATGATCCAGGACGCACCGCTCGCAAGCGGTGTGAATATGCCTGCTGTCCTGCTCGCCCGTTTGTCCAAGGAATTCGAGAACATCGCTTACGTGAAGGTTGAGGCCCCGCCAACAACTTTGAAGGTTACCGAGGTGCTGGAGCAGTCCGAAGGCCGGCTGACGGTATTCGGAGGAATGAACGGACTTTATTTTTATGAGGAGCTGGGTCGTGGCGCTGTAGGTACGATGCCTGCCTGCGAATTTCCGGAGGTTTGTGTGCGGATTTATCAGGCCTTCAGATCCGGTGATCTGGACACCGCACGCCAAACTTTTTATCAGTATTTGCCGTTCATGCGAATCGGTACGCTCCCTGGTTTTGCGATGGCTGTCCATAAGGAAATACTCCGGACAGGTGGCGTAATCGAGTCTGCCTATGTCCGCAATCCAAATGCACCAATCGACGAACGTATCCGTCAGGAAGCCTTGGATACACTGAAAGATCTCGACCTTCTGGCGCTGCGCTGGCATGAGGTGAAGGCGGCGCGTTAGAGTGCATGTAAGACTTGTCTCCTTTTTATAAGCTCTAAGGCATTCTACTGAGTTAGCTTTATTCCGTAACCATCGGCTTGTCGCATGTACCGTTTCCGCTAAACCAGATCCTCGGGTCAGGTTTAGCGGCATATTGAAATGCGCTTCACATTGTTTTAAGTAACCCGAAGTTTCTGGCTGGCCTCTTCATATGTATATGTAGAAAAATTTGATTTTGATTTCCATTCGACTACACTGTAATAAAGAATTTTTATTTTACTGGTATATAAATATCAATTTCACCATCTTGACTTTCTAATGTATGAATATCATTCCAATATTCAATATCAATGGGTCTAACACCATACGTTTTGTTTATAAAATCATAAGTAGTACCGATCTGTGATTCTGCACCTTTATGTATAATTTTGATAAACCGCCCCGGAGACACAGTATGAGTTATCATACCAGTAGGAATCTCACCATAAGATTTCACTTCGAAGGCGACCACATGTTGAAATGGCACATGGGGAGTCCATTGACCGTCATGAGGATAAATTTGAATTAAAAAAACTCCTGGACCTTTTCTGTTTTCTATTTCAATCATTCGATTCGTCAAGTCCTCGCGTAATGTTCTTACAATCTTCGTTTCTAAAACATTGTTTAGACTTTCAGTTATTGAAAAACCAACCAACTTGATCTCTTCTTTTTCCACAGTATCGACATGATAAGTTTTCATTTTAATCTCCTCTCCCTCATATGTAAAATATATCCATTTAAATATTAACGAATATACGTTCGTTTGTACCATACTCAATCAAAATTTCAAATGGCAGACCTACGCCTCGCATTGTATCACACTGCACCAATTACCGGATGGGGAACATACGGCTCTTCCAGCGATGCAATTTCTTCAGGTGTTAACATAATCGAAACAGCGGCTACTGCATCTTCGAGATTAGATATTTGGGTAGCTCCGATAATGGGAGCTGTTATTGGTTCTTTCTGCAACAACCAGGCAAGTGCGATTTGAGCGCGAGGAACGCCACGTTTTTCTGCGATTGCTGCCACACGCTCCACAATCAATCGATCCGTATTTGCCGTCGCATCGTATTTAGATTTCTGAACTTGATCGGTTTCGGAACGATAGGTTGTTTCCGACCAATCACGAGTCAATCTTCCTGATGCGAGCGGGCTATATGGAATCACACCGATTTTTTCTTCCTTACAAAGAGGCAGCATCTCCCTCTCCTCTTCACGGTATATGAGGTTTAAATGATTCTGCATCGACACAAACCGGGTCCACCCATTTTTTTCAGCTACATGTAATGCCTTCAGGAACTGCCATGCGTACATGGCAGAAGCACCAATGTATCTTGCCTTACCAGCCTTCACAACATCATGCAAGGCTTCCATCGTTTCTTCAATAGGAGTATTGTAATCCCAGCGATGGATTTGATACAGGTCTACATAATCTGTTCCCAATCTCCTAAGACTCTTATCTATTTCACTCATGATTGCCTTTCGGGAAAGACCAGCACCATTTGGACCTTGATGCATACGGAAATGTACCTTTGTCGCGAGGACAATTTCATCACGATTGGCATAATCCTTTAGAACCCGGCCAACAATTTCCTCGCTTGTTCCGTCTGCATACACATTCGCTGTATCAAAAAAATTGATACCAAGCTCCAAAGCTTTTTTTATAATAGGACGACTGCGCTCCTCATCTAGTACCCAAGGATGAACCCACCGTTCTGCTACGCCAAAGCTCATACAGCCAAGACAAATCCGAGATACATCCAATCCAGTATTTCCAAGTTTCACATATTCCATTTGATTGTTCCTCACTTTCTACTAGATATTGTTTCCTTCATAAGGATACAATTCTCCCTACTCTCCATCATCCTCTTGGTTTAATTCAAAGTCAAAAATATTGTAGTTTTTTTTCGAGGAGGACTTACAGGTGTAAAACATCTGAAACAATGTGGTATGTCCGTGGAAGACATCAAAACCTATATAGACCTGTGTTTGGAGAGTTTTTCTACCATTCAGGAACAATGGACCACCTACAGCAAATGATCGACAGTTGCAAAGTCATCTAATTTAAAAATCCCATCCTGACAACTTACTTTTGTTATTGAACACTCGGAGACCAAATAGCTTTGCTCTGCAAGAAAATTAGGGTGTCTCTTTCGCAATTCCTCCTCGGTGATTACATTTACCAAGAAATCTGTTATCAGACCACCGTGTGTAACAACGATGATGCTATCCTGTGAATGTTCAACTGACAATTCCAATAAGCACAAAGCTAAACGCTCACCTGCTTTCCTTGCAGAATCGCCTGCTGGTGGTGAAAAGTCTCTATCCTGTACGCATCGTTCCCACATCTCAACAAACTCCTCAAATGTTTGTCCAGGTACATCTCCCCAGTTGGCACGCTCTCGCAAACGAATATCCTCTGCAATTGTTGTCTTTGTTTCTTTTGCGATGAACATGGCTGTCTGCTTAGCCCTTTTAAGGGGACTACTCACGATTTTATTAATCGCTATTTCACGAAAATGGTGTGCAGTCGCTTGAGCTTCCAATATGCCTTCGGACGATATAGCGACATCTCCAATCCCCTTTTCTTTTTTAGCATGTCTGACAAGGTAGAAATCAGTGGTCATTTCACGGCCTCCTACGATTTATTTTAATCATATGTATTCGATGTAAGTGTGTTTTAATATTGGTCTAATTAGTCGGTCATTTAATTATACTTGTTTCTCCACTGTCAGCGCCATGTGATGTTTAATTAAAAAGAATTTTTCATCCAAAAATAACTGTCCGTTACGTCTGGCATACAAACTTAGGAAGATGATTATGAAGGCTGTAACTTATCAAGGTGCAAGGAACGCATTGCGAACTATCGAGCCAGTGGTCTTACGTCGGCTGCGTGGTGCAGACCGGGAAACCGGAAACGTCGAAGAGAGATAGGGCTTTGCTCCTCCCATGCTTTCGCCCTTCCGGAGGCATTTTGAACCTATCGATTCAAATTGGGAACAAATGAAAGGAGACCCGTAACCACCGGATCTCCTTTTTCCATTTTCTCAAAACATCCTAAATCATTTAATTAATATGATGACCGAAACTGCCAGAAAGGCAGGTAAGCTGATATTCTTCAGTTTAACTCGCTGAATTATACTAAAGTCGTGGAACGGCTGAGCCAATCACTGAACCGCGTCGTAGTGATGCGCGCATTGTCGCTCGGGACGAGAGATTGATCGTCTAGCTCTGCGCCGAAGTAGCGCGCGTTGACATCTGCAACCACCTGACGTGTATCCTGTATTGCGCTCAAGTATTGTCGGACGAGTTCGTCGAGATGTAGCCTTTCGGGACCAGCTAACTCGACAATACCATTCACTGGTGCCTCGAGTGTGAAGTCGACCATCGCCGTAGCAACATCATCCGAAACGATAGGCTGCACAAAAACAGACGGCAATCGAACGGTTTGTCCTTCGGTGGCCGTATAGGCAATGCCGTTGACGAACTCGAAGAACTGCGTTGCACGAACGATGGTATAGGGAATCTTGGAAGCTCTGATCAGGTTTTCTTGGGCCATCTTCGCACGGAAATAACCACTCTGGAGAAGGCGTTCAGTGCCAACAACCGACAGCGCAACGTGATGTTTCACTCCAGCAGCCGCTTCAGCGGCAAGAAGATTTCGACCCGATGTCTCGAAGAACTCCAATACTGCTTTGTCATCAAACGAAGGCGAGTTCGCCACGTCGACGACAACCTGAGCACCACTAAGCGCTTCAGTCAGCCCCTCAGTAGTAATGGTATTGACGCCTAAGGATGGTGATGCTGCCACTACCTCGTGGCCAAGATTACGAAGGTTGTTAGCGAGTTTTGTTCCAATGAGCCCACTACCACCAATAACTACTATTTTCATGTTGATCCTCCCAGTTTTTAGCCCGTAGTATACTGGCTAGAGATGTCTAAAGCCTTGTACTGTTTTTCTGTGACATTGTCATAGGATGTGCCGCCAAAACACTGACCACTTAGCAAAGATTCGCCGAAGATCCGGCTCATAAGCCATGCAGTAAGTCGCGCGAAGTGTGATTTGCATTGGTAATTGGTCAGCTCAGACCTGCTTTAGACAATCCAAAAGCTGCATCAGCCGAGCCCGGTACAGTTTTGAAGCCGACGTTTATACGGTTCCAAGCATTGATCGCCATAATCGAGAAGGTCAGATCCGAGATTTCTTTTTCAGACAATTGCCCGCGAACGCGATCATAAACGTCGTCGGGCACACCTTGTTCAGGTAGTTTGGTCAGAATCTCGGTCCATGCCAGTGCAGCCCGCTCGCGTGGAATAAACAGCGTCGATTCCCGCCAAATTGAGATGTGGTAAAGGCGAAGTTCGCTCTCGCCGTGGATTTTGGCCTGCTTGACGTGCATATCCAGGCAGAAACCGCACCCATTGATTTGCGAGGCCCTGATGTGAACAAGATCGAGGATCTTCTCTTCAATTACGCTGTCTTTCTCGGCGTTGCTGAATTCCATTAATTTTTTAAAAAGTTCTGGTGATTGCTGCATATAATTTACACGTTGTGCCATAACAGTACCTCCTGTGTATTTTTTTGACACTAATAAGACAACTGACGAGTTCAATGTGTGACATCCAACAGATTTCTATTTTATGGATAAATGCCTCCTCCCCATCAAACATCAAAATAACCTATCTGGCGCACAAATTTCCCTTTGAAGAAAAGAGCTCAAAGAGATGTATTTTGAATTCAGTTTAAGTGTTGTAATTTATCTGGATTCACTATAATGTAAATCCGCTGAATCGTCATTGATTCAGCGTCCCATTCAAAACAAATAACCCCCGTTGGTAGGCCATCTTTCGTTAACAATATCCCTTTTTGATCATTGACCTCGACTAGCTGGGCTTGTGATTCTGGAAATCGATTTAACGAAAGTACATTCAATAAGTCAAGCACACGTTCTTTGCTATATATTGGATTGGTAGCGGCGGACACCTTTCCTCCACCGTCGGCAATCAATATTACATCCTCTGTTAACAAGTCCACAAGTGATTGAATGTTGCCATTCGCCAGTGCAGAGATGAAGCGATTCACCAGTTCCTTTTCTTCAATGGGATGGGTTAATAACCATTCATTTTTTTCGGAGGACAACTCTACTTTTTTCTTGACACGACTGAATATTTTACGGCAATTGACTTCTGTTTTGTTAAACATTTCGCCAATTTCACTATGCTCATATGCAAAGACTTCCCTTAAAATAAACACAGCTCTTTCCAAAGGCGTAAGTTTTTCCATAAGAATAAGAAAGGCATAAGAAATCGTATCATGACGCTCGACGCTCTCAAAGGGACTATGTTCGATGAATTGCACGGTTGGTTCTGGAAGCCAATTACCTACGTAGCTTATTCTTTTTTTTCGCACAGATTTTAATTCGTTCAGACATCGATTGATCATCATTTTGCTTAAGTACGATTTGATATTAATAATATTATCATTTAGATATCCATGAACGCTTATAAACAAATCTTGAACCATATCCTCTGCATCTGATCTAGAACCAAGCATACGGTAAGCAATAGAAAATAAATGAGGCTTGTAGGTTTTATACAAATCTTCGATGTTAGCAATTGGTGGATTGTTTGTATGACTTTGCATAGTATACCCCCTTATTGTGACACTGATAAGACAATTGGCGAGGTCATTGTGTGACATAAATCAAAGTATTTTTTACAAGAACTCTGAATTCCTAGGGATATTATTATCATACCTCCAGCTATCTATAAAATTTTTATCACTATTTTAGTAATGATAAATAAACCTCTATAGATGTGGAGGTTTAGAGTGGAAACAATCGCTCAATTGGGCTTTTATAGTTTAGACTGGGGAATTTTTAAGGTAAATATAAAAAGTCCTTCCGCCGTAGGAGTGCGAAAGGACTTCTGACAGTCAAACACGTGGTGAGCTCTTGCGGTATTGCCAGGCTTGCAGCCAGACAGTTAAGCATTCATATTGTTGGCATACGAATTTTATTAACCTACCTTGGCACCATGAGAAAGCGAAAACAATACAGATTGCTCTCTATCCATTCTCATACCTGTAATGGTGAATGTTTTAAAATCCACGCCTTCCATTTTTGCCCCTCTTACATCAGTACCTTGTAACTTCGCTTTTGCCAGTATCGCCATAGTCAGATCACAATCTCTTAAATCGGCTTTTTCTAAATTTGCTGCTGACAAGTCTGCTTCATGAAATTTAACCCCACGCAAGTCCTGTTTAACTAATCGGGTATGTCTCAAATTGGTATATGACCAATCGCCTTGAAAAATAGTGATCCCATCCAAATTAGAGCCAGAAAAATCCGAACCTGTCATTTTACATATTTCAAATTTAGAAACAAACAGATTTGCTCCGTTAAAATTGCAATTCTCAAACGCGGATTCTTTATGAATAGAGCCATTTAACGATGCTCCACGAAAATCACACTCGATGAAACGGCAGTTACTGGATGTAATCTCCTCTAGTGATCCATTAGAAAAGAAGCAACGATTAAATGTACAACTTAGTAGCTCGCCGTACCTTAAATCTTGTGTGCCAAAGTTTACTCCTTCATATTTTTGATTACTATGCTGAAACATTAGATGCCCCCTATGTATGGTTATTAAGCTGCTTCGTCAATGTCAGATATACTTTTTTTAGTATAGCACACGGCTGTCAAGTACCTGTATGATCACAACTAAAAGTCAAGCGCTTTATTTTTTCGTATTTATTGTGGGATTGGGTCTTAGTACCGCCTGCAAACAAACGCCGATTTATGCACCATTTAATGCTAACATAGTTTTTTACTTCCGACATCTTTTATCAACATAGCGGTTGACAAGAACATTAGGGAATTCCCCCATAGGTTTTACAACAACAAAAATAAGGATGAAACATGCTCACCCTTAAATTTGTTGTTGTAGTATTCGTTATTATTGCTCCCGGGGTTGCCACACTCAATATAATGAACGCCAAGTGCATCAAGCTTACACACGATTTTTAATTTATCCTCTGCAGTGAAACTGACACCTTCTCTTTGTGTTCCATCACGAAGTATTGTATCAAATACGAAAATCATCTGATTGCTCATTTTAAATTCCCCAGTTTAATCTCCGTATAACACGTTGTGAGCACTTTCCTTCATTAGACTAGAAATATTATATGGGCAAAAAAATCATTATATCATCAGATGTTTATTGATACAAGAGTATAGCATACTTTTATTTGCCCAATAGTTTTATTCAAATTTTTCAATGGAATTCCTCTGCTTTATAGAGAAAGCGAAAAAGAGTACATTTTTTCTATGATAATCTAATTTTTAACTCGGTAGGTGCAGCTTCTTTGAATAATTCTTCACGATTTCCTGATAAGGGTGGATAAATTAGTTTTTGGTTAATGTACTGTTTGATTTTTTTGCCGTCTTCTCCTTGAGACTGGGGAACTCGATCCCAACCATTAGTAACAAGTGCTCCCCAAGGACCTAAATCAAGGCAGGTATTATAAATTTCTTGTTTGTATGGAATTCCTTCCAATCCAAGTAAATCGCTCACAACGTTATGTCCGGCAAATTTCCCCTGAGGTATTGCATGCTGACAAGTCATTAGTGCTACATGATTATCATCTGTTTTTGCTCGAGCGGTATCTCCAGCCGCAAAAACAGACGGCAAACCCTCTACTTTCAAACACGAATCGACGAGTAAACGCCCCAATACATCTTTTTCCACTGGTAAATCTGCCGCCAAAGGACTCGCCTTTACTCCTCCTGTCCAAATTGTTGTAAGTGCAACAAGACGTTCCCCAGAATCTAAAATTACTCCTTTTGAATCAATAGAAATAACTGTTTCATTAGTATGAATTTCAATATCCATATCAATTAAAGCCTGTTCAATAATGGGTCCTGGGTGTACTCCCAAATCTTGGCCTATGGTAGGATTTCTATCAATTAAGATAACTTTTACTTCTGATTCTTTATTTTCCTTCTTAGCAATCTCTTTTAAGCGAGAAGTCATTTCAGTTGCTATTTCAAGCCCGGTAAAACCAGCCCCAACTACAATCGTAGTATATTTACCCTCAACTTCAGGCAAATCAGGTAGACCATTAATATGCTTGTCAAGATGAATTGCATCTTTTATGGTATCAACAGTAAATGCATACTCCTTTAGTCCAGTGATCTCGGGAAGTAACAATTGACTACCGGCAGCAATGACTAGCCGATCATAGTTTAATTCAATCTGCTTTTCTGTTTGATTAATAATTATTTTTTGAGATTGGGTATCTATTCGTCCTACTTCTCCTTCAATCAAGCGAACCCCAACCGGTTCAAGTACTTGAATAAGAGGGATACGATAATTGTGTGGATCTTTTTCATAAAAGCGAGGACGCACACCAAAAAAAGAATCACGGTTAATTAAAACAACTTCAACTTCGTTTCCTTCGACTCTTAATTCATGTAATTTTCGTGCTGCACCTATAGCGCTCCACAATCCAGCAAAACCTCCACCAATAATAACAATTCGTTTCATTTGAATCCTCCTTGTATTGCGCTCCAAATTAAACCTCTCTGCTATAATCACTACCATCCTATAGCAAGATTTACTGCCTTTGTCATCGCCTCACTGATAATTTCTTCCGCTTTCTCTGGGTTAATTTCGTGGCCTTCCACATAAAGCGCTTCTAAGTCACTTATACCTACGATACTTAGAACCATTTTCAAATAAGGATGACTGTGATCCATTATCGCTGCGGGACCATGAGAGTAAATTCCACCACTTATTTGAATATGAATGGCTTTTTTATTATTCAAGTATCCAACTGGACCTTTCTCTGTATAATAAAAGGTTTTTCCAACCACTACAAAACTATCAATAAACGCTTTTAAACGTGGGGGAACTCCCCAGTTCCACATTGGGGAAACAAACACATATTTATCAGCGTGAACCACCCTATCTGCGAATTTGTTGAGAGCATTTATTTTTTCTTGTTCGATAAGGTTTAATTCAGCAAAATTCATATAATGCTTACGCATTTTTCTCCAAGCATTGAGTACATCTTCATCAACTGTTTGAAAATCTTCTTTGTATAAATCTATTTCGATAATTTCATCGTCTTTATGTGTTTCACGATAGGACTTAAGAAAACCCTGTCCAATTCTATGTCCTATAGAGTATTCGAATGAGTTGGGATTAGCTGTAATGTAAAGTATTTGTGCCATGATATCCTCCTGAACTTCTTTGATGACTAAATACCATTTCTGTGCTTATTTCGCTAATACAGTCTGATTCGCACGATTTTTGTGCATTCGATCAAGGACAAATCAGTCTGACGAAGCTGGGCATCGCCAGCCTTCGTCGCTCATAGGTTAAGGTGCCGAAGCTTGTCGGGGTTCCGCAAGATGTACATGTTGCGGATGCCGTCGGCTTCGATCTGGAAGCTGATGACCGCGTTATAACGATCGCCGATACTGCCTATGATCAGGCCGATAGTACCATTGATCCGCGCAGAACGAATTCGGGTTTGTCCGTCCATCTTTGAAGAAAGACCTAGCACGAACGCTGCGACGCGCGGTATCGTTCTGATTGGATGGGTCGCAGCGTGCACTTTACCTCCCCCATCGGTGTAAACAGTGATATCTTCGGTCAGCGTCGCGACAAGCGCCTGCATATTTCCCGTCGAGGCGGCATGAAGAAACCGATGAACGAGTTCCTCGGACTTCGCTTCGTCAGTCTGCGAAGTATCTGGCTCAGCTTGAATTTTCCGCTTCAGGCGGCTGTAAATTTTGCGGCAACCCAGCTCTGTCTTGCCAATCATATCCGCTATGTCGCGGTAATCGTAATCGAAAGCTTCTCGGAGAATGAAGACCGCGCGTTCGACTGGCGTGAGCTGATCAAGCAGAATAAGAAATGCATACGAGATTGTATCCTCCAGAATGATCGTCTGTAGAGGATCTTGTCCCGATTCGTTCGTATCATACTGAACGAGCGGTTCCGGCAACCACGGACCGACGTATACCTCTCTTTGCTTGCGAGCGGATTTCAGGAAGTCAAGGCAGCGGTTCGTGACGACTTTGCACAAATATGCTTTCAGATTGCGAACGTGATCGCCTTCTTCGTTCTCTTCCCACTTCCGGGCAATGAAAAATACATCCTGTACCAAATCTTCTGCGTCGGACACGGAACCCAGCATCCGATATGCGATGGACAGAAGCAGCGGCCGATGGCACAAGTACGCTGAATCAAGCTCCAAGTGAATCCCCTACCTTGTTGTGATCTTTGTCTTTTAATATACATTGCGCGGCACTCTTGGCGCTAGCCAGCGATGCGCCCAGCAGCATGCCCTCTGCGCCCACCCAGTCTCCTGCAACGAACAGTCCTTTCCGTCCTTTGACGACAGGGCCCGGTCTTCCGGAGTATCCTCCACTTGCCGCGGCAACAACAGCATGCGATACGAGCAAGTGCGGCAAAAAACGACGCTGAATGACATGTAAGCGCCAGCCAGGCTGGATCAGGTCGAGAAACTGTTCCAGTTCCTGTTCGTCTTGCTTGGCGTTCGAATCAGCTCCCGGTCGCAAATATTTCATAACATGCACGACCATTTGTTTCGGGTTATCACTAAATTTAGCGATGGCCGAATGATTAGAGAAATACCAGGGATAATCGGCACCCATAGCGAAGGTTGTTTTAGGCTTTGGCATTTCAGCCATAACCAAATCCAGGCAAGCCGCCCGAATGGGAACAAGCCGCTCGAACATCGCTGCTTCCTCCGGCTGCAGGGCAGGATCAAGGAGTGCCAACGATTCTTTCGGTCCTAAGGTAGACAAGACATAGTGAGTCTTCAATATTGTTCCATCTTTCAGGGAGACTATCATTTCCGGTTCGCTTCCCGCGATGGTCCGTGCCGAACAACCGCATTGGATCGTCACTCCCGCAGCCAGAGCTTGTTCCTTTAATGCGTCCACAAGGGTACGCCAGCCTCCGTCTACGTACAGCACTTGCCCGTTTTGCAGCTGTGCGATCGCCGCTCCGGCGCTGAGTAAATCCGGGGCACTACAATACGTGGATGTGCGCACGAGCGCAAGTACGGCATTGCGAACGCGCGGACTCGGGAGGCGGGTTTCCAAATATTTCTGCAGATTGATGTTCTGGAGGATGGAAGTGTCCTCCTTCTGCATCTGGGCGTAGAATCGTATCAACTGGGTTTTCTCGGACCATTTAAGGAACGAGCCCAACAGAAATTGAAACAAAGGCAAGGCGACGTCTCCGCCTTTCGTTTTTTTGTAAACTAGCAAACTGTTCGGCTTCGGCGTCGCGCCCGTCGGTGTAACGCCAACTTCCTGTAAAATCCCGCACGCACTCTTATAGAGCGCATGCGGGCCAAGATTAATCCAAGCATCCGCTATATTCTTCGATGCGGCTCTGCCGCCGGGCTCTTCCGCTCTCTCTAGCAGTAGCACTTTACGTCCAGCCCTTGCCAAATAAACGGAAGCTGTCAATCCTGCAATTCCAGCTCCAATGATGACGACGTCCCATTTCATTTCGCTGATGTTCGACATCTTCTGCACCTTCCTTTTCCGGTTGGATGTTAATAAGACGATTTAGGAATCGGAAACGTGACAGAGCATACTACTTCGTAGCAAAAGTATGAACCCCATGTAAAAGCAAAACCAGTCGTATCTTTGAATTCATCACCAGTAAAAGCTACGAGCGCAAGAATGAACAACGCGGAGACAAGCACAAACACAATCATACAAATATAAGAGGAGATTTTTTGCGCACGCGGGGAAATCGTAATACCCCAGCTGATAAGGAAAGCCCAGATACCATTGCTAAAATGGAATACCGCCGACAATACACCAATAACATAAACAACGAAAAACGCAGGATTAGTGGCAATTTGATGCATCGTCGAACCAAGTTCATCATGCGTAATATTGCCCATATAAACTTGAAAACGAGTATTGTATAAATGCCAGAAAACGAAGATAAACGTCAGAACGCCAGTAATACGTTGCAGAGTGAACGCCCAGTTGCGGCTGTACGTGTATTGACCCGAGTTTATATTGGACTGATAGGCCATGTACAAGCCATACATGCCGTGAAACAAAATCGGAAGATATATCCCAAAAATCTCAAGCACCGGCAACAGCGGCAGGCTATTGATGAATTGCACGCCGTTTGCGAACCCTTCTGGTCCGCGCTCAAACGCTTGATAGTTGGTCAATACGTGCACAATAATAAAGCCCCCGAGCGGAATCACCCCAAGCAGCGAGTGCAGTTTACGCCAGTAATACGAGTTTCTTTTCATTTTATATTTCTCCTTTCTAGATGAATTACTTCCGGCTCGCATAAGTATTTCATTAAAACATTGGAAAAAAAGTTTTATGGTTTGCTCATAAGACGAATTACCTGTTTGTTTTGTGACAAACGACAGGTCGACTGCCGCAAGGAATACTTTCTCAATTCCAGTCAAGTGACATAAACCGCTTTAACTAAAATAAAAGAAGCAGCGGCAGTCTTGGACGAGAAAAAGTCCGAGACTGCCGCTGCTATATTGAACTTGCGTTATCCTTAAGATTCCTGTAGATGGATTATTTGTTTTGATGAATCCAACTGCCGACAAATCCAGGGACTTTACCGGATGGACTGCCATGCTGTACAGGCGCGACCAGCTTAGCTGTTGAACCTGGCTCTAAACTCGTTTAATGCCTCACCTTGCGACGGATGAACCCCGCGTATAAATGCGAGATACAGCGTGACATGATCGATCAGATATACCAGCGAGCACATCCGCGCCAATCGGCTCTCACCCACGGAAGTGATGACGCGCACAGCACCCGCCCGGGAGGCCAGTACCTCCCGGGTCGCCCGCAGCCTTCTTCCCATAGGCTCTGTATCCTCCCGGTCATGGATCAGGGTAAAATGGAACTGCCTCAGCATCGCGCTGTCCGCATCCCAACCATTAGCTTCATCGTGATGAAGCCCCGACATCGCGTTGCTGAAAGCCATCACCTTGCTGACCTCAGCCAATTGGTTCTTGAAGCGCACCGTAGAAGCATCCGTAAACGGCAGCGTGCCATATACCACAGGAATCAGCCCATCCATTTCAGTAGCAATCTGTTTGGCTTCATTGTCGGCCAGTACGGCCTGCGGCGCATAGGCCGGCGTCAATTGCTCGATCAAACGGATCGTTTCGGCAATCCCCTGATCGGGATCGGAGATCAGCCCCAGCCGATGCAGAATAACGAGCATCGGAACAAGAACATGGCTGGTCGAGATCATTCGCGGCTGTCTGCCCGCGGGCAGCTGGAACAGCAAATGTCCATTCTGCTCAGCAAGCTCCCTCGCCTTCCCGCCTGCAGTCAGTACAATAATCATCGCCCCGGTTGTGATCGCGTGTCGGTAGGCGCTGACAACCTCCTCCGAACCGCCGGAATAGTTGACGATGAAGACAATCGAATCGTCATCGACATAAGCAGGCATTGAATACGCTTGCGAAAGAATAATCGGAACCCTGATTTCATCGAACAGCAGCGACTTCAACTGAACGAGACTCGCTACCGGCCCTCCGCCGACACTGCACATCACGATTTCATCTACCTTGCCGGACAGCGCCTTGACTTCCAGTGCCTTGGCCTGGGTATACCCGTCTGCTATCCAGCTGGAATAATGGGCTGTTGCCTCGAACAATTGGGTTTTATCGAGCTGAAGCAGCGTATCGGATTGATCCAAATTGATTTTCATACCACGATCTCCTTTGGCGTTTCTTCAATCTTCACAACGATGGCGGCAAACTCCTGCAGCTCCGGCAGTTGAATCACTATCTTTCCGTTGGACATGGCATAGGCGGCTTCAACCTGCTCCGTTAAGCTTGTCAGCTGGCTGCAATGCCCTATATCATGTAGCGTGATCTCCAGCCTATAGACTGGAAGCGGCTCGGAATACGTCATCCCATTAAAGCCGGACAGGTTTAGCACGTGCAGGATATAGGTTTGATCATCAAGCTTATTGAAGAACACCTCCACATTGGACGGAGCGTTGGTCGTCAGCCTCCAGCGCTGGTCCAGCATATCGTCCAATATATCGAGTACAATGTGCTTATGATCGGCAAAGCCATACCTGTAGTACAGCTCCCCGGCCTGCCATGGCAGGTAAACGGCTCTGCGCAAGCTGTTCTTGCCTCCGCTGACCGGATTATCCGTACGGATCGAGGCTCCAAAGCTTTTGTCAGAAATCAGATGTCCCGATGCACGCTCCGGCGGGCCGAAGGTTGAGGGGATGACAAAAGGCAGCTGCGACAGCGTATGCTGCCCGAATTCCAGCTCCTGAAATGTCCCCTTCAGAAAGATCCAGTCCCGCTCCGGAAAGCTTTTAAACAGTCCTTTATCGGCAGTTTTCAAATATGCGGCGTCTCGTTCGTACACCTGTACCTGCCCGGGCTTTAGATCGAATACACGCTGCATAAAAGATAGATTGGCCGCCCCCTCGGTAAAGGAACATCCCGTACTGATGAGCTGCACTCCTTCCTGATAAAGCGTCTCCAGCAGCTGCAGTCCCTCCTCGGAAAATTCGGCAATGTCGGGGATGATCACAGCCTTGTAGCCCTGCAGACTGTCTCGTTGATTCAGCAAATTATTTTGATGAATCACATCAAACACGATATGCTGCTCCTTGAGCATCTTGAACAGGCCTGAGTATTCCTTCATGCTTTTGGGTGCTGGTCCGCCCGGCTTGATCAGCGCAACATCCGCAGCGGACAGAAAGCTGCCATAATAAGCCTCATGGTCCTTATGGTATTTGAAAATTTCGGCAACGATCGGCAGATTCTCACGGTCCGGGTAATCCTCGAACACCCCGATAATGCAAAAGTCCAGACCCGAGCCGCTGGCGAGGCATTCCCTTAAACGGATGCTCATCTCATGCTTGGAAACCGCTGTGAATCTATGTACCAGATCAATCGCATTGATACAGCAGTTGCTGATCAACTTATCCTCCCACGAATCCTCCAGCGATTTTACATTTTCAGATGCTGAATACAGCCATAACGGGTGCGGACGCCTGTTATCCGTATTCGATTCCTTGCGAACAATATCGACCTTATGCTCGTTATAGGTCGATATTGCAATTTCTTTGCCGGTGCTTGTTACCAACTCATGAATCCGCTCCAACATTTCCTTCGTT
Source organism: Paenibacillus sp. FSL H7-0331 (assembly GCF_001956045.1). The sequence continues at coordinate 38,352 of NZ_MRTH01000034.1, read as the reverse complement.
GTCACATCCTGGAACACTTTGTACCTGCGGAACACGAGATCATCCAGGCTTTGCGTTTCGGGAAGTTCCAGGCCGCTCCACTCGCGGAAGCGGGTTCTGCAGCTGTCGCAGAAGCAGATGCCGTAATCATAACCGCTGTAATCGCGGGTCTGATAGCCGAACATATTGAAGAAGATACCGTCCACTTCATATTGGGAAATAACCTCGTTGATCAACTGAAGTGAGTATTCACGCTGGTAGTATCCGTTGATGCACGTATGGACGATGCCGTGGTAGTTGACTTCCTTGCCTGCCTTGGTACGGTAAAACCACTCCGGCCGTTTATTGAACAGGCTTTCGTGCGCTTTGCTGAAATCAAACCGGGCAATGAACCTCATGTCGGCCGCATGCGCCTTGTCAATCGCTTCCTTGAGCAAATCCTTCTGCTGATTGGCGGCTCTGTAATGATATTCCAGCCGGGTCGGGTAAAAGGCGACAATACCGCCTGCATTCATCATCAGTACATTGGTTGATAGCTTCTTCAGGTCGCTGATCAGCAGATCCACATCAAGATTCGCATCGGTTTCACGAAGATTATTCTGGATAAGCCGCAGCTGATTGCCGGACCACCATGATGCCATGGGCATAGCCTCCTTAGTAGCCTTTTCCGAATTGACGGATATTGATCATCTCGTCCGTCCTGCCTGCAAGGAACAAGTCGAGATTATGCATGAACCCCTGGCTGAACCGGTCGTGGAATTGATCCCCGCCGCCTGCGCAGTGCGGAGTGATGATGACGTTGTCCAGCTCCCAGAACGGACTTTCGGCCGGCAGCTTGCCGAGCTTGAATTCTTCAACGAACACATCCAGTCCGGCTCCGGCAATCTTGTTGTTTTTCAAATAATCGAATAAAATTTCTTCGTTGATCAGCGCCCCACGCGATATATTAATAATAAATGCACTCGGCTTCATCAGCCTGAACTGCTCCTCATCCAACAGACTAAGCGATGCGTCAGTCAACGGGAGCGTCAGTATAATAAAGTCGCTTTGCACAATCACCTCATTCAGCTGCTCTTGCTTGTACATCCGGTCGAATTCAGGTAGTGGATTGCCGGTCGTATTGACGCCGATTACCTTCATACCGAAGGCGCGGGCGCGAATCGCCGTTTCCGTTCCGACATCCCCGGCTCCGATAATACCGGCCGTTTTCCCGGACAGATTCATAAAGGGGCCAATACGTCCCCAGGTATGCTCGAGCTGGTTTTTGACGCCTTTGACGCTGTTTCTAGCCAGCATCAGCATCTTGGCCATAATATCCTCGGCAATCGGCAGTCCCATCGAACCACGGGCATTGATTACGATAACACCGCGCTCCTTTAAATAATCCATCGGCAGACGCTCGATACCGATATGGGCTACCTGCACCCACTTCACCCTGTCGCATTTCTCCAGAAAGTCCTGCTGCAGCGTTCGGTGATTGGCAATGATGATATCCGCGTCCGTATAGGCATCGGAATCGATTAGCTCCTGTTCTCCTTTAAACAGTGTGACTTCGATTCCTTTACTGTTCATTTCGGTAACCTGTCCAGAGTCGAACGGGTAGGTGGATACTAATTTCATAGGGCTTCCTCCTTAAAATTGGCTAAGCTTACCAGTTCAGTTTAAAGCGTTTGCAATGAGATACCTATACAAAAGATTTAAGATGATACCACTTTATTTGTGCGGCCTTCCTATTGGCTCAGCTTGAACTCCTGAGGTGTAACGCCATAATATTTCTTGAACACCCGGATAAAATAATGTGGTGTCTGATAGCCCAATTGGCTTGCGATGTTGTAAATTTTCTCATGCTTGTTACGCAGCAGCTCGACGGCCTTCTCCATCTTGACCTTCATCACGTAATCGCTGATCCCGATACCGGTCTCGACCTTGTACATTTTGGACAAATACGCCGGATGCAGGGCGACATGATCGGCAATCGCCTGCAGCGAGGCGTCACCATCCATATGCTGCTCAATATAGGCCTGAATCCGTTCAACAACGGTCAATTTTGGGTCCTTCTGCTGCTTTTGCAGGTCATTTTGAAGCAGCGCGAACACATCGAATACCCACTCGCGTAACTGCGCAAGCGAATGAAAAGGACGAAAGGTGCGGTTCTGCTGCAGCTTCTTCCCGTAATGACCTATCATGTTTTGCAGCTGCCGCCCGTTCTTATGTGAGATGTGCATAAAAGTGCCGGCGATGAAGAAAAAGGCCTCGCTCAAATACTCCGGTGATTCCCTCCACTTCGCATCCAGCTCCTTAAAAACCAACTCCAGCCGCTCCTCCGCCATATCCCAGCGTCCTATTTCCAATACATGCAGCAGCATTGGCGGCTCATACAGGGAATGCAGCGAGCCTATACGGATCGTCTCGGCATCATCAGTAACAACAGCAAAAAACTGCTGCTCACTACCGATATGCTTACGGATTCCCGTGATGGCGCAATGATATAGGGGGACAATCTGCTCGGACAGACGCACCCAGCGGTTAACTAAAAGGACCGATATTTTACGCTTCAGATAGGTTCTCGTTTTCTTCTGCAGCTCCCCGATATCCGCTGCCAGCTGCAGCCGGTACTGCTCATTCGTCTGCTCATGAAGTGGTTTTTCCAGCTGCTCATGATTGAGGCTGACCAGAAAAACCAGATGTCCATTGATGTCCTTGCAGTGCCAGAGATGGAAGGTTTCACGAAACACCTCCTCAGCCATATTCGTAATCGCATATTCCAAAAGGGAGAGCTTAACTTCATCCTCCACAGCGCTCTCCTCATCCATCCGGATGACCATCATACACACATAATCCTCGCAATCAAAAGGCAGCTCCAGCGCTCTCATCTTCTTGCATAACACGGGACGCGCGATTTCCCTGCCCTGCAGCAGGTCCATTAATAATTGGGAACGCAGAAAAGGAATGTTCTCACGCAAGGTATACATCGCATTGTGGTATACCTCCTTCACATTCCACTCCTCCCGCAGCTCGCTGCAGATTTGCTCGATGAGAGCTGTCAATTCCCCGGTATCAACCGGCTTCATCAAATAACCTGCCGTCTTAAATTGAATAGCCTGCTTGGCATATTCAAAGTCACTATATCCGGACATCAGTACACAGCGGATTTTCTCAGATATAGACCTTACGCTTTGGATAAGCTCCAGACCGTTCATATCGGGCATGCGAATATCGGTAATCAGGATATCAATGGATTGGGCTCGGATCGTTTCCAGCGCTTCCTTAGCCGAATAAGCCTTATAGACCGCTTTGACTCCGTAATCACACCAAGGAATCGTCTGAGCCATACTATCGACCTGGGCCGGATGATCGTCAACAATCAGCAACTGCATTAGCAACCCTCCGCTGCGAGTATGTTCTTAACAAGGAAACGAATCAGCTTATCCGTACTTTCATCGTAAGCGCAACCTTCCAGCCACCCAGCAGTGAAGCGGAAATGTGCAGGCCGGAGCCTCCCCCGAATTGATGCCTCAGCCGCTGATGCACGTTCCACATGCCATGTCCAAGCTCTTCATCCAGCCCTCTTCCAAACCTTTCATTCATCTGTGCAATTTCTTCCAGACTGCTGCCGATTCCGCTATCTTCGATGATCAGAGTGTGCTCTGTTTCGGTAGTATAACCGGAAATTCGGATCGTTCCGATACCCGACTTGCATTCAATTCCGTGAACGATGGCATTCTCTACAATAGGCTGGACAAGCAGCCTCGGAATAATACTCGCCTTCATCTCCTCCGGAACATCCAGCACATACTCCAATCTGCGGGTTTGCAGCTTGTGAATTTCCAAATAATTTACAATTAAAATCAATTCATTCTCCAGTGTAACCTCCTGATGCTCAATATGGGTTGCATAACGGTAATATTTACTCAAATGCTGTGTCATGGCAATGATTGCCTGCTTGTTTTCCAACTGGGCCATACTCTGGATAAAAGCGAGGCTGTTATATAAAAAATGCGGATTAATCTGTGATTGCAGCTGCTTCAGCGTCGCGTCACGCACCCTGATTTTCTCCCGAAGCACCTTTTCTACCAAATCCTGAATTTGCTCGGCCATGCTGTTGAAATGATTGAATAAAATCGTGAATTCGCGGCTCGCCTTCAGCGTTATCCGTGTCGAGAAGTTTCCCCGCTTCAGATTGTTTACGCTTCCAATCAATCGGGTTATCGGAACCTGAACATTTTTAAATAACAGGTAGGAAGCCATAATACTCGTCAGCAGCAGCATAGAGATCGTGGTGTAGAACAAATTGCGGCTCGTCGTAATCGGAGCCAGCACGCTCTCCAGAGGAACCACGTCAACCAGATACCAGTCCAGGGAGCTGGATTTAGCATAACTCAGCATATATTTGATTCCATTCATCTCCACAGTCCTGCTACCCGACCGCTGCAGCTTATCGCCTTTGAGTAGAGCAGCCAGTTCCGAGACAGTTTGCCGGTTTGCCGTGGAATTCATGATCGGATCATAGCCCTCATGAAAGAAAAACGGCTCCCCGACGCTGCCAGCTTTGAATTGGTCCAGCATCAGCTCGATATTCCGGGCTGCGAAAGCCACCTCAATGATGACATTCACCTGACTGAGGTCGCCAAACAGCAGCGACGGATCGGTCGAATATCGGTAAAAATAGTTTGGCTGCTCGCTGCCACCCGTATGGGGACGATAAACCCAGTCGGGTGACATGTTTTTCTGGAAATAGCTTAAATCATAATTTTCCAGGGCGTTCGTCGAAACCAGCTGCTTCAAAGCCGGTGAGTAGATCGATAGCTTATTCGTCCAGCTGTAGGAGGCGCTTTGCAGATTGATTTTTTCCAGCAGCGTTTGGCGAATCTGAATCGAATCGAACAACTCGTAGGACAAATGAATCGACTGGAACTTGACGGCCTCCGGTTCTCTACCCAATGTAAAAGCTACCTTGGCCAGCTGATCTGCGTTCGTATCCATCTGATTCAAAAAAAAGGAAAGACGGTTCACATTCGATTTCTCAATTTCCGATTTCACGACATTCGTGCTCACCTGATTCGAATAAGCGAACAACAGCAGCAGTGGAATCAGCAGCAAGCATACAATGATCATGATTTTGCTGAAAATACTCAAGTTTTTCACCATGACATGAAGCACCCCATCACCTATTATCCAATGATACCCATATTGTACAGAGCTGTCCCCGCAATGCACAACCCTTTTTTCACAGCAGGTCAGGATACAGGCACACAGGGATTTAGAAACGGAATGAGGTGCCAGGCCAGGCATCAATGCACGCTATTTTATTCCTTGACGGACCCGAGAATAACTCCCTTAACAAAGTAGCGCTGCAGAAACGGATATACCAGTAGTATAGGCAGCGCGCCGATAAACACCTGAGACGCCTTCACGGTCCGTGGCGATATGTTTTTGATCTCATCCTCGGTAAGACCGAGTACCGAGAAATTCTCGGATACAATAATCGATCGCAAAAAGGTTGATATCGGATAATCGCTGGCATTTGACAAATAAATCATCCCGTCAAACCAGGCATTCCAATGGGTCACCATCGCAAATAAAGAGAGCGTCGCCACCGCCGGCATCGAGATCGGCAAATATATCGTGAACAGAATCCGCAAATGGCTGGCGCCGTCCATCAATGCCGCCTCCTCTAGCTCCTTGGGAATCGCACGGAAGAAGTTCAGCATCAGGATCAGATTCCAGATGCTCACGGCTCCGGGCAGCACCAGCGCCCAGATCGTATTCATCAGGCCGGTTCCCTTGACTACCAGATAAGTCGGAATCAAGCCTGCATGGAACAGCATCGTAAAGACGAACAGCCAAGCATAGAACGTACGCCCTTGAAACCGCGTTTCTTCCTTGGACAGCGGATAGGCCGCCAGCACAACCAGCAGCATGGACAGCGACGTGCCCAGTACGACCCGCTTGATGCCTATCCATAACGCATGGAGGAAGTTGCTGTTGCCAAGCGTCTCCGTATACGCTTCGAACGTAAAATGAACCGGCCAAAAGGTGACAATATTACCGGTCGCAGCAGCGCTGGAGCTTAACGAAATCGCCAATACATGAATCAACGGAAGAACGCAAAGCGCGCTCAGGATGAACAAGCAGGCGTAGTTGCAATAAGAAAACACTTTATACGGCATCGATCGATACATGGCAGCTCACCCGCTTCAGAATATTCGATAGTTGGCAAATTTGTAGGCCAACCGGTATGAAACGACAACAAGTATAAAACCGATCAGCGATTTGAACAAACCGACAGCCGAGGCAAAGCTGAATTGTCCACCGACAAGCCCGACACGATAGACGAAGGTGTCAATAATATCGCCTTTGTTATATACCAACGGATTATAGAGATTAAATATTTGATCAAATCCGCCGTCGAGAATTTTGCCGAGCGCCAATGTCGTGACAACGGCGACAATCGGCAGCACGGAAGGCACGGTAATATGAATCGTTTGCTCCCAGCGGTTGGCTCCATCCACTTCAGCGGCCTCGTACAAGGCAGGGTTGATTCCACTTAATGCGGCCAAATACACGATCGCCGAGAACCCAAAATCCTTCCATACATCGCTGACGATAACCGTAACCCGGAACCAATCCCCGTCTCCCAGAAAGAAAATCGGCTGAAATCCAAGCAGCTGCACCACATGGTTCACAATCCCGTCCTTTACCGACAGTACATCAATCAATATCCCTCCAAGAATAACCCATGATAAAAAATGCGGTAGATATACGAGTGTTTGCACCACCCGCTTGAAATACGTCTTTCGGACCTCATTCAGCAGGAGAGCAAATATAAAGGGAATCAAGATATTGGTACTGATCTTCAGCGTCGAAATCACGATTGTATTGATAATGACCTGTACGCTGTCGGGATAGGTGAATAAATATTTGAAATGATCCAGCCCCACCCATTCGGAATTTATGATGCCCAACCAAGGCTTGTATTCTTTAAAAGCTATGACGATGCCGAGCATCGGGATATATTGATATATAATGACCACGATTAGTGCAGGCAGCAGCAGCAGGTGAAAGCTCCAGGTTCTTTTGAAATAGGAGATGAATTTGGAGTTTTTTCTGGCGGCAGCAGTCTGTGTATCCGTGATCGGACGGATCAGCTCGCTCATATGCCTGCCCTCCTATTTTTTTAGCGATTTGTACCACTCGTTGACTTCTTTGGTAATCTCATCGCCTCCGCTTGCTTTCCAGTCCGATACAAATTTATCGAAGGCTTCGACCGGCAGCTTGCCATATATAATTTGGGTAAAGGTTTCCTTTTCCATTTTTTCGAGAAGCTCCAGCTTGGTCCGCATCGTTTTGGTTGGTGCGCCTTTAAATTCATTCGCCAGATCGAATTTGTTCTGCTCTACCCTGATTTTCCCTGCTAATTGATGCACAGGCACGCGGTCCTTGATGCTGTCCTCGATAGGATTGGCAGGTGTCGCCTTCGGGTCGTTGGCAAATTTGAGGATACCCTCATCATATGAATAGGGCCGATTTAAATTCGTTCCGCCGATTAGCGAAGCATAGGCTTTGGCTTCAATCGGTGTTTTGCCATCGGGCAGCGGCCATTTGTCCTTAGGAATACCTGCCTGCTCGAACTGCTGGTAAACCGGCTTGCCATCCTTCATCACATAATCATAGCCTTCGTGATTACCGAGATAGAACTCCGAATCCTTGACGAAAAACTGGTATTCGAACATCTTCTGGTAATAAGCAAACCACGCATCGACATGCTTGAAGTCCTTATTGAATAGAATTCCGCGCTTCACCATCGGCGTCTCGACTCTTCCTATATTGCCCGTTGGACCTGCAGGAAGATAAAGCGGCTTGAATTCTGCCTGCGGATTGTTTTTCGTCGTATCCAGCAGCGGATTCGGATACATATGATACTCACCGGCAACCAAGCCGGCAGAGCCGTTGACGAAGCTTTCCGTTGCTTTGTTCTTGTCTTTAATGCCCGCTTCCGGATCGATATAGCCCTTGGCCATCCAGTCACGAATCTTTGAAAGCGCTTGCTTAACAGACGGCTGAATAGAGCCATACATCAAATTACCGTCCTTATCCTTGATCCATTGAAAGGGCATGTTGTTACCATAAGCGCCGAATACCCAATCGACTGTTGCTCTCGTTCCATTGACCCGATCCAGCATGGAAAGCGCGAGACCGAATGTATCCTTCTTGCCGTTTCCATCCGGGTCCTGATTCGTAAAGGCGTCAAACACTTTGTCCATATCATCGATCGTTTTGGGATCAGGCAGATTTAATTTTTTCAACCAATCCTGCCGTACCCAAAATATGGTGCCGCCGGTCAGGCTCTCGTACATCGGGATTCCGTACGTCTTGCCACTGCTTTTAAACATATTAAATCCATCTGGATATTTGGCATACAAATCCTTGATATTTTGCGGAGCATATTTGGCAATTGCCTCATCTACAGCCATCACCTTGCCGGACTGGATTAATTCGCTGATCAGCGTCGGATCGCTCACTTGAAAAACATCAGGCAGCGGATCGCTTCCGGCCAGCAGCAGACGCAGCTTGGTATTGAAATCCTTATCATTATTCACGACAAATGTATGTTTGACTTGAATCCCCATTTTATCCGCCATCCAGCGGGTGTGCACATTATCCTCAATCGTTTCGCCCGGTTTAAACTTCACATTCGGATCCAGCACACGCGCTGTTGAAATTGTAATTGCAGGATCATATTTTCCATTGACTACCTTGGCAGCTGCTCCTGTCGTTTCGCTTTTACCATCCGTACAACCTGCGACCGCCAACGCCATGCTTAATACCGTACCCGTGAGCACATAATTTTTATGTGACATGAACATGTTATTCTTCCCCCTACTGTACAAATATTTGGCTTACTTTTATTGTAAATCTGAGGGTCGGGTGAATATATACAAAAATTTTAAGGTGATACCACAATTGCTTAAATTCGAGCAAATCCAAGGAAACTAAACATGCCCCAGTAGTGGACTGAAGCATGTTAATGAGACTTTTAAGCATGAAAAAGCCCCCGATACACGGGAGCTCTCTGGGATTCGCTTATGTTGCTGCTTACTTCTTAACTGCTTCCTTGCCTGACCTTCTCAAAGAAATGCTCACCACCGACCTGGCCTCCTTTAAGCACCAGCTCCAATCCGTCAAACTGTGGATCATGGGAATAAGCTATACATAATGGAGCTCCCGGATCAAGCACTGCCTTGCATTCCAATGCATAGATACCAAGCTCACGAGTAATATAACCGGAGGTATCCCCACCTGCAATCAGGATTCGGGAAAGCCCAAGCTCGGCAGCCAGCCTGCGGGTTAGTACACCAAGTGCACTTCCTAATATACGGCCACTGTCCTCAGCTTTTAACCCCTGCTTCATAAGCGCTTCACGGATCATAGCGATACTGTCATCAGTCGGACCTGCAGCGGTATACAAGATTACGCTTTTCCTATCTGTTATCGCCTTATGAGCTTCATGTTCCAGCTTTGCAAGTGCTGCTGCTGCCCGATCTGGCTGGATCAGATCATGAACCGGAACCTGTATGCCGACAAAGCCCGCTTCCATAGCCAAACGGATCTGTTTCTCAGTTACAGGTGAACAGCTGCCTGATACGACCAGCAGCTGTTCAACTTTTCCAGCAGCTTCATGTTTTCCAATCGATGCAGCAATGAGCCCATCTGCCTGCCAGCAGGCGCCAAGTGCGTATTCGACACCTGAGGAACCGATTACGAATAATCCGTCATCTGCTTTGGCCGCTTCAGCCCAGATTAATCGGCCTGCTGTCTCCAGCCTTGACTCATCCAGCACATCAAAGAGAACAAGATCCGGCTGTTCATCGTGAACCAGGTTATGCAGCCTTTGTTCCACCTTTTCATAGATTCCGTCCAAGGCCATTAGGTCAAACAGCGAGGTTTTTAGCAGGGTCTGCTTTGATAAATGCTTCCTTAGATCAGCCTCTGCCATCGGTGTCACAGGATGCTGTGACATCGTAGGATGACGGTCCAGTCTGTGTACGGTATCTCCAGCTGCCGCAAAATGATTGCCAAATATCGTGTACCTGTGCAAATAAGGAACACCCGCGAGTAGAGGTATATAACGACTGCGGAACACATCCTTACCTATTTCTGCTGCCTTACCGATACTTCCTGTATCGGGTGATGAATCGAAGGTGGAACAGATTTTATAGTGAGTGACAGCAGCTCCCGCGCTTTTAAGCGTCTCCAGCAGCGGACGCAGCTCGCGGTCCATCGCTTCAGGCGATAGCGATCTCCCTACACCGGCTACTCCAAAGCATTGTACGTTCCGAAACTGTTCACTCAGCATAGTTTCTGTAGGGGGTTCCAGGAACAATACCGTTCTGAGACCCGTCTGAAACAAAGACTCAAGAACATCTGTTGATCCTGTAAAATCGTCTCCATAGTAGCAGAGCAAACGCTTGACCTGTGAGCGAGATAGGATTGGTTCCACATCCATTGTTGATTGTATATTCAAGCACTCAGACTGAGCTTGACCCACTTTACGTTCATTAGGATTTGTCTGCATCTCAGGTCAACCTTTCCCATACTTATCAATTGCATGCTGCAGGGCTGGATGCTGCTGAGCATACAATTCAAGTGGAATCCCCTGTACAGCCGCCTCCCAGCCCAGCTTCATACTTTCAAAACCGGCTGCTGGACCGTCGGGGTGGGCCAGCATTCCCCCACCAGCCAGATGCATCACATCAACTGAACCCACAGCACTGTAGGTTACAGGAGCCGTTCCCGCCCATTGCATGGATGAGACTACTGGCATCGTTGTGTACCCGCCAAGAATTGGGGTTGTACAAGCATGAATGGAACGAGTAACCGATTCGTTGCTTTCATAAAACTTACTGTTTAAACCATTAACATGCAGGTGATCCGCACCGGCAAGTCGGCACAGCTTTTGGTAGGCCGTGAATTCAATACCCAATAACGGGCAGCGCGTCAGCATCCCCCACTGGTTACGGTGACCATGTATGGGAACCTCGCTATAGCTGTTCAGGGCAGCAAGACCAGAGAGCCCTACACTAAGTATACTGACCATCACACAGTTGCCTCCTGCCTTCACGACAAGATCATGATTGCGACGCAGCTCATCATAATCACCCGTAATATTGAAGGCATACATCAGCTTCTTTCCCGTGACATCCGCTGCACGCTCCACTGCTTCCATGACTGCCTTTACCTTATGCTCTATGGGAGCGAAAGGGGGATTGGCATTTAATTCATCATCCTTGATAAAATCCATTCCCGCTTCTGCCATCTTGCCGACCAAGATGGACAGCTGTTCGGTGGTTAAACCTATGCTCGGTTTTACAATCGTCCCAAGAATAGGTCGGTCATAGACACCTGTCAGCCTTCGTGTTCCTGCAATACCGAATTTAGGACCTGGATAACGTGACGTGAATGCCTCCGGCAGCTCAAGATCCATCAGTCGAAGACCCGACAGCTCTTGAAGCTCATATAAATTCCCTGCTACAGCGGACAGCAGGTTCGGAATGGATGGGCCAAAGTTATGGAGCGGAAACGATACGGTAATGATGCCGCGGCGAAATCGCCCGTCATGCTGAACAGGAATTTTCGCTCCAGGTAAAGAAGGCATATCCACCTCCTCCAACGCTTCGATCCGCTCTACCGTCGCTCCATATCGCGCCTTCAACTCATCTGTCTCTCCTGGTACCGCTGTAAAGGTGCCAGTGGATTGCTCTCCCGCAATAGTCGCCGCAGCGCGCTCCAACGAATAAGGGGTTTCTACCAAATATGTGGCTATCACTCGTTCTTGATTCAATGGTGCACCTCCAATACTCAAATCTCTATGCAGTAGGTTCGGCTGCTTCAGCTGCTGCCAGTATAGCTTTTACTGCTTCAACACCCATTCGCGGCGAAGACAAAACGGGCTTACCGGTCACTTCGGCAAGTGTCCTCTCCATTCTAGCCATTGAGCCCTGTGCCAGCACAAGAACGTCCGCTTCAGCCGCGATCCGCTTGGCCGTTTCCAGCAAAATCCTGTCATGCTCCTCGGGACGTCCATCAACCAGCGCATCGAATGCACCGTCGGCTAGTCCATTAACCAATGTAACCTGTTTACCTGCCAGGTCCGCTTGCTTGCGAATCAACCGCATTGTCGGCTCCAAGGTCGACGGCAGTGTGGCCAATACCCCAATACGCTCGTAACTGAGAGCTGCTTTGGCCGCCATCGACTCATCAATCTTCACAATTGGCACACCAATCAAACGTCGAGCATCATCGGCTACTTCACCTACAGAGGAGCAAGTATTCAGAATAACATCCGCTCCCATCTCTTCCCCATGATGAAAATATTGCACCAATCTTCGCGCTACGCCTGTTGGTACATGGCCTGCCTTCACCACATCACCGATCAGACTGTCGTCGATGATATTAACTAGCCGAACGTCCGGCAGAAGCTCTTTAAATACCGCCTTCAGCGGATCGGCCAGCCCTTGACCGGTATATACAGCTACTACGGTTTTCATCTCGATATGCCTCCAGAACAGGTTATTTTTTTACATTAAGGGTTACCACACAAATTCGTTATCCAGCCGACGGTAGTCACCCTCGCGCATAGGCGCTTCATTATATACCTTACGCCCGCTGTACAATGGCTTCTTCGTTCCTTGCGGTGTAATACCGACGACATCATCGCCGCGCCACTGCGTCTCGAACGTTTGTCCGACTGCATTTTCGAGCGTACGGCGATAACTGAGCGGGAACGTTACCGTGATGGTCTCTCCAGCCGCAGCGGGTCCGAGAACCAGGAAATGCTTGTTCACCCATCTGCTCTCCTCATTGCCTTTACCTTCCGTTTCAACACCATCAAGGCTGCGGGTAAACCGAATTTTCGTAAAACCGGCCCATTCCGGAATCCGAATCAATAGCCGTGGGATATCCATATGAACATCAATGACGACTTTACCCTCATGCGGCAGGTAACTGCTGACATCGAGCCATTTGGAACCCCGGTTCAACAGGAAATTGATGCTGACCGTCCCATTCTTCTCCGTCACGCTGTTGCTCCAGCCCATGAATAGCCCCCGTGTACCCGATCCGAGGCAGCATATTTGCAAATCACTTGTATGTCCCCGGCCCTCATTCACATCACAGACAAAATCATTGGGTGCCGAATATCCGGCGAAAGCTCCTCTGGTACGTTTACCTACTTGGAAATAAGTGGTATGAGCATGAATATCGTTGGATTGATCATCAGAATCCTCTACCCAATCCAGATCCAATAACTGCGATTCCGCCAAATGGTTGCGCAGGAATCTCTCGACCACACCCCAATACTCCACATAACCGCTCTTCGCCAGCGTAATTCCGGTAGCGATCAAATCGACCAATGAGCACGTTTCGTGCTCGTAGGCTTGCTCATGCAAATCTCCTGGCGTCCAGCCAAAGGCTGTGGATTTGGTCAGCGCCCAATCGTAGCACTTTTTCACCCAGCTGATCATTGCCGCATCTCCGGTAAAAGCGCCAAACCGCGCTATCGCATCCAAAGTACCGATACGTGTGTGAAAATGACCGCTGCGATAGGCGAGTGAATCGTTAAAGCTGCCATCCTGATTGAAGACACCGCTCCGCTCGATAATAAGAGCTGTAAAAAATTGACACAAATCAAATGCATCCTGATTGCCCGTCAGCTCGTGATATTTTAAGAGCGGCATCACCAGCCGTCCGCAAAAGGCAGCAGGATCCGGCGCCAGCCGCAGCTGGATACCGTTGGCAGAAGGCCAACCGGTTTCTTTATACTCTGAGGCGGGGTAGTACCAGACATCACGCTCCTTGATCGCAATCCGCTTTAATGCAGCTACGTGTCGATCCGCCGCTTCCTTAACCGCCACATCGCCTGTTTCCATAAACCAGGTCGTCAACGATAAAATAACTGCGCGTTGATCGATCAGATTGGCGTTCGGCTCCCAATTTCGGGTCGGATTGATTTGGCGATAGCTCATCCCGTCTTCCTTGAAGAAAGATAGGAGATTGGCCCGATAACGCGCCTCCACCTCTGCACCGAAGGTTTCACCTGACATATGGCGAGCAAGGATCAGTCCGTCAATCATTCTGCCATGTGAGGAACCGTAATCCCAATCTCCATGCGACATTTTTGACGGTTTATTCATCAAATCCGCTCCGAAAAAGGGAATGTAATTATGATCGCTATCGGCCATGCCTACCATCGCATTAATGGCAGCTCGCGCACGTTCCTCCAGCATAAGCGTATCCGGGATCCATCGTTTATGATCATCCCTGTTTAGATTATCGTTTTTAAAAGTGTCCACAGTTGTTCTCTCCCTGTCTTTAATTAATTTCGGCTAAAATTCGGTAGTCGCCAATCGTCATCCCGGTTTTTTTCTTGAAAATTTGACTGAAATAGCGATAATCCTCGTAGCCAACCATTTGTGCGATCTCGTAATTTTTATATTTCGATAGCTTCATAAGCTCCTTGGATTTGTTAATCCGGATATCCATCAAATAATCAACAAAGTTGTGACCGGTCGTTTTTTTGAACAAACGGCTTAAGTAATCGGTATTCATGTAGTGACTAGTGGCTATCTGATGCAGTGAAAGCGGCTGGTCATAATGGGATTCAATTAATTTTTGCACCTCCCGAACCACCTTCTCCCCCTGCTTCTCACCCGAGCGTGAATAATAAGTCAGCACATGAGGAAGGATTTCATTGTCAAAAATCGACTTGACCGAAGCTGCATCATTGCGGTGCTGAATGATTTCCGTGTACATCAGTGGATTTTTGCCACATACCTCCTGCAGTCTTGTATCTGTGGCTCGCAGCTGTTTTTCAATAGAGTGGATAAGTAAAATAGCACTCCGCTGCATATGATCCACGGTCATCGTATCTTTACTAAATGCAGTAAACAGCTGTTCGAACTCCTGTCCGGCTGCTTCTTTATTGCCCAGATGGAGCGATAGTAAAAAAGCGTTTTCTTTTTCTTGCGGGTACAGGTCTGTTGAAGACACGGAATCATGCCCTGTAAAGAGAATGGTTCCAGCCGCGCTCAAGCTTTTGTTCTTTAAAGTAAGTTTGGCTTCCAAATAGGCTTCCCTCAGGTGCTGAAGATTTGTTCTTTTTTCACTAATACCAAAGCTGTAGCCATGGTGATCCGCCTGCTTCAATACCGTCTGAAGCGACAGATTGAGCTTCACGATTTCCTCTTGCTGTAAGCGCGCTCCTGTGATGATCATCACCAATTCCCTGGAACCATCAGGAGCCGTCGTTACGACATAGTTCCAGCGTCCTCCAAACAGGAACGGCCGGGTTCGATTCAACTGCTCCCGGAGTGGCTGCAAAAGCTTCGCTTGCTCCGAGCACTCCCGGTATATATCCGGCTGCCCTACAAGCACGAAGGATTCACCTGTTGTCCACTCTTTAGGAAGCTGTGAGTGCTCCTGATCATCAGGTCTTCCGCCTTCAGCATCCGCTTGAAACAATATTCGCTGCAGCCAATCCTCCCTATGATCCAGAGAAGATTGTCGCTTCTCGTTCTCACGTTTGGCTAATTCAGAAGTTGCTTTTTCCAGCAGCGCAGCGAGCTCTTCCTTCTTAACCGGTTTCAATAAATAATCGAAAGCTTTATGACGAATGGCCTCCTTCGTATATTCAAAGTCCGAATATCCGCTGACCACAACGGTCAGGAGCTCAGGCATATCGCGATTCAGCATAGCAATCAGCTCTTTACCATCCAAGCCTGGCATCCGCATATCCAAGAACAGAAGGTCCGGCTTCTGTTCAAGCGCGATCGTATACGCTTCCTGACCATCTCCCGCCTCTCCTACAAGTTCGAGTCCAAATTGATCCCATGGAATCGATTGAATCAGCCCTCTACGGATCCAACGTTCATCGTCGACAATCACGACTTTCCACATGGCTGGACCTCCTTTCTAAGTAAAAGTATTTTGAATCCGATTACCCTTTCATAGACCCCGCCGTTAATCCGTCGATAATATATCTTTGCAGCAGCAGGTATATGACCAATATGGGAGCTACAACAATAACCATAAAGGCGAACACAACACCCCAATTCGTACTGAACATCGTAACAAAATTAAATATTGAAAGCACCAAGGTCCACTTCGTACTGTCCGTCATTAAGTAAAAGGGTCCGAAGAAATCGTTCCATACCGAGACCATCACCACTATCGTAACCGTTACCAGCACAGTCATCAGCAGCGGCAGAATGATTTGGGCATACAGTCGGAAATAGCCACAGCCCTCCAACAGCGCCGCTTCATCAAGCTCCCGCGGAATCGATTTCATAAATCCGACCAACAGAAATACCGAGAAGGGCAGTAATACAGCCGTGTAATACATAATCAAACTAAAATAAGTTCCTTTAATATGCAGATCCCCCATCAGCTTGATGGTCGGTATGATCGACACTGGCACAATTAAACCCATAATGAACATATAGAAGGAGCCGCGCAAAAACTTCGAGTCCCTCCGCTGAATAATAAACGCGGCCATGGAGGCAAATACATTGACACACACCACGGTAAGACCAGAAATCAACAAGCTGTTGGAAAATCCACGCATGATATGGCCTTGATTGAACACTTCCTTATAATTATCAAACTGCCAAACCGTAGGAAGCGATAGGGCGAACAAGGCGGATTCACGTATACCCTTAAACGAATTGACCAGAATCATCAGAAAAGGGATCAGAATGAGCAGCGCCAAAGCAATCGCCACCAATTCAAGCACAATCAGTCCCAGACGCCGCTTAGGCTTATAGCTTTTGACCATTTGCCTCTGTACAGCTTGTTCTGTGATCACATCTCCACCTCCCTTTTCTTCATTACAGCGAGCACAGGTATTCCTACAGCACTTACCAGCAGGAACAGCATAATGTTGATTGCCGTGGCATATCCGAACTCACCAGTACTGAACATCCCTCGTATATAAGTGAAGAACACTTCCGTCGTATAACCGGGCCCACCCTCGGTCAGCACCATGACCATTTCGAATACCTTCATCGAGCCGATCATCGAGAGCAGTACATTCACCGTAAAAGCAGGAGCCAGCAGCGGAAATACGATATTGCGGAAACGTCTCCAATAATTAGCACCGTCAATGGACGAGCTTTCAATCAGATCTTTCGGAATAAACTGCAGCCCTGCCAAGTAAACAACCATCGAGAATCCAGCAACACGCCAAAGATCGGTCACGATAATGGAAAACAAAGCGTAGCTTGGATCATTCAGCCAATCGTGCGAGAGGAACCCAAGCCCCGTGCTCTTCAACACCACGTTCACAATACCATGCTCAGGATGATAAATGGCACGAAAAATATAGCCGATAACAAGAGGCGCGATCACGTAAGGCAGGAAAAATATCATCCTCAGCAAGTTGCGCAGCTTCAGAGCCTCATTCAAAATCAAAGCCAGACCTAAACCGATAACGTTCTGCATCACCGTGACTACCGCAGCAAAAATCAACGTATTGGAGAAAGCCGTTGCCAATCTCGGCTCCTTCATCAGCTCTTTATAATTATCCAAGCCGATAAATTTGATGTTCGGCGCGTTGATGTTCCAATCGGTAAAGCTATAATAAAATCCGATTATAGTTGGTGTAATAAAAAATAACAGGAAAACAGCGAGCGCAGGAAATGAAAAATAGAGTGGATACTTATTTTTCCCCATGTCTTCACCTCCTCAAAATTTTTGAACTAATCTTTATATCACCTGCTTCAAAAAAGGGAGAGCGGAAGAGAAGGGGTGTGATGGAGGAGCGTAGCGTTCGCCTTTGAAATCGTGAATACACCACTTGAAATGATACAAATTCACGATTTCAACAGCGACCGGAGACATACCCCTTCTCTGAAGCAACCGACCTTTTTCCCCTCTTACTCAAATCCAGGAAGCCGCTTGGCTTTACCATCCTTCTTATAATTGGCATCAAATTCCTTGATAGCCGCATCGACACTGCCATTGATAAAGAAAGTTTGAAGCGTTTTTTGGAAATCAGCGAAGGTAGGCGTCAGACGGTTCTGAACATTCACCTTCGATTTGCCAGCAGCAATCAGATCGTTAACCGTTTGCTGAACCGGATACAGCTCGCTTTTGGCGCCTTTGAAAATAGGAATACCAGGTGCCGCTTGGTAATACAGGTTAACCATATCGGGTGAAATCATGAATTTAATCAGCTCGGCTGCTTCCTTGGCATTTTTGGCTTTGGTCGGAATCATCAGCTGGTTGGGAGGCGTGATTAACGCAGTACCTGCATCCTTAGCCGATGGGAATGGGAAGAACCCGATTTTATCCGTGACGAAAGGCTTGCCGAACTTCTTTTCCAGCTGCGGAATGATGCCATCCAGCATAAAAGCCATTCCTACCTTGCCGTCACCCATTCCATTTTGCAGCTCATCATAAGTTCCAGCCAGTACGTTGTCTTGATACAAACCCAAATCCTTCAGTTCCTTTTGCTTGGCGAACAAGTCTTTCAGCTCAGGTATATCAGCAAGATTCAGTTCGTTTTTCTCCAGCTTCTGGACACCTGCATCGCCAATAACAGGGTCTACGTTGGACACCCAACCGGTAAAGTAAAAGATTTGCGGCGGCCATCCGTCCTTCACACCCTCATAGAAAGGAGTAATTCCGGCGCCTTTGATTTTCTTCGCTATGTCGATCAAATCGGCGTAGTTTTTGGGTGCTTCAACCCCTACTTTTTTGAACACATCTTTATTGTAGTAAATGCCCATCATTCCCGTTGCACCGAAGGGAACGCCGTAAATCTTTTTGTCAGGAGTCGTTTGAAACTCTTTCATCGAAGGAATAATCCGATCCCATATATCAGCACTGCCTGACCACTCCTGCAGTGTTTCTTCCGCTCTCAATTTAACATTCTGCTTCGTACCCGGCTGCATCAGGAACAGATCGGGAAAATCACCTGTGGAAAATCGGGTTTTCATCATGTTATCGAATTCGCCGCCCGGCAGCGCTTGCAGCTCGACTTTGTTGCCGGTTTGCTTTTGGTAGGCTTCAAAAATTTTGTTGAAAGGCGCAGCATCGACCGTGTTCGCGATGACAAATGTCAGGGTAACGGGATCTTTTTTCTTCGCTGGCTCTGGCGCCGCAGGTGCCGCTCCTGTATCCGCTTTCTTAGTGTCGACCGCTGGGGCTGCTGTATTACTTGATCCACAACCGGCCAAAGCCGCTGCCGTCATACAGAACGCCAACAACGATACCACCGTTTTCTTCTTGTTCATTTATTTAGACCTCCTCAAGGAATCGCTTACAACTTGATTATATGCAAACGCTTTCCAAAGCCATATCCATGATTTCGACCATTAATGTTGAATATTCTTACTGTGGTTTGGTAAGTGAATTTTCCGCTGACAGCTTGAGTGTCACCGAGGTTCCATGTCCAGCTTGACTATCGATTTGGAACTCAAATTGGTCACCCAGCCTGATCGCATAACGAGCATACACATTTCTGAGCCCAATACCACCCTCGGATGCTGCGACCGGAAGATGCTCCATATAGAAGGGTTCGCCCAATCTGGCATAGATTTCTTGTAAACGCTCCCCACTCATCCCTACGCCATCGTCGCTAATCGTCAGCAGCATATGGTTATCCTCTTTGCGGGCAGTGATTCGGATCGTGCTTTTGCCAAGCTTTTGCTCCACTCCATAAAAGACGGCGTTTTCCACCAGAGGCTGAAGCGTCATTTTGAGAATAGCAAACGTATACAACTCCTCTTCAATGTCCAGCTCGTAGGCTAGCTTATCCTCGAACCGCGTCCGCTGAATGTTCATATAAGCATCAATCTGCTCCAGCTCATCACGGAGTGTCACAACCTCATCCTTGCTTTTGGTGTTATACCGAAACATATCGGCAAGTGATTGAGCCATGTCCCCAATATCCTCAACCTTGTAATAATCAGCCATCGCCTTGATACTATCCAGCGTATTGTACAGAAAATGCGGGTTGATCTGGGAGTACAGCATCGCCAGTTCCACCTGCTGCAGCTTGATCTGGTAAATGTATTTGGATTCAATCAACGTCTGCAGCTCATCCTGCATATCATTGAAATTCGTCGCAATCCGCCCGATTTCATCACTTCTTTTCACATGAACACGAACTGAAAAATCGCCTCTTTTGACCCGGTTCACGGTTTTGTATAAGTCCAGAATCGGATTGGTAATGCTTCTTCCAAACAATAAAGAAATACATAAGGTTACGACAAACGCAATCAGTGCGGTAACCAGAGTCGTCGTTTTGATTTGATCCAATGGCCCGAATATTTCTTTCTTTGGCGTAACCAGCACCACTTTCCAATTGGAATAATCGGAACGTGTGTAAGAAACAAGCCTTTCGTCTTGACCGCTTCCATACCAGAACTTGCCGCTTTCACCGTTAATAAGAGACAGCATACCTGGCTCTGAGGCTGTATCCGGACGCTCAGAGGAACTGTAAACCTGCTGATTATGCTCATTCAGAATGACGATGCGGCTGCTGGCGGACAGGTTATCGTTCTGGCCTATACTGCGAAATAATTCATCATTGTATTCCGCACGCACGATAATAAAATTGACCGGATTCGAGAAGTCTCGAATCAGCAGCGAAGAAGAATAAGCGGCTTCCCCTGTTTCTGCAGGCATGCTGGTGAGCGGACCGTTAAAGTGAACACGTCCGTCCTTGGCTACCGTTTGGCGAAACCAATCGGCATTTTGTACATCCTTGGCAGCGATCGCTTTGTACGCATCTGATGCATTAAGAAGCTCGCCGCTGCTGTAGTAAATTTGAAAGCGCTTAAAGTCACGAATCGGGGTAATGTTGAAGCTTTTCAAAAACAGGTCGCCGATTTTTTGTCGAAACAGAAATTGGGCCTGCTCGTCCATCGTCGCGTAAGCGTTGATTCCATCTATATATTCCTGATTGTAGTAGGGAGCGAGCAGCAGATTTCGTTTGTTTTGAAAATCGTTATCCATATTTTTCTCGATTTGCCTGACAATCTGAAAGCTTGCCGACTCCACACGCTCCAGCATCGACTGATAGGAGACGTAGAAGGAAACGGTTCCGACCAAAGTAATTCCGAGCAATATGACGACAAAGTAGCTTAAGTGCAGCGTCACCCGAATACTCGTAAATAAGGAACGAGCTGCTCCCAAGATTCCTTTTGATAGATGAAAGCGCATGGTGTCTCCTCCCAAATGGGGATATAGGTGCATGAAATTGGTGGCGCTGAACAGTCCTTATGCTGCTCATAAACAACTACAGACAGTGAAGGAAGCCAGCATAAGCGCTGCCGCTCTGCTGCTTCGATCCTGTCTGCTTTTTTACGGATAGGTGTAGCACTAAGCACTACTCACCATGTCCGTACCGCTATACTAACGATATAACGCCGCTTGATTTCTGTAAACTGTTTTATGCAGGAAACCCTTCGCTCTCGAATACATAAACACCTGAGCCGATTCGGAATCGGGAGACACCATCTGCTTCACCCAGAGGGTAGCAGCCAATTACAGCAGACGCACCTATGCTGTCAGCTTGAATCTCAACGCCATCGACCCGTACTCCGCTGCCCGGTACATATACGGTGGCAGCTGCATTGGCTGGCACCTTGACCTGCAAACGGAATGTCCCACGGTCGGATACGCACCATTCCACAGAAATCGTACCGTATAACGAATCATAATCTGCTTGAACCCAAGTCAAGCTTCCTCCTGGCTGCGGCCGGATAACAGCATGCTGAAACCCAGGTTGTTCGGCATCCGTATCGATACCAGCCATATAACGGTACATCCATTCCCCTATCGATCCAAGTGAATAGTGATTGAACGAGTTCATCCCAGGCGTCTGAAAACCGTTCTCTTCGGTCCAGCCGTCCCAACGCTCCCAGATCGTTGTCGCTCCGTGCTTGATAGAATACATCCAGGATGGGAATGCTTCTTGACTCAACAGCTTATAGGCAATATCCAGTCTGCCATTGTCAGTGAGAGCCGGCAATAAATAGCCTACACCGAGAAATCCAGTCGATAATCGGTTGCCACGGCGCTCGATATCGTTCACAAGATGCTGGATTGCTTGCTGACGCAGCGCCTCTGTCAGCAGTCCAAATTGAAGGGCCAATACGTAAACGGTCTGCGTATTCCCGTAAATTTGTCCTTCGCTGTCTATAAAGGCATTGCGGAATGCCGCGGCAATCTGCTCAAACAAGGAGTGGTAATGCAGCTCATCGGCTGCGTGACCGAGAACCCCGGCAATTTGCGCAAGCAGCTTCGTGCTGTAGGCAAAGTAAGCTGTTGCCAGCACTTCATTCGGTGTATCCGCATCAATGGACAGCCAGTCCCCGTAGTTGGCATAATCGGGCCGAACGAGATCATTCGTATTCGCCTGCAAATACTCGACCCAGCGGACCATAGCCGCATAATGGGTCCGCAGGATTTCCGTATCCCCATACATCAAATATAGCGTCCAGGGAATAACAACCCCCGCATCCCCCCAGCCGGCATTGTCGGGAGCAAACCAGTTTAAGCGGGTACTCCAGTTTTTATAACGAATCCAACCGGCATCTGGAGCCACATCGGCAAACGCTCCCGAGGGCTGCTGACTGTCAATCACATCCCACATATATTTGGTGAAAAAGCGCGATACGTCCATATTATAAGAAGCTGTACGGGCAAATATTTGCGCATCTCCTGTCCAACCCAAACGTTCATCTCGCTGTGGGCAATCCGTAGGCACAGAAAGAAAATTGCCTCGCTGACCCCACGTAATATTGGCGTACAGCTTATTGACCATTTCATCAGAGGTTGTAAGCTTGCCCGTGAGTGGTGTATCGGAATGCACAACTTTCCCAAGTACAGCATCCGGCCCCGGCTCTCCCGGATATCCAATCAGCTCCACATAGCGGAAGCCTTGGAATGTAAAATGGGGCTCATAACGCTCCTTCCCTTCACCTTTACATATATAGTGGTTTTGCTGCACGGCCTCACGTAGATTGTCCAGATACATCGACCCGTCAGGGTTAAGCATCTCCGTATGACTGAGCGTAATCTTTGTACCGCGCTCACCCTCGACTCTGAGCTCGGTCCAGCCGACCATATTTTGTCCCATATCATAAATATAGCTGCCCTGTTCCGTCTTTCTAACATCAATAGGCCTTACAACTTGTGTAATGCGAACCGGCGGCTCGACGGCGGCAACCAGCAATCCATTATAGCCCGGGCGGATATCCAGCTCTTCCCATGCCGCATCGTTGTATGCTGGACGATCCCAGCCAGTAAGCTCCAGACGGGCGTCATAGGTTTCACCTTTAATCATATCCGAATATTGAATCGGGCCCCTCGCTGTTTTCCAACTTGCATCCGTGATAACACTTTCTCTGGTTCCATCCGCATAATCGATATTGACCTGCATAAGGAAAAACGGTCTTTCCCCATACACGCTTCTCCCCAAAAATCCGACATATCCCGAGTACCAGCCGTCTCCAAGAATCGTACCGAAAGCATTCGCACCCTCCTTAAGCTTGTCGGTCAAATCAAAGGCTGATACCTGAACACGCGTATCGTAATCCGTCCAGCCCGGTGCAAAACGATCTCCGACAGCTTCTCCATTAACCCGCAATTCAAACAGTCCAAGCGCAGTTGCGTAAGCTACGGCACGTCTCACCGGTCCTTTGACTGTAAACTCCTTGCGAAAATAAGGAGAGGGCTGCATATCGATATCCTCTTCTGCTTTCCGTCCAATCCAGGTTGCCTTCCATTCTCCTCGTGACAATAAGCCCATCGTCCAAAACGCGGTTTCGCTCCAGTCCGAGGTACGTTCATGATGATCCCAGACGCGTACTTTCCAGAAATATTCGCCTTCCGATTTCACAGGCTTACCCTCGTACACAACATGAACCGATTGCCGAGACTCAACCTTGCCGCTATCCCATAAATCACCTTCATGATGACTCAGCTTTTCACGCGTGCTGGCAACCAGTATCTGGTAAGCCTTCTGGTTCGTCTCACGCTCCTCCGTCTCCAGCTGCCAAAATAGTCTTGGCTTGCGCTCATCAAGGCCTAACGGGTTTGTCATATATTCCGTTTTGCAAGCAATCACACGAATTGTCATCGTGAAACCTCCATTCGATTTTTTAGTCTATAAGTCTCGCTGCACGGGCTGTATACACACTGTAAATTTCATGGGTTTTGCTTCAATTAAATACGGTTCCAGTGTGGGAGCATAGCCACAGCTATGATTGCCTAAACCACTCTGTGCAGCATCGATTTTGATAATCGTTTCCTCAACACGTGTCAATAAATGAACATTTTTCGTTATGGTCATATTCTTGGTCTCATAATGATGAGCACTGAATTCGAATAACGGCAGCCCGCTGAACAACAAACCGATCCCGTCATGATTCGTTACCTTGGCATATCGCACGTCGGATTTATTTCCATTTTCCTGAGGTTTAATGTAAGGTACAAACTGCTCCTGTACAGAACCACTGTGTACACCCAATTTTCCACTTTCCTTGCGATCGGCATAACATTCATGCGGGCCTCTGCCAAACCAGCTCAATTGGTTAAATTCCACTGGCATTCGCAGCTCAATTCCAAATCGCGGCAGCGGCGGCAATCCTTCTCTTGGCTCGAGACTAACCTCCAGTATAAGCTCACCGCTATTTGTAAACGTGTACACTGTCTTGGATCGGAAGGCAATGGGTTCACCTCTTGCACCGATTACACCTTGTACAATAAGTCGTGCACCCTGTTCACCGGGAGGTTCAATCGAAAGATGATGATACTGAATCACCAAACGATTATATCCAGCCTTGATCCATTCTTTAGCCATATGAACATCGTTGTCAACCGGTGCTCTCCATAAATGAATAACAGGTCCAGCGGAGAGCAGCTGCAATCCCTTAAAGCGCCATGAGGAGATGATTTCCTGCGCCTTGCTAAACGCGATTAAGGAACTGCTATCTCCTATCCTTATGGCGTTCAACGTTTCCTCCAGCTTGAGCAGCGGTAAGGTTTCCTCATGCTTACTCGGGTGCTTAATGTACCCTAAAGCGAGATCACTCCAGGCCACTTCATGCCCCTTCTGTGCCCATAGCGTATCGTTCTTTAGCTTGAAACGAACATGCAGCCAATATTCGCCTCCCTGTATCATGGCATCTACGGGTAAAAGTACGGGTATGTTCTCTTCTACACCCGCAGGTGTTTGCAGTAACGGCAGTTCACCTGACGTCACGACCCTACCATCACGCAGCAGCTGCCATTCACCATCAAGATGAGATAAGGTCAAAAAGTCGTATTTATTCTTGATCTTTATTACTCGATGCTGAGAAGCTCCTGGAGTTGTTCCTAAATCAATTGTGTTGTTATCCTTATCGTTATCCTCTACCATTTCAATCTTAACAGGCTCGATCACCTTTTTATATTCCAATATAGCTGCCTTCAAGCTCCTGTCCGGAAACAGCAACCCATCCAGGCAAAAATGACCGCTGTTCGGCTCATCCTCAAAGTCACCACCGTAAGCGTACCAAGCTCGGCCATGCTCATCAACCTGACGAATGCCTTGATCGGCCCACTCCCAAATCAATCCACCGAGCAGCCTGGGATACTTATCAATAGCTTCCCAGTACTCCTGCAAATTGCCAGTCGAATTCCCCATCGCATGACCGAACTCGCACATCAAATAAGGACGTGGATCGTCTTTCTGTCCCTCTTCAACAACCATTGCCACAGACGGATACATGCTGCTGACGATATCGACAACCGGGGCATCATATGCCCGTTCATAATGAACAGGTCGGGTGGTATCCACTGCTCGAATCCATTGTGCCATCTTATCATGATTTGGACCATAACCGGATTCATTACCAAGCGACCACATGATGATTGACGGATAATTTTTATCCCGCTCCACCATTCGTTCGGCTCGCTGCAAGTAGGCTGCTTCCCAATCCGGATGTGAGGATAAATAGCTTTCGTTGCCTATAAAATGAAAACCATGCGTTTCCAGATCAGCCTCATCGATGACATACAGACCATAGCTGTCGCACAGTTCCAACCATTTTGTATCATTTGGATAATGAGACAGACGAACTGCGTTAATATGATGCTGCTTCATGATAGTAATGTCCCGCTTCATCGACTCCAGCGTCGTCACATATCCCAGGTCGGGGTCAAACTCATTACGATTAACACCCTTAATCGTGATCGGACTGCCATTGACCAGCATCTGTCCTACTTCAATCCGAATATCGCGGAAGCCTACTGAGACCCTCAATACCTCGGACATTGTTTGCTCTGCATCATATAAGGTTAACAAAAGTACATACAAGTTCGGTGTCTCAGCCGACCACAGAAGTGGACTTTCTATAGGCTTCACAACCTGAATGATCTGCTCGCTGCTCGGTTCTGGATCAATTAACTCCTTGTAATAATGGTCAAAGACCTGCTTTCCCTGCCCGTCCAGCAATGTCAATCTCAGCTTAGAAGGCTTAAGGCCGCTTCTACCTGACCGATTAGCAGTATCCACGCGAATATCCAATTCTGCACGGCTGTTCCCTGTCGCCAATCGAGTCTGAACACATACATCGCGAACCGATATATTGGGATACGAGAGTAAATAAACATCACGGAAAATTCCGCTCAGCCGCCACTTATCCTGACTTTCCAGATAGCTTCCATCCGACCACTGATAGACGCGAACGGACAAGCTGTTTTCCCCAGGCTGCACATATGAAGTAATGTCGAATTCAGAGTGATAGTGACTGCCTTGACTGTAACCTGCAAACTGTCCATTGATCCATACATGAAATGCTGAATCCACACCTTCGAAAACCAGATGAACTCGTCTATCGGACCATATGTCGGCTACCTTAAAGGATCGACGATAGCAGCCTACCGGATTACGGCTTGGCACATGAGGCGGGTCAATGGGAAATGGATAGGGACAACTGCTATAATGGGGTCGTCCGTACCCATGCAGCTGCCAGTTGGAGGGCACGGGTAGAACAGGCCAGTCGGCCGTAGAATAGTCTGGGTCCATAAAATCCAGCGGTGCCTCGATCGGAGATTCTGCATACATAAACGGCCAATCTCCATTCAATCCCTGATAATAGGCGGACGCCTCAGAGGATTGCCCTAAAGCATGCTCCCAGCTATCGTAAGGGATCAAATGAGCATGAGAGGGCAGTAAGCCTCTCTCCAGTACTTGTAGATTTGCCCAATCTGGTATTTCCTTGGTTTCATTATGCATATCCGAAAGCCTCCAGCGGATTGTGTAATCGTTTTCAATAATCATAAATAAAAACCTGCTTTGAAACCATTCACAATACCGACCTCTTATGTTTGTCTTTCTGATTATCGTATTCAAGCTATATGCTGTTTTCTCCAAAAAATAAGCCACCGAAACATTTGGACATGTTTCGGTGGCTTATTCCATTACCATTTAGCCTCGCTTATTCGTATAATGCGGGACGGCATCGCAGGTTTCCTGATAGAAGGTTAGCAAGCGTTCCTTCAGCTCTGCCAACACATCAGCCATTCCGGGATCATTGATCCGGTTGACCGTTTCTCCGGGATCATTGATTAAATCATATAACTCGTCCAGCTCGTTCACCATGGCGAATTGTTTGTCAACACGGGCACACATTCCGTAATAGGTTGCACGAAGCTCGTTCCACCGTTCCTCCGTCCAGCCTTGTAAATGCTGCTGCTCATAAATTCCTTTCATCAGGCTTGGCTTGGTGCTCCAGTCTTGTGGGGCAGGAATACGCGGTGGAAGCATATCCCGATCGATCATACTGAAATAAGGCTCTTCTACACCATACGGAGGATGGGGATAAAGCAAAGGCAAGTAGATACATAACGGCTTATCGGAGGGCGCATGGCGAATCATATCAATGGCTCCCAGCACATTCGCCCAATCCCCATCGTAGTAGGTTTCTTCTTCCTCCCCCTTCTCCAGCTTACCAGCATAGAAAGAGAAGTAATTATCTGCCTCTGACGTCCCTCTCCATACATCATGGGCGTGTAAATTCGTCTCTCTCCGGGGAGTACGGGCAGGTTGATACTTTATGTCGCAATACTTCTCAAACCCAATTTCAGCTGGCACGAGGTCATTTTTACCGCCCCACCATACAAAATATCCTTCCTCTTTAAGTGTTTTCAATAATACAGGCTCCTCGGGCTGCATCATATGGTACATAGTCCGATGTCCTCGAACATGTGGATACCACCCACTCATAAAGGAACAACGGCTAGGTGTACATACCGTATTCTGGCAAAAGGCATTGCGGAAGGAAACTCCATCGGTTTCTACCAGCTGGTCCAAATAGGGAGTTACGGCAGCCGGATTTCCCATATGGCCCATGACATCACTGCGCCATTGGTCAGGGTTAAATATAAGTATATGCGGCTTCTTTTTCATCGTACTGTGCCTCCTAAATTCAAATTACCTCACCACCCCAGAATCATTTGTTTAACGAAATTAGAAAGCCAAAAACATCCCGAACCGACTGTAGCGCTTTGACGCCAGCCATGGTCAGGGATGTTTTTGCTATTGTTGGATTAACCTCTCTCAATCAGCAATCGGAAGCATCCGAACGTGTGACGATGTTCTCCGACTGAACCAATTTTGATCTCGCAAGTCGGTTGGATTCAATATAATTGCCCATTCGAGCCACAACCATGGAGATGAGTACGGTAAAAACAATGAGTCCATAAAACCCGGCGCCGATCCCAATACCAACACCACCTACAAATAAGATCATTGCTGCCGAAGTTAATCCCTTCACTTGAAAGCCGTCCTTCAGAATAACACCAGCCCCCAGAAATCCAAGGCCGGCTACAATTTGAGCCGCCAAACGCATGGGATCCATCATGGTCCGGTTCGTTTCCGAACTATACTGCTCCACACTGTATATCGAAATAATCGTTAATAATGCGCTGGATACACAAACATACATGAATGTTTTAATACCAGCCGGTTTATTTTTGGTTTCACGATCCAATCCAATAATAAAACCTACAAAAGCACTCATCAAGATGCGTAGATACATTTCAAAATGAGTTACCGAAAATAGGTTATGCCACATATCGATCAATTCCAGTCCCATCCTTCAATCCGTAATTGCCTCCATGTCAATAGCCGAGTCAGTCCTTAGTGCTGGCATATTCAGAGCGGCCTCAGGAGGAAGCAGCCGGTCTACATAATAAATATTTGCCAATCGGTTAGGCGTAAAATTGGAGGCGAAACCGAAACTTAATTGAGCGTTCTCCGGATGTCTGGAATCTGTAAGATGAATGCTGAGTCCTTCCGGTTCTCTGAATGAGAGCGTATCTCCGGCTGTTATGAGCTGCTTGTCAATAACATCTCCCGTGTTTAAATCTACAGCTGTGATGTAAGTATTCCCGATAGGCGCAACCGAACCGGCCGAACCGTAAGAACTACCTTCAAGAAGGTACAAATACCCGCCGTAGGAAGCAAATCCTTGGAAGGTACCAACCGCCGGTTGAAGAACGTCAGCCAATGGAGTGTACTGGTTCTTTTTAATTTCTTCCAGCTCATACACGCCGAAACGGAATACACCATTGACACGATAACGCAGGGTCAACAATCCGTTAGCCGCATCAATATTGACCGTCGTCCGATCCGCGCCTTCCACAAGGCGGTATTTTTCAATTTCCGGCGATTCTGTGCTGAGAATCTTACCGTTCTCGAATGGGAATCTGCCAATTTGCGTTCCCCAGCCGCTGCTGCCCTCCTTTACAGAATCCGTTTCTGTCCATAAATAGGCTGTTTCGCCCACCGTTTCCACACCGATTTGAACTCCATGACCGAATCCTTTCAGGTACATATAGCCAAGCTTGTTGCCCTGCATGTCTAGCTGCGTTAATGCCAAATCGCCGTTTGCATCCCTGTTTGCTCCGCTAACCACAGCGTTCTCTCCCGGCAGTTGCTGCCCGCCTGCCATTAATTGAACTACATAAATATGCTGATTCACATTATCGAAGGCGAACGATTGCATTACCGTGCCATCCTGCAGCGCTTTTTCATGGATCCATTCAGAAGCCGGGTCCGAAAGCACAAACATCTTTGATTTTAAAACATCCCGTTCTGCTTGGATAGTGGAAGAAGATAAGGGAAGCAGGCTTAGTAGTGCCGCTCCAATTACAATTTTCAAAAGATGTTTTCTGTTAAATGACCGACGAATTACTTGATTCATGGTTCCAGTAAAAGATTTCATAGGTCACCTCTCTATTATTTTATCTGACCCCGAATCCGCATTGCAGGCCGCGGGTTGTTGCAGGTCATCAAAAATGCACCGCAACCTAATGCATAATAAACCTGTTGATCAATATCAGGGCAGTAGCACCATGGTTTAATACCCATATTCAAAAAATCCTTGACGATCATTGGCGTCAACAGCTTCATACTGATACCTGCAGCCCACATCTTGGAGTAGGTGCCGTCCGGTCCATTAACAAAATTAGACATCAGCTCTGCAGGGAATCCCTGGGTTTTTAATTGGTACGTATCGTAGATATAAGCAATAATCTCCGCATCAAAGCAGGTGAAGACGCAGCGTGGAAGGTAGTCATACGCCTCCAGCATCGCTACCGCCTTATCCGCAGCCTCCTTTGCATGTGGGCTTGGCTTAATCTCCACATTTAGGAGCACATCCGGGTAGGCGGCAATCAGCCTGCACAGTTCTTCAAAGGTCGGAATCTTCAGTCCCTCGAATACAGGTCCAAACCAGGCCCCCGCATCCAACTGCTTAAGCTCAGCACATGTATAGTCGCTTACTTGACCGGAACCATTCGTGGTGCGTTCCAAAGTTTCATCGTGTATGACCATAACAACACCATCCTTGGATAGCCGGAGGTCAAACTCCAGCATATCCACTTCAGACTCAAGTGCTTTTTGAAAGGCTAGCAGCGTATTTTCCGGATAATCGGATTTTAATCCTCTATGTGCCGCTACAATGATGTCAGTATTGTTTTCAAGACGTTCAATCATGAGCAATTTCCCATCCTTTCCACCTACTTTTTAATAATCCGTTCTGTTTCTTTCTTAAAGGTATCCAGAGTCGCTTCTATATTCTTGTTGTCATACATAATGGCCTGAATGGCTTTGTTGAACTCTTGATTAACCTGCGTCCAAGCTACATTCTTATTCGTATCGATCGCATATTGAAGCTGATCGTAAGCCACTTTGCGATTCGGCTGTTTGGCCCAAAGATCCTTCATCTGTTGGGACTCCACCATTTTTTTAGTGAAAGGTAGATAACCTGAATCCAAAATGAATTGTAAGCCGCCTTGAGGATCCGTCATGGTCCAACGAATAAATTCCCATGCGGCCTCTTTATTTTTGGAATCCGACATTAATGCTACGTTGGCTCCCCCAGTAGGGTTCGCATAAACTTGATCCATCGGCAGGAATGCCGTTACATAATCAAACTTCACTGAATCGGTCAAACTGCCGATGACACCGGTGGATTGGAACATCATGCCGATCTTACCGCTGGTAAACATCTGATTGACAATGTTGCCCGAATCCTGTGCAGGTGGATAATACAGAGCGCCGGTGCTTTGCATATCCTTCAGAAATTTAAAGGTTTTTACACCTTCACCATTATTAAATCCGATTGAAGTATTGGCATCATTAAAAAACTTGCCCTTGGCTTGGCTGATCATGGCAATCGGATACCAGGTGTCGTAAGGCATGCTGTACCCATAGCGTTTGAATTCTCCATTTTCTTTGATTACCAGAGCGTTCGCGACTTTGTTCAATTCTTCCCATGTTTTTGGTACAGCGAGTCCTTTTTCATCCAGCATCGTCTTGTTCACATGTAAAATCGGGGTGGAACGATTCAATGGCAAGGATACTAATTTCTTATCAAATGTCGAATGTCCCATCAGGCCGGCAGTAAAGTCATCACTGCTTAATCCCGACTTTTTAAGATAAGGATTCATGTCTTCCAGCACGTCCGAGTCTGCAAACATCTGCACATAAGCGCGTTCCAGCATCGCTACATCCGGTCCGCTTTTAGCAGCAACCGCCTGCTGAAGCTTGGTAACGGTCTCATCATAGGAACCCTGAAAGGTTCCGACCACTTCGATTTTGTCATGGGATGCATTAAACCGTTTGATCATAGCATCGGTGTATTCGCCGTTTTTGCCGCCTAAGGAATGCCAGAATTGCACGGTTGTTTTACCAGTTGTACCCGTCGGCGCCGGTGCAGTCGTTGAGGCTTGGGGAGTGGTCTTCGGTTCCATGGTTTGCTGAGATGGACCACCACTGCAAGCTGCAAGCAGAGTCGACAGCATTGTCATCGACAATAATCCAGTTGAAAGCGTTTTCTTCATAACGGATAACCTCCATATGATTTATAGTTTTCTTCGTATATATCGCGATTCGGGCATCATTTGATCCCGGAGTAAACAAAAGCTTTGACAATTTGTCTGGAAGTAAACAGATATACGATAAGAATAGGAACAACCAACACGACATTACCTGCCATGATAATGTGCCAGTTGCTGATCCCTTCGGTCTCCCTCAGCA
This sequence comes from Paenibacillus sp. FSL H7-0331, assembly GCF_001956045.1. Next base: position 5,774 of record NZ_MRTH01000034.1, on the reverse strand, counting down.
TGGCGATTCCCATGGTCAAAGGTCGAACCTGCGCCGAATCTGTCATGACCAATGGCCAGAAATAATCATTCCAATGACTGACAAAGCTGAATAAAGCGATCGTTGCTAATGCAGGCATTGACATGGGAATCATGATTTTCCATATAATTTTCAATTCGCTGGCGTTATCCAATCGTCCTGATTCTATGATTTCCTGCGGAATTTGCATAAAATATTGGCGCAATAGAAATATCCCAAATGCGTTTGCCATGAAAGGAATAATTTGCGGTAAAAGCGAATTAATTACTCCCCAATCCGCCAGCATCAGGTATACAGGAATGAACGTAACCTGCCCGGGAATCATAAATGCCAGCAAAACCAGGGCAAATAACAATTCTTTCCCCACAAACTTGTATTTGGCAAAGGCATACGCGGCCGGTATCATCACAACCAACTGCAGGATAATGACGGACAATGTGACAACAAGAGAGTTTCTGGCGTAGGTCAAAAACGGCCCTGACTGCATCGCTTGCACAAAATTATTCCACTGCGGCCATGCCGGAATCCACGTTGGCGGAAACGTCAATGTTTCCTGAAAGGTTTGCAGAGAGGTTGAAATCATCCATAGAAACGGAAATACAAACACCATCAAAATGGCAGCCTTACATATAAATCCAAATGTTCCCTTGACGAATTTGATATCGAATGTCACCAATTACACACCTCCTTTGTCTCGATCATCTCGGCAGCTTATTGATAATGCACCTTTTTGGACAGCAGTCGGAAGTAGATAAACGTCAAAATGGCAATGATCGCCATCAATACCACGCCGGTAGCCGAAGCGTAACCAATACTGTTCGTTCTAAATTCGTAAATATAGTAAACGAGTGTCGTAGTGGCATTATTCGGACCGCCTGCGGTCATAATTTTGACGGTATCAAACACCTTAAAGGAGCCGATCGTCATAATGATTAAAATGAAAAACAGCTGCGGAGAAATAAGCGGTAATGTGATTTTGTAGAAAATCTTGAACCTGCTTGCATTATCAAGTGCAGCGGCCTCATAGATGCTGGGCGGCACGCTTTGAAGCGCAGCGACGATGATTAACGTATAGTAGCCGATATTTTGCCAGACCGACACGATAATCACAGAGATCATAGCAGTACTTGAGCTCTGCAGCCATGAAGAAGGAGGCAGGCCGATAGCCTTGAGCAGGAAGTTCAATATGCCGTGACTAGGCTCCATAAGCCACATCCACACCAGAGCGACAGAAACGATGGAAATGATATGCGGAGTGAAGATACCAGCTTGCACAACCGCATTGAAGCGGGTCTTTTTGTTCAGCCAAATAGCAATCAGCATCGATAAAATCATCGTAAGCGCTACGACCCCTATTGTGTAGACAACCGTATTGGTTAGAGCGCTGTAGAAATCCTCGCGAGTGAATATTTGCGCGTAATTGTCAAATCCGATAAATTTGCTTTTATCCTTGTTCATCAGGTTGTATTTATAAAAGCTGAGTTTAATCAAATAGAACACCGGGTATATGACGAACAAAATAATACCTGCCATAGCGGGCAAGACCATCACGTAGGGTCGAGTCGCTTCCCATATTCGTTTTTTATCCATATCGCTGCCCTCTCAGCATGTTCATATAGTTGCCAAAACGGATATCGTCCTCGTCAATACGATTCTCATCTGCCCCAAAGAAAAAGAGCTTAGCCGCATCCACACCTACATAAACCTCCTGATCAAAAGAAAACAAATCTTCTATACATTTGATCATAAAAGCATTCTCGCCGGATTTAACCTGATAGATCGTTTCAGACCCCAGCATTTCTCTTGTGGCTACCACGCCCCGCATGGAAAAATGTGAGTCACCGGGTTCGGTGGTCAGCACTGCGCTCTCCGGACGGAAGCCGAACTTCACCCCGTCTACACCCAACTCACCTACATTCATGGGTGGAACTCCGATAAATTGTGCTGCAAAAAGGTTATTCGGCCGACGGTAGATGACCTCAGGAGGCGCCTCCTGCTGGATTCGCCCGCGATTCATTAATACAATGGTGTCCGCCATCGACATCGCCTCTACTTGATCATGAGTGACATACACAAAAGTCGTACCGAGCTTTTTATGCATTTCAATGAGTTCAATACGCATCTGCACTCTCAATTTGGCATCGAGATTAGACAGCGGCTCATCCATAAGAAATACGGATGGTTTCTTGACCATAGCGCGGGCCAAGGCCACACGCTGACGCTGTCCGCCCGATAAGGTGGACGGTTTACGATCCAGGTAATCAGACAACCCTACCGTTGAACTGATACCCTCTACTAATCGGGTTCGTTCCTCTTTGGCTACCTTATTGTTCTTCAGACCAAATTCAATGTTTTCCCTTACGGACATAGTTGGGTAAATCGCATAGTTCTGAAATACCATGGCTACTCCTCTTTGACCCGGAGCTATTCGTGTCACGTCCTTGCCGTTGATAAGCACCGATCCGGAAGTATGGGGATCAAGTCCGGCAATCATTCTTAGGAGTGTTGTCTTCCCGCAGCCTGACGGACCTACCAATACCGTGAATTTGCCGTCTTCAATTTTTAAATCGAGACCTTCAATAATAATATTTTTGTCAAATGACTGCGTTACTTGTACGAATTCAATAGATGCCAAGTGCAATCCTCCTCACCAATGATTCCAAGACCTTAAATGATTGCGTTTACAAAAAGAAACAGGAATTCAATTACCGTTATTAACAATTATTCAGTTATGTGATACAATTCTTTATACGACTTTCACTGTGTCACCAGTGAAAGTCGAGGATTGTTTTTTTCCAGTCCCTGTGAGACATGGCAGATTCCATAGCGCTAGCAAGGTCTTCTGCCGTGCTCACCACTGTATACTTCTCCGGAAGCAATTTTCTTAACGTTTCCTGACAATCTGTGTTTTCCATAACCTTCAGTACTTGTTTGAAATCACTCACCGAACTTCGGCTGCTACCGTGAAGCGTAATTCCTTTCTCCAGCACATCTCTTGTATTGATCGGTACGAGATCTTCGCTAACCCCCATCGCTATGAGATGACCCCCAGGCTTTAGAATATCGATCCCCTGATTGATAGCACTTTCGCTAAATCGCCCGCCTGTACATTCCACCACAATATCGACTTTCTCACCAGATAAGAAATCGTAGTTCTGCACCATCTCTGTCGTTGCAAAAGTAAATTGGTCCACCTTTTCTTGTATGGCTCCGAACACGACTAAACGGTCCCTATCGATTGAATACGCATGATGCAGCATAGCTGCAGTTAAATATCCAACTGGTCCATCACCGAATACTGCAATGCGACCCCGATCCAACAGGTGACTGACGCTTCTTAAGGCTCTGTAGGAAACGCTGCATAATTCCGCCAAAACGGCAATTTCGTCGGGTATGGAATCGGGAATCGGAATCGCGCACTCCTCAGGAAGCACCAATCGGCTTTGCGCAATCCCATCCGTACCACTTCCCAGAAATTCAGAGTGATAACAATAGTTATCTTCAATCTCATTCCTGCATGCTGGACAACATTCCTCAGGTTCGATCCCGCGAAGTAAATAGCCCGGTAAGTTCGGAACAATGAGCACTCGCTGACCTTCGGAGAGCTTGGTTGACTTGCTTTCGACCACTGTGCCGATCCCTTCATGCAGTAAGGCCATCGGTAATTTTCTGGCCAATACCTCCGGCTTTCTCTGTCCACTAAAGTAACGCAGATCAGCGTGACATATACTCGCGATGGTTGGCTCCACAGCAACTTCATTCTTGCGAATTTCCCTTTCGACTACCAACTCTTGAATCTCACTCGGCTTAGTTAAGCGTAGAGTTCGTGAAGGTACGGTGCCGGTTATTCTGCTGACCACTAACTAAAACACCTCCGTTTATTTTTGTAATTATTTATGAAATTTCGAGATTGTACGATCAACCTTGAAAGAATCATTGGATGTTAAACAAGAATGACATTCATTCCGGAATCTAGAAATTGCTTTCTGTCATATTCCGTAATATCCTTGCCTGTAATTAAAGAATGAATAGTGGAATTTGGCGTAACCGTATGCAGGGATAGCTTACCGATTTTGGTGTCGTCGGCAACTACAATTACTTCCTGTGCCGCGTTAATCATTCCTTGCTTGGCGAGTACAAGTTGGGCTTCCGGATGCATTAATCCATGCTTCGGATGAATGGCCGGTGTACCGATAAAAGCTTTGGATACATGCAGCGACCGAAGCGCTTGATCCGTAAACATCCCGTTGAGCATAAAGCTCGAGGGATACAGATCGCCACCGGTTACCGTAATCTTGATACCCGGGGAATCACGCAGCTCTGCTGCGATATTCATATCATTGGTTACAACAGTAATGTTGGAGCGGTAGATCAAATTCTTGGCAATGTGAAGCGTAGTTGTACCTGAATCAATGATGATATGATCTCCGTCCTCCACCATGCTGGCAGCCATCTTGCCAATTCTCATCTTTTGCTCAAGCTGCACATTGGACCTCTCATTAAAGGAAGGCTCGTTATGTGTCAATTGCTCCACGATAACTCCTCCGTGAGTTCTCTTGAGCAGTCCTTCCTGCTCTACCTCCGCCAAATCCCTGCGAATGGTCGCTTCATGAACATCAAATTCCAAGGCTAATGCTGCAACTGAAGCAGCACGATGCTGTCTTACAAATTCAACAATTCTCAATTTTCTTTCAGCAGGTAACATGGTCATGCCCCTTTCAAACAAACATTAGCACGCAAATAAATGTTCATTTATGCTCTTATTTGTATTTTTAAATTATCACTGGTAAACATTTCTGTCAATACTATTTTTAACATTCCTTGCACATTTTTTTTATGATTAGCGCATAATTAATGGTGAAATGAAAGAAAAACCTATCTTTGAACAGGTTATATACATGTTCATTTAAGCTCGATAAGCTAAATTAATGTTTGATAATATGCTCTAATATGTTATTATTGATGATATCATTTGTAATCGTTTACAATACTCAATTCACAATAAAAATGAAATCTGAAGGTTGTGATACCATGCTAACGCCAGTGAGACTACCAGGTCGTCTAATCTGTCTAGAACCCATGACGATTGATCATGTGAATGATCTCTGCAATGCCGCTTCGGAAGATAGGTCGACTTACACTTATACAAATGTGCCATTTGGACTGGAAGAAACTAAACGTTACATAGAGGGCGCTCTAATGTCCTTTGCGAAAGGCCGAGCATTACCATTTGTGGTTCGTCACATCGAAACAGATCGTATTATCGGTACGACAAGATTTCTCGATCTTGAAGTTTTTTCCTGGCCGCCTCCATGGCCACCAGGCGTCGCCAATGGACCCACGCCTACTGATGAGACCCCGCCGTCAGTGGCTGAAATAGGAAGTACTTGGTTTGCCTCCTCAGTTCAGCGCACTGGTGTAAATACAGAATGCAAGCTGCTAATGCTGACCCATGCGTTTGAATCTTGGCATACGATTAGAGTCACATTAAAAACCGATGCGCGCAACACGCGTTCTCGCTCTTCCATACAACGGTTAGGCGCTACTTTTGAAGGTATTCGCAGGGCACATGCTCCTGCTAGTGATGGCGGTATCAGGGATACAGCGTATTTTTCGATTCTGGCTGAAGAATGGCCAGCGGTACGTACGAATCTATTAGAGCGCCTTCAAAAAGGTTTGAGAGGGTGTCCCAAAAGCCATGAAAATGGCGAGGGGCACCCTCGTTGCAATTTCGTCAAACAAAAAGAAACCATTCT
>NZ_MRTH01000033.1 GCF_001956045.1 Paenibacillus sp. FSL H7-0331 | reverse complement strand
AATTTTCCCTATGGTATTTCCGTCCAGGAACGTTCGAAAATCCCGGACCATGTCCGCCAACTTGGTATAATCAGCCGCTCGTAGGACGATACAAGAAGCACTGTTTTTATGAACCCACCGCGGAAGAATGTGAAAATGTATATAATACATTTTAATTTTATAAACGAAAAGAACTCAGGATCTCTTAACCTGACTTGTCACAGCCATGTGTCGGTTGACAAGAACTTTATCTCATTAAGTGCCGCGTAAATCGCGGCTTCTTTGGGTTTAGTGGAATAAAGTTGTTGTCGGGTTAGAGATTGAACTAGCGGAGAACGATGGTTCAAAAACAACCAGAACGCGGCAGCCGTGTTGTGCTAATGGGCAGCTTAGTTGGTTAGGGAGAACTATAATAAGAAAACTCGCCAACATTGCGGCGAGTTTTGCTTTTTTGTATATGCCAATAACAAATTCAAAACACGGTACACATTGTTACCACTTTATTCGCAGTTATGGTCATTCCATTGTGCTTTTCATTGCCTTGTACATATTTTCTACGTGTTTGTCAACATCATCCCGTGACATGCGTAAGCGATCCACGGAAGTACCATATCCAATTTCCTTTTTACCCTCTTCTAGTCCTTTGAAAATTCCATCTGCGAAGGCGTCTAGTGGTTCTCCATGCACATGTAACCCCGCTCCACCTAAATCTGTATTCACTGCTGGAGGAGCAACTTCAATGACTTCTACAGACGTTTCAGAAAGTTGGTGTCTTAGACTCACTGTAAATGAATGAAGCGCCGCTTTTGTTGCTGAATAAATCGGAGCGATCACAAACGGTGTAAAAGCTAGCCCGGATGTCACGTTAATGATAGCTGACTCTTCTTTTGCTGCAAAATATGGAGCGAACAGCATAGAGAGATGGAAGGGCGCTTCAATGTTGGTTGTGATTTCTTTACTGAAATAACTCCAATTGTTTTTCGCGTCCGCTTGTAACACATTAAAGCGTTGTTGGATCCCTGCATTGTTAACTAATACATTCACTTCTGGATAGTTCGCTGTTACCCAATCAAACAAGGCAACACGCTCGGATTCAATATCCAAATCACTTACACGAGTAATAAGACTTGGGAATTTTTCTTTCGCATTTTGAAGAATATGTTCACGTCGTCCACTAACAATGACTGTATTTTCAGCTTTGATAAAACGTTCTGCAAAAGCTAATCCTATCCCAGCACTTCCGCCGGTAATAAGTATTGTATTTCCTGAAAGCTTCATGATCGTTCCTCTTCTCCATTATTTTTTCGTCTTATTTATGTTGAATGCGTTGGGTATAACGTGTAATTTTTACTTGAATTCCCTTTAGGGATTCTGTCATCGATGATATTTCAGCTAGCACAGCTTGCTTGTGATGATTCATCATTTCAAGTCGCAGTTCAATAGTTTTGTCTCCTTCTACCACCCAATCGATATATTGCTTAATATCACTTATTGGCATGTGCGTGCTTTTTAAACAAATAACGGTTTCGAGGAGCGAAATTTGATCTTCTGAAAATAACCGTCTACCAGCTGCATCACGCTCGATTAATGGTAGTAATCCTTTTTTTTCATAATAACGTAACGTTGATTCAGGAATATTGAATTTGGTGGCAGCTTCGCTAATTGAACAATATTTCATTTGGAGACCTCCAAAATATATCTTACTACGTCGACAGGAATATCATACGACTTAAACCTTGGTTTAAGTCAACAAAAAATATTAACGGGTACTATGAGGGGCTTGCTTCGTGGCATCTCCTCTTTTGTTTATTAAACTAACAGCTAGAATAGCGGAATAATATGGTGATCAAAATTTTGAAATTTTCAAGTATTGTACTATGATAAACTTAATTCCATTATTTGAGCTGAGCGATGGTAGGGGAAGCCCATTACTCTTACACAATTTAGAGAACTGTATACCTAAGGAGTGGTAGAAATGGCACGTGTTTTATTTATTAATGGTGGATCAGAAGGACATATCAATCCAACTATTGGGGTTGTGCAAGAGCTTATTTCGCGTGGAGAAGAGGTTGTATACTTTTGTATAGAAGCTTTTCGGGAGCGTATTGAGAAGACGGGAGCTTCCGTACGAACATTTGACGATCAAAAATTTATAAAAGCCTTCATCTCAGGTGGAAGAAACTATTTACTCGAAAGAATCAACGGTCTTTTACTTACGACAGATATAGTCATACCAAGCGTTCTTGAACAGATCAAAGGAGAGCGTTTTGATTACATCATCCATGATTCCATGTTTGGTTGTGGACGTTTACTTGCTCAAATTCTTAAGCTTCCCGCAATCAATTCTTGTACTTCTTTTGCGCAGACAGAAGCTTCATTCGATAAAATGATGGAACAAGTTTCCACAAAAGTCCCTACAGAAATAGTTGATAAATTTCAAAGCCTGATTGGAATGGTGAAGGAAAAATATGATGTGGAGATTCATTCTCCTTACGAAGTTTTTTGTAATCCTGCACCACTTACAATCGTTTATACAACTAGGGAGTTTCAACCTTTCGGAGAAGCATTCGACCAAACTTACAAATTTGTAGGTCCATCCATCTCCTCACGATTAACTCAAGAAAACTTCGACCTTACTGCAATCAAGGAGAAGAGCCCAATTTACATTTCACTGGGCACTGTCTTTAACCAAGCAATTGATTTCTATAAGCTTTGTTTGGAGGCATTGGGGAACACGGATCATACTATTGTCATGTCTATTGGGAATAAAACTCAAATTTCTGATTTAGGGGTAATTCCTAAAAACTTCATCGTAAAAAATTATGTTCCACAAACTGATGTATTGAAATACACCAAATTATTTATTACACATGGTGGAATGAACAGTACCAATGAAGGTCTCTATTACGGGGTTCCGTTAATTGTAATCCCACAAAGCGCGGATCAGCCGATAATTGCCGGGCAAGTTGTTAATATCGGAGCAGGCATTAAATTACAAATGCAAAGCTTGACAGCAAATCAACTACGTGTAGCCGTAGATCATGTGTTAAACCTCTCATCTTTCAATAAAGCTTCTGCACAAATTAGGGAATCCTTTCAAAGATCAGGTGGATATCACCAAGCTGTTGATGAGATTTTCGAATTTAAAAGTCGATATCATATCTAAATATATAGATGTATTAGCTACTCTTATTGTTAACTTTTTCTCAGCGGTTACTACAACTTCTTTTGTACATGCAGGGGGTTAAATATGAAAATTGTTGTTGCAACGGATTCAGACTATGGGTACATACGAGACCGTGACCATCATATTCTAGAGAGCTTAATATTGCCAAAAATAAAAGAAAATCAAATATACATGCTGCGCAACCAGGATGAAAGTAATATCGGATGGATGAGGTATGGATATTTCTGGGATAACACACCTTTCATGAATATGATTTGGATCGACCAACAATATCGAGGTAAGGGTGTAGGCAAGCGAGTCGTTCACTTTTGGGAAGATGAAATGAAACAAAAGGGTTTCAAATTGGTCATGACGTCAACTCTGGCTAATGAAGAGGCACAGCACTTCTACAGAAAGTTAGGATATAAGGATGCAGGATGTTTATTACTGGAAAATGAGCCATTGGAAATCATACTAACTAAAATAATAATTTAAATAAAAATTTAATTACGGACACAAGAGGTGATTTCAATGCTCAACCGAAACGGCATTAACGGCAAAATCGTTAGCACGGACATGAATAGCACTCGTGCCAAAACGCTGGGCGTTTATCTGAAATCACGCCGGGCACAGCTGCAGCCGGAACAGGCAGGGCTGACAAGGTCGCATGGCCAGCGCCGAACACCGGGCTTGCGGCGTGAGGAGGTCGCGATTTTGGCAGGAGTTAGTGCGACCTACTATACGTGGCTGGAGCAGGGACGGGAAGTTGCAGTGTCCCGGGATGTGATCGAAAGCATTGGCAGGGCACTGCAGCTGAACCCGGACGAGCATGTGCATTTGCTCGGACTCTGGAACGCCAACGAGCCTGAAGCGGTGACGTCGATTACAACGGAAGTAAAGCCGCAATGGCAAGAGATCGTTAATCAGATGGCTTTTCCTTGTTTTATCAGCAATGATCGGGCCGAACTGCTGGCATGGAACCGCGCGGTCGATGAACGGATCGCGGATTTTTCGTCGCGACCTCCGGAGCAGCGGAATATGATGTCAATGCTGTTCACTGATCCGGAGATGCGCAGTCGCCTGGTCAACTGGGAAGAGATGGCGGCGCATTCGGTGGCTATTTTTCGCACCTCTTACGATAAATACTCGCATGACCCGTGGTTCGCGCAGTTTGTTGCCGAGCTCTCCAGGGAAAGCTCTGAATTTGCCGCCTTGTGGAAGCTGCATCGTGTGGAAATTAAAAAGGTGACACGGGTTTTCTACAGCATGCCCGGCGATAATCAAGTCCTTGCCTATGACATCAATTCGTTGGCATTTACTGTGGATCATTCCGATCTTCATTTGTGCATTTATTCTCCGGCGGCGGACTAGCGTCATACAGGAACTGTGATCTGTCGCCTTGACTGTGTTGTCCATCCTCTTTGCTCCGGGAGTTAATAATTTGCGATCCTGGTAGTCCTGTTACTAGTAAAAGCGTACTGTGGCTGCTCTCGGAAATGCGGTTTAGAATAAGATCATGCTTTAGCGAAGCATATTCGAAATTGCGGAAAAGAGGCTTACTAAGATGGAAAATAAGATGATACAGCGAAAATTGGGTAGTCTCGGGCTTGAAGTTTCAGCCCTTGGTCTTGGCACGATGATGATGCCGGACAACGAAGAGTCGGTACACACCATTCACGGTGCGCTTGATCTTGGCGTCACGCTGTTCGATACGGCGGATATTTACGGTGATGGATTTATGGAAGGAAAGTTCGGAGGTAACGAGCGTCTGGTTGGCCGTGCCTTGAAAGGACGTCGGGACAAAGCTGTGATTGCGACCAAATTTGGTATCGTTTCACCGGATCTGAAAGCGCACGGACACCCGGCTTATGTCAAAAAATCAGTCGACGCCAGCCTTCTTCAGCTTGGCATCGATTATATCGACCTGTACTATCAGCATCGCATCGATCCGAATACGCCGATCGAGGAGACGGTAGGCGCCATGGCGGAGCTCGTCCAGGAAGGCAAAGTTCGCTATATCGGCCTGTCGGAAGCTACAGCCGATCAGATTCGTCGTGCGCATGCGGTTCATCCGCTCACCGCGGTGGAAACCGAATATTCACTGTGGAGCCGCGAAGTGGAAAACGAGGTGCTGCCGGTGCTGCATGAGCTCGGCATCGGCTTTGTGCCGTACAGTCCGCTCGGACGCGGTTTCCTGACCGGACAAATTCGGACCTTTGACGATCTGCCCGAAAATGACTATCGACGCTATTTCCCCCGCTTCCAGGGCGACAACTTCACCAAAAATCTGGAGGTCGTAGCCCTGATTGAGCAGTTTGCCGCCCGCAAAGGTTGCACATCGTCCCAACTGGCTCTCGCTTGGCTGCTCGCGCAGGGCGAGCAGATTGTTCCTATTCCCGGTACGAAGCGGATGGACCGAGTGCAGGAAAATCTCCGCTCGCTGTATGTGACGATCTCTGCAGAGGAGTTGGCGGAGATCGAACGCATTTCTCCGAAAGGCATCGCAGCGGGAGAGCGCTACCCGACTTTTTTACAAGCTTGATCCCGGTCAGATGGAAGATTAATTGAACTCTTCTAACAATATGCAATCGTAACCAATCGATATTCCGTAGCGAGGCTCGTAATCAGAGACCTCGCTTTACTATTACAATGTCCGATTAAACTTTTCTACAATATGATCTATCACTGGTTGAATTTTTGCATCGTCCACAATCGACATCTTCTCCGCTTTGAATAATTGGATTTTTTTGAAATGATAATAATCATAAAGCACTTGTTGAATTGACATTTGGTTATACAGCAAATACTTAACATTAATAATTTCTCGAAGCAATATATCGTCTTGAAGCAAAATAAACTTCTCATTTACTTGATTGAAAATGCCTTTACTTTTGCCATCCTGATAGAATTTAAGGGTCTGTTGTTCGCGTTTGTTCAAAGTACCTTTCAGATCATCGTATAAATCCGGATAAGCTGCTTGAAGATCCTTTAAAAATATGTCAGTAATCTTTCCTACAAGCGATACCGACTGTTCAAACAATTGTTGAAACCAAACCCCGAATGATTTCTCGCCATCCTCCATATTCCAATCTTCCTGTGTTTCTATATAATCCACAAAAATTCGCACAACGCCTTCGATGACTTCTTCTTTTGAAGAAAAATGCTTATACATAGTGGCTCTGCTTACATCCATGTATTTGGCAATGTCATCCATCTTCAAGCTCTGAAAGCCGTCCTTCATGACGGATGAGATTAATTTTTTTAGCAATTTATTTCGTGCTTGATCCTGCTGTTTCTCTATGGGCATGTTCATTATGTTCCCTTCTGCAAACTCTTCTCCTCATTATACATAACAATGAAATGAATATAAACATAAAATACAAAATAGACAAATTAGATATAAAATGTTTACTTTGAATTTAATCCGTGATATTCTTCTAATCAGCGACAAGAGAGGGGCAGTGAGTATTGATGAGCGTGTAGAACCTCATGGCATGAACGTTATAGCGGAGAAAATGAAATAACAGAAAGAAGGAATATCATGAATTTAAGATCCAGGATTTCATTATTATGCCTGGCAGTAACTGCAACTTTTGGTACTATGATTGCTGCACCGGCGGTAAAGCTATTAGCTGTTGCTTTTCCCGATACCAATGCTTTACTCATTCAATGGGTTGTGACCTTATCTTCCCTATTTATTTTGCCGACTTTATTTATGGCCGGATATCTGTCCAAAAGATTTTCAAGAAAGAACATCTTAATTATTGGACTGCTGCTTTACCTTGTTGGCGGAATTGGACCTGCTTTTGCCAGCTCATTCACCTTGATATTAGTGTTCCGGGCGATTCTTGGTCTCAGTATCGGGTTGATTTCTCCGACGTTCAACTCCTTGATTGCAGAAAACTATCAAGGCAAGGAAAGGACGCAAATGAATGGTTTCGTTACCGCAATCAATGGAATCGGGGGAGCCATATTTCTATCCATCGGGGGGATTATTGCTTCCTATGGCTGGAGAGAAGTATTCTTTACCTATATTTATGCAGTGATACTTCTTATTCTGGTCCTATTGTTTTTACCTAAATTCCCTCCTATACAATCACATGAACAAGGTGCTGAATCATCAGCAAAGCTGCCACGCTTCTTTTATGTAGTTGCGATTGCTGGTGGAGTACACGCCATGTTGTATTTTCTAATACCAACCAACTTGTCGCTATTTATGACGGATAACGGGATAGGATCTGTATCTGCGGTTGGATATCTATCTGCTCTATCATTGATCGGAGTTTTTGTCGCAGGGTTGGTCATTACCTTGCTAACACAAGTGTTCGGAAGGATGCTTGTCCCGTTCACATTGATGTTGATGGCCGTTGGATTTTTATTGATAAGTGTCGCCCATTCTATCTGGACAGCAGTTATTGCCGTATTTTTGATCGGCTTTGCGGAAGGATTGCTTTTTCCGATGACATTTAATAAGACGGCAGAAATCGTTCCGAAGGGAAGTTTAACGTCGGCTATATCAGTATTACTATCATGCATCTACGCGCTTCAGTTCATAAGCCCTTTGTTCATGAAAGGAACTCAATTGCTGTTTCATTTTTCCTCTAGTAGAGAAACCTTTATGTTGGTGGCTGCCGTTTTAGGGTTAACCATGATTGGTTATATACCCTTTGCCATAACAAGAAAGCTGCAAGAAAGACAAAGTGCATAAACCAATTACGGTTTGTTAATCATGAAGTCATGAATTGGGGAACGTAAAGCGCGATAATAAAAAGGATGGTGTTTATTCATGAGAAATATAGATCAGATTTATGTAAATGGGCAATTTGTTAAGCCTTATGGCAATGAAGTACAGGATCTCATTAATCCTTCGACTAAAGAAGTCATCGGTCGCGTGACTTTGGGTAATGCTGAAGATGCACGGCGAGCCATAGCTGCAGCAAAGGAAGCTTTCAAAACCTTCTCACGAACAACGGTAGAGGAACGGAGCCAGATGCTGCATAGATTGCACGATGCGATTATGGCATATTCGGATGCCTTGATGGAGGCCAATATTAATGAATACGGTGCTCCCAAACTCGCGGCAATCGGTCGTGTTCATTTGGCAGCTGCGAATTTTCTGGATACGAAGCAAGCATTAGAGGAATTTGAATTTGTTAAATATATTGGAAAAGCTAAGGTTGTCTCTGAACCTATTGGCATTATCGGTATTATTACACCGTGGAACGCAAGCTATTCGCAAATTACAGCGAAACTGGCTTCTGCCATCGCAGCGGGATGTCCTGTTGTGATTAAGCCGAGTGAGCTTAGCGCGATCCAGACGCAGATGATAACAGAATGCTTCCATAAGGCCAATATTCCTGCCGGCGTCATCAATGTGGTTAATGGTTTGGGTCAGACGGTTGGCGCTGAGATGACCCGAAATCCAGATATTGCGATGATATCCTTCACTGGCTCCACGCTAGTCGGAAAAGAGATCCGTAGAGGTGCTGTGGATACGATGAAACGGGTGACTTTGGAGTTGGGTGGGAAGTCGCCCAATATCATTCTGGACGATGCAGACTTTTCTACAGCCATTCCAACCGCAATTAAACAATGTTTTACTAACAATGGTCAAGCATGCGTTGCGGGGACACGATTGCTAGTTCCCAAACATCGACTTGAAGAAGTAAAACGATTGGCTAAGGAAGCTGTTGAAACAATGAAAGTGGGTAATCCGTGGGATGAAGATACTATACTAGGCCCTATTGTAACTGAGAAGCAATATAACCAAGTTCAACGATTCATCAAGTCAGGTATTGAAGAAGGTGCGGAATTGGTCATCGGAGGAGAAGGTCATCCGGATGGTCTGCAAAGGGGCTACTTTGTTAAACCAACTGTTTTTGCTCATGTTACTGAAGATATGATTATTGCAAAAGAAGAGATATTCGGTCCAGTATTGTCCATTTTGACCTATACCACAGAAGACGAAGCCATCGAGATGGCCAATAATACAGATTATGGCTTAGGGGCATACTTAAGCTCTTCTAACATCGAGAAAGCCAATGAACTAGCCTCCCGCATTGCAGCTGGGGTTGTGCTCATCAATGGAGCCGGCTTTGAAATGAAAGCACCATTTGGAGGTTTTAAACATTCTGGAATCGGCAGGGAATATGGCGTGCATGGTCTTGAGGAGTGTTTGGAAACAAAAACGATAACGGGTTATGATTCTGTACTGAAATAAGGTGGCCGACAATTGTCTGGATGGACGAACATGAACGACAAGAAAAACTGCCGCTAGTACCGTAACGGCAGTTTTTTGGCGTTCATTACACCAGCTTCTTAATATTTGTTCTGTGCTTGTATTACAGCACGTCGCAGCGTTAATAAATCATGCTCTGCTTCCAGATATTCATTGTTGCCGCCCCGGAACTCCAAGGACCAGCATCCCTTGTAGCCTGCTTGGCGAAACAGCTGTATCTTTTGCAGCAGCCCCTGCCCCGCAAAATCCACAAAAGCCCGGTCGAACTGAACGTGAGCGGTGAAGGGGGCAACCATTTCGTCTCCAATTTCTTGATCTGTCAACCAACGGCTCACATTAAGTACAATGCCGAATCCAGGAGAGGATATTTCTGCACATAGCCGTTTAAGATTGTGGGGGACCTGGGAACCCTTCTGGTGAGTCTGCGGTCCAACCCGAAACCCGTGGTCATGGGCATACTGCGCGTATTCCCGGTAACGTTGGACACAAAGCTCAAATTGTTCATTTGTCAGCTCTAGTGCATTTACGCCCATATCAATCCGCAGCGTTTGAACGCCCCACCTGCGAGCAATGTCAAGGTATAGGAGCGCCTTGCGATAGCGCTGTTCACGAATGTCAGGATCGTCATGCCAAATGTCGACGCCATCTACAGCAAGGTTCGCAACGGTCAATCCTTCTTCGTCCAGGGTTTCCTTGATGCTCTGTATGTAACCTTCCTCCGTAGATGCCAGCATGCCGCTCCAAATATCTGCATGATGAAGCCGATAGCGGTATTTGATGCTTTCTAAATAGCCGAATAGATTGATTTTCCCTGCTTTGAATAAAGCATGGAATGACCATGAACCGATAGAAAACACTTCCATGTGAACACTTCCCTATTAGTTATTAGTCCTTCAGTCTGTAACTCACAAAAGCCAGCTGTCTGCTGTCAGGCGCCCAGGAATTGACGTTGATGGTGCCCTGCCCACCGAACAGCTTGACCAGTGTACGAAATTCGCCTCCAGAACTGGACATTAAGCGAATTTCTACATCTTTGTTTGCTGGATGGTCGCCAGGGGCAACATCGCCCTTGCGGTAAGAGATAAATGCGGCCAATTGTCCATCTGGTGAGATATGGGGGAACCAATTATTGCTCTCGTCGAACGTCATCTGTACTTGCTCGCTGCCGTCTGCCTTCATGCGCCACACCTGCATGAGACCCGTCCGTACCGAATTGAACCAAATGTATGTGCCGTCCGGCGAATATTCCGGGCCATCATTAAGTCCGGGAGAATCGGTCAATCGTGTCTCCGTGCCGCCGTTTGTTGGAATGGTGTAGATATCATACTCGCCGTTGCGCTCTGCGCAATAGGCCAACGTGCTTCCGTCAGGAGACCAACCGTGCAAATAGCTGGGAGCGAGTGGTGTGACCAGAATTGGATGACCTCCCTGTAACGGGAACGTGTAAATTCGGGACTGGCCGTCTTCATAAGTGTGATGGCTTACCGCGACGTTCGAGTTATCCGGAGACAGCACATGGTCGTTGTTGCATTGAATGGCGTATCCGGAATCGATCACGGTACTTTCCCTCGTTGTCATGTCAAAGGAGTAGAGGCGGCCCAAGCTGTTATATATGAGTCGTTTCCGGTCGTTAGTCCAGTTAGGAGCCTCAATCAAGAAATCGAATTCGGCCAACACACTGCGTTCGCCGCTTTGCACATCCACGGTTTCCAGGCTACTGAACACATTTCTGCCTGCAATTTTGCGGGGTTCTTTTAAAGTATTCATCGTTTGTTCTCCCTTTGTTCCATAGTTATGATTATTTGGTTTTCGTGCTTGCTGAAGCGGCTCTTATTTGTTCAAGGAAATCACGGATTTGTTCAAAAGGCGGCTCATCGAGCTGGTTCGGATGATTGGGATCACTATTCACCCAAAGCGTCTCGAGCGGAATATGTCCGCGGTAATTGCTGTATCGAATGCGGGTAAACAGCTCTTCAAGATCTACCTGGACATCCGTATCCGGAGAGGTTGGTTTTTTCTTGACCTGAAAGTTTACGGTATAGGGAAGCACGGCTTCGATATCATCATACCAGCTATAACCAATTCCGGTACGATCCCCAAATCTTTTGTAGCAGCCTGTATCATTCACCACGCCGATATTGGGGTGATCCACCCATTCGAGAATCCGGATCACCTGGTCGGCTGTTGAAGTCATGTCTCCATGATTTTGCATACCGATCTTGACACCTTTTAGAGCGCCATAATCGGCACATGCTTGTAGAGCGGGCACAATTCTTTCTTTAGCAATCGTTTCCCAGTCTGTGCTCAAAATGTCCTTGGAGATTTCGCCCGTGAACACACGAATGACAGGTGCACCCATGACGGCAGCGACATCAATCCAATACTTGACACGTTGTATATCCAAAGCCCTTCTTGCTTCGCTAGGGTCGGCAAAATCGTTCTTAACACCCGTTCCACTGATGGCGATCCCCAGTTCCTCACATAGCTGCTTAATATTTCGGGCATAGGCAAAAATCTCTTCATCCGATTTGGTCGGCATTGTGAGATTATCATACCCTGGAATGTAATACGAGGTAATATCCACGGAATCAAACCCCGCTTCTTTGGCAAATCGGATAGCCTGCATGGTGTCGATTGGAGGTGCACCTGCTGTGCTTCCATTCAACCACGAGCTCAAATTATGACTGAAGCTGTAGAAATTAAGGCCGAGCTTATAATCTCCTGTGTAATAAGAATCTCTGCGGCTGTCAATTAGATAATGGCTGGTAGGAATTTGTTCATAAACGCTAGCGAACTGATCTTCATTAGTTTGCATCGGACTCATGTCATTGCTCCTCTCCATGCTTTCCCATAATAACAATGCTAGTATACTCTATTTTGGTAGTGAAGCCTGAATCAATCTTTTGATTTCTGATGCAATAGTATGATTGAGTCAACGATTTCTTATCATTCGTTTAACAGATTCATCAATCGATGATGTTCTATAGGTTCATATAGATTTTATCTATTACATTAATCATAATAACAAATAAAATTGATATTCATCTGACATTTCTCCGTTACAGTTATTAATAGGAAGCCAAGCTTGTGATGGAGGAGATTTATGTATGAAGATTAGAGAATTACGGTTACATCGTGGTTGGTTGGACAGGGGATGGGCTGCTATTCAAACTTCGACTCTCACACTCACCGTAAGAAAAAAACTGCTGGGGTCTTTTTTGGTAATGATTGTACTTCTAGGTGTACTTGGATGGATCAGCATGAGCAGAATAGCGTCGATGCAGCAGGAAAACGAGAAAATCACGAGCTCCTGGTTATTTAGTATAGAAACGATTAACAGGATCAATTTGCTGGCTGAACAAATGCTGGCCCTGCAAGCAACGATGATCATGGAGCCAAATGAGGACAACAAAAAGCAGTTTATGCCTGAGGCGGGAAAGCTGTTCACCGCGATTGAAGGCAATATGGAGCAATACGCAACCAAGATTAGAACCGAAGAGGAGCAGGCTTATTTCGATGCTTTGTCTAAAGCGTGGAGGAATTACAAGGATTATTATTCCGATGCCTTTGTCTTGTCAACGAGAGTGAACTTCGTAGAAGGCTCTGGCACGTATGCAGGTCAAATTACGAAGATGCTCACCAGCTCACAGGGTGCTTATCAGACGATGCAAAATCAGATTAATCTGTTAGTCCAACTGAATCATGATGGCGCAATGGCCTCCACGGAGGAAAGCAAGCGTCTTTATCAAAACGCGCTGAGGGATACGATCATCACGCTTCTTATTGCTGTAGCGGCAGCCATCGGATTATCGATGGTGATATCCAACCATTTTGCCAATCCGGTCAGGCAGGTATCGTTAGCACTGCAGCGAATCGCGGAAGGTGATCTGACACTGAACAATCTTCAGGTGAGCAACCGCGATGAAATCGGTCAGTTGGTGAATTCCCTGAACAAGATGTCTTTGAATCTGCGGACACTTTTGTTGCAAATACAAGGCGCATCTATCCATGTAGCTGCTTCCTCTGAACAGCTTCTGGCAAGCTCCGAGAAAAATGCCAAGGCGGCTGAGCACGTCACCCAGTCCGTTCAGATCGTAGCTGCGGGGTCGGAGAACCAGATGCAAAGCGCAACAGAAACCAGCATGGCGATGGAGGAAATGACCATGGGCGCGCTGCGGATCGCTCAGTCCACGGCCGAAGTCTCAGAGCTGGCTATAGAAACATCTCGCCAGGCCGAAGCTGGGAACAGCACGATGCAAGCTTTTGTCGGTATTATGAACAACATTAGTGATTCGGTTAGACGCTCCGGGGAAGAGATGCATCGATTGGAAGGACATTCTCATGAAATTGGATCGATTACGAAGTTGATCGGCGATATAGCCAAGCAAACGGTTATGTTGGCACTGAATGCAGCCATTGAATCGGCAAGAGCCGGAGAGCACGGACGTGGATTTGCAGTCGTTTCCCAAGAAGTGCGCAAGCTGGCAGAGCAATCTAATGTAGCTGTTAAACAAATTACGGACATCATTAATAAAATTCAAAATGATACCCAGCATGCTGCAGGTACGATGAGGCAAGGACTACACGCTGTTGAGCAAGGGATCACTGCCATCGAAAACGTAAGCAGCTCTTTTTCAATCATTGTACAGTCCACGGAGAACGTAACTGATAAAATTCAGGATGCAGCCTCGGCGGCACAGCAAATGGCAGCCAGCTCCCAGCATGTTTCCGCCTCTATTCTAGTAATGAGCAGTATCGCACGAACCTCCTCCTCTTCCGCCAAAACGGTGGCAGCCACAACAGACGGACAGCTCGTTTCCGTTAACGAAATTACAGCTTCTGCCTATTCATTAAGTCATGTAGCTCAGGATTTAAGTGATCTGGTTGGCAGCTTTAAGGTAACCGCCGAATAGTCGCTCGACTGCTCTTACAGGGCAGCGTTACACGGACAGAGCAAGCCTGTGAAATCAGGCTCTTTCTGTTTTTTTCTTCTTCATGTATAATATGGAAAAACCTCTGGGATACAGGAGAAAGCAATGAGCAGAAGGCCGTATGAAAAATAAATGGTTCTACCGTCTACTATTTTCTTATTTTCCGATTTTCTTCAGCCTGACGTCCGTGCTGATTATCATGACGTTTCTCCTGTTGAGTGAGCTTTCCCAAAGGGAAACGGTGAACGCAAATCAGCAGTTTGTTCGTCATATCATTCAATTATTCGATCATTCCCTGCAGGAAATCGACAGCGCTCTGATCAAGGAGATCGAGACCGACGAGCGGCTGAGGGCTTTTTTCCATGGGGATAATGGGCAATCTTATTTTGATAAATATGAAATATCCAAAAAATTCACGCAGATGAGCACATTTGACAGCTTTGTTGACTCTGTTTATTTATACCGTTATTCCGATCAAATGGTGTTAAGCACGAACACCTTTGTGCCGCTGGATCGGTTCGGAGATCGTGAATTTGTGGAAAGCCGCGTTGCTGCCGAGACACTGTATACGCTTTCCAACAGACGCTCCTATAAGGAGTTTCAGGATCAGGAGCGGTTTCCCGCACCAGTTGTCTCGATTGTGCGTAAGTACCCGCTTCTGCAGGGTGGCGAAGGCTTGATCGTGGTCAACATCGGTTTGTCCAAGGTTGACAAGCTGGTAGCCGAGATGTCCGGATCGAGCAGCTATGTAGTCATCAAGGATGGCAGCGGGCATCTGATTTCGACACCTTCTCGAAAAGACAATAGTCCAGGATCCCAACTGTCTCAGGTGGTATCGGATTATACCGGTTGGCAATTCACCGGAGGCTTTTATGATGATCATACGTTCCGTGTTGCGACCGTATTTTCATACATTTGGGTCGGTGTCGGTTTGATTGTTGTCATGGCCGGCACGATATGGATGACCTACGCGACCCGGCGCAATTACAAGCCGATTCAAGAAATTATGAACCGCATTCAATTGTACTCCAATCATCGAAGCAAGCTCTCCAAGAAGGGACAGGATGAGTTCAAATTCATCGAGCAGGCGCTGGATGATCTAATTGAGCAGTCCAACACCTACGAGAAAATGCATGTGGAGGATTCGGTATATCGGCGGAAGCATTTTTTCTTCGAGCTGCTGGAGGGTTATCGTCTGATTGACATCTATGAATGGGAGAGAGAGCTGGAGCGGCTCAAGCTTCCCACGTCCTTTCATTCGCTTGGAGTGGCGGTATATGAAATCGATAAGTACTATGAGGTGTCGGCGAAATATTCTCAGCGCGATTTATATTTGCTCAAATTTGTATTGAATAGCGTGGTTAAAGAGGTGGCGGAATCCTGCGGTGTGACCGTATGGACGGAGTGGACCGCGCAGCATCAGCTTACGGGTTTGTACCAAAGCATGGAGGAATCGGTGGCGGCGGAAGCACATATCAAGGAAATGGCAGAGCGGGTACGGGCGTGGGTGCAGGCTAATCTGGATTATACGGTGACGGTAGGTGTAGGTGGCTGTGTAGAGCAGATTGCCGATATCCCGGTTACCGACAGTGATGCCATAGCAGCTCTGGCCTATAAAGCCAGTATGGGGCTAAATCGTGTAATCTTGTACCAGGACGCTCGAATAGGAGAAGGACAATCGTATCGGGATTTACAGCTAATTCGCGATTTTGCCCGTGTATTCCGAACAGGCAGCGAGGACTGGAGACTGATTTATGAGCAGATTTTTCAGCAAACGCGTGCAAACAGGCAATCACGGGAGGAGCTTGTACAGCTTCTGAACTTATTTATTGATCATTTATATCGGGAAATGATGGAGCTATCAGCAGATATTCAGGACGTATGGAAAACAGATACAATACTGCAAATCAACCGGCTGCGGGATACGTTTGATCTTGTGGAGGATGCAGAGATGCAGCTTGCCAGCATCCTGGCAGCATTCGCGGACCAAATTCGTGACATGCAGCAGCAACGAAGTCACTACACGTTAATCTGTCAGGTTAGAGCCTATATCGACAAAGAATATGCCAATACGGAGCTATCTTTAACCCACTTGTGTGATTTATTCGGTCTCAATGGCAAGTATGTGAGTCGTCTATTCAAGGAAACGTTCGGCGAGAAGATGGTCGATTATATGATGCGCGTACGAATCGAACGAAGCCAGCGGCTGCTGGAGGAAACGTCACTATCGTTGCAGCAAATCGCTAACCAGGTTGGCTATATTCATGATATTTCCTATATTCGCGCATTCAAAAAGCTTATCGGCACAACGCCTGGAGATTATCGCAAGCAGTATGAGAAAAGCCTGTCATGACGGGCTTTTTTCTTTTCGGTTTATTACGGATGTTTGGCTAGTTGCGCGGTTTTGACCATTCGGTTAGTCGTCGGAAACATGTAAATTGCGCTGTTGGTCGTTGGGAAGCTATAGTGCAATCAGGAACGAGGCTGTAAAAATTTAGACGACAAGGGGAGTACCAGACATGGCACAGCAAGGTTGGAAAACAAGGGTCAGGAAAGGCACGTTGTTATTAGCAGCAACCGGTGTATTTGCAGCAGGTTGCAGCACGAATTCGGGACCCACCAACGGAACAGGCAGTCCGGCAGCGGCTACGACTTCAGAGAAACGAGGGAACATAACCGTATCGATTTACGATCGCAACAACATCCCGCCGGAGGAAGGCAATTGGGAGAGAAATCGTTGGGTAGAATGGGTTAACAAGAACGGGCCAGTGGATGTCAAATATGTGCCGGTGCCGCGCTGGGAATCACTTCAGAAATTTAATGCGCTATTTGCTACCGGTACCGCACCTGATCTTGTTCTGGAATACGATGCTGGCTACCGGAACCAATGGTACAGCCAGAAGCTGCTTATGCCGCTGGATGATGTGATTGAGAAGTATAGCACGAGCTACAAGGAGTTAATGAAGCAGTTCCCGCAACTGAAGAAGCTGGGAACAAAGGATGATGGCAAAATATATGAAATCGGCAAGGTTACGCCTTTATCGGCACTTCACCGCATTTATATCCGTGAAGACTGGCTGCAGAAGCTTGGAATAACAGCACCCAAGACAACCGAGGAGTTTTTGACTGTGGCCAAGGCGTTCGCCTCACAGGACCCGGATGGCAACGGGAAAGCGGATACGTTCGGGCTTAATTTGAGCGGTAATGCGATGTCCATCATATCCCATATGTTCGGTTTTGGCGAGGTGCAGTGGCGCTTTGAGGGGGATAAGTTCATTCACGAGTGGGATCGGATTAAGGCTTCGGTTGCCTTCCAGAAAGAGCTGTTTAACGCGGGAACTGCCGATAAGGACTTTCTGGCGGATAAAAACGGTGAAAAGGCTAAGCAGGATTTCCTGTCTGGCAAGCTGGGCATGTATCTGCATCAGGACATCAATGATAAGGATCTGGACGCGTTCAAGAAAAATAACCCTGGTGGTAAGCTCGCGATACTGACACTGCCCAAATCGCAATTCGGGCAGTACAGCCCGGTCGTTAGCAGCCCGATTCAAATGGTCGGTGCGATCAATGTGGGAGCCAAGGACCCGAAAGCGGTCATGCAATATGTGGATTTTATGATCAAGCCGGACCATGCAAGAACGATTCAAAGCGGTGTTGAGGGTACACATTGGAGTAAGGACGCTGTCGGATGTCCGAAGCCGATCGATGCCGAGAAGAATAAAAAAGAAATCACGTATACGGGTGACCTTGGGATGATGGCATCCACACTGTTATTTGGCAAATGCTCGTTCAGCGCACAGAAGCCACAGGACACGGAAACACTCAAGCAGCTGCGGGAGCTGGCTTTGCAAGCAGACAGCGCATATGTATCCAAGGACCGTCCTATACCGACCTTGAAGCCTGAGTATTTACCGGTATTGCCACAGGATCTGTCCCTTGTCGTCAAAAATTCGGAGCAGCAAATTAAGGACATATGGCTCAAAGCGATTGTCGGCGGAGGAGGTTATACCGCAGAGCAGGCACTTGCCGATGCCAAAGGAATATGGGATAAATCAGGCGGCCTCAAGGTCGACGAGTTTTACGCTAAATGGTATGAGACCAACAAATCGAAGGCGTTTCTGCTTGATGATTTATACAAATTTGGCGAAGACGCTGTGAAGCTGTACTCGGATAAGTAAGCTCGAAGGGAGTGAAGGCCCGATGGGCACATCTAATCGTATGGAATCAAATCGGGTGATTGGCTCTATGCAGCCGCAGGCTGGTAATCGCACTACCGTTAAAGGTTTTGCCAGTAAACGGTTTAATCGTAATCTGCCATTGTTAATCATGTTCATTCCGGTTATCGCTTTTTTTATTACCTTCCGTTATATCCCGATGCTGGGCGGTATCATCGCCTTCAAGCAGTATAATCTGATGCAGGGTATTTGGGGCAGTCCGTGGGCGGGTCTCGATAATTTTCGCATGATCTTCCAAAACCCTCTAACACTGCAAATCATCCGTAATACCTTTATACTCAGCTTCATCAATATCGTGATCGGCTTTCCATTTCCGATATTGGCAGCGGTCATGCTGAACGAAGTGCGGCGTGTATGGTTTAAAAAATCGGTGCAGACGCTGCTGTATCTACCGCACTTCTTCTCTTGGGTCATCGTAGGGGGAATTGTCGTGACCTTGTTCGGGGCGCAAGCAGGTATCGTGAACACGGTGATTACTGCATTTGGGGGCGAACCTATTCAATTTCTGTACAGGGTCGATACCTGGATGGCGATTTTCTTCGGTTCGTCGATCTGGAAGGAAGCGGGTTTCTCCGCAATCATTTATTTAGCGGCCATCAGCTCGATTGACCCGCATTTGTACGAGGCGGCGAGTATTGACGGAGCGAACAAAGCAAAGCAAATCTGGCATGTCACCCTGCCTGGTATATTGCCAATCATGACATTAATGCTCATTATTGCGGTGGGTAATGTCATGGAGGTTGGCTTTGACCGGGTGTACAACTTGCAGAATGCCTCCGTTTCAGACGTGTCTAGTGTAATTAGCACATATATTTATACCGTAGGCATTCAAGGCGGGATGTACAGCCTGACAACGGCGATGGGTCTGTTCGAAGCGGTGATCGGGCTTGTTCTCGTCGTGCTGGCTAATGCTGCTGCCAAGAAATTTAATCAATCGCTATGGTAACGGGGAAAGGAGTATAACGTCATGAGATTGTCATTAGGCGAAAAGGTGCTATATGCGGTCAATTATTCGCTGCTGTTATTGGCCGGGCTTAGCTGTCTGATTCCGCTGCTGCATCTGGTTGCCCTGTCTTTAAGTGAATACGACGCAGTGGCTTCAGGGTTTGTCGGCATCTGGCCGATCGGGGTTAACCTTGACTCCTACCGGTCTTTGATGGATGGCACACCGATTGTGAAGTGCTTCCAAAACAGCGTAGTCATTACCGGTTTCGGCGTATTGTTCAGCATGCTATTCACGATTCTTGCGGCTTACCCGCTGTCCAAGCCTTATTTTTACTCACGCAAGTTTTTTACAATGGCTATCGTGTTTACGATGTTGTTTGGCATTCAGGTAATCCCGGCTTTTCTCGTTAACCGTGCGCTCGAAATTGTCAACACGTACTGGTCCCTTTGGCTGCCGGGCTTGATCAGCGCCTATAACCTGCTTGTGCTTAAATCGTTCTTTGAGCAATTACCAGAGGAAATGAGCGAAGCGGCGCAGATGGACGGCTGCAATGAATGGAGGCTGCTATGGCAAATCGTACTGCCGCTGTCCATGCCGGTGCTGGCGACATTGATGCTGTTCTATGGTGTAGGCTACTGGAACGCTTTCCAGAGTGTACTGATCAATATTAACGATTCCAACAAGTTCAATCTGGCTGTGCTCGTGCAAAATATGATCGCCAACCAATCCTTACTGCAAAGCATGAACAACTTGCAGCCACAGGATATCCAGGAGCTGTTGACACCACAATCGATTCGGTCTGCCGGTATAATTGTAATGATCGTTCCGCTGCTGGTTGTGTATCCTTTCCTGCAAAAATATTTCGTTAAGGGCGTCTTGATCGGTGCCGTAAAAGGATAGCCATCGTTCGATTCGGGTTTAACACCGTGTAACTATTGACAGCCTATAATTTCAAGAGTACCATTCAATATTAAGGACAGGTCCTCGTTAGGTGAGGCTGTAAGTTTGCTTAATTGAATTTATAATGAAACGAGATATCGATGAAACAGCCAGCTCTCTCTGATCCAAGGGAGAGCTTTTTTTGCGGTGAAGGATATATTCGTAATCTTTACGATCATTCAATATGCTAGATGCAGAGAGCTGAGCGTTTGCGTTTTTGAGGGGGATTGGGTTGGATACTTTAGAACGTAATAAAGTTCTCATCGTTGAGGACGATGATCATATAAGACGTTTTGTAGCGATTAATTTGGATAGAAACCATTTTAGCGTCAGTGAAGCCGCTTTGGGTGAAGCAGCTCTTGGCATGCTTGCTGTAAGTCGGCCTGATGTGGTTGTACTGGACGTTATGCTCCCCGATATGGATGGTTTCGAACTGTGCAGAAGGCTAAGAAATACGGACCCGGAGATCGTCATCATCTTATTAACTGCACTCGGACAAGATCAGGATAAAATTAAGGGGCTTGAGCTCGGAGCTGATGACTACATGGTAAAACCGTTTAATCCACTGGAGCTTGTGGCCAGAATCAAAACGGTATTACGCCGTACCCAGAAAGTTAGGGGACTTGATAGGAAAATACTTCAGTCAGGCTCGATCCTGCTTGATCTGGATTCCAATAAGTTATTTAAACAGGATAGTCTAATCGAAGTTACCCCCAAAGAATATCAGATGGTTAAAGTATTCCTGGAAAACCCGGATAAGGCGTTATCGAGGGATAAGCTTTTGAACTTGATTTGGGGAGAGGATTATGTGGGCGATCCCAAAACGGTCGATGTCCACGTTCGCAGGCTTCGAGAAAAGCTGGAGGACGATTGCTCCAAGCCACAGTTGATCCAAACCGTATGGGGGCTTGGCTATCGTTGGAGAAAGGATGGTTGAATGGGTGGGTATTCAAAAAAGATTAGTAGGAAGCTACCTGATCGTTATTTTGATTACAGTTGCCATTCTGGAAATTTTCCTTATGGTTTCGGTGAAGTATTATTATTATCACAATATGGAACGGATTCTAATGAATCAAGCGGAATTATCGGCTTCTTTTTTTCATCAATATTTTGCAGATGAAGACCTACAGAAACAATCGGAACGATTATTGAATGGATTTGCCCAAAATTCCGCTGCACAAGTGCAGATCATAAGTTCTAGCGGGCAGCTTCTTCAGGACTCTACGGGAACTCCAGCCGGTAAAAGCTTGATCGAATATCAGGATGTGCAATCGGCGATCAGCGGAAAGGTCGGAATATGGAGTGGGAATGAGCTATCCACGCATGAAAATATATTGGCGGTGTCCTATCCGTTACAGGCTAAGGACATCACCGTTGGGGCGGTCAGATTTGTAACTTCGCTAACCGAAATGACAGAAACCATCAACCGTATTTTTACGCTCTTTATTACTGTAGGCTTATTTGTTGTCGCCATAGTCACCGTTCTCGGCATCTTTTTGTCCAGGACTATTACGACTTCAATTACCGAGCTTAAGCTGGCTGCAGATCAAATGGCGGAAGGAGATTTTTCGGTGACAGCCAAGAAACGATATCGAGATGAGTTGGGTTCGTTGGCAGATACGTTAAATACGATGGCAGCTACGATTCGGCAAAACGATCAGCTCAAAAATGATTTTATTTCATCGGTTTCTCATGAGCTGCGCACTCCTTTAACATCGATTAAGGGCTGGGCTGTAACTTTAAGGACGAGCGATGAGGACAGCGGTTCCCTACTCAAGGATGGTCTTGAAATCATCGAAACGGAAACAGACAGACTAACCGAGCTGGTCGATGAGCTGCTTGATTTTTCCAAATTGGATAATGGACGTTTGGTTTTAAACTGTAATCCACTACATATGACGGAATTCATTCAGCATATTGGTAAGCAGTTGGCTCCGAGGGCTGCTCGACAAAGTATTTCGTTGTACGTTCACGTTAACGATAAGCTTCCTGTTATTCAAGCCGACGAAAATAGACTGAAGCAGGTGCTGATTAACCTTTTAGATAATTCACTTAAATTTACAGATCCACTTGGCAGTATTCAGCTGGCCGCTGACTCGGATCACGAATATGTCATTATTTCCGTAGAGGATACAGGACAGGGGATTGCTGAGGGAGACCTAGCTCATGTTCTTCAAAAGTTTTACAAGGGAGACAGTCACGCTGCAGGAAGCGGTCTCGGGTTATCGATTTCGGAGCAAATCATCAGGCTGCACGGCGGGCGGCTGCTCATAGAAAGTCAGGAGGGAGTAGGAACAAAGGTCAAAATTTTTCTTCCCAAGTAGATAAGAAATCAATTTTAACTTTTTCATAACCTTTTGTTTACAAAAAAAATATAAAATAAAATTTGAACAGTCATCAATGAGGAGTAGGGGGACAAATGGTAAATAGGCTGATTTCGACAGGTCTCATCGTGACGAGTATATTATGGCTTGGCGGGTGTCGAATGCCTGCTTCTCCCATCGATTTAATAAAGCCTCCGGTCTCTGAAGGGACTTCCCAAAAGGATAAGTGGAGTACAACCCTGAGAACCTTACTGCCTGACGGAGCACGGCTATTAGCCTCTGTTCATGGAAAAAAGAGCAATGGCACTGTATTCGGAGATATGGATGGAGACGGGATCAATGAGGCCATAGTTGTATACGAAGAGGACGTTCTGAATGAAAAGAAGCTCAAAGCCGCCTTATTAAAGCAATATAAAGAGGATTGGCGAATCGTGTGGGATACTTGGGGATCTGGTTACGGTCTGGATAATGTGGGGTTTGCAGATGTTAATAAGGACGGTCGACCCGAGGTCGTTCTGGGATGGTCGTTGGGTGCAGGAGGAAATGGATTGGATATTTATGAATGGACCAACCATACATTACAGCTCTCCATGAAGAAAGGATACCAGGGACATCTGGATTTGAATCAAATTCCCTAACGATTACAGGATACTTGCGTGTTACTGATTGATTTACATGGTGTATTCATTTATGGATGAAAGTGGGATTTATAATTGAGACCAAGAAAAACACGTTCTAAACGTTCTAAGCGTACCTTGATGATCTTCAGCTTTTTGCTGATTATAGGCTTTGGCGTATTAGCATTTATAGCCAACCAATATCCATTAAATTCTTTTGATCTGAAGCTGGCTGGTAACATACAAAGCTTTGAACACCCGGCTCTTACTAAATTCATGGAATTGTTCACTACCATAGGCTCGACCAAGGTTTGCATAATTCTTGCTGTTTTGGTGATGCTTTTTTTATACTTTGTGCTTGGGCACCGTATCGAACTGATTTTCTTTATTGGAGCATTAGGTGGATCCGCTGTTGCAAATCAAATTCTAAAAGCGATCTTTCACCGGGAGCGTCCGAGCGTATATCGTTTGATAGAGGAAACCGGGTACAGCTTTCCGAGTGGTCATTCGATGGGAGCCCTTGCATTGTATGGGGCCTTGGCGTTTCTACTGTGGCGTCATACCTCTACAAGATTAGGACGAGGCTTGCTGATCGTACTGAGCAGCTTTATGATTGTCATGATTTGTATAAGCCGAGTTTATCTTGGTGTGCATTATCCAACCGACATTATCGGCGCATTGATGGTCAGTGGGTTTTGGTTGACGCTTATGATCTGGATTTTCCAATCGTATATGGAAAACCGGAAACTAAGATCATCGTCGAAGCTGCAAGCAAATACGAACAAAAAACTAAATGTGTAAAGTTTGGTTAAGTTCTATCATCCAACATTAGAGTCTGCTAAATGGCAGTCTCTTTTTTTGCTTGCTACGATATTGTCAGTATGATCGGAATCCAATTTTTGTTCAATATTGGAGCTGTCACAGGGTGTTTGCCAATAACCGGGGTGCCACTTCCATTGATAAGTTACGGAGGCTCTTCTTTATTGGTTTGTAATGGCGGGTATTGACATCCTGCTGAGTATTTTCCGAGAAAGAAATCGATTGCGTAATATGAAGTTAACTTAAGATTCCCAACTATTTACCTCCTCCGGTACACGGCGGGGGTTTTACCTGTTATCTTTTTAAATATACGGTGAAAATGGGGCATGCTTTGGAAACCGCATTGCTCAGCCAGCACTTCAATGGCGAGGTTAGTATCCTTTAGCAGACGCTTAGCCTTCAGAATGCGTTTCGTATGCAAATAATCGGTCAAAGGCATTCCGGTCATTTGTTTGAAAACCCGACTGAAATGCTCAGGACTTACATGTGCTTTCTGGCTTAAGAAGGAGAGAGTCAGGCTGCTATGAAAATTGAGCTCTATATAGGATACAATTTCCTTCATCCAAGTAGAGCTGGTCGACGTAAGCGAGCTTGGCTCTCTATAGGTGGAGCTTTGTATGCGTGATAAGGCCACAATAATTCTGTGCAGCGTTAGCATGACGGCATAACGGGAGCCTTGCTGTACCTCCTCTAATTCTTGCCTGATGTCTTCGATTAACATTTGAATGTGCTCTTGATCAGTGCCTTCCAAGGATAGCCTGAACTGCTTGGAGCTGCGAAGCTGTTCGAATATCGCCGTTAACGAAAAAGCATCGCCCAGAGAAAGATCGGGAAGTATAGCCGAACTGAAGTAAAGAATGGATGAAGTAACAGGCTCGCTTCTTTGCGGCATGGCACGATGAATCGTATTGCGCGGAATGAGAAACACATCTCCAGGCATCATCTCGTAAAAGGAACTGTCAATGAAAAACATCCCGTTACCGCTATAGACATAGACGATTTCGTACCAATCATGCAGATGATCAGGAAGCTCGGATTGAGGACTTTTGGTATCCTTAAAAACAAGCTGGAAAGGAAATTGCTCAGACATAGGGAATTTTTTGCGAATGGCTTTAATTAGAATCACCTCTGTTATATCCTACATCAAAATCAGGTATAAATATATCAAATAATGCGATTTATTGTTCAATTATAGCTGTTATAATGAGAACAGATCTTAAATTAGAAAAGGATGAAGGTTATGCTGAAAAGGAGTTCTTTCTCCCTTTGAAAGCGCAGACAAAACCGTGTTGAGGGGCTCCTTGCGTTAATGATATGGAATCAACCAAAATGGAGGTAGAGTCAACTTATGAAATTCAGAGCATTAGGCAAGACGGGATTGGATGTATCGATTCTGAGCTATGGTGCTTCTTCACTGGGGTCCGTTTTTCGGGATATTAATGAAGCAGAGGGTATTAAGGCGGTCCATACTGCGCTCGATTTAGGTATCAATTACATCGATGTGTCCCCTTATTACGGTTTAACCAAGGCGGAAACGGTGCTCGGTAAAGCCATTAAGGAAGTCTCGCGGGATCAATTTATCCTTTCCACAAAAGCGGGTCGTTTTGGAGCAGATGAATTCGACTTTTCCGGAAAACGAATTCGTCAAAGCCTGGAAGAAAGCTTACAACGCCTTCAAACCGATTATGTGGATATTTTGCTTCTGCATGATATTGAGTTCGAATCACTGGATGTGGTTCTGGAGCAAGGTATTCCAGCGCTGCAAAAGCTAAAGGAAGAGGGTAAGATCCGTTATTATGGTGTATCAGGCTTGCCGCTTGATATTTTTTCAATGACGCTTGCTAAGGCGAAACTGGATGTGATTTTGTCATATTGTCACTATGCCTTGAATGATACTTCTTTATTAGGACTAATTCCTACATTAAATCAACATGAAGTAGGTCTGATTAGCGCATCTCCATTATCCATGGGTTTGTTAGGCGACCGCGGCATTCCAGCCTGGCACCCTGCAACAGATTTCATTCGAGAAGTTTGCCAGCGAGCAGTCAGCTTCTGCCAGGAACAGGGGAAAGATATGACTAAATTAGCCATTCAATATGCCGTTCATAACGAGCTGATTCCTACTACCTTAGTGAGCACTGCCAGCTCAGATAATATCCGCAGAAATATCGAGTGGACTGAAGAGCGGCTGGACGAAGCGCTTCTTCACGAGGTACTGCAAATTTTGGAGCCCATCCATAATCATACCTGGTCAAGCGGAAGACCTGAATATAATCAAAATATTATTGTGTAAAGGGGAGAATGAGGATGAAGAGTATTGTATGCATGCAGCCCAATGAATTGAAAATGATAGAAGCCCAACCGCCTGTTAGGGGGCAAGGGGAAGCTTTGGTACAAATTCGCAGAATCGGTATTTGCGGAACGGATCTTCATGCTTATAGAGGAAATCAGCCGTTTTTTACGTATCCCAGAGTACTTGGACATGAGCTATCGGGGACTATCCTGCAATCAGACTCCAGTGATTTTCAAATAGGAGCGCAGGTATCGGTTATCCCCTATATGGAATGTGGAAGCTGTATCGCGTGCCGGAATGGTAAAACCAACTGTTGTACACAAATGAAAGTGCTTGGCGTACATACCGATGGGGGTATGGGAGAGATCATAGCTGTACCCACCACGCATTTAATTAAAACGGATGGCATTAGCCTTGATCAAGCGGCTTTATTGGAACCGTTAAGCATTGGCGCTCACGCGGTAAGAAGGTCGGGATTGCAACAGGGGGAGCTGGCGCTTGTCATTGGAGCAGGACCCATCGGATTAGGTGTAATGATACTGGCCAAGCAGCGGGGCGCGAGAGTCATTGCCATGGATATGAATGAAGAACGATTGCGTTTTTGCCAGGAATGGGCGCAGGTCGATTATACGTTAAATGTGCTGAATCAACCCTTGGAAGCGTTGGCGGAAATAACAGATGGAGATTTGCCGACAGTCGTATTTGATGCTACTGGTAATGCGAAGTCGATGATGGATGCCTTCACCTATGTATCCCATGGCGGCAGGCTTGTATATGTAGGCTTGGTCAAAGCCGATATTGCCTTCAATGACCCGGATTTTCATAAAAAAGAGCTTACTCTTATGAGCAGCCGCAATGCTACACGAGAGGATTTCGATACCGTCATCCAAGCCGTTCGTGATGGCGCCGTTGATATCGATCGATACATTACCCATCGTGTCAGCTTTGATCATATGATTGATGAGTTTGAAAAGTGGTACGATCCTGCTAATGGTGTTATTAAGGCGATTGTAGAATTGTAACCGTGAAAAAGAAAGACACCGACTGCGACAATGGACCAAGCTTGGACCAGGCACCTTGCGCAGTCGGAATCATATTTGGCTTATTCCTCGGTTTAAATTTTTAAACTCACAACCAGCACAACGGAAAGCGTGAGGACAATAACCGTACTGATCGCAAACATATAACCTGATAATTTGACGTGATGAGCCTCTCCCGGGATGCTCAAGCGTTTTTTAACTTTACTTCCCAGAATACCGGTGAATATTAGGCCAAGCAATATAATCGTACCGCCTCCCTTTTCCATGACCTCCAGCCATAACGGCTTCCCGGACCCCATCCCCATTTGAATAATCATCAAAATCCCACTGATTAATACGAAGACAGCACTTGGGTGAGCAAACCTGCTAAAGGTGCGAATAATGCGCTGTGCTAATGTATTGGATTCAAGCGAACCCAACTGTTTGTTTAACATAATCAGCATGATCATGATGGCAAACAAGGAACCGAGCCAAATGACCAAGCCAGCAAGATGTAAAAATAACATAAAACCAAACATGTGATTTCCCCCGTTTATAATAAGTTGAGATGCACGGAGGCGCTGGCCTCGCGTTACCGTCTCACATGATGTATTGTAGGCTGACAATATGAATGGACGATGTACGAATGATTACAGCTGTTGTAATATCCCGTTCATCGTCCGTTCATATTGTTTGTTTAAGCTACATTCATGTATGTTGACTATATTGTTGGAGAAATATTAAGGGATAACCTCAGCGAATTCGAAAAGGAGTGACACATTGAGAACTCACATTTTGGTTGTGGATGATGATCCCCACATTCGGGAACTATTAGCTTTTCTTTTAAAGAAGGAAGGGTATATCGTTATAGAAGCAGACAATGGTGAACAAGGGTCAACCATCCTGGAAAACGAACAGGTCCATTTGGCCGTGGTGGATATTATGATGCCGTCGAAGAATGGTTGGGAGCTTTGCAAGGAAATCCGCAAACACTATGATATTCCGGTCATTATGCTGACGGCTAAGGGAGAGATTGAGGATAAAGAAAAAGGTTTCTTGTCCGGTACAGACGATTACATGGTGAAACCGTTCGAGCCGAAGGAACTGATGTTTCGGATAAAAGCCTTACTGCGTCGATATCAAATGGTTTCTTCGGAATTAATCCGGTTGAACGGTACGACGATAGACCGTAATAGCTTCGAGGTGAAGACGGGTGACTCTGTTCTCATTTTACCGTTGAAAGAATTTGAGCTGCTGTCCCAATTGGCGAGTCAACCCGGACGTATTTTCACGCGAGAGCAGCTGCTGCAGCTGATATGGGGGTCGGATTACGAAGGGGGCAGCCGGACCATCGATGTACATATTAAGCGTTTGCGTGAACGATTTGCAGACAGAACGGATGACTTTGTCATCACTACGATCCGCGGCTTAGGGTATAAGATCGAGGTGCAGGGAGGATGAGAAGTCTTTATATTCGCATTGTGGTAACGTTTGTGCTGATTTCGCTTGTAAGTGGTGTATTGGCTCTTCTATTGGCAAATGTTTATTATGTCCAGAAGCTGATCAACTATAACGAACAAAAAATACTGAATATCGGCAATGAAGTCAAGACGTTATATGAAAAAACGCCGGATCTTGATCTGGGGCAATATTTGTCACATATCGCCAACATGGGATTCCAGATTTATACTGTGGATGACCAGATGCAGGGCTCATTTTACGGCTCCCCGTTCAAAAATAAACAAATGGCTGCGGAGCAGATTCGTCATGTTTTAGGTGGAGGGATTTATAAAGGAATTTTGGAGGAACGCCATCTGCTGATGGTTAACGGGCTTTTTGAAAATAGTATCCAGAACAGCATCGGATTACCCATTATGGCAAAAGGGAATACACATGCTGTGTTTATTCGTCCAAATCTGGAACAGCAGTTTGGTGAAGTTCGAACCCTGCTGGCTATACTATTGGTGTTCAGCTTTTTGTTCAATATCGTGTTCATTGTTATTTCAACGCGATACATCGTCAAACCTATCCAAACATTGACCCAAGCAACTCAACAAATCGTGAGCGGCAGCTACGACATCGAAATGGATGTTTCACGCCACGATGAAATCGGTAATTTGGCCCGATATTTTGCACAAATGGCGCAGACGCTTAAGCAGCTCGACGATATGAGGCAGGAGTTTGTAGCCAATGTTTCGCATGAAATTCAGTCGCCGTTAGCGTCCATACAAGGATTTTCACAGGCGATTCTTGAACAGAAAGCTACACCTGAAGAGGCACGACGATACCTACGTATCATTGAGGAGGAAAGTCGACGCTTATCGTCAATGAGCAAGAAGCTTCTGACTTTGGCAGCGCTGGACAAAGAAAAGACGGTGGTCAAACCGACAACTTTCCGGCTGGATGAACAGATTCGGCAGGCCTTGATCATGACCGAGTGGCAATGGGCGGAAAAGCAGTTGGTCGTCGAGCTGGATTTATCCGAAGTCGTTATTACCGCGGATTCCGGGCTTATCTATCAAGTATGGTTGAATCTGATTACCAACAGTATCAAATTTTCATTGCCAGGAGATACGATCCGGATCGGAATCGCAGTCGAACATGATATTACGGTGAAGATCAGCGATACGGGCATCGGAATATCCGAGGACGAACTTCCACATATTAGTGAACGCTTTTATAAAGCTGATAAAGCCAGAAATCGTGCCCGCTCCGGTAGTGGACTCGGACTTTCGATTGTAAAAAAAATCGTTGATTTGCACCATGGCTCCATTCAATTACAGAGCAGGCTTGGGGAAGGGACAACGGTTATTGTAAAACTGCCTAGAATGCTAGACTCGAAATATCATAATTAGTTTAATCATAAACATATATCTTTACTTTTAATTGTGTTACTATAATTAGTTAAGGCTAATTTGGAATTTTGAGTAAAAATGATGGAATTTTTGTAGGGCGAGATTGAGAAATGAGGGTATCGGAATATGCTCTGGATAAAGAACTTGAAAATGAACAGCAAGCTGGTTGTTATGGTTTTAATTCCAATGCTCGGTTTGCTGTATTTTTCAATCACAGTGGTTATTGCCAAAATGAACGATCGAACTGAGTTAGGTCAGTTAGAAACCAAGACCAAGCTCCTGGTGAAAACCATCGACTTGATCCATGAGCTTCAAAAGGAACAAGGAATTACAGTAAGCTATTACGCTGATCACACAGAGCTCAAACGAAATCAAATGCTGGAGCAGCGAAAGAATTCCGACCAAAGTATAATTAATTTTAATCAATATTCGGATGTTGTAACGAAAAATGAGCTGGATGCGACTACCAGAAACAATCTGGAACGTTCCATAAGAATGTTGGATAAGCTCGATGCAGAGCGGGGGTTAATGGACAAACAAAAAATGGATGCGAATTCGATCCTGACGTACTATGATGATACGTTAGGGTCTTTTTTTATTTTGATGGATCAATTGAAATTGGCAAGCTCGAATCTTGAAATCGCTGCTAGTCTGTCAGCCTTTCACAGCTTCTCTCAAAGCAAAGCAGCGCTTAGCAAGGAACGAATCCTCATTAGCCGTATTCTTCAAGCTCGTCAAATCCAAGCTACAGATATATATAACTTAGGTTCGTTGGAACAAGAGCGGCAGCTTTATTTGAACAGCTTTACTTCGAATGCAAGCTCGGATTGGCTTGGTCAATATAAGTCGATCGTTAAAGGGCAAGTAGTTGATGAGGTCAATCGTATTCGATACAACGTATTGGATGGAGCTGATGGTAAGAGTGCTGCTGTTGACCCGGTATACTGGTATCTGCAATCGACAGATGTCATCGATTTAATGAAGCAAGCGGAAGATCAATATGGAGTGGCTTTGCTCGACCGACTGGATCGAAGCAGGAGCGGAGCTTTAAACTGGCTTGTCTTTATGAATCTGATGAATCTTCTTATTATTTTAGTTTCGCTATCTCTGCTTATTCAAGTATGGTTTACGTTCCAGGAAATGATGGCCGAAAAAGAAAGACAATATTGGTTGAAGGCCGAATTGGCCCGTTTAACAGAGCTTTCCCTCGGAATAACCGACCTGCAGCAGCTGATAAAAATGCTTATTTCAGAAATTTCCAAGCTGATCGAGGTTGGACAAGGTGTATTTTATGTAAAAGAGACAAGGAAAAACGCTGAGCACACGGGTGATTTTATATTGCTTGGCAGCTATGCCTACAAGCAGCGGGAAAATATTTCGCATCATTTCCGTTCGGGAGAAGGCTTGATTGGTCAATGTGCATTGGAGAAGAAGCCGATATTGCTGACACAAGTGCCTAATGAATATATTCAGATCAGCTCCGGACTGGGAGAACACAATCCTCTGACGATCTTTGTCATGCCGATTATTTTCGAAGATGAGGTAGTAGCGGTAATTGAATTAGCCTCGTTCAAAGCTTTTACGCCCATACAGCAAAATTTGCTTGAACTGTTGTCCACGCCATTAGGTGTTATTATTAACAGCGCCTCCAGTCGTCAACGAACGGAAGAATCCCTATTAGAATCACAGCTTCTTGCCGAAAAAGCGCAATTATTAGCTGAGGAAGCACAAATACAACAGGAAGAATTACGCGTATCCAATGAAGAATTGGAAGAACAAACCAAAATGTTAAAGTATTCAGAAGAGAAGCTGAAGCTGCAAAGTGAAGAACTGCAAATAATTAACGATGAGATGGCGGTTAAGACAAAACGCTTGGAAATGCAAACGATGGATATTATCAAACAAAATGAAATGATCCAATTATCCAAGGATGATCTTGAGGTGAAGGCCAACGAGTTGGAGCTGGCCAGTAACTACAAGTCGGAGTTTTTAGCGAATATGTCTCATGAATTAAGGACCCCGCTTAATAGTCTGCTAATACTCGCGAAGCTGCTCGCTAATAACATGGAGGGGAATTTGACGAAGGATCAAATCGAGTCGGCTCAAATTATCTACAGCGGCGGCTTGAATTTGTTAACACTGATCAATGATATTTTGGACTTGTCCAAGGTAGAGGCAGGTAAGTTAAACGTGATGCCGGAGGAAGTTAAGCTGGAATCGATTGTCCACAATCTCAAGTATCAGTTCAATGTGATAGCACAGGATAAAGGGCTGCAGTTCGAATTGCAAATAGAAGAAGGAGTTCCGTGGACCCTCATAACAGACGGCCAGCGGACTGAACAAATACTCAAAAACTTTTTGTCCAATGCATTCAAATTTACATCCAAAGGAACGGTTTCCTTGACTATTTGCCGCCCTGCAGCGGATTTTCACTTTATCAATACTACTCTCACAGCAAACAATACGGTTGCTTTTATCGTAAGTGACACAGGGATTGGAATTGTACCGAACAAGCAAAAAGCGATATTTGAATCTTTTCAGCAGGCTGACGGCTCTACCATTCGCAAGTACGGCGGAACCGGATTGGGCTTGACGATTTCCAGAGAGCTTGCCAAGCTGCTTGGCGGCGAAATTCATTTAGTGAGTGAGAAGGACGTAGGAAGCACTTTTACATTAATTCTCCCGCTTGACATGAATCATGTCTCATCTATTGGGGACCCCATGAACGGAATGGCCTCCTCAAACGATATGGTTACTTCTATGGTCCATTCGTCTGAAAATACAATATCCGAGGCTCATATGGAGCAGTCTATTACCGCCGCGGCGGCAGAAAGGGTCAAAACTCCACAAGCTATCAAAGCGTTTATTGCTGATGATCGGGATCATATCGAGCCTCATATGAACGAGAAGGTAATCATGATAATAGAGGATGACAAAAGCTTCGCCAAGGTCTTATTGGATATGTCTGCTGCCAAGGGCTTCAAATGTATTGCGGCAGAAGATGGCTTCAGTGGTCTTCAGCTGATAAAGAAGTATATGCCTAGTGCCGTATTGCTGGATCTGGGTCTGCCAGATATCGATGGGCTTAAATTGCTCGAATTGCTTAAGCACGATAGCGAAACACGACATATTCCGGTTCATATTATTACTGGCAAGGAAGATAGACAAACCTCGCTGGATAAAGGGGCAGTTGGTTTCCTCACAAAGCCTATCAGCGTCACAGACTTTGATTCCGTATTTGCCAGGATCGAAGTTGTTTTGCAGGAGCGTATTCAACTGATGCTTGTCGTTGAAGATGATGCTCATAATCAGAAAGCCATATATGAAATGCTCCTCCACAAAAAAATCGAGATTCATTGTGTTCAGACAGGTGCGGAGGGCTTGGAACGATTGCGATTACAGGACTACGATTGTATGATTCTTGATTTAAAGCTTCCCGACATGACGGGTTTTGAATTACTTGCCAAACTGTCAG
This sequence comes from Paenibacillus sp. FSL H7-0331, assembly GCF_001956045.1. The sequence continues at coordinate 60,997 of NZ_MRTH01000033.1, read as the reverse complement.
AGCTTAAGAAGACTCATGTACCACCGATTATTGTTTATACAGGTAAAGAGTTAACACAAGAGGAATACAAGGAATTGAATCATTACACGGGTAGTATTGTCATCAAAGGCGCTCATTCCCCGGATCGGTTGTTGGATGAAGTTTCTCTGTTTCTCCAGCATGTGAATAAATCGCTACCCTTTGAACAGCGCCATGGGGTCAACATGCTGCACGATGGGGATGAAACTTTAAAAGGTCGAAAAATATTGTTGGTGGACGACGATTTGCGAAATACGTTTGCTTTGTCCAAGCTGCTGCAGCATTACGAAATGGACGTAGTTATGGCAGATAATGGTAAGCTGGCTCTGGAAATGCTGGATCAGGTTGCCGGTATTGAACTGGTTATTATGGATATTATGATGCCCGTCATGGATGGCTACGAAGCCATGCGAAGAATTCGCGAGAATCCTGAGTTCAATAAGCTGCCGATTATCGCGTTAACGGCTAATGCGATGGTAGGTGATAAAATGAAATGTATTGAAGGCGGTGCCAACGATTACATGACAAAACCGATTGACACGGACAATCTGCTTTCCTTGTTGCGAGTATGGCTGTTTAAATAAACATTTGTTTACGAAGTAAGGAAGCTTCGCAGACTTTAAGGAGGGACATTCATGATACCTGCAAAGGAAAAGCTTGCAGCTAAAATACTTGTCGTTGATGATCGAGAAGAAAACTTGTTTGCCATGGAGCAAATATTACAAACATTAGGCTGCGAAATTTATAAAGCACATTCGGGGAATGAAGCCATGTCGTTCACGCTGCGTCATGATTTTGCATTGATTTTACTTGATGTGAATATGCCGGAAATGAACGGATTCGAGCTGGCCGAGATTTTGCGCGGCAATAAGAAGACAAAGCTCATTCCGATTATTTTTGTGACAGCTACCCATAAAGAGGAAGCGAGCGTGTATAAAGGTTATGAGACCGGCGCTGTCGATTTTTTGTTCAAACCGGTTAACACAGATATCCTGCTTAGTAAGGTAAAGGTATTTATTGAATTGGATTTGCAAAAAAAAGCGTTGGAATCGGTCAAAGCAGAGCTTGAAAGAAGCAACAAAGGCTTGGAACGATTCAGGGAGGCGGTTACCCTGTTCGAGCATCATCCAGATCTTATTTATTCATTGGACTTACTTGGAAATTATACATCGGTCAACCCGGCTTTTGAGCAAATAATAGGGGTAGCAAGCGAAGAAGTGGAACAGGGTCAGCTAAATTTCCGTGCTTTTACCTCAGAAGACAATTTACCTGGTATCGAACACTATTTTCAACAAACAGTAAACGGGAACGTGCAGCGCTATGAAACAAAAGAGATGAGTTTGAATGGTGAAATCGTCATCTATGATGTAATCAGTTTTCCTATCGTGCTGGAAGTGAAAGTGGTTGGGGTATACGTCATTGCAAGGGATATAACGAAACGGAAAATGTTGGATATCGAGCTTTTGCAAGCTAAAGAAGAAGCGGAAAATGCGCTGCTTGTTAAATCTGAATTTCTGTCCATGATGAGCCATGAAATTCGTACACCGATGAATGGTGTGATTGGGATGGCGGATTTACTCCTTGAAATGGATCTTGAGTCAGAACAAAGAAAATATGCTGGAATTATACGGAATAGTGCGAATGCCTTAATGTCCGTGATCAATGATATTCTAGATTATTCAAAAATTGAATCCGGCAAAATGGAACTGGAGCAGGAACCGCTTGAACTGAAAGCTTTGGTCCAAGAAACGTTTGAATTATTTACAGCCACCGCCTTGGAGCGAAACCTGATTCTGGAGTATAACATCGATGAACAGCTTCCTCAGCTTATTGCGAGCGACCATACCCGACTTCGCCAAGTCATGATTAACTTAGTCGGAAACGCTGTTAAATTTACGAAAAGCGGCGGGATTCATGTGATGGTTAATCAAATTTCCGCGCAGGACGATTCCCTTGAGATTGAATTTGTCATAAAGGATAGTGGAATCGGAATTCCCCCGCTGAAGATGGTTGATTTGTTCAAGCCCTTTTCGCAGCTCGATTCGTCGAGGGCACGTAAATATGGAGGTACAGGGCTTGGATTAGCGATCTGCAAAACGCTGGTAGAATTGATGGGTGGAAAAATTCATGCGCAAAAAGATGTTGAGCATGGAGCCATATTTATATTTACGATTCAAACCACCGCCTTTTATTTTACGGATTAGTTACACATTTAATGCTATCCATATTTATACATAAGCATTCTCAGCGGGCCGAAAGTGAGTATCACTTGCTGGTCTTCTTTGTTGTACCCTCATGCGGGATGGTGAAGTAGATAGATGTTGGCCTATTAGCGAAAATAGGGCTTGCCAATAGTCGTCTTCTGTATAATAATAAGAAGTCTAGAAATTAACGCAGGGAGATCTGATTGGAAATGGCAACTACGACATTAGAGGAACAAACGCAAGAACTGGAACACATAGAAATATGGAAATGCAAACAACCTGAATGCAAAGCATGGACACGTAAGGAATTTGTAACAGAAGAATTGCCTGACTGTCCTTTATGTAAAAGCCCGATGGTACGGAGCTATAAACACTTACCGGTAATGGACAAAAAAACGAAGAAAAAGTTTCTGGTAGGTAAGGGACGCTCCAAATAGGATGAGATGGAACAAAAAGGCTGCCGCCGTTCGTGCAGCCTTTTTTGCTGCCCGGAAACTTAAAGTATTCAAGCTGGGAGAGTAGACATTGCATTATCCGTGCGTTTTATGCTACAGTTACAATAATAAAAACAAGGAGGTGAGGTAGGTGAATCACGAAATGGTGAACAACCGTATTAGCCAGCTGCCGATTGCTATGGCTGGCATCGTTCATACTTTTCCGAACAACGGGAGAAGTCTGTCTGATTATTCAAATACGGTTGTACCATTCGCGAGAAGACGCCTACCTTAACCGATACGGATTGCTGTACCATCCGAAGGGTCGCGGGCTTGCTGCTGCGGCTCTTTTTTGCTGTTGAGTTAGGGTCTTCATCTCTAGGAGGATCCTTTATTATGATTATTATTAACGGCCAAAATATAAAAAAATACCACGGTGCCCACCTTGTGCTGGATGGGGTTACTTTTGAAGTGCATGAAGGAGAAAAGGTAGGTCTTATCGGGCGAAACGGATGCGGAAAATCGACACTGCTGCAGCTCATTTCCAGACAATTGCATGTGGATGAAGGCATGTTGACTCTGAAGAAGGATATTCAGGTAGGATATTTGCCGCAAATCCCTGTTGAATTTGAAAGTATGAAGGTGTATGAAGTGCTCGCTTATGGTTACCTGGAGCTGACAAAATGCCAGAAGGAATTAACCGAATTGGAGCACGAAATGTCCGACCCTAAGGTGTCATCGAGCCCCGAACGGCTTGAGCAGCTTCTGCAAGCCTATGCTGCCGTACAAGAGCGTTTTGAACGGGGCGGCGGTTATGAAATGGATGCCAGCATTGATCAAGTGGCCCTAGGCTTGCAAATTCCGAAGAGTGCGTACATGCGCAGCTTCAGCTCACTGTCCGGAGGCGAGAAGACGAGGGTAGCGCTAGCCTCACAGCTGATTGTTCGACCCGAGCTGCTGCTGCTCGACGAGCCAACAAACCATCTCGATCTGAGGGGCATTGAATGGCTTGAGCAGTTTTTGCGGAGCTATACAGGCGCATGTATGGTTGTGTCGCATGACCGTTATTTTCTTGATCGTGTAGCATCCAAAATGATTGAGCTGGAGGATGGAGAGGCTCAAACGTATACGACCAATTACAGCGGGTATATGAAGGGAAAGGAAGAACGGCTGCTGCAGCAGTTCGCTCAGTATCAGGAGCAGCAAAAGGTGATCAAGAAGATGAAGGAGACGATTCGTCAGCTGGAGGAGTGGGGACGGGTCGGCGGAAATGAGAAGTTTTTTAAGCGAGCAGCTTCGATTCGCAAAGCGTTGGATCGTATGCAGAGGGTGAAACGTCCGGTGTTGGAGCAGAAAACTGCTGATTTTGGGCTGGTGCCGCTGGATCGCTCCGGTAACAGGGTGGTAATCTTTGAAGGGGTTTCCAAATCTTACGACAGTCGTGATGTGCTGTCCGGGGTGGAAGGAAGTCTACAGTATGGGGAAAAAGTAATGCTGTTAGGAGACAACGGAACAGGCAAAACGACTTTGTTCAAGCTCCTATTGGGCGAAGAAATGCCCGATGGTGGAGAAATCAGGCTGGGAGCCCGTGTGGAAATTGGATACTTGGCACAGCAAAATGCGATACTGGACCGCAAGCAGACGGTGCTGGACTATTTCCGCACGGAAGCTGGCTTAGAGGAAGGCGAAGCAAGGGGTATTCTTGCGAGGTATCTGTTTTACGGAGCGGATGTATTCCGTCCGGTAAGCCTGCTGTCTGGGGGTGAGTGGTCACGGCTGCGACTTGCGCTGCTCGTTCTCTCGAAGCCTAATCTGCTCCTGCTCGATGAGCCGACGAACCATCTGGATATCGCTTCGCGCGAGGCGTTGGAGGAAGCTTTGGAGGAATTCCCGGGAACTGTGCTTGCGATCTCGCATGACCGCTATTTTATCAATCGGCTGGCGCAGCGGGTATGGTTGTTAGAGCAGGGTAAGGTGGCCCAATATCTCGGGAATTTTGACGAGTTCAGGGCGAAGAGGCGGCAGCAGGAAGAGGAGGTTTCCGAGCGCGGAGGAAACGGTTTTGTCAGCGGCGCACGCCGGAACGGCGCGCGTGTCGAGGGCAAGCCGGACTTCCATGGCGCAGCGGGAGTCCTGTCACCGGTGGCGGAAAGCTGCGACAAAGCGGGAGCGAAAGCACAAGCACCGACGGGAAGTCGGAGCTCTGCTGGTGCGAAGGCTCAGGCAGCGAGGAATCATGACGCTGCCACTGCATCGCGAAGCGCAGCTGTTACCGCGCCGAAAGCAGAAGCAGATGGCAGCGCCCGCGCGTCCGAGCGGCGGCGTCTGGAGCTCGAGCGACAGATTGCAGCGATCGAAGCGGACATGGCCGCAGCAGACGCAGAGCTGCTGGAGCTTGGTGCTAGTATCAACGGCGATACAGAGCTGCTGGAGGTACGATGGCGTGAGCGCGGTCTGCTGCAGGAGCGGTACGATAAGCTGCTCGAGGCGTGGATGGAGCTGGCGTGAGTTCATTACTTTGAGGTATTGATTTTACCCACGAACAATACCCCTTGACAAAATAATCTCCATTCGTTATTCTAATTAACAAATAAAAGCAAGGCAATAACCAAGGACATGAACACTTAGGGATACTGAACAGAAAGAGGGGTCACCGGCTGAAAGCCCCTTCTGTGGAGATAAGTGATTTACCCCCTTGCAGCTGCGATATGGAAATCATGCTTGCACATGAGAGTAAACTTCGCCGGGAATTCCCGTTACAGAAACCAGAGGATCTGCTATTATCAGCAGGTTATAATCAGGGTGGAACCACGAGCACATTCGTCCCTTTTCGGAGACGAGTGTGCTCTTTTTGTTTTTTTAATAACCAAATAACCTTTAAAAGCAATAACCAAGGACATGAACACTTATGGAAGCTGAACAGAAAGAGGGGTCACCGGCTGAAAGCCCCTTCTGTGGAAATAAGTAATTTACCCCCTTGCAGCTGCGATATGGAAATCATGCTTGCTCATGAGAGTAAATTTCGCCGGGAATTCCCGTTACAGAAACCAATGAGGATCTGCTATTATCAGCAGGTTATAATCAGGGTGGAACCACGAGCACATTCGTCCCTTTGCGGAGACGGGTGTGCTCTTTGTGTTTACAAAAATGATCATAATGGAGGAGTTAACATGGCAAATCAAGTGAAAGTGAAGCTGCCCGACGGAGCTGTAAGGGAGTATGGTTACGGTACAACAATTGAGCAGATAGCAGGGTCAATTAGTCCGGGGCTAAGGAAACTTGCGGTGGCTGGTACAATCAATGGCGAAATGGTTGATTTGAATCGGTCTATTGAGCAGGACTGCGATATAGCAATCATCACACTCGATAGCAAGGAAGGATTGAAGGTATACCGCCACAGTACGGCGCATGTGATGGCGCAAGCGCTTAAGCGCATATATGGCGAAAAGTCAGTAAAGCTCGGCATTGGCCCGGTCATTGAGGATGGCTTTTATTACGATATCGACATTGAAAAACCTTTATCCAGTGAGGATCTTGCTGCAATTGAGCAGGTGATGGAGAACATAATTGCGGAGAACCTGCCGATTGTCAGACGAGAGGTAGACCGTGTTGAGGCCATTCGGATATTTGAGCGGCAGGAGGAGCCACTTAAGCTGGAGCTTATTCATGATTTGCCGGAAGCCTCTGTCATCACAATTTATGATCAAGGTGAATTTTACGATCTATGTCGTGGACCCCACCTCCCGTCTACAGGCCGTATTCAGGCATTCAAGCTGCTGAGTGTAGCAGGTGCCTATTGGCGAGGTGATTCCAACAATAAAATGCTGCAGCGTATATACGGAACTGCCTTCCCCAAAAAACAGCAGCTAGAGGAGCATTTGTTCATCTTGGAGGAAGCGAAGAAACGCGATCATCGTAAGCTTGGCAAAGAACTGGGATTGTTTATGTTCTCAGAGGAAGCGCCGGGAATGCCATTTTACTTGCCCAAAGGCATGTCGATACGTACAGAGCTGGAGAACTTTTCGCGCGAGGTACAGGTGCAGCAGGATTACCAGGAGGTCCGTACTCCACTCATGATGAACCGACGGATGTGGGAGCAATCCGGGCATTGGGATCATTACAAGGATAATATGTATTTTACTGAAGTTGACGATACGCATTATGCCCTCAAACCGATGAATTGTCCGGGACACATGCTGATCTTTAAAAATACACTGCATTCCTATCGGGAGCTTCCGATACGACTTGCCGAATTCGGTCAGGTTCACCGCCATGAATTTTCGGGTGCCTTGAACGGGATGATGCGTGTGCGTACGTTTTGCCAGGATGATGCACATATTTTTGTAAGACCGGACCAGGTTGAGGAGGAGATTGGACGCGTAATTGCTTTTATCGATCAAATTTACCAGGTGTTTGGCTTTGAGTATACAATCGAGCTGTCTACACGTCCTGAGGATTCGATGGGATCGGCGGAGTTGTGGGATCTGGCAGAAGCATCTCTTCAGCATGTATTGGATCAGAGTGGTATTGCCTATCGAATGAATGAAGGTGACGGGGCCTTTTACGGACCGAAAATTGACTTCCACATTCTGGACGCGCTTAAACGCAGCTGGCAGTGTGCGTCGATCCAGCTTGATTTTCAAATGCCTGAGAAATTTGATCTTTCCTACATCGGCGAAGATAATCAGAAGCACCGTCCTGTTGTCATTCACCGTGCAGCCTACGGGTCCATAGATCGCTTCATCGGTATTTTAACAGAGCATTACAGCGGTGCGTTCCCGGTTTGGCTTGCTCCGGTTCAAGCGAAAATATTACCTGTGTCCGATGTCTACATCGACTATGCACTGCAGGTGAAGCAAGCACTGGAAGCTGCAGGTATTCGTGTAGAAGTAGATATACGAAGCGAAAAGCTTGGCTATAAAATCCGTGAGGCACAGCTTGAAAAGGTTCCCTACATGCTTGTAGTCGGCGAGAACGAGCGGTCAATGAATAAAGTGGCGGTCCGCAAACGTGAAGAAGGCGATATCGGATCGATGGGCATAGCAGAGATTGCGGAACAAATTGCAAGTGAAATTCGAGCGAAATCGTGATCATTATCAACGATTACAAGCTTTCTTTTCTTTCGCTAAGCGGATGATTCATTTCATCCTGAGCAATACTACCTTTAGGCAGCTATGAGACATGAAGGATGTCAATTCAGAAAAGAGGGTGCATGGATGAGACGTGCCATACAGGCCGTGGTGTTTTTAATGGTAATGGTTAGCGTTGTACAGCTCTCTGGTCAGGTGTGGGCTCAGGACGATAATCGTCCTTATCATTTTGGCTTTAAAAAAAGCAAGGATGGAAAGCTTCCTTCAATCGCGGAAGAGGGCTTTATGGGCATTCTTCAAAAGCACGGAGCTATTTTTTTGGGGGATACAGAGAAAAAGGAACTTTATTTAACCTTTGATAACGGGTATGAAAACGGATATACAGCTCAATTGCTGAACGTATTAAAGGATAAGAAGGTGCCCGCGGCCTTCTTTGTGACCGGGCATTATGTGAAGGACCAACCGGAGCTGGTCAAGCGAATGGCTGAAGAGGGGCACATCATTGGCAACCATTCCTGGAGTCATCCGGATATGAGCAGTATATCTGCGGGCCGTATGAAGGATGAGCTGGACAAAGTCAAAGTGGAAATAACCCAACTGACCCCACAAAGCGAAGTGCGGTATTTGCGGCCGCCAAGGGGAATCTTTAGTGATCAGATGCTCGGGGTCAGTCAAAATTTGGGCTATACCAGTGTCTTCTGGTCCGTGGCGTACAGGGATTGGGATACAAAAAAGCAGCACGGCTGGAACTATGCCTATCAACAAGTGATGGCACAGCTTCATCCTGGTGCTGTCATTCTGCTTCATTCCGTTTCTCAGGATAATGCAGAGGCTATGGGCAAAATTATTGACGATGCCCGCGGTCAGGGATATGAATTCAAAAGTCTCGATCAAATGCAGTTGAAGCAGTACCGCTAAACACATACTTTGTGAATGAATGGTTCACTCAATCAGGTTAACCGGAAACTCAGGTTAGCCTTTTTTTCTCGGTAAATTAGCAAATACGGGCACAACCGAATGATTTGTTGAATACGGCGATAATATCCGAATCCCCCTCTGCCAAGGAAATCAGGTAATTAACCATTCCCTTGATAATGATATCGTTGGGATCTTCTTTAGTGGCCTCTTGAACGATTACATCCAGCGACTGAAGCATGGTGCACATAACCATAGGGGCTTCGACATGCGATTCAATCCAACCCTTCGTTGTAAGCGCTCTCTCAATCAAGCTTTCGCGAGTTGTTTCTGAACTGCGATCAGACAAAATAACAGCTTTGGAAAGAATGGGAACGGTGGGTTTACTCAGAATCCCATAAATAACATCGTCCAGACGGTTCATTAAATATTCGGCTAGCTGTCCGCCTTCAATAGGATGTCCGAAAACGATATGGCAGAAAAAAAACTCCTTGATCATCCCGTTAAATAAGTTGGCGCAATCAAATGAATGCGGTCTGATTTCGGATCCATAGAGCTCAATGATACGCTGATCAAACCATATAACGTTTTGGTTGCTGTGATCAATCATTAAATCCTGTAGAGCTTTATTTAAAAAGGTGATCCCTTTTAGCTGCATCGCAATAAAATCTTTATCTTTGATGAAGGCTTCGCATTGATATTCAATGGATTTAAATAGTCTTTCCCGAGCGCTTAACGAGGGGTCCTGAAGAATCTCCTCCAGATATGAGCGGTACGATTCCATATAATGATTGAAAATATGAACGAGCAATTCCTCTTTGGAATGGAAATGTAAATAAAAAGCTCCCTTGGATACTCCGGCAAGACTGACAATATCTTGAACGGATGTTGTATGGTAGTCACGTTCTCCGAACAGCTTGATTGCAGCCTGAACAATTTGTGTTTTTTTGTCATTCATTCTGTTCGACACTCCTTGTTTCCAAACTTGGTACATCACATGTATACAGCCATTGTATACGTCGAACATATTCATGTCAACATTATGACTGACTGGTCACAAAATCTGTTTAAGTAACGAAATAAAATAAAAAAAGGTTGATTTAAAGCTGTATATCCATTATTATACTTCCATAATGACCAGTCAGTCATAATGTGATTGTAACTTTAATATCATTCTTAAAGTTACGAATGAACTTACATGTACTTGAAGGAAGGGGCCACCAGCAATACGATGTTACAGACTCTCGACGAAATGAAGTTAAGCACGAGTCATTTTATGTCCATGCACCTGGAAAAAGAAGGCTTCAGTCCGCTTGTTGGCAGGCTCTTCACACTGCTTCTGTTTTCGGCAGAGCCCTTATGCTTGCAGCAGATGGCTGAGGCATTATCTGTGTCAAAGGCCGCGATCAGCGTTCAAATCCGGAATATGGTATCGCGGCATTTGTGCAATAAGGTTCCGGTTCAGAATGACAGAAAGGATTACTATTACATAACGGATGATTTTGAAATCCATGTTTTCGAAACATACAAAGAGAAGATCAAATCCGTTCAACAAACGCTGAATCGGAATTTGCTCGCTTTACCGGAACAAAAAGGTCTGGATTCTGCGGATCAGGAGACGTGTCGCGTTGTCGAACAAAGATTCAGCGAAATTTCATTGTTTTGTGACATTTACATGTCCAGAATGAAAGGCTTCAACGAGGAATGGCTGCTCAAAAAGCAATTATTGTAATTTGATAAAGGAGTAAAATGATGAACAAATTTACTGATTTTTCTTTGAAAAATGCGGCAGCAATTATTATTATCAGCTTTATATTGCTCCTTGCAGGCACATTCTCCGCATCCACATTGAAACAGGAAAGTATGCCGGATATTTCCTTGCCGATCGTATTTATTAGCACGGTATATCCCGCTCCTCCTAAGGACGTTATGGATAATGTAACGAAGGTTATCGAGAAGCGGGTTGTGGGTGTGGAGGGTGTGAAAAAAGTTTCCTCCAGCTCGAATGATAACTTTTCGTCGATCACGGTTGAGCTAGTGAACGGCAGAAAGCCTGACGATGCGAAACGTGATATCGAAAGCTCGATCAAGGACATTGTGCTGCCAAAAGGAGCAAGTGAACCGAAGGTTTCCAAGTTTGGAAGCAGTGACTTCCCGGTATACTTTGCTGCGATTAATGGTAACGAGAATATGAACCATGACGAGCTGAACCGGATTTATAAGGATGTTATCGAGCCTACCTTAAGCGCCATGGATGGGATTGATCATGTAGATTCAATTGGACAGCAGGAAGCTACCTTGAAGCTGAAGCTGAATATTAGCGCGATCAACAATTACGGCATGACACCTGCGCTTGTTTCACAAAGTATACAAACTGCGCTCATGACGAGCCCGGCAGGTAAAGTCGATTTTAACGGAAGCTCCCAATCGGTTCGGATCGAAAGTGATTTGAACACGATATACAATTTGGAAAATATGAAAATTACGTCCCCCAAGGGCGACACGGTCATGCTTAAAAATATTTCCAAGGTTGAAGCCATTTCCGAATCCAAATATATTGCCCGGTTGGACAGCACTCCGGCTATCGGCCTCACGCTGTTCAAAGGAAAAGATGCCAATACGGTCAAATTTGCCGATGATGTTGACAAATTGTTCGCCGGCTGGAAAAAGGAATATCCGAATTTGCAATTTTCACCTGTTTACAATGCAGCTAATGATGTCAAAAAATCGATAAACGGGATGCTGAAGGAAGGGATTATGGGGGCGGTTCTGGCTTCCGTCATGATCTTATTGTTCCTGAGAAATGTGCGTATGACCTTGATCGTATTGGTGTCAATTCCTTTGTCGATCTTAACTACATTATGCGCAATGGCATCACTGGATATTACACTCAATATTATGACGCTCGGCGGTTTAACGATTGCCGTTGGCCGGGTTGTCGATGATTCGATTGTTGTTATTGAGAACATATACAGTGAGCTTCAGCGGGTCAGCGACCGGAATGAATCCGTTATTAAGCTGGCAACTGCACGGGTAGCTTCGGCGATCACCTCATCCACGATTACAACCGCAGGTGTATTTTTACCGATAACCTTTGTTGGCGGGGTATTGGGGGATATATTCAGGCCCTTTGCCATTACCTTGATTGTGGCGTTAATGTCCTCACTGATCATCGCATTGACAGTCATCCCGATGCTTGCCAAGTTGATGGTGCTCAAAAGTAATAAGATCAAGCATCACGATGAAGAGCAGGTCGGTAAACTGGGTGGCAGTTATAAGAAAATATTAAATTGGTCGCTCGATAATCCGAAGAAAACGGTTGTGGCGGCAGTACTGGCGCTTATCATTTCGATAGGAGGAACGGTTCCTTTTCTTCCGATGGCCTTTATGCCGGATAGCGAAACCAATAAGCAGGTTCAGTATACGTTGAAGCTGCCACAGGATACTTCCTTTGAATCGATGGATTTGAAGGTTAAAGAAATCGAAGCGATGCTTCGGGAATCCAAGGATTCTGCTGGACAACCGGCCTTTGACTATTTTGAATCGATGGTTGGTTATGATCAGCAGAACACGAGCGGAGAACGAACACCTTACAAAGCGAGTATTATTGCTTCGGTATCAGCGGCCTCCAATGCCAAGGAAATGGCTGAAACGTTTAAGAACAAAATGATAGAGATGACCCCTAAAGGATCGGAAATTGAAGGTGCTCTGTTAGCAGCAAGCATGGGCTCTGGAGATGATTTTGCCTACCTGCTGAAAGGCGAAGACCTGAATCAATTGATAGCCGGTGCCGAGTTGGTTAAAGAGAAGATGCGGGAATTCCCCGAGATGACAACAATTAAAGACAGCCTGAGTGAAAAGAAGACGCAGGTCGTTGTCAGTGTGGACCAAAATAAGGCGCGTGTGTACGGGTTATCCTCGGCACAGCTTACAGACACGGTACGATTGTGGCTTGCAGAGGCACCACTGGGCGATATCAAATTCGACGATGTAACCTTTGAAACCAAGGTCATGGTAGATGATGATTTCAAAAATTCTATGGAAAAGCTGGGGCGCATACAGCTGACAACCTCAACCGGTGCGGTAGTCGCTCTTAATGATGTAGCCAAAATCAAACAGGTAGAGGCACCGGCAGCGATCACTAGGGAAACGCAGGAGCAATATGTGAAAATCACCGCCAAAATCGAAAGTAAAGACAAAGGTGGCGTGAGCACCAAAGTTACAGAAGCTTTGAAAACAGTAGAACTCCCTGGAAGTGTTCGTACGCAGGCACAAGGGGTTAATGACGATATTCAGGAAAGCTTTGGTCAAATGGCGGTTGCCATGGGCGCTGCGATTTGTCTCGTTTATCTCGTCATGGTTATTGCTTTTGGGAACGCGAGTGCGCCGTTTGTTATTCTCTTTTCGGTACCACTGGCTGCGATCGGCGGACTTATCGCGCTGCTGATTTCAGGCGAGTCGATCAATATTACATCACTCATTGGATTTTTGATGTTGATCGGGGTTGTTGTTACCAATGCCATCGTACTGATCGACCGGGTACAGCAGCTTCGCGCTGATGGATTAACGGTTCGTGATGCTTTGGTTAGAGCGGGCTTAACAAGACTTCGTCCCATTATTATGACCGCGGGTGCTACAGTTATGACTTTGCTGCCATTGGCGCTGGGTGTTTCCGATGGATCACTGATTTCCAAAGGCTTGGCAGTTGTTGTTATCGGCGGTTTGATCACTTCGACCGTACTGACCTTGATTGTTGTACCCGTGATTTATGAACTTATCGATAAAATGAATGTCGGAATCTCGCAGTTTATGAACAGAAATGAAAACCGAGTCGCCAAAACCCCGACAGTAGAAGGCATGTAGGTACGAGTAGCTGACAGATATATATCGAAAAGGAGCAACATTCAATGAAACCATTTAGGGATAATCCAGTTCATACAGGTGTAAAAGCTATGGGATTAATGTTAGTTGGAGCGGTCATGCTTGCAGGCTGCTCCGAAACGCCAAAAGCCCAACCGGCACAGGCTACTGAAGTACAGCTCAAACAGGTTAAGGTAAGCAAAGTAGCGAAGCAAAAAATAAGTGAGCCTTTGGAGCAGGTGGCTGATATAGCCTCCTCCATTCAGCTCGATGTGTCAGTCAAGGTAGGCGGCGATGTCAAGGAAATATTGAAGAAGCGTGGAGATAACGTCGAAAAAGGTGAAGTGATTTTTAGACTTGATCCAACCGATGTGCTGATATCCAAAGAAAAAGCGACCGTGACGATATCCTCAACGAAAGAGCAGCTGGTGAAAGCGCGGGAGGATTTGGCTAACAGCAAGCAGGATTTGCAGAACGGTATCGTGAAGCTGGAAGCGGCAATTAAGGAAACCGATAAGAATTATAATAAAATGCGCAACGACTTTGATTTGGGGCTATCTACGAAATTCCAACTGGAGCAGGTAGAAACCCAGTTAAACAATCTTAAGCTTGATTTGCAGAGCAGCCAGCAGAAACAAAAAACGCTGGAAACGACTAATTCCTTATCACAGTTGGAACAGGGCTTACTAATATCGGATGTGTCAATTCGAGAGGCCGATCGGACCTTGGAGCATATGGAAGTGAGAGCAAGCGTTAGCGGAGTGCTGACGGATTTGCCGATTGAAGTTGGCATGACGCTTCCAGCGGGCTTCCGTGCTGCACAAATTCAGCAACTGGACCCAATCAAGATCAAAGCTGAGCTTACCGAAGAGGCGGCGGCGCTAGTTCGCGGGAAGCAAGAGCTATCCTTTTACATATCCGGTTCAGCTGAAAAATATAAGGCCAAAGTGAGCTATCTGGCTGATGTTGTCAGCACCCAATCCAAAGCCTACTCGTTGGAACTTGAATTGCCCAATCAGGATCGCAAGTTCAAGCCGGGAATGAAGGCTCAGGTTCTGCTGACAGAGGATCAGGATCAAATCGTAGTCACCGTGCCAACCTTAAGTATTGTTCGTGAAAGTGGAGAGAGCTTCGTATTTGTTATGGCGGGAGATACCGTGGAGAAGCGTAAGGTCACGCTGGGTCGTTTAAGTGATACGTATCAAGAGGTCATAAGCGGTGTCAAGGAAGGTGAACCGTTGGTAACCTCGGGGCAGAATCAACTGAAGGATAAAGAAAAAGTACAGCTAGCTCAATAAACCATGTTTGTCACAGGAGGAGAACGAAACGAATGAATAGAAGGTTAACCGTCATCGTAGCATCAGCCGTGTTATCGGCATCGATCACTGGCTTCATGAGCCCTGCTTTTGCAGAGGTAGCCGTAACCACGAGCTTGGGAACGAATAGTTCTGTACCCATCAGCGAACAAACAGCTTCAAGGCTCAGTCCTGCACAAACCGTTCAACCCATTGCTGCCGTATATCCATTGACGGATGTATTGAATGTACAGATCAAAAGTGTTTTGACAGAGGAAATTCTCGGAGGTACCCGGATCGGTATTGTGATCAAAATGGAAAATACAAGCACCTCGATCACCAAGGTTCCCGATTATGAGGTTCGTGCACGCACCAGCAAAGGAATAACCTATACGCTGCAGCCAAGCACAGCGAATCCAAGAGTCATACAGCCCCAGACCACAACCGATATTAGCTACATGGTCGTACTGGATCGTGCTGAGAAAATAACCATTAGTGAAGTCAATTGGACGGATGTAGATTACTATGTATATCCCAAGAAAGAAACACTCATGGCCTCAGTCCCGATTACGATCCAGCCTTGGCATGGTGTAGATACGTCTATGACCGATTCTGCTGCAATCCGCAAGTGGTCTGACGCTTTCCGGATTCCTGCATTGGATTCCCCAATCGAATACACACCCGTAGATATCCATAAGGAATCTACCAAGACGGGTAATGTATATGTCGTTCAATTACTGGCTTATAACCCGTCGAGTCAACGGGAAACCGTACCCGATTTTGCCATAGATGGGAAAAACGATAAAAAGGTGTTCATAGGGAGCCGGTTAGAGAAAGATACGATTCAATTGGATGCCAAAGAAGAAAAGTATATGCATTACGTAATTCCAACCGATCAGGATACAGAGCTGCTAAGCTTGAATCTGTTGACTGCTGAAAGCTTTACATCAGGAGCTTCCAACGTGGTTAGTTATCAAGTGGGCAGACTGAATATATTGCTCCCAGGCGATACTGCTCCACAAAATTATGAAGCTTATGCATTAGGCACCTCCATGAAATTCGATATGCGAAGTGAACTTATCCATCCGGATTTGCAGGTTTCATTGGTTGAGCTTCATATGAACGATAACCAGGATGAAGGCAGCAAGCAAGTAACAGCTAAATTCCGTTTGTATAACCAAAGTGCCCGACCGCTCGCTATCCCCATGTTTCAAACGGAATTGATCGGCAGCGGAGGTTACCAATACAGTGGCAGACGGCAAGTGCTGGCGGCAACGTCTGTACTGCCGAACACAGGAACGACCATCAATTACACGTATGTGGTACCAGCGACCGAGACTGGAACGGGGCTTGCCTTAAAGCTTCAGGATACAACGGCACAAGCGCCGTACAAAACAACGATTGCCGCTTACAGTGTGAATTTACAAGCACCGGACAAAGAAGACAAATTTAGTCTGTATCCGTTTAATGTAGCGATCGAACGTTGGGACATTTCCTTCTTGTTCAATTCAGCGACCCATCAATATACGTATAAAGGCAAGTTTTTCTTCGATATTGAACGCATCAAAGAGACCCAGGTAGATGAAAGCTTCCCGCAGCTTCAATTTGAACTGCATGATTCATTGGGAAGGCTCGTGGGCACCTCTGTGAAATCGTTGATTGGGCAGGAACGCCTGGTTACAGGAGAGAACAATATTGCCTTTACCGGAAATTCTGAACAATTCGACACGCCGCTGACTTTAAAAGTATACGAAATATTCAAAACGGAAAATGGAGATGCCAAACGTCTATTGACTGAATTAAGCAGACCTTAATCTGATCCTATTCAAAAGGAAAAATAAGATCGTGACTGTTCGATTAGCCTGGAACGTTCCAGAATGATGCCATTGGCATCAGATAGCTGCTTGGTATTCTGATTATGGATTTGAGTGACAAGGTCATGTAAAGCGGCTTTGACCAACTCACATCGCTCTGTACCCCATGCTTGCTGTTTGGTATTTACAAAAGCAAATGCATCGGTAATGGTAAGTCCCTTTAATTTGATTAAAACCGAAGCCCATTGGATCAGGTCGAATTTATTGCCGCAGCAGGGGAGATTCCATTCTGCCCAACCATTCCATCCGCGGCTGGATATTTTCAATAATCCGCAGGAGCCATCGGAAGTGATTTGCGGGATTCGGCCTTTCAATAGAAGACAATCAAATTGGTAAATCTCCATGGAACCGATTTTGTAGGGTACCAAGGAAAATTCAGTGGGTACGGTCAATGGGTCGGCGAGCTTTAGCATGATACTTGCACTCCTCTACATTTTTTGAATTTGGACAAACCAAAGGAAGCCCGAGAGCAGAGAAACTCTACTCTCGGGCTTCCTTTGCATCAATAAATAAGGTCAGGGAGACACGAGTGTGCTTCTCTCTCAAATCGCTTACGAGGTTAGCTGTCGGATTCGGGCTTGAGAGTGCCCTACCCCCGGGCATCGAAGATGCCAAGAGGATTCACCCCTATAAGGTATCTATCCTAGATAGCTTAAACTGGGTCCCCCGTTTCCCTATATGGGAATTAAGCGTTGATAATGGATGATATGGAGTTGTTGAGTTAATGAAATGTATCATACGCTCGCCGTTAAATAATGTAAAACCTCAATCCGCATCATAATTAAGCCTTTTTTGCTTAAAAGCTCGATGAAAGCGGAATCAATCCTGATTTCCCTTTATTATCTATATCTATGCTAGCTCATGCTGGGTATTTGGATTTTTCTTCGTAAAACGGAGATATCGAGAGATGGATGCAGATATCGAGAGCATGAAAAGGATTTGGATACCATGCAAGTCAATTATAGCCTTGTATGCCATGCGGTATTTATTTACAGTGTTAAGCGGCTGGCGTATGATACATCTCATGATTCCAAACAAAGTTTTCCAAGTAACGGCTGAACATCTTCAGCCCTATGAACCGGTTCATAGGGGTTCGAGAGCGTCGTTTTTATGAGAGAGGATGATGAAGCTTGTGATCGTGTTCAACGACCATGAGGTATATATGAAATGTAGATTTGTAAGGGATTGTCTGTAATTGAAAATGAAACATGCACTTTATCGCTGAGTCCTTGAATTTAAAAGGAACGGGGGAACCAAAGAAGCGCGTGATACCTGATTCGATCATTTCGTAGTCAGATACACGAGCTTCATGGGGTGAATCCTCTGGGCATCTTCGATGCCCGGGGGTAGGGCTACTCTCTAGCCCGAATCCGACAGCTAACCTCGTAAGCGTATAGGGAGAGGCAACAATTGTCGTGCGTAAGACACGGTTTGTATAACTGTGTTTTCAGAAGCCACGAGAAGAGTTCCGCTCTTTTCGTAGGCTTCTTTTTGTTGTCTCCTTTTTGACATCATAGGAGGAAGATTGAAATGGAACAACAGGAAGTCATTTTGGTTTCGGCACCCAATAAAACGGGAGAAGGCTTCATCCTTCAATTGCTGAAGCAAGGCTTGCGTTTTGCAGCTATTGCCAACAACCAGGGAGAAAAGCAAAGACTGGTCAATATTGGTGTAAAAAATATTGTAATGGTAGATACTACAGAACAAATCAACTGGACTCTTCCAGAGTTTACTATCGGGAAGGTGTTTATTTTTGAGCGAAGCCTGAATCTGTGCTGCCGTTATATTCAAATGTGCCGCAGATGGACCTCCAAGCCTATTTATGTCATCACCCATACGAGTAATCCTCGTCTGGTCTACAAAGGACTCGGCGCTGCCTATGTGATTCATACGACAAGCGAGGATGTTTCCTTTTTAATTCAAACACATGTGAAGTAAGGGCAAGCTTCTATTTGGAAGCTAAGATAAACATAGGAGGGGTAACCATGTTGGATCTATATATGGTACTGATGCTAGCCATTGCTTACGCGCTGTTCAGTGGATTTTTGATGTGGTGCGGGCGTGTTATTGAAGACTCAGGAGGCGAGCGTTTATGATCGTTGTCATTATTTTTACAATATTTATTTTTCTTTATCTGGCCTACGCCTTGGTTAATCCAGAAAAATTTTAATAAATGAGTAGTCCGGTGAATTATTAGCGGAATGGGCGGAATCGTTCTGGAGAAGCCGAAGCGATCGGAAGAATGATTTGACCGTGCAGCGGACTTTTTCACCAATCTTTACGAAGTCAGTTTTGCTAAAGCAAAACTCAGCACATGCTTACGAAGAAAGTTTTGCTAAAGCAAAACTCTGAGGAGGAAACAAACAAATGGGCATTTTGCAAATTGCCGTCGTTATTGTCATTTTGGTGCTGTTGGTTAAACCTGTAGGCACCTATCTCTATAACGTATTCTCTAATGAAGCGAATCGGACTGACAAGTGGTTCGGGTTCATCGAAAGACCGATTTTTGCAATGATTGGTTTAAAGGAACGAAAAGGTATGACCTGGAAAACCTACGCGCTCAGTTTTATTGTTACGAATATCGTCCTCGTGGCTATAAGCTATTTGATTTTGAGGCTACAAAAATATTTGCCGCTTAATCCGAACGGGATTGACAACATGGAAGAAACGCTGACCTTCAATACGGTCATCAGCTTTATGACCAACACGAATCTGCAGCATTACAGCGGGGAGTCGGGCTTGTCGTATTTTTCGCAGATGGCTGTCATTATTATGATGATGTTCACCTCGGCAGCAACCGGGTTTTCCGTCGCCATTGCCTTTGTCAGAGGAATTACGAGTAAAGGGGAAACGATAGGCAATTTTTTCGAGGATTTTGTAAAAGCGCATATTCGTGTATTTTTCCCGTTTGCTTTTGTAGTGACTCTTCTGCTTGTGGCTCTTCAGGTTCCGCTGACTTTGCAGCCTACAATAACCGCTACGACGCTGGAGGGGGCCGAGCAGCAAATTGCTATCGGGCCGGTGGCGGCACTGGAATCGATCAAGCATATCGGTACGAATGGCGGCGGATTTTTTGGAGTGAACTCGGCTCATCCATTTGAGAATCCGAATCCGTTGACCAATGTGATTGAAATTTTATCGATGTGGGTTTTATCTGCTGCGCTTCCTTACACGTACGGCTTGTTTGCCAAAAACCGCAAGCAGGGTTGGGTTATTTTTTCCTCGATGATGATCTTATTTATTATGTTTCTGTCCCTTATTTATGCTGCGGAGTCGAGCGGTAATCCCGTCATGAACAGATTGGGCATCGATGCAGCACAGGGCAGTATGGAAGGCAAAGAGGTCCGCTTTGGTATCCCGCAATCGGCACTGTTCGCTACCGTAACGACAGCGGCGACAACTGGCAGTGTCAATACGATGCACGACACACTGACACCGCTTGGCGGCATCACGCCAATGGCTCTCATGATGCTGAACTGCGTATTTGGCGGTAAGGGCGTTGGGCTCGTTAATATGCTGATGTATGCGATATTGGCGGTATTCCTGGCGGGGTTAATGGTCGGTCGGACACCGGAGTTTCTCGGTCGAAAAATAGAAGCACGCGAAATCAAGCTGATTGCTATTGCGATTCTGGCGCATCCACTCATTATTTTGGCGTCAACCGCAGTTGCGCTGGCTACTGATTTAGGAAAAGCGGGAATAACGAATCCGGGCTTTCATGGCATTTCACAAGTTCTGTATGAATTTACATCCTCCGCGGCTAACAATGGTTCGGGGTTCGAAGGATTGGGCGATAATACGCCATTCTGGAATATATCTACGGGAGTTGTGATGCTGTTCGGCCGCTATATTTCGATGGTAGCGATGCTGGCGGTAGCGGGGGCGATGCTGCGCAAACAGTGGGTTCCCGAAACTATCGGAACTTTTCGCACAGATAACCGTTTGTTCGTCGGTATTCTAATAGGAACGGTTTTAATTATAGGCGCTCTGACGTTCTTGCCTGGTATTGTATTGGGCCCGATAGCCGAGCATTTGACGATTCGTTAATGGAAGGAGTGGACATGATTCATGCAAACCAATAGAAAAAAAAGCTTATCTGGTGACATCCTTCGCAATGCCGTCAAAGACAGCTTTGTGAAGTTGAATCCGATGACTATGATGAAAAATCCGGTCATGTTTGTTGTTGAGGTTGGCACCTTGATCGTGCTGCTGATGACGATTTTTCCAGGATATTTTGGTACGGGTCAAAGTATGGGGTTTAACGTAACTGTATTTGCGATTCTGCTCTTCACTCTGCTGTTTGCAAATTTTGCAGAAGCACTTGCTGAAGGCCGCGGGAAAGCACAGGCCGATTCACTGAAACAATCCAAAAAAGAGATCAGCGCCAATAAAGTGGTGAACGGAGGATTGAAGCTGGTTCCGTCCACCGAGCTGCGTAAAGGAGATATCGTCGTTGTTTCTCAAGGAGAAATGATACCGGGGGATGGAGAAGTGATTGAAGGACTGGCTTCTGTAGACGAATCCGCCATTACAGGAGAATCCGCTCCAGTGATTAAGGAAGCAGGAGGCGACTTCAATTCGGTAACAGGTGGTACCCGTGTTGTCAGCGACAAGATCAAAGTGAGAATTACGAATGATCCCGGGGAATCGTTTATCGACCGGATGATTGCTTTGGTTGAAGGTGCCAAGCGGCAAAAAACACCGAATGAAATTGCGCTGAACACGCTGCTCACCAGTTTGACGTTGATTTTCCTTATTGTTGTCGTCACCTTGGCTCCGATTGCCAAATATCTGGACATTCAATTGGATATCCCGGTATTGATTTCTTTGCTGGTATGTCTGATCCCTACGACAATTGGCGGTTTACTATCAGCTATCGGGATTGCAGGGATGGACCGCGTGACCCAGTTTAATGTTCTTGCCATGTCAGGTAAAGCGGTCGAAGCCGCTGGGGATATTAATACGATGATTTTGGATAAAACAGGGACGATTACATTCGGTAACCGGATGGCCAGCGAGTTTACTCCTGTAGACTCCGAGAACATAGCGGTTTTGGGTGAATGGGCTGCGATCAGCTCGCTCAAGGATGAAACACCTGAAGGGCGTTCGGTGCTGGAATTAATGAAAAAGCAAGGAATGGCCTATGACAGCTCAATTGCCGAGGACGGGGTATTTATCGAGTTTAAAGCGGAAACCCGGATGAGCGGAATCGATTTGTCAGATGGACGTAAGGTACGTAAGGGAGCTGTGGATTCGGTAAGAAAATGGGTGGAATCTCAAGGAGGAGCCGTTCCGAGTGATCTGGAGCTCAAAGGCAATGCGATTGCATCAGAGGGCGGTACACCGCTCGCTGTAGCGCTAGATAACCATATCCTCGGGCTCATATATTTGAAGGACACCGTGAAGCCGGGGATGAAGGAGCGGTTTGAGCAGCTTCGCAGGATGGGCATCAAAACGATCATGTGTACGGGTGATAATCCGCTGACTGCAGCTACCATTGCCCGTGAGGCTGGTGTGGATGAGTTTATAGCCGAGAGCAAGCCCGAGGATAAAATTGCCGTTATCCGTAAAGAGCAAGCGGAAGGAAAGCTGGTTGCAATGACTGGAGACGGTACGAATGATGCACCGGCACTTGCACAAGCGGATGTAGGGCTTGCGATGAACAGCGGTACGACAGCGGCCAAAGAAGCAGCCAACATGGTTGATCTGGATTCGGACCCATCCAAAATTATCGAGGTAGTGGCAATTGGCAAGCAGCTGCTGATGACGCGTGGTGCTTTGACAACCTTTAGTATCGCTAACGATGTGGCCAAATATTTCGCTATCATTCCGGCCATGTTTACGCTCGCGATTCCACAGATGGAGGCACTCAATGTTATGAGGCTCGGCTCCCCATTGTCAGCGATTTTGTCCGCTTTGGTCTTCAATGCAATTATTATTCCGCTCTTGATCCCGCTTGCTATGCGAGGGGTTGGCTATAAACCGATGAGCTCAAATAAGCTCCTGCAGCGCAATCTGTTTATTTATGGATTTGGCGGGATCGTAGTGCCGTTCTTAGGCATCAAGCTTATTGATCTGATGGTGCATTTATGGATTTAGAAGTACGGTGAATCTTGATCTCGCAACGGTATCAACATCTATCAGAAAAGAGGGTATAAAAGAATGGATAAATCGGAACATGCTGCGTCAAACACAGCAAGCTTTTCTTTGGGAATCGTGATTCGGGTTAGTCTAGTATTTCTTGTATGTTGTGGAATCATTTATCCTCTGGTATGCACCGGGGTCGCACAGGTGCTGATGCCTGCAAATGCGAATGGCAGTATGATTTACAACAGCAAGGGACAGATCGTGGGCTCGGAATTGATCGGACAAAAGTTTGCTGATCCCAAATACTTTCAAGGCAGAGTATCAAGTATTGATTACAAGGCAGAGGCTTCAGGGTCCAATAACTATGCGGCATCCAATCCTGACATGCTGAAGCGGACGCAGGAATCGATTGAGGACTGGAAGACCAACAATCCTGCTGTTCCGGTGAGTCAATTGCCGATTGACCTGATTACCAACTCAGGCTCGGGACTTGATCCGCATATCAGTCCGCAATCGGCTCTCGTTCAGGTTCCAAGAATCAGCAAGCTGAACGGAATTCCCGAAGCCAAGCTGCAGCAGCTTGTAGAGCAAACAACCGAAGGAAGGGACTTGGGATTGTTCGGTGAACCCCGGGTCAATGTGTTAAAATTAAACTTGGCATTGAGCGCCTTGCTGAAGTAGCTCTTTATAGAAGGAAAAGTTCTGGTAAAGCTCTGGCTTTATCGGACTTTTCCTTTTCCTCATCCTATGAGTGGACACATATAAACGATCGAATCAATGTGCATGGAGGCGTTCATGGAAAATTTTAAACGCAAAACACCAGAGGAGATTCTGTTATCGATTTCCAAGCTGCATAGAGGTCGATTAAAGGTATATATTGGTGCGGTCAGCGGTTCGGGGAAAACGTATCATATGCTGCGCGAAGGTCAGCATTTGAAAAATCAGGGTATCGACGTGGTAATATGTGCCGTGTCCACCATGCAGCGTCCCGAAACGGTCGAGCAGATCGGAGACTTGGAACGGGTTCCAAGCATACATTGGATGAAAGAAAATGTTGAAAAAAAAGACTTGAATCTGGATGCACTTATTAAACGTAATCCCGAAGTTGTATTGGTAGATGGTTTGGCTCATCGCAATCGCAAGGATGCCCAATACGCCACACGTATGGAAGATATTCGATTCTTAATCAACCACGGGATTAGCGTGATCTCAACAGTCAACGTATACGAGCTGGAAGGGGTTACGGAATTAGCCAGGAAATTAACGGGAGTGGAAGCCCAGGAAACCGTACCTGCAGATACACTGGAAATTGCCGATGAAGTTGTACTGATCGATGCCACGCCGGAAACCTTGTTAAATCGGGCAGCAGAGGGCCACCTGCATTTTGGCAAAGGATCTGCTTTATTCAAGAGGGGCAATCTGGCTGTGCTGCGGGAATTGTCTTTACGCTTAATGGCTGAGGGTGTTAATGATTCCCTTGATAAGCATAGAGATGAGTTAGGTTTGATCGGTCCCTCCGGTGCAACAGAGCGTATTCTCGTATCAGCGCAGTATCACTGGAATGGATCGATCTACGTACGAAGAGGCCAGCAAATTGCCAAACGTCTGAATGGCGACTTGCGAGTGGTTACTTTTGTCAATCCTCAAAAAGAGCTGTCCAAGGTGGAAGCAACCTTCAAGCGGTCCATCGTCAAATTGGTTAAAAAGGTAGGCGGGGAATTCGACGAGCTTCCGCTATGTGCCCGCCGTTCCCTGCCCAAGGTTCTTGTTAAGTACGCTCTGGATCATAACATAACCCGAATTGTTCTCGGTCATTCCAAGCAATCACGCTGGGTGGAGTTCTGGCAAGGCTCTATTGTCCACGACATGCTGAAGCAAACGAGAAATATCGACATCTTCATGGTCGCAGACCGCGCGGAGCATGAAGGGGAGCGAATCCTGCCTGCCAGGCTATCGAAACCTAAGGAAGAGGAAGAGTGGTTCCGCCGCTTGAGTTCTCAGGAGGTTGAACGCAAAATTATGCAGATCAAACGCGGAACATTTAAAGTGTATATAGGCGCTGCGCCAGGCGTGGGCAAAACGTACACCATGCTGCGTGATGGCAACGATCTCGATAAAAAAGGAATTCAGGTGCTGATTGGTCTGCTGGAAACACACGGTCGCAAGGAAACGGCAGCACAGATCGGCACACTGGAGCTGATTCCACGTAAAGTTATGGATTACCGGGGAACTCGTCTGGAGGAAATGGATGCAGAGGAAGTGATCCGGCGTAATCCGGATGTGGTTCTTGTCGATGAATTGGCACATACGAATGTACCGGGAAGTAAAAATAAGAAAAGGTACGAGGATGTGCTTGATATTTTGGCGGCAGGGATCTCCGTCATTTCAACCGTCAACGTGCAGCATCTGGAAAGCCTGAATGATGCTATAGAGCAAATTACGGGAGTCCGTGTCAGGGAGACGGTTCCGGATCATATTCTGAGACTTGCTGACGAGGTACAACTGATCGATGTGGCGCCGCAATCGCTGCAGCAGCGGATGAGAGAAGGCAAAATCTATGCGATGGATAAGGTGGATCAAGCCATTAACAATTTTTTTAAAACCGTTAACCTGATTGCCTTGAGGGAGCTTGCCTTGCGAGAGATCGCGGATGATGTGGATGAACGTCTGGAATCCTGGGAGAGAAGCAATTCTCTTCGTGGTCCTTGGCGCAGACAGGAGGTTATTTATGTGTGTATTGATGCCACCCCACAGGCAGAGCGCTTGATACGTCGAGGCTTTCGAATTGCCCATAGATTGAAAGCGGCTTGGTATGTCACCTATGTGCAAATCTCGTCCACAGATGAATTACTGGAGCGGGTTGAGGCGCTAAGGAAGCTGACAAACCGCTTGGGTGGAACCTTTGAAACGCTGAAGGCTGAACATCGTAAGCAAATACCCGAGGCTTTGGTAAGCAAGGCAAATGTCTACAAAACCACGCAGATCATTATGGGACAGTCCAGGCTATCGATCTGGAAGGAGCTGTGGCAAGGCTCGATAGTGAAAAATCTGCTTCGCCGCGCAAGGCATATGGATGTGCTGGTAGTCGCGGATTGCGAGATCGATACCAGAATTCCTAACAAAGCATAGAAGCTGCAGTCCATAGGTAAAGCTTCGTTTATCGGGATGTTCAAGAAATGTTGTTATACAGGGCTCGTCACTAATGGTATAATTTTAAAAAATCGATAATGAGGTGACCTTGTTTGGCTTACAATTTTGATCAATTAAACGATAGACGGAATACTCGCTCATATAAATGGGATCAAGGCGGCAAGCTGTTCGGGGAACCGGATATTCTCCCGCTATGGGTAGCTGATATGGACTTTTTGGCTCCTCCTGCCATTCAGGAGGTATTGAAGCAGCGTGCCGAGCTGGGCATTTATGGATATGCAATCCGCACGGACAGTTACTTGGAATCGATTGTAAATTGGTTTAAACGCCGTCACAACTGGGATATTGAGACCAACTGGATAACGGATTCACCAAGTATCGTGACCTCGCTAAGTCTGGCAGTGGAATTGTTCAGCGAGCCAGGTGGACAGGTAGTCATCCAATCCCCTGTGTATTACCCTTTCTACGATGTGATTCAAAGCAATGGACGTGTTGTTGCCAAAAACTCGCTGCTTCTACAAAATGGGCGCTTCGAGATGGATTATGAGCATTTGGAGTCATTGTTCAAGGGAGGCGCCAAATTGCTGCTGCTGTGCAGCCCTCACAATCCAGGAGGACGTGTGTGGGAGCGTGAAGAGCTGCTCAAGCTGGGAGAGCTCTGCCTGCAGTATGGGGTAATCGTCGTATCCGATGAGATTCATTGTGACTTGACCTTCCCGGGACACCCTCACATACCGTTCGCTTCGTTGTCTCCTGAGCTGGCCGACATCACGATTACGTGCCTGGCTGCTACCAAAACGTTTAATTTGCCAGGACTGCACACATCCTTTATCGTGACCTCTAACACCAGCCTCAAACGGACAATCGATCAGCGTCTCAAAACACTCAGCCTGCATATGGCGCAGCATTTTGCACAGGATGCCGTTGAGGTTGCCTATAATGAAGGCGAAGCTTGGCTCGATGAAATGATGGTCTATGTCAAAGGAAACCTGGATTACACACTTGGCTTTTTGGCTGAGCATTTACCGGAAGTAAAGCCGCTATATCCGGAGGGTACCTACCTATTGTGGATGGATTGCCGGGAGCTTGGACTAGACATAAAAGGGCTTAAGGACTTGATGTTCCGTCAGGCCAAAGTGGCATTTAGCGAAGGTTCGGTATTTGGGACCGAAGGAGAAGGCTGGCTGCGTATCAATCTGGCTTGCCCAAGATCGATTGTGGAGCAGGCGCTTAGGCAGTTCTGCGATGCTGCAAACAGCAGTAAGCGCGGATAAGCAAGTTGAAGCAGAGTTCAACAAGAGGAATGACACAAATAATCGTAGAGCAGCCACAAGCGGGCTGCTCTTTTTAAAAGGTGGTCACAAATTATGGTCGAGTGCCCTCACTGCTCTCAACAAACGGAGTTTAAGCGACTTTGCTCTCATTGTGGTGGAATCGTCATTCACACAACAGAAGAAAAATTTAATCTGATGGCTGATGCGGTCCAGAAGGTGCTTCATGTAGAGGCCGATAAAAGGAAAAACAACAGGTCGGTAAGGAAGCTCATATATATTGTGATCATCTTGGCTGTATTAACGTTGATTATGGGCTATGTGGCGTTACGGATGTAAAGGTATCAACTAGGTATCTGCAAGATATCGTCGGTTATCCCTTAACACTTCCGGCTGTCATGCCTTCAATCAGGAATCTCTGGATCAAAGCAAAGATCAGGATGATCGGCAATATCACGATGACGCCGCTTGCCATCAGTCCGCCCCAATTCGTGGAGCCCATGCTTTCCATCAGCTCAGCGATCCCGACCTGAACCGTCTTGGCTGAAATCGAGTTGGTCAAAATCAACGCGTACTGGTAATCGTTCCAGCCAAGAATGAACGCATACAGGCTGATGGCTACAAGTCCTGGCAGCGCCAGAGGAATGATCACGGTGAATAGTGTTTTCAGCTTTCCGGCCCCGTCCATGTAGGCAGCTTCCTCCAGCTCGATAGGGATCGTTTTGAAAAAGCCGCTCATGATCCAAACCCCGACCGGGATCGTCAATGTACCATAGATAAGCACCAGAATCGATTTCGTGTTTAATAGAGAAAAGGCGGAAGCCATCTTGTACCATGGAATCATGATAAGCGGCCCCTGGATCATTTGCGCCAGTACGATTAGAATAACGACGAGTCCGATACCGGGGACCTTATACCTCGCCAGTCCATAACCGCTGATGCAAGCAATAAAGCCGGTAATGAAAGCAGTAATTGCACAAACAATAATGGAATTCATAAGGAGTCGGGTTAGCTGCAGACCCTTATCGTGCAGCGCCCACAGGTAATGCTGCCACGTAGGCTCTTGTATCCACCATGTAGGGACAGTGGCGAACATTTCGGTATCTTTTTTGAACGTCGTATCGATCAGCCAGAAAAAGGGCAGCAGAGTAAAAGCCATCAATAGCAGCAGCCAGATGTATTTGGATATGTGGTGTACAGCGGATTCTTTCAGGTTCAGCCCCTCCTAGTCCATATTTCGGCCGAACAGCCGAGAATAAAGCATAACAATGATGATGACGAGCAGCATGGACAAGGATGCAATGGCTGAGCCTTTACCCAAATCAAAATATACAAAAGAGTTCGTATACAGGTAGGTCGGCAGTATGCTGGTGGCATAGCCTGGTCCACCGCCGGTCAGCGCCCAAATCATCTCGAATTTCGTCCACGAGGACACAAGGCTGACCAGTCCGGTGACATACATGATCGGCTTGAGCAGTGGCAGTGTAATGCGGGTGAATCGCTGCCAGGCTGTAGCTCCATCCACATGGGCAGCCTCCAGCATTTCCTTGGAAATTCCTGTAAGTCCTGAAATAAGCATCAGTGCGATGTATGGGAATCCCTTCCAAGCAGAGGTGAGCAGAAGAGCGGGCCAAACCAGTGTATCGTGGCCGAGCCAGATGACATCGTCCTGGATCAGATGCAGACTTTTTAAATAGTAATTGAATAACCCGTAATGACCGTCATATATCCATTTCCATACGATGCCGATAATGACCACAGGGGATACCCAGGGTACCATCATCAGCCCCCTCCATAAACCGCGCCCACGGATTTTGGAGAATAGAATCAAAGCAGCCGGGATGGCAATCAGAAATTGCAGTGCCGTAGAGCCGATAACCCATACGAGACTGTTAATGAAAATTCGCCAAAAGGCTTTGTCATTGGTCAGTAATTCCTTGTAATTTCCGAAGCCTGCAAATGTCATCGGTTTGCCCGAAATCAGCGAGTAATCGTAGAAGCTCAGTCGGATCGTTTCAAACAACGGATAAAATTGAAAAGCGATCAGGTACAGTACGACAGGCGCTAGCAATACATAACCGAAGCCATAAGCGTGAACAAAAGATTTCCATCGGCCCCTACGGAAAATTTCCTGTGGAGCCGCTTCTCTAAATTCCAGTATTTTCGACATTTCTCTTCACATCCATTCCGTCCAAGCTCTATTTAAATTTATCCTTGATTTTGTCAATGCCTTCCTTGATCCCTTTATAGGCTTCCTCTGTTGTGCTTTTACCGGTCAGCATCTTGACGATCTGCTCCTGAAAGACGGTTTCCATCTCGCTTTGGCCGGGGATTTTATCCATCGGTACGCCGGACGTTGCCAGTAATTCGTTAAAATCCTTAAGCAGCACTTTGTGGCCCTCGATTGCTTTCGGGTAAGCCTTTTCTGCTTTTTTGACGATTTCGTCGAGGTTTGTGCTTTTTAAAGCGGTTACGTTAACGACAGCAGCCTGCGTACTGTTATATTCCTGTGAGGACCACTCCTCCATCAGCTTCCAGGCCACATCTTTATTTTTGCTGCCCTTGAACATCGCGACACCTACGTTGGATACCGGAGCTTTGGCTTTCGTGCCGGAAGGACCCTTCGGATAAGCGATTGCCCGTGAAACCTTGACAATATCAGGATTGATGCTGTACACATTTGCCGTAAAATACGTTCCCGCTGCGATCATCCCGACCTCACCATTACTGAAGGCGCGGAACATTTCCGGATAACCCCAGGTGATATGTGATTTGGGCTGGTAAGCTTCGAGATTTTTGAAATGCTCCAGCGTCTCCAGATACTTTTTCTTGCTCGCCTCGGTCGTATCGTTAAGCACCAGATCGTTGCTGTAAGCGGCCGTGAACGGAACACGGAATGCAAAACGGGGCACACCGAGCGGGTAGCCAAAGCCGTATTTGCCATCCTTGGTCATCTGCTTGGCTGCTTTTTCCACATCTGCCCACGTTTTCAGCTCATCGAGCTTCATGCCAGCCTCATTCAGCATCTTCTCATTGACAACCAACGTGAAGGAGTTCGCGAGATTCGGTACCGCATACAGCTTGCCATCCTGCTGGGCATATTCCATCGTCCCCGGAAGGAAATCCTCCTTCTTCAGCTGCACGCCTTGCTTTTGAAAGTAAGGTGTGAGATCCTCCAATCCGCCAAGCTGCACGAGGTTCGTTACATCCTGGGTTTGTGTAATATCGGGACTATCCCCGGAGCTGATCATGACAGCCAGCTTTTTCTCCATATCCGTCCAGGACAAGTACATGTACTCGATATTGACGTTCGGGTATTTCTCTTTCATTTTTGTCTTGAATTGCTCGGCAAGCTCTTTTTCCGCCTCTGAAGTACCTGGGAACACAAAGCGAATATCCGCTTTTACCGTTTTCCAATCGATTTCACTCGCCTGCGGTTTTGCTGTTTTATCGGTTGCTGCAGCAGGAGCCTTACTGTCCCCGCACCCCGTAAGTGCTAGCGTAAGCGCCATTGCGGCTGCACCTGTCCGGATCGATCCTCGGTTCCATTTGTTCAAATTCTGATTCATGGTTAACCCTCCCTGTGGTCATTCTCAATTTCTACACTGTCTATCTTATCTGCCTGAACGATCTGCAACAATGTGACAAAATAAAGGTTTGGTGGACTTTATAAAGGGAAAATCCACAATCGACGAATAATCCTTGAACACTAAAAGCACCTTCTGTTAGATTGAATGGAGAGAAACATCCGCCTGCTCAGCAGTAGGCTGCCATTTGGCATACACTCTTACCGTTTATAGTAAGTCGGCTTCGGGGAGGCATCCGGTTATGTTCATTTTCAAACGTCTGCAGGTCAAGCTGTTCGTGTATTTCTTGCTGCTCGTTTTGATCCCTTTAATTACATTGGGATACTTTTCCTATACAATGGCGACTCGTTTTCTGGAGGAGGAGTCCGTCCGTAATCAGTCACAAACGATGAAGCTGATTGGCAACAATATTAAGCTGATGCTGGATGATGCGGGGGATATCACTTCCTACATTACGAATAACGAAAGCCTGCAGCATGTCCTCGGCGACAAAGCGTCCCAATCACTGACAGCAAAGGAAGGAGCCAGCTTTGATTATCTGGAAAACATCAAAATCGCCAAAAAATATGTGACCTTCCTCGTGATTTATGGTGAGAACGGCTTCCTGTACCGGGACTTCAGCGAATATTTTCGCCAGGTTATTCCTTATACCGAGGTGATGGATCAGCCCTTGTATGTCGCTACCGCGGCCAGAGATGGGCGT
This sequence comes from Paenibacillus sp. FSL H7-0331, assembly GCF_001956045.1. Next base: position 29,509 of record NZ_MRTH01000033.1, on the reverse strand, counting down.
GCCTACTGGACCTTTTCCGGTACTTCGCTTTTTACCTTTGGGCACAGCTACAATGAAATTATGGTAGGCCGCAAAATTGTCGATTCCTATGACCATGATAAAAGCTTGGGGATGCTTTTCATGGGTGTTAATCGTGATTCTATTGGAGAGATCATTAAAGATATCGAAATCGTCAATTCCGCAAACATTTTTATTTTTGACAATAATTATAACCTGGTTACAAGCAAGCATGAGGATGCAGCTCTGAAAAAAAGGCTGACTGAAGACCTGAAGCTCAAGGAAAAGGTATTTCAAAAGGACCACTCCGAAAGCTACACGATCGGGGGCAAGGATTATTTTGTTTCCAGCACCATCATCGAGCCGTATGAATGGAATATTGTCAGCTTTATACCGCTAGAGGTGATTCACAAGCAGCATGGCATCCTATTGAAGGTGACCCTACTGTTATCACTAACCTTGTTGGTCGTCGTTGGGCTGATATCGGTCGTATTGTCCAAGAGTATCACGTCTCCTATCAAAATACTGTTGAAATCGATGAATAATTTTAAAAGAGGCGACTTCAAGCAAAAGGTTGCTGTCACCTCGCAGGATGAGATTGGCATGCTGAGCCACAAATATAACGAGATGGTGATGGAAACGAATGAATTGATTCAAAAGGTGTATGTAAGTCAGACGCATCAAAAGATCATCGAGCTGAAAACCTTGCAAACCCAGATTGAGCCTCATTTTTTATATAACACCCTTGATTTTATTTTTCTTAATTCCAAAATCAATGGCGATGAGCAGACCGCAAGAGTCGTGCATTCACTTAGCGAGCTGTTCCGGCTGTCATTGAACAAGGGGCATGATTACTATACGTTGGATCAGGAAATTAACCAGATCAAAGCCTATATCAGCATCCAGCATGCGCGATTTCCAAAACGGTTTACACCTAAATATGACATAGATCCTGAGGCAGGCTCATATTTGACGATGAAATTGCTGCTGCAGCCAATTGTGGAAAATGCGATTCTACACGCCTTCAACGAACGGAAAAACGAGCCGGGTGTGCTCATCATTTCAGGTCGGATTGTGGACCACCAGATTGTGATGGTTATCGAGGACAACGGCTGCGGTCTGAGTCCTGACAAGAAGGAGCATCTGCTAAACGGTTCCGCCTCAGGCAAGCAGGGCTTTGGAATTCGGAATGTGAACGAACGGCTGCGGATGATGTTTGGTCCAGAGCATGAGCTTATGATTGACAGCAAACCGCTCGTCGGAACTAAAGTGACACTGCGTCTTCCGATGATCGAGAGCGAGGAGCAATGGAGGTTATTGTATGAAAATCATGGTCATTGATGACGAAGAAATTGTGCCCCGGGCGCTTAGAGCGCTCATTAATTGGGAGGAGCATGGATTTGTCTGGCTTCCAGCAGCGGAGAATGGCAAAGAAGGCTTGGAATTTATACATAAGAACGAACCTGATTTGATACTGGTGGACTGTCAGATGCCGGGAATGGATGGTTTGCAGCTGCTGGAGGAAGTGGGTAGAAGAAACCTGCCGATCAAAGCCGTCATATTGAGCGGGCACGATGAATTTGCTTATGCACAAAAGGCGATTAAGCTCGGTGCGTCCGACTATTTATTGAAGCCGCCGGATATTGACCAACTGTTAAAGGTTTTACTGCAAATTAAACGTGAGTGGGAAGAGGAAAAGAAGCTCAAAAACCAGCTAAAGGAAAATTTGCCGCTCATCGTATACCGGTTTATGCTATCGCTTCTGGAGGGAGCCAAAATTAACGCAGAATCTTTTGCGGAAAAATCGGCCTTTTTACAGATCGGGCTGAAGGAGGGGGCTTATGTATTGGCCGTGCTGGAGGTGGAGGAGGACCCCGATCATCCCAAGCCCTACAGCTATGAGGATCAGCAGCTGATGAATTTTGCTATTATCAATATTGCTGAAGAAACGTTAGCCTGCTGGAAGCACAAATTTATTTTTCATGAAGCTCATCAACGATTTGTTATTGTGATTAATGGCTCCACGAGCGATAAAGAACAGCTGCGAACAGACCTGCTTTTATTAGTCGGCAACCTGCGAAGGACGCTTCACTATTATGCTACCGTAGGCGTTTCCAGAATCGGTACCAGCTTCAACATTGATGCCAAGGCCAGCTTTGAATCGGCCAGCACGGCATTGGAGTATAAGTATTATACAGGCCCTAATGAAGTTATTTGGCTCGATGATCTGGAGTGGGAGCATGCTGATGTTGTGGAGAAGTCGATTGCATTTTACCCGATAGATGAGGACTTGCGTCTGGCTTTTAAGGTTGGCAACCCTGCGCAGCTGAGGAACTGGACGACTTCCTTTGTCACCCATCTGAAGGAACGCGATTATCCGGTTCAAGTGACCAAATCAATGACCCTGCAAAATATGAGCTCGGCGGCTCACGTGCTGGTGGAAATGCATCCGAGACTGACGGCAGACGAATTACTGACCACCGATCAAATCTCGCGGTTTATTGAAGTAGCCTCTCTGGAGCAGCTGGAGGATGAAATCTGGCTGTATTTGGAGCGCTTGTTCACCATCACTGTGGACCTGAGAAAAGCGGGGAAAAATGCGGTTGTAGAGAAAACGAAGCATTTTATAAGGGATAATTATCATTTAAGCATTACGCTGGAATCGATCGCAAAGGAAGTATACCTGTCACCCGTGTACTTAAGTTTTTTGTTTAAACAGGTCGAGGGAGTGAATATGTCGGATTATATTATGGAGGTACGGCTGGACCAGGCCAAACAGCTGCTGAAAGGCTCCAATTTAAAAACCTATGAGATTGCCATGAAGACCGGATATACCGATGAGAAATATTTTAGCCGTCTGTTCAAAAAGCGTCTGGGCCTTACGCCAAGTGAATTTAGAAAGCAATCGGCAGCTCCTTGAGCAAGTCCACCAAATCTTGAGATCGTCTCATGTTGCTGCCATTGCTCTCATGTTAATATAGAGTTGAAATTACGGGAGATGCCAGTGGCATCTCTCTTTCAGGCTCATGGAAAGGAGGATATATACCTAAAACTGTGAGAAGGAGGGATAGAAGACGATATTTTGTAAGCGCTTTATTATCGATTAAAAAGGAGATTATATCATGAATATTCGCGGGAAAATTCAAGACCCATATCTGCTGCGCCTCCTCATACTCACGCTTCTTGCTGGAGGCTTGCTGCTTGGCTTTGCCTCCGTCAGCACTGCTGCCAGCTTTACCATTGAAGAGAAAACGATCTATACGAACAACGGGCAAAATAATTTCTGGTGGACGCATCTGCGCTGCACATCGATACCGAATGGAGTATCACCTGATATTCTTTGTACGGTATCCAAGGACCCGAATGAAAGTCCGAATCTAAGTGATGTGTTCTACGATATTGCCTACACCAAGAGCAGCGATCTGGGGGAAACGTGGAGTTCGTTCACAACCATTCCACAGTACCAATGGAAAGTGCTTCCTGACGGCTATTCCGGTATGCTGATTGATCCGGTTCCTGTCTATCATGCACAGTCCGGTAAGGTCATTGTCTTCGGTATGGCCCAATCATACGATGTCGCTCATGGTTATGCCAAGAAGCACAATTATCCGGCTTATGCTATCTATGATCCGGCGTCTTCGACGTGGAGCAGCGACTGGTATTTATTCAGTTGGCCTCGGGTATACGGGCATGCTGGCAGCGTTTATCCCTATATGACAGAGGATGGTTCCATATTGTGGCCGCTGAATTCGCTGGATGGGCTTGGGACGCTGCAGGTAGTCAAGGCTTCGTTTGACGGAAGCACGCTTCAATATGTGAGTCAAAGCGGAACGGTGGCCAATGTCGGAAGCAATGGCAATCGATCCGGTATCGAGCCTTCACTTACCCGGTTCAACAATGAATACTTTATGACCATCCGTGATGATACCCAGAACCGGCTGGCGAAAAGCAGCGATGGTTTGACCTGGCAGTCTGCCGTTACACTGAAATGGGATGACGGAACGACAGTGACGGGAAGCAATAATACCCAGATGCATTGGCTCACACAGCAGGGTGCTCTGTATCTGGTGTATACGCGGCAGGACGCATCCAATACGGATATTGTTCGTTTTCGTGCTCCCTTATGGATGGCCGAGGTTGATCCAATCACGCTTCGCCTTAAGAAAAGCACAGAACGCATTGCGATGGGAATCACGAGCAATCGAGCACAGCTCGGTAATTTTGGAACCACTGCAGTTACTCCGAAGCTAAGCCTGGTTACAAGCAATGAATGGAACACAGTCGTTCCGAATCGTGCGATAATTTCATTCATTCGCTGGGATCGTTCCTTACTGGGCAGCTGGCCGCTGGACGAGACCTCCGGGTCGATTGCTGGAGATGCCACAGGAAATGGGAACAACGGCACGATAGTTAATGCCGTATATAACACCAATGGCAAATTCGGAGGATCGCTCACCTTTGCTTGCAACGGTGATTATGTGAATCTGGGTGACCCTTCGAGCGGAGCCTTCGATTTTGGAACCACACAAAATTTCAGTGTATCCGCATGGGTGAAAACCAACAGCAGCGGTGGGATCAAATATATGGTGAACAAGGGTGATACGAACGCTTCCTACTGGCTCAGGTTCGAGGCTAACAATACGATTAAGTTTCTGCTCGATTATGGCAGCACTTATGATGCCGCACAGTCGACGGCAACCTATACGGATGGGAAATGGCATCATGTTATCGGTACGGCGGATCGAATTGCCGGGCTTAAGCTTTATGTGGACGGGGTACTGGTTGGACAGGACAGCAGCCTGACTGGAGGTAATATTTCCAATGCGCTGCCGTTGACCATCGGTGCGAATTCGACGAACACCATGAACGGCCAGATTGATGAAGTGAAGCTGTTCGGATATGCGTTGACGAGTAAGGAGGTACAGACCGTATATGGTTTGACAGCCCATTGGAAGCTGGATGAAGCTTCTGGTGCTGCTGCCCTTGATGCGACAGGAAATGGAAATGACGGGACCATCGTCAATGCGGTCCGCACCGCCAACGGTAAGTTCGGGGGCGCACTAAGCTTTGCCGGCAGTGGCGACTATGTCATGGTGAATGATCCGGCCGATGGTAATCTCGACTTTGGGGCGACCCAGGATTTTTCTGTTTCCGCTTGGGTCAAGACAAGCGCAGCGGGCACGACAAAGTATATCGTCAACAAGGGTGATACGAATCACGGCTACTGGTTAAGGTTCGAGGCAAATAACACGCTGCGATTTTTACTTGACTATGGCAGCACCGCTGATGTCGCGCAGACTACAGCAACCTATACGGATGGACAATGGCATCACGTCGTGGGTGTTGCCAGCCGCAGCACTGGGCTTAAGCTGTATGTCGATGGTGTATTGGCTGGAACGAACAACAGTCTGACGGGCGGAGACATCTCAAGCTCGCTTCCATTAACACTCGGGCATGCTGCAGCCAATACGATGAACGGCTTACTTGACGATGTGCGTATTTACAACTACGCGTTAAGTGCTGCCGATATTCAGACTTTATATACTCCTTAGTCCCTTATGATTACAGAAGCCGCCTCCGGTTAGCCGTGGGGCTTCTTTAATGCATGAAAAAAGAACCCGACTCCTTTTATGTGAAGGAGAAAGGTTCTGCCAAAGCAATATGACCACACACAGTACATCCATATGCAAGCTATTGCGGGTTCGTTGTCCAGATTCCAGCGGTCTTAATGAAGACGCGATCTGGCAATTTTAACGTAACCAATACCAGCTCGGCGACATCCTCCGGCTGCATCATACGGTCCTCATCACCTATTTTCAATCCTGTATTGACAGCCAATTCTGTATTCACCGTACTTGGAGTGAGAGCAGTTACACGAATATTGGATTTGCGAACCTCCTGCATCAAGGCTTCAGTCATTCCAAGAACGGCGAATTTGGAAGCGCAGTAAGCGGAGCCCGTTGCAAAGCCTCTTTCTCCGGCAGTTGAGGCGATATTGATAATGCTGCCGCTGCTTTGGCTGAGTAGAGCTGGCAGTACAGCACGGGTCATATAATAGGTGCCCATCAGATTCGTTTGTATAATGCGCTCCCAGTGAGCGGGCTCCATATCAATCAGGGTACCGAATTGTGCGGTTCCCGCATTATTGATGAGGATATCTATGGAACCAAGCCTTGAGCTCAAGGCGGCAACAGCTTCATCAACCTCTGTCTGAATTGCGATATCGGCGGTTGCGATGAACACATCCACTCCGTAGGCTGTGGTCAATTCTTCCTGAAGGGTTTCCAGATCGGCACTGCTTCTGGCGATAATCCCCAGATGAACGCCTTCTTTGGCTAATGCGATCGCTATCGCTTTTCCGATACCTTTTCCCGCCCCGGTAATCAGTGCTTTTTTATTGTGTAATTCCATATTGATCGCTCCTCATATCATTTGTTATCGTATTGCCGACATTAACATGGTATACCAAGGCCAAAACAAGGTCAACTTTCTGCCATTCGTGGAGAGTCTGAATCGGCGGCTGGTGTCCGGATCGGTTATAATAGTGCAGTAACCTATTCCTGAAAGGAGCATTTACCTTGAGCAAATTCGAGAATCAAGTGGTTGTGATTACGGGAGCGGGAGGTGGTATCGGAAGGGCACTTGCTGTGAGTTATGCAACTGAGAATGCCCAGGTCGTACTTATAGATAAAGATGAGCATAAGCTGGCGGAAACCAGTGAACTGCTGCGGCAATCAGGGTTCGAGCCTTATGCGATACAACTGGAGCTTAGTGACGGTAATGCGATTGCCCCTGTTTTTCAGCAAATTGAAGCCAGATTTGGGCGTATTGATATTTTGATTAATAATGCAGGTCTTGGCATAACCAAATCACCCTATGAGCTGGACATGGATGAATGGGATTATGTGATGAATACGAATTTAAGAGGATGCTTTTTGTGTTCGAGAGAAGCGGCTAAGGTAATGAAGAAGCAGGGGAGAGGTTCGATCGTTCATATTTCCTCAACAAGGTCGACGATGTCGGAAGCGAATACTGAGGCTTATGCCGCATCCAAAGGGGGAATTGATGCATTAACACATGCGCTTGCGGTTTCGTTGGGCCCTGACGGGATTCAGGTGAATGCGATTAATCCCGGATGGATCGAAACGGGTGACTACAGCAGTCTTCGCACGGAGGATCATGAACAGCATCCAGCGCAGCGTGTTGGAAAACCGCAGGATATTGCACGTGCCTGCCTGTACTTGACGGACCCTGAGAATGACTTTGTCACAGGCACGAACCTGACGGTAGACGGTGGTATGACCAAAAAGATGATTTACGTTCATTAACCGCTGATTTTCGCTCAGCACTCGTCATTTTTGTCGGAAGTGCTGAGGGGAAATGCCTTCGACTCGCTTGAATATTCGACTGAAATAAAACGGGTCGGCATAACCTACCGATTGACCGATTTCCTGAACGCTTTGAGCCGTGTGCAGGAGCAGATGTTTGGCCTGCTGGATTTTTAATTGATGCATGTAATGGACCATTGTGGTTCCTGTGTATCGTTTGAAAATCTGGCATAAATATTCATACTTCCTGTCGGTCATCTGCTCGAGAGCCTCTTTGGTAATATCGGTTTCGTAGTTGTTATTGATATGACTTAACAGCTTTCGGAAGGTCGTATAGGAAGATGGGAACGCACTGTCGGTATGGCTTTGCTCGAGAAATTCGCTTGTTAATATGAATAAGATTTCTCCTAGCAGCAGCGTTGCCTGGAAGCGGAAATAGCCTTTGGGCTTTATCAGTAGCTGGACAAGCTCCTCGAAGCAGCTGAGCAGCTTGTACCTGTTGCGGGTTTGAAACCGTCTTGGCAGGACCAATGCTTCTTCAAAATGCTGCTGAGAGGTCGATGTCTGGCCTGGAGGCGCATGGACGATTTTAAGCTGGGGTGCTCGGTCATAGTCCAGCTCAGTAATATCGGGAGTGGAGGCAAACTGAACCCAAAAAAAATGCCCCTGTCTTTCATTTGGTTGCCAGCCGCGGTGCTGCTCCCATGGCATCAGCAGCAGGGAATCACCGGCATGAAGCGTTAGCTTCTCTTCACCTGCCTGCAAATAAACCGTTCCATCGGCAACCAGAATCAATTCGTAATAGGGATTATGATGGAATTCCTGAAAGGATTCCTGGTTGGCATCAAACAAATCGGCCCATTTCACATCAAGTGCCGAGAGTCTGGAAAGTGAATAGTACATGGCTTCCTCCAAGGTTTTACTGCTTGTAAATCGTAATTATCTGCATGGCTATCTTCCGGGGTCTGACCTTATACTCAACAGTATACCAAAGATCAGAAGGAGCTGCAGTGATGACTATAAGCATTTTGAATGAACAGGATTACTATCGAATCGTTTATGGAGGCTGGCTGGGTAAAAATATCGGGGGCACGCTAGGTGCGCCAGTAGAGGGTGTGAAGGAACTACTGAATCTGGACTTTTATCCTGAGCTTCCGGATGGTCCATTGGAGAATGACGATCTGGATCTGCAGCTCGTATGGCTGCATGCGCTGGAGCAATATGGACCGTCTTTAACTAACAAGGAACTGGGGCAGGAATGGATCGATCATATCTTTTTCCCCTTCGATGAATATGGCTACGCGCTGACGAATCTGAGACGAGGTCTGATAGCTCCGGTAGCTGGCTGGTTCAACAATCCGTTTAACAACTGCATGGGGTCCCCAATCCGCTCGGAAATCTGGGCGATGGTAGCACCGGGTGCACCGGAAACAGCAGCCCGTTATGCATATGAAGATGCAACGGTTGACCATGCAGGGGGAGAAGGCGTATATGGCGAAATGCTGTTTGCCGCGATTGAGAGCGCTATCTTCTTCGAGCAGGACCGTGACCGTTTGATTGAAATCGGACTTCGTTATATACCGTCTGATTGCCGCACCGCACTTGCTGTCAGGGATTTGCTGCGGTGGCATCAGGAAGGCAAAGACTGGATCGAGGCAAGAGCTCTGATTCTGGACCATCACGGACGGGAGAACTTTACGGACGCTCCACAAAATATCGCCTTTACGATTCTCGGCTGGCTTTATGGAAAAGACTTCGAGGATGCGATTCTGAAAGCGACGAACTGCGGCTACGACACGGATTGTACGGCGGCTACCTTGGGTGCCATATTGGGTATGATTCTCGGTCCTGAGGGCTTGCCTGCGAAATGGGTGCAACCCGTCGGTGATCGTGTCGTGATCAGTCCCCCTATCAAAGGCTTTCCGGCTCCACAAAATCTGGATGAGCTTACACGACGCACGATAGCTGTAGGGAAGCAGGTTCTGGCTGCATGGCATACAGGAATTATTGTTCATCCAGAGCTTCCTACTACCTTGCAGGATAGAGTGGAGGAACGTGACAGTATAGAGGCCATGTGGAATCGACCTGTAACGGAAAACCGTTATCTGCTGCCAAAAGGTACATCCAGCCAGCCGAATCTGGAGCTTGTTCTGAATTATGGAGACGAAGGTCCAGCGATTGGAATTGATCAGTCCAAGACCCTTACTATCACTGTGACGAATCGTTCACTGGTTTTGTTGGAAGGCAGCTTGTCACTGGAAGTTCCAGCGGGCTGGAGTGGACCTGCTGCACAGGAGACTCGTTTAAATCCTGGTGAATCAACGAGCTGGAAAGTAGATGTCAAATCTTCTTCACAGCCTGAATCATCCTATCGCTTGGCATTGAATTGGACGCGTTATCATGATGGACACGTTTGGTCTGAGGAACGTATTTCCTTTGCTCTGGTAGGTGCTGCACATTGGACGATATGGGGACCGGCTAAGGCAGAGAATGGTATCGAAGTTGTGTGTGCGGGAAACAAAATCAATTGGCAAGCAGTCTCTGAAGGCAATATGATTGGCACGTATCGTGCGAGAACAAACCTGTATAATCCTTCAACTCGCAAGCTGCGTCTGATCGCAGCCGCTAACGCTCCAATTTCTGTTAAGCTGAATGGCGAAACCGTGATCGATTGTCAGAAAATCGTCGAATTCATGCCGGCCTACCACCGTCCAGCGACAGAACAGCTGTATGAAGTAACGCTTACAGCTGGAACACATGTGGTTGAGGTGGAGGCGACAGGACAGGGAGAAGATCTTGAAGTGTATGTCCTCCCGGTAGCTACACTGGATACTACGTCGCCAGGCAAGTATTACTATTACACGGATATGATGTTTGTCAAATAAATAAGGATTACGATAACACTTTGTCCGTTAGGATAGGGTGTTATTTTTTGTTTTTTTGACTCTACCAACTTTATAAATATGCATTAAATGGATAATAGCTATGATATAATGATAGGGGTTTATCATATTCAGTCATATTTTGACTTTTTAAGGGAGGAAGCTCGTGAGATTAGCTAAATTTTTAATCATTAGTGTTACGGCACTCATACTTATTATTGCATCCCCATGGAGTGCGCAAGCCGTGGTTAATGATGCGAATGCCGATTTATCGAGCATTCATGAAGGTGCAGGTTCGTTGTCACCAGCTTTTACTCCATCTATAACGGAATATTGGGTGAAAATGCGCAGCTCCGAAGCAGGCTTCTACACAGCAGCAACAACTGCGAACTCCGATGCAACCATGGAGTATTCGATGAACGGAGGCAGTTGGCTTGGGGTGGCGTATTATGCGTCGACCGGATACCTCGGTACGAATCGGGGAGATAACACATTTCAATTAAGAGTCACGGCAACAAATACTACGACGACCAAGACGTATACGATTCACGTATATTTTCCAGATACAAATGATGCCGACCTGACGGATTTGCGCTCAAGCGAAACGACGTTAAATCCGAATTTTCAATCCAATATAACGAATTATACGGCAGATGTGTCTTATGCGACGAGCAGCATATCGATTACTGGGGTGTTGAACGACGCTGCAGCCTCCGTCAACATCAATGGTTCGAATGCAGCTAATGGAGTTGCGTCGGGTTCCATACCTTTAAATGTAGGAAGCAATATCATTACTGTTCAGACAAAATCTTATAATACAAACGTGAATAAGACGTATACCGTTACGGTCACGCGGGCCGCGAACACAAATGCGGATTTAAGTGCTTTAGCCGTCTCAGGGAGTACTTTAAGCCCGGTTTTTCAGTCAAATCAGACGGCTTATACGTTGCCTGATGTGAGTAATGCAACGGATACATTGATGGTGACGCCGACATTATCGGACCTGACTGGTGCTTTTGTTCATATTAAAGTGAATGATGGCAGCTACACGTTGGTAGAAAAAGGAAAATCCGCGATAATTCCTCTGGCAGTAGGAAGCAATACGATTACACTGGAAGTGTTAGCCCAGGATACGAGCATCTCAAAGCAGTATACCATCAAAGTGATTCGAAAAAATAATGATGCGACTTTAAGCGGTTTAACTGTGACGCCGGGAAATCTTGCTTTTTCACCACAGGTTACAGACTATTCATTAACGGTAAGTCAGTCTATCTATGAACTCACCGTAAAACCAGTCTTGTCAGCAGGTAATAGTGCTGCAACGATCCAGGTGCGAATCAACGGAGGCAGTTATTCAACTGTTCAAAGCGGTATGGATAGTCTGAGGTTACCGCTGACATCTGGCTTGCCAAATGTGATAGATATACATGTAATCGCGCAGGATGGGACGAGCCGGCAGTATACGATTATAGTGATTCTATCGGGAACGCCAGCTCTTAATGATCTCCTGCTTGAAGAGATGCAGGCGAAGCTAACATTTTCCGAACCTTTGCTGCGGGCGAGTACCGATCACACGTACTATACGATTAAAAATGTAACTCGTAACTCGGATTTGTCGGTAACACAAGTCGTCTATACACCAGGGTCGTCAGAGGTGAAATTGACCGTAAGCGGCCAACTGCTGCCCGGAGATGAAGTGAAATTTGATATTAAAGCTGGAGCTGTGGTCAGCTTGATCGGAGAAGGGAACGCCGCTGCTGGCCGAACGATTGTCTATGGCAACCCCCTTCAGCAGTTGAAACAAAGGCTGACTGATTTGGATGTCGAACATGACGGTATTCATATCAATGAGATTATTACTTATATGACAGCAGCTTATGGACAAAATGATTTGAACGGAGATGGACAATTCAACCGTGATGACGTCGTTATTATTTTGGGCCAGATTGGAACCAAGGTTATACCGTAGTATCGACCCCCATGAAAAGAAGTTAAATTGCAACGAGGAGCACTCCACAGGGGTGCTCCTCGTTGTGCATCAGCAGGCTGAATCGATTATTCTTCCAACTCCAGCTCTTGTGAAGCAGCCATAGCTTGGGTACGTGAGGATACTTGAAGCTTCTCATATAGACGCGAGAGATAAACCTTAACTGTCCCTTCGGATAGAGTAAGCGCTGCGGCCATTTGCTTATTCGTGAGACCTTGGCGGATCAAGCGTAACAGATTGACTTCCGTCCGATTCAGCGGTTCAGCAGGAAGGGAGGTACGCTCGGTTGACGGTGTGCTAGACTCATGAAATAACTGTAGCAGCATCGCTGGATAGGCTTCGGAGACACCTGTCCATTTCGTTTCGGAAGCTTGTCCTTCTCGATGGTTGCGGTACACTGTCAGTAGTTTCCGCATCGCTGTGCCCTCATCAAGAAAGCTCCTTATGTAACCATTCCTCTCTCCAATAGCAAGCGCTTCGTGAATGTACATCAGGGCTGTATTTCTTTGTCCGCGCTGAGCTTCCAATAGAGCTTGCAAGCATGAAATTTCAACGAGGCTGGAGAGCAACTGCTCTCTTTCCGATTGGGGCTTCAACTGCTCCAACAGACGTAGAGCCTCAGGTTCCTTTCGTTGTTGGCCGAGCAGTCTGGCTAACGTCAGGTAGGCATACTCTTGATTGAAGGTGGGTCTGACCTTATGTGATATTCCCAACCGAGCGATCAATTTCTTGGCCTCGGAGATCCGGTTCTCCTGCAGATATATTCGGATTCTGAACAGTTGAAGAGTTTCGACCCAGACAGCCTTATAGGGAAACTGCAATGCCAGTTCCAACGCCTCCTCAACTCGATCATGAGCCGATTGGTAATGCCCCTCAGCAAGATGAATACGTGCTTGTGTAATTATGACGGGGATATGTAGTCCAGGTATGTGCTTGTTCAAAGCGGCTCTTGTGAGCGATGGAAGCAGTTGATGGCAGTCGTCCAATCGGTTCCATTCGTAATACCCCTCACAAAGAGATTGCTTAACGTATAAATTGATTAGTGAATCCTGCCAGCCATGTGCGTCGAGCACACCGGTGAACATGGTACCAATCGTTTCCGTATCCGGAGTAAGCATTCCTTTTAGCCCTAAGGCCGTTCTTCTAACCAATGGTTCGCTCGGGTTGTAATTAAAATTATAATAGATCGGGTCCTTGGGTAAATTGTGTTCGAGAATTCTTTGCGTATAGGTAAACCATTTGCCAAAATCCCCGTTAGCAAACACGAGATTGGATCTCACGAACAAAATTCCACTCTGCAGTTGTTTCTGGCGATCCTTTTGCTCCATACCTTCACATATTTGTTCAATACTGGTCAATTGGATCTCTGCTTGCGGCAGTTGGCTAGTCACGACAAGTATAAAGGCATATAAAAGCGACAGCTCAGGAGAAAGCGTGAACGACTGTGGGACGCTGTGAAACCAGTTCAATAAGGTGGTCATTTCCCCACGCTGCAACATAGCTGGAATGTGCTGCTCCAAATAGGTTTCCATCAATGAATAGTCCTCTGCTGCTATAGCATGATCGATAGCATCATCCATCAAGCCAAGTTCCGAAAAAGCAGCACTTGCCATTCGGTTGGATCTCAGCCATTGTTCAGGATCGGTTTTCTTCAGCAGCCCTCGCAAAAATTGAGAAAATAAATGATGATATCGGAACCAGTCATTATGATCATCGAGCGGGATCAGAAACAGATTCAGGCTTTTGATTGTCTCCAGAATTAGAGCACCATTCGTACTTTCGGTGACTGCATTACAAATCGAAGCCTCCAGCTTGCCAAGAACAGAGGTTTGAACAAGAAATTGGTAAATATCGATTGGAAGCTTGTTCATGACCTCGTGGAACAAATAATCCGATACATCCCGGTGATTACCTTGAAAGGCTTCAATAAAACGGTCGTAATTGACTTCGGCTCGCAGGGAAAGCGCTACTAATTGCAGCGCCGTAATCCAGCCCTCTGTCTGCTGCACCAACTGCTCAATGTGCCGATGCGTTAGCTCTGCCCCCGATAACTCCTGATAAAATTGTTGGGTTTCCATCGTTGTGAATTGCAACTGCACCGTATCAATCGCATTGCGTTGCTCCTTGGCCATCCATTTTATCGTCGAAAATGGCAGCTCGGCACGGCTGGAGATGATCATATGTGTGGTTTCGGGCAAATAATCGATCATATAAGATAGGCTGTCATGGATACCCGGGTTCTGAATGGTGTGATAGTCATCCATAATGACAGCAATATCCTGCGTGAGAGCAAACAGCTCGTTAAGCAGAGCATCCAGAAAGGAAGTCGTCGATAAAGTAGGCAGTGCATCAGCCAGCTGCAGCATTTGCTTACCGTTGTCTGGTGGTACGGACCTGGCTAGCGCATGGGTCATATACCGCCAAAAACGAATAATATCATTATCCCGCTCATCGAGTGATAACCAGGCACAGGGCAGCTGCCGGCTGTATGCCCACTGGGACAGCAGGGTGGTTTTGCCGAAACCAGCGGGGGCGCAGACTAAGGTAAGACGGCCCTTCAGGCCGTAGGTTATAGAATCGACCAATCGTTCTCTTGGAATCAGGCGTTCTCTGGGAATAGGCAGAGTGATTTTACTTTGTAACAGGATTGAATCCATGGATTTCATCAGAATGCCTCCGTAACTTGCGATACCTATCGCTTCCATATCGTACAAGCTTACGATTTATTATACGAAAATCCTAGCGAAAAGTTAACTTTAATAAGCAGTCATAGTGTTGTTATTTTATATATCCTGTACAATAGACGGGGGGAGGGGATAGCCATTAATTATTTTGTTACATTTTTGATTAGCTTGAGTGTCCTGATTACGTCTGCTTACTTATTCAATTTATGTTTTAAATACATATTTCAACATGCAACCTGGAAAGTAAAACAGGCTGGTCTAGTCGGTATTTTCATTTTTGCGGGCTGGCTTGCTATGTTTTTTGGTGTACAGGGCCAAGGATCGACACTGTTCGATTTGCGTGCGCTGCCGATCGTGTTTGGCACGCTTTTTTTTCGCGATCCCCGGCTCGTGCTAATCATTAGTGTTGGAATTGCAATTTCTCGGTATACCATTTCCGGGTTCACGGCTCAGGCATTTACCGGTTCCATTAATATCTTATTACTCGGTTGTCTGGCCGCATTTCTGGTTGCCTTGTATCGAAAAAAAGCATGGAGCTACAATAGAAAAGCTATCATCTCCATCATCTCGATGAATACGCTTCAGGTGATCGGCATCGCTACTTTTGCTTCTATACCGAGGCTCAATTACTTGCAGCATATTGCCCCTTATACGTACCCGGCTGCACTTTTGTTGAATGCCTTCTTCGTATTCATTTTGAAGGATTTCTATGAGGAACAGCTGCGTGCGCAGAAGAATAAGACGATGAATTTGGTCCTGCGTAAGCAAAAAAGGGAGCTGGAGGAGAAAGCACTGCAGCTGCAGCTGGCCTCCCAATACAAATCTGAGTTTATTGCCAATATGTCGCACGAGCTGAAAACACCACTGAACAGCATCATTGCGTTATCCCAGCTGCTTCAGGAGGAGGACAGGTCCCGCTATTCGGAGGAAGAGATCAGCTATGGCAAGATTATACATACCTCCGGCAATGAGCTTTTGAAGATGATCAATGATATGCTGGATATTTCCAAAATGGAAACAGGTAAAATGGAAATCGTATTAGAAATGGTATCTGTACTGGAATTGGTTCAGCTTGTCCAGCATCAATTTGTTCCGATTACGAATCAGAAAAGCTTGCAATTCAAGGTGGATCTTCAAGAGAGTGTCCCTGTGTTCATCGTGTCCGATGCCCAAAGGCTGGTTCAAATTTTACGTAATTTGCTCACGAATGCGGTCAAATTTACAGATCAGGGCAGCATCACCATGCAGATCTATATGGATAAAGACTCTCGGTCTGGACACAATAGGCTTGAAAAGTCGGAGGATTGGATCGTATTTTGTATACAGGATACAGGCATCGGTATTGATAAGGGTAAGCAGCATCTGATATTCGAGGCCTTTCAACAGGAAAATGGTACGTTTACCCGCCGTTATGGTGGAGCAGGGCTTGGTTTATCGATCAGCCTGAAATTGGCGGGACTTCTCGGTGGCACACTTGATTTGCAAAGCACCAAAGGAGAAGGTAGCGGCTTTTTCCTGCGTTTGCCTGTGCAGCCTGTTGCTCTCCCCATTGACAATCATCCGAAAATGTTGTAAAAGTAGATTAAGTTCAACATCATTTAAATTCGTTAACGAGAAAGAGTATACTAATCACTTGTTCCCCAGAGAGTTGGCGCTTTGCTGAAAGCCAATGTTCATGTGTTAGTAGAAAATCCTCTCCGAGAAGTAAAGCTGAAGTCACAGTAAGCTTTAACGGGATCCCGCCGTTACAAGGGCCGCGCATGTTGGTGCGTAGTTTGAGGTGCTGTGAAGGCTAGCAAGTTAGCTTAACACAGAATTAGGGTGGTATCGCGAGTTCAATCTCGTCCCTTACAGGGGCGGGATTTTTTTGTTTTTTTACCAACATTTTGATTACCAAAAGGAGTGGATCGTATGCGTACAGTTGATGTGAAAGAGCAGGCAGCCAAGAGGGAAAAGCGGGTATATGAGCAGTGGGTACAGGAGCAAACATTCTCCAGGTCCATCAATCAGCGGTTAGGCAAGCCGAGGTTTGTGTTCTACGAAGGGCCGCCTACTGCCAATGGAGCACCCCATATCGGGCATATGCTGGGAAGAGTCATCAAGGATTTTATATGCCGCTATAAGACCATGTCTGGCTACCAGGTATTGCGTAAAGCGGGTTGGGATACCCACGGTTTACCCGTAGAGCTGGGCGTGGAAAAGGAGCTTGGAATCTCGGGCAAACAGGAGATTGAAGCATATGGCGTCGAAAAATTTATTGAAAAATGCAAAGCGAGTGTCTTTCGTTATGAAAAGCAATGGCGCGAGCTGACGGAATCCATCGGCTATTGGACTGATCTGGATTCGCCGTATATGACGTTATCCAACGATTATATCGAAAGTGTGTGGCACATTTTGTCCCATATTCACAAGGAAGGCTTACTGAATAAGGGTCATCGCGTAAGTCCGTATTGCCCAAGCTGTCAAACGACGTTAAGCTCTCATGAATTGGCGCAGGGCTACGAGGATGTGAAGGATCTTAGCGCGACCGTTAAATTCAGGACTCCTGCAGGTGAGAGCTTCCTTGCCTGGACCACAACACCCTGGACCTTGCCGGCCAATACGGCGCTTGCTGTTCATCCCGATCTGGATTATGTCAAAGTCAAGCATAACGACGAAGTGCTCATTTTGGCCAAAAGTCTGCTCACCCAGGTGATTCAAGGCACCTATGAGATCGTGTCCGAGCATAAAGGCCGTGAATTCGTGGGTACAACCTATGAAGCTCCTTATCCAAGTGAAAGTGACGAGCCCCAACGTACAGTGAATCAAGCGAATTCGAATGCAGCGGGTTCTCCAACCCGATATGTTGTCATCGGTGCAGACTTTGTCAGCGACTCCAGCGGCACAGGAATCGTGCATATCGCTCCGGCTCACGGGGAGGATGATTACCGCGCTGCGCAGAAGCAGGGGATTGGCATGCTGAGTGTGGTCGGTTTGGATGGCTGCTATACCGAAGCTGTTCCACAATTCGTCGGTCGGTTTGTTAAAGACTGTGACGTTGATATTGTCAAGGATCTGTCCAAGCGGGGATTACTGTTTGCCAAGGAGAGATACGAGCATAGCTACCCTTTCTGCTGGCGCTGCCATACACCGCTTTTGTATTATGCGATGGAAAGCTGGTTTATCCGGACAACCGCGATCAAGGAGCAAATGATTGCCAATAACCGTTCCGTGGAATGGTATCCAGGTCATATTCGGGAAGGGCGTTTTGGCAAATTTCTCGATGAGCTGGTCGATTGGAACATAAGCCGTAACCGTTACTGGGGAACCCCGCTGAATGTTTGGGTCTGTCAGGATTGCGGATGCGAGCATGCACCAGCAAGTGTAGCTGATTTACGTGCCCGGTCCGTACAGCCTTTGCCAGATAATCTGGAGCTTCATAAGCCTTTTATCGATGACGTGAAGCTGAATTGCTCTGAGTGTCCGGGTGAAATGGTTCGGACATCTGAAGTGATCGATGTATGGTTTGACAGTGGTTCGATGCCTTTTGCCCAGCACCATTATCCGTTTGAGAATAAGGAAGCCTTTGCCGACCAGTTTCCGGCGGACATTATCTGTGAGGGGATCGATCAAACCCGAGGATGGTTTTATAGCTTGCTGGCCGTATCCACGCTGTTCACAGGTAAAGCTCCCTATAAAGCGGTGATGGCGACAGGTCATATTCTCGATGAGAACGGTCAGAAAATGTCGAAAAGTAAAGGCAATGTCATCGATCCCTGGGAAATCATTGAGGAATTTGGTGCGGACGCTTTCCGCTGGGCGCTCCTGGCAGACAGTGCACCCTGGTTAAGTAAACGTTTCTCACGAAATATTGTTGCTTCAGCCAAATCCAAAGTCATCGATACGTTGGTGAATGCCCATTCTTTTTATGTGATGTATGCGACCATCGATCATTATGAACATGCATTGGACCACAAGGCAGGTTCTGACCATTTGCTGGATCGCTGGATCATTTCCCGGCTTAACCATACGATATCTGTGGTGAGCGAAAGCTTGGAAGGCTTTGATTTTATGACCGCGGCTCAAGCCATTGAAGGTCTTGTCGACGAATTCAGCAACTGGTATATCCGCCGCTCACGGGAGCGCTTTTGGGGTCATGGTCTGACGGAGGACAAATGTGCTGCTTACCGGACCATGAGGCAGGTGCTCCTGGATATCAGTAGGATGATAGCTCCGTTCACCCCATTTCTCGCTGATGAAATCTATATGAACCTGGCGGATGGAGGCAGCGTCCACTTAGCTGATTATCCTGCCCTGGATTCGACAGCCATCGATGCAGCTTTGGAGGATAACATGGCTCGTACCCGGCAAATTGTGGAGCTGGCCCGCAACATCCGTAATGATACAGCGATCAAAAACCGTCAACCGTTATCGGAATTGATCGTAATTACGGATCAAACACTCCAGATTGCTGATTTTGAGGAAATCATTAAGGATGAAATGAATGTAAAATCGATTCGAGTTGAGCAGCATGATGATAATTTAACCGATTATGCACTGAAAATGAATCTGAAGGTTGCAGGTCCCAAGTATGGGAAGCTCGTATCCGGTCTGCAGTCCTGCTTGAGAAATATGGAGCAGTTGGAAATCAAGAAGGCACTCCAGGTTGGTTATGTGGATTACCATCCGGCAGACGGAGAGCTCGTCCGTGTTCCTACGGAGGAAATGTTAATCGAACGTCAGGCCAAGATCGGCTATGCATCGGCTACAGGGTATCAAATGACCGTATCACTGAACACAACCATCACACCGGAGCTCGAAAAAGAGGGGATGATCCGTGAATTGATCCGTGCCGTTCAGGATCTTCGCAAGAAATATGATCTTCCCATTGATCAACGAGTGGAGCTTATCATTGAAGCAGATGACGAAACCCGAAACAGTATCATGGAATTTGAGTCTTTAATTCAGGACAATGTGCTGCTGCGTTCTCTGAAATTTGGCAGCATCAATGAAATGGAGCAGGTTCAGATCTCGGCAGCAACGGTAAAAATAGGGTTAAATGCTTCGGTGTAACTACCAGGGTTGAAGCCCAAGCTGTGCCGCCAGGATTTCATAACGATTTGAATTCCACTTGACTAAAGCTTTAAAATGATCAGGAACATCCTGTGCTATACTGATCGTATTAACTTATGTCTTGAGGTGAGCTAGTTTGGTAGCCAGTCGAAGAAAAGAACCACTCCGATATCAATTTGCAGAGAATATTGAATCTCCATTTACGATTATTGAAATCAATGGTATGGAAATGAATAGCAAAGATGTGGGAGCCAGGCTTGTTGACTTGAGTCAGAACGGATGTCAGATTGAGTCTTTCTTAAATCTCAAAGCAGCAGATAACGATATTAATATTACCGTGAAATTTACCCTTCTGAATCAACATATAGAAATTACAGGCCATATCAACTGGCAGCGGTCAACGACCTATTGCCACTATTACGGTATTGAATTTGTCAAATCAAGCGTAGGCGATTATGCCTTCATTATGCAGTACCTTAAATCGTATTCCAGAAGCAAAAGTCAAAGCATAGCAACTTAGCTCGGTTTATAAAAATAATTAGAAATAGCCGTTAAATCCCCTCTAAGGGGCTTTAACGGTTTTTGTTGTTGTATAAGTTTCCTCTATAACTTACTGCAAAGTTACTAAAGGAACAATTATTCAGTACTTACCTTGGAATGAACTTTAACTTACAATCAATAGGTAACTTAAACTCATTCCATGGAGGTATAACTTAATGAAATATCGTAGACTTGGTGGTAGTGGTTTGAAGGTCAGTGAAATCAGCCTCGGTAGTTGGATGACTTATGGAGGTTACGTGGAAAATGAAAAAGCCGTCAAATCTATTGAGCAGGCGTATGACCTCGGCATCAATTTTTTCGATACGGCCAATGCCTATGAACGTGGCGAAGCAGAAAAGGTTGTAGGCCAAATATTAAATGCTTATCCTCGTGATTCTTATGTTCTGGCAACCAAAGTATTTTGGCCGATGGGCGATGGCCCGAACGACCGTGGTTTGTCACGTAAGCATTTGATGGAGCAGTGCCATGCGAGCTTGAAGCGTTTGGCTGTGGACTATGTTGATATTTATTATTGCCATCGGTATGACCCACAAACTCCAGTTGAAGAAACGCTGCGGGCGATCGATGATCTGATAACGCAAGGTAAAGTACTGTATGCGGGCATCAGTGAATGGACTGCAGCCCAAATGCAGGAAGCGTTGGCAATTGCAGATAAATATTTGTTGGACCGGATCATTGTCAACCAACCGGTCTATAACATGTTTAACCGTTACATTGAGAAAGAAATCATTCCACTCGGTACCAAAAGCGGAATCGGTCAAGTCGTGTTCTCACCGCTTGCGCAAGGTATATTGACAGGCAAATACCGTCCTGGTTCTGCCATACCAGCCGATAGCCGCGCAGCAAGCAAAAATTGGGGAGAGAATAATTTAAAAGAAAGCCAATTAATCCAAGTCGCGCAGCTAGAGAAAATCTCCGACGAATTGGGTATTAAACTTTCGCAGTTAGCCCTGGCGTGGATTTTAAGACAGGAAAATGTCGCCAGTACTTTGGTCGGTGCTAGCCGCCCGGAACAGGTAATTGAAAACTGTGCCGCTTCTGGCATTACTTTGGACAGCGAAGTGCTTGAGAAAATCGAAGCTATATTAAACAATTAAAACCAATTTCGATCAGCTCTTGAAGGATACATTCACGATTCCGAGGATGTATCCTTTTTTGTCATTGTAAACCGCAATTTTATTTGATAATATGGAATCAACATCAATAGTGATTACTATAATAGTAACTAATGTCTGGCGTAGAAATGGGGATTGCGAATGGAAGAACTGTTAGGGAATATTCAAGCTATGGGGTTAACTCAATATGAAGCCAAGGTATACCTTTCCTTGGTTCCGCTCGGACTCTCAAATGCGTATCAGATCAGTAAAATATCGGGGGTACCGCGGGCGCGAGTGTACGATGTGCTCGATGGCTTGGTGCAGCATGGATTGGTCATGAAGCAGGAAAGCGAGGGTGGAGCCCACTACTCGTCTCTACCGGTAGATGTCTTCCTCGAGTCGATGAAATCAAAATGGGAAGAAACGTACAGCAGTCTGGAAAAAGAATTGAAAGCGCTTGAGAAGCAGGAGCGCGAGCCTGAAATCTATGTTTCTACAGTAAAAGGGGAGGACAACATCCTATCTTTTTGCCGGGTCCTTATTCGACGTGCCCGCAAGCGTATCGTACTTTCCATGTGGGAACCGATGTATTGCAATCTGATGGAGGATCTGAAGAAACGGCAGGAAGGCTGCTTGCTGAGAGGCATATTATTCCAGGTGAATGATCCACTGCCTGGGCTGGAACTCCACCGAAAAACCCATTACGTAGAGCATGTTGACCACCCTTGGTTCATTGTATCGGTAGATGGTCAGGAGCTGTTCTACGGTAATTCCATAGAACAAGGCGGCAATGCGTTTTATACGGATGATCCGGCTCATATTTATTTGCTGGAGGATTATATTTGGCATGATGTACTTGTAAATCGTTTGGTAGGTGAAGAAAAGCGGGAAGAAATGGACCAATGGATTGCGCCCGCAAGAAAAAGCTTTTTCGGGGAAATTCGAGAATCGTAGAGAGGATGACTGAATCATGAGGACCATTCATGTTGATCAAATTCGTGATACTGTAGCTATTTTATGCATGGAGGCTTGCTATTACTTGCCGGAGGATATTGTTGAGGGCTTCCATAAAGCAAGTGCCACCGAAAAATCTCCTCTGGGCAAAAGCATTCTGGATCAATTGCTCGAAAATGCACAATTGGCTGCCGAAGAGGATCGGCCGTACTGTCATGATACTGGGCTTACTGTCGTATACGCCAAGGTGGGGCAGGATGTCCATATAGAAGGCGGCAGCTTCAATGATGCGATTCACGATGGTATCAGGAAAGGCTATAAGGATGGCTACTTGCGCAATTCAATTGTAGGCGATCCTTTATTGCGTAAGAATACGAACGATAATACACCAGGCGTCATTCATACCGAAATTGTTACAGGAGATCAAATTAAGCTCACAGTGCTGCCGAAGGGCGGTGGAAGCGAGAATATGAGTGCAATGAAGTTTCTACTTCCAGGAGATGGCGCTGCCGGAGTCAAAAAATTTGTGATGGATACGATACTGGCAGCAGGCGGCAGGGCATGTCCACCTTTGGTTGTAGGTGTAGGCATTGGTGGAAGCTTTGATAAAGTAACCGAGATTGCCAAGGAGGCGATACTGCGGAATGTGGGTGAATATCATCATGAACTGCATATTGCCGAGCTGGAGAAGGAATTGCTGGAGGAAATCAATAAGACGGGAATTGGACCGCAGGGTCTGGGCGGAACGAGTACAGCCCTATGGGTGGCGGTGGAAACGTACGGCTGCCATATCACCGCGCTGCCGGTCGCCGTTAATTTACAATGTCATGCTGCACGCAAGAAATCCTGTGTAATCTAAATTATAAAAGGCGGTGCTGAATCATGACCAAAATTGTTCTGGAGACACCTCTAACGAGAGAACAAGTCTTACAGTTTCGAGCAGGCGATGAGGTATTTCTGAATGGAACCATCTATGTCGCCCGCGATGCGGCGCATAAGCGGCTGCTGGAGCTGATTGAACGCGGCGAGGAATTTCCTATAAATTTGAAAAATGAAGTTGTCTTTTACGCAGGGCCGACGCCACCGAAGCCAGGTCAAATCATCGGCTCGATCGCGCCGACAACCGCTTCACGGATGGACCCATACACACCTGCTATGTACAAGTATGGAGTCAAAGCTACCATTGGTAAAGGACCGCGAAGCCAGGAGGTAAGAGAGGCCTGTACACAATATGAAGCTGTATGCTTCGCTGCAATTGGTGGTTTATCTGCCCTGCTGGCCCAGAAAGTCAAAGCGGCCGAAGTTGTTGCTTATGAGGATCTTGGGCCGGAAGCCATCCGAAAGCTGACAGTGGAGCAATTCCCGGTGATGGTTGTATATGATTCTCATGGTGGAGATATGTATGAACAGGAAATTGCCAAGTACAGAACGTAAAAAATAATTGAAATGTGTATTGTAAAACAGGTTTGGAAGCGTTACAATAACTATTAAGACACACTAAATCATTTTTAATGAAGTTATATTGTGCATCATTGCTTTTATTCCTTAACCGAGAAGGGATTTGATTAACATGACTCCATTAAATGCTTATCCAAACTTTGCAGACAAAATTTACGAAATGCAGGAAATATCCACCGATTGTTATCGTACGGATCCTGAATTGTTTAGTGTTATTGACAGTCTCGTCAGGGCCTGTAGCATGATGAGTGACTCGGCGTCGGAAATGCATATTAACAGTCAGCTTGAGATGGCCTATAATGGATTGAAAAAATACAAAATGGAACGGATGAGCAGCCTTTAGGGCTGCTTTTTTTTGTCATTTCAGAACCCAAATGTCTTCCCACAGTCCGCTGCTCTTGATACAATAGTGAGAAATGTCTGAGCGTCGAAAGGGATGTATGCATGGTCTACTTTTTACTTTTTTATATGGTTATTTATATGGGAAATGCGGTGTATGGTACGTTCCTGCCGATTTACTTTCAATCTGTTGGGGCGACACCTTCAGAAATCGGTACGCTGCTAAGCCTGGGACCGTTAGTGGCTCTGCTGGCTCAGCCCTTCTGGGGTTCGCGTGGGGACCAGGCCAACAATAAAAACACGATATTGATGATATTGATCATCGGCTGTGGCAGCATCATGCTGCTTTTTCCACTGTCCACAATGTATGTGTTTTTAATGTCGATGGTATGCTTATTTACGTTCTTTCACACGTCGATTTTTGCAATTAGTGATGCCATTACATTGCAGGAGCTGGAAAAGCAGAAGCGTTGGTCGTTTGGTCTGATACGTCTGGGTGGAACGATCGGTTTTGCCTTGATGTCAATTGCCTTTGGTTTTATAGCGAAGCTGAACATTAACTATTTATTTCCTGTCTATTCACTGGTTATGCTGGTAGCCCTGCTGCTGCTGCTTCGTTTTCCCAAGGCTCCTGGCTACCGGATGACAGGTGATAAAGTGCGGATATGGGTATTGTTCAAACAGCGGAAGCTGATGATTTATATGGGGATCAACGTGATCCTGCAAATTACTTTAGGGTACTACTATACGTTCTTTCCTGTTTACTTCAAGTCGATGGGAGGCGATAGCGTCCTTCTTGGATGGTCCATGGTGATCTCCTCGATAAGCGAGATTCCTTTTTTGCTTGTGGCAAAGCGAGTATTCGAGCGGATTCGGATGACACATGTTTTGTTGATAGCCAGTATCGCAACGGCTCTCCGTTGGTTTGCATTTTCGTTGACGGATAATCCACTTTGGGTGCTACCTGCCCAACTTCTGCATGGATTGATCTTTATTGTGCTTTCTGTGACAATGGCGATGTATATCAATCAGGAGGTTCCCAAGGAGCTAAAGGCCAGCGGCCAGACTTTGAACGGTCTGCTTAGTCTGGGTGTTGCCAGAATTATTGGCAGCTTTATCGGGGGATATGCCAGCGAGGCGGTTGGGATGAAAGAAGTGTTTTTCTACAACGGGTGGATTGCTCTTGGCTGCGTTGTTAGTGTTCTGATCGTGAATGCATGGGATAAAAAAGCCGCTACTGCTGCGTAAAAGATAGAGGTACTTTACTTCACGAAACTAAGTTTCAAACAATTCAGTCATTTTCGATAGTGGATTTGTAACTTATAATAGGGAAGGTAGGTAATTAAATGAGGAAAAGAGGACGACCTGATGCTGTATGAGCTTCGAATTTATTATATTCATCCTGGCAGGATGCAAGCTATCAACGACCGTTTCGCTAATCACACCTTGAATATTTTCTCCAGGATCGGGATGAAGGTTACCGATTTTTGGGAAGACACCGATGCGGAAAGCAACAAATTGGTTTACGTGATGGAATTTGCCAACCGTGAAGAGCGCGACGCCAAATTCGAGATTTTCAGGAACGATCCGGAATGGCAAAAAGCAAGAAACGAGTCAGAGCTGGATGGTGCTATTGTTGAACGTGTGGAAAGCGTTTTCCTGAAACAAGCTGCTTACTTCAATCGATAAAATAGGAAATATAGAATTCATGATGCCAGCTTTGCCAAGGCAAAGCTCAGTAATGCTTACGATGCCAGCTTTGTTACACAAAGCTCAGTAGATGCTTACGAAGATAGCTTTGCCAAGGCAAAGCTCTGAGGAGGAAAACAAATGGAATATGTCAGATTAGGTAAATCAGGACTAAAAGTGTCAAGACTTAGCTTGGGCTGCTGGAACTTCGGGAGTCCAACTCCTCCCTGGGGGAAGCCGGGTAAGGTCACGCCTACAGATTCTTTTCGCATTATCCGTGAGGCTATCGATCTTGGGATTAATCTGTTCGATAATGCTAACCGTTATACGGGTGGAGAGGCCGAAGAAATCCTTGGCAGGGCGATCAAGGGTCGTCGTCACGAGGTTGTCGTGGCTACCAAGGTGCATGGTGACGTAGGACCCGGCATTAATAACAGAGGCCAATCCCGTCTGCATATTATGCAGGAGGTCGAGAACAGCCTGCGACGGCTGGGCACTGACTATATTGACCTCTACCAGGCCCATAATGTTGATTATGAAACTCCGCTTGAGGAGTCCTTACGCGCTTACGATGATTTGATCCGTCAAGGCAAGGTACGTTACATAGGCTGCTCGAATTTCCCGGCATGGGTGCTAACAAAAGCATTATGGGTCAGTGATGTGAATAAGCTTGCCAGCTTTATCTCTGTGCAGCCTAATTACAGCCTGGCTAACCGGGCGGTAGAGAAAGAGCTGCAGCCGATGTGCGTAGATCAAGGAATCGGGATGATCCTCTACAGTCCGATGGGCGGAGGTATTTTGTCCGGTAAATATGAATCCAATATTCCAAGAGGAAGCCGCGGAGCCGAGGAACCGGCCGTTGCGGAACGAGCTAAGAAATTTCAGGAGGGTGTTCAGCTGTTAAAGGACATCGCGACCGAGCTTGGCAAAACGCCCGCACAAGTAAGCTTGAACTGGATTGTTAATCGTCCCGCAGTTTCCGCAGCTATTATTGGCGTAAGTAAGCTTGAGCAGCTGCATGAAAATGTAGGTGCTGTAGGCTGGGATCTCAGCGAGCAGCAAACCCAACAAATCGATGAGGCATTTCCAGTTTAAACTGACTTAACGCTGTTTGGTCTCGAAAAACTCACACGCTGCTCTCGGATAATAAAATAGTCCGCTTACGCCGGATTGCACAACGATGGTTTGATCGTCAAAGCGGGTAATCACAACTCCGGAATCTATAATATGATCGTCTTTAAATATTCGGATGAGAGCTTGTTTTTCCATGGCTTCATTAAATTCCTGATCGGTTTCCAGTCGGCGATTTTGTGCCATTGTATTCTCTCCTCCATCATGTATGTATCTATATCCACATCTCTATGACATTGTAGCAAAAGTTCGGGCAGTAGTCATGCAGCAGATGAATAATGACAAAAGGGACAGTCTCCTATAATCCGAGGATTATGGGGAGTGTCCCTTATTTTAAGTATGATGCTCACCTTGGAGGTGAATTACTGAGTTGTTGCTGCCGCTGGAGCCGTGGATGCTGCTTTTGGTTGGCGTTTTTCATCAACCTGCTTGGTGATTCTTTCGGTTTCTTTCTTGACAAGACCATCAATCAATTGCTGCTTGCTGACTCCTTTTTCCAGAGCGATTTCGCTTAATGATTTGCCAGCCTTCAATTGATCCCCGATCTCCTTGGCTGTCAAACCGATAATCGAGGAAGCTGCTTCCAAGCCGCCGCCCGGACCTCCAAAGCCTCCAGGGCCATGTCCATCGTGACCTTCAGGCCCCTTGCCACCACGTTCGCCTGGTCCGCCCTTACCGCCAAACTCTCCAGCTTGATCCACCCTCTTGGTGATCATTTCCAGTTGTTTCGCTTTTCTTTCATCAGCTTGTGCTTGTGTGATTTTGCCGTCTGTAACCGCTTTGGTTAGTCTTTCAGCATCCTGTTTCACGAGAAGATCGATGATTTGCTGTTTGGATATGCCTTTGGCTTCTCCAATAGCCGCCAACGATTTACCTGCTTTCAATTCGGTATGAAGGGTAGCTTCATCAATATTTAAAAGCGTCAATAGCTCCTGATTGGCGATACCACCAAGCTTCACCTTGTCTCCACCTTTGAATCCCTGTGCTTTGTGCTCAGTTGATGTATCTGTGGATGTTGTCGTCGTAGCTGATTGTGCATATGCTGTACCAGCAAGTGCCATGAGGGCAAGTCCTAAAGTAATGGGCAGTAGTTTCTTTTTCATACTCGAAATCACTCCTGATTGGTTTATTTTGGGTACGCTTTTGGGCGCACTCTTAATATATCCTTGCAAAGTGAAAATTAGGTGAAAGGAACATTATTCCTACATAAAAAAATATTGTCTATGAATGACGAATAGTTTTTCACTAATTTTTCATGTAATCATGGTATGCTTTCTTCTATAGAGAAGGGGGTGCAGCACATTGAATATTTTGTTAGCAGAAGATGATGCCCGTCTTGGCGAGCTGATTGTACATATGCTGAAGAGGAAAGCCGGTTATCAGGTAGATTGGGTGATGACAGGTAATGATGCTTGTGATTATGCCCTGGCTTCACATTACGATGTGTTAATTATGGACTGGATGATGCCGGATGGATCTGGTGTAGATGCTTGCCGAAGGTTGCGGAAATCAGGGTATTCAGGTGCTGTACTGATGCTGACCGCAAGGGATTCATTGGAGGACCGTGTCGAAGGTCTGGATACCGGGGCAGACGATTATGTCATTAAGCCATTCGAAATCTCCGAGCTGTTGGCCCGAATACGTGCGCTATCCCGCCGCAACTATGCTCCGATTACGGAAGAAGTGGTGCATTTTCAAGATATTAAGCTGAATCGTACCGGATATTCTGTGCAACAAGGTGGAATCACGATCCAGCTAACACCCCGCGAGTTTCAGCTGCTGGATTTGTTGGCACACAATAAGGGTCAGGTGCTGACCCGGGAAGTGATTTTGGACCGGATATGGGGTTACGATACCGATGTTTCGGCCAAGATCGTGGATGCAACTGTCAAGCTTCTTCGCAAAAAGCTGGAACCATTCGGCTCGGAGGAACTCATACAAAGTATTCGCGGGGTGGGGTATAAGCTTGAAGGATAAATGGTTGAAGTGGATCGTCAGGCGTTGGGGAAGTGATATCTTTCAACGCACACAAAGCCGTTTGACGCTTGTGTACAGCGGACTTTTAATGCTATTTCTTATTATTTTTATAGTGATCGTGTATGCATTGCTCTACTTTATTATCCTTAACGATCAAGAGCGTGAAGTCGAAGCCGTGGTTGAACAAGAGGTGCGACTGATCGAGGAGCATATGAATACGAATAAAATACTGGACACGCGAATGCTGGAGATTCAGGGTGTAATCGGTCCCTCTCAGGACCAGCTTTTTAATTATATAGAATGAACTAAAGATTTTTATACACGAAGAAGAAGTCGGTCGATCACTTCAAGTGGATGTTGATTGATCCGTTTC